>NZ_LXEO01000104.1 GCF_001654865.1 Buttiauxella noackiae ATCC 51607 | reverse complement strand
GCAACCCTTCAAATAAACATTTAATTAATGTTTCCTTGCCCTTGGCTATCTTCAATATCAATGAGCCACTCATCTTTGGCGTACCGGTAGTGTTGAACCCGGTGATGTTTATCCCGTTTGTAATGACTCCTGCTGTGGATTACATCATTGCCTACTACGCCACCCTTTGGCACATTGTACCGCCCCTTCAGCAAATGGTAGGCT
>NZ_LXEO01000103.1 GCF_001654865.1 Buttiauxella noackiae ATCC 51607 | reverse complement strand
GTTGACAGTTTTCTGTCTGTAAAACGCCTGATGAACATCATCGGGCGTTTTGTATTTCAGGGCCAGGTGTGGCCGCTCATGGTTATAAATCGCCACAGATTCTTTTACCATTTCCCGGGCCTGCGCCAGGTCTGCAGGACGCGAGAGTAAAAACTCATTTTTCAGGATCCCGTTTATTCGCTCAGCCAGCGCATTCTGGTAGCAGTCA
>NZ_LXEO01000102.1 GCF_001654865.1 Buttiauxella noackiae ATCC 51607 | reverse complement strand
TGCTCATAATCCATACTCAATATTTGATGAGAATGATGTTAAAAAAGCAAAGATAACTTTACTTCAAACAAATATATATGATGAGGTTGTGAAGGAGTTTGAATTATCTCAACCATTTCTCAATATTACACTCATAGCAGGATTTATAACAATAGAGGCTATTTTGAAAAATGAATATCGTAAAAAACATCAGTTGTTAATGATTAATGAGCG
>NZ_LXEO01000101.1 GCF_001654865.1 Buttiauxella noackiae ATCC 51607 | reverse complement strand
TCGGTACACCTGCGCGTTCAATCATGCGTAAGCAAAGATCAAAGATAATATCTTGTTTCTCTTTACCGGCTTCGACATCAACCAGCCATAATTCACTAATCGGCAATTCATCGTAACGTTTAATAAAACCTTCGAGTAATTCAGGGGTATAACTGCTCCCACCACCAATTGTGACGACTTTCAATTTTTTACTCATAGGAACTCCGGTACAAGTA
>NZ_LXEO01000100.1 GCF_001654865.1 Buttiauxella noackiae ATCC 51607 | reverse complement strand
TTTTTCTGATCAATAATAAGCCACCAACATAGTTCATAACCGTAGTAGTAACAGCAGCACCTAAAATACCAAATTTGGAAATCATGAAAATATTTATGATGACGTTGAGGGATGCGATAATAACAGTATTTTTAAATAATTCCTTCTCTAAGCCAATTGCTCCCATTACTGCACCAAATACCACAACGGCTCGCAACCATTGGAACATGTAGATCTGGAAAA
>NZ_LXEO01000099.1 GCF_001654865.1 Buttiauxella noackiae ATCC 51607 | reverse complement strand
TATTATGTCTAATAAAATGACTGGTTCTGTAAAATGGTTCAACGCTGATAAAGGCTTCGGCTTTATCACCCCCACGGATGGCAGCAAGGACGTTTTCGTCCACTTCTCTGCAATCCAAAGCAATGCATTCCGTACCCTGGATGAAGGGCAACAGGTTGAGTTCTCCGTAGAGAATGGTCCTAAGGGCCCTTCGGCGGTAAACGTCGTCGCTCTCAACTAATT
>NZ_LXEO01000098.1 GCF_001654865.1 Buttiauxella noackiae ATCC 51607 | reverse complement strand
CCTGGCCGTTCGCCAGGTCCGCGGTGTTCACCGCGATGCTGTAGCCCAGCTGGCCGTTGGCCAGCGGCTGTACGGTGCCGGTGAACTCATGCCCGTTCACCGTCAGGGTCACCACATCATGCACCCGCGCGTCGCCGCCCACGGTGCCGGTCACATTCGTGGTCGGCTGCTGGCTTTCTGCCGCGTTAAGGATGTCGTCGCCGGCCACCGGGTCAATGGTGAT
>NZ_LXEO01000097.1 GCF_001654865.1 Buttiauxella noackiae ATCC 51607 | reverse complement strand
CACCAACGATGTGAAAGTGACCCTGCATGTCTCAGACGATGCGGGTAACGTCAGTGCAGTTGAGCATTCTCAGACCATCACGCTGGATACGCAGATTGCAGGCAGAATCGATATCGACAAGGTGGCCGGCGACAATGTAATCAATGCGAAAGAGTCCGATCACATCACCGTCAGCGGCACGGTAGGGCTGGATGCGAAGCCGGGTGATGACGTGGATCTGGAGCTGAACGGCCACAAAATCACGGT
>NZ_LXEO01000096.1 GCF_001654865.1 Buttiauxella noackiae ATCC 51607 | reverse complement strand
GATTGGATCTTTACACAGGAGACTTAAGTAGCGATTTAATCCCCGATTTTGAATTTCCAGCTATGACTTGGGACAAGATCATGCACGAAGAAAAACAATTAACCCCGACAGGTTATAAGCCGTTAAAAAAACTAATTTTTCAACATTTTTTTCAAGACATCCCTCAAAAGGGACAAGATATTTTAATTACTGCAGGCTCAACTCAAGGGATTTTTTGGCTTATTCAAGTTTTATTAAAGCCGGGAGACAC
>NZ_LXEO01000095.1 GCF_001654865.1 Buttiauxella noackiae ATCC 51607 | reverse complement strand
TCACCCGTGCGTTCGGCTTTTCCATGTGATTACAACTAACGGTGAACGTATCAAGGGGATTACGCCATCCCCTTGATAATCCCGGCGCCCGGCAAATAAATCGCCGCTAAAGCGGTAAACCCCAGTTTTTCCCCAACATTCAGGGTCGTTCGCGATTCGTTCCTGACGATCGCTCTCTCACGTGGTTCCCGACCACGTGACCCTGACTGAAGGGGAAAAACTGGGGCGATTTAAGCCGGGAACAAGGGCGTGG
>NZ_LXEO01000094.1 GCF_001654865.1 Buttiauxella noackiae ATCC 51607 | reverse complement strand
AAAAACAGCAATAGAGACAGAGAAAGGTATTAGAGATTTATATTTTTTTAAATCTCAATTTATTAGAAGTAGAGATTTACAAGTTGGCCAGCAAGGTAATTTTGCATCTAGCTACTCATTATCTAGAAAAACTATTGATAGTATTTGTACGGAATTAGATAGTCGTTTGAGCGAGGGGGTATCATGAAAAATAATGCAATTATAACAAAAAGAAAACTTATTGAATTGAAAGATTCAGACTCTGTTGAGTTTTT
>NZ_LXEO01000093.1 GCF_001654865.1 Buttiauxella noackiae ATCC 51607 | reverse complement strand
TGTCGCGCTCAGTGTCAGGGACGCTGTTTTGCCAGTGACTGCCGTCCCGTTCACGCTCACCGTAATGGAGGCTGTGCCCGGGGTGCTGCCCTTGACCGTCGCGCTGTAGACACCGCTGCTCTCACTGACCGTGCCGAAGGTGACACCGGACTGGGTGGTCGCAAAGGTCACGCCGCTCAGACCCGCAACCGCCTTACCTGCTGCATCCTTCGCCGTGAAGCTCACGGTGGTGGTGGCAAGGTTGTCGGCCGCAATGCTGGACTGCGCCAGACTCAGGGC
>NZ_LXEO01000092.1 GCF_001654865.1 Buttiauxella noackiae ATCC 51607 | reverse complement strand
ATTAAGAGTTAGAGAATTATCCATCTGAATCAAATATGAAAAAATATTTAGCATCCTTTCATAATTTTTTTGATGACATATTCTCCCGACTGCAATAAATCCATCACGCGTCCGACTATCTTGTAGAAGATGTATTTTATTTTGATCAATTGGATTTTCAATGACCACGCAATTACATCCATCCTGGACATAGTTCGGTACATCTTTGTTTGTCAATGAAACAACGACACTGGCATATTTATAAATTTTTTTCCTAATACGCCCGAAAAACCCAATCATTGATTGCCTGTAGCAGAGATGGTCACA
>NZ_LXEO01000091.1 GCF_001654865.1 Buttiauxella noackiae ATCC 51607 | reverse complement strand
AGAAAACGAGCAGTAAAACCTTATAGGCTTGTAGCTCAGGTGGTTAGAGCGCACCCCTGATAAGGGTGAGGTCGGTGGTTCAAGTCCACTCAGGCCTACCAAATATCTCTCCATGCTGTGTTGCGACCCCGCTCACATACTTTAAGTATGCTTCGCGGTGACGCGTCTTGCCTGAAGAGAAATTAAAGGTAAATCAAAGGTTTTACGAAATCGATGGGGCTATAGCTCAGCTGGGAGAGCGCCTGCCTTGCACGCAGGAGGTCAGCGGTTCGATCCCGCTTAGCTCCACCATCATTTCATGCTCACCC
>NZ_LXEO01000090.1 GCF_001654865.1 Buttiauxella noackiae ATCC 51607 | reverse complement strand
TGTCGGTTATCAGTTCGTGATGTGGATGATTTTGGTCAGCGTTATCCCGCTGGCGCTCATTTGGGGTAGCAACACGCGTGACACGCTGCTTCATCAGTTAAAAACACCGGGCCAACGGATCAAAAATGTGGCCATTGTGCTGCTGGCCGGGCTGATGGTTTGGGCGCCGTTGCGTTGGCTGGATAAACAACAAAACCGCACTGAGAAACGCTCGACCGTTGATATGCCGAGCTATGGTGGCGTGGTCGCTAACTCATATCTGCCATCAAATTGGGTTTCCGCATTAGGTCTTTTTGCCTGGGCTCAGGCT
>NZ_LXEO01000089.1 GCF_001654865.1 Buttiauxella noackiae ATCC 51607 | reverse complement strand
TGGGCGTCGATTGTTAACGGTACCACCGAGTATATCCAGACCCGCGAAGGGCAGAAAATGCCACCGTTTGAGGATAAAAATGGTAAGCAACACCGTACCTGCTGGAAGCTGTTGAAACGTGATGACAAAGGTAGCGTTTATACACTTCCTGAGTAACGTCATATGTTAAATGGAGACCCACCGACTGCCGCCCGGAAGAGCAGCAGTCGGTGGGCCAGGTGGTCAACGTGACGATGAAAGCCTGGCAGACCAGCGGCGCGAAATACTGGCAGGGAAGCGAGGCCTGGGCTGAAATACAGCACGCCACCGATATGACGCTCGATATGCTCAGACAGGTGGACTGGGTACAGGTTTTAACCAATGTCGC
>NZ_LXEO01000088.1 GCF_001654865.1 Buttiauxella noackiae ATCC 51607 | reverse complement strand
GAGATGTGGTGTCTCCACCGGTGGCTGTTCCGTATGCGACTCCTCGGCCGGCGTCAGCTCCATGGCCGGGATCTCCGACGGTCTGTCGAGGTGCGGTGTCTCCACCGGTGGTTGTTCCGTATGCGTTACCTCGGCCGGCGTCAGCTCCATCGCTGGGATCTCCGACGGTCTGTCGAGGTGCGGTGCCTCCACCGGAGGCTGCTCCGTATGCGGCACCTCGGCCGGCGTCAGCTCCATGGCCGGGATCTCCGACGGTCTGTCGAGATGTGGTGTCTCCACCGGTGGCTGTTCTGTATGCGGCACCTCAGCCGGCGTCAGCTCCATGGCCGGGATCTCCGGCGGTCTGTCGAGGTGCGGTGTCTCCACCGGAGGCTGTTCTGTATGCGGCACCTCAGCCAGCGTCAGCTCCATGGCCGGGATCTTCGACGGTCTGTCGAGGT
>NZ_LXEO01000087.1 GCF_001654865.1 Buttiauxella noackiae ATCC 51607 | reverse complement strand
GTGTAGCGGTATTAGGCGCAGCTATTTTAGTATATCCAAAATAATTCGAGTTGCAGGAAGGCGGCAAAGGAGTGAATCCCCAGGAGCTTACTAACGTAAGTGACTGAGGTGAACGAGAGCAGCCAACGCTCATGCAACTTGAATTATGACGGATATAACCGGGCTTTTTATTATGAAGCGATAGCCGTTTCACCATCGCCAACATCTGGCTTGCGATTCGATGGCTGAACAAAATACTTTTTATCTTCCCAGCGCAGGCAGGTTAACCCGCCACCCCAGCAGCAACCGGTATCCAGTCCGTAAATCCCTTCCGGCGTACCTTTACCTTCCAGTGATGCCCAGTGCCCGAAGATAACCGAATACTCATCGGTCACCGGCCCTGAAATAGCAAACCAGGGTTTTAGCGGTGCAGGTGCGCTTTCTGGAGTGTCTTTGCAGTACATATCCAGTTGCCCATTCGGGAAGCAATAACGCATGCGTGTCAGGGAATTGGT
>NZ_LXEO01000086.1 GCF_001654865.1 Buttiauxella noackiae ATCC 51607 | reverse complement strand
AACGAGCAAATCCAGTGCTGTTTCGTTCAAGGAGAAGTGATCGTCAACGCCCAGTTGTACTCGGGCTGTACCAAACTGATTTAGCCATTGACTGACCGCAGCTTCACTGCCGGATACCGCTGTCGAGCGTATCTGCGAAACGGCTGCATTATTGAGGGAATTATGATGTGGTCCGGTAGTGGATTGGCCAGGCTGGAAACATTACCCTGAAGCCAGTGAGTTACATCTGCTGTCTGTTTTGCTGACTCTGACTTATCAGTCGTTTGTACAGGGCTCGCAGAATCTGCAACAGGAATATCAATTTCATCACCCGTGGTTAACTGCTCAAAGGGTTTTGAGAATGTACGAAACTGATTTAATTTTTTAAGCCCAGCAACAGAAAGATTATATCGTGCAGCCACGTCACCAACCGTTTCTCCTTTTTGTAAGACCCACGGCTGTGTTCTGAGTCTAAGAACGGCACTATCTGCAGAACCTTTTTTTTCTGCTGCAGCAACAATCGCTGGTGTAAAGGCAGCGGCTACCGGGAACAGCAACTGTACTGATATATTTGCCCAAACCATATATTTATATACAGGT
>NZ_LXEO01000085.1 GCF_001654865.1 Buttiauxella noackiae ATCC 51607 | reverse complement strand
GACCCGTCCTGAATAGCGTTGACACGTTCCTGACTTAAATCCGGAGAACGTGATGATGACTGAGTTCAAACGCACCCAACGTGATTATCCTCTATCCTTTAAAATAGCCGTTGTTGAGCAGGTTGAAAAAGGCGAGATGACCTATAAACAGGCCCAGCAGCGGTATGGCATCCAGGGGCGCTCCACCGTTCTTGTCTGGCTGCGTAAATATGGCCGGCTTGACTGGAGTCCCGGACTTCCTGACCTGGTGAAGAGGAAACGGCCTGTGGCTCAGACGACTATCCCGCTTACACCCGAACAAAGAATCAGGGAACTTGAAGAACAGCTTGAGCTGGCGAACCAGAAAGCGGAGTTTTTTGAGTCGGTTATCAATGTCCTGAAAAATGATTACGGGGTGAGTGTCGTAAAAAAGCGGCACGGCAAGTCCTCGCGCAAAGTCCGGCCCCCAAAATAACCGTTACGCGCGCATGCCAGTTCCTGGGGCACAGCAGACAGGCGTGGTATCAGGACAACACAAGGCGCAGAAAACGCCAGGAACAACATGCCCGGGTTCTTGCGTTTGTTGCCCGCGTCAGGTGTCGTCAGCCGCGAATCGGTACGCGTAAACTGCACTATCTGCTGAACACTCAGGCCGATAACATGCTGAATATAGGACGAGACCGTCTGTTTAACCTGCTGAATGAATACCGGCTCCTGGTGCCAGTGAAACGGGCGTATCAC
>NZ_LXEO01000084.1 GCF_001654865.1 Buttiauxella noackiae ATCC 51607 | reverse complement strand
CCAGCATCACACCATGCTCTTCAGCCCATTGCGCCAGAGTCAGTGAGATCAGTTCCGGCCCATTATCCATCCGCATCTTTAGCGGATATCCACGGTTTGCCACTATCCTGTCCAGCACACGGACGACGCGCTGCGCCGGGATATTCAGGTCAATTTCGATAGCCAGAGCCTCGCGGTTAAAATCATCCACGACGTTGAAAGTCCGAAAACGTCGGCCACATGTCAGTGCGTCGTGCATAAAATCGATGGACCAGCTCTGGTTCAGCGCCTCCGGCGTGGCCAGCGGAGCCGGATTGCGTACCGGCAGACGTTGTTTGCCCTTGCGACGAAAATTCAGTTTCAGCAGACAGTAAATACGGTGCACGCGTTTGTGGTTCCAGACGAGCCCTTGTCTACGAAGCACCTGAAAAAGCTTCTTAAATCCGTATCGCGGATAGCGTTCTGCCAGTTCAGTCAACGCCAGGATCACCGGTTCATCATGCCGGGTATCGGGCTGATAAAAATACACCGTCCTGCTCAGCGAAACTGTCCTGCATGCCTGGCGGATGCTCATGGAAAATTGTGCAGTCAGATAGCTGACAAGCTCCCGCTTTATCGCTGGTTTTAGAGCTTTTTTTCGATAACGTCCTTCAGCGCCCGGCATTCCAGACTCAGATCGGCAAACATCTGCTTCAGACGACGATTCTCGTCCTCAAGATCTTTGATTTTTTTAATATCAGCCGCTTCCATCCCGCCATATTTCGCCTTCCAGTTGTAGTAGCTGGCTTCGGAAATAGCGGCCTCGCGACACACATCTTTGACGGTGCGCCCGGCTTCGACAGACTTCAGAACGGCGATGATCTGGTGCTCGGTGAATCGGATCTTACGCATAGCGATCTCCACAGGTGACATAATCAGTATGTCGGAAGATCTC
>NZ_LXEO01000083.1 GCF_001654865.1 Buttiauxella noackiae ATCC 51607 | reverse complement strand
ACCCTGGATCTGTCTGCAGCGATGGTCGCGGCCGACAACTCTCACACTGTCAGTGTGATCTTCACGGCGAAGGATGCAGCAGGTAAGGCGGTTGCGGGTCTGAGCGGCGTGACCTTTGCGACCACCCAGTCCGGTGTCACCTTCGGCACGGTCAGTGAGAGCAGCGGTGTCTACAGCGCGACGGTCAAGGCCGACAGCTCAGTTCTGAGCGCGGCCGTTAATGCGGGTGTTATGGCCACCATTACGGTGAGCGTGGGCGGTACGGTGGTCAGTGGTAAAACGGTTGATTTAAGATTGCAAGGAGGCTATTTTATTCAGGACAACGGTGGTACTGGTCACTCAATTATGTACGGGCTTAATCCTGCAATAACATATCAGGCGATGCCTACAGTGGTATTTGAGACAAATGCACCTGGAGTTAATATTGGGCCAGTTACAGAGTCTAACACTTGGTATAAGAGTAAGATTTCAGGCACTCCAGGTACAACTGCTACTTTCACAGTGAAAGTGAATGGAAAGGAAGAGCCTGGACGTACGATTACAGTTCAATTTTAATATCGAAATATGAATTTAGTGAGGACTTAAATTTATAGATGTATGAATTGATATAAACTTTACTGAATTGATTGTTTTTCATTAGCAATACTGGCTGAAGAGGTTTCTCTCCAGCCAGTATTTTATAATTTTAAGAAACCTTATTAAGTGGAAAGACATTTAATAACCCAGTTAACTTAATCATCACAAAACCTAAGTAACGTTTATTGTGGGTTTTTGTCGCATTAAAATTGCGTCAGATAAGATACTATGTTCCCTGACTATATCTCTGATCTGAAAAGCCTTCAGTCACCTACATTACCCTGTCGATGTTATCGCGCAATGTGTCCGCTGGTATTGTAAGTATCCCGCTAAACCGAACCATTCACTTTTA
>NZ_LXEO01000082.1 GCF_001654865.1 Buttiauxella noackiae ATCC 51607 | reverse complement strand
TGTCTAAAGAAAAATTTGAACGTACAAAACCGCACGTCAACGTCGGTACTATCGGCCACGTTGACCATGGTAAAACCACTCTGACTGCAGCAATCACTACCGTTCTGGCTAAAACCTACGGTGGTTCTGCTCGTGCTTTCGACCAGATCGATAACGCACCAGAAGAAAAAGCTCGTGGTATCACCATCAACACTTCTCACGTTGAATATGACACCCCGACTCGCCACTATGCGCACGTTGACTGCCCAGGGCACGCCGACTACGTTAAAAACATGATCACCGGTGCTGCTCAGATGGACGGCGCTATCCTGGTTGTTGCTGCGACTGATGGCCCAATGCCACAGACTCGTGAGCACATCCTGCTGGGTCGTCAGGTTGGCGTTCCTTACATCATCGTGTTCCTGAACAAATGCGACATGGTTGATGACGAAGAGCTGCTGGAACTGGTAGAAATGGAAGTTCGTGAACTTCTGTCTATGTACGACTTCCCGGGCGACGACACTCCAATCGTACGTGGTTCAGCGCTGAAAGCACTGGAAGGCGACGCGGATTACGAAGCTAAAATCATCGAACTGGCTGGTTACCTGGATAGCTATATCCCAGAACCAGAACGTGCTATCGACAAGCCGTTCCTGCTGCCAATCGAAGACGTATTCTCTATCTCCGGCCGTGGTACTGTTGTTACCGGTCGTGTAGAGCGCGGTATCGTTAAAGTCGGTGAAGAAGTTGAAATCGTTGGTATCAAAGATACCGTGAAATCAACCTGTACTGGCGTTGAAATGTTCCGCAAACTGCTGGACGAAGGCCGTGCGGGTGAGAACGTTGGTGTTCTGCTGCGTGGTATCAAACGTGAAGATATCGAACGTGGTCAGGTACTGGCTAAGCCAGGTTCTATCAAGCCGCACACTCAGTTCGAGTCTGAAGTTTATATCCTGTCCAAAGACGAAGGCGGCCGTCATACTCCGTTCTTCAAAGGCTACCGTCCACAGTTCTACTTCCGTACAACTGACGTGACTGGCACCATCGAACTGCCAGAAGGCGTTGAGATGGTAATGCCGGGCGACAACATCAAAATGGTTGTTACCCTGATCCACCCAATCGCGATGGACGACGGTCTGCGTTTCGCAATCCGTGAAGGCGGCCGTACTGTAGGCGCGGGCGTTGTTGCTAAAGTTATCGCTTAATCGCTGAT
>NZ_LXEO01000081.1 GCF_001654865.1 Buttiauxella noackiae ATCC 51607 | reverse complement strand
GAAAACGGTCGGCGTTATTCTGGTTGCCGTGGGTATCGGCGTTCTGGTGGTAACACTGGGTATCCCGGAAGCCATTATTGGCGCATTTTTACTGATTGTTCGTCTGGCAATAAGCGCCTGGGGAACACTGGCGGCTATTCTCGGTACGGGTACAGCGGCACTGGCAGCCGGTTAAAAAGGAGCAGGTATGGAATTGCAGGATTTTGAGCTGAACTACATCGAGAAATGGCTGCCGGAAGCCTCCGTTAAATATAAAGACGGCAGCCCGGCGGTCAATCTCGGTCTGATTATCACCGTCTTTTTTAAAGACGGGCATACGCCAGAAATCCGCCGCAGGATGGTGGAATGTGTGGATCGTTTTTATGAGGAGTTTAAGCCACATCTGAAGAAAACGATCACCAAAAACTGGGTGGGGATCACTGAAAAAAATTATGCCAAAAAGCGACAGGAGATCCTCGATTCAACACCCGAAGATATTTTTTCCTGGTATCTGGGTAGCGCAGAGAAGGATTTTCTGGCCCCAGATTACGACATTCTTATTATGGGAACTCGAATTTTTCATAATGACAATGATCGCTCAGTCATCAAGTTAACGTTCCCGCTGTCACTGCTGAAAGAGCCTGATGGAAAGCAGCGTTATGAAGCCTGGCTGATGTGGCTGTGTGACACCTTTTCGGTGGAAAGTGGCTATGCGGGACTGTCGTTTGTCCTTCCTTATGCATTCGAACGGATGTTCCCGTATGAATTCGCCCTGGCGCAGCGTTTTTCCGGCGTAATGGTGGATTCCATTGGCACGCTGGAAGGTGATGGAGCCGTCATTGGCCTGAAAGGTGCCTGCTGGTACACCATTCTGGGTACGCCGTGGCTGGAAAAGCTGGGCGGAGCGGAAAAATTAACGCATCGTTTGGCCAAAACGCCTGAAATCAGCCTGCTTCCCTATAGCAACGGGGTGATCCTTAAAGCCGGTGAACTTCCTCCGCCATTAGGCGAAATGAAAACCGAAGGATTGTCGCCACTTCTGGTCAAAGTTAACCAGCTAATTAAACCCGTGCGGTTTAATGAATCAAGATCCCTGCATTTCTACTCGGAATATGAAGGACTTCAGTTCGACAGAAAATCCACAATGAAGTGGTACAGGCGTTTCGATGAAGCCAGCGCTCTGCTGGATAAAGACGAAACAGGAAAATCCTGCGACCCCGTGCGCGTTACTCGCTGGACTGATGAAACCGCCCCTTATGCGGGACAA
>NZ_LXEO01000080.1 GCF_001654865.1 Buttiauxella noackiae ATCC 51607 | reverse complement strand
GGGTGGCTAATGAGATGGTCCCCACCACCCTGTGAGCGGTACGCTGGCAGGGTGTTTTTCTTTCTGGAGAAGGCCATCATGCAAAACGTTACGCTTATTGGTATCGATCTCGGCAAACATTCCTTCCACGTTCACTGCCAGGATAAATCAGGCAAAGCATTACTGCGAAAAAAATTTACCCGCACCAAACTTATTGAATTTCTGGCTGGGTGTACATCCGCTACCGTTGTGATGGAAGCCTGCGCCGGCGCCCATTTTATGGCTCGCCGGATCGCTGATTTAGGCCATGAAGCAAAATTGATTTCTCCGCAGTTCGTTCGCCCTTTTGTTAAGAGCAACAAGAACGATTTTGTCGATGCAGAAGCCATATGCGAGGCGGCATCCCGTCCCTCCATGCGATTTGTGCAACCACGAACCGAAGCTCAACAGGCCATGCGGGCACTTCACAGGGTCAGGGAATCGCTGGTCAGAGATAAAGTCAAAACGACTAATCAGATGCATGCTTTTTTGCTGGAATTTGGCATCAGTATGCCGATCGGAGCCGCAGTGATAAAACGGCTCTCAACAGTCCTTGCAGATAACGAACTTCCTCCCTATCTGGCACAGCTGCTGATGCGCTTACATGCTCATTATCTTTATCTTGTCGAACAGATCACGGAGCTTGAAACAGCGCTGGAACAAGAGCTGAGTCGTGATGAAACAGGACAACGTCTTCAGACAATACCCGGTGTTGGGCCGATAACTGCCAGCGTTTTATCATCGCAACTGGGCGACGGTAAACAATATGGCTGTAGCCGGGATTTTGCGGCCTCAACCGGCCTTGTACCACGGCAGTACAGCACGGGCGGCAAAAATACGCTTTTAGGGATAAGTAAACGGGGAGACAAAAATCTGCGACGGTTACTTGTCCAGTGCGCCAGAGTCTTTATCCAGAAAATTGATTATCAGTCAGGCAAGCTGGCTGACTGGGTCAGGGCACAACTGGCAAGAAAACACTCCTGCGTAGTGTGTTGTGCTCTGGCCAACAAGCTGGCCCGGATAGCATGGGCAATCACAACCCGGCAGACCGTGTTCGAAAGGTAACGATGACGCCAGTCTGACTGGCAGGTTAATCGTTAATTAAGCAGTTCCCAATCTGGTTTTGCGAAGACTGATTATTGATGACATGAACGGCCTATCGGCCTGATGAAAACCTAACATAAAAAATGGCTCTCTGAAGCCGCGTGGCTTTTTAGGCTTATCAGGTGCGGAACTCATCAAGGCGCGGGCATCGATGCCCATAGTGACGCCGGATAGATTTAGGCAAGCCACCATAAGTCAAAAATCAGTGTTGCAAAAACGGTGGGGACCATAGA
>NZ_LXEO01000079.1 GCF_001654865.1 Buttiauxella noackiae ATCC 51607 | reverse complement strand
AACCGAGTAAGGTGCAGTTTTTTATGAGCAAATATTCTCTTAGCTTCAAACTTCAGGTTGTGAAGCACTATCTTTCCGGTCTGGAAGGGTACAAAGCGACAGCAAAGCGTTTTGGTATCGATCACAGTGCCGTTCGTAAGTGGTCTGCCGTCTGGAAGCTTCATGGCGAAGCCGGGCTAACCACACGACGCTTCACCTACTCTCCTGTCTTTAAAGAGTCCGTCATCCTGTATATGCGTGAGCATCGACTGTCTGTTCGCGAAGTTTGTGCAAAATTCTCTATTCCTGCCTTTTCCACGGTTTGTGAGTGGGAACGACTGTATGATGAAGGCGGTCTGCAAGCCCTGACAGATAACCGCCGCAGGAAAAAAACGATGCCGGATACCCCTGGAAATAAATCAGTCAACACGCCTCAAACGCCCCTTAACCCGGACGAACGTGAGGAGCTCGAGCAGCTACGCGTCGAAGTAGCTTATCTAAAAAAGCTTCAGGCCTTACTCAGGGAAAAAAACACGCCAGAACGCGGCAGAAAACACAGGTCGTGAATGAGTTAAGGCCGCAGCATCCCCTGGCTCGTCTGTTAAAAGCGGCAGAGCTGGCCAGAAGTACGTTTTACTGGCAGCTGGCTTGCGCGAAAAAACCGGACAAATATGCTGATGATAAGCATCAGATTTTAGCGCTGTTCCATAAGCATAAAGGGCGATATGGATACCGGCGTATCACGCTGGCCGGTCGTCGGCAAGGGAGTTCACTGAATCATAAAACGGTTCAGAGACTGATGCAGCAGTTAGATTTAACCGCCTGTATCAGAAGGAAGAAATACAACTCTTACAAAGGGCGATATGGCAAAGCTGCGGGTAATGTGCTGAACCGCCAGTTCAGTGCAGACAAACCCAACCAGAAGTGGGTAACAGACGTGACAGAATTTAAAATTGCCGGGGAAAAGCTGTATTTATCCCCGGTCCTTGACCTGTATAACGGTGAAATCGTGGCGTATCAGATGGAGCATCGACCCGTTCTGTCGATGGTGGACGATATGCTGAGTAAGGCGCTGTCGGTTCTGAGTGAAGGTGAATATCCGCTGGTACATTCAGACCAGGGTTGGCAGTATCAGATGGCGCACTATCAGAAGCGACTCAGGGAAGCAGGGCTGAAACAGAGTATGTCACGCAAGGGAACCTGCTATGACAATGCGGTGATAGAAAGCTTCTTCGGCACGCTGAAAACGGAATGCCTGTATCTGGAGGAGTATAGAAGCATCAGCGAGTTACGGGATGCTATTGACGAATATATCTACTATTACAACCATGAAAGAATAAAACAGAAACTAAAAGGCCTGAGTCCGGTAGAGTACCGAACCCAGGCCCAGATAGCCGCCTGATATAAACCGTCCAACTTTATGGGGTCAGTTC
>NZ_LXEO01000078.1 GCF_001654865.1 Buttiauxella noackiae ATCC 51607 | reverse complement strand
ATCAGTTAAGGATCGGTTGACCGATCCTTAATCTGCGGCACTATAACGGCTTCC
Source organism: Buttiauxella noackiae ATCC 51607 (assembly GCF_001654865.1). Classification (GTDB taxonomy): domain Bacteria; phylum Pseudomonadota; class Gammaproteobacteria; order Enterobacterales; family Enterobacteriaceae; genus Buttiauxella; species Buttiauxella noackiae. Next base: position 1,367 of record NZ_LXEO01000078.1, on the reverse strand, counting down.
ATAACAGGGAGCCGTTTTCCTATGCCACTTCTCAATGACCTGCTCGATTTCCACAACCATCCGCTCATGCCACCCCCTTCTGCACAGCTTTTCGCAGAGCACCTTCCGACTGAGTGGATACAACATTGCCTGACGCTGTCTGAGCACGCTACGGTTCGCCGTCGTCGTCTGCCCGGTGATATGGTTATCTGGATGGTGGTTTCTATGGCTTTTTTCCGCAATGAACCCATTACCGATGTGGTCCGCCGCCTCAGCCTCAGTGCTGATGGGGAGGCCGGCATGAACCTGTTGGCCCGCAGTGCCATCACTCAGGCTCGTCAGCGTGTGGGAGCCGCTCCCGTTGAATGGCTCTTCCGGCAGACAGCACAGACCTGGGGGACAGAGCGGTACATCAAAGATGACTGGCAAGGACTGCAACTTTTTGCCATTGACGGTGCTCAGTTCAGAACGCCTGATGAGCCTGCGCTTCGGGAATATTATGGCTCCGCCAATACTGCCACAGAACGCCAGAGCGCTTATCCGGTGATGCGTCTGGTGGCGCTGATGAACCTTGGTAGCCACATTTTGCTGGATGCGGCCACGGCACCTTATCGCCGGAGTGAAATTTTGCTGGCGCAGTCCATGACGTCCACGATACCAGATAACTCCATTACCTTGTTTGATAAGCTGTTTTACAGCGCGGACCTGTTGCTGACACTCAATCAGCAGGGCACCAACCGGCACTGGCTGCTGCCTGCCCGTAAGAATGTGGTGGCCGAAACAGAAGAAATTTATGCGCCCGGAGACAGATTGTTGAAACTGAAAGTTTCCCCGCAGGCACGAAAAAAGAACCCGTCACTGCCGGAGTTCTGGTATGCACGGGCGGTGGCATATGAGCTGAATGGTGTGGAGAAAACGGTGCTGACATCACTTCCGGCAGACCGTTACCGGGCAAAAGATGTGGCAGAACTTTATCACTCCCGCTGGGAAATAGAGGTCGGGTTCAGAAACCTGAAAAGTAGCCTGCTGGACAACGCGCTGGTACTGAGAAGTCGTAAACCAGAGCTGCTGGAGCAGGAGGTGTGGGGAATGTTACTGGCTTATAATCTGATACGACGGGAGGCCACGCGGGCGGCGGAAAAACACAAAAGAGCGCCGTCGGAAATCAGCTTTAAATTTGCCTTTCAGTTTATCGCGACGGAGATGATAGTTCTGGGAAATACCGTCTCGCCGGGGACAATCCCGAGGCGGATGGAGCATTTACGAGGAAATCTGGAAGCGTTGTTCATAAGAAAACGCCCCCGACCATCAAGGCCGAGGGCGGTTAAGATATCAAAAACGCGCTATCCGGTGAAACGCAGTGCTGCTCCGCTTAAGTGAACGGCATT
>NZ_LXEO01000077.1 GCF_001654865.1 Buttiauxella noackiae ATCC 51607 | reverse complement strand
GCGTAATATACGCCACCTCGAGTTAGCAAGCGAAAGCGCCTAACTCACTGCTCTTTAACAATTTATCAGACAATCTGTGTGGGCACTCGCAGGATTGATATCTCAGATACCTTCGGGTATCACAAAAAATATCAAGTCTTGAAGAGTGACCAAGCAGTAATTCATTTAGTTGAATTATTACGAAAGTTAATTTTTGAGCACCGCTTCACGAGTTGAAGCAAATCAAGCTTTTAATTGAAGAGTTTGATCATGGCTCAGATTGAACGCTGGCGGCAGGCCTAACACATGCAAGTCGAGCGGTAGCACAGGGAGCTTGCTCCTGGGTGACGAGCGGCGGACGGGTGAGTAATGTCTGGGAAACTGCCTGATGGAGGGGGATAACTACTGGAAACGGTAGCTAATACCGCATAACGTCTTCGGACCAAAGAGGGGGACCTTCGGGCCTCTTGCCATCAGATGTGCCCAGATGGGATTAGCTAGTAGGTGAGGTAATGGCTCACCTAGGCGACGATCCCTAGCTGGTCTGAGAGGATGACCAGCCACACTGGAACTGAGACACGGTCCAGACTCCTACGGGAGGCAGCAGTGGGGAATATTGCACAATGGGCGCAAGCCTGATGCAGCCATGCCGCGTGTATGAAGAAGGCCTTCGGGTTGTAAAGTACTTTCAGCGAGGAGGAAGGCATTGTGGTTAATAACCGCAGTGATTGACGTTACTCGCAGAAGAAGCACCGGCTAACTCCGTGCCAGCAGCCGCGGTAATACGGAGGGTGCAAGCGTTAATCGGAATTACTGGGCGTAAAGCGCACGCAGGCGGTCTGTCAAGTCGGATGTGAAATCCCCGGGCTCAACCTGGGAACTGCATTCGAAACTGGCAGGCTAGAGTCTTGTAGAGGGGGGTAGAATTCCAGGTGTAGCGGTGAAATGCGTAGAGATCTGGAGGAATACCGGTGGCGAAGGCGGCCCCCTGGACAAAGACTGACGCTCAGGTGCGAAAGCGTGGGGAGCAAACAGGATTAGATACCCTGGTAGTCCACGCCGTAAACGATGTCGACTTGGAGGTTGTTCCCTTGAGGAGTGGCTTCCGGAGCTAACGCGTTAAGTCGACCGCCTGGGGAGTACGGCCGCAAGGTTAAAACTCAAATGAATTGACGGGGGCCCGCACAAGCGGTGGAGCATGTGGTTTAATTCGATGCAACGCGAAGAACCTTACCTACTCTTGACATCCACGGAATTCGGCAGAGATGCCTTAGTGCCTTCGGGAACCGTGAGACAGGTGCTGCATGGCTGTCGTCAGCTCGTGTTGTGAAATGTTGGGTTAAGTCCCGCAACGAGCGCAACCCTTATCCTTTGTTGCCAGCGGTTCGGCCGGGAACTCAAAGGAGACTGCCAGTGATAAACTGGAGGAAGGTGGGGATGACGTCAAGTCATCATGGCCCTTACGAGTAGGGCTACACACGTGCTACAATGGCGCATACAAAGAGAAGCGACCTCGCGAGAGCAAGCGGACCTCATAAAGTGCGTCGTAGTCCGGATCGGAGTCTGCAACTCGACTCCGTGAAGTCGGAATCGCTAGTAATCGTAGATCAGAATGCTACGGTGAATACGTTCCCGGGCCTTGTACACACCGCCCGTCACACCATGGGAGTGGGTTGCAAAAGAAGTAGGTAGCTTAACCTTCGGGAGGGCGCTTACCACTTTGTGATTCATGACTGGGGTGAAGTCGTAACAAGGTAACCGTAGGGGAACCTGCGGTTGGATCACCTCCTTACCTGAAAGATACGAACTTGCGTAGTGCTCACACAGATTGTCTGAT
>NZ_LXEO01000076.1 GCF_001654865.1 Buttiauxella noackiae ATCC 51607 | reverse complement strand
GAAAGGCGAAAAGCCTGTTCAATCGCGTGGACTAAACAGGCTTTTCAGATGTAATATGCGAACCGTAACGGCGTGGGCATACACAACACTTGGCGGTGACAGTATAGCCCACGGATAGAACGCTTGTCACGCCTATCAGAAAACCATTTCAACGACATTAACCCACCGTTACCAGTGTTGCCCTCTTTAAGCCGGAGGCGGTCAGTACGACGATAAACGAGCGAACAGTGGTAAGCCAACCTGCAAGGCAAAGACGCAGGCTCTAACGTGGTGTACACCGTGCCATAAACGAACGGTACTCGATAAGCAGCCCGACCAGCATCGCCAAACTGAACAAAGCCCAACAGGTGACGAAGCGCATAGCGCCTTGTTTACTGGTAACCACTACGGGCTTATTGGCTTCTATTGCTCATTTCCTGTTATGTTCAAAAATACAGCTAAGATAGTGCGATTTATAGCCATTCACCCCGATTTTATTCCCTAATAAACACCTCATAAAGACATCAATCCCAAAGCCTCATTTATACATGTTTTCCCGGTTAAACCCTTGATACATAAGGTTTTATGCTGGTGGCAAAATACAACAAACACACCTCAAAACATCGCTTTTACTACACATCCCCATCAGGTTTACAACAAACATTCAATTTACAGGCATGAACAGGCTATTTTCATACGTTTGATTATTCGGCCTTAGTGTATTTTTTACAGCTCGGGTGTATTGCACAAATACACCGATTCCGGTACACTGCTTTCATCAAAACAAGGGCAGGGCAAAACATGAAAGTCGTCACCTATTATCGCATCAGCAAGAAAGGCACTGGTTTAGGTCTGGAAGCACAGGAAGACTATTGCAACGCAGCTATCCACCAGCAGGGATGGACTAAAGTCGCCAGCTTTACAGACAACGGTGTATCGGGATCCCTGCGCAATCGCCCAGAACTTGATAAGGCTGTAGCGTATTGCCTGAAGCATGGTGCGGTACTTATGGCCGCCAAGGTTGACCGCTTCCATAGGGACGTTGAACACATGGCTGCACTCATGAAACAGGTCAATATCAAAATTGCCACCATGCCAACGGCTGACAACTTCCAGATTAACCTGTTTGCAGCCTTAGCCCAGCAGGAACGCGAGTTTATCGCAGCGCGTACCAAAGACGCTTTAGCCAAGCTACAGGACAGGGCAGACGCTGGAGACACTGAGTCTCAGGCCAAGATTGCAAGACGTAACCACATCGCGCCAGAAGTACGCGCAGCGGGTACAGTAGCCAGTGCAGCAGCACGTAACGCAATGGCAGCGGATTACCTCCAGACGGTAGAGGATGCATTCTTAGCAGGTAAGGCCAAGGGCTATACATCAGTGCGCCAGCTTGCAGCCTACATGAACGAGCGCGGATTCAAGACCATCAACGGCAAGGAATGGACATCCTCCACAGTGCAGCGCATCAGCAAGCAATTAGTAGCATAGCCATTTAAACGCGCTGTATCGCATTCTGAGCGGTGCAGCGTTAAAGACATACATTCACACCACCAGCACCCCTACAGCAGCGCACAGCGCCACATGTCCACCATATTTCAGGCGTTTGCACGATAAGGTAACCGAACGCTTTCAGCCCACTAAGCACCAACATACCCACGGTGGATATTTTTCATACAAACAGTGAACCGCCAGCAAAGGCGAGCACTTCCCATTATAAAAAAATAAAAAATAGCACTTTTTGCTAAAGACAAAACTGATAAACACTGCTATGGTGGTTCTATCAGATGCGTCTCATTCTCATTTGATACCAGCACCACCAGCAGCCTTACGGGAAACTGTATGCGCTGCCCTTCAGGAACGCTGCGCCCACGACCCCGGGGCGAAAGAAAACGTCTTACAAATAACAACTGCCCTGCCTTTATGGTGTACGGGAATAGTGCTTAAAGCTGGCTATTCTGGAAGAAATTCCCATTAGTCTTAAACAAGCTCAGTGCGAGAAAAGAGAACGGCTTACTATACGTGAAGCCTATTATCGGTTGCGGGTTACTTATTACCCGAGACGACAATACACGCCTGATTGTATCCACCGTAAATAACACTTTCACCTAACGTTAATTCAATGGTGATTTAGTTATTTACGGGGTTCTTAACAGAACCACTAAACAGTATCTATACAGATACACCCATCAGCGCCACTAACAATAGGTTTTTAATGTATGCAAAACTACAACCAAACACACAACACCATTTAGTTAATATCGACAAAGCTATTCAATATAACGATGCTCGAATGATTGATACTACTCTCGAACACTTGTCAGTTATTAAGCCGTCACTTATTGATTTATTGTCGCCAGTATTAAAACTTGTGTCCGATAATAAGCCAGATGAAGCCCAGAGGCTATTGGCTACTATCCGTAAACTAAACGCTAAACCCTCAAAGATTCAGACTCAGCAGACAAAGCAACTTACCAATAAACAAATTGCTGATATTGTCGAATCTGCCAAAGCTGGAGCAACAGCCACCAGCATTTGTAAGGCCAACTCGATTACCTACGACACGCTACGCAAAATTAAAATTGCTCATGGTGTGCCATGCATCAGAAAGCCTACAAAGCGCACCTTCACTGATAGCGAACTGCTCTCAACGCACAAGGCTACAGGCTTTAACGTCTGCCTTACAGCGGAAGCCCTGAAGGTAAACCGCACCACCGTAGCGAAGCGTTTAAAACTAATTCAGTAGTGGTGCTGATAGCGGGGAAAAGTTTAATAACCGAGTACCCGCGACCCACCAATACAACACACCCCAATTAAGCCCACCAGCAAAGCAAACGTAAATTGGTACTTCAGTTTCTTTCTTGTTCTAACTGAATGTACACCCCTGACGATTTTGTATTTGCTGGTGGCACCTATTAACGGACACCCCAATAATGATTTTAGATAACCTGCCATCAGAAAAGGCATTCTTTGAAATGGTCGAACCAAATAGACCTATTCGAATTTCAGCCTATGTGTACAGCACGTATAACTGCGAATCCGAATTACTAATTAAACCAAAACATTTCTTTGGAACTTGTAAACATGACCGTAGCGAGTTTATCCGCACCATGTACCGAAGAATTAAAGGCGCTGGTGATGGCTACCAGCTTGATAAGCTTGTTTCCGTGTTATCTGGAAATCAGCACGTATTACAAATTAACTTCCTATCAGATAAGGCTCTAAAAAATGTATGAACAGCTAACCACTTTAAAAAATAACTTTCAGCAAGCCAAAGCAGCGGAACAAAGTTTTATCGACAGCAAAAACAGTGTTATTTCTTCTGACGCTGAAAACCTATTAAGAACCAAATCACAGCGCATTGGTTTTCAAGACTTACGACTGCAAAGCCTTACCATGATTGCAGAGACGTACAACCGTGAAGCAGCTACAAGCCGATACCCTGAGCAGATTCGAAACAATGGTATGAGTCTCAGCCTCCTGTACGCCCCAAACTGTAGCGTCAAGGAATTAGCGAAGCGTGCAACAGCCACAGCAGAAAGCGACTACCTCTCGAAGCTTAACCGCTTGCATGTTGAAACTGAAACAGCGCGTAAAGCTCTTGCCTCAGCACTGGAAGCTATCGAGCTACAGAACGCAGAACGCCAGCGCCAGTTACAGTTACAGGCTGACATTGCTCAGATGATTGCCTAATGCACCCACGACATAAACGACCTGTATACAAGGCTAAAGGCTTCAGCCCACGCCCACCAGCAAACAGCAAGCCTTACACGTACTGGCAAACGGATCCCTTTTCAGAAGGTGGAATGAACGTCTTGCCCAGTGATTTAGGCGGTCGCCAGTGTGGACGCTGGAGTCAAAGACACCTTGAGTAAAATTGTTTGTCGAACCTGAAGAGACGAACGAGGGTTTTCATTCTGAAGTTGTGCAAGGTACA
>NZ_LXEO01000075.1 GCF_001654865.1 Buttiauxella noackiae ATCC 51607 | reverse complement strand
TTTGCTCTTTAAAAATCCGGAACAAGCTGAAAATTGAAACGACACACTGTTTCCTTTCTCCGTAATAAGAAAGGAAGTGAGGTGTGTTCGAGTCTCTCAAATTTTCACAACATCGATGGTTGTCTTACGAGACACCTTCGGGTTGTGAGGTTAAGCGACTAAGCGTACACGGTGGATGCCCTGGCAGTCAGAGGCGATGAAGGACGTGCTAATCTGCGATAAGCGTCGGTAAGGTGATATGAACCGTTATAACCGACGATTTCCGAATGGGGAAACCCAGTGTGATTCGTCACACTATCGTTAAGTGAATACATAGCTTAACGAAGCGAACCGGGGGAACTGAAACATCTAAGTACCCCGAGGAAAAGAAATCAACCGAGATTCCCCCAGTAGCGGCGAGCGAACGGGGAGCAGCCCAGAGTCTGAATCAGTTTGTGTATTAGTGGAAGCGTCTGGAAAGTCGCAGGGTACAGGGTGATACTCCCGTACACAAAAATACACCTGCTGTGAACTCGAAGAGTAGGGCGGGACACGTGGTATCCTGTCTGAATATGGGGGGACCATCCTCCAAGGCTAAATACTCCTGACTGACCGATAGTGAACCAGTACCGTGAGGGAAAGGCGAAAAGAACCCCGGCGAGGGGAGTGAAACAGAACCTGAAACCGTGTACGTACAAGCAGTGGGAGCCTCTTTTATGGGGTGACTGCGTACCTTTTGTATAATGGGTCAGCGACTTATATTCTGTAGCAAGGTTAACCGTATAGGGGAGCCGCAGGGAAACCGAGTCTTAACTGGGCGTTAAGTTGCAGGGTATAGACCCGAAACCCGGTGATCTAGCCATGGGCAGGTTGAAGGTTGGGTAACACTAACTGGAGGACCGAACCGACTAATGTTGAAAAATTAGCGGATGACTTGTGGCTGGGGGTGAAAGGCCAATCAAACCGGGAGATAGCTGGTTCTCCCCGAAAGCTATTTAGGTAGCGCCTCGTGAACTCATCTTCGGGGGTAGAGCACTGTTTCGGCTAGGGGGCCATCCCGGCTTACCAACCCGATGCAAACTACGAATACCGAAGAATGTTATCACGGGAGACACACGGCGGGTGCTAACGTCCGTCGTGAAGAGGGAAACAACCCAGACCGCCAGCTAAGGTCCCAAAGTCATGGTTAAGTGGGAAACGATGTGGGAAGGCACAGACAGCCAGGATGTTGGCTTAGAAGCAGCCATCATTTAAAGAAAGCGTAATAGCTCACTGGTCGAGTCGGCCTGCGCGGAAGATGTAACGGGGCTAAACCATGCACCGAAGCTGCGGCAGCGACGCTTAGGCGTTGTTGGGTAGGGGAGCGTTCTGTAAGCCGTTGAAGCTGGACTGTGAGGTCTGGTGGAGGTATCAGAAGTGCGAATGCTGACATAAGTAACGATAAAGCGGGTGAAAAACCCGCTCGCCGGAAGACCAAGGGTTCCTGTCCAACGTTAATCGGGGCAGGGTGAGTCGACCCCTAAGGCGAGGCCGAAAGGCGTAGTCGATGGGAAACAGGTTAATATTCCTGTACTCGGTGTTACTGCGAAGGGGGGACGGAGAGGGCTATGTTAGCCGGGCGACGGTTGTCCCGGTTTAAGCATGTAGGCGGAGAGTTTAGGTAAATCCGGACTCTTGTTCAACGCTGAGGTGTGATGACGAGGCACTACGGTGCTGAAGTAACAAATGCCGCACTTCCAGGAAAAGCCTCTAAGCATCAGGTAACATCAAATCGTACCCCAAACCGACACAGGTGGTCAGGTAGAGAATACCAAGGCGCTTGAGAGAACTCGGGTGAAGGAACTAGGCAAAATGGTGCCGTAACTTCGGGAGAAGGCACGCTGTCGGTAAGTGAAGTCCCTCGCGGATGGAGCTGAAGGCAGTCGAAGATACCAGCTGGCTGCAACTGTTTATTAAAAACACAGCACTGTGCAAACACGAAAGTGGACGTATACGGTGTGACGCCTGCCCGGTGCCGGAAGGTTAATTGATGGGGTTATCCGCAAGGAGAAGCTCTTGATCGAAGCCCCGGTAAACGGCGGCCGTAACTATAACGGTCCTAAGGTAGCGAAATTCCTTGTCGGGTAAGTTCCGACCTGCACGAATGGCGTAATGATGGCCAGGCTGTCTCCACCCGAGACTCAGTGAAATTGAAATCGCTGTGAAGATGCAGTGTACCCGCGGCAAGACGGAAAGACCCCGTGAACCTTTACTATAGCTTGACACTGAACATTGAGCCTTGATGTGTAGGATAGGTGGGAGGCTTTGAAGCGTGGACGCCAGTCTGCGTGGAGCCAACCTTGAAATACCACCCTTTAATGTTTGATGTTCTAACGTAGACCCGTGATCCGGGTTGCGGACAGTGTCTGGTGGGTAGTTTGACTGGGGCGGTCTCCTCCTAAAGCGTAACGGAGGAGCACGAAGGTTAGCTAATCACGGTCGGACATCGTGAGGTTAGTGCAAAGGCATAAGCTAGCTTGACTGCGAGAGTGACGGCTCGAGCAGGTGCGAAAGCAGGTCTTAGTGATCCGGTGGTTCTGAATGGAAGGGCCATCGCTCAACGGATAAAAGGTACTCCGGGGATAACAGGCTGATACCGCCCAAGAGTTCATATCGACGGCGGTGTTTGGCACCTCGATGTCGGCTCATCACATCCTGGGGCTGAAGTAGGTCCCAAGGGTATGGCTGTTCGCCATTTAAAGTGGTACGCGAGCTGGGTTTAGAACGTCGTGAGACAGTTCGGTCCCTATCTGCCGTGGGCGCTGGAGAATTGAGGGGGGCTGCTCCTAGTACGAGAGGACCGGAGTGGACGCATCACTGGTGTTCGGGTTGTCATGCCAATGGCATTGCCCGGTAGCTAAATGCGGAAAAGATAAGCGCTGAAAGCATCTAAGCGCGAAACTTGCCCCGAGATGAGTTCTCCCTGACCCTTTAAGGGTCCTGAAGGAACGTTGAAGACTACGACGTTGATAGGCTGGGTGTGTAAGCGTAGCGATACGTTGAGCTAACCAGTACTAATGAACCGTGAGGCTTAACCTTACAACACCGAAGGTGTTTTGGTTGAGAGACCAGAGA
>NZ_LXEO01000074.1 GCF_001654865.1 Buttiauxella noackiae ATCC 51607 | reverse complement strand
ACCGGAAGTTGAGGGTCGATTGTCACAGTTACGGCGGTGAAGTAAGGAGCGATTGCCAGTCTTACGGTACTAATCTTAAAACTTCAGGCATTTCCCATAGGTCATCGCTGAAGATGAAGAACCGTGCATAATTTGCTCATGTGGTACCATATGGTGATAATAAAAATACCATCCGGAGGCGCTTATGAAAGTCTTTACACCCACAACATCCGCTCACCGCCCTGACAACCTGTGGAAACACGTCGGGCTGAACGTCTCCGACAGCCTGATGCTGGTAGATGAGATTGATAAAGGGCTGGAAGGCGAAGTGGCCAGCCGCATCGTCTCCTGGGCGCACATCACCCAGGCCGATCTGCGCCGCATGACCGGTATTCCCGGCACCACGTTTAACCGCAACAGTAAAACCCGTTTCAGTCCGGCACAGAGCGAACGTCTGGTGCGGTTCATCCGCGTGCTGGATAAGGCGGTGGATCTGTTTGAAGGGGATAAAGCGGCGGCCCAGCAGTGGCTCAATGAACCCAGCCGCGCCCTGGGCTGGAAAAAACCGGCCGACCTGCTGGCCTCTGAGTCCGGTGCCTGGGAAGTGATGAAACTCATCACCCGGCTTGAGCACGGGGTATACTCCTGAAGCTCTGGCGTCTGACCAGAACCCGTTACCTGATGACCGCCTGGACCGGGCAGGGCGCAAAAGAGGCAGGCGGCCGCTGGAACAGCGTCGGGACCGCCATGGTCTACACCTCGGAAGCCGCCTCGCTGACCATGCTCGGGACCCTGGTGCATCTGCATGCCGCAAATCTGCTCGATTCGTTTACCCTGCTGTCGGTGGACGTGCCGGATGCGTTGATTCAGGTGACTGGAAAAGAGAGCCTGACGCAGTACCGGGCGGCATCAGAAGCTCCGTCGGCCCTGGCCGACATCGGCGATCAGTGGGTGAGAAGCGGTGAAGCGGTGGCACTGCGCATTCCGAGTGCGCTCTCACCGGTGGAGTACAATTTCCTGCTCAGCCCGGCCCATACTGAATATGCGAATATTATCAGCCAGGCCGTCCCGGTAGATTTCCGCTTTGATGAACGTCTGAAGTAGTCATTTTTCTTTTAGCCACTTCAGGTTCAGCGGTTATCGCGCAGCAGCTGCAGCGCATCACCCACCGGCAGGGTGAATGTCACGTTCTGACTGGCGGCGACATCGAGCGCAAATACCTTCGTATATACTTCGGTGCTCTCGTACTTTTCATGGCCCATCAGGGACTGCAGCACCTTCGGTGGCGTGTGGCCGTAAAGCAGATGCATCGCAAAACTGTGGCGGAATGTGTGCGGGGAGATCTCCACCGTAAAGGTGACGCCGTCACGCTCCGCCTGGTTCACGGCCCCTTTCAGCCAGTTCCTCACGGTCCGGTCCGTGACACGCCACACCGGCATGGCGCGTTTTTCTCCCGTCAGCGCATCCACCTCAAACTTCTCCCGGGTACTGGCAAACAGATTGCGCATCTCCCGGACGTAATCCGCATCAGACAGCACCACCACCCGGTTGGCGGATTTGCCTTTCTGCGGACGCCCACCACCGGTGCGTCGCTGCTTGGCGGTACGGATCACCACATGCGGAATGTCATCATTCAGTCTGAAATCTCGCCGCCTCAACGCCAGCGCTTCATTGATCCGCGCGCCGGTGTTCCACAGCGTGTTGACCAGGCCGTGCTGTGTCCAGTCCGGCAGATAGTGGAGCAGGGCGGCCACTTCCGGCGCCAGCAGATATTTGGGCAGTTCGGTGTAATGCAGGGCCATACGCCGCAGGGCGATCGCCCGGCCGTAATCCGGCGTTCCACCGGACGGAACCGGGGCATTCAGGGTGACAGGATGTAAAGACATGACACCTCATGATAAAGGATGCGCTACGTAAAATCTGACGGGTGCCAACCACGGAAACCTTTCAGAATTCACGTAGCGCAATCTGGTGGAAAACTGCGTCTATTTTCGCCTTCATGGCACCGCTTCGCCACTGAAAAAACCCGCAGAGGCGGGCAGGAAGCATTTCCGCTTTCCATAAATATACCAGAAAACGGAAAAAGAAAAATGTCAGGCCGGATCGGAAAAGGATCCGGAGATGATCCTTTTACCCTGGATGATGGGGTGGAAAGCAGGGAAGGGCACCACATCCAGGGGAAAGGTGTGAAAATCCCCCCTGAGTACGCAGGTTGCCGGGAATTACATAAAGCGGAAAGGGTTTGTGCAGCAGGGCGAGGTCACTTACCGATAACTAGATGTAGCAACTGAAGTGGCATAGTTAATTTGACATCCTGCAATTAGGGTGTATCACGCAAAATTGTCGTAAGTACCGTCTGAAGCCACCTTAATATTACGATGAGTCTGCCAGATAAGCCCCGGGAAGGCCACCGCATCGGTGACGTTGTTCAGGGATAAATCGACGCAGATAACCTCGGGGGTCTCTCCGTCCACCGCCAGGTGCAATTTTCTCCAGATGCGCGCTTATCCTGACCGTGCTTTTTGACCTTCCACTCACCCTCACCACAGACTTTCAGGTCGGTGAAATCGATAACCAGGAGCTTCTTCAGGGTAAAAATGGAATTAATAAATCCCTGAGCAGCCCCAGCGAAAGACACGTTTGGGTGGGAATAGCGAATCCAGAATAGCGTGCGGACTGCCACGTGAAGGCATTCCTGGTTCGTCATACCAGGCCTGAATGGCCGACTCATCAAGACAGAACGGATGAGCCCCGGTTGACGAGCGCCTTGTTGTAGGCGTTCCAGTTGGTGATTTTGAACTTATGTTTTGCCATAAGATACCGCCAGAAGGCACTGGAATGTGGTGGTCAGATCCTGGTTGCGGTCAAAAGTTAGATTTATTCAAGCCATTAAGAGGGTAACCAGCCGTTTGTAGTAATATCAAAATCATCCGGACGAGGTTCATCATCATCTTCAAAATCCCGCGCCATATGCCAGTCACTCTGCCAAAGTAACTGTTAGCAGAAAATCGCAGGTAATTGGTCCAGGCTTCTGCACCAATGCCAACCCTCCGGTTATGTCCGGTAATATCGTTATCAAAGAAAACGTTTGTACCGTACATCCATTGACCACGGAACAAACGCACTCCCCCCCCCATATTCAGAGTGGTTCGACCTTCATGGCGGCGACCCCCGGGTTGAACGAAGAGCACATCCTTACCGTTATCATATAAATG
>NZ_LXEO01000073.1 GCF_001654865.1 Buttiauxella noackiae ATCC 51607 | reverse complement strand
ATTACAGCCACCCCGGATTCATCACCGGGGCTATTGTTCATGTTTTTTTTCATTTCTATTTTAACTCTTTAGGTTGGAAGGATGGCATTGCTACTGGCATTAAAAACTATCGCTCTACTATACTTAAATCAAACATAAACCCAGAGGGCAGTTCTTTGATAAAAAGTCCACGCATAGATAATATTAAAGATAAAACAATAAAAAATTTCAATTTCTCCACAAAAAAAGCATAAACAACTAATTTAAGAAGGATTTTAATTTTTAAATTAAAACTATCAGTAACTTGAAATTTTTATTGGCTTTATATATGTGTGGACATAATTATTTGTTACTCGACATTTAACATAAATTATTTTTTTAAAGTGAATTATTATTCATAGATTTAGTGATAGTTATTCATATTAATGTTTTGTTATTATTTTCTTCATTGGTATAGCAATGTTTGGGGGGATATTCATCTTTAACACTCATAGAACTATCCTGGTTTGTCATTGAAACTGAATGGAAACTTAAATGTCAGTACTGGATATCATGTGAAAATCCAAAAGCCAGGTATTTAATACTAAAATTATCTCCAGAAAGAAGGACTTTTCATTTCGGGAGGAAAGCTTAGTGTGTGAATTTGAGCCTGATCATGAATTACATGGCTTTGTTGAAAAATCTAACTTTTGACCGCAATCAGGATCTGACCACCACATTCCAGTGTCTTCTGGCGGTATTTTATGGCAAAACATAAGTTCAAAATCACCAACTGGAACGCCTACAACAAGGCGCTCGTCAACCGGGGCTCATGCGTTCTGGCTTGATGAGTAGCCATTCACGCCTGCATATCGATTCCAGCGGCCTGAAAGTCTGTGATGAGGGCGAGTGGAAGGTCAAAAAGTACGGTCAGGAAAAGCGGCTCATCTGGATGAAAATTGCACCTGCGGGTGAACGGAGATACCCCCGAGGTTATCTGTGACGATTTATCCTAGTATCAAGATTGGAAAGGGATTAAAAGACGCAAATCTCAAAAAGTGTGTGGAGCTAAAACTGGGGGACTTACAACTACTGCCCCATGCTTTTTCATGCTCTACTAAAATGGCGCACTCTGTTTATGCATTGTTGAATGCATTAATTATATGGTGTTTGTATTGTAAGAATAAGCAAATGCTAAGAATTGATGATATGAAAAGTGTTAAACGATGGTTATTAGGTTGGGTGCATTCAGATTTTTCTTCCTATAAAAAAGCTTACCAGCAATTTGGTGGCAGTTTGAATATGAACCCCGATGTGCTTGACTATTTTATGCATAAGAAAAATTTAAGCGTGGAATTTTTCAAGTATGAACAAAATGGAGAAATAAAAGCGAGTTACTTTACGGTAAATGGCAAGCCACCCGGTTTGAATATTGCTTGTGATTACCCCGTGTCTTTTGATGAGTTACTGATTCCAGCTCATCGGAAAGCACGATTTTTCCTGCCAGATAGTACCAATAAGTTGTCTGTTGGGAATCAACATAACGTTAAAAATGCGACCTTCACACTATTCAGAAAAAAGCAGGTTTGTTGGGTTAAAAATGCATTTTCTGCAAAAAATGAAAAAAACCGGCGCAATGAGTTTAATAAGTTCATTAAGAACGGCGGCGAAGTTAAAACCTGTGATGAGTTATCCTCTGAAGAGTTAGCGCATATATATGTGCAGTTATTCAAGTTGAGATTTGAAGAAAACGTACGTTGTTATGAGAGGGCAAATCTTATTGAATTTTTGTCAACTTTTAGAAACATGTTGTTTGGCAATGTGCTGTATATCAATGGAAAGCCATGTGCTTATGATTTGATGTTTAAGTCAGAAAGTCATGAAGCTATCTATTTTGATGTGCCCAATGGGGGACTGGACAAAAACTATCTACATTTGAGCATTGGCAGTGTGCTGATGTGGCTTAATATCCAGTCAGCTAAAGCACTTTGTGCTTCACTAGGAAAGAAAATGACGCTCTCTATTGGTATTTATGAACCTCAGTGGGAATACAAAAAAAGATGGGCGACGGTATCTAAAGTTGGGAAAGTGCTCTGTTAGAAAACAGTAGGTGACACTGGGCCAAAATCAGTTTTACACAAAACTTAAGATCTCCGTCTTTCCTGAAACTCCGGATAAATTCAGCTGGAGTCATGTTATTTGTAAGCGTCGTCTCAGCACCGTCTGGCAGATTCTGAAATTCCTGAGAGGATAGTGGACACCAAATATGGTGGACGCTGTCCATGAATTCATTAACTTCTGTTCGTAAAAAACACCCCAACTATCCCGTTGAGTTCAAAATCAAAATGGTCGAACTTGATCCTACCCACGTAATGTGGACACAGCCCTAAGCGAGATTCTGGTTTTCAAACTGTTCCGGGCTGAGTCCGCCACAGGCGCTGTGACGTCTCCAGCGATTGTAATCACACTCGATATAATTAAACGTAAGCGTCCAGCGAGAGCCGTCTGGTCATAATCTGATTCATCCGACAAAGTGGTGTACACCAAATAGTGGTGGGAACCAAAGTGTCAGATATGCAGAAAAATGTGACTTCCGGCAGGCGTAAAGGCTGTCCTAATTATCTTCCCGAATTTAAGCAACAGCTCGTTGCAGCTTCCTGTGAACCCGGCGTGTCGATATCAAAACTGGCGCTTGAAAACGGCATCAACGCCAATCTGTTATTTAAATGGCGCCAGCAGTGGCGCGAGGGAAAGCTGCTATTACCTTCCTCTGAGAGTCCTCAGCTACTTCCTGTGACTCTCGATACCACCGCCGTACAGCCAGAACCGCTCGCAGAGGCTCCTGAGGCCCTCATTATCAGCTGTGAGGTAACGTTCCGGCACGGGACGCTTCGCCTCAACGGCACTGTCAGCGAAAAGCTCCTGACTCTGCTGGTACAGGAACTTAAGCGATGATCCCGTTACCTTCAGGGACCAAAATCTGGCTGGTTGCCGGTATTACCGACATGAGAAATGGCTTCAACGGCCTGGCTGCAAAAGTGCAGACGGCGCTGAAAGATGACCCGATGTCGGGTCACGTCTTTATCTTCCGGGGACGCAGTGGCAGTCAGGTCAAACTGCTCTGGTCCACCGGCGATGGTCTGTGTCTGCTGACGAAACGACTTGAACGCGGCCGCTTCGCCTGGCCGTCGGCCCGTGATGGCAAAGTGTTCCTGACGCCAGCGCAGCTGGCGATGCTGATGGAAGGCATCGACTGGCGACAACTTAAGCGGTTGCTGACCTCCCTGACCATGCTGTAAGCCTGTTTATCCTGGTTGTTGCACAATAACCCTGGTAAAATACAGGGTTATGAACGACACCTCTTCTGACGATATCCTTCTACTGAAACAGCGCCTGGCCGAACAGGAGGTGCTGTTACAGGTCTTGCAGGAAAAGCTGGCTTCCCGTGAACGCGAAATAGACCATCTGCAGGCACAACTGGATACACTTCGCCGCATGAACTTCGGCAGCCGCTCAGAAAAAATATCCCGCCGTATCGCACAGATGGAAACTGACCTGAACAGGCTTCAGAAGGAAAGTGACGTTCTCACAGGCCGGGTTGATGACCCTGCGGTTCAGCGGTCACTTCGCCAGACCCGCACCCGGAAACCGTTCCCTGAATCACTTCCTCGCGATGAAAAGCGTCTGTTGCCAACTGAGCCCTGCTGCCCGGGTTGTGGTGGGTCGCTGACTTACCTTGGTGAAAACGTAGCCGAACAACTGGAGCTGATGCGCAGCGCGTTCCGGGTTATCCGCACGGTACGGGAAAAGCACGCCTGCACAAAATGCGATTTTATCGTTCAGGCACCCGCACCTTCGCGTCCCATAGAGCGGGGCATAGCCGGACCGGGGCTGCTGGCGCGCGTGTTGAGTTCAAAGTATGCAGAGCATACCCCGCTGTATCGTCAGTCAGAAATATACGGTCGCCAGGGTGTGGACCTGAGCCGTTCACTGCTGTCGGGCTGGGTGGATGCATGCTGCCGGTTGCTGTCACCGCTGAACGAAGCCCTTCAGGACTACGTACTGACCGATGGAAAACTCCACGCTGATGATACGCCGGTCCCGGTCCTGTTGCCGGGCAATAAAAAGACGAAAACCGGGCGGTTGTGGACATACGTACGTGATGATCGTAACGCAGGGTCAGCGCTGCCGCCTGCAGTGTGGTTCGCTTACAGCCCCGACAGAAAAGGACTCCACCCGCAGACACATCTTGCCGGCTTTAGCGGAGTGCTGCAGGCAGATGCATATGCCGGGTTCAACGAGCTGTACCGCGCTGGCCATATAAAGGAAGCGGCCTGCTGGGCTCATGCCCGTCGCAAAATCCACGATGTTCACGTTCGGACGCCATCGGCAACAACAGATGAAGCTCTGAAGCGTATCGGACAGTTTTACGCCATCGAGGCAGGCATAAGGGGAATGCCAGCAGAACAGCGCCTTGCCGAACGGCAGCTAAAAACGAAACCACTGCTGACATCACTGGAAAGCTGGCTGCGTGAAAAAATGAAAACCTTGTCCCGACACTCAGAGCTGGCAAAGGCGTTCACCTATGCACTGAACCAGTGGCAAGCGTTGACGTACTACGCAGACGACGGCTGGGCTGAAGCGGATAACAACATCGCGGAGAATGCACTGCGGATGGTCAGTCTGGGTCGTAAAAACTACCTGTTCTTCGGCTCTGACCATGGTGGTGAGCGCGGAGCGTTGCTGTACAGCCTGATAGGGACGTGCAAACTGAACGGAGTGGATCCGGAGCGCTACCTTCACCATGTTCTTGATATTATCGCGGACTGGCCGATAAACCGGGTCAACGAACTGCTACCGTGGCGCATCACACTGCCTGCGGAATAACCTTCGTCGTCAATACGGTTCTCGGCGTACGCTTACAATTAAACACCGTCGCCCGCATTATTTCCCGGCTGATAAAGCGTTCCCCGTGGATACATTCTACTTCCAGCGAGTGAAAGAAGCTTTCCACGTGTAAGTATCCCTGTAATCCGTACCATTCACTTTTA
>NZ_LXEO01000072.1 GCF_001654865.1 Buttiauxella noackiae ATCC 51607 | reverse complement strand
AGTTTATCAAGCCGGGTAAGCCGACGCAAAACGCGTTTATCGAACGATTTAACCGAACATACCGGACCGAAATACTGGATTTTTATCTGTTCAGAACGCTGAACGAAGCACGGGAAATAACGGAACGCTGGCTGAACGAATACAACAGTGAGCGGCCCCATGAATCCCTGAATAACCTGACACCGGAAGAGTACCGGCTGATGGCTGAGAAACCGGAAATCTCTAAAAGTGAATGGTACGGATTACAGGGATACTTACAATGTCACCCGCCCATTTCTGGTTCGGAGCACCGGCGTAAAAATCCTGTTTCAGCAGATTGTCATACACCGGAAGGCCATGTTCTCTGTAGCTGACCGGGCTGAACTTCCGGGCCGCTTTTGCGCGAAGTCCCTGACGTCGCAGGCTGGCGGCAATGGTTTTGACGTTGTACTCAGGCAGTTCGTCAGCGAGACGAGGCGCACCATAACGCTGTTTTGCCTCAGTGAATGCCTGACGGACAGCAGCATCGCAGACAAGCCGGAACTGCTGTCGAGGGGTTATCTGATGACGACGCAGCCGCCAGGCATACCAGCCACTGCGGGCAACCCGAAGAACCCGACACATGGCTTTGACGCTGAACTCAGCCCGATGTTTTTCAATAAAGACATACTTCATTTCAGGCGCTTCGCGAAGTATGTCGCGGCCTTTTGGAGGATAGCCAGCTCCTCGTCCCGCTCAGCCAACTGGCGCTTATGGCGGGCAATTTCAACGGACATTTCCTGCTCACGTTCGGAAGAGCAGCGGGCATTGTTAATCTTACTGCGCCATGCATAGAGCTGGGATTCATACAGGCTGAGTTCCCGGGCAGCGGCAGCAATACCGACACGTTCCGCAAGCTTCAGGGCTTCGTTGCGGAATTCTGGCGTGTGCTGTTTGCGGGGCTTCTTATTGGTTGATGCTGGTTTTGTCATGAGTCACCTCTGGTTGAGAGTTTACTCACTTAGTCGTGTGTCCACTATTCGCGGGTAGGATCATGATGCCAACGATGCTCTGGCTATCTGCGAAACAGCATGTCGCCCGGAACTCCATTTCGTCTCTGTTAAATCTACGGAACAACAGGATATCAAAGCCCTGCGAAGTATGGTTGAACAGAGAACCGCGCTGGCTAACCAGCATCGTTCTCTGCTCGCAGAATATGGCATCATTATTCCGGTCGGGATCCAGCGTCTTCAACAGCAGTTACCTGATCTTATTGAAGATGCATCCAATAGCATTACATTCACGTTGCGTCGTTTACTCTCCGCTTTGCGGGAAGATATGCTGGCCCTGAACGACAGGATCACGGGCCTGGATTGCGAAATTACTGCATTGTCGGCTCAGCAGACAAGTTATTGCCATTTATTAACTATCCCTGGTGTCGGGCCGCTGATTGCTGCTGCTTTTATCAGTGAAGTCAATGCCGCCGAGTTCTCAAGTGGCAGAGACTTGTCAGCCTGGAGTGGTCTGGTTCCGCGACAGCATAGTTTTCTGTCACTATTACACATCAAAGGGGTTATCTTTCTACAATCATTCATCATACTAATGAAATTAAAGGTATAACTTTAACTGCATGTATAATAACAATTAAAATCTACAACCTCACATCTTAATGTTAATAACTATGATTGTGTGTTATATAGTTTTGGTGTTTTAAATGTATAGTAGTACACATTTCATTGTTTTTTTACAGTTGCAATAAAACCTACAGGTATTTAAATTGACTTCGTGAATTTTATTTAGAAAAAATTGATACTGATAAAAACAAAATCTCCAGCCAGTATGAATACTTTAGGTCCTGAATAAATATAATCATAATTTACCAAACATCCGTACAATCGATGTTTTAACAAAAACATGACACGTTCGATCAGATGGTGTATTCATGAATAATCCAAAATGGATATTATCCTTTGTTATTGTAGCAGAAAACGTGTTCCATCGACGGGTTCTATGCTCTAAAATAAATAGTCTCGGTTACCATAATATTTTCATGGCCGACTCTTGTGAAAATGCCTTATTGATATGTAGGCAACAAGAAATAGATGTTTTGTTTTGTGAGTTACAGATGCCTGGTATGGATGGGATAGCTCTGATAAGAAATCTGTCTGCTACAGATTTTCGTGGTTCCATTGTTATTTCTAGCTCACTTAAAAAAGAAGTGACAGAAAGCATCTTACTCATGGGAAGAATATCTGGATTACAAATGCTTGGTTCCATAAATAAATATTCTGGTGCAGCACAAATAGATAACCTGTTGACTAAAAAATATGTTTCTCGCGCTCAAACAAATAATAACTATCGTGCAGCGATCACCGAGGAAGATTTGCAGCAAGCCTTGGCGCATGGCGTCATTCTTCCTTGGTATCAGCCGAAAGTAAGTTTTGCTACAGGAGACTGGCTGGGTGTCGAAGCACTTGCTCGATGGTATCATCCAATTCTAGGATACATTTCACCCTCTGAATTCATTCCTCTAGCCGAACAAAGTGGGTTAATAGACCGGCTAACGGAAGATATTTTCTATCAGTCTATAAAAGATGCGAGTGAATGGTATCAAGATGGGTTGCGAATTAATTTATCTGTAAATCTTTCATCATTGTCATTGCAGAATAATGACTTGTTCAACAACCTGCTAAAACACTGCCATAAATGGAACGTTAATCCTGAACTCATTACGTTAGAAATAACTGAGGGGATTTTTATTGAAGATATTAGTCAGTCATTAGAAGTATTAAATCGCATGCGCATGCATGGGTTCCAATTATCTATAGATGATTTTGCAACTGGCTATTCTTTTGTCCAAAAACTGACAATGTTACCATTCACAGAACTCAAATTAGATAAATCATATGTCTCTAATTGCAGGCATAATCCAACAAGTATGGCCGTAGTTGAGTATAGTCTAAAGCTGACCCAAAAACTTGGGCTGAAATCTGTTGCTGAGGGAGTTGAAGATCAATTGACATGGAAAATACTTTCAGAACTTGGATGTGATTTATGTCAGGGCTATTTCACCGCTTATCCAATGCCTAAACAGGAACTTAAGAGTTGGTATTTAAAATGGAAGCGCCAGTTTCTGAATATGCATCTAGAGGAAAATAATTAAAATGTCATATATTGCCCTCTTTTGTAAAAAAATATGAAAATACAACTTAAACTGAGATGAATATTAATCTCTTCACTGTTCTTACTTTATCTTATAAAAGGTTTACATTGTATATGAGTGAAATCATTACACTTCTTAAAGTTAATTCAGAAATGACTGCAACACAACTTTCCCAACAATTGCAAATTTCAGCAAAGGAAACTATTTCGCTGTTACTGAATCTAGAGAAAGAAAATAAAGTTCATCAACTGAATGGCTACTGGTTTGCACGAATGGAGAAAAGTGGTAAAAACCATGGTAATGGTATATTACCGTTGAGAATAATTGAACTTATCAACCAATGGGGTACGGTCTGTTCGACTGAAATTTCTTTTATGATAGGTGCAGATCAGACATCGGTAAATCGCTCCCTGAATCAACTCATAAACAACAATAAGATCACATCAAGTCGCAAGGGTAATATTAATTTCTATACGATCAACTCGAACTGAAAATGAACATTACATATAGATATAGAAGTAAATGCTTATAAAACCAGTGACATTTATCATATTATCGATGCTTTTCATTTCAAATATTAACACTAAATCACTCTTATTAATAGTATAAATAAAGGTAAAACGATGATACAGGCAACTATTAAAGAATCGATGCTAACTGTAGGGGAATATATTGAACTTTCAAAACATGCCTATGTGTCAATTAGAAAAAAAAACCAACGCATCGATTTGATTAAGACAAAAAGTATCTGTTACCTTAAAAAGGGGTGTGTATCTGTATACCGTCTCGATAATAACCTTTTGACAATAAATATTCAGGCTCCTGCTATTCTTGGATTAACTCAAATGAGGAATAATGATAAATATCATTATATCCGTTGTGATGATGATTGTGAAATATGGACGATTGATGCATTAAATGCAACAGATATATTAAACACTTATGATCTTTGGCAGCATGCTTTTGACATTCTTACATGGCATTTGCATTTATATTTTCAAAGAGACATAATGATCATTCACAATAATATTCGAGGAATGATTGATGATCATCTTAAATATATTTGGTCTATGACGCCAAATGTTCGCGCTAATACTTCTATTTATTCATTTATTACATCCCGTAATCATGTTTCGCGAAGCGCTGTTCATAAAGTAATTAAAGAAATGACTGATGCAGATAGAATACTAATTAATAGAGGGAAGCTAATTAAGTATATATCAGAATAACGTTATACTATTGACAAGTGGAGTGCTAATTCTAAGAATTTGTCACATTAAGATTGCTTCAGGTAAAATAAATTATCTGAATAAAATTGTAGAGCAGGAGCACCGGAATATCAAATGGCGAATCCGATCGATGCTGGGATTCAAATCCTTCTGGCTGGTATTGAATTAATCCACATGATGCAGGAGCAGGAGCAATTTCAGCCTTCAACCGGTGTCGCATTGTCGCCGGCTGTTGGCTGCCTGAAAAATCAGGCGTATGACCTTTGCTGACTCGCCTGCGCTAATGCGATAGAGCCTTTAAAATATGAACGATTATTGAATTTTTATTTTCTTTTTTATGAACAACCATATTTTACGGTAACACACAATTTTTTAAAACACCTCGTTGAATGATAATCAAATTCTTACTATGAAGTTCGGTAGCAACTCGGTGTATCAAACTCCTGGATATATGTGTTCTTTCCATAATGAATGGATATATTGATATGGTTTCCCTTTGGGTATGGGGTAATGACCAAATATATTTTATATAATGAATAATAGTGTCTTTTGATGTCTTTTTTGTATTTACATTATCTCGCTCATGTAAAATACGCACACCCCCAGATAGAATATCGAATGCACATCGCCATAAATTATTATCATCCAGGATTGAAATCATATCTTTTTTTTTAATTATATGTAATGTCACATCAGTAATACATCGTAGATAATTAATCATGTTCACATTATTAATTGTTTCTAATCCCACAATATGAGGTGCAAAATAATTTATTATTAATACATCACTTACAGATGAGTAAGCTGAGGCATTCCCCTTACTTAGGTAAATAACATTATCTTTATTATGTAGGTTTATTCTTTGGTTAGGTTTGTAAATGGATGTATGCGATTTATCAGATCGTTGTATTTCATGGCCAATCTTTAAATTTGGCTCGTTGTTTGGTTTTCTATACATAATATATTAATCCAAAGTTGCTGTTGAGCATATCAATTATGGCACTGTAGCATTAGCGCAGGCAAGTCTGCAAAGGTCATACGCCTGATTTTTCAGGCAGCCAACAGCCGGCGACAATGCGACACCGGTTGAAGGCTGAAATTGCCGCTTCTGTATCCACGCCGGAATGATTTGAATCCCAGCATCGATCGGGTTCGCCATTTGATATTCCGGTGCTCCTGCTCTACAAGTTTATTCAGATACTTTATTCTGCCTGACGGCCATCGTTTCTTCATCCGATTTACCAGCGTTGAGAGTGGTAAACACGGCCGTTTTCGTACCAATTTTATCTATGGTCACCATTCTAGGTTCACTGTAATGTCGGATGGCCTTGAGAAAGAAGAAATGAAGTATGTCTTTATTGAAAAGCATCGGGCTCAATTCACCGTCAAAGCCATGTGTCGCTTATTGCGGGTTGTCCGCAGCGGCTGGTATGCCTGGCGTCTGCGTCATCACCAGATAAGCCGGAGACAACAGTTCCGTCTGGTTTGTGATGCTGCTGTCCTGAAAGCATTCAGTGATGCAAAACAGCGTTATGGCGCTCCACGACTTGCGGATGAACTTCCGGCGTACAACGTCAGAACCATTGCCGCCAGCCTGCGGCGTCAGGGACTTCACGCAAAAGCTGCCCGTAAGTTCAGTCCGGTCAGCTACAGCGAGCACGGTCTGCCAGTATCTGACAATCTGCTGAAGCAGGATTTTTACGCCGGAGGCCCGAACCAGAAGTGGGCAGGAGATATCACATACTTGCGCACCGATGAGGGCTGGCTGTATCTGGCGGTGGTCATTGACCTGTGGTCCCGTGCAGTCATCGGCTGGTCAATGTCACCGCGGATGACAGCACAACTGGCCTGCGATGCGTTACAGATGGCGCTCTGGCGGCGAAAGCACCCGGAAAATGTCATCGTGCATACGGACAGAGGCGGGCAGTACTGTTCGGCGGACTATCAGGGGTTGCTGAAGCGCCATAATCTACGCGGGTGTCAGCGCCAGTGATATAAAACCACAAATCGCCATTTAGATTGTCCGCTCCACCCGACATGTAGTTTCCTGATGGTTACCACACCAGAAAAGGAAACCAACATGCTGAGCAGAGAGGACTTTTTCATGATAAAGCAAATGCGCCTTCAGGGCGTTTTCATTGTCGATATTGCTGAGCACATCGGCTGCTCCGAAAGAACCGTCAGGTGGTACCTCAAATATCCTGAGCCTCCGGTCAGAAAAACACGCTTTAAGATGGCTAAACTACGCCCGTTCATGGACTACATCGATATGCGACTGGCTGAGAATGCATGGAATGCTGAAGTCATCCTCCATGAAATCAAAGCAATGGGTTATACCGGTGGGCGTTCCATGTTGCGGTATTACATCCAGCCCAAACGTAAAATGCGTCCGGGTAAGAAAACCGTCCGCTTCGAAACTCAACCCGGCTACCCGCTCCAGCATGACTGGGATGAAGTTGAGGTGGGTGTCGCCGGTGAGCGTTGCAGGGTTAACTTCGCGGTCAATACGCTGGGCTACTCCCGTCGCCTTCACGTCTTTGCCGCCCCCCGACAGGATGCCGAACATACCTACGAATCGCTGGTCCGGGCCTTCCGCTACTTCGATGGCTCAGTCAAAACCGTGCTGGTTGATAACCAGAAAGCGGCGGTACTGAAAAACCATAACGGCAACGTTGTCTTCAACGCAGGCTTCCTGATGCTGGCTGAGCACTATGGCTTCACCCCTCGCGCCTGTAAACCCCAGAGAGCCAGAACCAAAGGTAAGGTTGAACGCATGGTCAAATACCTGAAAGAGAACTTCTTCATTCGTTACCGCCGGTTCGACAGCTTCGCCCACGTCAACCAGCTGCTGGAACAGTGGCTTGATGACGTTGCCGATAAACGCGAACTTCGTCAGTTCAGGGAAACGCCAGAAGCCCGCTTCACTCAGGAGCGTGAGCATCTTCAGCCGCTGCCACATACCGACTTCGATACCAGTTACTTCGACATCAGACATGTGGCCTAGGATGGTTATATCGAAGTGCGCGGCAATCGTTACAGCGTGCCGGAAGCCTGGTGCGGACAACCTGTGTCCATACGCATAACTCTGGACGACGAACTGCGTATCTATGGCCATGAGCAACTGGTCGCTTCGCATCTGCTGAGTTCTGGTGCGCCGGTCTGGCAAACGGTGCCTGAGCATCATGACCCCCTGTGGCAACAGGTCAGCCAGGTGGAGCACCTGTTAGTACCGATGTAAAAATGACCCACATGCCAATGTAAAACAGACCCACCTTGGGTAAAAATGGCAGCTTTGGAGCTGCCTATGTTGACATTGGAGTTACGCGTGGAGATTGCAGTTCTTTTACGTCAGGGCATGTCTATTCGGGGTATTGCCCGGCAGCTTTCTTGTTCCCGGCAGACCGTCCGCCGCTATATTCGGATGCAGGACTCACCTGCTAAAGCCCGTTATTCTGCACGCCTTCCCCGTCCCGGGAAGCTGGACCCGTTTAAGCCCTATATTCTTGAACGGGTTGAAGCGGCCAGACCCCATTGGATACCGGCCAGCGTTATGCTGAGTGAGATCCAACTTCGCGGGTACGCCGGTGGGTACAGCATGCTGACGGCTTTCTTGCTTCCGCTTAAGCAACAGCCGAACGATCCAGTCGTGCGTTTTGAGACGCAGCCCGGTGAGCAGATGCAGGTCGATTTTACGGTGATCAGACAGGGCCGGAACCCGTTGCTGGCATTTGTCGCCACACTGGGCTGGAGCCGGGCAACCTTTGTGCGTTTTTATCCCCGCCAGGATACGGCGGCATGGTGTGACGGCATTGAACAGGCACTTCTGGCTTTTGGCGGTACACCGAAGCACCTGCTGTTTGATAATGCTAAGACCATTATTCTTGAACGTGACGTGTATGGTGAAGGCCGTCACCGATGGAACCCGCCATTACTGGCCCTCGCCGAGAAGTACGGTTTTACTCCCCGAGTGTGCAGGCCTTATCGCGCAAAGACCAAGGGTAAAGTTGAACGATTCAACCGCTATCTGAAGCATAGCTTTGTCGTCCCGCTGGCCACCACGTTTAAACAGGCCGGGCTGCTACTCGATGTCGATTCGGCCAACAGTCGCATCGGGCCGTGGCTTATCACCGTGGCCAATGCCCGTAAGCATGGCATGACCGGTGTTCCACCAGAACACCGGCTGCAACAGGAGTTGGCTGCGCTGCTTCCTCTTCCTCGAGTAGGAAGGACAGTACCCGTCGTCGCGGATAATCAAAGGGTTATGCCAAGAGAGAGTTTTCAACATCCGCTTTCTGTTTATCAGTCACTGCTGGAGGCGGGATTATGAGCCTTCAGCATCAACGTATTAGCGAGCTCTGTGCCGACTTCAAGCTTGAGCGTATTGCCAGTGAGTGGCCCGCGCTTGCCCAAAAAACACTGGAGGATGCCGGGACATTCGGCGACTTTCTGGAACAGCTTCTGCAACTGGAGACGAACAGCCGTAACGAACGTCGCCGGCAGACGCTTTTGCGGTTATCAGGGCTGCCAGCAGTTAAAACGCTGGAGCAGTTCGACTTCAAGTTCGCCAGCGGTGCGCCGCGAGCTCAACTTCAGGAACTCGCTGGACTGGCATTCATCGAGCGCCACGAGAACATTGTGCTACTGGGTCCCTCGGGTGTAGGCAAGAGCCATCTTGCCTGTGCGTTGGCACATAAAGTCGCGATGTCAGGTCAGAGTGTTCGGTTTATAACGGCAGCAGACATGATGTTGCAGTTGGTTGCTGCTCACCGACAGGGTGATCTCAAGGGATATTTAGGGCGCTGCGTCAACAAGCCGCGGCTGCTGGTGATTGATGAGGTGGGGTATCTGCCATTCGGTAAGGAAGAGGCTAATTTATTCTTCCAGGTTGTCGCCCGGCGCTATGAGACCGGAAGTCTGATCCTCACGAGTAATCTGCCGTTTACTCAGTGGTCAGGTACGTTTGGTGATGATGAAACGCTGACGGCAGCAATGTTAGATCGATTGCTTCACCATGCACATATCGTGCAGATAAGTGGTCAGAGTTATCGTCTGAAAGACAAACTGAAAAGTGGTCAGTTAAAGAAATCAAAGGTCACTGAACCACAGGAATAATCATTGGTGGGTGGGTCAGATTTACTTTGGCGGGGTGGGTCACAATTCAATCGGTATTGACACACCGTCCGCTGAGTGCTTATGAGGAGTTACTGTGATGCATGAGCTGGAAACACTGCTGAGCCGCCTGAAAATGGAACATCTTAGCTATCACGTTGAAAATCTGCTGGAGCAGGCAGCCAAAGAAGAGCTGAACTACCGTGAGTTCCTGAGTCTTGCGCTCACGCAGGAGTGGAACGGACGCCATCAGCGCGGAATGGAATCCCGACTAAAACAGGCGCGGCTCCCCTGGGTTAAAACCCTGGAACAGTTCGACTTTACCTTCCAGCCGGGCATCGATCGCAAGGTCGTTCGGGAGCTGGCCGGACTGGCGTTCGTGGAACGTAACGAGAATGTGATCCTGCTGGGTCCACCTGGCGTCGGGAAAACGCATCTTGCCGTCGCACTGGGCGTAAAGGCGGCGGATGCCGGCCATCGTGTTCTGTTCATGCCGCTGGATAAGCTGATCTCCACGCTGATGAAAGCGCGACAGGAAAACCGGCTTGAGCGTCAGCTACAACAACTGAGCTATGCGCGGGTGCTGATCCTGGATGAAATAGGCTATCTGCCGATGAACCGTGAAGAAGCGAGTCTGTTCTTCAGACTGCTGAACCGGCGCTATGAAAAAGCTAGCATCATCCTGACATCAAACAAAGGGTTCGCTGACTGGGGAGAAATGTTCGGTGATAACGTTCTGGCCACAGCGATCTTGGACAGGTTGTTACATCACTCAACGACGCTGAATATCAAAGGGGAAAGCTACCGGCTGAAAGAAAAACGTAAGGCTGGCTTACTGGCAAAAGGGTTCGCGCCAGAAAGTGATGATGAACTGGCGGAAAGCGGTCAGCATCGTTAATAAAAAAGCGGACATCAAAATGGCGAAAAACGGTCTGGTACAGTGGCGTTGACACGGGAGCATGAGTGCCCGTGGCAACTGCTATGATAATGCCTGCGCGGAAAGCTTCTTTCACTCGCTGAAAGTGGAGTGTATCCATGGGGAACGCTTTATCAGCCGGGAAATAATGCGGACGACGGTGTTTAATTATATGGAGTGTGATTACAATCGGTGGTGACGTCACAGCGCCTGCGGCGGACTCAGCCCGGAACAGTTTGAAAACCAGAACCTCGCTTAGGGCCGTGTCCACATTACGTGGGTAAAATCAATGCTCCCGAGTAAGTACCATTCTAAAAGTATGGCACTGGTACTTTAGGAAGGGACGTCCATCACATCACTACAAAACGGGTTATCTGTGGTTTTTCCGGGGCGAAAGGAATCTATTATCACCCGTGTTCATACACCCATTTATCCAGACTTTTCGAGATAAATTCGCTACCATTATTGCTCTGAATGCGCGCTGGCAGACGTTTACCCCGTACCCTGAGAGCCTCCATCACACTGACCACATTCTCGGCTTTCTGAGACTTTCCGGTATAGATCGCAAGGCACTCCCGACTAAAATTATCCATAACAAGATAGCGGGGAAGAGCAATCGCAAGACTATAGTCCGCAGAGCCACACGGTAGAGCGGGCAATGATGAAAGAATATAAAGGCATGACAGTTCGTTACGAAAGTTGTGCTATGTAAATTCTGCAAGGGTCTGCCTTTGTCCAAGTAAAAAGAAAAGAATTTACATAGCGCAATTTAGGGTGGTAATCAGCTTCTATTTTCGCAGAAGATGCGCGGTTTCACCACTGAAAACCCGGTAAAATGATCACTGGCTACACACCTGCAAAGTATCTGCAAAACAAAATGATCTGCATCATTCATAACATTCGGTATATGTTTTGTCATAAAACTACTATTTACGAGTCACCCTCAGAAACCGTTCAGAAGATTCTCCTTCTACTACTAGGAGCACGGATTTGAGTGTCACCTTCATACCATTTCTGAACGCGGTTGACTTAATACTGGTTGCCTCTCTTTGCCAGTTACCTGAGTATGGCAGTAATAGTATGCTTTCACCTACTCCGAGCCTTTTCAGTGCCTCTGTGCGCGAGGAATAATTAACATAACAGGTATGTAATCCATAATCAGTCTTAATATCAGACACTTCACATTCCCTCTTTAAATGTATCGAATTTCAAATGAAAACGATTTTTAATGTAACGAAATAACGGGTTCTGATTTGTACCCCTATGAAACGCAATCAAAAATAGGGTGCATCCATTTTACAAATTCAAAGAATATAAACATTAGAATTAAAAATTGCAATATTAAATAAATCATAAAAACTCCAAGAGAAATTGAGTGAGTATTAATTTCCATGAAGTTTTATGTCCTTAAGAAGCATAAAGTTGTTGCCATATTGTTAATTAAGATAAATTGTGTTTTCCTGTGGATATTTTGTCAACACACTGATAAGTAAAAATAATTGTGGTTACTTGTCTTTTATTTTAACTTTTTTTGTTTATTTTTGGACAAGTTCCAAGAATTCTCATTGTATTTACGAAGAATATGTCCACGCATACACTTTTCACTAAAAAAAACATGTCTGAGTAAAGAATTTATTTGGGTATAGTAGAAGAGAAACTCTATTTTTCATTAAAAAGTAGTGCAGAGTTTTAATTAAAAAATACGCTAAAAAGCAGGGTAGAAATGAAAAAAAACATGAACAATAGCCCCGGTGATGAATCCGGGGTGGCTGTAAG
>NZ_LXEO01000071.1 GCF_001654865.1 Buttiauxella noackiae ATCC 51607 | reverse complement strand
CCTTTATATGATAACGGTAAGGATGTGCTCTTCGTTCAACCCGGGGGTCGCCGCCATGAAGGTCGAACCACTCTGAATATGGGGGGGGGAGTGCGTTTGTTCCGTGGTCAATGGATGTACGGTACAAACGTTTTCTTTGATAACGATATTACCGGACATAACCGGAGGGTTGGCATTGGTGCAGAAGCCTGGACCAATTACCTGCGATTTTCTGCTAACAGTTACTTTGGCATGAATGACTGGCATCAGTCACGAGATTTTGAAGATTACGACGAGCGTCCGGCAGACGGATTTGATATTACTACAAACGGCTGGTTACCCTCTTACCCTCAGCTCGGTGCAAAACTGAAGTATGAGCAATACCGCGGTAATCATGTTGGGTTGCTCGGTAAAGAAACGTTGCAAAAAAATCCGAAGGCGTTGACGCTCGGACTTGAATGGACCCCGGTTCCGCTAGTTTCACTGGGAACAGATTACCGAAACAGTGGTGGTCATGATGAGATGGAATTGCAGGCGAAATTCAACTGGCGCTTCGGTGAATCTTTGTCTGATCAGCTTTCTGGTGAGAAAGTTGGTTTCAGTCGTACGCTGGCAGGTAGCCGCCTGGATCTGGTTGAACGAAATAATAATATAGTTCTGGATTACCGCAAACAGCAGGTTGTGCAGCTGACGTTGCCTGATACGATCAGGGGCAACGGATTGAGTACGCAGCAAATAAATGCGTCAGTGTCAGCGAAACATGGGCTGGCAAGCATTGAGTGGAATGCCCCGGAGCTCGTGGGTGCGGGTGGAAAAATTACATCTATCGGTACCAATGTGTTGCAGGTACAGTTACCTGAGTATCATTATTCATCTACAAATCAGTATGTTATACATGCTCGTGCAAAAGATGTCAGGGGGAATTATTCTCCGTCGGCTGAAACCACGGTGGTAGTAGACGGTGCTGAAGTCAGTGCGGACCGTAGCAATGTAGCATTCAGTCTCAATAACCTCCCTGCTGACGGGCGTTCTGCCTCTCTGATTACACTGAGGGTACAGGATGCGAATGGTCATCCGGTACAAGGTATTGCTTCATCCATTGTGCTTCCATTTACATTTTCTCCATTCACTACGGCAATGAACAACGTCAAGTCTGTTGGTGGAAAAGTCTGGGATGTATTGACTGGATCTCTGATGTCTCAGGCCATGGCCGAGTTACCTGCCGCCACGGCCAGTGGTGGTGTAAAAATCGGCCAGATCAAGGAAGTTCAGCCCGGTGTGTACGAAGCAAATCTGACTGCCGGTGTAGTGCCCGGAACGGTTGAAGTCAGCCCTCGCGTAGCGGGCGTGGCCTTGTCACCTAAAAGTCTTATGCTGGGAGTCAACGTTAAATCTTTGTCGCCAGGGAAGATCCAGCCTCCTTCAGTTAATCCGAAAGCGGATGGTGATCCGGTAAAAGTCAATGTTCCAGTCATGACTCCGGACGGAAAATTGGCTAAAAATCTTAAAGTCAGTATCAGCGTGAATGGAACGATACATGACACCATTACGGATGAAAACGGATATGCCCAGCTAAGCCTGCCTGGGCAGACGACACCGGGTGACGTCACTGATAACATCGTGTTAAACGGGCATGCTGAGTCAATTACCCTTCATTTTGAAGATGGTTCTGTATTCGGTCCAGCACCGGCGGCAATGAATATTGTTGCTGACAACGTGGCGTCCGGAAAATTGCTCTTTACCGTACTGGATCCCAAAGGTAAAGGAAAAAATAACGAAAAAGTGCATGTTACTGTAGGGGGACAACCCCTCAGTGACGGTGTAACCAATAATGCTGGTGAGGTAAGTGTTCCTCTTTCATCTTCATCTACTGCAGGTGATGTTAATGTCATTGTAAGTCTGGACAATGGCGCCAGCCAAACCGTGACTGTTCATTATCTGGCTCTCACC
>NZ_LXEO01000070.1 GCF_001654865.1 Buttiauxella noackiae ATCC 51607 | reverse complement strand
AATTTATCAAGCCGGGTAAGCCGACGCAAAACGCGTTTATCGAACGATTTAACCGAACATACCGGACCGAAATACTGGATTTTTATCTGTTCAGAACGCTGAACGAAGCACGGGAAATAACGGAACGCTGGCTGAACGAATACAACAGTGAGCGGCCCCATGAATCCCTGAATAACCTGACACCGGAAGAGTACCGGCTGATGGCTGAGAAACCGGAAATCTCAAAAAGTGCGTGGAACTAAAATGGGTATGCTTACACATTGGCCGCTTCCATTGAACTGATCCCCTGTAACCGGAACTCTTTCACCAGGCGGTCCTGCAGGGTGAGATGTGCACGTTCGACGCGACCTTTCGCCTCACTGGTATCGGCACAGATAGTCTGAATGCTCAGCTCATGCATGACCCGACCAAACTGCATATGGGCATCACCCCCGGTCGCATTTTTGTTATTCACCCGAAAAACGCCCGCTTTATCACTGTACAGCGCCAGTGGCTTACCGTGTTTGTCGATGTAGCGTCGCGTGGATTCAAAATAAGAGAATGTGGACTCTGATTTGACGAACAGAAGCTCCATAATTTTGCTGGTTGCATCATCAACGTAAACCAGAACGGTACAGGCCGGGCCACGATCTTCGAACCACTCATGATCGCAGCCATCTATTTGTATCAGCTCACCAGTACACGGGCGCCGGTAACGGGGTTGATGGATCCTGGCGGCCCGTTGTTTACGGGGAACCCAGAGACCCGCACGCGTCATAATGCGCCTCACGGTCTCTTTACCGAGGATCAGACCGTGGAGCTCTGCGAGTTTTTCCTGCGCCAGTGTCGGACCGAAATCAGCATAACGTGTCCTGATAAGTTCCAGAGCCTGATCGGCAAGCCCGGGCATAAGTTGCCGGTTACCCCGCATGCCACGACGGCGGCTGGTCATGCCAAGCGGACCATCTTCACGATAACGCGCAAGCAGACGGCGGCACTGACGGTCGGAGATACCAAGCCGCTGAGCTGCCATCTGTGTTGTCAGACGCCGGTCGATGACGTCCTGAATTATCTTGAGTCGGTTAACTTCATCCAATGTGAAAAACTCCGCTGCGAGAGCCGTCATGGTAATCCTTACTTGATTATACACGCCGGACATCTTAACTTAGCCCAGAGCGGACATTACAACTTTGCTACTACAATCTTGGTGCGTGCAATCTATCTTATGTTAAATAACATATTGATTTATAAAGAATATCATAATTCACACATCTAGGCACTACCTTCCCTTCTCACCTTGTGTGCTGAATGTAATAGTGTCGCCTTGTTACGCATTTCTTCCATCAGGAATTTACAGCCGTAGCCAAAAGGATCAAACGCATGGCCATCATGAACATTCACATTGATGATGGCTTAAATGCGTGCCTCTGTGCATATTATGATGCTGGCTGATGAAGGTGCCGATATTATCGAAATAGCATGAGCACGCTTGGCTAACCCAGATTATCAACTGACGTAAACCTGATGTTTGGTGAATGGCTCGCACTTAACAGAGATGTCTATGTTCAGGAAAGTTAGCGAAGGCATATTGTTCATCTTGTAAGAAGACCAAATTATGACTATATTTAGTCTTTGTGTTTGGGGGATGACTATGAAGGTAGAAACAATAAGCTTCATTAAAAAGAATGCTGCAACTCTTGATCTGGCTGAGCCGATTATCGTCACGCAAAACGGTGTTCCTGCTTATGTGATTGAATCTTATGATGCACAACAGGAGCGAGAAAATGCCATAGCCTTGCTGAAACTGCTGACTATTTCAGAGAAGGATAAGGCGGATGGTAGTATCTTTTCCAAAGAGCAATTACTGGCTGGATTATCGTGAGCATTCAGTACACGTTCACCGTAAAAATTTGTATTGATGATATCGCCAGCCATTTACGTCGCATTGAGATTGAACCTAAAGAAGTCATCCTGGGCATACTCGACTACTTTGAGAGCAAAGTTACTGAATTCCCGCTCGGATGCCAGATTTGCCCTGAGTTACTAAAAATAGGCTGTGCAAAATACAGAGAATGCAATACTCCTGACGGCTATCGGGTTTTATATTCCGTGGAAGGTTCTCTTATAACAGCACACGCTGTGTTGTCACAACGGCAGAATATACAGCAACTACTCTTTAAACGACTTATCAGTGCCTGAAAACAAAGAGCATGTTGAGGTTGTTCCCTACACAGGTGAGCGCAAGGTCTGACATAGCTTGCACAGAGGTATTGCGCCACCTGAAATGTGAGTATTTGTTGAATCAACTAGAGGGATTTACGCAGGAATTCCAGAAATAAAAGCGGCTGGAACGGTCCTTTACTTTAACAGTTGTATATTCATTTTCATGCCTGAGGTGATATTTATTTTACATGCTGCCAAACCGATGCAGGTATTTTATCATAGAGTTTATTCATTGTTAGTTCAGCCAAACGATGATCAGCAGCAGAGTTAAAAATCTCCAACTCCGCATCAGAAAGCTCATACCTGTTTTTTTCTATTATTTTTTCTAAGGTATCTAAACATGTGCATCTCCTTAATTTCATTAACCAATCAATTTTTTTCATTCTGAATAACTTCTATTTTTTGCAATATTGCGCGGGAATTTTAGCACACTCTGATTTAGCTGTTCGCTCAGAGCAACGCTCCCCCTGCCCGCTAAAGCTAAATAATCTTCTGGCTGCTGCTATTTTTCAGCATGGCCACCGCATCGGCTGCCGGCATCTGAAACTGCACCCTGTGTCGTGCAGCGACATCAAGCGCAAACACCTTAGTGTAAACTTCCGTTGAACTGACACTCCGGTGTCCCATCAGACTCTGCAGGACCTTGAGCGGAATACCGGCGTACAGCATGTGCATGGCGTACGAATGGCGGAACGTATGAGGTGTCACCGGCACGGAGAAAACCACCCCGTCTGCCCTGGCCAGCTCCACGGCTTCGTTGATCCAGCTGCGCACCGTCCGGTCGGCGATGCTCCAGATCCGCGCCCTTTCGGTTCGCCCGGTCTTCTTGTTACGTCGCTCCAGCGGAATTTTCAGCGTGGCCACCATCGTCTGCAGCTGTGAAACAAACTGCAGATCGGACAACGGAACGATCCGGCTGGGAATGACACCTGCAGGTGCCCGGCCCGCTGTTCTGGCAGCCTTTTCGGTGCGTTGCTTCAGCGTGGCCAGTTGCACGAACGGGTACGGTGGCGTCAGCGTGAAATCAGCCCGCGTCAGTGCCAGCGCTTCATTTATACGCGCGCCGGTATTCCACAGTGTGGCAATCAGCGTCTGACGATAGAGATCCGGAATATAATGAAGAAGCGCGCTGACTTCCGGCGCCAGTAGGTATTTCGGGTAATCATCATGGGCCAGCGCCATCTGACGTAATGCCAGCGCCGCCGGATAATCAATAGCCACAGGTAATGAAGCCGGCAGGGCAGAATACGGTCCGGGCAGCGCCGGGAAAGGGGTCATACTCATTGAAATCCTTCACTGGTCATAAATTATCCCGGATAAAACCTGGCAGGAGATCACCCTCCCCTGCATAAAATTCCGGAGCAGAACAATGCGTTAAAGCTTCCGGTTGCAGAGAGAAGCGCGCCGCTTTCACGGAGACATAATTTCGCCCTTATATTCACAGAGCACTCCCGACATATTCGGGGGGCCCTGTCTGTAATGACTCAGACCCCCCGGAACATCAGGTTAATGGCATACTGGATGTCATTCCCCGACGCACTCACATCTGCAATTTCTTCGCCGATGACCGTGGTGGAAACACCGGCCATTTCGGTAGTCATCACCCGATATCGCTCTTCACCAGAGCATACGATCGGATAAAGGCCGAGGGGCACCTTATCTGACAGCAGACGGGTACTCACCAGCGGGATCACCATTCGCCGGCCCGGCGTGTCGATCATATCGCTCTGCACATCCACGAACAGCCGATACCCACTTTCCCGCTTATAGCGGTAAACCCGGAACTGCATCTCACCCGCTCCTGTTTTCGTCAGCAAAAGAGCCGTGCTGTTCAGTGAACCGGGCGACCTCGGCCATCCCTTCACGATTTTCTGCCTGCCAGCGTTCTGTTTTAAGTCGCCGGGTTTCATTCTGCATGGCCATATTGACCAGACCGGAAATATTCACACCGGCTTCTTTCAGCAGCTGATAATTTTCACGGTCTATCGTCACCGTTATGCGTTGCTTCATTCTGCACACTCCAGTACATACTTATAGTATGAATAAAGGTATATACGATTGTGGCATAAAAATTCGCTTCAATACCAGCATACTGTTATGAGGCTATTATTCACTCGATGATAAAGTCATCCTGCTTAACAATACCCTGAAAGATAATCACTCTGACGACAGTAACCAGCCATATAACCACGCCGGTAAATTACCGTTGTGCGGTTTTCAGTTGATCCGGTTTATCCCGTATTCAACAGTTTCCGGAAGTATACCATGAGCGTTCTTCACACGAAGCGCCCTTTTCTGCCTCTTACCTGCCGCAGTCTGTGACGGTTAAAAACCCAAAATATGTCAGTTATCTGCGATGTGAAATACCGGATGTTGTGTTCTGAGGCTGGCGAATGAGCGGGCGGTGAAGAAAGATCCGCAACTCAGGGTTTTCGGATCTCCGGTGAAAAGGAGTGACTACTTAAGAATTGCATCCACTAAAGTGAAATGATGTCATTAAATTGACCACTCTATAATTAAATGATTTACTTCATATCTGATTAATTCATTCACTGAAACTGTATTCAGAGAATACAGCCATCCTGACAGGAGCCCAAATGCTGAGTCAGCTGACCCTGCGCTTTCACAAGAAACTGATCGAGGCACTGAAAGTACGTGCCGGTCGCGAAAATACCTCGGTCAACGCCCTGGCCGAACGCTTCCTCGATGACGGTCTGCAGACCGCCGCCACCGGCGACGGTTATTTTCAGCTGATCGCCGATCCGGAGGCGACCGTCCGCCAGCTTTATCGTCAGGTCATTCTGGGCCAGACGTTTGGCCTGCCATCGCTTTCACGTGATGAACTGCGTTTCGTGCTGTCCCACGCCAGACAGGGGTACATGCACAGCCATAACCGGCTTGTCACACAACCTGCCCTCGGAATGCTGCTGCAAATCATCCGCGAGTTGCTGGCATGGCAGGTCGAGCATAACAGGATCAGGGATGAACATTATCTTAAGGGGATTTACAAAATCGCGGGAGAAAACTGGGTTGACGAATTTGACCATTTCATCACCACTCTGCGACCGGTCGTTGACCCGATGTATGCAGAGCAACTGTTGCGTCCGCTGGAGAGTGGCTGTTTTGAGCTGGCCGAGTTCCCGGATGCAGTACTGAATGAGATTTTCACCCTGCCTCGTCTGCAGCAGATTTTCCCGCTGATGCTGTACGGGCTTGACTGGTCTGACAGCAAATCGGAAGCGCTGGCCCAGGAGCTGCGCCCGCTTATCCCGGCAGTGACGGAAACCATCCTGGCCGGTACGCTGCGCCTCGATATCCAGGTATACGGCCAGCCGGCTGGTCAGCGTCCCGACGCCTGGTATCAGACTCCGCGACTGCACCTGATCATCACCGGCAAGGAATTTGTGTTGCCCTGCAGCTGGACCCATTTCTCCGAACTGCTGGGGCTGTTTACTCTGTATAGCCAATGGCCTGAAGCCCTGAAGCATGGCCATCAGGGCAGACACGTGATGTTTTCTCCGCCAGGACACGTGACGGCGGATGGCTTTTTTGGCATTGACGGACTGCGGATTTTCCTGCCAGCGGAGGCGTTTGATGAGCTGATCCGACAGCTGACCGGTGCAGCCTGTACAGGCAAACTGGCGGACGCTCTCACCGGGCTGCGTTGTCTGTACGGAGATCTATAAATGGTAACAGGAACACAAATTTCACG
This sequence comes from Buttiauxella noackiae ATCC 51607, assembly GCF_001654865.1. Classification (GTDB taxonomy): domain Bacteria; phylum Pseudomonadota; class Gammaproteobacteria; order Enterobacterales; family Enterobacteriaceae; genus Buttiauxella; species Buttiauxella noackiae. The sequence continues at coordinate 61,595 of NZ_LXEO01000070.1, read as the reverse complement.
TGCCGGATTTGAAGGTCCTGTGATGATGCCTGAAGATGATCGTTACGGCTTTACGGCGATTTCTGAAGGCCTGGCTCGCAGTATCTGCGCGCTGGACGAGAATATCAGCACAGTGATCGGTATTGAGGGCCGGTGGGGGTCAGGAAAAACCAGCCTTCTGAATCTCCTTGTTGGTCAGCTAAAAACGCAGATGCCAGCTGAAACGGTGGTGTTACCATTTTCTCCCTGGCTGACATCACCTGATGAAAGTCCTGTCACATCATTACTTCTGACGGTTGCGGCGCGTTTGGCAGAACTCGATACCTCCCCCCAGGCCATGGCCAGTAAAGTTTCACCGCTGGTACAAAACGTCCTGAATTATGCGCAGCAGACCTCACGTAGGCTGGCTCCGCTTACTGATTTAGCGGGCGAATTCATTCCGGGTGTGGGGATTGTGGCGAAAGGAATGAAAGCCTTTGCGGAAACAGACTTGACCCTTCATGGTAAGACGACAGCTGAATTGCGACAGGATATTGAGCAGAAAATTTCTGAGATGGGGATTAACTTTGTTGTCATCATTGATGATCTGGACCGACTTGAGCCTGCTCAGGCAGTTGAAGTACTGCGAATGGTTCGTTCTGTGGCAGACTTTTCACGCTTCCGCTATGTGATGTGTTACGACAGGGATGTACTGGCCCATGCTGTACAGAACGGTCTCGCGGTCAAGGATGGGCTGCTTTACCTACAGAAGATAATTCCATTGGCATTCAGCCTGCCACGGCCAGAAAGCTTTGATTTGCGGCGTGAATTCCTGTCTGGTGCCATCAGGTTATATGAGTCGGTTAATCATATCGAGCCGAATGAAGAGCTTATTAATGACCTGAGCATGGTAGTGGATCTTTACGGTGCCAGCCTGCAGACCCCCCGCGAGGTGCAGCTGACATTGAACGGGCTTATTTTTCGGTATAACGGGATTCGTGATTATGTTTATTTTCCGGACCTATGCTTTCTCCAGCTGATGCGCACAACCAATCCCGGGCTATATGACTGGTCAGAAGAATACCTGACAGAGCGTGCCATCATGGAATCCGGGGACGGAAGTGTCAGTGAAGAGGAACAAAAAGATCTGGCACAAACACTACGCGAATGTCTGTCACGGTTTCGATCCTCAGAGGCTAAATCTGTAATCTCCCTGCGCCACTGGCTGCCAGGTATTTCAGGATACAAGCTTGATAAGCTGACGTTATTCGGTCAGACCTCTGATGACGAGAAAGCGATGATGACAGCAAACCGCCGTCTCGGAAGCACAGCTTACTGGCGTTACTACTTTGCCTTTTCATCCCCGCAGAACATTCTCCCGCCGGCTTATTTTGATGAGCTGTTCCGTATGGCAGGCAACGAACCATCCGGCCAAGCCCTGACGGAGGAGCTACTGGGTAAGATAAACAGTAATGGCGTGTCCTCCCGCACCTGGTTTGAGCATATTCTGAGCCAGCTGACATGGCCAATGATAAACAAACATACTGCGTCTGAATGCGCTGGTCTGCTGGCATTCTTCTTCAGTGCAGGTGATGAGATTACAGCGCGTTATCAACAGAGGAATCGCTGGTTTTCCCGGTATGATCTTGATGTTAACAGCGTTGCTAATCGACTTCTGAAAAGGATGCTTGACGATGACCGTGCAAAAGCACTGAAAACACTCTTTTCGCTGACGATGAAGGGGGCGTCATGGGGCTGGATTGCAAACTATATCCGTGAGTTGCTGTGGCAGAATGGGCTGGCCGGTAACCGGGCAGCATCAGAGCATGAACGCTTGCTGACAGATGAAGAGTTGAACCTCGTTCGCAGCAACTTTTGTGAGCGTCTGAATAGTGGTGAGCTGAAATTGCAGCTTCTGCAGGGAGGTGAGCTGGGAGGATTTGTCTGGGCCTGGCAGGATATTGCAGGCCAGGAAACACTGATTGCCTGGATTTCACAACACGATACCTCTGACGAGGCATTTCTGACGTTATTGCTGAGTCTGCGCTCTCACGGCATCTCCAGCGCGTCCGGACACTATCTATCCCTGAAAATAACGGAAATCGCTCATCTGTTCGGGGGAGAGAAGGAGCTACGGGAAAGGCTAAGCCGTATTGAAGCTGAAGGGCAGTTTCCTGACCAGACTGATGAAATCAATAAAGCTATCGCGTTCAGCAAATCATTCTGATTCTTTTCCAGCACAGCCATTTTATCAACAATCCCCAGGGAACCTGCCCAGCAGGTTCTCTTTTGCAGTTGCAACCATTGTTTTATACCTGAATAACCTCTGGGTTTACCTTTTTTCGGATCCTGTCAGAGAGAACATCAAAACAGGATAGGTGTTACATATGCAGATGCAAGGCATATGCATATGTCTGACCTATACATATGCCTTGCATCTGCATATACTTAGCCTATGCATAAAGGCCTGTCGGCCAGGAGAAGAACATGAGAACCGTATCGATATTTAAAAATGGCAATAACCGTGCCATCCGCCTGCCCCGCGATCTGGATTTTGAGGGCGTCAGCGAGCTGGAAATTGTCCGCGAAGGTGACAGCATCATTCTGCGTCCCGTTAGGCCGGGCTGGGGGTCATTTGCGCAACTGGGAAAAGCCGATGCGGACTTTATGGCAGAGCGTGAGGAGATTGTCAGCGATGAAGGACGATTTGAGCTGTGAATAAAACCTATATGCTGGACACCAATATTTGCTCATTCATCATGCGTGAGCAACCCGAAGCGGTACTGAAACGACTGGAACAGGCCGTATTGCGTAACCACCGCATCGTCGTCTCGGCCATCACCTATGCCGAAATGCGTTTCGGGGCAATCGGAAAAAAAGCCTCGCCACGCCACGCGCAGCTGGTTGAGGCGTTCTGCGCCCGCCTCGATGCCGTACTGGCCTGGGACCGGATCGCTGTGGATGCCACGACTGAAGTGAAAGCAGCCCTGGCTGCGGCCGGTACGCCGATTGGCCCGAATGACACGGCCATTGCCGGGCACGCTATAGCCGCCGGTGCCATTCTGGTGACCAATAATACACGAGAGTTTGAGCGGGTACCTGGACTGACGCTGGAAGACTGGGCTAAATAGGCTGATGGCTTCAGGGATGACTTCTGATTACTCCCGGTATATTAGGGGTTTGAGGGCCATCTGTACGAAAATGTACCGTAAGAGAGAAATAGATGCCTGAAAATAGATTAGTAGACAACAGTGTCCGTTAAACTCCATTTTCCGATTCAAAAGACACTATTTTAAGAGTGTCCTCCCTGTCTATTATAGTTCTATGCATCAGACAGTTACTTCACTTGCGTACGTTTTATTTTCATTGGCCCTCGAACCTCTTAACCATTTGGTTGAAAAGTGGCCTTAGCGTAGGTTATTTTCCCTTTTCCAGGCGGCCCCCAAGATAAATGCAGGCTTATTTAGCGTAATCTCCGGAAGTCATCCCTGCCGATCCTGTCGCCAGTTGCACCAGCTGCTTCCCGAAATCCGGAAAGCCTGCAGCTGAAAGTACATCAGCAACAGCACTGGCTCTGGGATGGCCACGTTCAAGCCAGACGAGTTTGAGAGCAATACCTGATTTCTCCGTATCATGCATGTGACGCGGCAAACCGGAATTACCAAACGGGCATTCAAAGGCATTCATGGCGTCGAAAAAGCTGCCGAAGAGTTCGTCTGCCGGAATAGCAAACAGGTGCCATTGCTGACGTAAAGCGGAGATCATCCGCACGTTAACACCGTAGCGACAGAGTCTGCCGGTAAGTGGAACCGCAATGCCCAGGCGGCATGCCTGATAGCGGGCAGCGCCAAAATGGTGTGAGCCACCGTCGTTCAGCCAGTAGAACCTCCGCTCTGCCCACGGATATTCAGCAAATCGCATCCGGTCGAGCCGTAATTCCCAGTGACACATATTTTTCCGCAGGTGCTCTTCAGTCACGGGTTCAGCCAGCTCACAGCATCTCAGTATGGGAAACTCATCGATGTCCCGGATATCATGCTCCAGAGATTTCGATGCCGAAATCCCCCGGATATCCGTGATGTCGCATGAAAAATGAGGGACATCTTCTTTGCTAATCAGCTGCTGAACTTCAGGAACAGCAAGTGAATGGCTTTCGAGTCGGCGCTGGTAGCCCGGTTTGCGGTAGTCGATCGTCCAGGGACGAGAATGAAATGATGACAGAGATGAAGACATCCAGTCTTGCCAGTAGACCACCGACCGTGTCCAGAATGTGTCGACAGGGGCGATAATCGGACAGGGAATAAGCTTCCCGGAAGCAATCGTACCCTCCAGCCGGGCGGGACGTCCCAGAGAATGCAGAATCTCCTCGCGTATCCAGCCAGCTATTCTGCGCCAGACAGAAGCCCTGGCTTCTGCCGGCCGATCGACAAATTTACCTCTTTCCGGTTGATCACTCATATGCTTTCCCTGATGGTCATGTAATGTCCTGATCACGTCCGCCCAGCCTTAGCACAGTCAAGGATAATCGCGAAAATATACTAGGGGAGAGTTTGGAGATCGAAAATTATTGTACGGTAAGCCAGTGACTTAAGCAGGGATGACGGTCCGCTTTGCGCCAAAGCGGAAGTTCGTCGCAATTCGTATTTTTCCGGATATTTCCTGCCAAAGCCCCCTTTGTTATATACCCGTTAACATTTACATTAACTTTATTAGCGGGCATTGCCGGTATTAGTTTACAGGATTAAACAAAAGGAAGAATGGATGAACATTTTTTTTCCGAGGTCATTGTCAATTGTGTGTACCACACTGCTAATGACGGCCTGCTCTGGCATTCGTGACCAATCTGAAAAACCGTACGCCTATCGCACCGAACATAGCGTCGCTTGGAATATCATCAATGCATCCGGCATGGACCTTTATAGCGACGCCTTGGTTAGCCAGTCTCAAAGCAAGATGTTCAGCCGCGCGGATTACGATTTTGTTTTCCCTACAGTGGGAAATGATAAATTAAATGAAGCGACATTGTCTTTAACCCCGTTGCTGCAACATCGTGCCACGGGTATGAGTGTGGAAGATTGGCAATCAAATGGGATCCTGGCATGGATCCCCACCGAACTGGCAACCACACCCCAGGCGGCTTCACTTGTGCTCTCAAATAAAATAGAAGCTGCTGTTATGGCTACCTTAAATGAATCTAAACGCGAATTTAGGGTTCGTAAGGGAGCGGGATACAATGACTGGTTAGGAAAATACGTTTTTCAAACCAATGCTTCACGCTTTCTGGTCGTTAAATTTGCAGATAAAGATGCGGGATGTGAGCTTCCAAAAGATGATTATTTCGACCCTGCTCGCAAGAATAGTCCGATCTGCACCTTTTATACAAGCTTCCACGACGCAGAAAAAATTGTCCGCACTCCTGACTTAATAGGTTCAAATGCGACCGGAAAAAGTTATTTCATAAGACACGATGGTTTAAATGGAAGTTCCCTCAGCCCGGTATTTAGAAACAGTGCTGATCATTCCGATGCAGAAAATGAGCGTATGAATTATGCCTTCATGCAACAAGTCAGTAGCCATCTTCCTGCGTGGGTAATTCTTTACCTATCGCCTCATGAACATGAGGGCTTGCCTGCCGTTGCATTTCAGCAAGGGAAAGTGCATTTTTTCTTTCGCGAAAAATAAAGTAGATCACATCAACAGGTGATCTTAATGTCCGCTTCACGCCCTGAGACATTCGACAAGCTTTTTATGGCTTCAGTAAGGGCGAGTGTCGCGCTTCGGGAGCCAGCAAATATTTCGCTTCGTCGTAGCGGGTTCTGGTCTTCGGGGTTTGAAGCCCAATGGAACGGAAACGTACGTTAAGAACGTAACTATAGGATTTTAAGTCTATAAAGTCGTGGAGATGTCGGTCAGGTTTACGTTGATTTGATTACTGGGTTTATTAACGCCGAAAGTGCAGAAAACCGCATGGGTACTGGTATCAATGGAAAGAATAAACAAAACCCTCGTTTTCTTTACCCGGCAGATCTGCTCAAATAATGTACTTAACGTATGATCTCGTACGATTGGGCTTCAAACCCCTTAAAGGGACAGGCAAAAGCGCACTGGTTAAAAAATAGTCTTAGCGTGGTTTGTTTTACGTTTTCCAAACGGCCCCCTAAGAAGACGTTTATTTGGTGATGTACTGCGTAGCATTTGCTATTGATTTTTTGCAGAGGGAATGAGTGTGGCAACAATGCAGGTGATGGGGATTGATCTTGGGACAACCAACAGCGCGGTAAGTCTCTGGCAGAACGGTAAAGCTGTGCTGATCCCCAATCAGTGGGGAGAGGTACTCACCCCCTCAGTCGTCGGGCTCGATGGACAGGGTAATATTTTGATTGGTCGTCCGGCTCGTGACCGCTTACAACGTTTCCCACAGCTGACGCAAGCAAGCTTTAAACGCTATATGGGAACCGACGCCACACTTTCGTTGGGGACACGGCAGTTTCGCGCCGAAGAGTTGTCTGCATTGCTGTTACGCCAGCTCAAACAGGATGCAGAAACCTGGCTGGGACAGACGTTAACAAGAGCGATCATCACGGTCCCGGCCTATTTTAATGATGTCCAGCGACGGGCTGTCAAAAATGCCGCTCGTCTGGCCGGATTAGAGGTCGCGCGTCTGCTCAATGAGCCAACGGCCGCTTCCCTCGCTTTCGGCTTACTTGAAAACCGCGAACAAAAATACCTCACTTTTGACCTCGGTGGTGGCACCTTCGACGTCTCTATCATTGATATGTTTGAAGGTGTGGTTGAGGTACGCGCCAGCAGCGGCGACGTGCAGCTGGGCGGGGATGATTTTTCAGAAGCTATTGTACAGTGGATGCTGCGCCAGCACCCTGAACTTAAACAGCCATCACCGATGCTGAGAGCGGAATTACTGGCAAAAGCGGATGCGATGAAGCAGACGTTAAGCCTCGAAGAGAGTGCGGCGGCGACCATGGAATGGAAGGGGCGCCAGTGGCGTTGGACGCTGACGGAAAGCGCACTGGCGGACTGTTGCCAGATGCTGCTGACACGGCTACAGCGTCCGGTTCAACAGGCGTTGCATGATGCCCGCTTCTCCCTGCATGATCTCGATCATGTTCTGCTTGTCGGCGGTGCGACGCGGATGCGCCTCGTACGTCAGACCGTCGCCCGGCTTTTCGGACGCTTCCCCCGCTATGACCTGAATCCCGACGAAGCCGTGGTGCTAGGAGCCGGCGTGCAGGCGGGGATGGTGATGAATGACAGCGCCGTAGAAGACATTATTCTTACGGATGTTATGCCTTTTTCGCTGGGTGTCGAAGTGGTAAAACGTCACGTGGGCCAGATAGAACCCGGTTTCTTTATGCCGCTGATTGAGCGCAATACCTTTTTGCCGGTCAGTAAAATGGAGACCGTTAACACGGTTGAAGATAACCAGACCGTGATACTGCTGAAAATTTACCAGGGAGAGGGGCGGCGGGTGCAGGATAACGTGTTCCTTGGCGAAATGCGGGTTGAGGTTCCTCCCCGTCCCGCCGGTGAAGTCGATCTCGACGTGCGTTTCACTTACACCCTGGATGGGCTGTTGGAAGTGGAGTGCTACAACAAAGACAATCCTACGGTGTCGCGAATGGTTATCGAAAAAATCCCCGGACAAATGAGCGAAGAGCAGATTACCGCCAGCCTGCAAAAGCTAAACGACCTCAAGCTACACCCTCGGGATCGCCAGGAAAACCAGGTAATATTGGCACGCTGCTCACGTCTGTATGAACATCTACTCGGCGAGGAGCGCAGGTGGGTTGACGAGCTACTGACTGCGTTTGAACAGTCTCTGGAAAGTCAGGATATTCGCAGTATTTCAACGATGCGCGGGCGGGTAGAACAATTCCTCCGGCAATACGATGAGGAACTCCGCTGATGACTATCTGGCAAGTTCTGGGGATCCCTCCGACAGGCGATGAAGCAGAGATCCGTCGCGCCTACGCTCAACAGCTCAAAACCCATCGCCCGGATAAAGATCCAGGAGGGTATCAGCAACTGCGCGAAGCCTTCGATGCGGCTAAACAGCAGGCAGGGAGTGGCGCGACGCCAGTACATCTTGACATTCGCCACCCATCCTCGGCTCCTGCCGTCGAAGTGGCGCTTCCTGAGGCGAAAACGTTCTATACCGCCGAAGAGATGCAGGCGCTGGCACATAAGCTGGTCAACACTGAAATGGTTGGGATCGTGGCGATGAACGGATTATGCATAAAAATCGCTTCGCAAGGGAGCCTGCTACAGCAGCAACAATTTCATCAGCATTTAGCTGCGGCGCTCTCTGAAGAGCAAGGGCTCACGGAAGGGCTGCTTGACCGTGTTTCTGGACTGCTGGGGTGGGGGATAGAGGAATATGACTACAGTTATATCATCCCCGGGCCGATACAATACGCTATCCAGCAGCGCCTGAGGGAGACGGAAATCAATCGCGCCTGGCTGCAAATGGCTACTGAGGAAGCTCATGGTTCGCTGCTCTCGAAAACAGCGATCCGGCTTCTGAAAAGCGATTATCAACAGGTACCGTTCTGGGTTCGTCTTACGCCTGGGCTTCCACAGGCGCTCCTTAATCAGGCTCAACGTTTTACCTCTTACTATCCCGAAATCGCTGAACGGCTCAATCCCGTGATGCTGGAATTTCTGCGCCTGAAACGCCTGATGCTTAGCTGGCAGGGAATCTTTCTGCTCGTGTTCTGGGGAATGGCATTTAACTCGTTGTCCCGGCAGCCAGATATTCATCATGCTGCCAGCATAACGGCTATCGTCATCGTCATATTTTACCTGTATCTCAGCGATGTTCTCATGATGGGACTGAGTGGCAGGCCCCGATGGCTTAGCGGCTTCTTTTTCCTGGATTTTCTGCTCTCACTCGCGGTCATTCAGTTGTTTTTCGGTGGGATTTTTTTTGCCGCCGTGGTATCGATTCCTCCTTCCGGACATGGCCCAATGGCACTCGTCTCGCTACTGGCTATTCTGGTACTGGGTATTGTGTTCTGGGCTGCATGGCCGAAAGACGTGCCTTTTATCCGCAAGCCCGGTATCACGATAAGCAGGATCTTTTCCAGCCCATGGAAACTGCTTGAGTGGATGAGTTTCTCATGGTTTTCAGCGATATGGACGTTACTTTATTTCACTCTCTGTGTCGCGGTTCTCTCCGAGTTACTCAAATTGTTCAAATAGAAAAACGGGATTTTTGTTAGCGGCAATGGAAAAAACACGGCGCGGGTTGCTGTGTGAGTTGATGTGTAAGCGCCATCCGGCTTTTTGTTGGTTGATGTGAGATCTGAGACTGGGAGTCAGTTTTGTGCCTGGTGCCGCTGTCACGCTAGGTTAATCTGTAACGTGCATATCAACTCAAGCTAATAACTTATTCCTGGATGCCGATACCTTTATTTATTATTCAGTATGGGGTTCTACGCCGGAACCGCCGAAATTTCCGACCAGTGGTTCTTAGTGATCTTTCGGCACCTCAATGGTAAGCGTCAAGCCACTGCCGCCTATGATTCTGGTTCCGGGATCGTTAGCTTAGAGCTCCGTCTAATTTAGAAGGGGCTCTAATGATGGAAAATATGACCGACTGGCGTACCGAAGCCCGCAACATCTACTCCAACGAGTTTAAACTGCATATTGTCGGGCTGGCATCCCAACCCGGAGCCAACGTGACTCAAATAGCCCGCGAGACCGGAGTTGCCCATAATCTGGTCTTTAAATGGCTAAGCCTCTGGCAGAAAGAAGGCCGCATATCACGCCGTCTCCCCGCAACGAACGCACCCACTTCATCACCGATGCTACTGCCTGTTGAGGTGATATCTGACCCTACACTATCGATGAGCAAAGCACCACAACCTGTCACTCTCCTTCGCTGAACGCCACCTCCTGCCACGTGGAGTTCAGTCAGGGTAAAATGACACTGGATAACCCGTCACCCGAACTGCTGGCGGTGCTGCTCCGCCAGCTGACCGGGAGAAGCCAATGATATCCCTCCCGTCAGGCACTCGTATCTGGCTGGTTGCTGGCGTCACGGATAGTCAGATGCCTTAAAAAACTATCTGATGTAAAAGTATGTTGTTCCCTTATTCATCATTAGTGCTGGCAACCCGTATTTTTGCTCTGCTGCCCGGTAAATAAACACCCATTCTGGTAGATCTTGACTTAGCTTTTGTAAAATACGCAATCTTTTGCGGGCCAGCTCAGGGGTATTAACTGTATCCCCACGAGAAAGAGCACTAACATCCAAAATACTCCCCCCCATAACACCACTAAACAGGTAACGTTTTCCGTCTGAGTTTCTTTTTAGGAATGATGGCGTTTCATATATTCCCGAAACGCCATGTTGGGTCATAAAATAACCACAGTCAGGGCGATTCACCGTCGACCTATATTCATCCACACAGCCTAGTTCTTCATCAATAAAACTCGCCCCAACATAGACGGTTTTACCTAAGCTTTTACCTTTGAAAAAGGTTCCGATAACACTGCTGTATCCGCTATCCATGATATTGTCAGTGCTCTTCATATTTACGTTTCTGAACGCTGCTTCTGTAGCGTTTCTCATCGTATCAATGTACAGGCGTATGGCTGACTCTTTGTCTGAGGCCAGCTCATGAGGAAGCCAAGCAATCAGTCCAGAACGCTCCCAATCGTTTGAATCGAAACCTGGACTAGGATACGTGGCGATCAGCTTTCTCAGGTCAATATTACTCAGGTTATACGGGGAACTATCATCAGGAGCTCCCCAGTAATAAAGTTTATTACCAGAGAGCTTCAGGTCTTCAGGGGAAACATCCTTGTCTTTCCAAGGATCCTGTTTGGATGCAACAAACACATTCCAAGCATAGCTGTGGGATGGATCATATTTGAAACTTCCATTAACGAGGTCATTTGTTAACAGGCATCCTGATAGGGTGATAGCTACAGATAACAGAATAATAATTCTAATTAACTTTTTCACTGCATGACTCCATTCATCAAAAATATGAAAGTTACTATATTAAAAATTTGTTATCACCCCTGCTCCGGATTAGGGGCATCATAGCGACGGGCCGTCATACTTCCGCAGCCGCTGTGATCGTTCCTGCTCCAGCGCTTTCTGATGCTGCACCGCGCGCTCTTGCTGCCGGTGAGCTTCTATCGCGTTCAGCCTCTCGACAACCGGTTCAGCTGCTCACTCAAACTCTGCACCTGCCTGTTCAAGCCCGTGACGCGCTCGCTCAGCGCCGCGTTTTCCCGTTGCATAAGACCAGACATCGTCCGCCATTCCACGAAGGCGTTCTCCCACTCGTTCAGCCTTTTTGAGTAGTCCTGCTGTAGCTACTCTAATGCGCTCAGCAACTGTTTTTCCAGCTCCGTCATGTGCTATTTCCCCGCCAGTATCATCCAGGGGTTCTGTGCCGGAACCGCCGGTATTTCCGGCACCCTTCAGTCCTGTATGGCGGCGGGTGAAAACCTTACAGGCGACAATGACCCGCCAGCAATCGGTCCAGGTCGTCATTAAAATCCGCAGGCGTGACCTGACGAATGTTCTCCCGCTCCGGCCACACCTTCATCACACAGGAGGGGGTACTGAGCCCCGGCACGCCCAGTGAATCACCGATGATCCATGTCGGGACGTTCATGTCCCGGTACAGATGAAACATTTTCCGCGAATAATCCGCAAAATTAGCAGGAAACTGCGCACCGGCGGCAAATATCAGCAGCGCCGCCGGTTTCGGCGGATGAATTATACCGCAATATAACCACTAACCAAATGTTATATAAGGCATTACAGGGACACGATTTATGCCGCGACGCGGCATGGAGGCGCCAGCCGGAGTCACCTGTTTCACTGTTGCTGAACGGCGCCGGTTGCGCGGTGTAGCCGCCCTGCTTTGATAGTTTCCACCAATCCAGCCCCTCGCCCTGCCCAGCCAGACCCACTGGCCGCGAAGAAGAATCTTGTTTGTGCCGTCGGAGTGGTCCGGGCTTTGCCCGGGCGTATCTCCGCGTTAGCGCCGTGAGGCGCTTACGGGCATGTAAGCAATACCAAAAGCGATACTACTTACAGCCACGAAGAAGCTAGTTACAACATTCATTACTAAAAGCGACATCATCCCGGGCTTCGCCCGGGGCGGCGGCGCTTTTCAGTGGTGGGTTGGTGTGAGATGTCACAAATGTCGGGGTTTTGATGTTGAGTATATCTATGTGTGTTGTAACTAAAGTTCATTGTGAATAGGGGGGCCCGCCATTTATGGTGGGAGCTATATCTGCCCTTTCTAGCGACGTGGCCATAAGGCCACTGTTCACCGATTTTTCACAGACAATAGGTTGTTTGCCTGGTCGTTTAAGGGCAAAGGAAAAAGAAGGGGTGTAAGACTATTTTGCAGCTTTCATTTTATCTGTTTGCCGGTTTCTCCCGTTATTCGTTTGCGGATTTTTGTGGATAAGAGACGTTGCACATCATCAGAATGCACGTAGCAGGAGGTGGTTTGTATTAATGTTGCCGTAAACAGCTCAGGAAAGGGACAAAATAGAGAAGCGGGCAGATGACAGGCAGCACAAAACGCCCCGACGGGGCTGGCTACATTCAGGCAGGTAAATCTGAGGGTCAGTGTGGCGGCGGTGACGCCAGTGCCAGTTCGAGCTGATAAAGACGCTGGATGGCCAGCTGCTCGAGGCGTTGTGGCGTACACCAGTAAGCCTCATCTGGCGCCATCGTCTTCAGCAAGAATTGTGACATTTCATACACCTGGCTGTCACGGGGCAGTCTGGCCAGACGGTTAGCCCGTTTACGGTCGGCCCCACGCTGACGGCGGAACTTCATCGCCTCTGCGCGTTTCTGTGCCGCCCAGCGCTGACGCGCAGCATGAGGTGACAGTTCGTCATGCTCACTCATCACCCCTTCAGCAATCAGCCGGCGACGTTCTTCACTCTCACGCAACTTCTTTTGTTGCTGTGCTTCGAGCTTTACCAGGTCCACACCCAGCATCGAGAATCCCAGAGCGGTGATCCAGACGTATTTAGGAAACCAGGTGCGGGACTCGCGGTCCCAGGTCTTTTCTTCGGAGATAGCCAGTACGCCAAAACGGATCTGCTCATCAATAAGCCGGGACAGGCGCGACACTGTCACCTCCTGTCCTGCAATCAGCTGACCTTTTTCGTCCTTCGAACTGATTTCAAACGCCAGACGTGACACACACATCCCAACAGAATGTTTGCCGGCATCGCAGAAGCTCACCAGTGCTGGCCAGAGTGCATCCAGCAGGTACTGTTTCTCAGGGCGGAAGGCATATTTACGGCCGGCCCGTTCGCGTTCACGGACATAAAGTGGATGGCGGGACATGTGCATCCGCAAACGGGGCTGACCAGTCTGCGGATCTTTCATCACCAGGCGGTGATAGGCATGGCCAAGCTGACCGCCGAGGGCTTTATAATGAGCTGGTCGGAACCAGGCCGGTCTGTCACATTTAGCTTTAGTGGAGTGTTCGCCACGCCGGCGCAGAGATTTTTTCCTGACGGGTTCAACCAGAAAGGCTTCTTCACAGCGTTCGCTTAACCCTTGCCAGAAACGGTCCGGGTCATCGATATCAGGATGGAATTTATGATTATGTAAAGGTTGTTCAGACACACCTTTCCGCGCTTATGTTGCACGGAAGGAGTACGCACAAGAGGTCTTGAATTTCTCTGGGCATGAATTTATACTCCCCGCACAGAGCAACAGCTTCTGTGCAGTTTTAGTAGGACCCCGTTAATCTAATCAGCCCGCCAAAGTTGAAGAAGATTATCGGGGTTTTTGCTTTTCTGGCTCCAGTAAATCCTCAGAACCAGTTCCCTGCCACTTTCTGGCGTGGCTCAACCATACATTCTGTTAAACGATCAGTAATCTGTTAATGACTCCCGATACGGCAAGTAAAACTACTCCGTAAAAGGATCTGACCGACAACAGTTCGCCGTTGTTGCGCTGGTCAGCGTTGTTAACATTTTTCGTATGATACCCGATTTTTCTCCTGTGTGAATATCGATAATACCTGTCTTCCTTACCCCTAAACTAAATTGCGTCTTTATTGATGCAATTATTCTTTCCTTAACCTAAATATTCATAGAAAACAGTCCAATATATGAATAATCATGAATTTAAAAAATCATGTTTATCCCCACAAAACCGGAACAAAAATCACATTTTTTTAATTTCTTTTCTGTATGAAAAACGAGCAGCAAAACAGATCGATATTCTGTACCACCCTCCACAGCCAGCATAATTGATCGTTCATAGATCTCATGACGATCATTTATGCTGGTTTAAAACGGAGTTATCCACAGGACAGGTATTTCTGGTTGCCTATGCAACTGTTTACAAACAAATACATTTCGGGATATAAACACGACCATTAAATGCACATCCAGTTTTGTGTGCTGCGTTAAATGATCAAAATGGTCTATTTCACTACCAAGGATTCGCCATTCTTGCCAACACAAATAGATGTAGGTTGATTTTTAACCACAAGAAATATCGCAAAATCAGGATTGATACAGCGGAGAAACCCTTTCTCCGTCGCCAAAAAAAGGAATGGCTCGCCGGCCATTCTGGCTTCACTGATTTTTGTGCCCGGGGGGACCGAGTGAGTACACCTCGTCCATACCAAACGCCGGGTACAAACTTCAGTGAGGCGAGTTCAGTATGAACATTTGATTTTTGACCAGTCACTCCACGGTCAAAAAATTCTTGGGCTCGCCCGCAATTTACCTCTCACTTTATTTATCGCAGGACAATCGCCATGGAAGCGTGGTATCTCGTTTGTTATGAACCCGGGAAAGAAAAACTGTACAGGGCCCAGCTCAGCCTGAGCCTGAAAAACATCACCGTTTTCTGCCCTATGCTTAGAACCTGGCGCCCCCGGACAGACTGCAACGGCGTCAGACCTTTCATTGAGCCCCTTTTCAGGGGATATCTGTTTGCCTATCTTGACCCGGAAGTGATCCACCCGTCACGCATCGAAGAAGAATGCAGCGGGGTGAGTAAGTTTGTCAGATATGGTCAGGAAATTAAGCCGTTACCCGCGTCTGTTATGGAAACACTGATGGCGCTCCCGGCCTGCGCTGATGAGCGTGATGTCGTCCCTAAAGCCGCAAAGCAGGAGAAAGCCGCTCAGCGCCCTTACCGGCCCCCGCGCAAACGTAAACAGCGGATGAGTAACCCTTCACCGCTTCAGAGTGTGCTGTACGATAAAATCAGCAGGATAGTCAGTACTGATAATGAAATGCAGCGCACCGCCATGTTCCTGGCATTGACGAAATCCTTCCATGACCATACAGATCATCCCGGCAACCGGTAGTCCGGGTTTGCCGCTGTGGGGCAGACATCCCCACAACGTGTTTTCAGCCCCCGACATTCACTGCCAACAACCGTCCCCCCCCCAGGTCACTCTCCGGGTTGTGTTGACATATTCTTACCCTGAGCTGCCTACGGGCAGCTCTTTTTATACGTGAGTCCCCATGACAAATAAAAATGTACGCCATCACACTGTGCGCTTTAACCCTGCACGCACGGAGGGCCTGGAAAAATTAGCCGTGGATATCGGTTATCAGCAATCTCGCCCGGTTACCGTTCACGCTCTGGTGAATGCGCTGGCCGACTGCCTGCTGGACAGGCAGTTCGAAATCCGCGTTCTGGCTGACAGGATCCAGATGAATGCAACCAAAAACCGGAGAGAGCCATGAAACGCGCGGTCCTGCTGCCACTTTTGCTGACCGGCTGCCAGCAGGGACATGTCAGTACACTGCCGGAAGCGCAGAGTTATGTGGACAACCTGATGGCCGCCCAGCTCATGGTGGTCAAAGTTGAGCAGGAAAGCCTGGCACTGGCCAGTGGGCTGAACTTCTCTCCAGTCAGGCGCCCGGCCCCATCATCCACTCCACCCGTTACGATGCGGGGAACAGCGGTAAAAGCACCTGAACCGGTCGCCGACACGTCGCTCCCCC
Source organism: Buttiauxella noackiae ATCC 51607 (assembly GCF_001654865.1). GTDB lineage: Bacteria > Pseudomonadota > Gammaproteobacteria > Enterobacterales > Enterobacteriaceae > Buttiauxella > Buttiauxella noackiae. The sequence continues at coordinate 45,644 of NZ_LXEO01000070.1, read as the reverse complement.
TGCCCCCAGGGCCCCGCCTGATGCCGGGCCTTCAGCACGTGCGCTATACCGGCACACCGGATACTCTTCCTGCGCTTGTCGCCAGGCCCGGTGCGCAGAGACGGCTGGATCAGGCTCTGGTGGCCATCGTACCCGCTGGCTGGAATACCGTATTGTCATCCCGCCTGAAAGCCGGCGCCTTGTCCCGGGTATCCTGGAACAGCGGTGACCAGTGGCCATATGTACTGGAGAAACTGGCGCGTGAGCAGCAGCTGCAAATCAATATTTACTGGGCATCCCGACAAGTTACTGTGGATCGGGCCGAAAAGGCAGGTGTCAACGGGGTACCTGCAACAGCGACGTCGCCAACAACCACGCAAAGCAAGCTGTTAACGGGCCCTGTCGCCCCGACCGCCACCCCGCCAGCAACACAGGCGGGGGCAACAAAAGTCTTCACGCCAGTGAAAGCGCCTGAACCGGTCAGGCCTGCTCCCCGGGTCTGGCGGGCAGACACAGGCAGCACGCTCAAGGACACCCTGTTTATCTGGGCTGCCACGACCGACTGCGAAGTACTGCCCGGGAAAAAGTGGAGCATTGCCTGGGTGACTGAAACGAACTACCGCATCGATGCTCCGCTGCTGTTCAGTGGCCCATGGCGTGATGCCCTCAATCAGGTCTTTGCGCTGTATCAGCATGCGGCAGTACCGCTTTATGCCGGCACGAACTCTGCGCAGTGTGTCCTCAAAGTCGATGATAAACCCATGAACTGAGGTGGCGAATGAGTTACCTGATCCTGTCATTCTTCTCGGTCTTCCTCCTGTTTTCCTCCGGTGTCCTGCAACACGATAACGCCACTGATGCCGGTCAATACCAGACCGATACGCAGCAACAACAGGCTGCCGCGACGTTGCGTTATATGAATGCCATCAACAGTTATCTCTACGCTCACCCGATGGCCGACGGCACATTCAGTGACAGCCTCCTGGAGGCTGCGCCACCTTCTGGTGTGCGGCATGTCATTCGTCAGGGCCGCGTATTCGTCTATCAGCCTTCCCAACCCGGGCTGAAAGACGCGCTGGTCACCGTTTCCCGACACTCAGCCCTGCTGGGCAGTGTTAAGTCCCGCCGGCTCATCGATCTGAGCGGCACCGATATGCAGATAACCTTGCCGGACCTTATTCCGGAGGGTTATCTCGTTTACCTCAACTGAGACGGGGCCCGCCCCCTCGAGACTCGCCCATGACACATCACCTTACCACCCGGGTCGCAACGCTTGTTGCCATCCTGGGGCTGGCCGGCTGTGGCACGTTTGACCGGATTAATCAGTCAATGGACACCGTCGATACAGACCAGACGACCGCCCGAAATAAAATGAAGAACGTAAGCCTGGGAAAACCGGTGCAGGAAATCACCACGCAGTGGATAAATCCCGTCCCCCTCAATCAGGCTGCCATGACAAAAGAAGCGCTACCCGGTTGTGCTGTGACCCTCACCCGCCCGGGTGAAATCAGTCTGGCCGATGTCAGTGCTTTTATTACCCAGACCTGTCGTGTCCCCGTGGTAATCACCCCGGATGCTCAGGGGTCAGGCATGACGGCAGGGGCCACTGAAAAAATCAACGGCCCCTTGCCGGTTCCGGTGCCGGACGGCTCCGGGATGGTTCCGCTGAACCAGATGGGCGGGTCGGTCGCACCGCCCAAAATGGTGACCAGCGGCAATACGCTACGGGGCATTAACTGGCAGGGCTCTCTGTCAGGCTTACTTGACCACGTGACCACGCGTCTGGGTCTGTCATGGCGTTATGAACAGGGCCGTGTGGCGATTTTCTATCTGGATACACGAAGCTTCCCCATCCGGTTCCAGGATTCAAAAACCCAGTTCACCTCCCGATCAGTTTACGGCTCCTCTTCCGGTGGCAGCAGCAGCGACGGTGCCTCCACGGAAGGAAACAGCTCCCAGACCACCATCACGGATATGAACACCAATCGCTACAAAGAGATTGAAGACACCGTGAAGTCGATGCTGACACCGGGCACGGGCCGCATGTCCATTTCCACCGGGTTACTGACGGTGACCGATACATCCCGTGTGCTGAATGCTGTGCAGACCTTTATCGAGGGCCGCAATATCGAACTGACCCGTCAGGTTGTCCTGAACGTCAAAGTGTATTCCGTGACCAAAAAGCGTCAGGACCAGATGGGTATCGACCTGGATGCCATCTTTAAGTCCGGAAGTGTGGGCTTATCGCTGGGCAATACCATGGCCGGAACGGCCAGCAGTGCGATGACCGGCGGGATTAACATCCTGGACGGGAAGTTCGCCAACTCCAGCGCCTTTATCCACGCACTGGCACAGCAGGCCAATGTCTCCGTGGTGACGCAGAGTGCCAGCACCACCACCAATATGAGTCCGGTTCGGGTGCAGGTTGTCACCCAGCAGGACTACATCAGCCAGGTCAGCTCGGAAAACACGGCAAACGTCGGCTCCAGCACCTCGGTCGAGAAAGCCACTATCTCCACCGGCTTCAATATGACCCTGCTGCCTTATATCCAGCCGGCAAGCGACCAGATGGAGCTGCAGTACTCCATTTCCATGAGCGATGACCCGGATATGCAGCCGGAAAAAGTCGGGGAAGTGACCCTGAAGCTGCCCAAAACCAAAATGCACAACTTTGCGCAAAGCACCATCCTGCGTTCCGGGCAGACGCTCCTGCTCAGCGGACATAACCAGGAGAGCAACAGTGTCAACCGTCAGGGGGTCGGCTCGCCGGGCTTCTTTGGGTTAGGCGGGGGCGTTAACGGGGAAAATAACGATGCCATTCTGGTCATTCTCATCACACCAACCCTCCTGGGGTGAGTCATGAAACAACAATTTCTCCTTAATGTGGGCGAACAGATCTGGGTGGCAGGCCTGCACTGGCTGGCCGCAGAAGGTCTGAGCCGGCGGGATCACCGCCATCAGGCCCGTGCAGTCGGCGCTGACCACTATCTGGTCCACAACGGTCAGGGAGAAAAACTGGTGGGTGCCGCCAGTCTTAACCTGACCACGCTTAGCCCCCGGGAAAAGCGCCGGGCAATGGCGCTGGCTCCGCAGCTGACTGAGCTACTGGGGCCGGATGGCTGGGCGGTTTTCTCTGTGGGCGTCGACGTGTTCTATTTTGTGGCCACGTCCGCCGGAGAGCTGTCACTGCTGTCGGATATGACCGGTACGCGTGACGAAATCCTTCAGGCCGTGGAGCGTTATCAGGCGTACTACGGTCACGACAGTGTCCGGGCGGTGTACAGCCCTTCCGGGTTCCTGCCGGGCATCGAGTCTGTGGAAGGCAATCTGAATGACATCCTGACCGCCTGCACGGTACGTAAGTCATCACGTCTTTCACCGGTGTCTTCCCGTCGACCGGTTGTGCTGTGGACGGTCGTATTGCTGGCCGCCTTCTCCAGCTGGTATGGCATCAATCTCTGGCAGGACTATCGCCTGGCGCAGGAGAACACGGCCCGCGCCCGGGCACTGGCTGAAGCCAGGAAACTGGTGAAAAAGGATCCGCCTACCCCCTGGAAGCAGCAGCCCTTACCCGATGTCTTTATTCGGGCCTGCAGTGATAAGTGGGATGCACCGATAAGCCTCGCAGGCTGGCTGTTCCAGACGGCCATGTGCAGTCTGGATGATGACGGATTGCACCTTCGGCTGGCATGGCGCCGTCCGGAAGGCGGCACACTGAACCCCTTCAGGACCCGTCTGGAAGACACTTATCCAGGCCTGAAACCCTTCTTCAATATTCCCGGCGCGGCCGACTCCGGTGGTGTACGTATCCCCCTGACGGTCGTCAACCTGCAAGAGCGGCAGGATGGCCCGGGAGACGCCGACGAAATTACACAGCGCCTGACCAACTACGCCCAGCAGCTGGCCGCCGGGCTGACGTTAAAGGAAGACAACACCAAAAGTGTGATAGTTGACGGTAACCTGGTGGATTTACCCTGGCGTACGTTCAGCTTTGAGCTTCAGACCGACATCCCACCCAGTCACCTCTTTGGCCCGGATTTTAACAGCGCCGGCATTCGTCTGAACGGGATCAAAATGACGTTAATCAACGCCCGGCTGCACTACAGCCTGGAAGGAAAACTGTATGCACATTAAACCCATTCTGGCTGTGCTGGCGGGACTGTTCTTTATCAGTGACGTCGCCCGGGCACAGGAGCCGGAGAAGACCGGCACCGTGGTGACGCCGTCATCCACCGCCACCCGCACCTGGACCATTCACGAACTGGAACGTATTCAGGCCGAAACGGTGTTGTATGAAGCCCGGGCCGCCCGGGCAAAAGCCATCATCAGCTGGCAGCAAAACGGTAACGGTCTGGATGCACCGGTGCCGGTTATCCGTGAGGCAACCGACGGTAAGAAGAATGACACGCAGGTGGTACAGGTTACGCGTAAAGACACGCTGCCCCGGATCCTGGAAATCGCCGGCAGCGGTAACCGGCTGAAAAGCCGAATGCAGATGGCCGATGGCACCGTCGTGGAAGTCGCGCCCGGACAACGCCTGCCCGGCACGACGTATACCGTCCAGCAGATCACCGCCAGCGGCGTTCGCCTTAAATCAGACGACGGCACTCTCCATTCCCCGAGTTTCAGCGAGTAACAACCATGATCCTACACACAACACCGGATGTGCTGGCGGACATTACCATTCCAGCGTCTGTCTCCACACAGGTCCATCTTCGCCGGACTGAACCCGCATTGTACATTGCCGATAATTACCGCAACACGGCACATATTCAGGCGCTGGTCCGGGAAATTACCCGCCGGCTGCCGGACATCCCGCTCTCTACTGTCCCGCTTGATGAAATTCACGCCATGAATAAGGGACTCCCGACCGACGTCAGGATGGAACTGACATCACCACAACGTAAGGTGGTGGCGTTATTCCGGCAGGCGGTTGAGCGAAAAGCGTCAGATATTCATCTGGCTATCGGGGAAGACGGGCTGGCCATTGTGAAGTTTCGTATCCACGGTGAACTCTTCAAGGTGGATTCCATGTCTGAGGAGGAAGCTGAAAACATGGCGTCGACAATCATACTTTCCATGTGTGACGTCACTGAGGCGCAGTTTAACAGCAGCCGGCCACAGGATGGGCGTATCAAGGCGTCTTACCTGCAGGGCATGAAACTGTTTGGCGCCCGTTACTCCCATACCCCCACGGTATACGGTATCCATGCGGTGATGCGCCTCATTAAAGATGACAGTGAAAATCCACCGGGCCTGGCTGAACTGGGTTTCCTGCCGGAGCAACAGGAGACATTACAGGACATTCTCAACGTGCCTGAAGGGGTGGTGATCCTGAGCGGCCCGACCGGCTCGGGTAAAAGTGCCACCCTGCGCACGCTGGCGTCCATGTACATGATCCAGCATGACTACCACAAAAACCTGGTGACCTATGAAGATCCCCCGGAAGGCCGGATCATCGGTGCCGTCCAGTGCCCGATTGTGGCGGACAAAAACAACCCTGATGAAGTGCTGCGTGTCTGGCGTCAGCTTCTGTCCAACACCCTGCGCATTGACCCGGATGCCATTATGGTCGGGGAAATGCGTGATGTCTTCTCGGCTAACGTTTGCGTCACCAATGCCATGACCGGCCACCTGGTGTTATCCACTCTGCACGCCAATGACCCGATCAATATCCTGGAGCGCTTGCTGACACTGGATGTGCGCCCGGAACTGCTTTCCGATCCACAGCTGTTTATCGGTCTTATCAGCCAGCGACTGGTGCAGGTGCTGTGCCCGCACTGTTGTCAGGACTGGGAGACGGTGCAGAACATGCTGCCCCAGAAAGAGAACGCCATGATAAAAGCGCACTGCGATACCGACAACGTCCGCTTTCGTCACGCAGAGGGTTGCGACCATTGCGAAGGCGGGGTGGCAGGCCGGCAGGTGGTCGCGGAAATTATCCGTCCGGATGCGCGGTTTATGCAGCGTTATCGCCATGAGGGAAAACTGGCCGCCCGACGTTACTGGCTACAGCAACCGGGAAGCATTTCCCGTAATAGCCATGTGCTGAAGCTCATCAACGCAGGGCGCGTCGACCCACGGGCCGCACAGTCAATCTGCTCACTGGATGAAGACAGCCGGATGAACATCGCGGAGGTCGTCAATGAATAAAAAGTACGCGGGCCTGCCCGACGAGATCCGCATCTCACTCAGACTGGCCAATCGCTGGATCTACCGAAAAACGTTTTCCACCGGTGACCGGCTGAAACTCTATGAAGAGCTCGGCTTTTTACTGGGGAATAAATTACGTCTGAATATCGCACTGGAAAATATGCTGACGACGGCGCGTAACGGCGGGGCATCGGCGGCCCGGGCAGCAGTCTGGCTTGAAGATATTCTGGACGGGATTAAAAACGGCCAGTCGCTCGACCGGGCACTGGCTGGTTGGGTTCCCCGTGGGGAATGCGCCATCATCAGCTCCGGTGTGCAGGACGGAAAAATGGTGGAAGCGCTGGAGCGTGCCTCGCTGGTCGTGCGCGGCATCGACGAGATGAAATCCAGCGTCTTCAGCCAGCTGGCTTATCCGTTCACCCTGTTGAGTGTCGTCGCCGGTCTTCTCGTCATGATAAACGATCATTTTCTTCCTCCACTTGAACGCATGTTTGCCCGTGAACTCTGGACCGGAGGGATGTGGTGGCTGGGTGCCAGTGCCAGCCTTGTCGCAGAACAGGGGCTGTATCTTGCGATTGTCTCCTTTCTGGTGCTGGCATGGGCTATCTGGTCACTGCCCAATGTCACCGGGAAGGTACGGCGTGTCCTGGATCATATGATGCCCTGGTCCCTTTACCGGGATTTTCAGGGGGTGGTCTTCCTGCTCAATGTGGCCGCCCTGCTTGGGGCGAACGTGAAAACACTGGAAGCCCTGAACAAACTTGCCTCCCATGCATCACCCTGGCTACTGGAAAGACTCAACGCCATCCGGCGTCAGGTCAATGCCGGCGACCACCTCGGACAGGCGCTGTATAACGCGGGTTATCACTTTCCGTCACGGGAATCCATTAACAAACTGGTTCTGCTGACGGCCGGTCAGAACAGTGATAACAGCCAGCTGATCATCGACCGTTATGCTCAGTACATGCTCAAAAATACCGTGAAAGCAATGAAACGCCGCATCATGCGGCTCTCGATGCTGTGTTTTGCACTGTGCGGGATTTACATGATCCTGCTTCTTCTTGTTATTCAGGACCTCAATACCCTGGCCGACCAGATCGGTCAGTAACTCTCTTCTTCACCCCGCCGCAGGGTGGTCTGCAAAGACCGCTCCGGGCTTCTTCGCGGCCAATGCCGCACCGTAAATACAAGGAAAACATCATGAGTGACTTTTCTACTCAACCCGCCGTAAGAGTACACCGAGGTGTGCTCTCCCTTGAGATGGTGATTGTGCTGGCCGTCATCGCCATTGCTGCTATCACTATTTTCCTGAATGCAGGAGGACTGTTCGGGAAAAACGACATTAATGCCGAAATGTCGAATACCCAGGAGATTGCGGTCAATACCCGCCGCCTTCTGAAAGATAACGGTCTGTATACGTTTAACAACGCCACCGATATGACCGGAACACTGATCAAATTCGGCGGTGCGCCGGGGTCAATGTCCGTCATTGGAGCGAGAGACAGCGGCACGGCCACCCTGCAGAACATCTGGAGCGGCGCCGTGACCGTTGAACCTGCGACAGCGGCCGGGGGCAAAACAGGCTTCACCGTCACCACCAACCTGGTGCCGATGACGGCCTGTACTACGCTGGCGTCCAAGTTGTCACAGTCCTTTGGTGAAACCGCCATTAACGGCAGCAAGACCGTCGGTATTGTTAACTCGGCCACCGCAGGGGCCCAGTGTACAAAAGATAACGGCTCTGCCGGCACCAACACCCTCCGCTTTACCAGCATGACCTGATAACTCACCACGCGGACAGACGCCATTCTGTCCGCCGGAGACTCTGCCATGAACATCATTTTCGGGGCGCTGACAACGCTGCTCCTGACCGCTGTCATGTCGTTACCCGCCCAGGCATTTTGTTTTAACGAGGCCGGCGCCCGTTACCAGATTGACCCCCGGCTCCTGCAGGCGATTGCCCGACAGGAAAGCAGCCTGAACCCAAAGGCCGTCAACATTAACCGTAATAAAGCAGGCAAGGTGGTGAGCCGGGATTACGGCATCATGCAGGTCAATGACACCCACGTCCCCAGACTCATCCGGATGGGTGTGCTGAAGTCAAAAGAAGAACTGCTGACCAATCCCTGTCTGAATGTGCAGATTGGCGCCTGGGTGCTGGCCAATCACCTTCAGGTGTGTGGCATCAGCTGGTCATGTCTGGGCTCGTATAACGCCGGGTTTGCCACCACGCAGACACAGGAAACACGCCGCATGAACTACGCCCGAAAAATCTATGACCGGTATCGCCGGGAACTGGGTCAGGGGTAGCCATGATTGACCTGCTGTTTTTCATGACTGGTCTGCTGTTGCTGTATGGCGCAGGCCGCTGCGTCCTGTCGCTCACTGCCCGCTACATTGCGCGGGCAGAAAACGGGACCTTATCTGAGTTACCACAACGCGCGCTCCTGCAGGGAATGTGGCTGACCTTGTGTGTGGCGGTACTCGGGGCAGGACTGGCGGGATTACTGGCTCCCTCACAACAATTCAGGGCGCTGTTGGTCGGTGCCTGGTGTCTGGCGCTCGCGTCTTTAGATCTGGCCCGCTTCTGGTTGCCGTTTGCGTTCACCGCACCGATGGCCATTACCGGTGCCGTGTTTTCTCTGCTGCTCATACCCGACCGGGGAGCCAGTCAGTTAGTGGCAGAAGGCTTGTGTCTGTTTTTCCCGCTGCTGTTGATACGCCAGATTGCCGCCAGGTTCGCCGGGCATGAAATGTTTGGACTCGGGGATATCTGGCTGATAACGGCACTGGTGATGTGGTATCCGCTGCAGGATGTCCTCCTGGTCACGCTCCTGGCGTTACTGATTGCCCTGCCGGCCGCCTGGAAACAACACTATCTGCCGTTTGGTCCGTTCCTCTGCCTGTTCGCCGCACTGCCGGCGTTCATCTCGCTACAGGAAGTCTTATGAAAACGAAAAAAATCCACCGTGGCATTCTGAGTATTGAAGTGGCCATTGCGCTGGTTGTGGTGATGTTTGTCAGTATCTTTGGTCTCAACCGTTACAGCCAGTATGTCGATGAACTGGAGTGGACGTTGCAGGCCAGACACATGAATGCCATCACCACAGCGGCCAAAAGCTACATTCGCGATAACCGGGATACGCTGGTCAGTCAGGTTTCGGGTGGCGGTACCGTGAAGCTCACCGGAACGCAGCTGCAACAGGCGGGCTATCTGCCTGATGGCTTTTCGCTGAGAAACTCTGCCTCCCAGTCCTTTGAACTGGCGGTCACCCGTAACCCGAAAGCCTCGCAAAAACTGACGGCCTTCGTCTTGACCCGGGGCGGCACGGCGATCCCTTATAAAGGTATGCGCTTTATCTCCCAGATCATGGAAGGCTCCGGCGGGTATATCCCGACCGCCAATCAGGCTGTAGGCGCAAATGGCTCCTGGAAATTCAACCTGGGCAGTTACGGCCTGACTGGCGAAGCGGGTCGACTGACCAGCTACTTATCCTCGGATGTCCTCGGTACAGATGATCAGGAAAGTGACCGCTTGTATCGCTATGCCATTACGAGCCGACCGGAACTGAACCGGATGCACGCGGCCATCGATATGAACGGAAATAACCTGAACAACACCGGCACCCTGAATGCGCAGACGGGAAATTTCTCCGGAAACGTGAACGCTCAGAATGGTTCGTTTTCAGGAAGCCTGTCGGCCACGACCATCACAACCAATAATCTGAATGCACAAACAACCCGTACCTCCGGGGAAACCTATACCGGTGGCTGGTACAGAACCACGGGAGATACGGGCTGGTACAGTGAAAAACACGGTGGTGGCCTGTATATGTCTGACAGTCAGTGGATCCGAAGTTATAACAACAAAGGCATTTATACCGGCGGCCAGATGCAGGCAGGTTCAATCCAGTCCAATGGCACTCTTCAGTCCAGCGGCAGGGTTACGGCGGGTGAATATGTTCAGATCAATGGTCAGGGAACGGCCGGTACGGCATGTCCGTCAAACGGGCTGCTTGGCCGTGATCCATCCGGAGGCGTACTTTCCTGCCAATCCGGTGTGTGGAAAAAATCAGGGGGGAGCACTGTACTCACGGGTCTTGTCGCTAATGGGCAGCAGATCCCGTTACCGGGTGGTTTTAGCCAGAACCAGTGCTCCTGGAGTGTCAGTAACAGTGAAAACCCACACGGCTGGAAACCTAATTATTTTGCAGGACAAGTTGCTGCAGCTGATTCAAATCGGGTTGTTAAGTGTGGTCATTATGATGAATACAATTTTTACCCCGGCTCTAACCGGGGAGAACTGAGTGGAAAGTGCAGTTTCATCATTAGCTGCTCATAAACTGGCTGTCAGTTATCACTCCACCCTCACTTCACCTCTGCCATTACAGCGCCGGCCTGCGTGCCGGCATCTATCACTAGTTCACGGACTTCACCATGAAACGACACGTACTCGCGGCGCTGTTGCCGCTGCTGGCTGGCTGTCAGTCGGCTCCCGTCAGCAGCCTGCCCTCCACTCCCGACGCGCTTCAGCAAGCCACCCAGGAACGCCAGTCTGACATGTACCGGTTGCATCAGGCTGGGGCGATTAATCAGATATCCCCCACCTTACCGGGCCAAATCACGGCAAACAGCCAACGGATCACATTGTCGTGGGATGGCGATGCCGTGGAATTGCTTAACACGCTGGCCAGACAGCGGGGATATCGCCTGGTGTATTCAGGCACTCGCCTGCCCTTACCCGTCAATATTTACGTGACGGACATGACCTTTAACCAGGTGCTGGATTTGATACGGGTACAGACGGGCTGGCGCGCCACACTCAGCCAGAGCGGTATCGAGCTGCGCCTGCATTTTTCTCTGCCGGATAAAGGGGATCGTACCGTATGACGCGTTATCTGTTAGTCGCCTTTCTGCTCGGCGTTGCCCTGCCGGGTCTGGCAGCAGAGGCGCCCCCGGATATCTCTGCCTATCTCAATCCTGAGAAGAATGATTTCAACGGATTGAGCGAAACAGAATGGCAGATGATTAATGATGCCGGACACACCGTCGGCTTCCAGGGAGGAAAAGCACAGCGGGCATTCGAGCTTCGTCAGGCGCTGACGAACCGCGACGATGTGCTGAGCCGGACCTATGATTTTCGCCCACTCATCAGCCGCCAGGGTTATCTGCCCCCGGTGATTGTGACCGCGAAAGACACCGCCCACATCACGCCTGACCAGATACGCACGGCATACCGCACCTATAACATTCTGTCTCCGGCCCGTTTTGTCAGTAACCCGCCGGGCTGGCGCACCTGGTTGCTGACCGGCCTTGCCGTGCAACCTGAACGACCGGACCCAGGCGTGATCCCGAAAAACAGCAAAGAGCGTGACGTCTGGCAAGCTGCTATCCGCACCGGCTGGGATGAAGGACGGCAAAGTGCTGACCGCACACTGGAGTCCAACTTTAACCGCCTGACACGTGATTACACCGGGATGCTGCGTTATTCGACGCTACGCCAGCAGGGCATGATCACCGCACCAGATGTGAAGGAAACTCAGCAGACCGTGACCGGCACGCCAGAAGAACTGATGCTCGGAGACAAGGTGAAACAGATCCAGAAACACAGTGGTTTCGTGCTGGATAAAAAAGCCTGGAAACCTTCGGTACGTAAGGAGAGCCAGTGACATTTGAATCCTTCGATTTTCATGCACATGGCGGGCTGAACAGCGAAACATTCTGTCAGTTCCTGGTCCATTGCGCCCGACACAATGTGTCAGACATCTTTATTCAGGGCGGCGGACCGCTGGTTGTGGATGTGTATGGCCGCAAAGTCAGAGCCAGTGTCTTCCGTGTCGAACCTCCTCAGTTACAACGCCTGATGGATGAAGTGTTTTCTGAGCAGATCAAAGGAGAGCTGAAGGCCGGTCGGGGTATCGACCGCACCCTGCAACTGACCGGCGATATGGCGCAGCGACACGGACTGGCGCGCGGGGAACGTCTGCGTTTTCGCTGTAACTTCGTGCAGGCCACTATCGGGGATTACGACACGGTGCCGGCCCTGACCCTGCGAACCATTCCAACCGCGATACCGGCACTGGAATCGCTGGGCCTTGAAGCCGATTTGTTTCCCTACCTGCTGCCACATAAAGGTATCGGCCTGGTGGTCGGTGAAACCGGCTCCGGCAAATCGACGCTGCTGGCGGCGATTTATCAGTACTGCGCCCTGAATGATCCGGACCGCAAAATCGTGACCGCAGAAGATCCGATTGAGTTCCTGCTCAATTTCCCCGGCGCGGTACTGATGCCGGAGCAGTCAGAAATTGGCCGCGATATCCCGACATTTGCCGAACACCTGCGCCTGACCCTGCGTCGTGCGCCTGGCGTTATCGGCGTGGGCGAAATCAGGGACCCGGAAACACTCAGTGGTGCCGTGATGAATGGTCAGTCCGGTCACCTGTGCTTATCCACCATGCACACCAACTCACCCGGGGAAACCATTCCCCGCGCCCTGATGCTGGTTCCGGAAGGGCAACGTGAAGCCATGGCCGGCAACCTGCTGAGCAACCTGCAGTACGTCATTGCCCAGCGGCTGCTACGCACCACCAACGGCAAACGTCAGGCGGTACGTGAGTATCTGGTGTTTGACGACCACGTCCGTCACGAACTGGGGAAACTGCCTTATACCCAGTGGCGAAACTGGATTGATAACCATCTGGCAGGACTCGGACGCCGCATGAGTGACATCGCCTGGCGTTTGTATCGTGAGGCACAGATTGACCGTCGGGAGTTACTGACGGTGATAAGCGCGCGGGAAATAGCACGGAGGGAAGCCACAACATGAATATCTGCCCCTGGCGGGATGCAGGCAGGCGCCTGGAAGTCTTCGGCATTCCGGTGATGATGTTTTCGCTCTATCTGGCCTGGTTTCAGTGGCCCGAAACGATGACGCTGTGGATAGTCACTGCCCTTATCGCCTTCTTTAAAGTCATCTCTATTTTTGGTTTCACCCTGACGGTGCTCTGGCAGCGTCTTATCTACCGCCTGCGTGGCCAGCGTCTGTCCGGTCGCCCGTGGTGGTATCGCAAGTTCTTTGAATAACGGAGGTCGTCATGCAAAAACGCACGTATCTCACCATTCTGCCGGATAACCGAACTGTCGCCCTCCGGGCTGCAGGGAAGCTGGCAAACGGTGAGAACGCTCTTGAATATGATCGCTCACAAAAACTCTGGTTTGCGAAAGATGGCGCTGACCTGGAACGCATAAAGGAGTGGCTGCCGGAAAACACCGTCGCCGGTAATACCGTCACCGTGGGAACAGACCTGTCTCCCCAGGAGGAGTTCGCTAAAGTCCTGGAAGACGCCGATTTCGTCCTCAATGACCTTCCCCTCATGGATGGCAAACTTCATCGGGTTCCGACTAAAGAGGACAGTGACGGTAAGCAGTCAGGGGTGTATCGGGGCTATCTCGATGGTCGGCCAGCGGGCTGGTATCAGAACCACCGCGCCAGCGAAGGTAAGGTGAACTGGACCTCGACCGGCAGTTTCACCTGGGACCCGAACGACGCCATCCGTCAGAAAGCACTGCAGGCACAAAAGCGCTGGGATCGGGAACGAAAGGAGCTGGCAGACTTCGACAGGATGGGCAAAAACCTGACCCGTCAGTGGGAAAAAATGCCTGCCCCGGGCGATGACCATCGCTATCTGCTCAGAAAAGGCGTCCCGGCTACCGACGGCGTCAGACAGGATAAGTACGGCAATTTGGTTATCCCCCTGAGTAACACCCACGGCAATATTCGCTCTCTGCAGTACATCGATCCGGACGGCAAAAAGAATCTAAAGAAAGACGCCGAGAAGAGCGGCAACTTCTTTGTGGTAGGTGGCGCGCTGGTTCCGGGGATGCCGGTGCTTTACGCAGAAGGTTATGCCACGGCCGCCAGCCTGAATATGGCCACCGGCCTGCCCGTGGTGATGACGGTGGATGCCGGAAACATGGTGACAGTGTCACAGAAACTCAAAGAGACACATCCCAGTGTCCCGCACATCATTCTGGGAGAAGACGACTTTACCCGTAAGGACAACAAAGGCCTGCTGAAGGCAGAAGAAGCCGCGCGCAATATCGGGGGTGTGTACGTCATACCGGCTTTTACCGACAGTGAACGTGCGCAGGCTTTTGCCGAAACCGCTTCCTTCAGTGACTTTAACGATATTCACGCTTCCCGGGGACTGGACGCCGTCAGGGACCAGCTGGCACCTGTTCTGGACCCACTCATCCCTGGCTGGCGTGACTCATTTGTACAGGAAACCTTATCCATGTCTGATTCAGATAAAACCACAATTGTGGAAGAAGATATTTACCGCGAGTATCTGGCCGAGACACAAAACGATGCACTGAAAGCATCACCTGTCCCGGAAGTCACCCTTACTCAGTCTGTGATTGAACAGCCGGTGCCGGAAGCCACCCCCGCACAGCCTGTGATTGAACAGCCGGTGCCAGAAGCCACCCCCGCACAGCCTGCGGTTGAGCAGCCGGTGCCAGAAGCCACCCCTGCAGAGCCTGTGGTTGAGCAGCCGATGCCGGAAGCCACCACCGCACAACCTGCAGATGAGCTGACCGCCCCCGAAAATGGATTTGCCTTCACGTTTGGTCGCCTGCCGGGTGATGTCTCACCGGACACCGAAGCCCCCACCGTCGCCCGCATCGATCTGGATGAATTGCTGCAGGGACTGACCAGCCGGCAGGATGGTAACACCTGGGTGTATGCGCTTGAGGGTAAGGACGCGTTCAGGGATTACGGGGACCGCATTGTCATGGCCTCCCCGGAAGCCAGCGAGAATGACCGCATGATCCTTGCTGCCCTGTTATCTGCCCGGGCAAACAACCGGGGCGCGATCGAAGTCACCGGCTCTCCGGAGTTCATAACCAAAACACTGACGCTGATAGCCGACCATAACATTGAGGTCCACCTCAAGAGTCCGGAGCAACGAGCCCAGTTTGAAGCCCTGATGGCCAGCCGGAATGAACAAAAAGTACCAGATAATGGCATGACCATGACGCAGCCTGAGCAGGCACCGGTCAGTGACGTGACCCCATCTCCGTCGCCGGCAGCACAGAACGCACCTGCACAACCGACTGCCGCCCCGTCAGCCGTACCTGATGCAGCGGAAACGCAGAAACCTGCCCAGCCGATGAGCGTCATCGAGCGTGAGACTCTCCGTGCTGGCCTGACCGGAACACTGATGGATGCCGGTCCGGCGCCTTACCAGTTCAATGAGAAAAACACGCCGAGTTATTACGTGACAATGCGGACTAAGCAGGGAGCGAAAACCTACTGGGGCGTGGAGCTGGAGCAGGCACTGATTGACAGCGGGAAGCAGCCCGGCGATCTGGTCAAGCTGCAGTTCAAAGGAAAAACAGCGGTGACCGTTAACGTACCGGTCAAAAATGAGGACGGCGTGGTGACCGGATTTATGCCACACGAAACCCACCGGAATCAGTGGAACATCACCCCGGCCGTCAATAACCAGTTACTGACCGACAACCCGGACAAGGTCGCCCCGGCCCAGCTGGCCGCTTATGACGGTAACGCTTTCTGGCAGATTCAGGCGCAGGTCATGCAGCAGGCCAACCTGACACTGGCCACACCGGCCGCTCAGGGACACAGCCTGCTCTATACCGGCCCTGACGGTAAAGGACAGCCCGCCCCGGAGCAGGCGCCAGCCAATACGCCGGTTCCCGTGCAATCTAAAGCCGCCGGCTCACTCGTTATGCAGGCGTTCGATGCAGACGGACAGGTGCTGGCCCACCTGGTGAAAGGCCACGGCGACTACCTGCAGGGTGTTGTCCGTCATGAAAATGAACTGCGTCATGTCCTGGGCCGTTTATGTACGACATCAGACGGGAACCGTTTTCTGGCGCTCAATACCGTGCGCGACGACGGCTCACTGCACGCAATAGGACACGCGTCACCTGTTAATAAGCTCAAAGGTGCGGAGGTGAATTACGACACCTTTGCGTTCCAGCTCACCGGAAAGGACGCACCGAAATTTGCCGTGCCACTGGTCAGCCCGGAAAAGATCCCGCCGGCACTGCACAGCAAACTGGGGTTCACGCAGGCATACACGCCACCTAAAGCGGAAGAGGCTGCCCCACAACCGCGTCAGCAGGCTAAGCCGGCCATGCAACATCAGCCAATGTGAGGACTCCATGAACAAATTATTGATAACGACTCTCGTTCTGGCGTTAAGTCCGGCTGCGGATGCCGCCTCCTGTCGTGCAGCGACCGCCGCACAGGTGGGGAGTGAAGCCGGATACAACCGGGCAAAAGCGGCAGCCGATGCCTGGGCAAAGCGCCAGCAGACTGTCTCGACGTCACTGAGTGATTGTCTCGGGAACATCTCGACCACCATTACGGCCCCGACGTTCCCGAATTTAACGAACGTGCTCAACCAGATTGGTCAGAAAATCTGTAAGACCGCGCGCGATAAAATTAACGACTATGTCCCGTCAACGATTGACCCTTGGGGCAACCTGCCCACGGCCAAACTCTCGTCATACCGCGTGCAGACATCACCCGCAGCGCCGGCACGAACCGCGCCGGTCAGTCAGACTTCCGGCGGCAACGGCAGCTCGTTTATTTCCCTGAACTGAAGAGACTGACATGGACAAAAACAAAGCCTCCCCTGTGGAGGCTTCTTCCACGAACGAAACCACACCGAACCCCTTTCTGGCTGCACTGGAACTGCAACAAAAGAATCAGTTAAATGCCGGATTTGCCCGGCGCTCACTGTCCGTAGCATTGGTCGCGAGCGCACTCTGCCTGCTGCAGATGCCACTGACGGGCTGGCTCGCCTGGCAGGTCGCGCACCCACCGGTGAAATACTTTGCCACGTATAACGGCAGCATCCTGCGCCAGGTGCCGACCTCAGAGCCGGCCTACCGGGATGATGACGTCGTTGCCTTTGGCGACAAGTTGATACGGGATGCCTTCCAGCTCGACTTCCGCAATTACCGCACGCAGATAAGCAGTCTTCAGCAGAAGTTTTCAGAAGCCGGTTTTGCCAGTTACTACACCGCCCTGACCAGTTCTAACCTGTTTACGGCCGTGAAAGACCAGAAAATGCTGATGTCGGCCAACGTCACTCGTAAAGGGGTCATACAACGGCGCGGGCGACTGGGGGACGGGCCCTATATATGGGAAATCCAGTATCCGGTCACGTTAAGTCTGGATGGACAGAACCGCAGTCTGCCGGCGCAGAACTTTATCTTTACGGTCCGTGTCCAGCGTGCCGACGTAAGCCAGAAGCCGGAAGGCATTGAAGTCTCCTCTATCGTCACCCGCGACGCCCGTTAGTTCGTTTTCACAGGATAAACATTATGTTCAGACACTCCCTGATGGCGGTGGCCCTGCTGCTGCCTGCCTTTACTGTTTGCTCAGCAGAATGGGAACCGGCCCGAACCGCCAGCTCTGGCCAGAACCCCACGGCGGCCCTGCCGGCAGCGCCCGCCCCGGCACAACCCGCAACACAACCTACGGCACGGGCACCACAGGCGGGCAACGATATCACCGCCCCGCTGCGCCAGTCCCCGCCGCCGCCTTCACCGTCTGAAGCAGAAGCCTGGGCAAAAGGTCAGGTTGCGCCCCTCAGTCGTACCGAGCTGGAGAGCGTACACGAGGCCATTGATGAAGGGGCTCGGGGGCGTGCCTGGGAGGCGGCCGACGTCGTCCCGCGCATCTCAACCCAGACGGTGAATCTGTCCCCGGGCGGCTCACTTCCGGTCGTTCGGACAGCCATCAATCAGGGCAGCACGGTGATGTTTACTGACAATACCGGCGCCCCGTGGCCGATATCCGTCCCGCCTTATAACAGTAATGAGAAAGGTTTCAGTGTCACCTTTATCCCTGAGAGCAGCCTGATGACCGTGCAGGCCCTGCGCCAGTACGACAAGGGCAACATCACGGTGTATCTGAAAGGGCTGGCGGTGCCGGTGATCATCAATGCCATGAGCGGTGAGCCTGACAATGGTTCCGCCTCGCGCATCATCGACAGTCGCCTGGATCTGCGTATTCCACAGCGTGGCCCGGCGGCCCGCGTCATGCCATCCGGTCAGGCGAAAATTGACCTGAACAACCCGACACTGCAGGCCTTTCTCGATGGCGTACCCCCTGCCAGTGCAAAGCGTCTGAAGACGCAGGGGGATGTGCCTTCCACGCAGGTCTGGCAGATGGGCGACGATTTGTATGTCCGCACCCGCAGTGAACTGCGCGATCAGTTTGAACTCACCCAGGCGTCCGGCGACGGCACGATTTTATACAAACTGCCTCTGGCACCGGAACTGGCCTTTTCTGTGGCCGGTAAAACCGTCTGGCTGGGCATTTCTCTGGAGTAACTATGGACGCTGAAAAAGACGTCGGCCGGGACGTGAAAAAAACCGGACTGGTCATCGGTGGTGTGGCCTTTGCAGTGATCGCCGGCGGATTCCTGCTGGCGACCTGGCTGAGTGCTCCGCCTGAGCAGGCATCGAAAATATCGGTCGATAAAGCGGCCAACGGCACCGGCACCGTCACCCCGGAAAGTCCGCAGTACAGCAAGGTGCTGCGGGCGAACAATGAGGATGGCGCAAAACAGGCACATGAAGAAAACGCCAGTTTTATTGCTTCAGTCGGCACCGGCGGCGCGCGCGAGGAGCCCGTCATGACGCCACCTCCTCCACCTCCGCCTGAGCCGGCACAGACCGTCCAGCAGGTGAACTATGTGCAACAACCTGGCATGGATCCGGATAAGAAGAAGGCGCTGGAGAATCTGCTGACGGAACTGATGGAGCAGCGCAAGCCGGCCACCGGTCAGCTGGCCAGTGTTGCAGGGGGAAATGCGACCGGCCAACCGGGACAGGCGGGCGGAACGGAAACGAAAGGCAACGTGTGGTCCGCGTGGACCGACAGCCTGTCACCGCAGACAGCAGCAGGCCCCCCCGGTGCGCCGGCCACCGTCGCGGTGCAGGTCCTTATCCCTGCCGGTAGTCGCCCCGGGGGAGTGATAGAAACCGCCGTCGACTCGGACAACACCCGCTCACAGGTGCTGGCGCGTATTCCGTCCGGACCGTATGCCGGGGCCACGTTACTGGCCAACGGCGTGCAGCTGGCCGGCGACGGTGTGGCCATCAACTTCAACCGCATGGAATGGCAGGGTGACACCTGGAATGTCGATGTGTGGGCCGCCATGCCCGACACCCTGCAGTCCTCGGTCGCCAGCGACGTTAACAACCGTTACGCCACCCGCATTATCCTGCCGGCCATCGCGTCAGGGCTCGGACTGGCGGGTCAGCTGTATGCCAGCGCCAACACGCAGATCCTGAGCAATGGCTATGACAACATCGAAGCCCGCACGGGGATGCCGGATGCCAAAGCCGTGGCCGGGACCATCGTGGGCGGTGCCGCACAACAGGCCGGTCAGGTGATCGCCAGCGATGCACAGCGCCTGCCGGTGAAACAGGTGCTGGTCTACCGGGGCCAGACGGTGGCCCTGCTCTTTATGACCGCAGTGAAAACCAGTGACAACGTGACCCGGGCTGCCGCCACGGCACCCATTCAACGCTAAGGACTTCCCATGAGTAAGGAATTTTTTGATCCCGGCCCTGAGCCGGCGGTCACCCCTTTGTCTGAAGATATTCCGGAGCCCGCCGTCAGTGCGGAGGAACGCGTCTCACCCGCACGAACGGAAAAGCCGAAACGTCAGATCCTCGGCTACGACCTGCCCGCCGTGCTGGGCGGAGCAGCGGCGATCGTCGCCCTGCTGGTTTATGCCTTATGGCCTGAACCGACACCTCAGAGCCATTTAGTGGACGAGCCGGTACAACATCAGGAAAGCATCGCGCCGGTAGAACCTCTGACACCCCCCCCGTCCGTGATACCGGATGTCGCCCCTCCTGCCGCCGAACCGGTCCCGGTATCGCCGGAGCAGGAAGCGGAGAGCAACAAGGATCTAGAAGCGTCAGTGACCAGCCTGTCTGGTCGCCAGGACAACAGCGATAAGCGCATTGACGCACTGGAAGCCCGTATCAAAGCGCTGGAGCAGATGCCGCGTCCGCCAGTCAGCCCGGCCGCCCCCGTGCGTAAAGCCACGTCCCACAAACCGGTGGCCAGAAGCACCCCGGCTCGCACCACAACAGCACACCGTTCTGGCGTCACCGGC
This sequence comes from Buttiauxella noackiae ATCC 51607, assembly GCF_001654865.1. Classification (GTDB taxonomy): domain Bacteria; phylum Pseudomonadota; class Gammaproteobacteria; order Enterobacterales; family Enterobacteriaceae; genus Buttiauxella; species Buttiauxella noackiae. The sequence continues at coordinate 25,338 of NZ_LXEO01000070.1, read as the reverse complement.
TGGCGAATCAACTCGGTTTATCCGGGTATGGCCTGGCTGTCTGACGGCAAAAGCACCTGGGCCGTCTATCCGGGCGACACCCTGAACGGGATGAGGATTGATGCCATTGATGCCATCCGTCGCGAAGTCAGGACCAGTCGTGGCGTGATACGTCAGGGGGGCTGATGGACGTCGTACAGATACTCGTCAATGTGGCCGGCGAACTGAAAACCAGCGGGATCAACCTGATCCTCGCACTGGGTGTGTTTGTCGGTCTGGGGGGCTGCATCATCGCCCTCGTCTCCACGGTTATCCGCAGTCGGTCCGGTAAACCAGTCAGCGGCATGAAAGTGGTTGTCGCCGTCGTTACCGGGTCGGCCCTGATTGCTCTTCAGCAAATGATGAACAAGGCCGCCCAGACGCTGGGGTTCGGAGATGTGTCGTTTGATGCTATCGCCTACGCCCCGGACTCGCTTGGCTACGCGAAGCTGTCAGTCGATGCCGTTCTCACCCTGCTGCGCGCGGTCGGCGCGCTGTTCTTTTACATGGGCGTTGTCAGAGCCCGTCGCGCTCTGGTGGATGGCCACACCGGCCTGACCGCCAGGCAGGATATCGGCACGGGCATGGTGATGGGTATCACCGGCATCCTGCTGCTCTGCAATCCCCAATTGCTTGATGCACTGCAAAAAACTCTGGGTCTGACCTGGAATTAACCTTTAAACAATGGAGTAGTAAAAATGCGTAATTTCATTCTGTCCGTTTCTGTTCGTCTGTGGGTTCGTGTCTGGCTGGCCATGAGCACCCTGCATACCCGCATCACGCTGGCGCTCACCGCGATGCTCGGCTCGGTTACCTTACCGGCTCATGCTGATGACGGTATTTTCGGGATGCTCGATAACGTCGCGGACGGTGCCGAAAGCTCGACCAACAGCCTGCTGAAATTTGCCAAATTTGGCGGGGTCGGCCTGGTGATTATCGGCATCGTATTGTGGGTGGCCAAAAAGAAAAACCCACAAATCACCTGGGGCTGGATCCTCACACCACTGGGTGCCGGCTGCATCCTGATCGCCATCGACCAGTTCATTAAAAAAGGTCAGTCCACCCTGCAACTCAACCCGGTTGACCTCTGATATCCCCTGCAGTCCCGGCGGCTTTGCCGCCGGTTATTCCTCATTATTCCGGGAGTGCCCATGGAAATTGTCATTTACCATTCAGAAAAACATGACCTGATCTTCGCGGCCGAAAAGGGCTCGCGTCGGGAAACGGATGTCACAAACCAGGTACTGCGCGCGGTCGCTGACCATATCGGAATGGGCTTCAAGGTTCCGCTCGAGGAGCAGGGGCGCGTCGTGGCGGAAATCGGTGTCTTTACACCGGGGCAGGATAAGTAATGAGCGTATTCTTACGTCACATTCTGCTGCGCTGGCCCCTCACACTGGCCCCCTGCACGGAAGACTTCGATGACCCGCTACTGAGCTGGGACGAACCTCAGAATGCCGCCTGTGCCGCACTGCTGGCGCCACTGGAATCACTGTTTTATCACTGCGGGAAGGTGGCCCACGAAAATGGCTATGACTGCGACGTGTATCTCATCCCCGTCGACAGCCTGTGTGACCATCTCGAACGCCTGACGTTGCCGCCGTCGGATGTCAGGGAAGCGGTCCGGGTAACACTGCAAAAATCCCTGCGCCGCTGGCGACAAAACAGCACGGAAATGGTTCGACTGACCGTCCCGCACCGATACCAGACCTTCAGCACCGAACAGCAGGTCTGGGGGCATGAAAGCGAGGCCCATCCACCGGCGTTGTGCCAGCGAGCCCGCGAACTGACGGCGGGCCGCTGTGATGCCTGCGGGTGTGTGCATGATGCGAACGCGTTAATTTTTCGCGATGACAATCCGGAAAACCATGCCGATGAAAATCTGGGGGTGAGTTGCCCGGTCTGTCATTTCAGCCACCGGTTGAACACGCTGGGGGCGAATGATGGCGTGATGGTATACCTGCCCGAGCTTGCGGCCGCTGATGTCAGCCTGCTGCTGCGGGCGGTCATCCTTGCCCGTACACAGGGAAATGCACGCCAGAAAGAAGGTGCCACGCAAATCCTGAACTGGCTTACCGGCCATCGCAAAGAAACGGAAGCCTTCTGGGGAACCAGTCACCCCGGGGAATTTGGTCAGGCACTGATGCAGGCCAGTCTGCTTATTCGTGAAGATCTCCAGCAACGTCTGCGCCACATGGTGCTGATCGTGAATCCCACGCTGCTGAACCATCCGGCACTCACGGGACCTTCCCCGGAAACCTGGTCTGACCGTCTGAAGAAGTACCACAGCCAGAACTGACGAGAACTACGCCATGAAAAACCCATTAATCACCGCCCTGGAAGGGGTGGAGAGTGCCATTGCCTGGGCGTCACGTTACGCACTGGGCCAGGACTTCGCCCGCTACTGTGATTTACGCACCACCATCGGCCTGACAGACGATGACCGCAAACGCCGACCGGACATAGCCTCCCCGTATATTTTCGTCACTCACGATGGCCATTACGCCAGCGTGTTTGAAATAGAGGGGACTTACTGCCAGTTTAACGAGCAGGAAGCCGTGACCGAGGAAGAACGCCGTGATCCGGCGCTGTTTTCCGCCTACATTGCACGCCTGCACACCGTCCTGAGCAGCGAGTTTCAGGAGGTGGGCCACAAAACCAGCTTCATCTTTGAGCGCGATCCGGAAAAGGGACGCGAAGAGCTGCGCCGTCTGCTGGCACACCAGTACCGGGGCCTGAAGCGTATGGGCCTCGATCTGGCCGATATTCTGGATGAGCGCATCGAGAAGCTGGCACCTTTTGTCGCCCGTGAGCGTGCGTTTCTGGTTGTTTACACTGCCAAAAACGCCCTGAGCACCACTGAAATTCGTGATGAAGAGAAACGCCGCGAGGCCCTGCTCAATAAGGCTCCGGGCGCACGTTTTGGCCAGAACCCGGAGTTCCAGGCACTCGAAGGACTCAAAATTCGTCATGATGCCTTTATCACCACGCTGGAAAACCAGCTGGCGCGCGGGGATTTCAGCACCCGCATCCGCCTGATGACAGCGCATGAGTTTGGTGGCCATCTGCGCCAGCAGGTTGAACGTGAAAGTACCTCACCCGACTGGCGTCCGTTCCTGCCCGGGGATGTCCGCTGGCCACACGGCCTGCCCAAAGGAGAGGATCACTCCTGTCTGCTGGCCTCGCACCTGAACTACCAGCTGTTTAACAGTGAACCGGAGCCTGCCGGCAACCTGATGCACCTCGACGGATACTGGCACGCCACCCTGGCGTTATCCCTCGGACCACAGAAACCGGAAACTTTCAGCCAGCTGTTTGCCAAAATCAGTCCGAAACTGCCCTGGCGGGTCCGTATGGACATCATGCCGGGCGGTCTGGATGTCCTCGGCGGCAAGCGCATGGTCCTGAGCCTGGCAGCTCTCGCCCCGCCGCTACGCAGAGTGTATGAATCAGTACAGTGGCTGGAAGGCACACACCAGAGCGATCCGGTCTGTGCCATGGCCATCAGCGCCAGTACATGGGGGCGAACCACGGAAGAGGTGAAGCGTAACCGCACCCTGCTCAAAAAAGGGCTGGAGTCCTGGGGGGTATGTGAGGTGACCAGCACGTTCGGGGATCCGCTGCGTGCCTGGGTGGCCACACTGGCCGGCTCGAATGCGCTCAGCATTCCGTCCCTGCTCTTTCCGCCGCTGTCCGCCGCACTGGCCCTGCTGCCGCTGCAGCGTCCGGCCACGCCGTGGGACGATGATGCGAGCATTGTGTTCAGCAGCACCGACGGCAAACCCATTCCGGTCCGACTGGCCAGCAGTCTGCAAACCAAATTCACCGAAGTGGTCGCCGGCGAGCCCGGAACCGGGAAGTCCGTGATGCTGGGTGCACTGAGTGAGGCTATTTTGTTTTCTGGCCAGAACCAGTTGCCCTACCTGTCGTATGTGGACAAGGGGTTTTCTGCGCAGGGGCTTATCCGGCTTATCCGTGACGCCCTGTCCCCTGAACGCCAGGACGAAGTGGTGGGCGTGGTCCTGGAGAACAGCCGTGAGTTCTGTAAGAACCCGTTTGATGTCCAGCTCGGTGCCCGTTATCCGCTGACTCCGGAGAAGGAATACCAGCTCAATATCTGCGAAACACTGTGTATCGATCCGGAAACGGGGATGCCGCCCAATGCCCAGGACTGCCGGCAAATTCTGAGCAAGGTTATCGATATCGCCTTTAAAAATAATGCCGAGGTGACCCCGATACGCTATGCCCCGTCGGTGGAGCCGGGGGTGGATGAGGCACTGGAGAAGACCGGCCTCAACAGCGAGTTTGATGCGTCATGGTGGGCGATGGCGTCCTGGTATGAAGTCCGTGACCTGCTGTTTACTCGCGGCGAAATTCAGGCGGCCACCCGCGCACACTACCAGGCGATGCCGGAGCTCAGTGACCTGCAGGCACAGCTAAACAGCCAGGATATCCGCACCGAGTACGGCAGTATCACCCGCAAGGGCAGCGATGAGTCGCTCATCTCCTATATTGGTCGCTGCCTGTCCGATGCGTTGCGCTCCTACAAAATGCTCGCCGGTCGCACCGCTTTTGAGCTCAATCCGAATACCCGCGTGATTGCAATTGACCTGAATAACGTGGTGGGAGGCAAAACCCGCGCCGGTCAGTTGCGCACCGGGCTGATGTACCTGTTTGCCGGTCAGATTGCCGCCGGGCATTTTGAGCTGCCGCAGTACCGTAACGAACTCATGGATCTGCTCGCACCGGCCTACCGTGAATTTCATCATGACCGGCTCACCCAGCTGGCACAGGAGGTGAAAACCAAAATCTATGACGAGCTGCACAATGTTAAAGACATTCCGTTCATCATGGAAAAACTGGAGACGCAGGACCTGGAGAACAGGAAATTCTTTATCCGTACCGTGCTGAGCTCGCAGTATCTGAACCACTTCCCGGCGTCCATTCTGAAATCGGCCAACTCCCTGTACCTAATGCAGGTATCTCATGAAGACCTGCCGTTGTTGACGGAGCATTTCGGTGTCCCCCGTCATACCGCTGAAGCCTTCCGCAGAATGGGAAGTGGTGCCGCACCTGACGGAAGCGGGACCGCATTTCTGGCGTGCTTCCGCCTGAAGACGGGCAGGATGGTACAGATACTGAAAAACACCCTCGGCCCAAAAGAACTCTGGGCACTGAACTCAACACCGGAAGATGCCGCCCTGCGTGACCTGCTGTATGACCTACTCGACGGGCGCACAGCGAGAGCCATTCTTGCCGAACACTTCCCGTCAGGCAGTGCCGCACGGCTGATTGCGCTGCGCAAGAAAGAAGCCCGTGAATCCGACCACACCAACATCATTAACAGACTGGCCACCGAGCTGATTGCCTCGCGTGGCCTCCACATCTGATACAGGTATTCCTATGCGAAAAATGTTACTTGCGGCCTGTGTGGGCAGCCTGATGCTGCCTGCCGTCCAGGCTCTGGCCTACACGGTCAACGTCAACAGCAGTATCCCTATCACTACCCAGGTCGTGCCGCAGCTGAGCACCGCGAACGGCACCCTGTCCGGAATACTGACCACCACCCGAGAACTGGGCGGGGCGGTCAGTTCCGGGAACGACAAGATTGCTGCCATGATCCAGCAGTCGAACGAGAATATGCAGCAGTTCGCCACCTATGCGCAGCAGGCGCAAAATCTGGAAACCGCCCGCCGCAGTTACACCGTACCGGCCTCTATCTGCAGTGAGTCGGGCTCCGGTCAGGCCGCACAGATAAACCGTCAGTCCGGGTCTAAACAGGGAAAATTGTCCAGCGGCAAAGCCGTGAGTAATACGGCCGTGAAAAAGGTGCTGGAAAACAAGGCAGCGGCACCGGAACAGGACCTGTTTGCCACCGCCAATGTTCACAGCCAGTACTGCACAGCGTCGGATGTTCAGGCCTGGGGAGAGATATGCAAACGCGAATCCGAACTGCCGGGGGGCGACAAACAACTTCGCTCCGTACTGGCTGGGGCGGGTAAAGAGGACAAGGCACCTGAACTGACGTTTACGCCAGAACAGACCGATGCCGCCATGATGTACATGAAAAACTCGGTACGTAAAAGTGTGGGGCGCACTCTTAAAAAGGGTGAAATCAAAACCGATGCCGGTCGACAGTATCTGGGCATGGCGACGCAGCATGAAGCCATCCAGAGTGCGGCCGAACAACCTCAACTGGCCATGATTGCCGGCAGTCAGCCCAGCGAAGCGACAAAGGACGTGCTGGAAGAAGCCCTGCAGTCCCCCTCCAGTAAAGCCTGGTTCGATGAAAATGCCTCACCCGAAGCCAGACGGTCAGGAATGATGTCCCAGCGTGAATTTGAAGCCTTTGAAGTCAACCGACGTTATGCCAATACCGATTATCTGACGGACCTGCAGGAAATGGACGGCGACAACCTGGCACGGGAATCCATCCGCATTCAGAGTCTGCAGAATGCCCTGCTCCTCAGTATTCGCCAGCAATTGCAGGAGAACGCCATTCTGGCGGGCCAGCAACTGAGTATTGCCGGCGCAAATTATTACGAACCGCGCATGGCACAGAAACTACAACAGGTATCAACAGGAGCGGCACGCGAATGAAACCAGGAACGGCAAAAAAATACTCCTGGCGGGCAGCCAGTCTCCTTCTGCCTTTACCTGAAGTCCGTTGGGTCCTGCGAACCCTTAACTATGCTGGAACGAAAAAAATGGCACAGGTCAAAGACCTCCGCCGTCGGTATCGTGAAGAGAAGGATCTGGCGCTGACATTTGATGAAGCGGTGAGCGCAAGCGGTCGTACCCGGGAGGAACTGACAGCACGTTTCAGGCTCGGAAAACGCCTGTGGTTACTGCTGTTTATCCCGGTAGCCATATTCACCCTGGCGTTACTGTTTGCCGTGCTGGTCAACGCGACCACACTGGACAGCCTGATCCTGTGGCGGGCGGGCAGCATGTTGTTTGCGCTGACCGGTTTCTGCGCCCTGCTCTTTAGTGGTGCCCTCAAATGCCAGCTGCGCCTGTGGCAGTTACAGACCGGCAATCTCGGCACCTTCCAGGAATGGCGCGCAACCGGTCGCTGGCTGACATCCATCCTGAGCTGGTAATTCTCCACTCCTTTTTCCCTGCCCCGGTCTGCCGGGGATCTGACGTCAGGAAACACCCTATGAAACTGCTTCTGAGACTGCTGCCGGTCATTGCACTGGCGGCGTTGTCATGGCCTGCACTGGCCGACAATATTGGTTTTGACTCCATCAACTCGGCCGCCACCCGTTCCACAGACCTCTCCCGACAGATGATGGTGATGGTTTTTGGTGATGTGGTAAACAACCCGCTTCAGCCCACCACGGCCAGTTTTATTGGCGTGCTGTATGGCGTGTTTAACGGCATCGTCTCCGGCATGGCCTTTGTCTGGTTTGTGGCCATCGCCCTGCGCGCAACCGTACTGTCAGGTAACCGTGGTCGCGTATTCGGTGATGGCAACACCGTCATGGCGCCCGTGTCATCCCTTGTCGGCTTTATGTCCCTCATCCCTACCCCGTCGGGCTGGTCCATTTCCAATCTGGTGTTTCTGTGGACGGCCAGTATCATGGGCGTGGGGAGTGCAAACCTCCTGGTGGACAGCGCAGCAGACTCAATCATGGCCGGTCAGTCGATGATCGTTCAACCCGTCGCAGGTCAGACGGTGGACGCATCCCGGGGGATCTTTGGCATGTACCTCTGCCAGGCTGCAACCAATACAGAACAGGCAGAAATGCACCAGTACGGCAGCAGCAGCACCCCGCCAATGGGGACGCAAACCTCCGGTAACGGGCGTGAAATTCGTGTCACGAACGGCAGCGCACTGTGTGGCACAGTGCGTATCCCCGAGTCTTCAGATGACACAACCTGGTATGGTTTTAAGACCACGGCGACAACAGCCCCGGTGGAAGCTGCCCAGTTAAATGCCTTCAGAACCATGAACGCCACACTGTCAGCTGCGGCACAAAACTATGTCAGCGCGTACCGGAGCTACCAGGAAGGTAACGGCTCTAAGCTGCCCGACTCCGAGAAAATCGTTTACCAGGCAGCACAGGAATATGAAAACACCATTAACCGGGCGATATCAGGTATTAATGATGAAAATAAAATTCGCAGTGAAATGAATGACTATATTAAAAAGAATGGCTGGATAGTTTTGGGCGCATGGTATCAGTCATTTGCCACAGCAAATAATAAAGTTAGTAGCATAGCCAGAAAAGTACCAATTGTCTCAAGCGCAACTAACCTTGGGGAAATAGGAGTGACCGGCTTGAACAAAGAAATAAGTCAGGTTATTGCCACCCAACGACAGAACTCGACTTATACAACACCATTAGGTTCAGTCAACCATAGACTAAAAGACTCTTCGAGCGACACACCGTCTGCTAACTCAGCGTTATTAGAGTTAATGCCTTTAACTCAACAAGGAACATATGGAATTATAAATATCCTCAGCAAGAGTGGCAGTGGTGACTTTAACAACCAGTCAAACCCCTTGCTAAGTATGAAATCCATAGGGGACTATACATTAGGAGCAGCTGAGGCTACGCTTGCGGCTTATACAGCGGCAAAGGTTGCAGTCAGCGTGGCAACGGGAGGTAATGGACTCGCAGTAATAATAAACGGACTATCTGGAGCGGGAAATGTTGCAGATGGCGTTCTATCAGCTATTGCTCCAGTTATTTACTTCATTTTATTTATCTTGGTAAGTGTTGGTTTCTCACTATCTATTTTCTTACCATTTATTCCATTTATATATTGGATAACAGCTTGTACGTCTTGGCTCGCTACAGTGTTAATTGGAACGACAGCTGGTACGTTATGGGCATGGACACATATCGGAACAGAATCTGACAAAGGTAGCAGGGCGACATACGGATACATCTTCCTCATCGATGCAGCTATTCGACCAGGACTTATGGTATTCGGCTTTTTCTTTGCCAGTCTGGTAGTGGTTGCGATAGGTACACTCTTGAATTTTCTGATTGTGCCAGCCATGGCTAACGTGCAAGCCGAGTCGGTTACAGGTCTGGCAAGTATGATTGGGATCCTCATGATCTATGCAAGGATGTGTACCATGCTGGTATCTTCAGCTTTCAGTTTGCAAGTTTATATGCCGGACTATGTAATTGCATGGTTGGGTGGGAGAGAAGCTGCACAGATAATGAAAGGTGCCGTTGAGTCGACACGAAATATGTTCGCAGGATTCGGTGGAAAAATGGGATCAACACCTGGGTTCAAGAAAATAGAGGATAAAAATAGTGGTGGGTCTGATAACGGGTTCAAATAAATAAATTTTATATTTGTTTTACCTTCCACATAATATAAAATAGAAGAAAATAAAAGGAGAATATTATGATTGTAAAAAACCTCGACCCTTACAGACCGACCTTGTCATTTAAACTTCTATTCACAACCATCATGATGGGTGTGTTTTGTGGTATACCCGTTTTGATATTTTACTGCTGGGCTTCATATTTTCACTATGTAAACTCGTCCACAGGTGATTACAACTACCTGTTAATATCTTGCACAGCTTTAACTGCGATACTTTTATCGATATTAATCATTTGTATCAAACAGAGAAAACAGCGAAACCTTTTTTTGAACCACTTCAAAAAGGTTGGTTTTTTTGAACCGCTAAAATGTGATGAATGTAAAACCATTACCGGCTCGCATTATGCAGGCATTGATATTAAAAATGGTATTTTGTTGGTCATAGCTCACACAAATACAAGTATGAGAACTTTATTCGTCCCCAAAGATTACTTAGTGATGGGGTTCGATATGAACAGCTTCACATCTGCAGAGCTTCAAGGTAGGCGTTTAACCATTTACACTGGAAAGCCCGATATTCCGTTTGTCATAGTTGAACATAAACATGCTCCAGCATTGTTTGAGCGATTATCAGCCATGCGTAATCGAAACTATCGTTATGAAAATAGTGTTCCCGGTTTCGTTGAACACCATGCGCGTCGTATCGCGGACGAAAACAACCTGAATCTGGTCATGTCACGCTTCAACTAACGACTGACGTCTCCTTACCGACAATCTCCTGAGTACAGGGCACCTCTTCGCAGGTGCCCTTTCTTTTGCCTTAAATACATCACTGGAACCTCTTATGGCACCTCCTAACCGTGACGACCAGTCTTCTAACGACTGGTCGCTGGCCGCTGTCGGCCTGATTGTTGTACTGATTGTTCTCGCCATCTTCTTCCGGGAAACCGTGGTCGAGTACACCTCCTTGTTTCTGTACTTTTTCTGGAGTCTGGCTGACATCCCGCAGACTCACCACCTTGCCGCCTGGCGTATCAACCTTCTGGTCAACACGCACAATAATGCGCAGAACGTTTCCTGGTCTGAGTTCTTCTCCGTGATGGACCTGACCGCCGGTATTCTTTTGTTGTTCCTGGTGCCGGTAGTCGTGTTTGGTGTACTCGCCGTGCGTGGCCACCAGGCCAGCAGAACGCGGCGCGATATCTCCATCCGGACACTCCCGCGCATTATGTCTGTCTTTTCACCCGCCATTATTCCTGCACTGAATTACGGCGACAAAAAGACCCAGTTGCTCAATGTAGATCCGGAAGAGCACCGCAGCGCGGCCTCACCGGAGGAGTTTGCAAAAGAAAACAGACTGGTTGTGAACCGCCAGCTGCGCCACGACCTGGCAGAAGCCTGTTTTTTTGCCCAGCTGGGGAAGGCCTTTACATCAGGTAGCACGCCGGCACAACGGTTTGAACAGTTCTCCGATCACGAACGAGCCATGTTCGCCATCTTTGGCCTGCAGCATTTCCTGGACAAGCGCAAAGAGGCAGAAGCCCTCGTCGATACGCTCAACCGTTCCACGCTGAAAACCGACCGTAAATACCGTAACAAAACGGGATACCCCAACCTTTCTCTGGCAGATGCCGCCTTCCGGCGCGTCATCTCCACGCCAGACGCTATCGAGTGGATCCGGCGCTATCGCTATGCCAGAACCGCAATACAGGCGCTGCACGACAACGACCTGCACCTGCCCATCCGGCGTTATCGCTGGCTGAAGGGCCTCGACCGGACACTCTGGTACGCCCTGGCGTCGACGGGTCGCCCGTGGCCCTTTATTGAAGGAACTGCGGTGGTCAGTCAGGCCCACTGGGAAACCGTGTCCGCACAGTACGGCATCCACCTGGACCGTCCCATCATGCGACTGGCCATTGAAGGACTGGAAGCCGATCTGCGCAATCTCGGTGCCGTCGCAGAAGAAATGAAGGCATCACCGGCAACCCCACAAGACGACGGTGAAGAGGATGATGACGACGAGGATGACACCTCCGCAGCTGCTGAGCAGGAGCCTCACGTTCACCGCCACGTACACACTTTCAAACCAAAAATGAGATAACCATGACCAATTTAATTGATACCTGGACCACCCACTCATCTGGCCGCCAGGTGCGTGTACTGAAAAATACTGACGAACTGTTCACTGTCTCCCGCCGGCGTAAAGCGCCTTACCATCTGGTCATTAAAGAGCAGGAAGGCAAATACGGGCTGTGGTTGATGGAAGAATATGCCCACACCCGTCTCTTTTTGGCCACCAGTGAAATTGAAGCCCGCCAGGCGCTGACCAGCACGGCTGATGCCTTTGGCAAGATGGATACCCCCAGCCAGCTGCGCCGCAAACTGGTGCCCGCCGCGGTACTGAGCCTCACCCTGCTGGCCGGCTTTATTGCCGGGCACGTCACCCGTAGTTCCCCGGCTGAGCTGCTGATGCCGACTAACATTTCTACCGGGCGACTGATGCAACAAACGCCGACACCACCGGTTATCGCACAGGCGCCAGCAGCACCGTCCGCACCGGAGTCGTCCATAAACGAGCCTGGCCGCCTGTCTGAGCAGGAAATGGCAGAAGCCCGTCAGTTACTGGCACAGCGTCTGAGCACCGCAGCCGCGAACGGCAGCTACACCGTTTCACTGTCTACCGGCCATCCCCGGACACTGTATCTGTTCTCCGATCCGGAGTGTGGAAACTGCCGTATTTTCGAACCGACTGTCCAGGCCATAGCCGGGCAATACAACGTGGTCATTTTCCCGGTCACGATGGTGGGTAAAGCCACAACGGCTGAGCGTGTGGCGCCCGTCTTGTGCGCGCCGGCAGAAAAACGCGCAGGCCTGTGGCGCGACCTGTTTGATATCGGTGCAGGGATGCTCAATCCGGCACAGAACGTGGCCCCGGTGAGCTGCGATGCGGGCTTCGATGCGCTGGCGCGCAATGACATGGCACTGGATATGTTCCAGCTTCCCGGCACACCAACGGTTATCAGTGACGATGGCCGGATGATCCCACTACAGGTCATGACCAGTGATGAAGCCATTAAGGCGTTTCTCGACAGCCAGCCATAAGGATGACACCAGATGGAAACTCGTAAACGTAAAACGCAGGTAAAAGACAGCCTGATCAGCCGACAGGTGAGAACAGAAATGGTTGAACAGCTTATGCTGGCCCCGTTCACCGTCCAGTTCTTCCTCGTTTTTGCCTTAACGCTGGGTGTGCTGTGGCCCGCTACGCTGCTGATATCCCTGCCGGTGTGTATTGTGCTCCTGGTCGGCTTCAGCGATCAGCTCTTCCGCCTTCCCCTGCGCATACCGATGGATGTCGGCGGTCTGGATTTATCCACTGAGCGCGAACTGAGCCGCAATATTCCGTGGCTGAACCTGAACCTGCCAAAGCTGATACGCCGGAAAGCGTCCGGGGTGTTATGCCTCGGCACCGGGCGCGGACGCGACCGTGGCCGCGAATTGTGGCTGGAGTCAGATGATGCACTGCGTCATATGCAAATCATGGCCACGACCGGCGGCGGTAAAACGGAAACCCTGTACTCGCTGTACCTGAACTCCCTGTGCTGGGCACGGGGTTGCTGCATATCGGACGGCAAGGCGCAGATTGACCTGGCGGTTGCCACCTGGTCGATGGCCAGACGGTTCGGACAGGAAGATGACTGGCATGTGCTCAACTTCATCACCGGTAACGATGACAAATTCCGGAAACTGCTGGCCGGGGACAAATCCCGCCCGCAGACCAACTCCACCAACCCGTTCGCCCACGGCAGCCCGACGTTCATCACGCAGCTGATGGAATCCCTGATGCCAAGCAGCAACGGCAGTGACGAGGGCTGGAAGGATAAGGCCCGCGCCATGCGAAACGCCCTGATTTATGCTCTGTGTTACAAACGAGCCCGGGACAATATTTCTCTGACTCAGGACGTCATTCAGTCCTACTTCCCCCTGGTAAAGTTCGTGGGCCTGTACCGGGAGGCGCTGGAGCAGAACTGGCATGAGGAAGGCTACAAGCCGATGGAAAACTACCTGTCGAACCTGGCAGGTTTTGACATGCGTCTGGTCAACCGCCCGGCAGAATGGTCACAGGGTGCGCTGGATCAGCACGGATTTCTTATCCAGCAGTTCACCCGAATGCTCGGCATGTTTAACGACACCTATGGCCATATCTTCCCCAAAACCGGCGGCGACATCGATATGCAGGATATTCTGCATAATGACCGTACCCTGGTGGTTCTGATACCCGCACTGGAGTTGTCCGATAACGAGGCGTCCACGCTCGGTAAACTCTTTATCTCAGATATCCAGATGAACATCGCCAAAGACCTGGGGAACCATATCGAGGGCTCGCCGGAACACACGCTGACGGTGAAGAAGTTCGCCAGCAAGTTCCCGTTTATGGTGCTCTGTGATGAAGTCGGGTACTACTTTGCCCCCGGACTCGCCAAACTGGCGGCCCAGATGCGAAGCCTGAAATACATGCTGGTTATTCTCGCCCAGGATATTCAGGCGATGCTGCGTCACGGCAAGGAAGTCTATTCCGTCAATGCCAACCTCGGCACCAAACAGTTCATGAAGACGGAAGATACGGAAGACACCCTGAAGATGATCCGTGCGGTAGGCGGCACCGGTCACTACGCCGAACAGGTCCGTATGGATAAGAACAATATGGGCGGTTATGAAGATGCAAGTACCGTCGAGTTTCGCGAACGGGACAACATCCAGCTGTCTGAGCTGAAGGCACTGGCCGCAGGGGAAGGCATTATCGTTTTTGAAGACCGCCAGGTGCGTAGCAACTCCATCCACATTCCGGATGAAGACAAAATCTCAAAGCTGAAGGTCAGAATTAACCGCTATGTGCCGCTCCGCCGCCCTGACTTTAATGATTTGTGCAAGGAAGTCCCGGCCGCTGAACGACGTCGCCCGGTATCCCAGCAAAATATCCGCGCCATCCTCGATGTCTGCCTCATGACGTCACCGGAGGCATGGAACAGTAAACAAGGCGCACGGATCAAAGATAAAACCCTCAGCGCGCTGGTCACACTGGCCACCGATCTGGATAACCGTAATGACTTTACCTGCCCCCCGGAAGAAAGAGCGGCCCTGCTCTTTGAAACAGCCACTCAGGTGCTGGAAAAAACACAGGGTCGTTATGGGTGTGTCAGCGAAGTGGCACGCGTGCGCATCTCGAAAAAACGCGTGGAACAGGCACACAAGAACAACAACAGCATAAAGACCACAGCAGGCAATGCGGAAACCTTACCCCACACCGTCGAACCCTCGCCTGCTTCTTCCCATTCGTTCACACCGGCACAGGCTGGCGATGACCAAATTCAGGACAGCTATTATGAAAATCTGGCGCAACACGCTTTTACTGACGATTTTAATCACTCCCCTGACTTCAACCGCTACTGAAACACGCATTACCGTCGGATTTTCACCCGGCAACAGCGCGACACTGAACGTCCTGAATGTGGCAAATAGCGCGCGCAGTTCGCTCGATGTCGCAGCGTATGGCTTTACCAGCCGACAGGTTGCCGAAGCCCTGCTGGCGGCACAACGGCGGGGCGTAAAAGTCCGGGTACTGGCAGATGCGAAAGACAACGGTGGAAAGTATTCCGCCGTGACCTGGCTTCAGAGGCAGGGAGTCCCCGTCCGGCTTAACGGGAAATATGCTATTCAGCACAACAAATTCATGGTGGCGGATGGTGTGACAACGCAAACCGGCTCGTTTAATTACACCTCCAGCGCCAGCCGGAGAAATGCAGAAAACACCCTGGTTGTGTGGGATCATCGGGCCACCGCCACAGCCTATCAGCAGGAATTTGAACGCCTCTGGGGAGAATCATTTGAGCCAGATAACCCCATGAAATAGCCAGAAGTTTCCGGTAATGATCACCATGTGTGACAATAACGTGGATAACCAGAAAGGTGGGCGGAATATTCTTCTGGAAAGTATTAGGAATTTTCCCGAATTTCATGATGTAACGCGGAATTTGTAACAGAAATATTTGCAGGGAATTTTAACTCGCATATGCTTGATGCAATATCCCGCTAATCCGCCCTCTGAAAGCATAAAATCTTATGAAAGATCCTGATGAACTCATCCCAATGGAAAGTCCGATGTTTAATATGACGGACTATCTGGCCGCTATCCTCGACCGTTATAAAGCCGGTGCTATCACTCGACCCCAGGCGGTCACGCTGCTTCTGGATTTTATGGCCGATATGGCGGCCGCTGAAGAAGGCAGGTTTAGCGGAGATGATGACATCCACTAAGGTGGAAGATTCATGATGTAACGAGTCCTGCTGGGTATCAGGGAAATGCCAGGGTCAGTATCAAGCCACACTGCCCTGGCATCCGGAAGGTATGCAAGCCCCCGTACTCCCTGATCCTGTTATCACCACCCCGTCATTGCGGTTTTGGTGGTGTGTAGCGCGGCGCAGCGTTTTGCGGCACGACCTGTTTCTCTTCAGCCGGTTTAGGCGCATCATAGCCCGCCCACTGACGTTGTACGGGATGGGTCAACGGCACGGTCTTACCCGACGAGGAATTAAAGTGCGGTATACGCCCAATGGCATCCCGGACAAAGGCAGTGTCCCCACGAATTTCCGACCGCTCACCACTCTTCTGCGCAGTAATATGCATCGCCATGGCGAGATTTTTTCCACGCTCTTCGGGAGCATCAGCCACTTCAATCAGCACACCTCTGTCCATCAGTACAGGTTTCCCCCCGGACGAATAGACCACTGCACCGTCACGTTTCACCGTCGTTTCATAGCCACGAATAGTGGCAGGCTTCACATCATCTGCGACAGCATTAAGGAAAACATTACCTGAAATCGGCGCGGTTCTGTTCTGACGTTGTTGTCTGTAAGCCCAGCCACGTAACTGGGAAACAGCTGCGGCATCCAGCTGGCTCGCCTGCACTTCCACCCATGCCCGGTACGATAATGGTCGGGCATCAGGCGAAGCCTTGATGGCATCGCGCTCTGTCCGGATTTGGATTTTCAGCGCGGACATGGCCTTCATCTTATCGACTTCCAGCGCACGATACATCAGCTTGCGCAGCAACGGATCACGCTGCACCAGGCGAACGTGATTTTTCCTGACACGGTACTCTGCTGCAACCTCACGGAAACGCGTGCGCATGTCATCTTTTGAGAGATCCGGACGGACAAACCCATTCTTATAAGACTTGTAACGGCCAATCAAATCTTCCCGCGCTTCAGCACGTGCAATGCGACGTTCTGCACGCGCGCCACGGTCACGACAATGAAGAAGACTGTCATACAGGGATTCAACAGGGACGCAGTTCTGAACCAGTCGACCGGGGGCATCATCCCTTTTCGGTGCCAGCTCAAAAGCGCCAATGTGTTCCTGCTGATCGGCAAGTGTCAGCTCAGGATGCAGGCGACTGGCACGCAATGGGATCTGTGAATCATCATTGATGTCATAGATGGCAAGCCCTGTCCCTTTCTGCCGTAACTCCAGCCCCGCCGCATGAAACACATCATGAATATCATCCCATTGATACTGCTGATCAGACATAAGCAGCGTTTCAATTTTGTCACGACAATGGTCAACAGCGTAGGTATGCAGGCTTTCTTTATCGCTGAAAAACTCCAGACGACGGGCCGCAGCCGGTGCCGGTTTATAGAAGTTTTTATTGCGAACAACCATATCCTGGTCATTGACACGATACGGTCCGTTGTCATGTTTCCACTGGTGTTTCAGCTCCATTTCACGACAACAACGGTCCAGCACAAAGTGGTCGTTATATAACGAGGCCGCTTTATAGGTCACCGGGTTCACACGGTTAACCGACAGATGAACATGCAGGTTATCGGTGTCATCGTGGATGGCAAAAACATATTGATGGTCAGCCATACCTAGCCCTTTCAGACAATGACGGGCAGACTCAAAAATCTGGTCATGCGTCGGACGCTCACCTTCTGGCCACGACAGAATAGTGTGGTAAACCGGGTCCTTACAGCGAGCGTTCTGCATCGCGACCATGTTCATTTCTGAGGCGGCGGACGCCAGAGAAAAACAATTGGTTTCACACACGACCTTGTCGAATTTCACTTGCTGGCGACCATCAGGGAACATCGCGATCACATCATCAGAATCAGGCAATGCGTTACGGGTGGCATAACTGACAAGGTTGTTAAAGATAGCTTCTTCAGAGCGTGGGAGACGGAAAGTCGGGTTATCCGGAGACAGCGTTTCGCTCAGGTTCACATCCTCACGACAAACGGTATACGACACCAGCTTCACAAAGCTGGAGTTACCGTCACGACGTTTAGGTGGAACCACTGCAAGCATATCAGTCCTCAGTATTATTCAGGCTTTTCGCATCAAACTTCATCAGGGCAATCTGCAGGGCGGTCAGTGTTTCTGCAAACTGCTTGCTCAGCTCGGTGGTCATCATCCCCTGCTTTTGCATCTCCAGATACAGATGCTTTTGCAGGCCACCGAGTTTCATAATTTCTTTCATCTGGCGTGAATCCCCTTTGGCCACAATGCGACGACCGAGGGCACAACGCCGGAGATATTCTCCTGCACTCAGACCTGCTGAGCGCGCACTTTCCACTACCTGTTCTTTCTCTTCGGGATACCAGCGTATTCCCAGAAATAACACCCCACGCTGGCGTTTTTCACTCTTACTCATAATCCACTCCACCACCACTTCTGAGGTGGGCACGATTCATAGGGTGTCGGGACGGAGTCCTGACCAGGCCGTTTTGGGGGACCGTCTGCGTGCAGGCGGTTCAACAAAACATACCCTGTCCCACGTTTTACACATGATTTCGATTCTTGCTCAGAAGTATATGTGATTTTTTCTTCGCCGTCACCGGCTTACGCCAGAAAAGCGGGGGTTTGGCTTGCATCCCCAGTTAGGTTTATAATCCTGCTGAAATGATGACCCTCTGAGTAGCAGGAAACGGAAAATGATGGACACAAAAACAGACAAGAAATGGTTTACCGCTGATGATGTGGAACTGGCAAAGTCGGCGCTGGATGATTTACCCGATCTGACAGAAAAACGACTGACAAAGTCGAGCGTGCTCGAACAGCTCATGCCGCAAATTATTTTGCTTTCAGAATCGAAGGGATATAGCGCGGAAGATATCAAATCGGCACTGGAATCGGTGGAGATCACTGTCGGTATTAAAGCCGTTCGCGACATCCTGAACAGCAAAAAGAAAACCGGTAAGAAAGTGCGTCAGACCAGAACGGTCACCACTCCGGCAGACCAACCGGCGGTAAATGGTCAGCAGACTAACTGAAACGCTAATGTGTGACATGCAGGTTCAATACCTGTATGCCACACACCTGCACAATCAAAAAAGGCAGGGATTATCCCTGCCGCTTTCCCATCATGATTTCAGTTGTTTCATTCGTTCCGCCATTTCCCACAGCACCCGGTTCAGTTTCACATCCCCGTCGATACCGGTCACCGGGCGTGTTCTCTGACGCTTCCCTTGCGCACTACGTCCCGTCACACCACCTTTGATCATGTTTTCCTGCACACGCTGATAGGTGGTCCACAAATCATCTGATTTGTCTTCATGACGACGCACATTCAGTACCGCATCCGGTGTCACTGGGATGTGCTTACCGTCCCCTTTTCCGTCATATTTCCAGTCAAGCGCCAGCTCCGCAAAAATGCGCTGCTCTTCCGGTTTGAGCGTAATGGACTGCATTTTTTCACGCGACTCAGTGACACGGTCAAAAATCCCCAGCACCTCATACGCGCCCTCAATGACTTTCCCGACTACATCCCCTTTGTGCGGCACCCGAATTTCCCCGAAGCTCTGACCACAGACCATGCCGTTCGCACAGACGAAACGGAACATGCCAGGGATCATCTGATAGCTGCTGCTCCCGTCATGACTGTTCAGCAAAATAATTTCCGGCACTTCTTTTCCCATGATCTGACCTTCACGGCGCAGGCGCAGCATGTGTTTGGTATGCTCACGCTTTCCGCTGTCACGCACGCGGGTCTGGCAGGCAAAGAACGGCTGGAACCCTTCCGCGCGCAGATTATCCAGCAGGGTGATCGTCGGAATGTAGGTGTAACGGTCGCTACGTGATTCATGTTTTTCTTCTGAAAATACACTTGGAACGTGTCTCATCAGCTCTTCATTGGTCAGGGCGCGTTCTTTGCGGATCACATTCATGGCACGGAAACGGGATGCTAAACGGGTCATTTTTTTCTCCTTTGGGGTGTCGGGTTTCTTCTGGCGTGGGCTGCTTCAGATTATCTGTCGCGGTGGCCGCCTGCCGTGACACAAGAACATCCCGGGCCTTCAGGGAATGACGCAGGGGCGATGACGAGGCCGCAGCGCAAGCGCACGACCGGAGGGAGAAAGTGCGAACGGGGGAGACAGCGGGCGCAAGCCTTTTACCCTTGTGGCATAACCGGTCCGGGATACGTTCTGTCACGAAGCAGGCAGGTGAGTACAGCGACAGATGAAAAGGAACACGCCGGAAGGAAATCATCGAGGTGGCATCACCCCGGCCTTACACTGACGTGGTAGCGGCAGTGCCGGGGCGGCGCAGGCCTGTGGCCTGCTGCAAGCCCGGGCGGAGATGATGGCGAATACCGGATCGGTGATCGGACAACAAAACCGCCCGGCAGGTGCCGGGACAGAATTACCAGTCAAAGGTCGTAAATGGCTCCAGCTCGTCCCCTGTCTGTGAGAAGTGGATCATGCTGATATCCGCGTGTTTCATACACCAGGCAATCAGCCAGCGTGCGTCGCGGGATAAACCAAAGCGCTTCAGATGCATCAGCGGGTGCATCCGTGCATCCAGGCGAATGAGATACCCGACGCCGGTATCCATGATCCACTCCCCTTCAAATTTTTCGCGGCACAGCTCCGTCAGCAGCGTGTTGTCATCAGCGGTGATATGCGAGATACAGCACTCCAGAACCGGACGCATCACCATACGGCCCAGCTTCATGGATTTACCCCAGCCCAGCGCCTCCACCACCTCATTCCAGCACCACTCTTCATTCTCCGGCTCAGGCAGCGTAAGAAACGTGAACGGCACGCCCAGCACCTCAGCCATGCGTTCACCTGTGGCAATCACGGAATCATCACGCAGATGAAAATCGGCAAGGACAAGGCACTCGCCGTGCAGATACAGGGCTTCATCACCGTTGTCCAGTTGAATGGCGGTGACGCCATAAGGGGCATTTAAGGTGTATTTCATCATCGTTCTCCGGTCTGTCAGCGTCGACTTTCTGTTTCCGTCCGGCTCAATGCCGGTCGAAAACAGCAGCACTTAAAAAACCGCCCCCCTGCGGGGGCGGCAACCTGTCAGGCATACGCCCGTTTCAGTTCCAGCGTCCGGAGTACCTGACCCCATTCAGCCCCATTCAGTGCCGGTATACGCACCGGCTGATGACGGCGCTCACAGCGGGCAATAATTTTGGCCAGTATGCGCAGACGTCGCGTGATGGCATCCTCTGGCAGGGTTTCGCGGATCTGCCGCTGTTGCGCCCTTCTCACTCCCTTCTGATTTACAAAATATTCCTGGCATGCAGCGATGAATTTGTCTTTCCTGATTTCTTCCTGCCGC
This sequence comes from Buttiauxella noackiae ATCC 51607, assembly GCF_001654865.1. Taxonomy (GTDB): domain Bacteria; phylum Pseudomonadota; class Gammaproteobacteria; order Enterobacterales; family Enterobacteriaceae; genus Buttiauxella; species Buttiauxella noackiae. The sequence goes on along the minus strand of NZ_LXEO01000070.1, from coordinate 4,394 downwards.
TGTTGTGTCCTTCTCTCTCCCTGCTGCTTTACAAAATATTCCTGACATGCGACGATGAATTTGTCTTTCATGATTTGTCCTCATAACTGACATCTGAATTATCCGACCTGCTCGAACAGGCCGGAGTGAATAAGCAGAGCGCTCGCTCTGCTTTTTTATTGCCCTTTCTCTTCGGTTTTCAGCACCTCCTCAGTGATCCGGTTGATGATCTGCTCATGGCTCAGGCTGCTTTTATCCGCCAGCGTGAAAAAACGCCCGTCCACTTCAGCAAAAATATCGGTGACGTCCTGGCAAATCATTTCCATGAATTTGAATGACTGCGAGCTGACACCGGCGCGCCAGTTCATCGGCGGGAGCATGTAGAGCTTTTCGGTAAATTCTGCTTCGGTAATTTCGCGAACCGGTTTGCCGGCAGCGGCACGGATGCGTTCACGTGCTTCAGTCAGGGAGATCAGAACGTAATTCCCGCCAAAGGAGTTCAGTGTCTCCAGCGTCTGACCCCAGCCGTTTTTGTAGACGTCGCCATCGAGGTACGCGTCTTCATAGTGAAAACCGTCTACAGGATAAAAAACCAGTTCGCTCATAACGTTATCTCCGACAGAGTGTTGAATTTTCCCCGGCTTCTTTCTGGCGTTTCCCTTTTCTTTCCTTTTTCGGAAGCGGGGGAGCCTGGGGCCGTGACTCAAGACCGCCCCGTCCCATCAGTGACAGGCACAAGGGCGTGTCCGAGGCCGCAGCGCAAGCGACTGACCATCGGGAAGGCGCGCGAACGGGGGAGGAAACGGGCGTCAGCCTTTACCCTTGTGAATGGCACGGGCCGGGGCAGCGTCTGTCACGGCCACAGGTACACCGCAACACAGGAATCAAAAGGGACGACAGAAGCGGGCTACAGGCCCGTTATCCTGAGCGGCCGCCGTGCGGCCAGTGAGAGCGGCTGCTGCCTGTGGCAGCTGCAAGCGGGCAGTTCAGGCATCGCTTGCTATCCGCAAGGACAGAGACACCCCGGTGGCTCTGCGGAAGTTGGCGGGGCTGCGCGCCGCCCACTGGAGTGCAGGCGACGACCCGGCCTCCGGACGGGGAGCCGAAGGGGCCACGGGGTGGCATGCATTTTTTCAGGCCCTTACTGCTGTCCGTTCAGCCAGGTTTTGCGAATTAACACCGTAAAAATAAAGTGCAGTTTCTGCCCTTTTTCATCATATTCAGCACTCAGTTAGCACATCTAATTAAGTGCAATTATTGCCCTTTTTTATATTGAATCCTTTGCATATACCCTTTAAATTAAGTGCAATTACTGCACTTTTCTGGATATCAAAATGACCGGTTATGATCTGCGATTATGGCGAAAAAGTTTCGGCTGGAGCCGGGATAAAGCGGCGGAAGAGCTGGGCGTGAGCCTGCGAACCTACAAAGATTATGAAAACTGTGATCAGGTCAAACGCATGGTGGCGCTGGCCGCCCTCGCGCTGAGTAGTGAAAATTTACTGTCCACCATGGTGCAAAAGAAGCATCAGGAGCCGCTGCTCAACCTCCTGCGGACGATGCACAACGGCAGTCGTTCGCCGGGGTCACAGGCCGGGCACTGAAGATCCCGCGCTCGATGCGCGGGGTCTTCAGCAGGGCGGCCAAATCAACCCGGATCCCGAACCTCATCATCGTGATGCATCGCGGCCACATTCAGCAGACAGGCAACACCCTGCGTCTCCAGACGGTCACTCAGATGCATCAGATTGGCCAGTAAATCAACTAACATTGTCTCGGCGGATTCGCCGCTCGTATCCAGCCCGCTAGCGTGCGCAAACTGACAGAGTACCTGCGCGGCAATGGCGGCACGATCCGCATTGTCCGGTTCGCGCCCCGGCTGATAGCCTCCCTCACTTGCAATTCTCACCAGTTCATCCATGCCAGCCATTGTGTTTTCAGGGGTCATCACGTTCTCATCCTGTGTTAAATGGCCACAGCGTGGCCATTATCATGGTTTTCTTTTAGCCGGGCGCGTGGCGTCCGGCGGCGGGTCAGTCGATTGCGCGGAAAATCAGACTGCTTTCCGGGTGATTAATGATGCTGACATAATCCTTCAGCGCATCCTGACGATCGATAAGCCCCTGACAGGTCTGCGCATACTGGCTCCCCATCTCGAACACTTTCCAGCACAGCTGGTTAAGCACAGACAGCGTCGCGATAATCCCGGCCGCATCGGCTGAAACCTCTGCATCAAAATAGTTTCCCGGGATCGTCATCTGATACGTGCCGTCTGGCGGGGCGATGTAGCCGGTTGGGCAGGTGGTGGCCATATCGGTCCACGCCGCAACGTGCCCACTGATACCGCGCGGGACTTCATAGAAATGCCACATCCCGCCGTCGTAATCGCTGTGTTTACGCAGGAAGGTCGCGGCCATGCTTTCCCCCAGTGCTGTCGCAAACAACCGGGGCACAAAGGCCAGACGGCGACGGGGATCGGTAATTTCAATACGGGTCACCTGGGCGGTGTCAGTCTGAGTGGTTTGAGCTGGGGTAGTCATTTTTTCTCCTTCGGCTTCTTTCTGGTGTCCCCTTTTCCATTTTTCAGGAGGCGGGGAGCACGTTGCTGTGACACCCAGCCGCCCCGTTCCATCAGGGGAAGAAACAAGGGCGCAGCCGGAAGCCGCAGCGCAAGCGAACGACCACAGGGAGAGAGTGCGAACGGGTGAGGGCGGCGGGCGTCAGCCTTCACCCTTGTTGATGAACCGGAACGGGGCAGCGTCAGTCACAGCAAAAGTGAACACCGCAGAACAGAGTGCAAAGGAGACGCCGGAAAAAGCCGGTTGACCGGCTTTCCTTAGCGGTCGCCAGCGGCGGCCAGTGGAAGCGGCGCTGCCGTCAGGCAGCTGCAAGCGCACGCAACTCCGGGGCCGGAGCAGAAGGGATATCAGAACGGAAAAAGGGCCGCCCGGTGACCCGGACAGCCCTTCATAAAGGCGCTTGCTGGCAGACCTTCAACACTATCAGCCTCCTGAAAAGCGGGGGTTTCCCCCCGCTACAGGTTGCTACTTATCGGATTCGTAAGCCATAAAAGCCGCCACCTCCCGCGTTCCGTCCTTATAACGGATTTCGCACAGCGATTTCCGGGTCAGGAATGTGAATATTAACAGCGTTAAACACACGATTAATACGCACCAGATCAGGGCGTTTCGCGGCAGTTTCATAGCTGACTTCTCCTTGCCTTTCGGCGGATAAGCGGCTAATCTGATGGTGTCTAGGCATTCAGATTGAGCCTCGGGTTGTACTGACCCCATTTAGTTGGACAGTTAAACACAAGGCTCATAGGTCTGAGTTCGATATTCAATTGGACTCAGACCTTTTAATTTCAGGCTAATTCTTCTGCTGTTGTAGTATTCAATATATTCGGTCACAGCATCTTTTAGTTCGTTTATATTACTGAACTCATCAAGATAAAAACATTCCGACTTAAGTGTTCCGAAAAAACATTCAACAACTGCATTATCCAGGCAATTACCCTTTCTGGACATGCTCTGTATAACTCCATGTTCCTTAAGTATATTGTGATATCTTCTCATACGATACTGCCATCCCTGATCAGAGTGCAGAACTGGGTGTTCGTTTGGCTTAAGTTTTTCAAATGCCTGAACAAGCATATTCTCGACCATGTTCATTACTGGCCTTTCAGATATGCTGTAAGAGATAACTTCGTTATTGAAGAGATCGATTACAGGAGACAGATACAGCTTACGCCCCTTCACAGCAAATTCAGTCACATCAGTAACCCATTTTTCGTTTGGCCGGGTTGCCCTGAAGTCCCTCTGTAAAACGTTAGGAGCGGTCTGCCCTGTTTCTCCTCTGTAGGAGCTGTAGCGTTTGATTTTTATTGCCGCTTTCAACGAAAGGGTACCCATCAGTCGCTGCACTGCTTTATGGTTGATTTTCTCTCCGTATCTTCTGAGAGACAGCGTTACCCTGCGATACCCATACCTACCTCTATTCTCGTGATAGATCTCACCAATGCGCTTTTTAACGTCCGCATACTTATCAGGTTTACTCAGCATTTTGAGATGGTAATAAAACGTACTACGCGGCATCTGAGCTGCCTTGAGAAGCTCATCGAGAGGATAGAATTGCCTTAGCTCATTGATCACTTTCACTTTTTCACGGGGTGAGCTAAGGCTTTCAGCTTTTTTAGATAGGTAAGCCGCATTTCAAGGAACCGGACTTGTCTTTCAAGATCTTCAATGCGTCGATCTTTCGAGCGTTCCAGTGCAATTGCTGCTTTTTCTGGATCATCCTTCATCGCTATATTTCTTTTTGTACCGATCTTGAGAGAGCGTAACCCTTCTTCTCCGTGCTCTTCATACACTTTCAGCCATTTAGCCACTGAACCACTGAACCACTGAACCACTGAA
>NZ_LXEO01000069.1 GCF_001654865.1 Buttiauxella noackiae ATCC 51607 | reverse complement strand
CCACTGAACCACTGAACCACTACCAGCAAGCATAAAATGAGCTGCGGCCTGATTGAGAGACATATGTTGCTCGGTAACAGCTTTAACGACCTGCACGCGCAACTCTGGATCAGCGGAAACACCTTTAGGTTTGGGAATTAAACCCTCTTCTCCATGCTTTTCATAGAGGGCAACCCACATCCTAACCTGGGTTCTGGGAACCCCAAATCGGGCAGAGATGATCCGGTAACCATCATCAGTGGTGAAGTAGTGCTTAACAACCTCAAGACGTTTCTCAAAGGAGTATTTTGGCTTTGCCATATAAGGGACTATTCCATTTTATAGTCCAACTAAATGGGTGCAGTGCAGGTTAATTGAAAAATTACTCGGGGCTTTTCTCTTTCTGCCTCACTACCTTCCAACATTGCTGCCAGTCGCAGGAGGCAAAAAGCCTCAAGCGCCACGGGTATTATACTGCTAACCGCCTCACTCTGACCAGGAATACCCGCTAAAAACTGTCGAAAAGTCAGACACTTTTTGTCGCCTGCACAGTCAGTTTATTCGGGACATATAACCGTTCCTGCGCCCTGATGACCGCCTGGGTGTCCTGCACCAGTACCTGCAAATTCATCGCAATCACCTGCGGCTCATCACGGCTGTACTGAAACCACGCCAGCGACCTGAGCGACGGGAACCGGCGCTGCCAGTGCCAGAACATATCCAGCCAGTCCTGTTCTTTCAGTTCCGGATGGCGCTCATGCCACTGCACAAAGGTATCCGGACTCTGAAAATTCAGCATTATGCGCGCCCGCTCAGCATAATGCTGATACTGCAATGCCTCCTGGGCACGACGCCGGGCGTCCTGGCGGCTCCAGGTCGAATGGTATTTATGCGCGGCCAGTCTCACCCGGTGCTTGTTACGTTCGCGGCGGCGAAACGCCGTTTCCGGGAACAGCCAGTCGCCGTCAGAGGTGGAAAGGGGTGACGGACAGTATTCGCCACGGGTACGGATCAGTGTGTTAAATGCCATGTCATAATCACTCAGGGTGGCCAGTCGTTCCGCCGGGTCCCACCGGATGCCGGGAATGCGTCGCAGTCCTTTGCCCGACGCTTTCCCGCGCCCGGTTAGCCTGTGAAAAAATGCCGCCGCATACGGGTAAAACTCCAGACCGGAACGACGTGGGGATTCTTCAACGTCGATAATGGCGCCAGTGGCCGCCTCCTGCTCAGGTCGTAAGCACACCAGGGCAAGGTGGGCCGCCAGGGTCTGGCCGCCCGTCAGGGCGGCCTTATCCGTTACGCCTGCACGTCCTCCGGATACTGCTCCTTTGCCCACTGACGCAGCTTGCGCATATGGTTGAGCGTCTGCAAAAATTCCCCTTCACTGCGGGCAATCATCAGCGGGATATCGGCCTTCAGACTGTCCATGGACAGATTTTTCTCGGCGGCCACTTTCTCCACCTTGCCGATCATCTCTGCGATGGCGTCATCGCTGACTGACTCGTCACAGGCTTCACGCAGCCACGCATGGGGATTGGCCGGATCCAGACCGAACAGCGCCAGCAGGTGCATGGCCGCCCGGCTCTGTGCCGCCGCATCACATTTCACCGTGCCACTTTGCGCATCAACACAGATACCGTGCCAGCGTTCGTGATGGAAAGTCTGAGAGCGGTCCTCACAGGTTGTATCCTGCTGACGGTGCGCACGCAGCTGCTGCGCGATAGCCTCCGCATCATGGTGTTCAAGCATCATAGCCGTCGCCAGACCAATGGCATTGACCATCACCCCATGCGTACCGATGGCCATCGTGCGGTAGGTGGACGCCCCCAGCATTTCCGCCACCCATTCCCAGTGCAGCGCGTCCGCCCAGGCACTCCACAACGTCACCGCCTCATGGCGCAGCGCGGCCGGGACCTCATCACCGGCACGCAGGCCAAACATTTTCCGGGTCGCATCATGCAGGGCCTTAAAGCTGACCAGCAGGTCACTTTTCCCCGGCACCACGTTGTGTTCGTAGTCCACCCGCATCGCCAGGGCGCGGACGCTGGAGGCAATGTGACGCACCAGGTCATTGACCGGATCTTTATGGTTGTACGCCATTGAAATGGCCGTCGCCGGTTTGGTGGCGTTGTTGTTGATGTCAGAGAAAAACTGCTGGCGGGTTTCCAGCGGCAGACCCACGGTCAGCAGCAGGGTGATCATGTCATTTGCATCAGGGCGCGCATCGATATATCCATAAATGCCCCCGCTGCGGTGCTGGCCATCGAACAGCTTGATATCCGCATCCATGGGAATGGACAACATGCCCACGTCGCCTTTTGTGCCTTCGGCGGCGTTAAAGATGACCGCTTTATCGATATTTCCGGTCAGCGTACCCAGGATCCAGTCGCGCTTTGTGTCATGTCCCCCGGTCAGATAGTTCGTGATTTTGCGTGAACGGACCTGGTTATGTTCGCGCTGCGAACGGGACATCACATCCCCGCTGTTATCGCTGGCCAGAATGCGTTTGAGCATATTCATCGGCACAAACAGCACATACTGCTCGCGGCCTGCCTGACGGCCACGAATGGCGGGAAATTCAAAAAAGTACTCATGGGTCTGGGTGGTCATCATTAGTCTCCTCCGGCTTCATTCTGGCGTCCTCCTTTCCGGTTTATTTCCGGTTGCGGAACGCCCCTCATTGCGCAGACTTTTTGACGGCGAAACGACGAAAGCAGGGGTGGAGGGCTGATTTTCTGAAGCCGGCGAAAGAAAATCTGACCGGAAAGCGCGAGCGGCCCTTGCTGCGCGGAGGTGCGCTGTCAGTCTGCATCAGCAATGAGAGGGGTTGCGCCGGAACACACAGGGTAAGGTGGCAGGCAATGAAGCCGGTTCACCGGCTGACACCTTAGCGGCCACCAGGGCGGCCAGTGAGAGCGGCGGCTGCACGTGGGCAGCTGCAAGCGTGGTGTTCAGGCATCGCTTGCTATCCGTAAGGACAGAGGCACCCCAGTGTCTCTGCGGAAGTGGGCGGGGCTGCGCGGCGCCCTCTGGAGTGCAGGCGACGACCCGGCCTCCGGACGGGAAGCCGAAGGGGCCACCGTGTTCTCATGCCCTTCTGGTTTTTCCAGTCCCCGAAACAACACCAAAAAAAGCAACGGCACCGGCAACACCAGAACAACCGGCACCGCTACAGATAACATGACAGGGTTCAGCTTATGGCGGGAGAGGTACAGCGTCCGGGACCCGGCACACCCGCCGCAGGCGAGGTGTTGCCGGTTCCGGCAGGCGGAAGGCCTGCCAGGGGTTTTTTCGCGGGCTGACAGTCAGGAACACAGCCGACCGGTAGAAAGTCAGGCGGGCGAACCCGCCTTGTCATTCATCAGCAGGCATAAAAGACATGGCCATTGCTGAAAAAGAGGTCTGAACTGAACAGGTCACTGGCAAACCGTTCAAAGTCGAAATAATCGCGCAGGCTTTGCGGCACCTCGCTCAGCATCCCGGTACTGTCCGCGTATTCGCGCGCGTACTCCTCTTCATCTTCGGCCTCGCCACAGTACGCCGCCTCAAACCGGTCAAAATCACACTCGCCGGTATAGTCCACCCACGCCAGCCAGGCGGCCGTCTGGTGGTTTTCCTCTGCGGATTTATACGCCTCCACAAACGCCCAGTTAATGTGACATTCTGAGGCCATACCGGAAGGAAAACCCTCATTGTCCTGGAACATCAGCTCCGGCTCGGCCTCGTCGGCGTGAAGCGCACGACAGGCGTCATAGAACTCCGCCTCATCATCAAAATCCGTCACATCCAGCCACTGACCGGCCAGGCTGCCGCAGTTGTATTTATAGTATGTGCCAACGTAAACCGCAGGGGTGGTAACTGTGTGCATAAAATCCTCCGTCGTGAATGTTATCTCAGCGCCGGCTTTCGCCGTGACGGCACGACAGACGGGCGTAAAGCGGAGAATGCAGGGGCGGGCCCGCAGGCCGCAGCGCAAACGACAACGCGCAGGCGGGCCGGACGGTGAGCGCGTGAAAACTGAACGCGCTCACGACGGGAGGAACGGTCAGAGGGGGCGTGCGAACGGGTGAGGAGCCCGGCGAAGCGAACCCTTGCAGGCGCAGCGGCCCGGCTACCGTAACGGCACGGCGTAAGCCGTCACGACACGGGAACCCCCTCCCCCGGCGCAAGGCGCCGCAAAAAGCGGAGCATCGCGACATCCTTTGTGATAGCGGTTGTCCACAATCCGGGTGAACATCCACCCGCGCAACCTGTGGATACTTTGCTGCAGGGCACGGAGCGAACCCCATGCCCCGCCCTGCTCAGTCTTTAACCACCATGGTGCGGGACATGATCAGTCAGCCAGTGTGGCCATCAGACTCACTCCAGCCGTGCTCATCTTCATCACCCAATTCCTGCGTGGCCTCTTCGCCATCGGTCAGCTCACCCTTGCTGAACACCCGGGATCCACAGTAATACTGCTGCCTCGCTGAACCCGTGTGTAAGGTCTGGTCTCTCCGTCGCCCTTCAGGCGACAAAACAGCGTGGCCATCGGGTCACGTCCTTTTCCCTTTCCGGATAGCGGTCGCTCAATGCGAGCGGTAACCGGAAAGGGCACCCGGGTGGGGTGCCCCGGGACAATCAGACGGCTTTGATGAAAGAGCGGAAGGCAACGGCACGGGACTCAATAGCATCACGGGCCTCACTGGCAACATAGCGGACTTCATCGCGCGACAACCATTTTCTGGCTGGGCCATGTGGATCAATCACCGTTCCTGTCGTCCAGCTTTCCGCCATTTTTTGTCCGTCACAGAAGATTTCATAACGCAGACAAAGCACCCGGCGACCACAGCGAAGGATCAGGTCGATATAGTCACCCTCCAGCCCGTCGTCGGCATCACAATAACCGCACACCTCCGGGTAGACTGCGACCACGCGGAAGGTAATATTTTCGGTGCCACGACACAGCAGAACCTCGTCCATTTCCTCCGGAAAGGTGCCGGCAATCAGCCGGTAACCCAGCGCCTCCACTTTTCGGCAAATGATCTCATACTGGCACTGCAACGCACTCAGCAGGCGAGCTTCCGCCAGGTCAGTTTTTTCCGGAAACCCCTCAGCGGTCAACGTGACACAGCCGGAATGGTTGTACCGGTGGGTATGGCGGGTGAGACGGACGCTCACGCTCCATTCACTGACTAGTCGGAGCAGTGCGCGGGTCATCGATGCGGTTAAGGTGTGCAGGTGGGGAATGATGCGCAGCAGATCAGCGGGTGCAAGTTCGCCGGTAAATAACACCCCGTCACCCTGGCAGTGTTGCAGGGAATACTCTGCCTGCAGGGTTTCAGGCCACAGATGCTGTGCCAGTGTGGTTTTTGCCTGGGTGTGGATAAGCGCGTCAGTGAATGAGTGATACATGATGGTGTCCTTCTGGTGTCGCCTCCCCTTCTCATGCGGCCGGGGAGTGTTGGCCGTGCAGACCTTCTGGTCCGCAGCACCAGGTGTGGGGTCAACAACCGGAAGGAGGCCGCAGCGCCGCGTTCCAGAACGCGGTGACCGGGGGAGTGACGGGCTGTTGATGCCGCACCGCAGCGGGCCAGTCTGCAACACGGCCATCAGTACCGGCGCCCCGGAAGAGGCACGCCAGAAGGGAACCTTCCCGCCTGAAAGGCGTTAAAAAGCGCGCCGGTATGGCGCGTCCTTTGGGTCCTCCCGGTTGACCGGGAGGACCCGCTCAGCCCCGGACCTGGGAAAAACTGGCGGTTAGATTGCGTTGCAGGTAGATCTGGCGACGCACTTCCGCTGCCAGCGTTTTCAGTGTGTCGCGGACCAGCCAGCGGCGGGCGGGTGCCCCGGGTGGAATAATACAGATATCCGGCACAGCACGGTCGGCCAGGCGCTGCTGACCAAAGTCCTGCCACACCACCAGTCCCACCTGCAGGACGTCTGAGCCGTCTTCAAAAATGGCACGTAGCCACGCGTTGATCTGCGCCTCTGAGGCAGTGAAGTCCGCCGGTAATGCATCCCATGGCTCCGCCGTCACGATATAATTTGCCGTCACCCGCTCAAAGAGGGGGAAACCGTTGCAGCGTTCACCGGTGTGAAGGGCGAGAGTCTGTTCCTTTTCTTCCAGTTCGGGGATCAGGTCGGCAAGCGCTGCCAGCAGAGCAGCTTTCAGACTCTGAGCGAAAAACACTTTTTCATCCGGGACCCCCTGCATCACCACGTCACCGTTCAGGCCATCCGTAATGCGGATATCGACCGGATACGCCTGACAGAGCGCCTGCAAATGCGCCACCGCGTCCGGATGCAAATAATGCTGTGCAGCCAGGGCCGGGATAAAATCACACAGCACGCCCGCCATCAGCTCACCCTGAACACAGATGCCACAACCTGCCGTCACCACAGAAACCGTCACGGCATCTGGCCACTGTTTTGCTGCCAGTACGCTGCGGCCCATGGCCGCAGTCAGGAGTGCGTGCAGCTTCATCACGCCACCTCGCCGTGACGGATACGGGAGGCAAAGGCTTTTGCCTCTGCGGCGGTATCAAACTCAAAACGCTGCCCTTTCGGATGTGCAGCAGAAAACACATCCACAAAGAAAAACCCTTTCCAGCCGACAAAACCAGCAAACTCCGGATCCCCCATTATCCCCTCGTAAGTGGTCTGAATATCAAAGTGACGTAATGTCTGCGCAAACGCGTCTGACGATGTCAGCAGCTTGTAGGACAGATACTGCATCAACTGGGTGACAACCTGGCGATCGTTCATCTCATTCTCCTGTGGGTGAAGTGTTATCGGGAAAAACCAGCTCTTTCTGGCGTTCCCCTTTTCAGGGGCGGGTCGTTGTCTCCCGCCATGAGCGACGGGCAGCAACGGGCCACAGGCAAAAATCACACCCCGGATGCAAGGCCGCAGCGCAAGCGCGCGACCATCGGGAGAGCGTGCGAACGGGCGCCGCAGAAGGCGGCTTGAATTTTGACGGCACGATGTAACCGTTTAAGCGATGGCAGGAGATAACGTCTGCAGGAAGGGTGGACGGGAGGGGGTAACCCGGAACAGGCCCGCGCAGCGGGTATCCTTTTCTGGGCAAGCCTCTGGCGGGACCCGTCCGGCGCGCCGGGAGCTTCAGCTCCCTGGAAGCGCCAGCAGTCACGGGGCTTTCGCCCCGTGGTGTCATTCAGTCAGGAAGAAAACGCCGGAAGCCGTCAACCAAATCACGGGCCGCCAGCTGCTGGCCCCAGTTGCCGATATACCACATGGGGGTCCGGTACGAGCGGTACGCCTTCAGCGTCAGTGAGTTGCCGACCACCACTTCCGCCGGCACGCCCAGATAGGAAAGCTGGAGGTAACACATATGCGCAGCAACCGCATCGATATCGGTGCAGCGCGCATACAGTTTTTGCTGTGGATTAATCCCCTGATCCAGCATCAACTCACAGGCCGCAATCACCATACTGCCCGCCCCGCAGGTGGGGTCATCCAGCGTAATGAAAGGATGCCTCTCCAGCTGCTTCGCCATGTGACTGACCGTGAGTTTTGCCATCAGCCGGGACGCGGAATAAGGCGTGAAAAACTGTCCCATGTGCGTCGATCCTATTTCCAGCTCCATAAAGATTTCCCCGAGGAAGTCCCCCGCACGACAGTCCAGGGCCCCGGCAATACAACCGATGAGTTGCGCCATCCGCGTCATGTCCTCTGCCTGGTAGCGCCCGGCGATAGCCAGATACTCTTCTTCCAGCACCGGCGAGCGCAGAAATGCGTTCTGCATGGCCAGAGTCCCCATGGCAACCAGATCACGGAACACTTCATGCCGGTGATGGTAACGCGCCGTTTCCCCGAGCAGGCGGATAAAACTGCGCTGGAATTTCTGATAACCGGTATTACCGGGGGCATTTTTTCGTTGAACCCGTCGCGGGGCGATATCGAGGGTTAATTGCGTCATTCTGGAGTTCCTTCCATTCCGGCAGTCTGCGGTGTGCTCCCGCCATACCGCACAGGACGCAACGGGCCTTCAGGAAAAAATCCAGCTCCGGATGCAAGGCCGCAGCGCAAACGAATGACCGAAGGGAGGGCGTGCGAACGGGCGCCGCAGCCGGTGGCTTGAATTTTTCCGGCACGGTGCGACTGTTAAGCGGAAGGGGGGAGTAACTGCTGACAACGTCAGGTAAGGGCTCACCACCTTTGAAAATATGAGGTATCAGCGTTGAACGTGGTCTTTATCCAGCAGACCCAGTCGCACCATATACGTCACGACGGATGCCGGTCGACGCTGGTATTCATGAGCAAAAGCATCGACATCGAGCATCCCGACTTCTGCCAGCGCAACCAGTTGCTGCTTTTCACCTTCCTTGCGCACGACTCACGGCACAGTATTTACTGCAGGTATACAGACAGGTTTTATTCTCTGCATGGATGAAGTTCTGAACTATTTTTAAAAAATATCATTCGGAGGCTTTATGTGCGGAAGATTCACGTAGTACAACACACGAAAATAATATCTTAGCTGGCTAGCAGATGAGACAGCACTAGATTTTATCTGGCAAGAAGGACATCGATACGCGAAGGCGGGAATTATGTTTAACGACTTTACTCCGACCTGTGTTTCGTAACTGAACATGTTTGATGCAGTACAGCCTCGACCACACAGTGAGGAATTGATGAAAGTGCTGGATGGAATTAACCAATTAGGACCTAGAAAGGTGTGGTTTGCGGGCAGGGGGATTGCAGCGGAATGGAACGAGAAATGTTTTCTCCTGCTTACACGACCCGTTGGAAAGATATACCCCATGCAAGATTTACATGAAAACATGGCGATTTCACTATGAAATTCATTACAAAAATCACTGTATAACAGTTAGTTAATCGTGAAATCGCCATGGCGAAACTACTCAGAAAGATGACGCTTTAGCACATCGTTTACAGCAATATCGATATCATCTATGAGTTCCTTCGGCAGGCGATTGAATTCATAAGCTAGTTGTCTTCCCTTAATACGCTTACGAGCAAACTTATCTTTGTCGTCAAATTCCCATAATGGCGAGACGACGGGTTTATCTCTTGCAGGCGCTGAAATGAGAGCCAGAGAAGTTTTCGAAACAAGCTTCAGAACAGCCGCTTTTTGTTCATCCTCTGGAAGCTGTGAGTCTCCAATGACTTCATCGAGATGGCTTGAGATATCATCAAGCAGCTGCTGGTAAGAAATGCCTTTTCCTGTGAGATTAGCATCAATATCAAGTAGCAATTTATAATCTGAAAAAGAAAGTTCTGACTGAACAGGGAATAAAGAGATCAATTCCTGTGGTACAGCTGCAGCCTGTAAAGCCCGTGTTACCTTGGCTTGAGACAGGCCTTCAAGCATTGCAATTTCTTTTTGATTTAAACCAGATTCTTTTAACCCTAACAACCGTAATCCAATTTCTCTCAAATTATGTTCTTTAGCCGTCTGAATATCTTTTGCCAATTGCCGCGCTTCTTCCACAGACAAGGAGTCATCAGTAACCATGATATTCAGGCCTACATGAACATGAATTGCCGAAGCTCTACGTCTGGAACCATCAAGAATCTCAATTCGGTTCCCCTCCTGCACACCAAAACAGGGGAAAAATTGCTGTAACTTAATAGTTTTGATTATGTCTTTTAAAGACTCTTTAGTAAGAGCTGATTGATCTCGACCATTGGTATCTTGGTTTACAAAAGTCTTCGAACTGACTTCATTCGCAGGGATACGTACTTCAACGAACTTAACTTTCCGGCCGCTCTTTAGCGTCAGGAATTGAGTTTTTTCTGTAGTTGAAGGTCCGTCTATTCCAACCTGAGAATTCAGTTGACGCCCAATTGTTTTTCTACCTTCCCTAGACATGATTAACCTCCGTTACTACGAATAAATTCGATACGATCAAACACAGCTTTTGCAAAATCCTCTGCAGCCACTTTCGCATTTTTGAGTGCTTCAGAGCTTCCATCATATGTAGCAGGATTAGCAGATATAACGGTATCAAAAGTTTCACCACAACGTTCAAAACCATCCAGTCTAGGAAGAACCATATCTAACATGTCAGCTCCAAAAACTTCTTTTGCTTGGCTATGGCAAATCTTGTGATCCGGCTTATTGAGGATTTTTGACATAAAACCGATGTTTCCGATCAAGTTACACTGATGGCCTTCTTGCTCAATACCGTCAATTAGAGCTGGTAAGCTGGATATAAATTTCAGAGATGAATGAAAATCTACTGTGGCAGGGGGTAAGGGGGTAAGCATCAAGTCAGCTGCACCAATACAGTTCTTCAGAAACGCATCCAAATGAGGCCCGCAGTCGATAAAAATGAAATCATAGTCATTTTCAAGTTTGTCGATGATGTTCTTTTTCAGAACGCTATGGATATTTTGACCTGGCAGATGTTCTTCACATAATCCTCTCCAGCCCTCGGCAATGAAGGCATCATCTATCGATGCAGGAATAACGTCTACACCGGGAATAATAGAAGGAGTGATAAAGTCAGAGATTAGTTCTTCACGTGAAACATTTTGCAGCATAGCTTGTGCAGCGGTTGTTTCAACCAGACCGACTGAATTTTCGTGATTCAAAAACATTGTAAGTGAAGCTTGAGGATCAAAATCAATTGCTAAAATTCTCAAGTCTTCAAAAAGAAGGTGAGGGTGTGCACGAAGTGCATGAGCTAAAGATGCTGTTGATACAGTCTTTGAACCGCCTCCTTTAAGATTAGAAACGAAAATCGTAAAGGCCTTATTATAGCGATTACGATATTTAGGTACTTCACGATAATGATATAGATCAATGACATTCTGCAATGTCATTGCGTACTTCATGCTATTACCAGATTGTTTTTTGTTGAAAATATAGCCTTTATTTTCCATTTCAGTTACAGCGTATTCGACACTACCTTTGCTTAGCTTGGGCAGTTTATATAAAGATGCCTTACTGTAAACTTGGTAAAATTCGTTAAGCTGTAATTCATTTTTCTGCTGGCGGATACTCTCGCTAAGAGATGTCAATAACTTGCCAGCTCTTGCCCCCACTTTCCTTAATTGCTCGATGTTTTCCATAATCACCTCCATGACGTTTTTTATCATTGTGGCAAAAAAACATCATGTTGGAAACAAAAACTCATGAGGTGTGATTAAATTTTATCTAGCTAAGAGCTATAGCCATCGTAAGCGTCCAGCGAGAGCCGTCTGGTCATAATCTGATTCATCCGACAAAGTGGTGTCCACCAAATAAGTAGTGGGAACCAAAGTGTCAGATATGCAGAAAAATGTGACTCCCGGCAGGCGTAAGGGCTGCCCTAATTATTCTCCTGAGTTTAAGCAGCAGCTTGTTGCGGCCTCCTGCGAACCCGGCATCTCCATCTCAAAACTGGCGCTCGAAAATGGCATTAACGCCAATCTGTTGTTCAAATGGCGCCAACAATGGCGTGAGGGAAAGCTGCTATTACCTTCCTCAGAGAGTCCTCAGCTACTCCCTGTGACTCTCGATGCCTCCTCCGTACAGCCAGAACTAACCGCTGAGGGCCCGGAGGCTCTCAGTATCAGCTGTGAGGTAACGTTCCGGCACGGGACGCTTCGCCTCAACGGCACCGTCAGCGAAAAGCTCCTGACTCTGCTGATACAGGAACTGAAGTGATGATCCCGTTACCTTCCGGGACCAAGATCTGGCTGGTTGCCGGTATCACCGACATGCGCAACGGCTTCAACGGGCTGGCTGCAAAAGTGCAGACGGCGCTGAAAGATGATCCGATGTCCGGCCACGTCTTCATCTTCCGGGGCCGCAGTGGCAGTCAGGTCAAACTGCTGTGGTCTACCGGAGACGGGCTGTGCCTGCTGACCAAACGGCTGGAGCGCGGGCGCTTCGCCTGGCCGTCAGCCCGCGATGGCAAAGTGTTCCTGACACCGGCGCAGCTGGCAATGTTGTTGGAAGGCATCGACTGGCGACAGCCGAAGCGGTTGCTGACCTCCCTGACCATGCTGTAGGCCTCTTTATCCTGGTTGTTGCAGAATAAGCCTGGTAAAATGCGGGCTTATGAACGACACCTCTTCTGACGACATCCTTCTGCTGAAACAGCGCCTGGCTGAACAGGAAGCGTTGATCCACGCCCTGCAGGAAAAGCTGAGCAACCGGGAGCGCGAAATAGACAAGCTGCAGGCGCAGCTGGATAAACTTCGCCGGATGAACTTCGGCAGTCGTTCCGAAAAGGTCTCCCGCCGCATCGCACAGATGGAAGCCGACCTGAACCGGCTGCAGAAAGAAAGCGATGCTCTGACCGGTCGGGTGGATGACCCGACAGTGCAGCGTCCGTTGCGTCAGACCCGCACCCGCAAACCGTTCCCCGCATCACTCCCCCGTGACGAAAAACGGCTGCTGCCGGCAGAGGCATGCTGCCCGGACTGCGGCGGTGCGTTGAGTTACCTGGGCGAAGATGCCGCCGAACAGCTGGAGCAGCTGATGCGCAGCGCCTTCAGGGTTATCCGGACCGTGCGGGAAAAACACGCCTGCACAAAATGCGACGCCATCGTGCAGGCCCCCGCGCCTTCACGCCCCATCGAGCGGGGTATCGCCGGGCCGGGGCTGCTGGCGCGCGTGTTGAGTTCAAAGTATGCAGAGCATACCCCGCTGTATCGTCAGTCAGAAATATACGGTCGCCAGGGTGTGGACCTGAGCCGTTCACTGCTGTCGGGCTGGGTGGATGCATGCTGCCGGCTGCTGTCACCGCTGGAAGAGGCGCTTCAGGACTATGTCCTGACCGATGGCAAACTCCATGCCGATGATACCCCGGTGCAGGTGCTGTTGCCGGGTAATAAGAAGACGAAGACCGGGCGGTTGTGGACATACGTTCGCGACGACCGCAACGCCGGGTCAGCGCTGGCACCGGCCGTGTGGTTCGCCTATAGCCCGGACAGAAAAGGCATCCACCCGCAGACCCATCTTGCCGGCTTCAGCGGTGTGCTGCAGGCGGATGCATACGCCGGGTTCAACGAGCTTTACCGCAATGGCCGGATAATGGAAGCCGCCTGCTGGGCTCACGCCCGCCGAAAAATCCACGATGTGCATGTCCGAACGCCATCGGCGCTGACGGATGAAGCCCTGAAGCGTATCGGCGAGTTGTATATCATCGAGGCGGAAATAAGGGGAATACCGGCAGAACAGCGCCTTGCCGAACGTCAGCAGAAAACGAAGCCACTGCTGAAATCACTGGAAAGCTGGCTGCGTGAAAAGATGAAAACCCTGTCGCGACACTCAGAACTGGCGAAAGCCTTCGCATACGCCCTGAACCAGTGGCCGGCCCTGACGTACTATGCAGACGATGGCTGGGCGGAAGCAGATAACAACATCGCTGAAAATGCTCTGCGGACGGTCAGCATGGGTCGAAAAAACTGGCTGTTCTTCGGTTCTGATCACGGAGGTGAGCGCGGCGCGTTGCTGTACAGCCTGATCGGGACGTGCAAACTGAACGGAATCGATCCGGAACGTTACCTTCACCATGTGCTTGACGTTATTGCAGACTGGCCGGTAAACCGGGTTGTTGAACTGTTGCCATGGCGCGTAGTCCTGCCCGCTGAATAACTTATCTTCGTCAATACGGTTCTCGCTGCACGCTTACTAGCCATCTAAGACAGGTTGAAAAAATCAATACCCATTCCAAGAAGGAAATCTTTGATATCCGCAACGCTCGCCACAGCCATACGACCGAGCGATAGCGAGCGAGTAGGCGAGGAAGCGTAATTTAACGTGGCTTGCAGGTATCAGAGGACACACTTATGCACATATACAACGGTATTTTTTAAAGATCTTTTTAAGGATCTTTTTATGTTGTTTTTAGGCACTCGACAAACCCTTGCTAGACAAGCCTCTCAAGCAATCCTCTGTGACAGATTGCCCTGATACTGTGACAGATCACCCTTAAATAGGCATGTTATCTGTGACAAATTGCCCTAAACCCTGTGACAAATCACCCTCACTAATCCAATTTATTCACACACTTATTGACAGGCTTGCATATCAGTGACAACCTTAATCGTTGTCACACTTTGATGGGATATCACGATGACAGATCAACCTCTGATAAATACTACGAGACGTAA
Organism: Buttiauxella noackiae ATCC 51607; assembly: GCF_001654865.1. GTDB lineage: Bacteria > Pseudomonadota > Gammaproteobacteria > Enterobacterales > Enterobacteriaceae > Buttiauxella > Buttiauxella noackiae. The sequence continues at coordinate 1,122 of NZ_LXEO01000069.1, read as the reverse complement.
AAATAGTCCTCGCATAGTTCAGTCAAATGAATTAACTGAAGCAGCTTACAGTCTGACTAGAGATCAGAAACGTATGTTGTATTTGTTTGTTGATCAGATACGCGGGCACGATGGCACGTTAAATGATCATAACGGAATTTGTGATATCCAGGTTGCACATTACGCTAAAACTTTTGGATTAACTTCTGCGGAGGCAAGTAAGGATATTCGTAACGCATTAAAAAATTTTGCTGGCAAGGAAGTCGTTTTCTTCAAACCTGAAGATGATGCGAATGGAGAGCATGGATACGAGTCATACCCTTGGTTCATTAAGCGGGCCTATAGCCCTGCTCGCGGTACATATAGTGTTCATATCAATCCCTACATTATTCCATTCTTTGTTGGCCTTCAGAATCGATTTACTCAGTTTCGATTGGGAGAGACTAAGGAAATCACCAGTCCCTATGCGATGCGTCTTTATGAGTCGTTATGCCAGTATCGCAAACCAGATGGCTCGGGCGTTCTTTCCCTTAAAATCGACTGGATCATGGATCGATATCAACTGCCTCAAAGTTATAGCAGAATGCCTGATTTTCGGCGTCGTTTCCTTCAACCAGTCGTTGAAGAGATTAATAACCGTACTCCTATGAAAGTTTCATATGTTGAGAAGAAGAAGGGCCGACTAACTACGCATATTGTTTTTAGCTATTTTGACGACCAACGGCCCCTTTAATTCTATTATTTGACTTTCTGGTTTTTCCCGTCTCCATAGGCATAATTCATACTTCCTATCAATTTGCTATCTGATCTCATACTGTACCAAATTCGATACCTCGTCTGAGGCTATCAATTCCTCACCTTCTTTGGCTTACTCAACTTGATACGTTTAATCAGGGTGCTTTGTCACACTTATTATCCAATGCACCGTTAAACCTCGGCCTTTAGGTTGGGGACGATGTCAAATAAATAGTATACCAATAGTTAGTTGAGGGTAATTTGTCACAACTCATGCAGATCGGTGGGATATATAAGTGCAATTTGTCACAGTTTCGTCAGATACGGGGAATACTCAAAGCCGAGGGGAGATTGTCACAGTTCCGGCAGGCGCCGGAAAGACCTGAAGTTGAGGGTAAATTGTCACGG
>NZ_LXEO01000068.1 GCF_001654865.1 Buttiauxella noackiae ATCC 51607 | reverse complement strand
TAATTACCAACCGCACACTTTTTAAGCATTGTGCCTATTTTTGGCGCGATTTTATCGCTTTTGGCAGATCCGCTAGGCTATTAATGACAAAATCAGCCGCAGCTTCACTTTGTTCAGTGACTGGCTTGCCAGTGCGAACCAATACTTTTGTCCCTACTTGAGCAGCTGATGCCGCCTGCATGTCTTCCAATTTGTCACCAACCATATATGAAGAAGCCATATCTATGTGAAGGAACTCTTGAGCTGAGAGCAACATGCCCGGCTGCGGTTTACGGCAATCACAGGTTTGTCGAAACTCTTCTACTATAGCCTCAGGGTGATGTGGGCAGTAATAGATACCATCAAGATCAACACCACGGTCTGCTAAAGACCAGTCCATCCATTCCGTCAGATTTTCAAAATCACCTTCCGTAAACATGCCACGGGCGATGCCTGATTGGTTGGTGACAAGAACCAATGCATAGCCCATTGCTTTTAACTCACGCATTGCGTCAATCACACCATCAATGAACTCGAACTGATCAACTTCATGGACATAGCCATGATCAACATTAATGGTGCCATCACGATCGAGAAAAATAGCGGGAACAGACTGTGCCACTTGGAAACTCCTGAAACTGGGATTATTAGCCGTAGTATCGCATGATTTCTTATCCGGGCGAGAATAGACAATCATTCGCGGATTGATTTAGACGTCTGGATGCCTTAACATCCATATTGATATCGGTCATCGCCCGTTATCGGCAGCAGAAAATGCCACGGCTTACACTCATACGATAATAAATAACCTAATGATTAAACTTTCGAATATCACCAAAGTGTTCCAACAAGGGAATCGCAGCATACAGGCGTTGAATAACGTCAGCCTGCATGTTCCTGCTGGGCAAATTTATGGCGTTATCGGCGCATCCGGTGCTGGGAAGAGCACTCTTATCCGCTGTGTAAATCTACTTGAGCGCCCAACTGAGGGTTCAGTACTGGTCGATGGCCAGGAACTGACAACGCTTTCTGAAGGCCAACTTACTAAAGCACGCCGTCAGATTGGCATGATTTTCCAACATTTTAATTTGCTCTCATCCCGCACTGTTTATGGCAACGTCGCATTGCCTTTAGAGTTGGACAATACTCCGCGCGAAGAAGTTAAGCGTCGAGTTTTCGAGCTACTTGATTTGGTCGGCCTGAGTGAAAAGCATGATGCTTACCCTGCCAATCTTTCTGGCGGGCAAAAACAGCGTGTCGCTATTGCTCGCGCACTGGCCAGCAATCCAAAAGTGTTGCTGTGTGATGAGGCCACCAGCGCACTCGACCCAGCAACAACGCGTTCGATTCTCGAACTACTGAAAGATATTAACCGCCGCCTTGGTCTGACTATTCTATTAATTACCCATGAAATGGATGTCGTAAAACGCATCTGTGATTGTGTTGCGGTAATTAGTGACGGTGAGTTAATCGAACAAGATACCGTGAGCGAAGTGTTCTCTCATCCGAAGACCCCACTCGCACAACAGTTTATTCAATCCACTCTGCATCTGGATATTCCTGAAGATTACGCGCAGCGCTTAAGCACAGATAAAAGCGAAACTACCGTTCCGCTGCTTCGCCTGGAGTTTACTGGCCAATCTGTTGATGCACCGTTACTTTCCGAAACTGCACGCCGCTTTAATGTGAATAGCAATATCATCAGTGCGCAGATGGATTACGCCGGTGGCGTGAAATTCGGCATCATGCTGTGCGAATTGCATGGAGAACATCAGGATATGGACGCTGCTATCGCCTATTTGCAGCAGCAACATGTAAAAGTAGAGGTGCTGGGTTATGTCTGAGCCAATGATGTGGTTACTTTTAAAAGGCGTGTATGAAACGCTGGCGATGACGTTTGTGTCTGGCTTCTTTGGCTTTGTACTCGGCTTGCCTGTCGGCGTATTGCTCTATATTACCAGGCCTGGGCAGATCAGCGCTAACACGAAGGTTTATAACAGCCTGTCGGCGTTGGTAAATATCTTCCGTTCTATTCCGTTCATTATATTGCTGGTTTGGATGATTCCATTTACCCGAGCCATTGTCGGAACGTCTATTGGTCTGCAAGCCGCTATCGTTCCACTAACCGTAGGTGCGGCACCATTTATTGCGCGTATGGTGGAAAACGCCCTGCTGGAAATCCCATCGGGCCTGATTGAAGCTTCTCGTGCAATGGGCGCAACACCCATGCAGATTATTCGCAAAGTTCTACTGCCAGAAGCACTACCGGGTCTGGTCAATGCTGCAACCATCACACTGATTACCCTGGTTGGCTATTCTGCTATGGGCGGTGCCGTTGGTGCCGGCGGTTTAGGTCAGATTGGTTATCAGTATGGTTATATCGGATATAACGCTACCGTGATGAATACGGTATTAGTGTTATTGGTGGTATTAGTGTATTTAATTCAATTCTCAGGCGATCGTATCGTCCGGGCAGTGACTCACAAATAATACATTCAACACAACATCATTTTTACACATAGTAAGGAAGGGATATGTCTTTTAAATTAAAAACCTTTGCAGCAGTTGGTGCTCTGATTGGTTCTCTGGCACTTGTGGGTTGCGGTCAGGACGAGAAAGATCCAAACCATATTAAAGTTGGCGTCATCGTTGGTGCTGAACAGCAGGTTGCCGAAGTTGCGCAGAAAGTCGCAAAAGAGAAATATGGCCTGGATGTTGAGCTGGTGACCTTTAACGACTACGTTCTGCCTAACGAAGCGCTGAGCAAAGGCGATATCGATGCTAACGCCTTCCAGCACAAACCATACCTGGATCAGCAGATCAAAGACCGTGGTTACAAACTGGTTTCTGTAGGTAACACATTCGTGTATCCAATTGCAGGCTACTCCAAAAAAATCAAATCATTGGATGAGCTGCAAACTGGCGCACAGATTGCTCTGCCAAACGACCCAACTAACCTTGGTCGTTCCCTGTTGCTGCTGCAGAAACAAGGTCTGATCAAACTGAAAGATGGTGTTGGCCTGCTGCCAACAGTTCTGGATGTGACTGAGAATCCTAAAAACCTGAAGCTGGTAGAACTGGAAGCGCCACAACTGCCACGTTCTCTGGACGATGCCCAGATTGCCCTGGCGGTTATCAACACCACCTACGCAAGCCAGATCGGCCTGACTCCAGCAAAAGACGGTATCTTTGTTGAAGATAAAGACTCTCCATATGTAAACCTGATCGTTTCACGCGAAGATAACAAAGACGCTGAAAACGTGAAGAAATTCGTTCAGGCTTACCAGTCTGACGAAGTTTATGAAGCAGCAAACAAAGTCTTCAACGGCGGCGCAGTAAAAGGCTGGTAAGTTTCCAATCTTCTATTTTTGCGTAAATAATCTAAGACGGGCTAATGCCCGTCTTGTTATTTGTACGAGAGCTTGGTTCAATAATCGCGTTTTATCATTCATTGAGGAAAAATTATGCGTGCTTTACCGATCTGTTTATTAGCAGTCATGCTGAGCGGCTGTACGATGCTAAGCAGATCCCCTGTTGAACCTGTTAAAAGCACTGCAACAGCGCCAGCACCAGACCCCGCTAAGCCTAAAGCTCCACGTCCAGCACCAGTAAGAATCTATACCAATGCTGAAGAGTTAGTCGGTAAACCATTCCGCGATCTCGGTGAAGTCAGTGGCGATTCGTGCCAGGTGAGCAATCAGGATTCACCACCGAATATCCCGACAGCTCGTAAACGCTTACAAGTAAACGCATCAAAAATGAAAGCAAATGCGGTCTTACTCCATAGCTGTGATGTCACCAGCGGCACGCCAGGATGTTACCGTCAGGCTGTTTGCGTTGGTTCGGCGTTAAACGTTTCTGCAAAATGACAGCATTTAGTTTCGAGCAAATTGGCGTTATCCGCTCTCCTTATAAAGAGAAGTTTGCCGTCCCCCGCCAACCAGGTTTAGTGACTGATGGCGGCGGCGAATTGCATTTACAACCTCCCTACAATGTGGCGGATGCCGTTCGTGGCCTCGAAGGTTTTAGTCATTTATGGCTGCTATTTGTCTTTCACCAAACAATGGAAGGTGGCTGGCGTCCTACGGTTCGCCCACCGCGTCTGGGTGGGAATGCGCGTATGGGGGTTTTTGCCACTCGTTCAACCTTCCGCCCGAATCCCATAGGTATGTCGCTGGTTGAACTGAAAGGCATTCGTTGCCAAAAAGATCAGGTCATTTTGCAGTTAGGCAGTCTCGATTTGGTCGACGGCACCCCCATCGTTGATATCAAACCCTACTTGCCGTTTGCGGAAGCCGTGCCAGAAGCCATAGCGGGTTATGCACAAAACGCACCTGCAGCCGATATGCCGGTATATTTTACTGCTGATGTGCAGCAGCAATTACCGGTGCTGGATGAACGTTATCCTTACATTGAGCGTTTCATCCGCCAGGTGCTCGCACAAGATCCTCGTCCGGCCTATCGTAAAACGGAAGATGCAGGTAAAACCTATGCCGTTTTATTGCTGGACTTTAACGTTCGCTGGCGTGTTACCGACCAAGGTTCAGAAGTGTTTGCAATTGAGACCCGTTAATTTATCGCCCTTCTCTTTTGACATCCCTGCCACACTGGTAAACTAAAACACTTATTTTGCATCAGGCTACTCAGGTAGCCAGTTATCTGCCGTTCAAATGGAACCGTAACAACATGCGTACTAGCCAATATCTGCTCTCCACACTGAAGGAGACACCAGCCGACGCCGAAGTCATCAGTCACCAACTGATGCTGCGCGCCGGGATGATCCGCAAACTCGCTTCTGGTTTGTATACCTGGTTGCCGACCGGTCTGCGCGTCCTGAAAAAAGTCGAAAATATCGTGCGTGAAGAGATGAACAACGCCGGTGCCATCGAGATGTGCATGCCCGTGGTTCAGCCCGCAGATTTGTGGCAGGAAAGTGGTCGTTGGGAACAATACGGTCCAGAGCTGTTACGTTTTGTTGATCGTGGCGATCGTCCATTTGTTCTCGGCCCAACTCACGAAGAAGTCATCACTGACCTGATTCGTAACGAACTGAGTTCTTACAAACAACTGCCGCTGAACTTCTTCCAGATCCAGACGAAGTTCCGTGACGAAGTGCGCCCACGTTTCGGTGTAATGCGCTCCCGTGAGTTCCTGATGAAAGATGCCTACTCTTTCCATACCTCTCAGGAATCCTTGCAAGAAACTTACGATGCGATGTATCAGGCTTACAGCAAAATCTTCAGCCGTATGGGTCTGGATTTCCGCGCGGTAGAAGCAGATACCGGCTCCATCGGCGGCAGCGCATCTCATGAATTCCAGGTGCTGGCACAGAGCGGTGAAGACGATGTTATCTTCTCAACCGATTCTGATTACGCGGCGAATATTGAATTTGCTGAAGCTGTCGCTCCAGCAGGTGGCCGCGCGGCACCGACTGTTGAAATGACGCAGATCGACACGCCGAACGCAAAAACCATCGCTGAGCTGGTTGAGCAGTTCAATCTGCCAGTTGAAAAAACAGTGAAGACTTTGATGGTCAAAGCCACCGAAGGCAGCGCTTATCCGCTGGTTGCTTTGTTGGTTCGTGGCGATCACGAACTTAATGAAGTTAAAGCAGAAAAACTGCCACAAGTTGCCAGCCCACTGACTTTCGCGACCGAAGAAGAAATTCGTGCGGTAGCTAAAGCAGGCCCAGGTTCACTTGGCCCAATCAACCTGCCAATTCCTGTTGTTGTTGACCGTTCCGTTGCGGCAATGAGCGATTTCGCGGCTGGCGCTAACATCGACGGTAAACACTTCGTCGGTATTAACTGGGAACGTGATGTTGCACTACCAGAAGTGGCCGACATCCGTAACGTAGTTGAAGGCGATCCAAGCCCGGATGGTAAAGGTACTTTGCTGATCAAACGCGGTATCGAAGTGGGGCATATCTTCCAGCTCGGCACCAAGTATTCAGAAGCGATGAAAGCTTCTGTTCAGGGTGAAGATGGCCGTAACCAGACTCTGACCATGGGTTGCTACGGTATCGGTGTGACTCGCGTAGTTGCTGCTGCTATCGAACAGAACAACGACGAGCGTGGTATTGTTTGGCCAGATGCGATTGCACCATTCCAGGTTGCGATTCTGCCAATGAACATGCACAAATCTTTCCGCGTTAAAGAGCTGGCAGAAGAGCTGTACTCAACACTGCGTGCCAAAGGCATCGACGTGTTAATGGATGACCGTAAAGAGCGTCCTGGCGTAATGTTTGCAGATATGGAACTGATTGGTATTCCTCACACTGTCGTTATCGGCGATCGCAACCTCGATAGCGAAGAAGTTGAATACAAAAACCGCCGTGAAGGTGAGAAGCAGATGATCAAAACCGGCGAAATCATTGATTTCTTGCTGGCACAGATTCAACGCTAAGACTAGGCATGAAGTAAAAAGCCCCGCTAAGTGAATAGCGGGGCTTTTTTATATCTATTTGTTTATCAATCGTGGCAGCTTTTCTTTGGCTCAAATTTGGCTGCTCGGTCCGCAACAACTGTTTTCTTCAACTCGCCGCTATCTGGTGAAGCCTGCAAAGTAAAGTGAGCATCAACCACCAGCAACACGGGCTGATAATCCTCTCCCCGCGCAGCCGCGTATCCACGTTCTAGTTCTGCGTTACTGGCCACAGCGAATGTTTTCCCTGTAGAGCAATCCTGGAAAATCGCCGCATCAGCCATGTATTTATACATACCTTTCATGGTCATTGGCGTTGCAGGTAACGCTTCTTTACTTGGCGTCAGAGTGTAATTGAGCTGAGACTCAATCGAGTTACCTGCCCTATCTAACATCTCCAGGTTATCACCCTTCGGGCGGAAATAGAGTTTTTCGCCGTCACGTTCAGTGAGAACCAATTTATCCGCGGTGCGTGCCCAGCTACCGTAAGAAGCAAATACTGCCGGTTCTTTCGCGTCCTGATAACGCTGATTCATCACCCAGGTACCGTCTTTTTCCAAAAATAGCGAAGTTTCGATACCAGAACAATCTGCACAGGGTAAAACGCCCTGGTAACTTTGTTGCATCGGCTGCAACTCTGCGGCTTGCGTCGGTTGCAAGGTTTGAACTTCAGCCCGATTATTACAGCCAAAAAGCGCAAACAAGCTGCACACGGCAATTGCTGACAATAGAATCTTTTTCACCATCTCTTCCTTCTGCTGGTCAATTTCTTTGCCGTTCGTCATTCAGGGCGACGGACTTTCCCGCGTAATGATTTCGTCGTTGATTTCTGCGATTTAGATGCGAGGCGGCGCTCTTTTGAGGCTCGTGTAGGCCGCGTCGCTCGTCTGCTTTTCTGCTCAACGGTTAATTCCTGAATCAATGAAATGAGTCTTGCGACGGCAGCTTCACGATTCATTTCCTGACTACGGTACTCCTGCGCCTTTATCACTACCACGCCATCCGGCGTAATAAGATGGTGGCTGACCGCTAACAAACGCTCTTTATAATACTCTGGCAGGCTTGAGTCGCGAATGTCAAAACGCAAATGGATTGCCGTTGAGGTTTTATTCACATGCTGACCACCCGCTCCCTGCGCGCGGATAGCCGTAATGGTGACTTCATTGTCCGGTATTGTTACCGTCCGGGACACCACAATCATCAATGATGCTGCCATGCCGTAAAGTGAATTTCGAGATTATTCTCAGCATCAGATAACCAGATCGCACCGTCCTGAATGGTGGCCTGTAAGTTCATCGAACGGGTACCAAACTCACACAACTTTGCCAATTGCTCATCATCCAGATACCAGATAGACAAGTTTTGATATTGCTTGAGTTTGTTCTGATGCTGCTGCCACCAAACTTCAGCGGCACGGCTGTTATAGGTAAACAGCGCCACTTCCGCAGACTGGCTGCAAGCTTTTTTCAGGCGTTTTTCATCTGGCAGACCCAGTTCAACCCACAGGTCAATGCCCATATGATCGTTACGCTGCCAGATTTCTGGCTCGTCTTCAGCACTTAAACCACGGCTAAATTGCAGACGCTCGTTGGCGTATTTAATCCACGCCAGCAGGCGAAGCATCATACGTTCTTGCGTTTCCGAAGGATGGCGCGCAAGCGTCAGGTTGCTATCCAGGAATTGATTGCGATCGAGATCGGCAACATTCACCATCGCTTTATAGATTGTCGCTTTTAACGCCATCACACTTCTCCGAACTCAATTAGGCGCTCATTGTAACCAAAACCTCGCTAAAACGCTGTTATGTATTCATTCAAGTAGAGGGTTACGCTGCTGATATCGGTTTCATCCCTGTGGTATAGTCACCTTGCTAAACAGAGTTTATCTTCGTAGGCTTAAACTGGCATCCCACGATTAAGTCTGAGGTCGGGACTCTGAAAGGAGGGCATGTGGAAAAGTATTGTGAATTAGTACGGCGGCGCTATGCGGAAATAGCCAGCGGAGATTTGGGTTACATTCCCGATGCACTAGGTTGCGTTTTGAAGGTGCTGAACGAAGTGGCTTCCAACGAAGCACAACCAGAATCTATTAGGGAACAGGCGGCGTATGCTGCCGCGAACTTACTGGTGAGCGATTATGTCAATGAATGATGCCTATCAACCCATCAATTGTGATGACTATGACAATCTCGAGCTCGCCTGCCAGCATCACTTATTATTGACGCTGGAGCTAAAGAGCGGAGAAGTTTTCAAGGCGAAAGCCAGTGACCTGGTGTCTCGTAAAAACATCGAATATTTGATTCTCGATGATGCCGGAGCCACTCGCGAAGTTCGTCTCGATAAAATTACCAGCTTCAGCCATCCTGAAATTGGTACTGTCGTAGTTAGCGAATCCTGATACGCAAAGTATCCGCATGCGTGGGCAGCCCAGGGCTGCCCTTTTTTATGGCTTCATTGAAGCGTAATAAGCCGCCAGATTGCTGATGTCCTCATCAGACAAACCGCTAACGTACGCTTTCATCACTTCAGCTTGCCCACCGCTACGCTCGCCCTTTTTATATGCCTTCAACGAATGCTCAAGATATGCCTCGTTTTGTCCTGCCAGGTTTGGGTACATGGGTACAGAAACTTTCCCCGTTGCACCATGACAGGCAACACACATCATTGCTTTTTGCTCACCAGCTTGCGCATCTCCTTTTGCCATTACCGGCTGGGCACACAAAATAAGACCCGCCAAAATAATCATTCTCTTCATTGCTGATTCTCCTTTTGCCAGTCGACACGCCAGCATGATTGTTCCGTTGCTTTCCCATCCTGGGTAACAAAAACGCCCAGAGCTGCAATCAGTTGTTCGCCATAATATAACAGCGGTGTTCGCGCACGTTGCCATGGCGGAATACCCAATTCTTGCCAGATTTTTTTCAAACTCCGACCACGCTCGCGCCCTACAATATGGAACTGCCCGGAAGCCTTAAAACGGATGGTAACGGGTTCGTCAATACGAGGGGCCCGAATTTCCTGCCCGCCAGTCGCGCATTGCAACGTTCCCAGACCATCTGGCAACGTTAATGGGGCAAAAGGTACAGACCAAGAAATGATCTCATCATCTACTCCATTCATCAACGGCAACCAATACAATGCCCCCTGATAACGGCGAACTTCAAAGTTGCCAAATTTCAAACGGGGGTTGGCATCTTCACGGCTGGTGGCAACCTCATCCCACAGGTGTGCCAGCGCTGCTCGCGAAGGCATAGCGGCTTTTTGGCGGGCAAACCAGCGGCGTAACAATGCCGCACGGCGGATATCACTGAGCATCTTTAGAGGCTCAATAAGTAATGAGCCATCGTCCTGAATCAGCGCCTCTAGTTGTTCGGCAAGCAACTCATCAAGTAACTGCTCTTGTTCTCCACATAACTCAGCGCTGCGCGCAACGCTTTGCGGGAAATGAGGCCAACGCTGCTGGATTTCAGGCAATACATGCAGACGCAAGAAATTACGGTCGTAGCTATCATCCTGATTACTTTCGTCTTCTATCCATGTTAATTGGTACTCACTCGCCCAGGCTTCAAGATCTTTGCGTGTTTTCCCCAGCAACGGTCGAATTAATTCTGTCTCACCAAACGGCAAACGCTCTGGCATAGCGGCCAATCCTGCAGGACCACTTCCCCGCTTTAAGGCCAGCAAAAACGTTTCGCATTGATCATCAAGATGCTGCGCAGTCAGTAAAACTTCGTTTGACTGTATGGTTTCGGCCAGCGCTTGATAACGTGCTGCTCGCGCATGGGCTTCAATCCCAAATCCATCATCAACCAGCTGCACTCGTTTTACTTCAAACGGAACGTTCCATTGCTCGCAAATTTTCCGGCAATGCTCCGCCCATTCATCGGCAAAAGGACTTAGCCCATGGTGAATATGCATTGCGCGAATATGAAAATTCGCAGCCTGTGTATCACGAAGCGTAACCAACTGATGAAGCAATACCGTGGAATCCAGCCCACCACTAAACGCCACCAGCAAATTTGGGTGCGGCTGCAGTAATGTGAATAGAGGACGAAGTTGCATAGTCAGTAGTTTAAATAAGGATTTGCCCAGCACGTTACTGGGCAACGACATATCAGGCAAGCGTTACTGCTGATAAAGCTCAAGCGGTAAACCATCAGGGTCATTAAAGAAAGTAAAACGCTTGTCGGTGAAAGGATCGATACGAACCGGCTCACACTTCACGCCATGCTCCTCAAGATGAACAATCGCGTTGTCGATATCGTCAACGCTAAATGCCAGATGGCGCAAGCCACAAGCTTCAGGGCGACTCGGCCTTGCAGGCGGAAATGGAAATGAGAACAGCTCGATGACATATTGCCCATTCAACGCCAAATCCCCTTTCCATGAATCTCTCTCTTCACGGTACGCTTCCGCTTGCAGAGTAAAGCCAAGAATATCGCAGTAAAAATGCTTACTGGTTGGGTAATCCGACGCAATGATAGCGATGTGGTGAACTTGCTTTAAACCCAGCATAAATGCTCCTTTGTCTTTTTCGCACGGTAGCTATCATGTTTCGCTAAATCAATAGGCTACATATTTTTTAAGACTCTTACACGATAGATACCATCCTCGCCAAGCTTAGCCCCGTGAATATCCGTTTCAAAGCCGGGATAGTGCTCGCCTACTGAACACAGCATCAGTAGAAAATCGAGTACCGCACGGCTCTCGTTGGTGATCATCTCACCAGGCATCACAACTGGCACACCTGGCGGATACGGCAGGATCATGTTTGCTGAAACACGATTTAGCAGTTGCTCTATTTCGACCGTTTCAACGTTACCTTTCACTTGCTGTTGATAAGCCTTGTGCGGAGTCATTTTCATTTCAGGAAGCACATCAAAAGCACGCAGCATCAGGTCAGAAAGATTATGCTGTTTAATCAGTTTGTGGATACCTTGCGCCAAATCCTGAATGCGCATATTGCGGTAAAAATCAGGGTCTTCGGCATACAAATCTGGCAGCATGTTTTTCACGCGCAGATTGAGATCGTAAGAGCGTTTAAACTCCGTCAAGCCACGCAGCAAACTTAATGCCTTGGTTTTGTCTATCCCAATACTGAACAAGAACAGCAAGTTATACGGGCCTGTTTTTTCGACCACAACGCCACGCTCATCGAGGAACTTCGCCACCAGCGCAGCGGGAATCCCTTCTTCTGCCATCGTCCCTAACTCATCCATGCCAGGTGTCAGAATAGTGACTTTAATCGGGTCGAGGTACATATGGTCGGCATCAGCATCTTTGAATCCATGCCAGTTCTCTTCACCTGGTGAAATTGGCCAACAGGCGGCTTCATCGATGTATTCCGGCTGCCAGATATCGAAGAACCAGTCTTCAGACTCTTCACGCAGGCGCTGAACTTCACGACGGAAATGCAATGCACGTTCTACAGAACGGTTAATCAACCGCTTACCAGGATTGCCACGCAACATCGCAGCCGCCGTTTCAATCGATGCCACCAGGGGATAACTTGGCGATGTGGTGGTATGCATCATGTAGGCTTCGTTGAAGGTTTCCTCATCGTAATCACCTTTGATATGAATAAGGGATGCTTGCGATAACGCCGCCAGTAGCTTATGCGTGGACTGGGTTTCGTAGATAACCTTGCCCGGCACACGCTCGCCACTCATACCGCTTTTGCCCTGATAAATTGAGTGGAAGTTAGTGTATGGTACCCAGGCAGAATCGAAGTGAATCGACGGTACATCCAGAGTCTTTTTGATAAATTCGGTGTTATAAAGCAAACCATCGTAAGTCGAGTTGGTGATAACCGCATGCACTGGCCACTGCGCGTTTTCAGTCGCCGCAACTTTCGCCTCGATACTTTCGCGCATAAATTCCCGCTTCGGGATGCCACCCAGTATTCCCAGCGCGTTGCGCGTCGGTTTGAGCCAGATGGGAACCAGGTCTGTCATCATCAACAAATGGGTTAATGATTTGTGGCAGTTACGGTCAATCAGCACCGTGCTTCCTGAAGGGGCGGCGTACATGCCAACGATTTTATTCGACGTGGATGTGCCGTTGGTCACCATGTAACTCTGCTCCGCACCGAAAGTGCGGGCGATATACTCCTCGGCTTCCAGATGCGGACCGGTATGATCCAGCAACGATCCCAGCTCCGTCACCGAAATAGAGACATCCGCCTTCAGCGTATTCGCGCCAAAGAAGTCATAGAACAAGCACCCTACCGGACTTTTGAGATAAGCCGTGCCAGCCATATGGCCAGGCGTGCAGAAAGTGTATTTCCCTTCGTTCACATAATTGAATAACGCTTTGGTTAACGGCGGAGTGATATTGTCCAGATATTCATTGGTGTACTGGCGAATGCGCAGGGCGATATCGTCTGCCGCACTCAGGGCGTATTCAAAGAACCACAGCGCCATGCGCATTTCGTTAACGCTGACATCCAGCGAAGAGTGGGTATTGATAAACGCATACAGCGGCAAATATTCATTCAGCGAATTAATTTCACTGCACAAATCCAGGCTGTACTCATCCCAGTCAAAAATGACGCCACAAATACGCGGATTATGTTCAATGAGTTTGAGCAGGTCGTTGCTGTTGGTGGGGTAAATGAGCCGAAAACCTTGCACTTCCAGCGCCTGATGCAGCTCTTTGATCGGCTCATCTTTGTAGAAAACGCCGTGCGTCCCCATAATTGCAATAATATTCAATGCTCACCTCCTGGAAAAACCTATAGGTAAGCATAGTTTATTGAAAAGTGGCTGAGGACAAGGGCTGAGGTGTAAAGCTTTATAAAGTGTGGAATTCAGATAATAAAAAAGGCCAGAATCTCTTCTGACCTTCTTCTTCAATATACCCGTTAGCATTCGAGTTGCAGGTAGGCGGCAGGGAACTTATCCCGATGAGCTTACTAAGGTAAGTGATTCGGGTAAGTGAGTGCAGCCAACGCCCCTGCAGCTTGAAGGATTATGGGTATATCACGCGTAGCCATAGCTCATCAGACGATGATAACGACGAGCCAGCAGCTCTTCGGTATTCAGCACGTCCAGGTCGGCAAGATCAGCCAGCAATTGCGCTTTCAGTGAAGCAGCCATTGCTTCCACGTTACGGTGTGCACCGCCCAGTGGTTCAGGGATAACGGTATCAATCAGCTTAAGCTCTTTCAGGCGCGGAGCAATAATGCCCATTGCTTCTGCGGCGATTGGTGCTTTATCAGCACTTTTCCACAGAATTGAAGCACAGCCTTCTGGAGAGATAACAGAATAGGTGCTGTATTGCAGCATATTCACTTTATCGCCCACACCGATTGCCAATGCACCACCAGAACCACCTTCGCCAATTACGGTACAGATGACCGGCACTTTCAGGCCAGACATTTCACGTAAGTTGCGAGCGATAGCTTCTGACTGACCGCGTTCTTCCGCACCCACACCAGGATAAGCTCCCGGGGTATCGATGAAGGTAATGATTGGCATTTTGAAACGCTCAGCCATTTCCATCAAACGCAGTGCTTTACGGTAGCCTTCTGGTGCTGGCATACCAAAGTTACGGCGGATCTTCTCTTTAGTCTCACGGCCTTTCTGATGGCCAATGACCATAACAGGACGACCATCAAGACGCGCAATCCCACCAACAATAGCTTTATCGTCAGCATACGCACGGTCACCCGCGAGTTCATCGAACTCATCAAAAGCGAGACGCAGGTAATCAAGCGTATACGGGCGCTGCGGGTGACGCGCCAGTTGAGCAATCTGCCATGCTCCTAAATCGGCAAAGATCTTACGTGTGAGTTCTACGCTTTTTTCACGCAGACGCTGCACTTCTTCGTCCAGATTAATATCTAACTTTTCGTCCTGACGGCTAACTGCAGTCAGGGAATCAATTTTCGCTTCCAGCTCTGCAATCGGCTGTTCAAAATCGAGGAAATTCAGACTCATAATATTCCTGTATTAGTCAAACTCCAGTTCCACCTGCTCCGATCCTATCAGCGTGCGAAGCTCATTGAGCAAACGATCGCTTGGGGATACACGCCATGCTGCGCCAAAACGCAAACGCGCTCGTGCATCCGCTCTCTGATAGTAGAGATGTACTGGAATGGTCCCCGAACGATGGGGTTCCAGAGACTGACGGAGACGGTTCAAAAGCTGGTCATCAATTTGCCTGTCCGTCAGCGAGATAGCAAGCCCACGCGCATACTTTTCGCGGGCCTCGTCAATGTCCATTACTTCGCGAGCAGTCATTTTAAGGCCACCGCTGAAGTCATCAAAGCTGACCTGTCCGCTGACGATCAGGATACGGTCTTTTTCCAACAGATGCTGGTACTTTTCTAACGCATCTGTGAATAGCATCACTTCCAGGCGACCAGAACGGTCATCCAGAGTACAGATGCCAATGCGATTGCCGCGCTTGGTAACCATCACCCGCGAAGCAATCACCAGACCCGCAGCTGTGGTCATTTTACCACGTTCTGTCGGGTGCATCTCTTTCAGGCGCATGCCACCGACATAGCGCTCAATTTCTTTCAAGTACTGGGTGATTGGGTGACCGGTAAGATACAAGCCCAACGTTTCACGTTCACCATCCAGTACCACTTGCTCAGGCCACGGAACGACGCTGGCGTAGGACTGCTCAACCTGCTCCGGCTCATCAGCCAGAACACCAAACATATCCACCTGGCCGATAGCTTCGGCTTTGGCATGTTGGTCAGCTGCTTTAAGTGCATCGGGCAGCGCATTCATTAATGCGGCGCGATGCGGCCCGAGGCGGTCAAATGCCCCGGACATCACTAATTTTTCAAGGATACGTTTATTGAGTTTTTTAACGTCAGCTCGCGCACAGAGGTCGAATAACTCACGGAAATAACCACCTTCGTTACGCGCCTCAATTATCGCTTCAATCGGGCCTTCACCGACACCTTTAATCGCGCCGATACCGTAAACAATTTCCCCATCGTCATTAACGTGGAAATGGTACAGCCCGGAGTTAATATCCGGTGGCAAAATTTTCAGGCCCATGCGCCAGCACTCATCAACCAGGCCGACGATTTTCTCAGTGTTATCCATGTCAGCGGTCATTACCGCCGCCATAAACTCTGCCGGATAGTGCGCTTTTAGCCACAGTGTCTGGTAAGAAACCAGTGCATAGGCTGCTGAGTGAGATTTGTTAAACCCATAACCGGCAAATTTCTCTACCAGGTCAAAGATCTTAATCGCCAGTTCGCCGTCGATGCCACGAGACTTCGCGCCATCTTCAAACCCACCACGCTGCTTCGCCATCTCAACTGGGTTCTTTTTACCCATCGCACGACGCAACATGTCTGCACCGCCCAGCGAGTATCCCGCCAGCACCTGGGCAATCTGCATAACCTGTTCTTGATACAGGATAATGCCATAAGTTGGCTCCAGCACCGGTTTCAGGCTTTCATGCTGCCATTGAATATCCGGGTAAGAGATAGCTTCACGCCCATGCTTACGGTCAATAAAGTTATCAACCATGCCTGATTGCAATGGGCCTGGGCGGAATAATGCTACCAATGCGATCATATCTTCGAAGCAGTCAGGCTGCAGACGCTTGATAAGATCTTTCATGCCGCGGGATTCTAGCTGGAACACGGCTGTGGTTTCCGAGCGTTGCAGCATGTCGAAGCTTTTCTTGTCTTCGAGAGGGATAGCAGCGATATCAATTGGCTCTAAACCTTGCTTCGCCCGACGCGGGTTGATCATCTTCAACGCCCAGTCGATGATGGTCAGTGTACGCAAGCCGAGGAAGTCGAACTTCACAAGGCCCGCATATTCCACATCGTTTTTATCGAACTGGGTGACCGGGTTTTGGCCCTGGTCATCGCAATAAAGCGGAGCAAAGTCGGTAATTTTTGTTGGCGCAATTACCACGCCGCCGGCATGTTTACCGGCGTTACGCGTTACGCCTTCAAGTTTACGCGCCATGTCGATAAGCGCTTTAACTTCTTCGTCAGCTTCGTACATTTCTGGAAGCTGCGGTTCAACTTCAAACGCTTTAGCAAGCGTCATCCCTGGATCTGGCGGAATCAGTTTAGAGATACGATCGACAAATCCATAAGGGTGCCCCAGTACACGGCCCACATCGCGGATAACCGCTTTTGCCGCCATCGTACCAAAGGTAATAATCTGTGATACCGCCTCGCGCCCGTACATTTCGGCGACGTGATCGATTACCCTATCGCGTTTTTCCATGCAGAAGTCGATATCGAAGTCGGGCATCGATACACGTTCCGGGTTAAGGAAACGTTCGAACAGCAGGTCAAATTCCAGCGGATCAAGATCGGTAATTTTCAGAGCATAAGCAACCAGTGAACCCGCACCAGAACCACGCCCAGGCCCTACCGGCACGCCGTTGTCTTTGGACCACTGGATAAATTCCATAACGATCAGGAAGTAGCCTGGGAAGCCCATCTGGTTAATAACTTTAAGCTCAATATCCAGACGCTCGTCATACGGCGGTCTTTTTGCTGCACGCTCTTCAGGATCTTTGAACAAGAATTCCAGACGATCTTCGAGCCCTTCTTTTGACTTCATGACCAGGAAGTCTTCGGTCGACATATCGCCAGTTGGGAATTGCGGCAGGAAGTACTCACCCAGACGCACGGTAACGTTACAGCGTCTGGCGATTTCTACGCTGTTTTCCAGTGCTTCCGGAACGTCTGAAAAGAGTTCACACATTTCCTCTTCGGTACGCAGATACTGCTGCGAAGAGTAATTACGTGGGCGTTTCGGGTCGTCAAGGGTAAAGCCATCGTGGATAGCAACGCGGATTTCATGGGCATCAAAATCTGTAGACTCAATGAACCTTACATCGTTGGTTGCCACGACCGGCAAACCACGCTCATCGGCTAATGCGACGGCAGCATGCAAATAGCTTTCTTCATCAGGACGACCTGTGCGAATCAGTTCCAGATAGAAGCGATCGGCAAAATACTGCTGATAGAATTCCAGGCACTGATCAAGCTGTGCCGTATTTCCACGCAACAAATTTTTGCCAATATCCCCCATGCGCCCACCAGAAAGAAGGATAAGCCCTTCGTTCAATTCGGCAAGCCAGGCGCGGTCGATAATTGGGCCCGCTGCGCCATAACCGCGCTGATAGGCTTTGGAGATTAACAACGTCAGGTTTTGGTAACCGACGTTGTCTGCGGCAAGCACGGTCAAATGGCTAAGCTCATCGCCCAGCAATTCATTGGCAACGTTAAAATCTGCACCAATAATCGGCTTAAGTCCTGCGCCATGAGCAGCACCATAGAATTTCACCAGCCCACAGAGGTTGGTAAAATCAGTGATAGCAATTGCTGGCATCCCCATCGCCGCGGCTTTCTTCACCAATGGAGCTGTTTTTGCCAGGCCATCAACCATGGAGTAGTCGCTGTGCACTCGCAGGTGCACGAAACGTGGTTCAGCCATTTCTCATTCCGTTTAGATGTGTAACGTACGTCCGCAAATCAGGACGCCAGTCCGAGAGCGCGTTTGACCGGAGCAAAGCTACGACGGTGGTGTTCAGTCGCACCATGCTCTGCGAGCTTTTCCAGATGAAAAGCAGTGGGGTAGCCTTTGTGTTGGGCAAAACCGTATTGCGGAAAAGAGAGATCAAGCTCTGCCATTTCACGATCGCGCGTCACTTTGGCAATTATTGATGCAGCACTTATTTCTGCAACCCGGCTGTCACCTTTTACCACCGCCAAAGAAGGCATCGGCAGTGCGGGGCAACGGTTACCATCAATCAATACATATTCAGGAACCACGCGCAGGCCAGCAACAGCACGCTGCATCGCAAGCATGGTGGCATGCAAAATGTTTAACTGGTCAATCTCTTCTGGCTCAGCACGGCCAAGACTCCATGAAAGCGCCTTTTCGACGATTTCATCGTAAAGTGCATTGCGACGTTTTTCAGAGAGTTTCTTAGAATCAGCAAGGCCAATGATAGGCTTTTCTGGGTCGAGAATCACCGCAGCAGTGACGACTGCACCAACCAGTGGGCCGCGCCCCACTTCATCAACACCTGCTACCAAGTGCGTATGAGGGTAAATAAATTCAATCATTGTGCAAGCTCCAGCACAGCATCAGCCGCTTGTTCATCGGCATTACAACGAATCTGCTGGTGCAGGTCGCGGAAGGTGTCGTGCATTTGGTGGCTCTGCACACCATCTTCAAGCAACGGGGCAAGCACCTTTGCAAGCGCATTAGGCTCGCACTCATCCTGCAATAACTCTTTAACCAGCTCACGACCGGCCAGCAGATTTGGCAGTGAAACGTAATCCGTTTTGACCAGGCGCTTTGCAAGCCAGAAGGTGAACGGCTTCATGCGATAACCAACCACCATCGGGCATTTCGCCAGCATGCATTCAAGTGCCGCTGTGCCTGATGCCAGCAAGGCGGCATCGCTTGCGACCATCGCTTCGCGCCCTTGCCCGTTAAGCAAGTGCATCGTCAGGTCAGGAGCCACTTCAGCTTTGATACGCTCGAACTGTTCGCGACGTTTCGCGTTAACCAGCGGAACGACAATTTCCAGCCCTGGAAAACGCTCGCGCAGTAAAAGAGCTGTTTTCAGGAAATCAGCGCTGAGCATCTCGACTTCTGCACCACGGCTTCCCGGCAACAACGCCAGGCATTTAGCCTCTGGGGAAATACCCAGAGTCGCGCGTGCAACATTTTTATCAGGATCAAGCGGCATCGCATCAGCCATGGTATGACCGATAAAGCGGCAGGGGACATTAAATCTGTCGTAAAACGCTTTTTCGAAAGGCAGAAATGCGAGCACTAAATCTGTTGCTCTGCCAATTTTGAAAACACGTTTTTGGCGCCACGCCCAAACAGAAGGGCTGACGTAATGAATTGTGCGAATACCCTGCTTTTTAAGATTGCCTTCCAGCGTGATATTGAAATCTGGTGCATCAATACCGACGAAAACATCTGGCTGCAACTCGGTGAAGCGGCGTGTGAGATCGGCTCGAATATGGAGTAACCGGCGCAGACGACCGAGCACTTCTACAATGCCCATCACTGCCAATTCTTCCATCTCATACCAGGCTTCGCAACCTTCGGCCTGCATCAGAGGCCCTGCAACACCAACAAAGCGAGCATCAGGAACACGAGCTTTGAGGGCGCGAATCAGACCTGCACCAAGAATATCGCCGGAAGTTTCTCCGGCGACCAGGGCAATCGTAAGCGGACGACCAGGTTTCATTTAGCGAATCAGACCACGAGTTGAACGGGCAAAGAATTCAACGAATGCGTTCACTTCTGGATGTTGCTCGGCAATCTCAGCAATTTCAGGCTTCGCTTCTTCGAAGGTTTTCCCACTGCGGTAGAGAATTTTATATGCGTTACGAACAGCGTGTATCGCTTCTCTGGAGAAACCGCGGCGTTTCAGGCCTTCAATGTTTACGCCGAACGGCGTTGCGTGGTTGCCCTGCGCAATAACATACGGTGGGACATCTTGCGCCACACCAGAACAACCGCCCACCATCACGTGCGCGCCGATAATGCAGAACTGGTGCACAGCGGTCATGCCACCAATAATTGCGAAATCATCAACAGAAACGTGACCAGCGAGAGTGGCGTTATTTGCGAGGATGCAGCGGTTACCGACAGTACAGTCATGCGCTACGTGAGCGTTGACCATCAGCAAGTTATCGCTACCCACCTTCGTCAAACCACCGCCCTGCTCTGTTCCTCGATGGATGGTGACGCTTTCGCGAATGCGGTTGCGATCGCCAATTTCCACACGAGTCGGTTCACCGGCATATTTCAGATCCTGGTTAACTTCACCAATGGACGCGAACTGATAAATTTCGTTATCACGGCCAATAGTCGTATGACCATTTACCACAACATGAGATTTCAGAACGGTACCTTCACCGATTTCAACATGTGGACCAACAATACAAAACGGACCAATATGAACATTAGCGCCTATAACGGCACCGTCTTCCACAATGGCTGATGGATGAATAAAGGCGGATTTATCAATCACGTATTAACTCTCCCGGCTGCGGGCACACATCATAGTTGCTTCGCAGACAATTTTACCGTCAACAGTTGCCACGCCCTTAAAACGCGTCAGACCACGGCGGGTTTTCTCGAAGGTAACTTCCATGATCATCTGGTCACCAGGTACCACTGGGCGTTTGAAACGCGCTTCGTCAATACCAGCAAAGTAGTAAAGCTCACCAGGTTCCAGCTTCCCAACGCTTTTGAACGCAAGAATACCGGTGGCTTGCGCCATCGCTTCAAGAATCAGCACACCCGGGAAAATCGGTTTACCAGGGAAATGGCCCTGGAAAAACGGCTCGTTTACTGTGACATTTTTTACTGCACGTAAAAAACGTCCTTCTTCAAAATCCAGCACGCGGTCTACCAGCAAGAACGGGTAACGGTGCGGCAGAAGTTCCAAAATCTCTTCGATGTGCAGAGTATGAGTGTCGGTAGTCAAGATACTCTTCCTGTCTAAATGTACCAAATGACAATAATAACACGGCCTGCGACTATCTCGGGATAGGTAGCAGGCCGCAAATCAGTAAGCACTAACGCGTCTTGGGCGGGTGACTTTTAGTCTTGTTGATTGATTTTTTTCTCAACGGATTTCAAGCGCTTGCTGATCTCGTCGATATTCATCACCAACGCGGCTGTTTTACGCCACACTTTGTTCGGCTGTAGTGGAATACCTGAGGAGTAAACCCCCGGCTCTGTGATAGGGCGCATTACCATGCCCATTCCGGTCACGGTGACTTTATCGCAGATTTCCATATGGCCATTGATAACACTGGCACCACCAATCATGCAGTAACGACCAATTTTCAGGCTGCCTGCCATGATCACACCGCCAGCAACGGCAGTATTGTCGCCAATCACAACGTTATGTGCAATCTGGCATTGATTATCAATGATAACACCATTGCCAATAATCGTGTCGTCTAGTGCGCCTCGGTCAATCGTTGTACAAGCACCGATCTCGACACGATCGCCAATGATCACACGGCCAAGTTGGGGGATCTTCACCCAATTGCCACGATCGTTAGCGTAACCAAAACCATCTGAACCGATGACGGTACCAGACTGAACCAGGCACTGTTCACCAATCTGGATTTCATGGTAAATCGACACATTCGCCCACAGGCGGGTGCCAGCACCAATTTTGGTGTGTTTACCCACGAAACAGCCTGCACCAATCACAACGTTATCGCCTAGCACAACACCAGACTCGATAACCGCATTTGCGCCAATGGCGACGTTATTACCCAACGTCGCAGTTGCATCAATAACAGCACTTGGTGCGATATTTTGAGCTGGTTGCGGCGTCGAATCAAGGAGTTGCGCCATGCGAGCATATGTGAGGTAGGGGTTCTTCACTACCAATGCAGCGCTATGTGCGAAAGGGAGGTCGGCTTCAGTCATAACGACGGCAGAAGCCTGGCAAACAGCCAATTGCTCACGGTAACGTGGGTTAACCATAAACGTAATTTGGCCAGCCTGGGCCGTTTGCATAGATGCAACGCCGGTGATGACGAGATCGCCATCACCGTGCAAATCTGCATCCAACTGCTGGGCTAAATCAGCCAGTCGAATTGAAGACATTACTTATTTAACCTGTTTCAGAACATCTGAAGTGATGTCTTTAACACTGCTGCCTGCATATGCAACGGTGTTAGCATCCAGAACTACGTCGATGCCTTTGTCATCAGCAACTTTCTTCACTGCGCTCTGAATACGAGTAACCAGTTTGCCACGCTCTTCGTTAGAGCGACGTTGACGATCTTGTTCGAATGCCTGAGCTTTAGTTTGGAACTGCTGGCGCTGAGCCATCAGATCTTTTTCAGCTTTGCTGCGGTCAGCAGCTTTCATGGTAGAACCATCGCGTTGCAGCCTTTGCATTTTGGACTGCAGGTCGCCTTCCATATTCTGCAACTCGCTTGCGCGGCCTTTAAACTCGTTTTCAAGAGTTTTAGACACACCGGTGCTCTGTGCTACCTGTTGGAACAGGTTGCCCATGTTTACTACAGCAATGCTGTCAGCTGCTTGAACGCTGGCAGATGCAGCCATAGCGAGGCCAAGACCTGCGGCAAATAACCACTTTTTCACAATAAACTCCTTACCATCCCGAATGTGTCCGAAGACACTCTTTTTTGCGTGTGCCAGTTCTGCATTTAGCGAACTGGCATCAACGCTACACTGCTTTTATGCAATCCTTCGCGCGGAACAGTTACCAGGTTTTACCAATGTTAAACTGGAACTGTTCTGCTTTGTCGCCTTCGTATTTCTTGAACGGTTGGGCATAAGAGAACACCAACGGCCCCAGCGGTGACATCCATTGCAATGCGACACCTGCTGACATACGAATATTACTTGGGTCACTGTAGTCCGGCACCCCAGCGTCTTTCATTTGCTGAGTATTTTGCCAGTTAGTATCCCAAACAGTACCGGCATCCACGAACAGAGAGGTACGAACAGAGTTCGCGTACTTCTCGCTCAGGAATGGCGTTGGCGTGATAAGTTCAAGACTTGCCACCGCCATTGCGTTACCACCGACAGCATCGTCAGAACTACACACTTCGTTTGACGAAGCTTTGTTACAGTTATCTGTATCATTGCCGCCGTAATAAACAGCTTTCGGGCCAATGTTATTAGACTGGAAACCACGAACAGTACTGGAGCCACCGGCATAGAAGTTTTCATAGAACGGCATCTCTTTACCGCCCAAACCATCACCGTAACCCCAACGAGTCCGCCCTAACATTACCCAGGTATGATCTTCATTAATTGGGAAGTAGCTTGCCGTATCCAGCGTCACTTTATAGAACTCGTTATCAGAGCCTGGTACGGTAACTTTACCGTTCAGGTTCACACGCGAACCTTCCGTTGGGAAGTAACCACGGTCAAGTTTGTTGTACGTCCAGCCATAGTTCAGCGTGAAGTCATCTGCGGCAAACCCGTTGTTATCAGAGTTTTTATCAGCCGATTGGCCGACTGAATCCAGATAACGCCACATCGCAACCTGCGGTTGCATGTTGGACAGGTCGTTATGCACGTAACCTAAGCCCAGGCGCAATGTGTTGTTTTCGTTAACCGGGAAGCCAAGCGTTCCGTCCACACCATAACTTGTATTGGTGTAGTCAGAAAGATCCGCATCATCAGCTTTAAAGTCATTGTAGAAGACACGGCCGCCGAGGCTCACACCATCAACTGTAAAGTATGGATCGGTTACCGACAATTCAGCATATGTCTGATAAT
This sequence comes from Buttiauxella noackiae ATCC 51607, assembly GCF_001654865.1. Taxonomy (GTDB): domain Bacteria; phylum Pseudomonadota; class Gammaproteobacteria; order Enterobacterales; family Enterobacteriaceae; genus Buttiauxella; species Buttiauxella noackiae. Next base: position 124,855 of record NZ_LXEO01000068.1, on the reverse strand, counting down.
CGTTTTTGGTACCGTTGATACCAACCGAGTAACCTGTTCCTAACCAGTTATCCTGCTGGACACCGACCTGGAAGCTGATACCACTTTCAGTACCGTAACCCACACCAAAGTTGAAGCTACCGGTATTACGCTCTTTAACTTTGTAGACTACATCAACCTGGTCAGGGCTACCTGGCACACGTTGTGTATCAACATCTACAGTTTCGAAGTAACCCAAACGATTCAGACGATCTTTACCGGAGTTAACAAGATCGCTACCCAGCCAGGTCCCTTCCATTTGGCGCATTTCACGACGCAGGACTGAATCTTTACTGGTGTCGTTGCCTTCGAAACGAATTTTACGCACGTAATAACGGTTACCTGAATCAACGTTCACATGCAGCTTAACGGTCTTATCTGCATCATTGATCTCAGGTTGCGTTTGCACACGCGGATAGGCGTAACCATAACGACCCAACAGTTTCTTGATGTCGTCTTCCATCTTGGTCACTTTGGTGCCGTTATAAAGCTCACCTGGTTTGAGTTTAGTCAGCGTTTCAATTTCTGCTGAGTGCCCTGCCAGATTGCCGTTCACCGTCACGCCAGCAATCTTGTACTGATCGCCTTCGGTCACGTTGATGGTAACGTAAATGCTTTTCTTATCAGGCGTCAGACTGACCTGCGTGGAATCGATGTTGAATCGAGCATAACCACGGTCCAAGTAGTAGCTGCGCAGTGTTTCGAGGTCACCGGCAAGCTTCTGTTTCTGATATTTACGATCGCCCACCACGTTCCACCATGGCACTTCATCACGCAACTGGAAATGCGAAATGAGTTCATCAGTCGTAAACGCATGGTTGCCTACGATGTTGATTTGCTGAATTTTGGCTGAAACGCCTTCCTGGAATACCAGTTTCAGGTCAACACGGTTACGCGGCAATGGCGTAACAACGGCTTTCACGCTGGCACTATACTTACCAACGCTGTAGTAGAAATCTTCCAGCCCTTTTTCAATATCAGCCAGGGTCGTTCTATCCAGTGATTCGCCGACACGCACACTAGAAGCCTCGAGGTTCTGCTTGAGCATGTCGTCCTTCACGGACTTGTTACCGGAGAAGGTAATACTCGCGATTGTCGGGCGTTCTTTCACCTGAACAACTAACGTTTCGCCATCACGAAGTACCCGGACATCTTCGAAGTTCCCGGTAGCAAACAGTGAACGAATAGTATTACTGATATCCTCGTCAGAGACAGTATCGCCTACGCGAACCGGCATGCTGAGGAGGGCCGCACCGACGGCGACTCGCTGCAGGCCTTCGAAATGAATATCCTTCACCACGAACCCGTCTGCACCGTATACGGTGGCGCTGCTAAACAGCAGCGACGCTATGAGCAACTTTTTCATCGCCATCGTTGTTATGCGTTCTTCCTAACCTATTCTCTCTAAAACCGAGAGAAATCATTGAAAAGTGCAAGCCCCATCAACAGCACCAGCAATATAGAGCCAATGCGGTAACTAAAGTCTTGAACTCGCTCGGAAACCGGCCCACCCTTCAGCTTTTCAATCGCCAAAAAGAGCAGATGCCCCCCGTCCAGAACGGGTAACGGAAACAGGTTGATTATCCCCAGATTGACGCTAATCAGCGCCAGGAACATCAGATAGTAAATCAACCCAGATTCCGCTGACATCCCTGCCCCTTGAGCTATAGAGATTGGCCCACTGAGGTTATTCAGTTTGATGTCACCGGTTATTAATTTTCCCAGCATATTGACTGTAAGCTTCATCAGTTGCCAGGTTTTATCCGTGGCTTCCGCGACAGCAGCAAACGGCCCATACTGGCGTACTGTTTTATACTCATCAGGCAGTGGGATAACCTTTGGTACTACCCCCGCAAACCCTTCAGCCTTCGCTTTACCCGGTTTTGTATCCGGTATCAGCGTTAAAGACAAGAGCGCCCCTTGTCTTTCTATTTCTAGCTCCAGTGGGTGACCTGGATTGTCACGCACCTGACTAACAAATTCTGTCCACTGAGCAAGTGCCGAACCGTTGACTTTAACGATCCTGTCCCCGCCTTGCAAACCCGCTTTGCTCGCAGCGGAATTGGGCTGTACTTCTTGTAATACCGTTTCAATTTGCGGGCGACGCGGGCCGATGCCTAATGAAGTGATCGGATCCTGCTTTTCAGGCTCAAATTGCCAGTGGCGCAAATCTAGAGTTTTCTCACTTTTCAGATTTGAACCTAGTGGTGCCAGCGTAAGATTAACACTGTCATCACCAATCTTTGCCATCAACTCAAGTTGAACCGATTCCCAGTCAGGCGTTTCGATACCATCTATCGCTTTAAGTTCCATGCCTGGTGCAATTTGTGCTTCGGCTGCTATCGAGTTGGGCATTACTTCACCAACAACCGGACGAACACCAGGGACACCGATGATAAACACCAGCCAGTAGGCAAACACGGCGAAGATAAAGTTAGCAATAGGGCCGGCAGCAATAATTGCAGCACGTTGAGAAACGGTTTTGTTATTGAAGGCCTGATGGCGTAGTTCCGGCGTAACCGGCTCAACACGCTCATCAAGCATTTTGACATAACCACCTAGTGGGATCAGGGCGATTACAAATTCGGTACCGTGGCGATCGGAACGACGCCAGAGCGCTTTACCAAAACCAATGGAAAAGCGCTCTACTTTGACGCCACAGCGGCGAGCTACCCAGAAATGACCGAACTCATGCACGGTAATTAAGACACCCAGTGCGACAATAAACGCAGCCAAATTCCAGAGTAAGCTCAGCATATAACCTTCCGTTAAATCGTCCTGAATACCAGCAATAACAGACAGGCAAATACCGGTACTGCTGCTGTGAGGCTATCAATGCGGTCAAGGATACCACCATGACCGGGGATCAGGTGACCGCTATCTTTAATCCCTGCTTCACGCTTAAACATACTTTCGGTTAAATCGCCCAATACTGAAGCAAGAGCAGCTATAACCGAACAGGTCAACAGAATAGCCGGTGACACATCCAGATTCGCCCACATGCCGAACAGTACGGAGATAATCGCAGAAGTGAACAACCCACCAAAGAAGCCCTGCCATGTTTTACCCGGAGACACTTTCGGCGCTAATTTGTGTTTGCCAAACATTTTGCCAAACATATAAGCACCGGAGTCAGCTCCCCAGACTAGAACCATCACATACAACAGCCAGATTGAACCGGTGTAGTGGTTAATCTCGTAATGCCAGTTACGTAATACAATCATGCCCCAGAAAAACGGCACAATCGTTAATACGCCAAACAACAGACGCAACACTTTTGAGTTACGCCAGATTGATGCAGAACCTGGATAAAACAACACCAGTAACAGCGCGGCAAACCACCAGGCAAGTGATGCCCATAGCGAAGCCTCAATCAACGGAATATGAACCGTACGCTGGTATTCAGGTAATGCATAAAGCATTAATGCCAGTAACAGACCACACAACACGGCAAGCCAAACACGTTGAGAACGCGCTTTAAAACCTGCCAATTGTCCCCATTCCCAGGCTGCCAGCATACATACCACGAGGGTTGTAATAGCAAATCCTACTGGTGGAAGCCAAAATAACGCGGCAATAACCACCGGGATTAAAATAAACGCAGAAAGCAGGCGATACTTCAGCAAAAGTGACCCCCAACAGGCTTACTCACTACCAGGTGCTGTGCCGCCAAAGCGACGCTCTCGATTTGCAAAAGCATTTAATGCACCTTCAAAGTCTTGTTCATCGAAATCAGGCCAAAGAACATCAGTGAAATAAAGTTCTGCGTAGGCAATCTGCCAAATCAGAAAGTTACTAATACGATGCTCTCCCCCTGTCCTAATTACTAAATCTACGGGAGCCAGTTCATTCATGCAGATTTGCTTACTCAGCATCTCTTCATCAATCTGGTCTGGACGTAGTAAGCCTTCTTGTACCTGTTCGGCAAGATGCCGCACACCTTGAATAATATCCCAACGCCCGCCATAGTTCGCGGCAATATTGAGAGTCAAACCTGTGTTGGCACTCGTTAAGTCTTCGGCTTTTTTGATACGTTCTTGCAGGCGAGCATTGAATCGGCTGATATCGCCGATAATACGCAAACGGACATTGTGACGATGCAAACTTTTGACTTCACTGTCTAAAGCCCACACAAACAACTCCATTAGTGCGCTAACTTCTTGAGCTGGACGATTCCAGTTTTCACTACTAAAAGCATAGAGCGTAAGCGCATCTATACCATTATTTGCCGCAAAACTTACCGCCCGGCGAACAGATTTCGCCCCCGCCTTATGGCCGGAAACCCTCATCTTCCCTTGTCGTTTCGCCCAGCGACCGTTGCCATCCATAATAATGGCAACATGGCGTGCGCCATGTCCGGATTGTGTTTCGCTTAATTGTTGGTTTGCAGACAACATAACGCGTAATTATTCCCAGATAAGGATTAAGCGGTACTCAGAATGATCTCAGCTTTTACATAAAAAAGCCGTGCTATAACACGGCTTACCAATCTTTCAGTCAGTTATTCCTGGCCGAAAGATGGCGCAGACTATATCACTGAAGCACAAAGCTAACAAATAGAGGCATATCAGCTGAATAAATAATCATCGGGAAGCGATGCGCGTCACCAAATCTCGGGCAACCTCGCGTGCTTTCGCATCAACAGCAAGAACCTCTTCCACGCTCTTCGGCTCAGTCAATTCAACACTATCAAGGACTGCGCGATTTAAGGAAGCAATGTCTGTAAAACGTAGCTGTTGTTGCAAGAAAGCTTCAACCACAATTTCATTTGCAGCGTTCAGTACGGTCGTTGCAGCTTGCCCCTGCTCAAATGCTTCCATCGCAAGCTTCAGGCAAGGATAGCGATGATAGTCTGGTTCCATGAAGGTGAAAGTACCAATTTTACAAAAATCGAGTGGTTCAACACCTGACTGCACGCGCTCAGGAAATGCCATGGCGTGTGCAATAGGCGTGCGCATATCTGGAGCGCCTAACTGCGCCAGCACACTACCATCACGATAACGAACCATCGAGTGGATAACCGACTGCGGATGTATTAGCACTTCCATTTGTTTCGCTGAAGCATTGAAAAGCCAACGAGCTTCAATGTATTCGAGACCTTTGTTCATCATGGTGGCCGAGTCGACTGAGATTTTACGTCCCATCGACCAGTTCGGATGGCTACAAGCCTGGTCCGGAGTCATTGCTGCCAGTTCGCCTAAAGGCGTCTCACGGAATGGGCCACCTGACCCGGTAAGAATAATTGACGAAACGCCATTACCCTCAAGTTCAGCGTACCCGAGGTTTTGCTGAATTGTTTCCGGCAAACTCTGAAAAATTGCGTTGTGTTCGCTGTCGATAGGCAGAAGCTGAGCATGGCTTCGTTGTACAGCATCCATAAACAGCCGCCCACAAGTCACCAGAGCTTCTTTATTTGCCAGTAATACTTGCTTGCCCGCAGCAATCGCCGCAAGAGTGGGTAACAGGCCGGCAGCGCCAACAATAGCCGCCATAACCTGATTCACTTCATCCAGCGCCGCCATTTCACAAGCTGCCTGCTGCCCGGCCAGAACTTCAGTGCTACTCCCTTGCTCTTTAAGCAAACGACGTAACTCTCCAGCAGAAACTTCATCATCCATTACTGCCCAGCGCGGCTTGAACTCCAGGCACTGCTCAGCCATGCGCGCGACATTTTTCCCGGCTACCAGGGCGGTGACGGAAAAGTTATCAGGATTATGACGAACAACGCTAAGGGTACTGGTACCGATAGATCCGGTAGAGCCGAGAATGGTCAGTTGCTTCATGGGGCGCTCTGGAGTTTTAGTATGAATAATCAAATAAAAAACGCCGTAGACAATAATCGTGGCATGAGCCACGGCTTGCATACGGCGTTTGATCCGTCATCTCAACGGATTAGAACTGCATCAACTCAGCTTCTTTCTCAGCAAGCGCAGCATCTACTTTCTTGATAGCAGCATCAGTCATTTTCTGAACGTCGTCCTGAGAACGGCGATCGTCATCTTCACTGATTTCTTTATCTTTCAGCAGCGCTTTCACTTTGTCGTTAGCATCACGGCGAACGTTACGAACCGCCACACGTGCGCCTTCAGCTTCGCCACGTACAATTTTGATCAGATCTTTACGACGTTCTTCAGTCAGTGCCGGTAGTGGAACACGAATGTCGGTACCAGCAGAGCTTGGGTTCAGACCGAGGTCGGAAGTCATGATCGCTTTCTCAACGGCCTGGCTCAGAGAACGGTCAAACACGTTGATCTTCAATGTGCGAGAATCTTCAACCGTTACACTTGCCAATTGGCGCAGTGGAGTCGGGGTGCCGTAATACTCCACAATGATACCGTCCAGCAGGGATGGAGAGGCGCGGCCGGTGCGGATTTTACTGATTTGGGTTTTGAATGCTTCTACGCATTTTTCCATACGCACTTCGGCATCTTTTCTGATATCGCTAATCACGTTACGAATCCTTGAAAACTGGTTTAGGGCAGACCACACTTCACGCCGCTATGCAGACGCTGCGAGCTAAGTATAGCCCTGTTTATTCATGGCGCCCGTTGGGGTTCGCCTGTTACGACTGTTTGAAACTGAATCTTACCCTGATTAAGCATCGACTGAAATTATTCAGTGATTAAAGTGCCTTCTTTTTCGCCCATAACCACACGGCGAAGTGCACCCGGTTTGTTCATGTTGAAAACACGAATCGGCAATTTGTGATCGCGGGCAAGCGTGAACGCAGCCAAATCCATCACTTTCAGCTCTTTATCCAACACTTCGGTATAAGTCAGTTGCTCATAAAGCGTTGCAGTAGGATCTTTAACAGGATCCGCAGTAAACACGCCATCTACTTTCGTGGCTTTCAGTACCACGTCCGCTTCAATCTCAATACCACGCAGACACGCAGCAGAGTCAGTAGTAAAGAATGGATTACCGGTACCGGCTGCCAGGATAACTACGCGGTTATTGCGCAGCAAGCTGATAGCTTCTGCCCAGCTGTAGTTATCACATACGCCATTCAATGGAATAGCAGACATCAGGCGAGCGTTCACATAGGCGCGATGAAGCGCATCACGCATTGCCAGACCGTTCATTACGGTTGCCAGCATGCCCATGTGGTCGCCCACAACACGGTTCATACCGGCTTTTGCCAGGCCTGCACCGCGGAATAAGTTGCCACCACCAATCACCACCCCGACCTGAATACCCAATTCAACCAGCTCTTTAATTTCCTGAGCCATACGATCAAGGATGCTTGCATCAATACCGAAGCCTTCGGTACCTTGCAGCGCTTCGCCGCTTAGCTTGAGCAGAATGCGTTTGTAGACAGGTTTTGCATTGGTAGCCATGATTCTTTCCTGGGAACAGTCAACGAATGGGGATGGTAAATTCAGGCGACATAATGTCGCATATCAACAAGATCTGTATCAGAGCAGGCTGATTTTTAAAGCCAGATAAAAAGGAACCGCCAATTGGCGGCTCCTTTAAAAATTAAGACTGCTTGGACATTGCAGCAACTTCTGCTGCGAAGTCAGTCTCAACTTTCTGGATGCCTTCGCCCACTTCAAAGCGGATGAAGCCATTTACATCAGCATTATGCTCTTTCAGCAGCTGACCAACAGTTTTGCTTGGGTCGATGACGAAAGGCTGACCAGTCAGAGAAACTTCACCGGTGAATTTCTTCATGCGGCCTTCAACCATTTTCTCTGCGATTTCTTTCGGCTTGCCAGACTGCATAGCGATGTCGAGCTGAACCTGGTACTCTTTCTCAACAACTTCAGCAGACACGTCTTCTGGCTTAACGAATTCTGGCTTGCTTGCAGCAACGTGCATAGCGATTTGCTTAACCAGCTCTTCGTCAGCGCCTTTAGCTGCAACAACAACACCGATGCGAGCACCGTGCAGGTAGCTACCCAGAACATCACCTTCCAGAACTGCAACACGACGAATGTTGATGTTCTCACCGATTTTAGCAACCAGTGCAACACGCTCTTCTTCGAACTGTGCTTTCAGTACTTCGATATCAGTAATTTTGCCTGCAGCAGCAGCGTCCAGCACTTTGTCAGCAAATGCCTGGAAACCACCATCTTTAGCAACGAAGTCAGTCTGGCAGTTAACTTCCAGAATCACAGCATAGCCGTCTGCGATCTTAGTTTTGATCACGCCGTCAGCAGCTACGTTGCCTGCTTTCTTAGCCGCTTTGATCGCACCAGACTTACGCATGTTTTCGATTGCCAGCTCGATGTCGCCATTAGCTTCAGTCAGTGACTTTTTGCAATCCATCATGCCTGCGCCAGTACGTTCACGCAGTTCTTTTACCAGAGCAGCAGTAATATCAGCCATTCTAAAATCCTCGGTTATCTCGTAGAGAGAGATAAGCCCTGGTCCACGGAATAGACGAACCCTGGCTCAAAATAAAAAGGGGGCCTGAGACAGGCCCCCTAACCAAACTATTCAATACCTGGTTAATAAGGGCTCAATGAGAGCGAACCTTATTATTCAGCTTCTACGAAGCTTTCTTCTGCCTGAGAAGCCAGATCCTGAGAGCGGCCTTCACGAACGGTAGCAGCTACAGCACCCAGATACAGGGTTACAGCACGGATTGCATCGTCGTTACCAGGGATAACGAAATCAACGCCATCTGGATCGGAGTTAGTATCAACGATAGAGAATACTGGGATACCCAGGTTGTTCGCTTCTTTGATTGCAATGTGTTCGTGATCAGCGTCGATTACAAACAGAGCATCCGGCAGACCGCCCATATCCTTGATACCACCCAGGCTGTTTTCCAACTTCACCAGCTCACGGGTACGCATCAGTGCTTCTTTCTTGGTCAGTTTGTCGAAGGTACCGTCCTGAGACTGGATTTCCAGGTCTTTCAGACGTTTGATGGACTGACGAACAGTTTTCCAGTTAGTCAGCATACCGCCCAACCAGCGATGGTTCACGAAGAACTGATCGCAGCTCAGAGCAGCTTCTTTTACTGGTTCGCTTGCAGCACGCTTAGTACCAACGAAAAGGATTTTGCCTTTACGAGAAGAAATCTTGCTCAGCTCAGCCAAAGCTTCGTTGAACATAGGTACAGTTTTTTCAAGGTTGATGATGTGAACTTTGTTACGAGCGCCGAAGATGAAAGGCTTCATTTTCGGGTTCCAGTAACGGGTTTGGTGACCGAAGTGAACACCAGCCTTGAGCATGTCGCGCATGGAAACAGTTGCCATGATTAAAACCTCTATATAAAAGTATGGGGTTAAGCCTCCACGTATCCCATATTACCGACCCCAAAGGGCACCCCGGAATATGTGTCGATACGTGTGTGTTATTTACACAAAGTGAGAGTGTTGGCTGTACCCGAAAAATCGGAATACAAGTCCGGCGCGCTTTATACCATAAAACAGACCCGGACTCCAATAGTTGTTAGCAGATAGTGCGCACACTGATTCTCGATTTGGCACCGATCGTAGGCCCTGATAACATTGACCTACACCTGCTCAATTATTGTCGCTAATGACGACACCTGCGGATCGAATTAATGGCTATCTCAATTAAAACACCTGAAGAAATCGAAAAAATGCGCATCGCGGGCCGACTTGCCGCTGAAGTGCTGGAAATGATTGAACCCCATGTACAACCGGGCGTTAGCACTGGTGAACTGGACCGTATTTGTAACGATTACATCGTTAACCAGCAGCAAGCTATTTCCGCGTGCCTGGGTTACCACGGCTTCCCAAAATCAGTGTGTATCTCTATTAACGAAGTGGTCTGCCACGGCATTCCTGATGACGCTAAGATTTTGAAAAATGGCGACATCGTCAACATTGACGTCACTGTCATCAAAGACGAATACCACGGTGACACCTCAAAAATGTTCATCGTCGGTAAACCGACCATTCTGGGTGAGCGCCTGTGCCGTGTTACCCAGGAAAGCCTGTATTTGTCCCTTCGCATGGTAAAACCAGGTATTCGCCTGCGCACTCTGGGTGCTGCAATTCAGAAATTCGTCGAAGCTGAAGGTTTTTCTGTGGTTCGTGAATACTGTGGACACGGTATTGGCCGCGTATTCCACGAAGAACCACAGGTGCTGCATTACGATGCTGATGACGGTGGCGTAGTGCTACAACCGGGCATGACTTTCACCATCGAGCCGATGGTGAACTCTGGCGATTACCGTATTCGTACCATGAAAGACGGTTGGACAGTGAAAACCAAAGATCGCAGCTTGTCTGCACAATACGAGCATACTATTGTGGTGACAGATAACGGCTGCGAGATTCTCACTTTACGCAAGGATGACACCATCCCCGCGGTGATTTCGCATAACGAGTGATATGCCTGGCGAAAGTCAGCAATCGAAGCCGGCTTATGCCGGCTTTTTTTATGGATGGCGACATGACACCGAGCTTACCCGAGCAGTACGCAACCACTGTGCTTCCTGAGATTTCCGGGCAACCTGAGTACCCCGTCAACTGGGCAGATTCAGAGCTTAATTGCGCCGAAATTAAAGCCCGCCTTGACACTTTCCAGCAATGGTTAGGAACAGCATTCGACGACGGTAATTCCGCCGAAAAACTTATCGATGCCCGCACCGAGTTTATCGACCAGTTACTGCAACGGTTATGGGTAAAATACGGTTTCGGTGATGTTACTGAAACCGCACTTGTCGCGGTGGGCGGCTACGGACGCGGAGAACTCCATCCGTTATCTGACATTGATTTGTTGATACTCAGCCGTAAACGTCTGAGCGAACCGCAATCCCAAAAAATCGGTGAACTTCTCACGCTGCTGTGGGACGTAAAGTTAGAAGTCGGGCACAGCGTACGCACGCTTGAAGAGTGCCTGCTTGAAGGTCTGTCTGATTTAACGGTTGCCACCAACCTGATTGAGTCGCGCTTACTGATTGGCGATGTCGCCCTCTTCCTTGAACTGCAAAAACACATTTTCAGTGACGGCTTCTGGCCATCCGCCAAATTCTTTGCTGCAAAAATTGATGAGCAAAATGTTCGTCATCAGCGTTACCACGGCACAAGTTATAACCTCGAGCCAGATATCAAAAGCAGCCCCGGCGGTTTGCGTGACATCCATACTTTGCAATGGGTCGCTCGTCGCCACTTTGGCGCCACATCCATGAGCGAAATGGTCGGTTTTGGTTTTTTAACCGAAGCGGAAAGAAATGAACTGGATGAGTGCCAGCACCTACTGTGGCGTATTCGCTTCGCTTTGCATCTCGAAGTGAATCGCTATGACAACCGTTTGTTATTCGACAGGCAGCTCAGCGTTGCTCAGCGTCTGGATTACAACGGTGAAGGCAACCAGCCAGTCGAACACATGATGAAAGATTTCTATCGTGTGACCCGACGCGTCGGTGAGCTTAACCAAATGCTGTTGCAGCTGTTTGATGAAGCGATTCTTGCGCTAGATGCCAGCGAAAAACCGCGCCCATTGGACGATGACTTCCAGTTACGTGGCACGCTTATCGATCTGCGTGACGAAACGCTATTTATGCGTGAACCGCAGGCCATTTTGCGCATGTTTTACATGATGGTGCGTAACCGTGACATCACCGGAATTTATTCAACCACCTTACGCCATTTGCGCCATGCACGTCGCCATTTAGTACAGCCGCTTTGCTACATTCCAGAAGCGCGCGATCTCTTCCTCACGATATTGCGCCATCCCGGTGCCGTGAGCCGCGCTTTACTGCCAATGCACCGCCACAGTGTGTTGTGGGCGTATATGCCGCAGTGGTCGCATATTGTCGGCCAGATGCAGTTTGACCTGTTCCATGCTTACACGGTCGATGAACACACCATTCGCGTACTGCAAAAACTGGAAAGCTTCGCGAAAGAAGAAACCCGCCCGAAGCACCCACTATGTGTGGATCTCTGGCCCCGTCTGTCGCATCCGGAGCTGATCCTGATTGCAGCCCTGTTCCATGATATCGCCAAAGGTCGTGGCGGGGATCACTCCGTTCTTGGCGCTCAGGACGTCTTAAAATTTGCCGAACTGCACGGCCTGAACTCACGCGAAACACAGCTCGTCGCATGGCTTGTGCGCCAACATTTGTTGATGTCAGTCACCGCGCAGCGCCGTGATATCCAGGACCCGGAAGTCATTAAGCAGTTTGCCGAAGAAGTGCAGACTGAAAACCGCCTGCGTTATCTGGTTTGCCTGACCGTCGCTGATATCTGTGCGACCAACGAAACCTTGTGGAATAGCTGGAAACAGAGCCTGTTGCGTGAGCTCTATTTCGCTACCGAAAAACAGCTGCGCCGCGGAATGCAAAATAGCCCGGATATGCGTGAGCGTGTGCGCCACCACCAGCTTCAGGCGCTGGCGTTGCTGCGTATGGATAATATCAACGAAGAGGCGCTGCATAACATCTGGCGTCGCTGTCGGGCGAACTATTTTGTTCGCCACACCCCAAATCAAATCGCCTGGCATGCGCGCCACTTGCTGAAGCACGACCTCAGCAAGCCGATGATTTTGCTTAGCCCGCAGGCAACACGGGGGGGTACCGAAATCTTCATCTGGAGCCCTGACCGCCCTCACCTGTTTGCCGCCGTTTGTGCCGAGCTGGACAGGCGCAATCTCAGCGTTCATGACGCACAAATATTTACGACGCGCGATGGCATGGCAATGGATACCTTTATTGTGCTGGAGCCGGATGGCAGTCCGCTTTCCGCCGACAGGCATGATCTTATCCGCCACAGCATTGAACAAGCCATTACGCAGACCAGTTGGCAAACACCTCAGCCGCGCCGCCAGTCTGCCAAACTACGTCACTTTACCGTCGATACTGAGGTGAATTTCCTGCCAACGCATACCGACAGAAGAACGTTCCTGGAGCTGATAGCTTTAGATCAGCCAGGTTTACTGGCTCGTGTGGGAGAAGTGTTTGCCGATCTCGGAATTTCGCTTTACGGGGCCAGAATTACGACAATTGGCGAGCGAGTAGAAGATTTATTTATAATAGCCACCGCCGACCGGCGTGCTCTTAATAATGAGTTGCAAGAGGAAGTACAGCAACGGTTGACAGCGGCCCTTAATCCAAACGATAAATAACAGTCTGTTAATTTCGTCACAATCAGGAAAATGTTCACAATGCCAATGCAGCAGCTACAAAATGTAATTGAAACCGCTTTCGAGCGCCGCGCCGAAATCACTCCGGCAAATGCTGATACCGTCACTCGTGAAGCGGTAAACCAGGTCATCTCCCTGCTCGACAGCGGTGCGCTGCGCGTTGCCGAAAAAATTGATGGCCAGTGGGTTACCCACCAATGGCTGAAGAAAGCCGTTCTGCTCTCTTTCCGTATCAATGACAACCAGGTTATTGATGGTGCCGAAAGCCGCTACTTCGATAAAGTGCCGATGAAATTCGCCAACTATGACGAAGCACGCTTCCAGAAAGAAGGCTTCCGCGTTGTGCCACCAGCGGCCGTTCGCCAGGGCGCATACATCGCACGTAACACCGTTCTGATGCCGTCTTACGTCAACATCGGTGCATACGTTGATGAAGGCTCAATGGTTGATACCTGGGCGACTGTTGGTTCTTGTGCGCAGATTGGTAAAAACGTTCACCTGTCTGGTGGCGTCGGCATCGGTGGTGTTCTGGAGCCATTACAGGCTAACCCAACTATCATCGAAGATAACTGCTTCATCGGCGCGCGTTCAGAAGTTGTGGAAGGCGTTATCGTTGAAGAAGGCTCTGTGATTTCTATGGGCGTTTACATCGGCCAAAGCACGCGTATTTATGACCGTGAAACCGGCGAAGTGCATTACGGCCGCGTACCAGCAGGTTCCGTGGTTGTTTCCGGCAACTTGCCATCTAAAGATGGTAAATACAGCCTGTACTGTGCAGTTATCGTGAAAAAAGTCGACGCGAAAACTCGCGGCAAAGTTGGAATCAACGAGCTGCTTCGCACTATCGACTAATAAAATGTGTAAAAGGCGGGCTTACCCGCCTTTTTAACATTTAGGGCTAGCGGAAAAGGATTTTTCCGTTAATTATCTATAGGTTAATGATATCGCAAAAGGTCACACTATGTACGATAACTTGAAAAGTCTGGGTATTACCAATCCTGATGAAATCGATCGTTATAGCCTCCGGCAGGAAGCCAACAACGATATCCTGAAAATCTATTTCCAGAAGGATAAAGGCGAGTTTTTCGCTAAAAGCGTGAAGTTTAAATACCCACGCCAGCGCAAAACTGTCGTTGCCGATGGCGTCGGCCAGGGTTACAAAGAAGTGCAGGAAATCAGCCCGAATCTGCGCTATGTAATTGATGAATTAGATCAACTTTGCCAACGAGATCGCACTGAAGTGGATCTGAAACGCAAAATCCTCGACGATCTTCGCCATCTGGAATCGGTGGTTGCTCATAAGATCAGTGAAATTGAGTCCGATCTTGAAAAGCTAACCCGCGGTAAATAATCCAAAAGGGCCGGAATCTCCGGCCCTTTTCTTATCGTTGCTCATCCAGCTGCAACGCCACATACAGCAACAATCTATCGTCAAAACTCCCTAAATCTAACCCTGTTAATTCCGAAATACGGTTAAGCCGGTATTCGAGCGTATTACGATGAATAAACAATGCTTTAGACGTTGCAAGTGGCTGCACGTTGTGTCGGAACCACGCGCTTAACGTTCGGCGCAACAGTCCGTTGTTATCCATTGATTTCAGGCGAGCTAAAGGGCGTGCCAGTTCATTCGCCTGCCAGCCACCACGCAAACTATCCAGCAGCACCGGCAGCATCAAATCCTGGTAAAAATAGCCCCGACTTTCCGGCATACGCTGTTTGCCGACCATCATGGTAGTGCGAGCGGTTCGGTACGAGCGCGCAATACTTCCAGGGCCAGTAAAATAGTTGCCCAGCGCGACACGGAAGCGTAGTTGACCATTTTCTTTCATGCGGTTGATGAGCTGTTCCACTCGCTTACGGTGGTCTTCTGCATCCCAACGGCCAAAGGGATTTAGCGCAGGCTTCAGCACCACCATCTCCGTTAACGACACAATAGCTATCAAATTATTCCGCTCAGGTGTCGTTAATGCAGTTTGCAGTTGCTGTAACTCTTCCATAGCGCTTTCCACGCCAAGCTGCCCACTATCGACCTCCACCACGGCGACCACACGAGGTTGATTCAGATCGATACCCAAACGTTGTGCCCATTCACTCAACGCAGGTGTCTGTTCTTCGGCCTGAATCAAATTCATCACCAGTTCTTCACGCAGACGTGTGTCCTGGGCCAGCAAGTGCATCAGACGAGATTGTTCAAGCATCATCTCCGCCGTCATACACACCAGCTCACCATATTTACGCAACGAGCCAGGCTCTCCAGTCAGACCGATAACACCGACAATTTCACCTTCGATGCGTAGCGGCAGGTTAATCCCCTGGCGTACACCGTGCAGATGCCGGGCTACGGCATCATCAATATCAACCACACGCCCCTGAGAGAGCACCAGCAATGCACCTTCGTGCAATTCACCAATACGTTCTTTATCACCGCTGCCAATAATTCGACCACGCGCATCCATCACGTTAATGTTGGTATCAATAATGGTCATGGTGCGCGCCACAATGTCCTGCGCCATTTTGGTATCAAGGTGCCAGCCAGCCATGTGTCCTCCTGAGTCGTGCTAATGGCCTAGCATAGGCGAGATAGATCGCCTCAGCATTGTGCGAATGCACAAAGCACAGCTGAAGAGTATGGAGTTGTGGTAAGGCTCACAAAAAAGGGCCGCGATTTGCGGCCCTGATGGTTTAAGGAGAACTTAGTAGCAATTAATTACTGCATCAACAGATAGATGGTGCTGTCGCCACGCTGAATATTAAGCGCCATTACTGACGGCTTGGTGTCCAGAATTTTGCGCAGCTCAGCGATGTTATTAACAACCTGCTGGTTAACACCAATGATAATATCGCCTTTTTTCAGGCCAATACGCGCAGCAGGGCTATTACCTTTAACGTTATTGACGATGACACCCTTCTCATCTTTACCGCTGCGGTTACTCATTTCAGCACCTTCAATACCAGTAAAGATGGTGGCAGAGTCGACCTGAGTCTGGCTGCTTTGTTGCAGTTCCAGATTGACTGAAACGGGTTTGCCATCACGCAACAGGCCAAGTGTCAGTTTACTGCCGACTGGCATAGAGCCCACTTCCGCGCGCAAGGCCGCGAAGCTGCTAATTGCTTTACCGTTCATGGAAACCACAACGTCACCGGCTTTCACCCCCGCTTTCGCAGCAGAAGAGTTCGGCATAACCTGGCTGACAAATGCACCACGTTGCGCATCAACCTTCATCGCTTTTGCCAGTTCAGAGTTCAACTCGGTACCCATGATACCCAGCTCACCACGCTTAACTTGACCATACTGCACCATCTGCGCGGTCAGGTTTTTCACCATGTTGCTTGGGATAGCAAAACCGATACCGATGTTGCCACCGTCTGGTGCCAGAATCGCAGTGTTAATCCCGATCAGTTCACCATTAAGGTTAACCAGCGCACCACCGGAGTTACCACGGTTGATTGCCGCATCGGTCTGGATAAAGTTCTCATAGTTTTCAATGTTCAGGCCACTACGACCCAAGGCTGAAACAATACCGGAGGTCACAGTTTCGCCCAGACCATATGGGTTACCGATAGCCACGGTGTAATCACCAACGCGCAGTGCGTCGGAGTCAGCCATTTTTATTGCAGTCAGATTTTTCGGGTCCTGCAACTGCAACAGTGCGATATCAGAACGTGGATCTTTACCTACCACTTTTGCTTCGAACTTACGTCCATCGCTCAGGGATACCTGGATTTTTGTCGCATTATCAACAACGTGGTTGTTTGTCACCACATAGCCTTTAGCTGCGTCAATAATTACACCAGAACCCAGTGCTGCAAATTTCTGTTGCTGACCGCCGCCCTGAGGGCCTTCTTCACCCGGACCAGCCTGGCAGAATGGAGAGCTCTGGAATGGAGAGCCTTCCTGACAGAACGGTGAATTATCACCAAAGAACTGCTGGAAGTTACGCCCCATACGTGGCGTATTAACCGTAGTGCTACCCTCAACGTTAATACTCACCACGGAAGGCATCACTTTTTCCAGCATTGGCGCAAGACTTGGCATAGGTTGCGCTGCGGTTGCAGGTACAGAAGAAGCGGTCTCTGCCGCAATTGCAGATACAGGACTCAGCGCCATACTCAGGCTAAGAGCCAGCGCGCTCATTGCTAAAGTTGTTTTTTTCATCGATTTCAGTCTCAAGTTAATAAGTCACGCAAAATTGCTGTGTAGGCCAATATAGAGTGACAATTGAGGCGCTAAGTTCCGCCGATAAGTCACTGGAAAAAGTAAAAATTTATTGTCCGTCTTTACAAAACTCAATGAGCAACTTATTCCACCGCCATCAGGCGCCGATACTCATCCCAGGCGAATAAGTCCGTCATTCCACTGATATAATCCTGAATTAGACGACAGCGGTAATAATATTCCCATACCGGGAAATCACTGGCCGACAGCGTCAAATCACTGACTGCCTCAATATACGCAAGCCTATGTTTTGTAGACAATTTGTGGAACAGTCGAGTTTCAATCGGCAGACGACGTAAACTTTCTTTCTCCACCAGTTCAGCAAAATCCTCAACTGATATATTGAGTAATGGACTGTAAATTTCAAGTAAGCCACTGATAACGCGATAACCTTGTAACTCAAGTTGCTCAACTTCTGGGTGACTAAATACATGTTTAAATGCAACCTGCTTATATAGCTCCAGCAGGCGCGCAAAGGGACTGTCATCTTCGAGCAGCGCGTGATTGAACTCACCGCTAAATATATCGCCAAGATTATCGATAAAACGTTGTGCGGCGTAAGGCACCAACTGGTTTAGCGTGTTGACGCGCAGATACATAAAGAACTGATCTTCGGTACTGCGGCGCATCTGATTTGAACGGGATTTATCCCAGGCCTCATCCACCACACGCTCAAAAAGATCGCCTTTGCTATGCTCGCCCCAGGCATCACATAAATGCTGATAAAGTTGTTCAACGCTGAAAATGCGCTTCTCAACCGCATCTTCCAGATCCGCCACACAGTAAGAAATATCGTCCGCAGCTTCCATTATCCATGTCAGTGGGAAACGGCTGTATTCGCCCAGTTCAAGCTCTGTGCGCAAACGGGCAATGTATGACTCTTCAGAAAGATAGAAGCCCGGTTTTTTCATCAGATAAGCGTGGCTTTTTGGCGGCTCGCCAACAAACCACGCCGGGCGCGTATATTTGAGAATGCAACCAACCTGCGCCCAGGTCAGATTCATGCGCAGTAGACTGTGTACCAGACGAATCCCCTGTGCATTACCTTCAAATTGACACAGATCCTGACGAACCTTGCGACGCAAGCCATTCAATTGATCTTCACCTTCACGCAGGCGTAAAGCTTCAACCCGGCAACGATCGTCGCTGCGCGGCTGGCTGCCGGCATCTGTTGGGAATAAACGCTGGCGGAACCAGTCATTAATGGCTGACTCACCAAAATGGCCGAACGGTGGGTTACCGATGTCGTGCATCAGGCACGCCATTTCAACAATGCTTTCAAACGGTCCAGTGAGCCCATGCAAACCATAACGCTCAAGGTCTTGCTGCTCCTTCAGGCGACTGAGCACTTCTTTGGCGATGTAGCGTCCGACTTGCTGAACTTCCATCGAGTGCGTCAAGCGAGTGCGAACAGAGGCGTTACGCTCCAGAGGGAAAACTTGAGTTTTCTGCTGCAATCGGCGAATTGCCGGAGAATTGACTATTCTCCCGCGATCGCTTTCAAAAATACGCTGGATTTCATGTTCATTCTTCAGCCCATCAGGCGAGCGGAAACGGCGGTGCCAGTTAATTTTCTTGCGGAAATCTATCTCACTCATGCCCTCTCCTTCGCCTTTTAACAGCGGATTAATTCCTTGATGCCAGCCATGATAGACTATGAAGGTAATTTAACACTTTAGCGAGAATCACTATGAAAGTAGGCATCATTGGTGCAATGGAAGAAGAAGTTACGCTGCTGCGTGACAAAATTGAAAGCCGTCAGACTCTGAAGCTTGCCGGGTGTGAAATTTACACCGGCACCCTGAATGGCGTGGAAGTCGCTTTGCTGAAATCAGGTATTGGCAAAGTCGCAGCGGCAATGGGTGCAACTCTCCTGCTTGAGCATTGCAAACCAGATGTGGTGATCAACACCGGTTCTGCGGGTGGTCTCGCATCCACACTTAAAGTTGGCGATATCGTGGTTTCTGATGAAGTGCGTTACCACGACGCAGACGTTACCGCTTTTGGCTATGAATATGGTCAATTGCCTGGTTGCCCGGCAGGTTTTGCAGCCGACGCCAAACTGATTGCCGCGGCTGAAGAGTGCATTGCCGAGCTAAACCTGAACGCCGTACGCGGTTTGGTTGTTAGTGGTGATGCCTTTATTAACGGTTCTGTGGCACTGGCAAAAATTCGCCATAACTTCCCACAGGCAGTTGCTGTAGAAATGGAAGCAACAGCCGTTGCGCACGTTTGCCATAACTTCGGTACCCCGTTTGTGGTGGTACGCGCGATTTCTGATGTTGCCGATCAGCAATCCCATCTGAGCTTCGAAGAGTTCTTAGCTGTTGCGGCGAAGCAGTCCACGCTAATGGTTGAAAACCTGGTGCAGAAACTGGCTCGTGGTTAATAAGAACTTTTGGCGCGGTATCACCGCGCTTCTGTGTTGTCTCCCGGCGTGGCTTAATGCCGCGCCGCGGGTTATCTCACTATCGCCAAGCAATACTGAACTGGCATTTGCGGCTGGTATCACGCCAGTAGCGGTCAGCGCCTGGTCAGACTTTCCGGAAGCCGCCAAAAAGCTTGAGCAAGTCTCGAACTGGCAAGGAATGAACCTTGAGCGCATTGTGGCGCTAAAACCTGATGTGGTTCTTGCCTGGCGCGGTGGAAATGCTGAGCGCCAGGTCAATCAACTAAAAGCATTGGGTATTAAAGTTGTCTGGCTTGATCCGGCAACGGTCGAAGGAGTGGTTGCCGCATTGCGTCAATTGAGCCAATACAGCCCGACACCGCAAACTGCCAACAACGCCGCAGATCAACTGGCAAAAGAGTTTGCCGATTTGAAAGCACACTATTCTCAGGGCCCGAAGAAAAAAGTGTTTCTCCAGTTCGGCCAGCAGCCGCTATTTACATCAGGGCGTGGTTCGATTCAGGACGAAATTCTGGGAGTATGTGGTGGGCAAAATATCTTTGCAGATAGCCGGGTTCCCTGGCCGCAGGTGAGTCGTGAGCAGGTGCTAAGCCGCAACCCGCAGGCTATTATTATCACCGGCGATGAAACGAAAATCCCTCCGGTTGAACAATTCTGGAATACCCAGTTAAAAATTCCGGTTATTGCAGTGAATGATGACTGGTTTAGTCGCTCGGGCCCACGTATTATCCTCGCCGCAAAACAGCTCTGTGAGGAGCTGGCAGAAAAATAACCTTTTTTATGAGGATAACACCCACATGCTCGTCTATTGGCTGGACATCATTGGCACAGCCGTCTTTGCAATATCCGGCGTACTGCTGGCAGGTAAACTACGTATGGACCCGTTTGGTGTTCTGGTTCTGGGCGTAGTGACAGCGGTTGGCGGCGGAACAATTCGCGATATGGCGCTGGATAATGGCCCGGTATTTTGGGTTAAAGACCCAACCGACTTAGTGGTCGCAATGGTCACCTGTATGCTGACTATTGTGTTAATTCGACAACCGCGTCGCCTCCCAAAATGGATTTTGCCAGTGCTTGATGCCGTGGGGCTTGCGGTGTTTGTGGGTATTGGGGTGAATAAAGCGTTTCTGGCGGGCACAAGCCCACTGATTGCCATTTGCATGGGCGTGTTGACCGGTGTTGGCGGTGGGATTATTCGTGACGTTCTAGCGCGTGAAATCCCAATGATCCTGCGTACCGAAATCTACGCCACGGCGTGTATTGCAGGTGGCATTGTGCATGCCACAGCGTTCTACACCTTCCACGTTCCACTGGAACAGGCGAGTATGATTGGTATGGTCGTCACCCTCGCAATTCGTCTGGCTGCCATTCGTTGGCATCTCAAATTACCGACATTTGCGCTGGATGACAGGCAATAAACAATAAAAAAGCCGGATGACGCTTTCGCTTATCCGGCCTACACGAACGTTTATAACCCATTATCTAAACGAAATAATTCGAGTTGCAGAAAGGCGAACGGGTTTAGTCATCGCATCTGCAGCTCGAAGTATGAAGGTTTAAACGCTGAACGAAGAACCACACCCACAGGTGCTTTTCGCATTCGGGTTTGTCACTACAAAGCGTGAACCTTCCAGACCTTCAGTATAATCCACCGCGCCGCCAACCAGATATTGAAGGCTCATCGGGTCAACGACCAGAGCAACACCTTGCTTCTCGATAGTCATATCGCCGTCATTAATCTGATCGTCAAAAGTAAAACCATACTGGAAGCCGCTGCAACCACCACCGGTGATGTAAACGCGCAGTTTCAGATTTGGATTTTCCTCATCCGCGATCAGGTTTTTTACTTTATTGGCTGCGGCTTCTGTAAACTGCAACGGCAGCACTGCTACGTCATCACTCATTTTTTGCTCCCAACGAAATAAGATATTGGGTGAAATTTAACCCCAAACTTTGGGCCATTATCTAATACCCGAGTAAATCGTTCAAGTATTCTCCCCGCTCGGGGTCTGTTGTTCTTTAGCCTGCTTTTCGGCTTCCTGTTTGGCAAGTGTGCGCGCAAGAATCGAGGAGTATAGCGGTTTACCGCCGAGGAATTGTGCCAAAAGTGTCGCGCCAAGGCAGGTAATAATCATTGGCAAAATGAGCTGATAATTGTCAGTCATTTCCAGAACCAACACAATCCCCGTCAACGGCGCACGTACCGATGCGGCAAACAACGCGCCCATTCCTGCAATGGCAAACGTCCCAACTTCAAGGTGATAGGCCGGGAACCAGGCCGCACTCGCCATACCAAATGCCGTGCCCAGTAACGTGCCCAACGCCAGCATCGGTGCAAAAATCCCACCTGGTGCGCCGGAAGAAAAACACAGCAGCGTGGTAATCACGCGAGCAATAAAGATAAACAGCAGCATGCCTAACGTGTAATTTCCGGCAGCAGCAATGGGGATCAGGTTAAAACCACCACCCGCTGCTGCAGGTTGGATAAGACCAAGAATCCCGCAAATACCGCCTAACAGGCCGCCAATAATCACCCACTTTTTGAGATTTCCCCCGTGGAAGCGCTGGAACATATCCTGGGTGCGGAACACCATCGCGTTAAAGAACACGCCGACAATACCAAATACCATGCCCAATACCAGGTACAGCCAGAGCGTGTTAACAGGCGCATTAGAAAGTTTCCCGACCTCAATAACAGCGTTCTCACCGTTAAAAATACGGAAAACCACGCTCGACATAATCACACCGATAAACACGGCTTTTATCGAAATCAGGTTATAGCGAAACTGCGGGCGCATCTCTTCAATAATGAACAGAATCCCCGCCAGCGGTGCATTAAACGCAGCGGATAAACCCGCAGCGGCACCGGTCGCTAATAGTGAATGCCGGGCTTCGGCACCCCGTAAACGGAAAATATCCAGCACCATACGCCCGATATTCCCGCCCAGTTGCACCGTTGGCCCTTCACGCCCCAGAACCATACCTGCGCCGAGTGTTCCCATACCACCGATAAATTTAACCGGGATGACACGCCACCAGCGCACCGGGCGCAACTCTTCCAGTGCACCTTCAATTTCAGGGATGCCAGAGCCCCCCGCTTCTGGGGCATAACGGCGCACTAAATAGTAGCCAATCATCGCCAAAACCATTGAACTGATGAATGCCAGCGGCCAGACGATCAGGCTGTAATCGGCCACATGCGCCAGCATCGCCAGACGATTTTGTTGAACCCAGGTGACCGCCTTTTCAAAAGCGACACCTACCAAACCGGCTAACGTCCCTACTATCGCGGCCATGAAAAGAATAGCGACAGGCGTTTTATCCTGTCGAATTAGGCGACGCACCATGTCGCCCCTGCGTAAGCGCACAACCTGTTGTGCTTCAAAAGAGGGGTGGGAGTGATTCATTAGGTTAATCATTTATTGGTAATACAAATCGAGGGGGCATTCTACTCTCTCGACGCATTTGGGCAAAACTTTCATAACTTCGCAAGTTTCCCTTAGAATAGCGTGTTGCCACTATTTCCACGAATCAGGAGCCGATTCATGAGTAAGTCTGAAAACCTGTACGCTGCCGCACGCAAAGTCATCCCTGGCGGCGTAAACTCGCCGGTTCGTGCTTTTACCGGCGTCGGCGGTGTGCCGCTGTTTATCGAACGCGCTGACGGGGCTTACCTGTATGACGCTGATGGCAAAGCCTATATCGATTATGTGGGCTCATGGGGCCCGATGGTTCTCGGCCATAATCACCCAGCCATTCGCAACGCCGTGATTGAAGCGGTTGAACGCGGTCTGAGCTTTGGCGCGCCAACCGAGATGGAAGTGAAAATGGCGGAACTGGTTACCGAACTGGTTCCGACCATGGATATGGTACGTATGGTGAACTCCGGTACCGAAGCCACCATGAGCGCTATTCGTCTGGCCCGTGGTTTCACCGGCCGCGATAAAATCATCAAGTTCGAAGGCTGCTACCACGGCCATGCCGACTGCCTGTTAGTGAAAGCCGGTTCTGGCGCACTGACCCTCGGCCAGCCCAACTCACCGGGCGTCCCGGCAGACTTTGCCAAACACACCCTCACCTGCACTTATAACGATCTCGCGTCCGTTCGCGCAG
Source organism: Buttiauxella noackiae ATCC 51607 (assembly GCF_001654865.1). Classification (GTDB taxonomy): domain Bacteria; phylum Pseudomonadota; class Gammaproteobacteria; order Enterobacterales; family Enterobacteriaceae; genus Buttiauxella; species Buttiauxella noackiae. Next base: position 101,030 of record NZ_LXEO01000068.1, on the reverse strand, counting down.
CGTTTGAGCAGTATCCAGAAGATATCGCCTGCGTCATTGTTGAACCGGTCGCAGGCAACATGAACTGCATTCCACCAAACGATGATTTCCTGCCAGGTTTACGTGCCTTGTGCGACGAGTTTGGCGCACTGTTTATCATCGATGAAGTGATGACGGGCTTCCGTGTTGCTCTGGCGGGCGCGCAGTCTTACTACGGCGTTGAGCCTGATTTAACCTGCCTGGGCAAAATCATCGGTGGTGGTATGCCGGTAGGTGCATTTGGTGGCCGTCGTGAAATCATGGATGCTCTGGCACCAACCGGCCCGGTTTACCAGGCAGGTACGCTTTCCGGTAACCCAATTGCGATGGCAGCAGGTTACGCTTGCCTGACTGAAGTCGCGCAACCAGGCGTTCACCAGACATTGACTGAACTGACCGAAATGCTGGCTGACGGACTGCTTAACGCAGCAGAAGCCGAAAACATTCCTTTGGTCGTGAATAACGTGGGTGGGATGTTTGGTTTGTTCTTCACTGACGCGGAAACGGTAACGTGCTACCAGGACGTGATGGCGTGCGATGTTGAACGCTTCAAGAAGTTCTTCCACCTGATGCTGGAAGAAGGCGTTTACCTGGCACCGTCTGCGTTTGAGGCAGGCTTTATGTCAGTTGCGCATTCTAAGGAAGATATTCAGAAGACTATCGACGCGGCGCGTAGAGTGTTTGCAATGTTGTAATCACTGGTAGTATTGGCGGATGACGCTTCGCTTATCCGCCCTACGCAGCATTTGTAGGGTGGATAAGCGAAGCGTCATCCACCTCAACTAACGACTCTGTTTACGCAGCAAATAGATAAAGTAAGGCGCACCGATAAACGTTGCCAGCAAGCCAGCAGGCACCTGATCCGGGAACAGGATCATTCTTCCACACCAGTCCGCGGCAACCATCAACATCCCACCTAATAACGCCGATATTATCAGCTGCGGCATTGCACGCCGGAAACCAAGCATACGCGCGATATGTGGTGCCATTAAGCCAACAAAACTGAGTGGCCCGACGGTCATCGTTGCCGCAGCGGTTAAGGTTGCAGCCAGCAAAAGCAGCGCAAAACGTGATGGTGTCAGCGCCATGCCGATTGCCCGTGCGGTTGCTCCGCCTAGCGGCAGAATCATTAACCAACGGCGGCAAAGCGGCGTCAGGGCAAATAGAACCACCATCAGAATAAGGGTTCTGACGGCTTGATCGCCGGTAACGTTATAGGTAGAGCCGGAAATCCACGTCAGGATCCCCGCCATACGCGGGTCGCCACTCGCCATCAGAAGCATCAACAACATGGTAAACGCAGTACTCAGTGCCATCCCGGCGAGTAACATGCGTTGCGGAGAAAATCCGCCACGGCTTGCCGTCAACATGATGACCAACAGTGTCACCGCCGCCCCAAGACTGCCTGCAGGGAACAACCAACCGAATGCATTTCCAGGCACGATAAACAGCATCACCACCACACCGAATGCCGCACCAGAGCTGATACCTAAAACTTCGGGGCTTGCCATCGCATTACCGGTCAGACGTTGGATAACGCTGCCCGCAACCGCCAGCATCATACCCGCCGTCAGCGCGGCCAAAACGCGCGGCCAACGCCACTGCAACAGGTCGTGGAATAACGAACCGCTTACCCAGTTCCAGCCATACGCATCGCGCCCAAGCGTTAGCGCACTGACAAGAACTAACGCTAAAACACCGCTTCCGATTAACACCCACCAGCCCAGATGCTGGCGTTCGCTCGGAACATTATCACCCTGGTTCATTGCCGGTGTGCCAACGGTGCGCAGGCGCGGTAGCAGCCAAAGCAGCAAAGGCGCACCTATCAGCGCCGTCACCGTACCGGTCGAAATTTCGCGCCAGGCGGTGGTGAGCCAGATAACGGATTGATCGGACAACCACAAAATTAACGCGCCGATAAACGGAGCAAGGAACAATCGGGCAACCAGACGCCGCGCACCGAGCATTTTCGCCAGCAGTGGCGCAAAAAGTCCGATAAAGCCGATAATCCCAACCGCATTCACCAAAAGCGCACTGATAGCAATCGCCAGTACCAGCGTTGCGAGCCGCACCATTGAAAGCGCCAGACCAAGGTTACGCGCCACGCCATCGTCGAGACCCATCAGCGTAAGCGGGCGCAACAGCAGCAGTGTTAACAGCAAGCCCCCAACCAAACGTGGCCACAGGCCGTTGACGATGTCCCAGTCTTGCTGGTTTAACGAGCCCGTGCTCCACAGGAACATGTTCTGCAATTGATCATGGTGGAAGATAGCCAACAGTTGGTTTACCGCGCCGCAATAAAGGCTAAGCACCAACCCTGCGAGGATCAGCGTGACCGGAGATAACCGCTTACCCCAGGCAACGCCAAACACGAGTAGACCCACAACGCCTGCCCCTACCAGGGCGGCGAACTGTTGTGTGGCAAACCCACCGGGCAATGCCCACAGTGTGGCAACCGTGATACCAAGTTGCGCGCCACTTGCCACACCAAGCGTGGTTGGCTCAGCAAGCGGGTTTCGTAACACCTGCTGGAATAACACACCCACTAATCCAAGCCCTGCCCCAACTAACAAAGAGATGGCAAGGCGCGGCAGCAAACTGTAGTGAAATAACATCTGATTGATGTCATCAATATTGGGCTGCCACCAGGCCGCACTCCACTGCGCAGAAGGCAACTGTGCATTCAGGTTGTGTAGCGTCAGCGCACAGGCAATAACAAACAGCACAGATAAAAGCAGCGCGGGGAGCAAAGCATAACGATGTTTCACGTCTGGCTCCCTATGGCTTTAGCAAGCGTAGTGGTGAAGTTCATGGCGGAAAGTGTCGCGCCATAAAGCCATACTGGCGGCACGCGTTGGAAGCGGTTTTGGCGAACAAAAGGCATTGCATTCCACAACGGCGTTGCGGTTACGCGCGCCATTTCCGCATCGTTATTGTGATCAAAACAGATAACATCGGCGTCTTTGACTTCGGCTAAACGCTCAAGGCCAACCACCGCACTACCCCAAAAATTGGTTTCACCCTGCCAGGCATTTTTCACGCCCAGCAAATCCATCACCTGCTGGAACAGACTGTTTTTGCCAATAACCAGCGCGTGGCGCGAATCTAACAATGTCATCAGCAAAACGGGTTTATCCCCTCGGGAAGCAAAGCGGGGTTTCATCTGCTCGATAAACTGGTCGAATTTCAGCAGGTGGTCGCGAGCTTCCTGCTGCATACCTAATTTGTCACCCAGTTCTGTCAGTGACTGGCGAGCAACGGTCAGCGGTTTGCCGGAGCCATCGTTAAAACTGAACCCTAAACCCGGCGCAATACGGGACATCTTTTCCGGTGACGGGCCGTAGCCCGCGGAATAGAGGATCAGCGACGGTTTTAATTGCGTAAGAAGTTCGAGATTAGGCTCGGTGCGCAAACCGACTTCGATAATGCCTTCCGGCAATTTCGGTTCGCCAACCCAGGCTTTGTAATTGGTGATATCGGCCATTGCATAAGGTGTGATGCCCAGTGCCAGCATCAGCTCCACCGGCAACCATTCCAGAGCAACAATGCGATTAGGATCGATTGAGGCCGCATGTGCATTGCCCATTTTGAGCAATAACGGTGAGAGCGCCAGTGCTGCGAGTAACTGCCGACGACTCAGTAATGGGTTAATCAGCTCACTCATCAGTAGACAAAGCTCACCGGAGCCGCACCCGCAGGATGTGGTAAAATGCCCATCGGGATGCCGTAAATTTTTTCCAGCGTTTCACTTTGCATCAGTTCCGCAGGAGAACCCTGCGCTATCATTTCACCACCGCGCAATGCCACAAGGTGATCGCAGTAGCGAGCAGCCATATTGATATCGTGCAAAACGGCAATTACCGTCAGGCCGCGTTCCTGGCTAAGACGATGAATAAGCGCCAGCACGTCAACCTGATGAGCAATATCCAGCGCAGATGTTGGTTCATCTAACAGTAAGCAACGGCTATCTTGCGCCACCAGCATGGCTATCCACGCGCGCTGACGTTCACCACCAGAAAGGCTGTCTACCAGACGATGAGCAAAAGGTTTCAGTCCGACTAGCGAGATGGCCTCGTCAACCAGTTCCCTGTCCGCCACGCCAAAACGGCCCAGCGCGCCATGCCACGGATAGCGGCCAATTGCCACTAGCTCGCGTACCGTCATCCCTTCAGCCGCCGGGAGTTGCTGTGGTAAATACGCGACTTTGCGCGCAAATTCCTTACTGCTCCAGCTATCCAATGGTTGATCGTTGAGACTGATTTCCCCATCAGAGGACTTCTGATGGCGGCCAAGCATTTTCAGCAGTGTCGATTTGCCCGAGCCGTTGTGTCCAATCAGGCCGGTGACTTTTCCGACAGGAAAGGTGATCGACAGAGGATGGAGAAGCGTGCGACCGGGTACGCGGAAGGTAACGTCAGTGAGGCTAAACGTGGTATCGGGATGAAGGTGTTTGTCCTGCATGATAGCCATCTTTGTTGATGGGCACGGCGAACCGTGCCCGAATGCACTTAGAAGCGGAATGTTGCAGTCGCAACAACCTGACGCTCAGCGCCCCAGAAGCAACCGTAGGTCTGGAAGCAGCTAGCAACGTATTCACGATCGAGCAGGTTATTCACGTTTAGAGCCACACTTGATCCATTCATGCCGAAACGGCCCAGGTCATATTTGACCACTGCATCCAGTATCGCCGCACTACCCACTTCGAAGGTGTTCGCTGGGTCACCGTAGCTCTTACCAAGGAAGCGACCGCCAGAGCCCAGAGTCAGGCCAGTCAGCGCGCCTTCGTTGAAGGTGTAATCACCCCACAAAGAAGCCATGTGTTTTGGTACAGATTCAGGCGTGTTGCCTTGCAGCGTGCTGTCTTTGGTGTATTCAGCATCGGTATAGGTATAAGACGCCGTGACGTTAATGTTGGCATTAACGGCAGCTTTCGCCTCAAGTTCCACACCGCGTGAACGGATTTCGCCGCCCTGAACGGATGCAAAGCCGTGTGAGGTATCTGGGTCAGACATCAGGTTGTCAGTCTTGGTCAACTGATAAACAGCTCCCGTAATGACAACAGGCATCTCTTTCGGCACATACTTCACGCCTGCTTCGTACTGACGGCCCTTAGATGGCTTAAAGGTGTTGCCGTAGTAGTCCGCGCCAGAGTTCGGCTCAAAGGATTCGCTGTAGCTGATATACGGTGACACGCCGTTGTCGAACAGATAGTTCAGACCCGCACGACCAGTAAACTGATCGTCGCTACGCTCGGTGTAGTTGTTCGCCTGGTAAGCTCGCGTGGACTGTTTCAGCCAGTCGTAACGGCCACCCATTGTCAGAACAAACTTGTTCCACTCAGCTTGATCCTGAATGTAAAGCCCCGTCTGTTTCTGTTTGTTTTGCTGATACGGAGACGCATCGCCAAAATCAAAGTTTTCATACACTGGGTTATACAAATCAATCGGCGGCGCACTACCAAAGGTGGCATTAACGTCGTTACGCATCTGCTGGAAATCAACACCCGTCAACAGAGTATGTTGTACAGCAGTTGTTTCAAACTTGCTTTGTAGCTGAGTATCCACCGCAAAGTTGTGCAGTTTTTCGTTATCAACCACGGTACCGCGATTGAGCATGTGGCCGGTTGAATCAACACCTACGCCGTAAACGCTTCTCTGGTTCGTTTTGGATTCAACATAACGCAGGTTCTGACGCACGGTGAAAGTGTCGTTAAACTCATGGTCAAAGCTGTAACCGACCATTTTATGGGACAACGAGTAGGTGTTATTAGGCGCGCCTTCGTTGAAATCAGTCGGCAAACGAGAGCCATTGGGCAGCGGCTCAACGGTGCCTTCTTTCGGCAGCCAACCGTAATAACCCGTTTCAGGGCTATCTTGCAGGTTCGCTAAGAAAGTGAAGTTGGTCTTGTCGTCAGGACGCCATGAGAACGATGGAGCAATCGCATAACGTTTCTGTTTAGAGAACTGCTGCTGGTCGTCGTTAGAGCGAGCAACACCGGTCAGGCGGTAGGAATAAACGCCAGCGTCATCCAGCGCATCGCTGAAATCGAAACCGGTTTGCCACAGGTTGTCAGTACCCATTTTGAACTGCACTTCTTTCAGCGGTTCAGTTGTTGGGCGCTTACTCACCATAGAGATGATGCCACCAGGGCTACTTTTTCCATACAGAACGGAAGTTGGGCCGCGCATTAACTCCACACGCTCCAGCATGTACGGGTCGATGATCACTTCGTTATAGAAATCGCCCTGAAGTTTCAGGCCATCGAGGTAGTTGTTCTGGTTAACAGAACCGAAACCACGAATTTTAACCGCATCATAAGTACTAGAAGCGCCGCGGGTCGCCACGGTGATACCAGGCGAATAGCCCAGCGCTTCTTTCACGGATGAAGGTTGGTGAGTATCCATCTCTTCACGAGTCACAACTGAAATAGACTGTGGAGTCTTCTCAATCGGCGTATCAGTTTTCGTTGCGGTAGCTGTGCGTTTCGCCGCAATCGTTGGGGACGGGCCCCACGCGCTTTCGTCAGCAGTGCTGGCAGAAACCGTGATAGTGTCTTCTTTGGTGGTTGTGTTGTCTGCTGCAAAGCTTGATGCACTCACGCCACTGACGGCGGCAGCAACAAAGAATGCAAGTTTACGGATTGAGGTGTTGACTGGTTGTCCAGTTCTTAAACGCGCCATTGGTTTTTCTCTGATGAAGTAGTGACGAATGATAACGTAAACGATAATTATTATTAGCCGCAGAATAATAGTCGAAACGGAAAGCGCATAGCAAGCGGATCACACCCATGAAAAGTGCGAGGGAATAATAATTAACCAGAGTAATTGCATGGATTTAACAAAAAAGAAAAGCCCCCGTTACAAACGGAGGCTTTAGTAGAAAACAGCGCGAATTATTTACTGCCGAACATGTCCTTTATCCAACCGGCAACACCATCACTACTTTGCTCTTGCTGCTGCTGCGGTTGTTGTTGTTGCTGCTGTTGCGGCTGCTGGGTCTGTGGCGGCTGCGACTGGCTAAACGGATTATTAGTCTGCTCAGCCTGTTGGCTTTGCTGGCACAATCCGTCTGGATTCGTCGTCCAAACGGGCAGCACACGATCTCCCCCCCCGCCACACTGGAAGTAACCCGCACTATCAACGCCCATATCAACGATATCTTCCGGTGGATTGAGCACCAGTGGAATTGGCGTCTGGTTAGCCAGATAACGTTGGTAAAGCGACATTGCCCCGCTTGCACCGTACAGTTTGGTCGGCTGGTTGTTGTCACGCCCAACCCATGTAATGGCCACTTCTTTGCCATCAATGCCCGCAAACCAGGTATCGACGTTATCGTTGGTGGTACCCGTTTTACCTGCTAAGTGCAGGTTTGGATATTTGCCACCTAACGCGCGACCAGTACCGCGAGCCATAACTTGCTGCATGGTAAACAGCGTCATATATGCGGCCTGTGGAGGTACAGCTTGCTCCGCCTGTGGGAAGCTTTGGTACAGTACGGTGCCATCTTCAGCAATAACCGAACGCAATGCAGAAAGCGTTGCCCGGTTGCCGCCGCTGGCGATGGTCTGGAATGCCTGAGCCACTTCAATTGGCGTCAGGTTAAGCGCACCGAGCAACATCGCAGGAACCGGATGCAACTGGTTTTCCGGCACGCCGAGTTTTATCCAGGTGTCGGTGACTGCTGGCAAGCCCAGCGCCATACCGAGATTAACGGTTGGCACGTTCATTGAGCGCGTCAGCGCATCCACCAGCATCACCTTGCCACTTTCACTGTAGCGACGGTCATCGTTCTGCGGCGACCATACTTGCCCGTTCGGCTGTTTCAGCGCGATTGGCGCATCGGCAATCCAGGTATTCAGGCGGTAAGCGTCCGGCTGGCTCAACGCTGTCAGATAGGTCGCCGGTTTCGCCAGAGAACCGATAGAACGGCGTGCCTGCATCGCGCGGTTGAAGCCCGCAAACTGTGTTTCTGCTCCGCCAACCATCGCACGAACTTCACCGGTTGAACGGTCAACAATCACCATTGCCGCTTCCAGATCTTTGAGCTTACGGGAGGCCCGCAGAACCGGAACTCCTTCACTCACCGCTTTTTCTGCCGCATCCTGGGAAACGGAGTCGAAAGTGGTGAAGATCTTCACGCCGGAGAGGTCTTTAACTTTGTCGCCGAGTTTGGTCTGAAGCTCATTACGTACCATCTGCATAAATGCAGGCTGCGGTGAAATAACACCACCACGCGGTTGCACACCCAGAGGGCGCGCGCTCAGCATATCGTAAAGCTCCTGATCGATAACTTTCTGCTCTTGCAGCAAGCGTAAGACGAGGTTACGACGTTCCAGCGCCAGTTTTGGGTTACGCCATGGGTTGTAGATCGACGCACCTTTCACCATGCCCACCAGCAATGCTTGCTGATCGAGGCTCAGTTCTTCTACCGGGCGGCCAAAGTAGTACAGGCTCGCCAGTGGGAAACCACGAATTTCATTATCGCCGCTCTGGCCGAGGTACACCTCGTTCAGATACAGCTCAAGAATGCGATCTTTGCCGTAACGCGCATCCATGATCAGCGCCATGTACGCTTCGTTCGCTTTACGCCAGTAAGAACGCTCGCTCGACAAGAACAGGTTTTTGACCAACTGTTGCGTCAGCGTACTTGCACCCTGCACGGTACGGCCAGCTGTCAGGTTCGCCAGCACCGCACGGCCAATGGAGAAGAAGCTAATCCCATCATGCTCGTAGAAATGGCGGTCTTCTGTTGCGATCAACGTGTCAACCAACAGCTCCGGGAAACCGGTGCGCGGCACAAACAGGCGCTGTTCACCGTTCGGTGAAGACAGCATGGTGATCAAGCGTGGATCCAGACGGAAGAAACCGAAGCTGCGGTTGTTATCCATGTTCTGGATAGATTCCAGATGGTCGCCATCAAAATTCAGACGTGCGCGGATCTGCCCTTCTTTGCTGTCAGGGAAATCAAACGGACGACGGATCATCTCAATGCTGTTGCCCTGTACCGTAAACTCACCAGGGCGCGTCATCTTAGTCACCTGGCGGTACTGTGTCGCTTCCAGCAGGTTAACCATCTCTTTTTTGCTGTACGGCATGTCTGGCTCAAGGTTCACCATGCGACCATACACTGCCGCCGGGAGCTGCCAGACTTTCCCATCAATACGGGTACGGATCTTCTGATCCAGGTAGACACCGTAAATCACAAACAGCACAGCAAAGACAACAAACAGTTTTACCATGAACCAGAACCAACGGCGCTTTTTACGTGGCGGACGACCATTGCCACTGCCTTTTCCTTTACGTGGCGGCATCGGTTCCTCGTCTTCATAATCATCATCGTAATCCGCGTCATATTCCTCTTCACGGACACGACGACGGCTTACTTTCTCTTTCACAGGACGTGAAGGTTTTCCTTTACGTCCAATCGGTTCGCGGTCATTCCCCGCCATTGCTTTCTCCACCAAAAATAAGGCGCACGGCCTGATTCTCCTCATCTCAACTCAAGTCGAAAGAGGAAATCTCTCAAAGTTATTGGTACTTTTTGGTACGCCGCGTAGGCAGCGCATCTGCTGGCGAGTCCGGCCAGACGTGTTTTGGATAACGTCCTTTCATCTCTTTTTGCACTTCCCGATACGCACCATTCCAGAAAGCGGTTAAATCACGCGTTATCTGCAAAGGGCGTTGTGCCGGGGAGAGCAACTCCAGAACCAGTGGCACACGGCCTTCGGCAATCACCGGAGTTTGAGCTTTACCAAACATTTCTTGCATACGAACAGCAAGAACGGGCGGGTTTTCATCATCATAGCGAATGGCTATCTGGCTTCCAGTCGGCACAGTGTAATGAGTTGGCAGCGCACTATCCAGACGTACTCGCGCGTTCCAGTCGATCAGGTTCTGTAACGCCCGTGTGACATCAATGTTTTTTAACGCCCGCCACGAGTGTACACCATGCAGTTCAGGTAATAACCAGCGGTCTAAATCGCGCAGCAACGCCTCGTCTGACACGTCTGGCCATTTAAGTTCTGGCAACCATTTTGCTGCACATACCAGGCGTGTTCTTAACTGCTGCGCATGTGCCGACCAGTTCAGCACCGACAGGCCTTTTTCACGAATACCATTAAGCATTGCCTGGTGGAGCTCATCTTCAGAAGGTTTCGCCAGTGGCTGGACTTTCAACACTAATTTGCCAATTTGGGTGCGACGAAACGCTTTTAAAGTCCCTTGCGTTTCATCCCACTCCACGGTGTCACTTTCGGTCAGCAACGCCGGGCACTGTAGCGTTAGCGACTCAATATCCAGCGGGATAGCCTGCAGGATACGTGCATCAGGTGTATTGCTACCCTGCAATAATAGAGGTGCTAACAACCATTCGTAGCGCGTAAGCGGATCATCCTGGTTAAGCATCGCGCCCATGCCGTTAGCTAACTGGTAGCGACCATCCTGACCACGACGGCGGGCAATCCTGTCAGGGAAAGATTGTGCCATCAATGATGCAGCAAGATTAAAATCCACCTCTCCACCATGGCTGTTAAGACGCTTCAGAAGCTGAGAACTCCGCTGCTGCCAATTGTCCTGACGTCTGCTAAATGCGTTACGCAAATCGCAGTCCTGGCCGCGTGGTGGCTCTTCAAGAATCGCGACAAGCCGCGATGCCGTCGCCTGTTGGTCAGCATCTTTAGCGTTAACCAACATCGCGGCCAGGCGCGGTTCGTTACCCAGATTCGCCATTTTCTGGCCTACGGGCGTGAGTTTATTTTGTTCATCCAGGGCATTGAGCTGGCGCAATAAGGTTCGCGCAGCCGCTAAATTGACGACGGGCGGTGCATCAAGCCAGGTCAACTGACCCGGTTCCTGGCAACCCCATTGCATTAAATCAAGCAGCAAACCAGAGAGGTCGCTTTGCAGGATTTCCGGTTCACTTTGCAAGCTCGCGCGTTCTGCCTGCTCGGCACTGGTTAAGTGCAGACAAATACCCGGCTCCAGACGCCCCGCTCGCCCGGCGCGTTGAATCATCGAAGCCTGGCTAATTCGCTGTGTGATAAGCCTTGTGAGCCCAGTACGAACATCAAAGCGTGCGACGCGTTCCTGCGCGCAATCCACCACCAGGCGAATGCCTTCAATCGTCAGGCTGGTTTCGGCAATATTGGTCGCCAGCACCACTTTACGCGAACCGTTTGCTGCCGGAAGAATCGCTTTGCGCTGTTCGCTTAAAGGCAGTGCACCATATAGCGGGCAAAGCTGGACATCACTTGTGACACGCTCTTGTAACTGTTGCAGAACACGCTGAATTTCACTGACACCCGGTAAAAACAGCAGCAGCGAACCCGACTCTTCTCGCAGCAAATTGGCTACGGCAATGGCAACCGCTTCATCAAAGCGTTGATGGGTAGAAAGCGGGTTGTAGCGGCGTTCAACAGGAAATGCTCGCCCTTCAGAGCTGATTACAGGTGCCTGCGGTAAACATTGCTGAAGGCGCGCATTATCAAGCGTTGCAGACATAACCAGTAATTTGAGATCGTCGCGTAGCCCCTGCTGCACATCAAGCAACAATGCCAGCGCCAGATCGGCTTGCAGGCTACGTTCATGGAATTCATCGAGGATCACCAACGCAACACCTGAAAGCTCAGGATCGTGCTGAATCATGCGCGTCAAAATACCTTCGGTTACCACTTCAAGCTGCGTATTTGGCCCAACACAGGTTTCAGCACGCATTCGGTAACCAACTGTTTCACCGGGTTTTTCACCGAGTAATTCTGCGAGGCGCTGCGCAACGTTTCGTGCCGCCAGGCGACGTGGTTCCAGCAGTAGAATGCGACCGCCTAAGTTTGCCTGCCGTAAAATTTGCAACGGAAGCCAAGTCGATTTACCCGCCCCCGTTGGGGCGCTCAGTAAAACCTGTGGCGCATTTTGCAAGGCGTTAAGAATATCGGGTAGCACTGCGGCAACCGGTAATGACGGCACAAAGGGCTCCAAACGGGTATGATGCGAAGTTCGCTATTGTAGCATCAAGCCAATTCATAACGAGAGACCACTATGGCTGAAACTCGCCGTCTGTTTTTTGCCCTCGAATTGCCAGCCGAGGTACAAAAACAGATTATCCAGTGGCGCGCCACTCAGTTTCCTGAAGATTCCGGGCGTCCGGTCGCTGCTGCCAACTTGCATCTGACTCTCGCCTTTTTAGGCGATATCAGTATTGAAAAGCAAAAAGCACTCAGCGTGCTCGCCGGGAGGATCCGCCAAAGCGGTTTTACCCTGACAATTGATGATGCAGGGCAGTGGTTGCGATCAAACGTGGTGTGGATTGGCCCCCGACATGCACCTCTGGGGCTGATTCAGTTAGCAAATATGTTGCGTGCCCAGGCAGCTCGTAGCGGCTGCTACCAAAGCCCGCAGCCATTTCACCCACATATCACGCTTTATCGGAACACACCGCGTGCGGTTGCCATCCCGCCACCTGGTTTTCGCTGGCAATACAAAGTTGAAGACTTCGTATTATATGAATCAATTTTCAAGCAAGGGCGAACGCGTTACCTGGAGCTACAGCGCTGGTCATTAAGCAATAAGGAAGAGTAAATGGAGTTTAGCCCCCCACTACAACAAGCCACACTCATCAAACGCTATAAACGCTTTCTGGCTGATGTGGTCACTCCGTCTGGTGAAGAGTTAACGCTCCATTGCCCAAACACCGGCGCAATGACCGGATGTGCAACCCCTGGCGATACAGTGTGGTATTCCACATCAGATAGCCCGACTCGAAAATATCCCCACACCTGGGAAATAACCCAGACACAAAACGACGAATTTATTTGCGTTAATACGCTGCGTGCGAACACGGTAGTGAAAGAAGCATTAGTGTCAGAAACTATTGCGGAAATAATGGGTTACACCACCATTAAAAGTGAAGTCAAATACGGAGCTGAGCGCAGCCGCATTGATTTTATGTTGCAGGCAGATTGCAAGGTTAACTGCTATATTGAAGTAAAATCAGTGACGTTATCACAACAAGGTTGTGGATATTTCCCGGACGCAGTAAGCCTGCGAGGACAAAAGCATTTGCGGGAATTGATGAGCGTGGTTTTGCAAGGTGAGCGAGCGGTGCTGTTGTTTGCGGTACTACATTCTTCCATCACTCAAGTTTCCCCGGCTCGCCACATTGATGCGAAGTACGCTGAGCTGTTATACGAAGCGCAGCAGTGCGGTGTTGAGATTATTGCTTATAAGGCTGAACTTTCTGCCCGTGGGCTTACTCTAATTTCGCCGTTGCCTGTTTGTTTAATTTAAGAGTACCCACAATAATTCGAGTTGCATCGCGGCGGCAAGTGAATGAGCCCCGATGAACTTACTGAAGTAAGTGATTCGGGCGAGTAAGCGCCGCCAACAAAGATGCAGCCTGAAGTATAAAAGGTATTAACGTTTGTCTGTTTTGTGTGCTGGCGGTTCGCGTAAATACGCTTTTCTTCACAGGCTTGTCAAGAGAGGAATTTATATAATTGCCATCCTGAAAAGCATCTGCTATTTATAGCGGCCTGATTTTCCCCCGAACAGGGGACCGATAGTGCGTGTTAAGGAGAAACAACATGCAAGAAGGGCAAAAGCGTAAAACATCGTCCCTGAGTATCCTCGCCATCGCTGGGGTGGAGCCATATCAGGAGAAAGCGGGCGAAGAGTATATGAACGAAGCCCAGCTGTCGCACTTCAAGCTTATTCTTGAAGCCTGGCGTAGCCAACTTATGGATGAAGTTGATCGCACGGTGACGCATATGCAGGATGAAGCAGCAAACTTCCCGGATCCGGTAGACCGTGCAGCCCAGGAAGAAGAGTTCAGCCTCGAACTGCGTAACCGTGACAGGGAACGTAAACTGATCAAGAAAATCGAGAAGACACTCAAGAAAGTAGAAGACGAAGACTTCGGTTTCTGCGAGTCCTGTGGTGTTGAAATCGGCATCCGCCGTCTCGAAGCTCGCCCGACAGCTGATTTGTGCATTGACTGTAAAACGTTGGCAGAAATTCGCGAAAAACAAATGGCCGGTTAACGGCTCGCAATTTCAGATTACTCATAATGGCGGGATACTCTCCCGCCTTATTTATTTCTGGCCTACCGCAGCAAATCATGAACACACCCCACTACATTGGGCGCTTTGCCCCCTCGCCTTCGGGTGAACTCCACTTCGGCTCGTTAATTGCCGCACTCGGCAGCTACCTGCAAGCACGCTCAAAACACGGCCAATGGCTGGTGCGTATTGAAGATATCGACCCACCACGTGAAGTACCGGGCGCCGCTGCTACTATATTGCGGCAGCTAGAGCATTACGGGTTGGAGTGGGATGGCGAAGTTTTATGGCAATCCCAACGACACGAAGCCTACCGCGAAGCACTCTCATGGTTACATCAGCAAGGGTTGAGTTATTACTGCACCTGCACACGTAGACGGATTCAGCAAATTGGCGGTTTTTACGATGGCCATTGCCGCACGTTAAACCATGGTCCTAATAATGCCGCGTTACGTTTTATGCAACATCACCCGGTATTAAGTTTTGAAGATAAACTTCATGGGACGTTAATCGCCGACGAACAACTGGCTCGTGAAGATTTCATCATTCACCGCCGGGATGGGTTATTTGCCTATAATCTTGCTGTGGTAGTGGATGATAATTATCAAGGTGTAAGCGAAATTGTACGTGGCGCAGATTTAATTGAGCCAACGGTAAGACAAATTTCACTGTATCAACAATTTGGATGGACGGTGCCTGATTACGTACATTTGCCCTTAGTGCTCAATGAGAATGGGGCAAAGCTTTCTAAGCAGAATCACGCGCCAGCCCTACCGCAAGGCGATCCACGTCCAGTTATTCATGCAGCGCTGGCATTTTTGAATCAACCAGAAATTGACCATTGGCAAGATTTGACGCTCAACGAGTTACTCCGTCAGGCGGTGCAAACCTGGTCGCTTGAGGCTATTGAACCAGGCTCGGCGTGAATACGTCATTCTCAAATGCCACGCACTGAGCTATGATTAGCCGCTGTTTTTTTTGTCCCTATGATTGACACTGCCGAGGTGTACTATTTTTACCCGAGTCGCTAATTTTTGCCGCAAGGTGCTTAACCGCGATGACGTCGTGGTCGAGGAGAGTGAAGATCTCCCGCAAATCACGGTAATTCCGCGTGACCAGCACGCTCTGTCCCGCAAAGATATCAGTGAAAATGCCCTCAAGGTGCTCTATCGTCTGAACAAAGCAGGCTACGAGGCTTACCTCGTGGGTGGCGGTGTCCGTGACCTTTTGCTCGGCAAACAGCCGAAAGACTTTGATGTCACGACCAGTGCTACGCCGGATCAAGTGCGTAAACTGTTCCGCAACTGTCGTCTGGTGGGCCGTCGCTTCCGTCTGGCACATGTGATGTTTGGGCCGGAAATCATTGAAGTTGCTACTTTCCGTGGTCACCATGAAGAGCAGAAGTCTGACAAACAGACTTCACAGACCGGTCAAAACGGTATGTTGCTTCGTGACAACATCTTCGGTTCTATCGAAGAAGATGCACAGCGCCGCGATTTCACCATCAACAGCCTCTATTACAGCGTGGCGGATTTCTCGGTTCGCGATTATGTCGGTGGCCTGAATGATTTACGCAATGGCGTTATCCGTCTGATTGGCGATCCTGAAACGCGCTACCGTGAAGACCCTGTCCGCATGCTTCGTGCAGTGCGCTTTGCCGCCAAGCTGAATATGACGATTAGCCCGGAAACTGGCGAACCTATTCCGCGCTTAGCAACCTTGATTAATGATGTACCGCCTGCTCGTTTGTTTGAAGAGTCACTGAAACTTCTGCAAGCTGGCCACGGTTATCCAACTTACGAATTACTGCGCGAATATCAGCTGTTCCAGCCGTTATTCCCGACCATCACCCGCTACTTTACCGAGCAGGGTGACAGCCCGATGGAACGAATGATCGTTCAGGTGCTGAAGAATACCGATAACCGCATTCAGAACGATATGCGTGTTAATCCGGCCTTCTTGTTCTCGGCCATATTCTGGTATCCGCAACTTGAGATGGCCCAAAAGCTCACTCAGGAAAGCGGCCTTGCCTATATGGACGCTTTTGCACTTGCGATGAACGAAGTGCTGGATGAAGCTTGCCGTGCGCTGGCGATTCCAAAACGCATCACCACGCTTGTGCGTGATATCTGGGGCCTGCAGCTTCGCCTGTCACGCCGCCAGGGCAAACGCGCATGGAAGCTGATGGAGCATCCTAAATTCCGCGCTGCCTACGATCTACTGGCACTGCGTGCGGAAGTGGAAAATAACCAGGAATTACTGCGCCTGACCAAATGGTGGGGTGAGTTCCAGGTTGCAGCTCCACCTGCACAGAAAGATATGCTCGATGTGTTAGGCGATGAGCCAACAGTACGCCGCCGCCATCGTCGCCCACGCAAGCGTGCACCACGTAGCGGTGGAAGTGCATGACGCTTGCGTACATCGCACTCGGCAGCAACCTGGCGTCTCCGCTTGAGCAAGTGACTCATGCGCTGGACGCCATAGCAACCATTCCGCAAAGCCGGGTGGTTGCAATCTCTTCGTACTACCGAACAAAGCCACTCGGCCCACAAGACCAACCTGATTACCTGAATGCCGCTGTTGCCCTGGAAACCGCACTGTCTCCCGAAGCATTACTATCCCATACTCAACGTATTGAGTTGGAGCATGGTCGCGTGCGTAAAGCTGAACGCTGGGGGCCGCGCACACTTGATCTCGACATTATGCTATTCGGTAATCTGACTGTCGCAACACCAACGCTTATCGTGCCGCATTATGATATGAAGAATCGTGCTTTTATGTTGGTTCCGCTGCTGGAAATTGCCCCCGACTGCACCTTCCCGGACGGCAAGCGCGCCGCTGAAATTTTAGATACTCTCTCCCAGGATGGGATTACGTTTTGGTAACCACGGACGTGTTCTGTTTGCTAATGTAACGATTTCACCTCTCATTCTTATTTCTCTGGGATTGCCATGAAACCAATCACCATGTCTCAGTTGCGCCAGTGGAAACAGGCTCAACGCAAATTCGCAACCATCACCTCTTATGATTTCAGCTTTGCAAAACTGTTTGCCGATGAAGGCATCGGTGTGATGCTGGTTGGTGATTCATTAGGGATGACCGTCCAGGGCCACGATTCCACTTTGCCCGTTACCGTGGAAGATATTGCCTACCACACTCGCGCGGTACGTCGTGGTGCTCCAAACTGCCTTCTGCTTGCTGACCTGCCTTTTATGGCATATGCCACGCCTGAACAGGCGTTTGCCAATTCAGCCATTGTTATGCGCGCCGGTGCTAATATGGTCAAAATCGAAGGCGGGCGCTGGTTGGTTGAAACCGTCAAAATGCTGACTGAACGAGCCGTTCCGGTTTGCGGGCATTTGGGCCTGACGCCGCAATCCGTCAATATCTTCGGCGGGTACAAAGTCCAGGGGCGCGACGAGCAAGCCGCGCAAACGCTGTTTGATGATGCAGTAGCGCTCGAAGCAGCAGGCGCGCAGTTGTTAGTGCTGGAATGTGTGCCGGTCGCGCTGGCAAAACGCATCACCGAAGCGCTAAGCATTCCAGTCATCGGTATTGGCGCGGGTAATGTCACTGATGGACAGATTCTGGTTATGCACGATGCCTTTGGTATCACCGGGGGCCATATCCCTAAATTTGCCAAAAACTTCCTTACAGGAAACGGCGACATGCGCGCCGCAGTACGCCAGTACATAGCTGAAGTTGAATCAGGCGCCTACCCAGGTGAAGAACATAGTTTCCACTGACAGGAGAAGGGTTGTGTTGATTATCGAAACGATACCGCTGTTACGCCAGCAAATCCGCCGCTGGCGCCAGGAAGGTAAACGCATCGCACTGGTGCCGACCATGGGCAACCTGCACGACGGCCATATGAAACTGGTCGATGATGCGAAAAGCCGTGCGGATGTGGTGGTTACCACCATTTTTGTGAACCCGATGCAGTTTGACCGTCCGGATGATTTAACTCGCTATCCCCGCACCTTGCAGGAAGATTGCGAGAAACTAAACCGCCGCAAAGTGGATTTGGTATTTGCCCCTGCCCCAGCCGATATTTATCCACAAGGTCTGGACTCACAGACCTTTGTTGAAGTCCCGGGGCTTTCTACCATGCTCGAAGGCGCAAGTCGCCCAGGGCATTTCCGTGGCGTCTCTACCATTGTCAGCAAGCTCTTTAACATGGTGCAACCTGATATCGCCTGCTTCGGTGAGAAGGACTTCCAGCAGGTCGCCGTGATCCGCAAGATGGTGGCGGATATGGGCTATGACATCGAAATTATCGGCGTGCCGACGGTTCGCGCGAAAGATGGCCTGGCACTGAGCTCACGCAATGGCTATCTAACCGCAGAACAGCGCAAAATCGCTCCTGGCCTGCATAAAGTGATGCAGTCTTTGGCGGATAAACTGCGGTCTGGTGAGCGTGATACCGAAGAAATGTTGGCTATTGCCGCCACCGAACTGAATGAAAAAGGTTTTCGTTCTGACGACCTGCAAATCCGCGATGCCGATACCTTGTCAGAGCTGAACGTTGAGAGTAAACGTGCCGTGGTATTAATGGCCGCATGGCTTGGCCAGGCGCGCTTGATTGATAATATTCAGGTTGATCTGGCGCAGTAGACAGCATTCATAAATCGGGCAATACTGCCCGCTTATATTCATAGAGCTGATGAAATCAGTTCTATTCGGACCCCGTAATTAAGGTTTAATTTTATGATACGCACCATGCTGCAAGGCAAACTTCACCGTGTCAAAGTGACGCAGGCGGATTTGCATTATGAAGGCTCCTGCGCCATCGATCAGGACTTCCTTGAGGCGGCAGGCATTCTGGAATATGAAGCCATTGATATTTATAACGTCACCAACGGTAAGCGTTTTTCAACTTACGCCATCGCTGGCGAACGTGGTTCAAAAATCATTTCGGTGAATGGTGCCGCAGCGCATTGTGCTGATGTGGGCGACATTATGATTATTGCCACTTATGTGACTATGCCAGATGAGCAGGCACGCACCTGGCAGCCGAAAGTCGCCTATTTCGATGGCGATAACGAAATGAAACGTCTCGCGAAAGCCGTACCGGTTCAGGTTGCATAACAACCTCCGTACGAATGAAAAAGACCTGCTTTGTTAAGCAGGTCTTTTTTTATCTAAGGTTTGGTCTGATTGCTAATTAGCCGTGACATCGTTTCTAGCGAGTCAGTTCTCAGTATATAAAGCCGTTTTAGCAAAAACGGATTATCCCCCGGCTTCACTTTCCCACGCACTGTCGTCACAGCCATATGGAACCCCGCATCGTTAGCAGCTGTCACCGCCTTATCGTTGTAACCGCCGAACGGATACGAAAGATATAAAACATGCGGATTAAACTGCGCAAGCGCGCGGCGCGAGTGCTCAAAATCGAGCAAGATATTACGATAGGTGCGGCGTAAAAGTGTCGGCTGACGATTAGCATCAACGCGATGCAAGAAATGGGTATGCGACTGGATATCAAACACATCCTGGCTGGCCTGTAATTCCGAGATACTCATAAATTGCAGCGTTTTCGGGTTCCAGGTTTGCGGATGCGCCTTAATGCGCGAAGAAATAATAAAGGAAGTCGCTTTGAAGCCGTACTCTTTAAGAATCGGATAAGCGTAGCGATAAACCGATTTCAGGCCATCGTCAAAGGTAATCACTACCGCCCGCGCAGGCAGGTTCATACGGTTACGTACGTAGCCTTCAAGCTGATACATCGTCAGCGTGGTGTAGCCCGTATCGCGCAACCACGTCATTTGGTTGCTGAATGCGACCACCGAAGTAGTTGTTGAAGTATGGCGAAAGCGAGTGTTCTCTTCATCACGCAAAATATGATGGTAGGTGAGTACGGGAATACCATTGTCCTGCTGCGCATCGAGACTGCTGACATATCCAAGACGATTGCCAATACGAATTTGATACCAGGTTTGGTTTAAGCGGTCTTTCAGACTGGCAATTATCGGGTAACGTAAATTATCGGCTAATGTACCAAACGTGGCGCTTCGGGTATCCGGTTCGTTATACACAGCAACATCACGGAAAGTGACTAAATTCTGGTTGCTCAGCGGTTTATTCAGATCACCCAGCCGGTCTTCAATTCGTTGCTTACCCACAACCGGTTCAAGATGCGCTTTATCAATAAATCCGGTGCCAAAACCAAAGTTAAATTCGTAGTAGTCTGCCGCAATTGGCACGACAGCCAGAATCTGCCCTTCCTGAACAGTGCCAACAGAGATGACTTTATCCCCCACTTGCGCCCAGATATCAGCATCTTCAGTGGTTTGCATATATTGCGCAGGGGTGTGATTGCTGCTGAGCAGACTGGCATTAGCACTACTGCCACAAATCAGCATCAGCACGGCAAAGAAAAGGCGAATTAGCATAACGGATTTGATAGCACTGAGTGTCTCAAAGGCCCAAAGAAGGCGTCATTCTAACAAAAGCACACCCAATACCAATCTTTCAAATCAATATTGGTGGAGTAACACAAATGGCGGATTTTTTTGTTGTTGATGCCAGAGGCTGGTGATGTCATCGCCGCCCTGCTCAACAATGCGGTCACGGAACTCTTCACTGGTCAGCGTTTCTCGGTGCATACGCATCGCGAATAGCACAGGTAGCGTGACGCCAGAGATCACTTCACAATGGGAATGTTGGTGGCTCATGAGTGCAGCCGTACGATATGGTGCAGCCCCGGTTTTATCGGTCAGAAAGACCACTCCATCCCCAGAATCGCAATTGTACAATGCATCACACATCATACGGCTTAGCATATTGGTGCTAAGACCATTCCAATAATTAACCGCGCAACATTGCGGTTGCGGCCCAAAACGTCGCTCGATTGCATCCAGCATATCCTGAGCGTAATAGTCATGACCGGCAATAACCCAACCTAACATGGCGTTCTCCTTTTCGCAGAGCGCAAGTGTGCCAGAGCGAAAAATCTGCCACGTGATGCTAATCAAAACGAAGTAAGAAAACTCTGAGTAACCTCCCCTTTCGGGGAGGTTAGCGGAATTAGCTGCGCAGACCGCGGCCACGTTGAATCAGATACCAGCACAGGATATAGAAGGTGGCGATAAAGCCCACCAGCACTGTGACAGTAAACAGCAATGGTACGTCGTTGATACCGAGGAAACCGTAACGGAAGCCACTGATCATATACACCACCGGGTTCAGGTGGGACAGAGCCTGCCAGAATGGTGGCAACAGCGTCAGGGAGTAGAACACGCCGCCTAAATAGGTCAGCGGAGTCAGCACAAAGGTTGGTATCAGGCTGATGTCATCAAAGGTTTTAGCAAACACGGCATTGAGTAAACCCGCTAGCGAGAACAGGATTGCAGTCAACAGCAGCGTTAGGGCGACAAACAGCCACGAGTGAACCTGGAAAGGCACGAAGAACAGCGATACCGCCGTCACCAGAATCCCAACACACAGACCGCGCGCTACGCCACCGCCAACATAGCCAGCAATGATAATGTGCGTCGGCACTGGTGCCACCAGCAGCTCTTCAATGTTGCGCTGGAACTTCGCGCTGAAGAACGAAGAGGCCACGTTAGCGTAAGAGTTAGTAATAACCGCCATCATGATCAGGCCCGGCACAATGAACTGCATATAGGTGAAACCATGCATTGAGCCAATCTGTGAGCCAATCAAATTACCGAAAATAATAAAATACAGGGTCATGGTAATGACCGGCGGTACCAAAGTTTGGATCCAGATACGCGTGAAACGGTGGATTTCTTTCGTCCAGATACTTTTTAGCGCCACCCAATAGAGATGCATCATGCCTTTTCTCCTTTCGGGCCATTTACCAGCGTGACGAACAACTCCTCAAGACGGTTAGCTTTGTTACGCATACTTAATACCTGAACCCCTTGCGAGCTTAACTGACTGAAGACACTATTTATTCCTTGCTCACGCAGCACTTCCACTTCCAGAGTGGAAGTATCCACCAGCCGATATTGGTAACCATCAAGCTTCGGTAATGGGCTTTTCGGCGCTAAATCGAGAATAAAAGTTTCTGACTTCAGTTTCGAAAGTAGTGATTTCATCGAGGTATTTTCGACTAACTCACCATTTTGAATGATGCCAATATTGCGGCACAGCATTTCTGCTTCTTCAAGGTAGTGAGTGGTCAGAATAATAGTGGTGCCTTTATCGTTCAGATCCTTCAGGAATCCCCACATTGAGCGGCGCAACTCAATGTCGACACCGGCTGTTGGTTCATCAAGAATCAGCAACTTTGGCTCATGCATTAAGGCACGAGCAATCATCAGACGGCGTTTCATACCACCCGATAACATACGTGCACGTTCGTTGCGTTTTTCCCACAAATCGAGCTGTTTAAGGTACTTTTCGCTACGCGCAATAGCTTCGCTTTTTTCAACGCCATAGTATCCCGCCTGATGCACAACGATTTGCTGTACGGTCTCAAATGGGTTGAAGTTAAACTCCTGCGGCACCAAACCAAGCTGGCGTTTAGCATTCACAATGTCTTTTTGCAGGTCATAACCAAACACACGTACCCGACCAGAGGTTTTATTTACCAGCGAGCTGATAATACCGATGGTAGTAGATTTCCCTGCGCCATTGGGCCCCAGCAGAGCGTAGAAGTCCCCTGCCTCAACACGAAGATCTACGCCACGCAGTGCCTGAACACCACCGGGATAGGTTTTCGTTAACTGTTCCAGTTCTAATGCAATGGTCATTATTTGCGATTACCTTGTTCGGTACAAAAAAGTTAAGCTGTTTAAAAATTATTTCAGTTGCACAATCAGTTGCCCTATATTACCTCAACGCACTTCATCCGTTACAGGTTGTTAACCTCCATGAAAGACATTGATACCCTCATTAGTAATAACCAGGTCTGGTCAAAACTGATGGAGGACGAAGACCCAGGCTTTTTCGAACGTTTGTCTCAAGCCCAAAAGCCTCGCTTCTTATGGATTGGCTGTTCTGATAGTCGCGTACCTGCTGAACGTCTGACTGGCCTTGAGCCTGGCGAATTGTTCGTTCACCGTAACGTGGCAAACCTGGTAATTCATACGGATTTAAATTGCCTTTCTGTTGTGCAGTACGCGGTAGATGTCCTGGAAGTTGAACACATCATCATTTGCGGTCACTACGGATGCGGTGGTGTACAAGCGGCGGTTGAGAACCCAGATTTAGGGCTGATAAACAACTGGCTACTGCACATCCGCGATATCTGGTTCAAGCATAGTTCGCTACTGGGAGAACTCCCACCAGAGCAACGTCTGGATACGCTTTGTGAGCTCAATGTGATGGAACAGGTTTATAACCTTGGCCATTCCACCATCATGCAGTCAGCGTGGAAACGCAGTCAGAAAGTGACAGTGCATGGCTGGGCTTACGGTATTCACGATGGACGCCTGCGTGATCTGGAAGTAACGGCCACTAGCCGCGAATCTCTTGAGCAAGGCTATCGCAGCGGGATTTCGAATCTCCAGAACTCCCATCGCAGCCACAAGAATAGAACACCTTCGCAGTAATACAGATAGCAAAAAGGGCCTTAAAGGCCCTTTTTTAATGGATGTAGCCGCAGACTTATTCGTCCAGCAGAACCACTTTACCAACGTATGGCAGGTGGCGATAACGCTGCGCGTAGTCAATACCGTAACCCACCACGAACTCGTCAGGAATGGCGAAACCAACCCACTCAACGTTCACGTCCACTTCGCGACGCTCTGGTTTATCCAGCAGCGTACAAATAGCCAATGACTTTGGTTCACGCAGACTAAGAATCTCACGCACTTTGCTCAGCGTATTACCGGAGTCGATAATATCTTCGACGATCAGCACGTCTTTGCCGCGGATATCCTCATCGAGATCTTTGAGGATTTTCACATCGCGGGTGGTGGACATGCCGCTGCCATAACTGGATGCGGTCATAAAATCGACTTCGTGGGGCACTTGCACTTCACGGCAGAGGTCTGCCATGAACATAAATGAGCCACGCAGCAAGCCAACCAGCACCATATCACTACCGCTATCACGATAATGTTCAGTGATCTCACGACCCAATTCAGCGATACGGGCTTTGATCTCCGCTTCGGGGATCATCACTTCAACAGTATGTTTCATAGTTATAACCATATGATTTAAAAATAAATCATTCGATGTTGGTTAGATTTAAGCCAACACAAAATATTCAGGCCAGCAGTATAACAGCAAAACCCATTCCCGTGCCCAATTGGTAAAAAAGCCATTTATGTGATGAATATCACACTTGTTAATAACTATAATGAATTGCTATCAAACTTTTAAGAGCGTGATAATTGTGAAAACAAATAACTCAGGTTCGCGAGTCATCGCAACCTTAACAGTCCTGTTTGCAGTACTAACTGGGCTGTATTTATTCATTGGCGGGATATGGTTAGTGGCAATTGGTGGGTCCTGGTACTACCCAATTGCAGGGGTGGTGATGTTAATCACCGCATGGTTACTTTGGCAACGCAAAGCTCTTGCGCTGTGGCTTTATGCTGCACTACTGCTTTGCACCGTAGCATGGGGCGTTTGGGAAGTCGGTTTCGATTTCTGGGCATTAACCCCACGTTTAGACGTCCTGTTCTTCTTCGGCGTATGGCTGCTACTGCCATTTGTGTATCGTCATCTTATTTTACCGTCTGCGGGTGCAGCTCCCGCACTGGGTGCCGTGCTTGCCATTACCGTGGTTGCACTGGCCTGGGCGGTATTTAACGATCCACAAGAAATCAACGGCACGTTAAGTGCGGATGCGCAGACGCCTGCGGCGGCAAGCTCTACCATTCCTGATGCCGACTGGCCAGCATATGGCCGTAATCAGGAAGGCCAGCGCTACTCTCCTTTAAAACAGATCAACGATAAAAACGTTGGCCAGCTTAAAGAAGCGTGGAGTTTCCAGACTGGCGATGTGAAACGCCCAACCGATCCGGGTGAAATCACTAACGAAGTCACTCCGATTAAAATCCGCGACACGCTTTACTTATGTACCGCACACCAGCAACTGTTTGCGCTGGATGCGACTACCGGTAAACAGAAGTGGAAATTCGACCCGCGTATGGATACGAACCCTTCGTTCCAGCACGTGACTTGCCGTGGTGTTTCTTACCACGAAGCTACAGCGGATAACGCAGCTCCTGATGTCGTTTCTGATTGTCCACGTCGTATCATTCTTCCTGTGAATGATGGACGCCTGTTTGCCATTAATGCCGATAACGGCAAGCTTTGCGAAAGCTTTGCTAACAAAGGCATCCTGAATCTGCAAACCAACATGCCGGTCACAACACCTGGTATGTACGAACCCACTTCACCACCGATTATCACCGATAAAGTTATCGTGATTGCCGGTGCGGTCACCGATAACTACTCCACTCGCGAGCCGTCTGGTGTTATCCGCGGCTTTGATGTAAACAGCGGTAAATTGCTGTGGGCATTCGATCCGGGTGCTAAAGATCCCAACACCATTCCTGGTGATGAGCATCACTACACTATTAACTCACCGAACTCCTGGGCACCAGCGGCCTATGACGCGAAGTTAGATTTGGTGTACCTGCCGATGGGTGTGACCACACCAGATATTTGGGGCGGTAACCGCACGCCGGAGCAAGAGCGTTATGCCAGCAGCATCGTGGCACTAAACGCAACTACCGGGAAACTGGCCTGGTCATATCAAACGGTTCACCACGACCTGTGGGATATGGATATGCCATCACAGCCAACGCTTGCGGACATTACCGTTAAAGGCGAAACCGTTCCGGTTATCTATGCGCCTGCGAAAACCGGTAACATCTTTGTGCTCGACCGCCGTGACGGCAAACTGGTGGTTCCTGCTCCGGAAAAACCTGTTCCGCAAGGTGCAGCAAAAGGTGATTACGTGACGCCAACTCAGCCGTTCTCGGATTTGAGTTTCCGTCCGAAGAAAGACCTGAGCGGTGCGGATATGTGGGGAGCGACACTTTATGACCAAATGGTTTGTCGCATCATCTTCCATAAACTGCGTTATGAAGGCATTTTCACACCACCGTCTGAGCAAGGCACGCTTGTGTTCCCGGGTAACCTGGGGATGTTCGAGTGGGGCGGCATTTCCGTTGACCCTAACCGCCAGGTGGCGATTGCCAACCCAATGGCACTGCCGTTTGTATCTAAACTGATGCCACGTGGCCCAGGCAATCCAATGGAGCCGCCGAAAGATGCTAAAGGCTCAGGCACCGAAACCGGCATTCAGCCACAGTATGGCGTGCCGTACGGCGTGACGCTTAACCCGTTCCTCTCTCCGTTTGGCTTACCGTGTAAACAGCCTGCATGGGGCTATATCTCTGCGGTAGATTTGAAAACCAACGAAGTGGTATGGAAAAAACGTATCGGTACCGTGCGCGACAGCTCACCGCTTCCGCTGCCGTTTAAAATGGGGATGCCAATGCTGGGTGGCCCAATTTCTACCGCTGGGAACGTGCTGTTTATTGGTGCAACCGCAGATAACTACCTGCGTGCTTATAACATGAGCAATGGTGAGAAACTGTGGGAAGCGCGTTTGCCAGCCGGTGGCCAGGCAACGCCAATGACCTATGAAGCGAATGGTAAACAATACGTCGTGATTTCAGCTGGTGGTCATGGCTCGTTTGGCACGAAGATGGGCGATTATATTGTCGCTTACGCTTTGCCGGACGACGCTAAGTAAAAAACTGTCGGATGGCGTAGCGCTTATCCGACCGACAAAACTGGCGGATGAACAGACTTCTGTTCATCCGCCTTTTTTACGCCACCGTAAACCCAAGCATCATGCCTGTGTCTTCATGCTCCAGTAAATGGCAATGCGCCATATACGCCTGCTCTTTAGAAGCCGCATGATCGAACTTCACCAGCACTTCACTGCGCCCACCTTCTACTCGAACCGTGTCTTTCCAGCCCTGACGATGGGCTGCTACCGGTTGGCCATTTTCACTCAGGATGCGGAACTGCGTGCCGTGAATATGGAATGGGTGAAGCATCATGTCGCCCTCACCGGAAATCGTCCATTTCTCGTATTTGCCCTTTTCGGCAGCAAACGCTGGCGTGTTCATATCAAATGCTTTGCCGTTAATCTTGTTGGCATTATGGAAATCGAAGCCCTGCTTACCGTGGTTCATTGCGCCATGGTTCATCTTCCCATGATCCATCTGGCCCATATTCCCCATATTGCCATGCCCGGCCATGTTCATACCCGCCATTGCCTGCTGACCATATTTGTCCATCAGCGCCTGCATCCCCATCATATCCAGCATCGGGTCCATCATCAGTTGCAGCCAGCGTTCGGTAATGCCTTCAATATTTGGCAGAGCCGGTACGTTAACCAGTTTGTCTGGCATTTCGCCCGATGCCGCAATAATCAGTGGCTGAATACGCACCACTGGCTGGGGTTTGTCGAAAGGCTCAACCGTCATACCCATTTGTTTGACTGGCAGCGTGACGATATCAAACGCTTTCCCATCACTCGTATCCACCAGCACTTCGAAACGCTCGCCCATCAGCATAGGGAGTTCGGTTACTTTGACTGGCTCCGCAAGTAAGCCACCATCACTGGCAATCACGTACAGCGGGCGGTTATCGCTGGCCGCAATATTGAGCGAGCGCGCGTTACAACCATTGAGTAAACGCAAACGCAGCCATCCACGCGGGTTAGCATGTTGAGGATAAACCGCGCCATTGCATAATAGAGTGTCACCAAACCAGCCTACCGCGGCACTCATCATGTCTAGCTGATAATCAATTTGCCCATCGGCAGCAAAGCGTTTGTCCTGGATAATCAGCGGAACATCATCGATGCCCCACTGCTTTGGTAAGCGTAACGCACGACTTTCTTTATCATCGATTAACACCAACCCAGCGAGCCCCATTGCAACCTGATGGCCTGTTTTTCCATGCTGATGTGGGTGGAACCAACAAGTTGCAGCGCGTTGTTGCGGCGTAAATTTCACAGAGCGTTTACCACCTGCGGCAATCACGCCTTGTGGCCCACCGTCAACATCACCGGGAACTTCTAAACCATGCCAGTGAACCGTGGTTTCTTCTGCGAGGTTATTATTAATCTCAACGGTAACCTCTTCGCCCTGAGTCAGTTGCAAAGCAGGTCCTAGCAAGTTGCCGTTATAGCCCCAGGTAGTGGCAGTTTTTCCATTGAATGTGCTTTTGCCCGCTTGCACTGCTAAACGAATGCTATTCTTTGCATCAGGGGCGAGAATTCCGGGGATCGGTAATGCGGGTCTATCAGCAGCCAGTGCCGCTTTACTCCAAAGCGGTAAGGCGCTAAATGCACTAATGGCAGCAGAATATTTTATAAAATCACGGCGATGCATATTCAATTCCTTTCTTTAGCAGGCATGTGAATGAGCATAAACCCTGCCCCAAGGGGAAGGTCAAGTTTTACCCAGCGTATGGCGCTGCGAATAAATCTCGTCGCACCTTATTTAACTGTGTTAACGTTTCGTATCTGATGAAAAGTGGTAGATGTGATGAAGATGGGAGTTAGGGCATTAATGCTGGGGTTATTGCTGGCTTTTTCCACCAGCAGCCAGGCACTTAGCGAGTCTGAAGCAGAAGATATGGCCGATCTTACTGCGGTATTTGTGTTTCTGAAAAATGATTGTGGCTACCAAAACCTGCCTAACGGACAAATTCGTCGCGCACTGGTGTTTTTTGCCCAGCAAAACCAGTGGGATTTGAGCAACTACGATACTTTCAACATGAAATCACTCGGGGAAGATAGCTACCGTGATTTGAGCGGTATTGCGATTCCTACCGCAAACAAATGTAAAGCATTGGCCCGTGACTCGTTGAGCTTGCTCGCCTACGTGAAATAGTCGGAACTTCCACAACCCTTTGCGGAAAGTGATGCCGTCCCAAAAGTCTTCCCGCAGGCTTTTGGGACACTGCTTTGAAAATAAGTTATCGGTTCTGCGCCACAAATTCCCGGTAAGCATTAATGACGAGCATAAAGTCCTCAACGCCACAGAAAGACAAACTCTCTTCGTCGTAGTAGTTCATCCCTTCTTCCATTTCATCACCTGAAATTTCCAGCTGATTGGCGCGAATCATCACTTCTTCACCATCGAGCAACACTGTGTATTCATGCCCGACACGTTGCCACTGCCGTTCACTACCTTTTACTGAATTTGCCGCTTCTTCTACTTCATCAAGCAAGCCGAGATTATCTTTCACTTCTTCGTTAAACCAATGGCCCACCACTTCATGACCCATCGACATACGCACTTTCACCAAACCGGTGACATCACGCAAAAATTCATATTCCATGGTGTTTTCCTCTACCCTGCCCGGGGAAATACAGTACCCCTTAGCGTATAAGGTAATTATCGCAGCAAAGTCGGCGAAAAACAGCGTTCAGGCCCGCGCGGGACAAATAAAAAGGGAGGCCTAAGCCTCCCTTGTCGCAGATTGGGGAAATGTTATACCGCAGTCTGGAAAATCACACCGTCAGCTTTCTCGGTATATTGAGAAAGCTTGTCGAAGTTCAGGTAACGATAGGTATCAACAGCAGTCTTATCAACCTGTGCCATAAAGGTCTGGTATTCGTCAGGCGTTGGCAGTTTGCCCAGCAGTGATGCCACTGCGGCCAGTTCTGCGGAAGCCAGGAATACGTTCGCACCAGTGCCTAAACGGTTAGGGAAGTTACGGGTAGACGTTGAAACCACGGTGGAACCGTCGGCCACACGCGCCTGGTTACCCATACACAGTGAACAGCCTGGGATTTCGATACGCGCACCGCTCTTACCAAATACGCTGTAGTAGCCTTCTTCAGTCAACTGAGCGGCATCCATACGCGTTGGTGGCGCAACCCATAAACGAGTAGGCAACTGGCCTTTGTGGCTATCAAGCAGTTTACCCGCCGCGCGGAAGTGGCCGATGTTGGTCATGCAGGAACCGATAAACACTTCATCGATTTTCTCGCCAGCCACATCAGACAGCAGACGCGCATCGTCCGGATCGTTTGGCGCACAAAGGATTGGCTCTTTAATGTCGTTCAGATCGATTTCGATGATCTCGGCGTATTCTGCATCAGCATCAGCTTCCATCAACTGAGGATCGGCCAACCATTTTTCCATGCCCTGGATACGGCGCTCAAGGGTGCGACGATCGCCGTAACCTTCTGCGATCATCCACTTCAGCAGCACAATGTTAGAGCTCAGGTACTCTTCGATTGGCTCGCGATCTAACTTGATGGTGCAACCAGCAGCTGAACGCTCAGCGGAAGCATCGGTCAGCTCAAATGCCTGTTCTACTTTCAGCGTTGGCAAGCCTTCGATTTCCAGGATACGGCCAGAGAAGATGTTTTTCTTACCTTTCTTCTCAACGGTCAGCAGACCCTGTTTGATCGCATACAGCGGGATGGCGTGAACCAGGTCGCGCAGAGTGATACCCGGCTGCATTTTGCCTTTGAAGCGCACCAGCACAGACTCAGGCATATCCAGCGGCATTACGCCGGTTGCCGCAGCAAACGCGACCAAACCAGAACCTGCAGGGAAGGAGATCCCGATTGGGAAACGGGTGTGGGAGTCACCACCAGTACCCACGGTATCAGGCAGCAACATACGGTTCAGCCAGGAGTGGATAACGCCATCGCCCGGACGCAGCGACACGCCGCCACGGTTCATGATGAAGTCAGGCAGCGTATGGTGAGTATTCACGTCCACCGGTTTCGGATACGCGGCGGTGTGGCAGAAGGACTGCATCACCAAATCTGCCGAGAAGCCCAGACACGCCAGGTCTTTCAGTTCGTCACGGGTCATTGGACCGGTGGTGTCCTGAGAACCAACAGACGTCATTTTTGGTTCGCAGTACTGGTTCGGACGAATGCCTTCAACGCCACAGGCACGGCCAACCATTTTCTGCGCCAGAGAGAAGCCGCGAGTGCTCGCCGCAACATCTTTCGCCTGCACAAACACTTCGCTACGCGGCAGATCCAAAGCTTCGCGCGCTTTGGTTGTCAGGCCACGACCGATGATCAACGGAATACGGCCACCAGCACGAACTTCGTCCAGCAACACGTCAGTTTTCAGCTCAAAGTTTGCGATAACTTCGTTGGTTTCGTGGTTACGCACTTCGCCTTTATATGGGTAGATGTCGATGACATCGCCCATGTGCAGATCGTTTACGTCTACTTCGATTGGCAGCGCACCGGCATCTTCCATCGTGTTGAAGAAGATTGGCGCGATTTTGCCACCGAGCACCACACCGCCGCCGCGCTTGTTCGGCACATTCGGGATGTCGTCGCCCATGAACCACAGCACGGAGTTAGTCGCAGATTTACGCGAAGAACCGGTACCTACAACATCGCCCACATAAGCCAGTGGGAAACCTTTTTTGTTCAGCGCTTCGATCTGTTTGATCGGGCCAATACTGCCAGGTTGATCCGGCTCGATACCTTCGCGGGCGTTTTTCAGCATCGCCAGCGCATGCAGAGGGATGTCCGGGCGTGACCAGGCATCTGGAGCTGGAGACAAGTCATCGGTATTCGTTTCGCCGGTGACTTTAAATACGGTAACAGTGATTTTCTCCGCCAATTTAGGGCGGCTCAGGAACCACTCGGCATCCGCCCAGGATTGCAGAACTTTTTGGGCGTGAACGTTACCGGCTTTTGCTTTCTCTTCCACATCGTAGAAGTTATCAAACATCAGCAGCGTGTGGGAAAGCGCTTTAGCGGCAATTGGTGCCAGCTTTTCGTTATCCAGCGCGTCAATCAGTGGATGAATGTTGTAGCCGCCTTGCATGGTGCCAAGCAGTTCTACAGCTTTCTCAGGGGAGATTAACGGGGAAGTGGCATCACCTTTAGTGATGGCAGCCAGAAAACCGGCTTTAACGTAGGCGGCTTCATCAACGCCTGGCGGAACACGATTAGTAATAAGATCTAAAAGGAATTCTTCTTCACCCGCTGGCGGGGATTTCAGCAGCTCGACCAGTGCGGCCATTTGGGATGCTTCTAAAGGTTTTGGAACAATCCCATCTGCAGCACGTTCGGCTACGTGCTTACGGTATTCTTCTAGCACGACGGTTCTCCTCGCTCTCATTGTCATTTCGGTTCCGGCTATTCTCTTCACGCTCCTGTGAGACAGCAGTTTGTAGGGTAAATGCCCGGTACCGCGACGGGCAGCATAGCAGGATTTTCAGGGAGGGTGAATGTGTTTACAAAAAAGCAACATTAAATACTTGCTGAATCGTTAAGGGCAAAACATTACTTTTCGATATGGCCTTCTGGCTTCGTTTTGGGCAGTGGCGAGGCGGCTTTTTCATGTTGCATCTGTGAGTTAATGTCGGGAGGTACAGGCGCTTTCCCGACCTACGATACGGGCTTTGTAGAGTGGATAAGCTGCAGCGTCATCCACCAATTTGAAGTGATGTTGTCGGATGTCGCTAATGCTAATCCGACCAACAAAAGACGATTAAAGCTTCTCACCATTCGAAGCAATCACGTCTTTATACCAGGCGAAAGATTTCTTCCGGCTGCGGTTCAGGGTTCCTTTACCTTCGTTATCTTTATCTACGTAGATAAGGCCATAACGTTTTTTCATCTCGCCCGTGCCCGCAGAAACCAGGTCGATGCATCCCCATGGGGTATAACCCATCAGGTCAACGCCGTCTTCCACAACCGCTTTTTTCATCTCGCGGATATGAGCAGACATATAGTCGATGCGGTATTGGTCATCCACCACGCCATCGCTTCCCTGAACATCAATCGCGCCAAAACCATTTTCAACGATAAACAGCGGCAGCTGGTAATGATCCCAGAACCAGTTCAGTGAGTAGCGAAGTCCTACCGGATCTATCTGCCAGCCCCAGTCCGATTTCTGGACATACGGGTTAGAGACCAGACTTTTAGATTCATCATAATCCAGTTGCGGATTATCGTCCGTGGCTTTGGTGGCAAACGACATGTAGTAGCTAAAGCCGATGTAATCGACACAGCCCTGCTCTAGTGCAACGAGATCTTCACCGGTAATATCCAGCTTGAAGTCACGGCGTTCAAAGTAATTCAGCAGATGTTTAGGATACGTGCCGCGCACGTGAACATCGGTAAACCAGTATCGACGGTGCATGGCATTCATCGCCATCATCACATCGTTTGGCGCACAACTCAGCGGGTAGATTGGGCACATGGCGATCATGCAGCCGACCAGCAGATCTGGATTGATCTCACGCGCAGCACGCACTGCCAGCGCGCTGGCGACCAGTTCGTAGTGTGCAGCCTGGAACATCACCGGCTCGCGATCTTCGCCCGGTTCATACTTCAGACCGGAGTTGGTAAACGGGGCAAAATCTTCGTGGAAATTAGCCTGATTGTTGATCTCGTTAAAGGTCATCCAGTACTTCACTTTGTGCTGGTAACGCGTGAAGACCACTTTGGCAAAACGCACGAAGAAGTCGATAAGCTTACGATTGCGCCAGCCGCCGTATTCGGTAACCAAATGGTAAGGCATCTCGAAATGCGACAGCGTAATCACCGGCTCGATACCGTGCTTCAGGCATTCGTCGAACAGATCGTCGTAAAATTGCAGACCCGCTTCGTTCGGCTCCAGCTCATCTCCAAGCGGGAAAATGCGCGTCCAGGCGATGGAAGTGCGGAAACATTTAAAACCCATCTCGGCAAACAGTTGGATGTCTTCTTTATAGCGATGGTAAAAATCTATCGCATCATGGTTCGGATAGTTTTTCCCCGGCAACACACCGTCAGTAATTTTGCGTGGAACACCATGAGCACCCGCGGTCATAACATCGGCAACGCTAATCCCCTTACCACCTTCTTTCCAGCCGCCTTCCAACTGATGAGCCGCAACCGCACCGCCCCATAGAAATCCATCTTTAAATCCGGACATATTTTTTCCCTCAATTAGAGATCGCGAATGTGCGACCGGTATTGCTGACTGAAATGGTAGACCGAATCATCATGGCAAATACTTTAGTCTGGTCACATGGCGAAGATATCTACCGCTATGAGAGCTGTGCGCATAGCCATTTCAACGGCCATGGTGTTGCTATTTTCCCAAGACAGATTTGGCTGAAGGGTGGAGAATTAAGCGGGTTTCCGAAGATATCATGAAGTAACACAGGGCCTGGATTCGCAAATACCTAAGCCTTTTTCTATGCCATCGCCTACAAAAATTGCTGGGGGTTGCATTTTCTCGACGCACATTCAGCGCGGCTCGAAATAATATTTCACGCTTTCAAACGACATTTACGGCAAGAATCACCGTTTAAGTCAAAAATTAAACTATCAGCGCTCTATACTCGCCGCGATAAAGCCGCCATTCGGCACTGCTCTTTAGTCCAGGGGTATCCTTCTGAATACCAGGAGAAGTTAAATGAAGTTGCCATTCAAGCCTCATGTTCTTGCCCTCATATGCAGCGCCGGCATTTTCGCGGCATCTGGTGTGCTGTACGTTAAAAGCCAGACAGCCGAACCTGTCCCCGCAGCACCTGTTACGCAGCCTGCTCCTGTAGCAACGCCTGCGCCTACCGCGGCAGCCCCTGTCGCTACAGCCGCCACCTCGACGTTTACCACCGCACAGATCGACCAGTGGGTTGCCCCCATAGCGCTGTATCCAGATTCACTGATGTCACAAGTGTTGATGGCTGCGACTTACCCCGCAAACGTTGTTCAGGCGGTGCAATGGTCGCGTGATAACCCGACGCTACAAGGCGATGCCGCGATTCAGGCCGTGTCGAATCAACCGTGGGATCCGAGCGTTAAATCCCTCGTCGCCTTCCCGCAATTAATGGCGCTGATGGGTGAAAACCCTGAGTGGGTGCAAAATCTTGGCGATGCATTTTTAGCGCAACCAAAAGATGTCATGGATTCAGTGCAGAAATTGCGTTTGCTGGCGCAGCAAACCGGCTCCTTAAAATCCACACCTCAGCAGACCGTGACCACGGCGCCTGTAACCGTAAACCAGAATACAACGGTAGCCGCACCTGCCAGCACCAGCTCGTCTTCATCGAAAACCGTAGCCGCGGCACCTGCGCAAACGGTGATTAAAATCGAGCCCACCGATCCGCAAGTGGTATATGTGCCGAGTTACAATCCATCTACGGTTTATGGCACCTGGCCGAACACCGCGTATCCACCGGTTTATCTCCCGCCGCCTCCGGGAGAACAGTTCGCCAATAGTTTTGTGAATGGCCTCGGTTTCAGCCTTGGGGTTGCCACGACTTACGCGCTATTCAGTAATGTCGACTGGGATCACGATGACGACGATTACCATCATGATGGCGGCTATCACGGCGGCGGTAACAACAACATTAATATTAACAACGTGAATAACTTCAACCATATTTCTGGGCAGAATCTCCAGAAAAACAATGTCGCCTGGCAGCATAATCCAGCCTACCGTAACGGTGTTCCTTACCACGACAACAACGTTGCTCAGCGCTATCACCAGACCAATGTCCCGGGCGGCCTGAGCGCCACGCAAAACGCCCCGGTCAATCGTGATGCTCAACGGCAAGCGGCAGCGACACAGTTACAGCAGAACAAAGGGAGAATTGACGCAGCGGCACCTCAACTGGCTACACGTGATGCCCAACGCCAGGCTTCATCTAAACAGCTCAATCAGATCGCCCAACGTAATAACTACCGTGGCTATGATTCGCAAAATACCGATGCCCGTCGAAGTGCGGCGAAAAGCCAGCTAAACAATTCGGGTCAGCAGCAGCAACGCAGAGAGACGGCAAAAAATCAGATCAACCATCCAACGGCACAACAGCAACAGCGCCGGGAGGCGCGCCAGCAAGATCCCCAACGACAGCAGCAGCGGGTGCAATCGGCACGTTCCAACGCGTTAAGCGGGAATGACAGCCGTTCTCCTTCCTGGCAGGCACAAAACCAGCGTGGGCAGCAAAGTCTTCATCGCTCATCGGTCAATCGTGAGCCACGCGCTGCGGCTCGTGGTTCTGAACATCGTGAATTTCATCGTCGCTAACGGGGAGGCATCATGAAAAATCGTATGAAGTTAAGTGCACTTGTAATGCTTATGCTGCCTGCCTTTGTTCAGGCACAGCAACAATTCACCACGCCGGAGCTTGCGGCCAGCTCATTTGCCAATGCCGTGATAAGCCAGGATGAAGCCACGTTAACCGAAGTGCTGGGCGATAACTGGCGTCACTATCTGCCGGATGAAAAAGCCGACCCGGAAGCTGTCGCCCGTTTTATCCGTGACTGGAAAGTGAGTCATAACATCGAGGAAAAAGGCGATGTCGCGCATCTGAACGTCGGGCAG
This sequence comes from Buttiauxella noackiae ATCC 51607, assembly GCF_001654865.1. Classification (GTDB taxonomy): domain Bacteria; phylum Pseudomonadota; class Gammaproteobacteria; order Enterobacterales; family Enterobacteriaceae; genus Buttiauxella; species Buttiauxella noackiae. The sequence continues at coordinate 64,691 of NZ_LXEO01000068.1, read as the reverse complement.
GAAAACTGGCAGTTGCCTATTCCGATGGTGAAATCTGAGGCAGGCTGGCATTTCGATATGGAGCGTGCAGCGGATGAAATTCTTACGCGTACCATTGGCCTGAATGAGCTTTCCGCGATTCAGGCAATCCATGCTTACGTTGACGCCCAGCAGGATTACTATCAGTTAGATAAACAGTACGCACAAAAATTTGCCAGCAGCGAAGGCAAGAAAGATGGCTTGTACTGGCCCGCATCTCCTGGTGAAGCGCCTAGCCCACTCGGCCCAGGCTTCAGTCCGGTGCAACCGGGAATGGGTTATCACGGCTATCACTTCCGCATTCTTACAGCCCAGGGAGCAAAAGCACCAGGCGGCGAAAAGAGCTATATCAGTGACGGGAAAATGGTGGAAGGCTTTGCGTTAGTCGCCTGGCCTGTCGAATATGGCGAAACAGGGGTGACCACCTTTATGGTGAATAATCAGGGAGTGGTGTATCAGAAAGATTTGGGCGAGCAGACGGCTGAAAAAGTGAAAGAGATAACACAATTCAACCCGGATGAAAGCTGGCAGCAAGAGCAGCAATAATCCAATAAAAAAAAGCGGCCTAAGCCGCTTTTTTCTTAACCATCAAACGATTACTTCTTTTTCGCTTTCGGGTTTGGCAGGTCAGTGATGCTACCTTCGAAGATCTCAGCAGCCAGGCCTACGGACTCATGCAGAGTCGGGTGCGCGTGGATGGTGAGCGCGATGTCTTCTGCGTCACAACCCATTTCGATAGCCAGACCGATTTCACCCAACAGCTCGCCGCCGTTAGTTCCGACAATCGCACCACCGATAACACGGTGAGTTTCTTTGTCGAAAATCAGTTTGGTCATACCGTCTGCACAATCGGAAGCGATAGCACGGCCAGAAGCAGCCCACGGGAAGGTGGCGGTTTCGTAGCTGATGCCTTTTTCTTTCGCTTCTTTCTCGGTCAAACCAACCCATGCAACTTCTGGTTCGGTATACGCGATTGAAGGAATCACTTTCGGGTCGAAGTAGTGCTTCATGCCGGCGATAACTTCAGCGGCAACGTGGCCTTCGTGAACACCTTTGTGAGCAAGCATTGGCTGGCCAACGATGTCGCCGATAGCATAGATGTGCGGCACGTTAGTGCGCATCTGCTTGTCGGTACGAATGAAACCGCGATCGTCAACTTCAACGCCAGCAGCGCCTGCATCGAGCAGCTTACCGTTAGGTACGCGGCCGATGGCAACCAGAACTGCGTCGTAACGCTGTGGTTCTGCTGGGGCTTTTTTGCCTTCCATTGTGACGTAGATGCCATCTTCTTTGGCTTCAACGGCAGTCACTTTGGTTTCCAGCATCAGGTTGAATTGCTTGCTGATACGCTTGGTGAAGACTTTCACCACGTCTTTGTCGGCAGCCGGGATAACCTGGTCAAACATTTCAACCACGTCAATCTCTGAACCCAGCGCATGGTACACAGTACCCATTTCCAGACCGATGATACCGCCGCCCATAACCAACATGCGTTTTGGTACAGCTTTCAATTCCAGTGCGTCGGTAGAATCCCATACGCGTGGATCTTCATGCGGAATGAATGGCAGCTGAATCGGACGAGAACCCGCCGCGATGATTGCGTTATCGAAGGTGATGGTGGTTGGACCATTTTCGCCTTCAACAACCAGGGTGTTAGCACCGGTAAATTTACCCAGGCCAGTCACCACTTTAACTTTACGACCTTTCGCCATACCAGACAGGCCACCAGTCAACTGGTTGATAACCTTTTCTTTCCAGGTACGAATTTTGTCGATGTCAGTTTTCGGCTCGCCGAAAACGATACCGTGCTCAGCCAAAGCTTTCGCTTCTTCGATAACTTTAGCAACGTGCAACAGGGCTTTAGAAGGGATACAGCCAACGTTCAGACAAACACCACCGAGGGTGCTGTAACGTTCAACAATAATGGTTTCCAGACCTAAATCAGCGCAACGGAAGGCAGCAGAATAACCTGCGGGACCTGCCCCAAGTACCACGACCTGAGTTTTGATTTCAGTACTCATCATGACCTCTTAATTTATTTCCGGCGGGTCTGACGTCATTTTTATGTCTTAACGCCCATCATCCACCGGGACGTTCTATCCGCCCGCAGTTTACAAAATTGTTAACAAATTTGAAACAACAAACGGCAAACGATTTGTATTTTTGCACCTGAGAATCTCAAACAGCATCATGAGATTACCAGAAAAAAGCCGACCGTTTGGCCGGCTTTTTGGCTTACATCACCAGGCGGCGAATATCGGCCAGCATGTTGTTGATGATGGTGATGAAGCGAGCCCCATCAGCACCATCAATCACGCGGTGGTCGAAGGACAGAGACATCGGCATCATCAGACGCGGAGTGAACTCTTTACCGTTCCAGACTGGCTCAATAGCAGACTTAGAGACACCCAGGATGGCCACTTCAGGCGCGTTAACAATTGGCGCGAAGTGGGTCGTCCCGATACCGCCAAGGCTTGAGATGGTGAAGCAACCGCCCTGCATTTCGCCAGCAGTCAGCTTGCCATCACGAGCTTTCTTAGAGATAGCCATCAGTTCGCGAGACAGCTCGCTGATGCTTTTCTTGTTCACGTCTTTAAAGACAGGAACAACCAGGCCGTTTGGCGTATCAACCGCAACACCGATGTTGATGTATTTTTTCAGCGTCAGCTTCTGGCCATCTTCGGACAGAGAGCTGTTGAAGCGTGGCATTTGCTCAAGAGCAGCAGCAACGGCTTTCATGATGAACACCACAGGGGTGAACTTCACGTCAAGCTTGCGTTTAGCAGCTTCGTCGTTCTGCTGTTTGCGGAACGCTTCCAGATCGGTGATATCAGTTTTGTCGAAGTGCGTAACGTGCGGGATCATCACCCAGTTACGGCTCAGGTTCGCACCAGAGATTTTCTGGATACGGCCCAATTCAACTTCTTCGATTTCGCCGAACTTGCTGAAATCAACTTTCGGCCATGGCAGCATGCCAGGCAGACCGCCGCCGGTTGCAGCAGCAGGGGCAGATTCAGCGCGTTTAACTGCGTCTTTCACGTAAGCCTGAACGTCTTCGCGCAGGATACGACCTTTACGGCCAGTCCCTTTCACTTTCGCCAGGTTTACGCCAAATTCGCGCGCCAGGCGGCGGATCAGCGGAGTTGCATGAACGTAAGCGTCGTTTTCAGCAAATTCAGTTTTGCCTTCGGCTTTAGCTGGCGCCGCAGCTGGTTTCTGAGCTGCCGCTGCAGGAGCCGGGGCCGCTGCTTCTTGCTTAGCTGCTGGAGCCGTAGGTGCTGCGCCTTCCACTTCAAAGACCATAATCAAAGAACCGGTAGACACTTTGTCGCCAGTATTGATTTTGATTTCTTTAACCACACCCGCGAACGGAGCCGGGACTTCCATAGAGGCTTTGTCGCCTTCTACGGTGATCAGTGATTGTTCAGCGGCAACTTTGTCGCCCACTTTAACCATCACTTCAGTCACTTCAACTTCATCACCGCCGATGTCTGGCACGTTAACTTCTTTAGAGCCGGAAGCGGCTGGTGCGGCTTGTGCCGGAGCTGCTTCAGCTTTAGTTTCTGTAGCAGCAGGTGCAGCACCCGCCACTTCGAAGACCATGATCAGAGAACCGGTAGACACTTTGTCGCCAGTGTTGATTTTGATCTCTTTTACAACGCCTGCGAACGGTGCCGGGACTTCCATAGAAGCTTTGTCACCTTCAACGGTGATGAGACTTTGCTCTGCTTCTACTTTGTCGCCAACTTTAACCATAATCTCGGTAACTTCTACTTCGTCACCGCCGATATCTGGCACGTTCACTTCTTTTGCTGCCGCAGCTTGCGGAGCGGCCGCTGGCGCTGCTTCTTTCTTCTCTTCAGCCGGAGCTGGTGCAGCTTGCGCTGCACCTTCGGCGGATTCGAAAATCATAACCAGTTTGCCGGTTTCAACTTTGTCACCTACCGCAACTTTGATCTCTTTGACCACACCTGCTTGCGGAGAAGGGACTTCCATTGAAGCCTTATCACCTTCCACGGAGATGATGGACTGGTCAACTTCAACCTTATCGCCCACTTTCACCATGATTTCGGTGACTTCAACTTCGTCTGCACCAATGTCCGGTACGTTGATTTCGATAGCCATTTTATTCTTTACCTCTTATGCCAGACGCGGGTTGACTTTATCTGCATCGATGTTGAATTTGGTGATAGCGTCAGCCACCACTTTCTTATCGATTTCGCCACGTTTAGCCAGTTCGCCAAGTGCTGCAACAACCACATAAGATGCATCCACTTCGAAGTGATGACGCAGGTTTTCGCGGCTGTCTGAACGACCGAAGCCATCAGTACCCAGTACGCGGTAATCGCTTGCCGGGATGAAGTTACGGATCTGCTCAGCGAACAGTTTCATATAGTCAGTAGACGCCACAGCAGGTGCATCACTCAGAATCTGAGCAACGTACGGTACGCGTGGTTCTTCAGTTGGGTGCAGCATGTTCCAACGCTCACAGTCCTGACCATCACGAGCCAGTTCGGTGAAGGACGTTACGCTGAACACATCAGAGCCAACGCCGTAATCTTTAGCAAGGATCTGTGCCGCTTCACGTACGTGACGCAGGATAGAGCCAGAGCCCATCAGCTGAACTTTACCTTTGGTTCCTTCAACTGTTTCCAGTTTGTAGATACCTTTACGGATGCCTTCTTCCGCGCCTTCTGGCATGGCTGGCATGTGGTAGTTTTCGTTCAGCGTAGTGATGTAGTAGTAAATGTTCTCTTGTGCTTCACCGTACATACGCACCAGACCGTCATGCATGATGACAGCAACTTCGTAAGCGTAAGCCGGGTCGTAAGAGATACAGTTCGGGATAGTCAGAGACTGAATATGGCTGTGGCCATCTTCGTGCTGCAGACCTTCGCCGTTAAGCGTTGTACGACCAGAAGTCCCGCCGACCAGGAAGCCACGTGCCTGTTGGTCACCCGCTGCCCAGCACAGGTCGCCAATACGTTGGAAACCGAACATGGAGTAGTAGATGTAGAACGGGATCATTGGCAGATCGTTGGTGCTGTAAGAGGTTGCAGCAGCCAGCCAGGAAGAACCTGCGCCCAGCTCGTTAATACCTTCTTGCAGGATCTGACCTTTCTCGTCTTCTTTGTAATAAGCAACCTGCTCACGGTCCTGCGGGGTGTACTGCTGGCCGTTCGGGCTGTAAATACCGATCTGACGGAACAGACCTTCCATACCGAAAGTACGCGCTTCATCAGCAATGATTGGAACCAGACGGTCTTTGATAGACGGGTTCTTCAGCATTACGTTCAGAGCACGAACGAAAGCGATAGTGGTGGAGATTTCTTTGTTCTGCTCTTCTAACAGAGAACTGAAGTCAGCCAAGGTAGGCAGTTCCAGTTTCTCGGTGAATTTTGGCAGACGCGTCGGCAGATAGCCGTTCAGTTTCTCACGCTGGCCATGCAGATATTTGTACTCTTCGCTGCCTTCTTCAAACTTAATGTAAGGCAGTTTTTCGATTTCAGCATCGGTCACCGGCACATTGAAACGGTCGCGGACATAACGCACGCCGTCCATGTTCATTTTCTTAACCTGGTGGGCGATGTTTTTACCTTCGGCAGTTTCACCCATGCCATAACCTTTAACGGTATGAGCAAGGATAACAGTTGCTTTGCCTTTGGTTTCTTGTGCATTGCGCAGTGCAGCGTAGATTTTCTTAGGATCGTGGCCGCCACGGTTCAGAGCCCAAATCTCGTCGTCGGACATATCTTTAACCAGTGCAGCAGTTTCTGGATATTTGCCGAAGAAGTGCTCACGCACATATGCGCCGTTTTTGGATTTGAAGGTCTGGTAGTCACCATCAACGGTTTCGCCCATCAGCTGCAGCAGTTTACCGCTGGTATCTTTACGCAGCAGTTCGTCCCAACGAGAACCCCAAATCACTTTGATAACGTTCCAGCCAGCACCCGCGAAGATACCTTCCAGTTCGTTAATGATTTTGCCGTTACCGGTTACCGGGCCATCAAGACGCTGCAAGTTACAGTTAATGATGAAGCACAGGTTGTCCAGTTTTTCACGGGTTGCGATAGTGATCGCACCTTTGGATTCTGGCTCATCCATCTCACCGTCGCCCAGGAATGCGTAAACGCGCTGTGCGGAGGTGTCTTTCAGACCACGGTGTTCCAGGTATTTCTGGAACTTAGCCTGATAGATAGCACCGATTGGACCCAGCCCCATAGATACGGTCGGGAACTGCCAGAATTCAGGCATTAATTTAGGGTGCGGGTAAGAGGACAGACCATTACCGTGAACTTCCTGACGGAAATTGTTCATCTGGTCTTCAGTCAGGCGGCCTTCAAGGAAAGCACGTGCGTAAACGCCTGGGGAGATGTGGCCCTGGAAGTACACCAGATCGCCGCCATCTTTCGCATTGCGCGCGCGGAAGAAGTGGTTGAAACACACGTCATACACGGTTGCAGAAGACTGGAAAGAAGACATATGGCCGCCCAGATCGAGGTCTTTTTTAGACGCTCGCAGGACTGTCATGATGGCGTTCCAACGGATAGCAGAACGAATACGGCGTTCCAGCTCCAGATTCCCCGGGTATTCCGGTTCATCTTCAACGGCGATGGAGTTTACGTACTGACGGGCAGCAGAACCTTCTGCAACTTTTACTCCGCCTTTACGGGCTTCGCTCAGTAACTGATCGATCAGGTACTGTGCGCGCTCAACACCTTCTTCACGGATGACCGATTCGATCGCCTGTTGCCAGTCGCGAGTTTCGATCGGATCCACGTCATTTGGGAAACGTTCTGACATGGGTGGTATTCCTTATCTGTGTCTAATACGTTGATTATCTGGAACCTGTCCCATTGTGCTTTTTGCCCTTCATATTTCGGGTTGTCTCTTTGTTGGCTGCGCTTCCTCATCCCACTCACATAGTTAGCTATGCTCCTGAGGATTCGCGCGCTTGCCGCCGCGATACACCCTGAACTATTTGGGCAACACAAAGCACAATAAGACAGGTTCTGCGTTTAGTTGCCGCGCTCTAAATAGTGGCGCTTAAAAGAACCAGAAATTTCGGGTTCTCATTCCTTACGTTGCTGTAAGCGCCGTAGAGAACGTTCTCGACGACTCTGTTCGCGGCTGCGATCCAGCAATATTTCTTCGATAAATGCCAGGTGACGGTGCGACGCTTCGCGCGCCTGCTCCGGCTGGCGAGCCATAATCGCCGCAAAAATGCTGGCGCGATGGCTGCTCACTTGCGCCAGCATTTCACGGCGCGCATAGAGCAATTCAAAATTCTGACGAACGTTTTGTTCGAGCATAGGTGACATACAGCGCAACAAGTGTAGTAGCACCACGTTGTGGGCAGCTTCTGTGACGGCGATTTGATACTGCATAACAGCATCGGATTCCGCATCCAGGTCGCCGGACTCTTGCGCTTGTTGAATGGCTACATGGCAGTCGCCAATACGTTTGAGATCTTCGTCCGTACCACGCAATGCCGCGTAATACGCCGCGATACCTTCAAGTGCGTGGCGGGTTTCGAGCAGATCAAACTGGGATTCAGGATGGTCAGACAGCAGTTCGACCAGCGGGTCGCTTAAACTTTGCCAAAGACTGTTCTGGACAAAAGTACCGCCGCCCTGACGACGAAGCAGGAGTCCTTTCGCTTCGAGACGCTGAATGGCCTCGCGTAGTGAAGGACGAGAAACGTCAAATTGTTTTGCCAATTCGCGTTCTGGTGGGAGTTTTTCGCCGGGACGCAAGGTTCCCTCGAGGATGAGAAACTCCAACTGCTGCTCAATCACATCGGATAATTTTGGTTGGCGGATTTTGCTGTAGGCCATTTATTCCCTGTCTCTGCCATTAGCCTTCATGTAGTCAATTGGTATGACCAATTTCACATCGTTGACGCTAAAGTAACAAAGTATTCACCTTCTGTCCATATTGGTTTTGATCAGAATCATTAAACCGGGGGTATTTTAACAACAATAAAGGAATGATGTTTCAAAAATGCAACCACATACAAACCTCACGGTTACCACTAAAGAAGTAGATTTAACTTTTTATAAGTCACCAAATTCGCAATTTTGGGCAACTTGAACCGATTCATCAGTTTAAAATATGAATATTAATTCATCTAATGCGCTTATTGTGGGCGATTAATAAACGAAACGAATAACTCGGATTGGCTGACAACTGCTTTCTTTTTATTCAACTCGTCACGACAAGAATAGAAAGCAGGTGCAAACACTCGCGCTTACCACTATTCTTTGCGCTGCGGTAGTCCAATGCGCAAAATACTGGAATTAAAAACCGTAAAATAAAGACTACACATTACGGAATTACAAACTTACAGAGGCGTAATGAACGCCCTGAAAATAACCACACACGAGGTTAAAGATGGAACAAGGCGACACGCTTAAACGCGGCCTTAAAAACCGCCATATCCAGCTCATCGCGCTGGGTGGTGCAATCGGGACAGGTCTGTTTCTGGGCAGCGCATCTGTCATCCAGTCCGCCGGGCCGGGGATTATTCTGGGTTACGCGATCGCAGGCTTTATTGCCTTTCTGATCATGCGCCAGTTGGGTGAAATGGTTGTTGAAGAGCCGGTAGCAGGTTCATTTAGCCACTTTGCTTACAAATACTGGGGTGGGTTTGCAGGTTTTGCTTCTGGCTGGAACTACTGGGTGCTGTATGTGCTGGTAGCCATGGCAGAACTGACCGCAGTCGGTAAATACATTCAGTTCTGGTATCCGGAAATCCCAACCTGGGCCTCAGCTGCAGTCTTTTTCGTTGTGATCAACGCCATCAACCTGACTAACGTAAAAGTCTTTGGTGAAATGGAGTTTTGGTTCGCGATTATTAAAGTCATCGCCGTTGTCGCCATGATTGTGTTTGGTGCCTGGTTGCTGTTTGGCGGCCACGCAGGTCCACAAGCGACAGTTCGCAACCTCTGGGAACAAGGTGGATTCTTGCCACATGGCTGGACCGGACTTGTCATGATGATGGCCATTATCATGTTCTCGTTCGGCGGGCTGGAACTGGTTGGGATTACTGCGGCTGAAGCAGATAACCCACAAGTTAGCATTCCGAAAGCAACCAACCAGGTTATCTACCGTATTCTGATTTTCTATGTGGGTTCCCTGGCAGTGTTGCTGTCTCTGATGCCATGGACTCGCGTTACCGCTGATACCAGCCCGTTCGTACTGATCTTCCACGAACTGGGTGACACCTTTGTAGCTAACGCACTGAACGTTGTGGTTCTTACCGCCGCACTATCTGTTTATAACAGCTGTGTTTACTGCAACAGCCGTATGCTGTTTGGCCTGGCTCAACAAGGCAACGCGCCTAAAGCGCTGCAGAAAGTTGATAAGCGTGGCGTGCCGGTTAATACCATCATGGTTTCTGCTCTGTTCACCGCGCTGTGCGTACTGATCAACTATCTGGCACCAGCAGAAGCCTTTGGTCTGCTGATGGCGCTGGTGGTATCCGCACTGGTGATCAACTGGGCGATGATTAGCCTGGCGCATATGAAGTTCCGCCGTGCGAAACAACAACAGGGTGTGAAAACGCGTTTCCCTGCTCTGTTCTATCCATTGGGTAACTACGTCTGCTTGCTGTTTATGGCGGCAGTGCTGGTTATCATGGCGATGACGCCAGGCATGGCAATCTCCGTGTGGCTGATTCCTGTATGGGTGGTCATTCTGGGTATTGGTTATTTCATCAAACAGAAGAACTTGAAGAGCGTTAAAGCTTAAGCATGACTTCTGCAAAAAGCCCCGGTGAAGCCTTTGCTCACCGGGGCTTTTTGGTATTAACAATTGGTTATCAATACTATGTGATGTTTCCTGGCATAGAAATATGCCACTGTTTGGCATTCCACCTTACAACCACCGCGACTCTAAACCAGAGTGCCGTAAATAGTCAGTAATGCCACCACCACCAAAATCACCAGCGACGTTTTCTTCGCCATTGAAACTGCGGCTTTCGGTGTTTTGATTTTATCGAGATGTGGTTCTCGGGCTAGCGAATACTGAGCCAGCCTGGTCAATACCTGATATTGCGAAGTATGGCGATCGGCTAATGATGCAAACCATGCTGGAAGCGCCCTTTCTCCATGTCCCAGCAGTGCATATGCCACACCAAACAGACGCACTGGAACCCAGTCCAGTACATGTAAAATGGCATCAATACCTGAATGCAAACGCTCTTGCGGAGAATGATGGCGCGCAAGCCATGTCTGCCATGCACGCAAGAAAGCATAACCCGCAAGCGTTACCGGTCCCCACACACCACCGACGATAAACCAGAAAAGCGGGGCGAGATAAAAACGAAAGTTAATCCACAGCAGCGCATTTTGCAGTTCTTTCAGATACTCACGCTCGTCACAATCGGGTGGAACACCGTGAATCAGCGTCAGTTCACTCGCCATCGCGTCTCGCGCGTGGCTATCGCCATGGCTCGCCGCCTGCAAATACGCATGGTAATGCAAACGAACCTGGCCTGCGCCAATACACAACACGCCGAGAGCAATCCAAAAAACGAGCAGTGGCACGTTGAAGAACAAACCTTGCAACGCACGAATACAGAGGAAAACCACCAACATACACAGGGCGGTCATCAAAATGGTGCGTAATAACGAAAAGCTTTTTACTCGCCGGAAAAGCACTTCAAGGCGGTGATCTAGCTGCCAGTGCTCACCCAGCTTAAATAACCGTTCCCAAATCATCACCAGCAATAATGTAAACAGCGTCATTCCATCTCCTTATTCGACGTTACCTCTACCGAATGGCGAAAACGCGACCAGTCGAATGCAGGGCCTGGGTCGGTTTTACGATCCGGTGCAATATCACAATGTCCCGTCATATGGTCGGCAATTGCCGGATAAGCGTGTCCCAGCACATCCGTAATTTCAGCAAGTTTTTGATATTGCTCATCGGTATAGGGCAGCGTATCTATCCCTTCCAACTCAATACCAATGGAAAAATCGTTACAGCGTTCACGCCCGTGATATACAGAAACCCCTGCATGCCAGGCACGTTTATCAAAAGCAACATACTGAACAATTTCGCCATCACGGCGAATCAGGCAATGCGCTGAAACTCGTAAATGTGCGATACCCGCGAAGTACGGATGAGCTTCTGAATCAAGTGTTCCGGTAAACAACGCATCAATCCACGGCCCACCAAATTCACCTGGTGGCAAACTGATGTTATGCACCACCAACAACGAAGGTGTTTCATCCTCCGGTCGGCAATCGAAATGGGGGGATGGGACATGTTTAACACCCACCAGCCAGCCGTCTTTTAGCTGCATCCACGGTCTCCTTAGAGTGGTACTTGAGGTCGCATCAATGTAGCATGTTTCGACATTAACTAAGCCATTTCGGAGTTTTATCATGCCTCCTCGCCGTTATAACCCAGACCGCCGACGTGACGAGCTTCTCGAACGTATTAACCTTGATATTCCAGAAGCTGTTTCTCAGGCTTTACGTGAAGACCTTGGTGGCGACGTCAATCCCAATAACGATATCACTGCACAACTCCTGGATGCAGACCACCGTTCACATGCCGTAATCATCACCCGTGAAGATGGCGTGTTCTGTGGTAAACGTTGGGTCGAAGAAGTTTTCATCCAGCTTGGCGGGGATGTCAAAGTAACCTGGCATGTTGAAGATGGTGATCTCGTTGTCGCTGACCAGCCACTTTTCGAATTAACCGGATTATCGCGCGTGCTATTAACAGGTGAGCGTACCGCGCTTAACTTTGTGCAAACTCTGTCTGGTGTTGCCAGCGAAGTGCGCACCTATGTTGATTTGTTGGCTGGTACAAACACGCAATTGCTCGATACACGTAAAACGCTGCCGGGCCTGCGTACCGCACTGAAATACGCAGTACTATGCGGAGGTGGCAGCAACCACCGTTTAGGTTTGTCTGACGCATTTTTGATCAAAGAGAACCACATCATCTCCTCAGGATCCATACGCCAGGCGATAGAAAAAGCCTTCTGGTTCCATCCGGATGTGCCTGTTGAGGTTGAAGTCGAGTCTCTTGATGAACTGGAACAGGCACTGCATGCCGGGGCTGACATTATCATGCTCGATAATTTCAATGTTGAAGATATGTGTAAGGCGGTCGCTATCACCAGTGGTAAAGCGCGTCTGGAAGTATCAGGAAACGTAACGAAAGAAACTATCCGGGAATTTGCTGAAACGGGTGTCGACTTTATCTCTGTTGGCGCGCTGACTAAACATGTCCGCGCGCTCGATCTCTCCATGCGTTTCCGCTAATTTCTACCGGGCAGATGAGCTAAAACTCATCTGCTTATTTCTTCCCGTTACGTTACCGCTCGCATTTTTATTGCCACCTATGCAAATCGCAAAAATATCCTGGAAGACAGCTTCCTGATCTTTACACTCGCCCTCGCCTGAAGAATTTAAACGACGCAAAGTGCCGCTATCTCAACATGGAGCGGCATATGAACAAACAACAAGGATTCACACTTATTGAGCTGATGGTAGTGATCGGTATTATTGCGATTCTCAGCGCCATCGGTATTCCTACCTATCAAAACTACCTGCGGAAAGCGGCCCTGACTGACGTTCTGCAAACCTTCCTGCCCTATCGTACCGCTATTGAACTTTGCGCGATTGAACGGGGTGGAATTAGCGAATGTGACGCGGGCAGCAACAGTATTCCTTCACCTAAAACCACCCGCTATGTAAGCAGCATGAGCATCGAAAAAGGTGCTGTTACGCTTGCGGGGCAAGAAAGTCTCAATGGGCTCACCATCTCCCTATCTCCACGTTGGAGCGATGTAGAAGGAGTCGAAGGCTGGTCACGAACCTGTAGCACTGTCAGTAATAATTCTCTTCAACAAACCTGCGAAGAAGTCTTCCGTTTTGATAATAAGCAAGCGGGAAATTAAACCATGGCAAATCAGCAGATTCTCGCACTGTGTAACCAGTATCAGGCGATATTGCTCTCTGAAGCCCCATTGCTGCATATCGCTATTGCGCCAAACCCACCCGTACAGTTTTTTGAAGCATTGCGTTTTATCTGTGATAAGCCTGCCAATGTTGAATACTGGCCAGCTGAACAGCTGGAAAAAGCAAGACACTCACGGTTGTCTGTTAGCTCCGAGGAATCCCTTGAGAACACAGCGCCAGTGGTTCAACTGTTGCAAGATACTCTCCGCAAAGCCCAGCAATTAAGGGCATCAGACATTCACTTCGAACCAATAGAGCAAGGGTATCAAATTCGTTTTCGCATTGATGGCGTGCTGCAGCTGCAACCACGGCTACCATCGCATCTGGCTGCACCGCTAACCGCACGACTTAAGGTATTGGCAAATTTGGATATAGCAGAGCGCCGCCTTCCTCAAGATGGGCAAATGGAAATCGAAATAGAAGAGCGTAAATGTTCATTTCGCATAGCGACACTGCCGGTGTATCACGGTGAAAAAGTTGTCTTACGTTTGATGGCACAAACAGAGCAAACCTTTGAGCTATCGGAGTTAGGCATGTCACCAGAAGATAGCTCTCGCTTTCAAAGCGCGTTAGCCCATCCGCAGGGCATGATTCTCGTCACTGGCCCCACTGGTAGCGGGAAAACACTCACCCTTTACAGTGCATTAAAGATACTTAACCAAGCCTCGGCTAATCTATGCAGTGTTGAAGACCCGATAGAAATCCCTATGCAAGGTCTTAATCAAACGCAAATTAACACTAAAGCGGGGCTTAATTTTCAAAATGTTTTACGCGCCTTGCTACGCCAGGATCCGGACATCATCATGGTGGGCGAAATTCGTGATGGCGATACGGCAGAAATAGCCATTAAAGCTGCGCAAACAGGCCATCTGGTACTTTCAACGCTGCATACCAACTCCACAACTGAGACTGTCGTTCGCCTCGAACAAATGGGAATTGAGCGATGGATGTTAGCATCTGCACTGACCATGGTCGTTGCACAGCGACTGGTACGTAAACTCTGCCCACACTGTAAAGAACAACTTTCCGAAGACATCATTCTACCCACATCGCTTTGGGGAGCTGCTTTGCCTCATTGGCAAGCAAATGGCTGTGATCGCTGTTATGGAGGCTTCTATGGGAGAACTGCATTATTTGAAATTTTAATTATCGATACAGAACTTCAATCCGCAATTATTAACGGCATGCCAGCCAATGAAATTGAAACGCTGGCACGGCAACAAGGCATGATGACGCTATTTGAAAGTGGCTGCCAGGCTGTTGAGCAAGGGCTAACCACTCTCGAAGAGCTATATCGGGTGCTTGGTGTTCCTCATGGCTAAGTTTGTACTCTGGCACTGGAAAGCAGTCGATCAATACGGGCAGATTCAACATGGGGATGTGCTTGGGGATAATGCGGAATCTATCAGAGAGCAGTTAATTAGCGCAGAGCTTCAGCTTTTGCAATTGCGGAAAATACCGCGCGCCCGCCGAGGCTGCTGGCATATCCAGCAAAAAATCCAGGTATTCCGCCAGTTGGCGACGTTGCTACAGGCGGGAATATCCTTGTCTGACGGGCTATTACTCATCGCGCAGCAACATCCTTTTGGTGAATGGCGTGCGCTGCTAAAGGATATCGGGCATCGTGTTTCTAATGGCATATCTTTCTCTGCCGCCTTACAACAATGGCCAGGGATTTTTCCGCCGCTGTTCATCGCTCTGATTCATATTGGTGAGCTAACCGGAAAGCTAGACGAGTGCTGCCAAAAGCTGGCTAATCAACAAGAAAAACTGTACCAACTGCGTAAAAAGGTCATGAAGGCCCTGCGTTATCCACTGTTTATCGTGGCGATAGCACTACTAGTGACTATCGGGATGATGAGTTTTGTACTGCCCGAGTTTGCCAATATTTATCACTCATTTAATGCCCCATTACCCGCTATTACAGTAGCGGTAATGGCAGTATCAAACTGGGTAACAACACAGGGAATATGGTGGCTGTTGGCCAGTTTGATATTCATGACCCTTGGCTATTTTTTGCGAACAAAGAAACCTCATTGGCAAGAGTACGAACAACGTCTGATGCTGCGAATCCCATTGCTCGCTCCGCTATGGCGCGGGCAAATTCTCAGCCAAATCTATACTACTCTATCCCTTTCCCAGCAGGCAGGAATCCCCTTACTACAAGGACTTAAGGCCGTCGAAACCACGTTGCCGCAACGACTATGGAAGAAGGTTATTCAGCAAGTAACCCAGCAGGTGACTCAAGGTATACCTCTATGGCAAACACTCTCACAAAGCGAGCGCTTCACACCATTATGTTGCCAATTGATACGCATAGGAGAAGAATCAGGCGCGCTGGATTTAATGCTCGAGAAGTTAGCAAGTTGGCATCATAACCATACCGAGGAACTGGCAGACAATCTTGCCGCCGCTCTGGAGCCAGTAATGATGTTAGTTGTAGGGATTATCATTGGGACGCTGGTCATCGCGATGTATCTGCCTATTTTTCAGTTAGGCGATGCAATGAGCGCGGGATGACGGCGTAGCGAAAATGCCACGCCGTATATCGCTGATAGCTTAAAGGCTATTGAAAACGCGGTTTTCCTGCTCATTCACACGAATGAACGTAGTACGCTTGGTCAACTCTTTCAGGCGAGAAGCACCCACGTAAGTACATGCGGAACGCAAGCCACCCATGATATCGCGGGCAGTATTTTCAACAGGGCCACGTAATGGCAGCTTAACGGTTTTGCCTTCTGCTGCACGGTACTGTGCAACACCACCAACATGGCGAGTCATTGCAGATTCAGAACTCATACCGTAGAACAGCATGAATTTCTCGCCGTTTTCTTCAACGATTGTGCCGCCACTTTCATCATGACCAGCCAGCATACCGCCCAGCATCACGAAATCTGCGCCACCGCCAAATGCTTTAGCAACATCGCCAGGCATAGTACAACCACCGTCACTAACAATCTGGCCACCCAGGCCATGAGCGGCATCAGCACATTCAATAACAGCAGAAAGCTGCGGGTAACCAACACCTGTTTTCACACGTGTAGTACACACAGAGCCTGGACCAATACCAACTTTAACAATGTCCGCACCGGAGAGGATAAGCTCTTCGCACATCTCGCCAGTAACAACGTTACCTGCACAGATAACTTTATCTGGCCATGCTTCACGAGCTTTAGAAACGAACTGAGTGAAGTGTTCGGAGTAACCATTAGCCACATCGATACAGATAAATTTCAGCGCTGGGTTCAAAGAAAGAATCTGTTTTGTCTTCTGGAAATCAGCGTCTGATGTACCGGTTGAAACCATCACGAACTTCAGAAGGTCGTCTGAAACAGACTTAACGAAGTTGCTCCACTCTTCAACAGAGTAGTGCTTATGAACGGCGGTGAGGATATCAAACGAGGCCAATGCCTGGGCCATGCCGAATGTACCAACAGTGTCCATGTTAGCAGCGATGATCGGAACACCTGACCATGCAATACCGGAGTGTTTGAAAGTGAACTGGCGCTCAAGCTCTACATCAGAGCGGCTTTTCAGTGTGGAACGTTTCGGGCGAATAAGAACGTCTTTAAAACCTAACTTCAAATCTTCTTCAATACGCATGTTGCAGATTCCTGGGTCGAATGGCGAAGGACGCGTGAACGCAATCAGCAATCTATACCCTGAATAATTCGAGTGGCAGAAAGGCGGCAAGGGAGTAAATCCCCGGGAGCTTACTTGAGTAAGTGACTGGGGTTTGTGAGTGCGGCCAACGCATCTGCGGCTTGAAGTATGACGGGTACAACTACCAATTCCAGTGACGTTATCATACGCACTATTAATGGCTCTGCAAGACTGCGAAAACAGTCTTTTTTGCGCTACAATCGTTAGAATTTACCTGAGTAACAGGAAATCACTACATGGGCGTGTTTTTCCCCGTGATGTGGCACTTTCCTGAAGTAATCCAGGTGCAAATAAGCTTTCTATCTCTTTGTTGAAACGTAGATTTAGGGTCTGGTTTTTTATGGTTTATACGGTTGCATTAACGGGTGGCATTGGTAGTGGCAAAAGTACTGTCGCCGATCACTTTTCCCGCTTAGGTATTACCGTTGTAGATGCTGATGTGATTGCGCGTCAGGTCGTAGAGCCAGGACAACCCGCTCTTAGCATTATTTCTGACCATTTTGGTGGTGAGATCCTCCTTCAGGATGGCACTCTCGACCGTCGGGCTCTTCGCGCAAAGATCTTTTCTTCCGCAGAAGAGAAAAAATGGCTCAATGCTCTGCTACACCCACTTATCCATCAGCGAACCCAAGCTGAAATCAACCAGGCTCTTTCTCCCTACGTTTTATGGGTTGTTCCTTTATTAATTGAGAATAACCTACAACAAAAGGCAGATCGTGTTCTGGTTGTTGATGTCTCGCCAGAAGTGCAAATCGCACGTACTATTGCGCGCGATAAAGTTAGTCGCGAACATGTGCTGCAAATACTTGCAGCACAAGCGACGCGCGAGGCACGCTTAAGCGCCGCCGATGATGTAATTAATAATGATGGTGGCACTGTACAGGTGGCCGCACATGTTGACCGTCTGCACCGCCAGTATCTGGAACTGGCAGCCCAGGCCGCACAGCAGGATAACGAATAATGAGCACCCAGATTCTTTTTGAGCACCCACTTAATGAAAAAATGCGCACATGGTTGCGTATCGAGTTCTTAATCCAACAACTCGAAAGTTCATTACCGGTAGACGAAACGGCCAAAGCACTGCATTTTTTCCGCAATATCGGCGACCTGCTGGATGTCTTTGAGCGCGGTGAGATTCGTACTGATATTCTCAAAGAACTGGAGCGCCAGCAGCGTAAGTTATTGAACTGGTCAGAAGTTCCAGGTGTAGATATGCAGCGAATTGATTCACTGCGTAGCCAACTCAAAGAACGCGGCGGTGTTTTAATGGCCGCTCCTCGACTGGGGCAGGCATTACGTGAAGACCGTTTGATAGCCCTGGTTCGCCAGCGTCTGAGTATTCCTGGCGGGTGCTGTAGTTTTGATTTGCCAACCTTACACATCTGGCTGTATTCACCCCAGGATCAACGTGACGCACAAATTAATAGCTGGCTTGCGACGTTGCAGCCATTAAAGCAAGCGCTGGATCTGGTACTAGATATTATTCGCAATTCTGCACCATTCCGTAAACAAACCAGCCTTAATGGTTTTTATCAGGATAACGGGGATGACGCCGATTTACTGCGTTTACAGCTGGACCTTTCGTCGCAGCTTTATCCGCAAGTTTCTGGCCATAAGAGCCGTTTTGCGATCCGTTTCCTGCCGCTAGATAGCGAAAATGGACTCATCCCAGAACGTCTCGATTTTGAGCTGGCGTGCTGTTAAGGAGCCAACATGACTGAAACAATAAAAGTGAATTGCCCGGGCTGCGGTAAAGTTGTCATCTGGGATGAAACGAGCCCCTATCGCCCATTTTGCTGCAAACGCTGCCAGTTGATTGACTTAGGTGAATGGGCCGCCGAAGAAAAACGAATTCCTAGCAGCGGCGATTTATCAGAAAGCGACGACTGGAGTGAAGAAGACCTACGTTAACCTTGCTGTAATTTGCTAATTACCGGTTCATTGGCTGGTGGAAAATCTGATGCCACCAGCGCATTTTGCGCAATCCATTGACCCGGTTGCCCTTCTTTGCCCCACGGCTCGCCTTCCCAGCTTTCCACCATGAAAAACCACAGTGTGATGTGCCTGTCCGGAAACTGATAAGCCAGTTTATCAAACAGCGTGAAATCAGTGGCTGTGATACCTGTCTCTTCCTGAAGCTCACGGACTAATGCTTGTTCAGGCGTTTCATCGGCTTCAATCTTCCCTCCGGGAAACTCAAGCTTGTTGGCCATATGCGCATCAGCCGCTCTTTGAGTAATGAAAATTTCACCCGTTTGATTGCGGATGATACCGACGGCGATTTGTAGTTGTTTCATTTTTATGCAGATGCTCCATAGAAAAAAGGCGCAGCAAGCTGCGCCTTTATCGACAATTACGTTCTTAGCTTAAACGGCCATGACACTGTTTGAATTTCTTACCAGAACCGCATGGGCACGGATCGTTACGACCCACTTTGCGCTCACCCGTTTCTGCTGCCAATGATTCTGCAGCCAGTGTTTCGTCATCCTGGTGGCTCAGCTGTTGCATCTGTGCCAGGCGCTCAGCTTCTTCACGGCGCTGCTGTTCCATTGCCTCAACTTCTTCAGGCATACGAACCTGTACCTTACTCAGCGTACTGATCACTTCATATTTCAGCGCTTCAAGCATTGATGCAAACATGGCGAAAGACTCACGCTTGTATTCTTGCTTAGGATCTTTTTGCGCATAACCACGCAAGTGGATACCCTGGCGTAGATAATCCATTGCTGCAAGGTGCTCTTTCCACAGTGAATCCAGAGTCTGCAACATGACGCCTTTTTCGAAGTGACGCATCATTTCAACACCAACCACTTCTTCTTTGCGCTGATACACTTCGATAGCGTTTTGCAAAATACGCTCACGCAGTGTTTCTTCATGCAGCTCCGGCTCTTTATCCAGCCACTCTTTAATTGGCAGCTCAAGATCAAAGTCGTTTTTCAGACGCTCTTCCAGACCTTCGACATCCCACATTTCTTCCAGTGATTGCGGTGGAATGTGTGCGTCAATAGTCACTTTAAAGACGTCTTCGCGGATGCTATTGATGGTTTCGCTAACGTCGCTCACATCCAGCAATTCGTTACGCTGGCTGTAGATCGCACGACGCTGATCGTTGGCCACATCATCGTATTCCAGAAGCTGTTTACGAATATCGAAGTTACGGCTTTCAACTTTACGCTGGGCGTTAGCAATTGCCTTAGTAACCCATGGGTGTTCAATCGCTTCGCCCGGTTTCATACCGAGTTTACGCATCATGCCTGAAACACGATCCGATGCGAAAATACGCATCAGTGAGTCTTCCATAGACAGGTAGAAGCGAGATGAACCCGCATCACCCTGACGACCGGAACGGCCACGGAGCTGGTTATCGATACGGCGAGATTCGTGACGCTCAGTACCAATGATGTGCAAGCCACCCGATGCCAGAACCGCATCATGACGAACTTGCCAGTCAGCTTTAATCTGCGCGATTTGCTCAGGGGTTGGGTTTTCAAGCTCAGCAACTTCTGCCTGCCAGCTACCACCCAATACGATATCCGTACCACGGCCTGCCATGTTGGTTGCGATGGTCACGGCGGCTGGGTAACCGGCCTGAGCAACGATACCCGCTTCGTTAGCGTGGAACTTGGCGTTCAGAACGTTGTGTTTAATACCCGCTTTAGTCAACTCAGCAGAGACAACTTCGGATTTCTCGATGGAGATAGTACCCACCAGGACTGGCTGACCGTTAGTGGTACGTTCTTTGATGTCTTCGATAATCGCGCCGATTTTATCCAGTTCGGTCATGTAGACCAGATCAGGCATGTCTTTACGAATCATTGGGCGGTTAGTTGGCACAACGATGGTATCGAGCTTGTAGATAGAGCTGAATTCGAACGCTTCGGTATCCGCAGTACCCGTCATACCCGCCAGTTTTTCATACAGACGGAAGTAGTTCTGGAAGGTGATGGATGCCAGCGTCTGGTTTTCGTTCTGTATATCGACGCCTTCTTTAGCTTCGACAGCCTGGTGCAAGCCATCAGACCAACGGCGGCCTTGCATGGTACGACCGGTATGTTCATCGACGATGATGACTTCACCATCTTTAACAATATAGTCAACGTCACGGGTGAACAGCACATGCGCACGCAGTGCAGCAGTCACGTGGTGCATCAGCATAATGTTAGTTGGGGAGTACAAAGACTCGCCTTCTTCCATAATGCCTTCCTGAACCAGCAACTCTTCAACCAGTACCAGACCACGTTCAGTAATGTTTACCTGACGAGATTTTTCATCCACCGAGAAGTGGCCTTCGCCCTGGAAAGTATCAGAATCTTCTTTTTCCTGACGGATCAGGCTCGGGATGATTTTGTTTACTTTGCGGTACATCTCGGAGCTGTCTTCAGCTGGACCGGAGATGATAAGCGGTGTACGCGCTTCATCGATAAGAATTGAGTCAACCTCATCCACCAATGCGTAGTGCAGTTTGCGCTGAACGCGTTCTTCAGGACTGAACGCCATGTTGTCGCGCAGGTAGTCAAAGCCGTATTCGTTGTTGGTGCCGTAAGTGATGTCCGCTGCATAAGCTTCGCGCTTTGCAGGTGCCGGCATGTTTGGCAAGTTGATGCCAACACTCAAGCCAAGGTATTCGAATAAAGGACGGTTGTTTTCAGCATCACGCTGGGCCAGATAGTCGTTCACTGTAACAACGTGAACACCACGGCCGCTTAATGCATTCAGGTATGCAGGCAGAGTTGCAGTCAGTGTTTTACCTTCACCAGTACGCATCTCTGCGATACAACGCTCATTCAGAACCATACCGCCGAGCAACTGTACATCGAAGTGGCGCATGCCAAATACACGTTTACTCGCTTCACGAACAACAGCAAAAGCTTCCGGAATCAGATTCTCCAGCACTTCGCCTTTCTCAAGACGCGCACGGAATTCGCCAGTTTTTGCTTTTAGTTCATCATCGGAAAGTTTTTCAATTTCCGGTTCCATAGCATTGATAAGGTTTACAACTTTACGCATACGGCGCAGGGTGCGGTCGTTACGGCTACCGAAAACTTTTGTTAATAATTTGATTAGCATAATTAATTCTCAAACGCCTACCGTCAGGGCAGAGCTAAAAATAACGTTATAATTAAAGGAAATGGGGTTTAGCTGAGGCGTTGTGGGCCAGCGCGAATACCCTGGACCTGGCTTATCCAAATGGCAGGACTAAAAGTCTCGACAGCTGGCGATTGCCAAAGTGCAGTATGACGCACAATAACTGGGGGTTTACTTTCCTGGGTGAGCAGCGCGCTGAGCGTGTTCAGTAAAGCGAGCTTATGTGCCTGAAGTGGCAAACTCTCTTGTGCTACTGGCTGCGTTTGCGGCGCCATAGCAAAAGAAAGGTGGCGTATTACTGTTCGAATTGCATGCTGATGCCAGTAATCGACACTAAATGATGGTCGGCGGGTACTTTCCTGCAATAATGCCAGACTATTGAAGCTGACCTTGTTGAGGTAATCGTGGCTACTACTGGTGGCGGTTTCAGCAGGTGCAGTTGGCTCGGTATTTTGACCGAGCGCAGGCATGCCGAAACTTGCCGCGACCATCCCCAATAAGAGATGCGGCCAGAAATAACGTCTGCCAAACTGTCGCCAACAATTTAGAATACCAATCACTTTATCCGCCGGAGCATTATGTATGCGTGATAGTCGCCCACAATCTTTAGATCATTTGTTCGATGATGCTGGAGCCGAAAGCGTGTTGCAAAACGTGCAACAACGCGCAACTGCACTACTTAGGCTTAACAGGGCGGTGAAAGGGATATTACCCGCTCAACTACATCCCTGGTGCCGGGTAGCAAATTTCCGACAAGGCATTCTCGTACTTGAAACTGCAAATGCTAGCTGGCTGATGCGTTTACGCTATGAACAAGCCACGCTACTGAGTGCATTACGTGCACAAATATTACCATCATTGACATCAATCGACATCAGGATTAATCCATCACTGGCTGCAATTGGGCAAGAATCAGTACAAGAAAACAGCATTCAAACAGTGAAGGGTAAAACTGAAGGGGTTAACAGAGTTCTGAGTCAGCAAAGTGCTGAGGCACTAAGAATGGTGGCTGAGCGTAGCCCGAAAAAATTAAAGGCAATAATAGAACGACTGGCATCATTGGCCGGAGAGAGTACCAATGAAACCAGTCGCAATAAATAATTCTGGTGTTATGCCAGAACCATTTTCGGTGCTTTGAACGCTAACGGAAGCTCAGCATCGTCTTCGAAGGTTGCCCATTCCCAGGCTTCCTGCTTCGCCAGAACAGCCTGAAGCAATTTGTTATTCAGTGCATGACCTGACTTATAGGCAGTAAACGCGCCGATAATGTTGTGGCCGCACATGAACAAGTCACCAATCGCATCGAGCATTTTGTGACGAACGAATTCATCTTCAAAACGCAAGCCGTCTTCGTTCAGTACGCGATAATCGTCAACAACGATGGCACAATCGAAGCTACCGCCCAGGCACAAACCACGGGACTGCAGATATTCGATATCACGCATGAAACCGAAGGTACGAGCACGGCTAATCTGGCGCATGAAAGCGTCGGCAGAGAAGTTCATGCTGTAACGTTGGGTGCTGGCATCAATCGCCGGATGGTTAAAGTCGATGGTGAAATCCAACGAGAAACCATTATACGGCTTGAATTCAGCCCATTTATCGCCGTCTTCAACGCGCACTGTTTCTTTGACGCGTACAAATTTCTTCGCACAGTTTAATTCGTCAATCCCGGCATCAAGCAGCAGGTAGACGAATGGCGCTGCACTACCGTCCATGATAGGGATTTCAGGGGCATTGACTTCAATAATGATGTTATCAATACCTAATCCCGCAAGGGCGGCATTCAAATGCTCAACGGTAGAAATCCGCACATCGTGCTCGTTCACCAGGCAAGTACAGAGCATGGTATCACGCACAGATTTGGCATCTGCCGGAAAATCTACCGGAGGATTCAAGTCAGTGCGACGATAGATGACCCCGGTATTTGCCGGCGCAGGGCGTAACGTCAGCATGACTTTCTTGCCGGTATGTAAACCGACACCAGTCGCCTGAACGATACGTTTAAGAGTCCTTTGTTTGATCATCGTATAATCTCGCCAAATTAACTATCCAACCGAAGTGTATATCACAATCGGTGGGCCAGTTTAGCACAAAGAGCGCAGTTCCCCAAATTCCGGTTTATTCTTAATCAGCTTGCTTGCGCAAAAACGCTGGAATATCCAGATAATCAGGCTCTTTCGTCGTTTGTGGCGTATTGTCATTAACTACCTTGGCAGCAGGCTTCTGCTCTTGCTGAAGCGGGGCCATACCGTGTTGCTGGTAGCGATCCATAACTGGCTGCTGAGTCTGTTTGTTGGTCACAAGGGTAATTTCTGGACGTTTGTCCATGCCAATACCGGTTGCAACAACAGTTACACGCAGTTCGTCGTTCATCTCTGGGTCCAGAGAAGTACCGATAACCACAGTCGCGTTATCAGATGCGAACGCACGAATGGTGTTACCCACAGTTTCGAACTCATCCAGACGCAGGTCGAAGCCAGCGGTGATGTTGACCAGAACGCCACGAGCGCCGGACAGATCGATGTCTTCCAACAGTGGGCTGGAAATCGCCATTTCTGCCGCTTCTTCAGCACGGTCTTCGCCACTTGCAACACCAGAGCCCATCATGGCATAACCCATTTCGGACATTACGGTACGCACGTCAGCAAAGTCGACGTTCATCAGACCCGGACGAGTAATCAGTTCTGCGATACCTTGCACTGCGCCTTTAAGCACATCGTTTGCTGCGCCAAAAGCGTCAAGCAAAGAAATACCACGACCCAGCACTTTCAATAATTTGTCGTTAGGGATGGTGATCAAGGAGTCGACATGCTTAGAGAGCTCAGCAATACCCTGCTCCGCGAATGCCATGCGCTTCTTGCCTTCAAAGTTGAAAGGCTTAGTCACAACAGCGACGGTCAGGATACCTAGATCTTTGGCCACTTCTGCCACTACAGGTGCAGCACCTGTACCTGTACCACCACCCATACCTGCAGCGATAAATACCATGTCTGCGCCTTCAAGGGCCGCACGTAACGCATCGCGATCTTCTTCCGCAGCGGTACGACCCACCTCAGGGTTCGCTCCAGCACCCAGACCTTTGGTAATACCATTACCAATCTGGATAGTCTGGCCTACAGCAGTTTTACGTAACGCTTGAGCATCAGTATTCACTGCAAAGAATTCAACACCTTCGATGCGTTCACGCACCATGTGTTCAACGGCATTACCGCCGCCACCACCGACGCCGATGACTTTAATCACCGCGTCGTTGGTCAGTTCCATAGGTTCAAACATAGTTTCTCTCCGTTTTGTGCCTGTCGCCTGAGACCGCTAATTTTGTCTGGTCTCTTATAAAAATTAAAACTCTTTTCTCAGCCAGCTGTTGATTCGCTTAATCCATGAGCCGACAGAGGTTCGTTTTTCCACTTCTGCTTCACCACTGAGATGAGTTTCTTTCCCGTAGTGCAGCAAGCCGACTGCTGTGGAGTAATAAGACTCCTGGGCATAATCAGTCAGACCTGTAATATTTAGCGGTTGTCCTATACGTACTTGAGTATGGAACACCCGTTGCGCACAGGCTGCCAGGCCTTCAATTTGCGCGGCACCGCCTGTCAAAACAATCCCCGCGGCCAGGTGGTGCTTTACACCTTGCTGGCGAAGTTGTTCTTGTAACTGCAAAATCTCTTCGTTTACCAGGTTCAACAGCTCGGTATAACGAGGCTCGATGACTTCAGCGAGCGTCTGGCGTTGTAAGCTACGCGGTGGACGTCCACCTACGCTTGGCACTTCAACGTTTTCGTCTTTACCAACTATCGAACCCAGCGCGCACCCATGGCGCACTTTAATGGCTTCAGCATCACTCGGTGGGGTGCCGAAAGCATATGCGATATCGCTGGTCACCACATTCCCTGCATAAGGGATAACTTTGGTGTGGCGCAGTGCGCCGCCAGTGTAAACCGCGATGTCCATAGTACCACCACCGACATCTACTACGCAGACCCCTAATTCACGTTCATCTTCGGTCAATACTGCATAGCTTGCTGCAAGACCTGCAAAAATCAGTTGGTCAACTTTGAGACCACATCGTTCAACAGCTTTGACGATGTTTTTAGCCATATCGTTGTGGCAAGTAATCAAGTGCACTTTAGCCTGCATACGTACACCCGATAAACCTACAGGATTTTTGATGCCTTCCTGGTAGTCAATCGCGTATTCTTGCGGGATTACATGCAAAACACGATGTTCGTCACGTACGCGCACCGACTTTGCGGTGTGAACAACGTTCTCAACGTCTTCCTGTGTCACTTCTTCTTCAGAGATTGGCACCATACCAATCTCATTTTGACAGCTAATATGCTTACCTGACAGCGCAAGGTAGACCGAGGATATCTGGCAATCAGCCATCAACTCGGCTTGGTCTATCGCACGTTGAACGCATTTAA
Source organism: Buttiauxella noackiae ATCC 51607 (assembly GCF_001654865.1). Taxonomy (GTDB): domain Bacteria; phylum Pseudomonadota; class Gammaproteobacteria; order Enterobacterales; family Enterobacteriaceae; genus Buttiauxella; species Buttiauxella noackiae. Next base: position 38,515 of record NZ_LXEO01000068.1, on the reverse strand, counting down.
CGACTGACTCAAGATCGTTTACGCCACCCTTGTCCATACCACGCGATGGGCAACTGCCCACGCCAATAATATTGACCATACCGTCAGGCAGAACTTCCCCTACTAAAGCGGCAACCTTTGCGGTACCGATCTCCAGTCCTACTACCAGTTTTCTGTCCGTCGCCTTGATCATTGTTATTCTGCCTGTGCCTGATTCTGTTGCTGATTAGGATTAGGTTGTTCTACTACGGGAGCAGGCTGCCAGCCTACTGCCGCGCCTGAGTCATAACGCAAGTCGACATAACTAATCCTTTTATTGTCGGCTTGCTCTTGCTGCTGCAGAACAGGGTAAAGTTCCACAAAGCGACTCAAGCGTTTCATCGTATCGCCCCGGCCCAGGTTGAGCTTAATGCCATTATTCAACGTCAATTGCCAGGAACGACGAGCGGTCATCGCCGCTTCTTTCAACGTAAATTTATCCTTTGCCAGCACTGCGCCCATGTCACGGAAGCCTTCCAACACTTCACCTTCACTGCCTTCTGGGCCGGATAACATAGGTAAATTCTGTTTTGCAGAACGTTCCGCCGGAACGCTAAACGAATTTCCCTGCGCATCAATCATATGCTGATCATTCCAGCGCGCGATGGGTACGTATTCGACCAGATGAATCTTCAGTTCGTCCGGCCACTGCTTTCTGACACTCGCCTGCTTAATCCATGGCAAACGTTCAATTTGCTGCTGGATGATATTCACATCCTGGGTCATAAAGGTGCCCGGGGGCCCAAGTGCCAGAATTGACTGACGAATATCATCATTACGGGTGTAGTGCCGTTCACCAGTAACCACCAACTTTGATAGCGGCAGACGCTGAGCATTTTCCATCCAGCCGACTACGATCCAGCCGCCGATAAATACCGTAAACAGTACTGCGCTCAGGAAAATAATCCCGGCCAGCCGCCCACCATTACTGCGACGAGAACTGGTTTCCTCTTCTTCCTGGCGATTACGCGTATTCAGAGCTGCTTGCGACATATCAGTCTGCCAACTCCAGAATACGGACTACCAGTTGAGAAAACGTCATCCCGGCCTGGCGTGCCGCCATCGGCACTAAACTATGGCTGGTCATCCCCGGAGAAGTATTTACTTCCAGTAGATAAAACTGGCCATCGCTATCAAGCATGACATCTACGCGCCCCCAACCACTGCAACCCAAAACTTGCCAGGCTTGCAGCACTAAAGCCTGCAATTCTTGCTCGCGCGGCTCAATTAAACCGCTCGGGCAGAAATATTGTGTCTCATCAGAGAGATACTTCGCCTCATAATCATAGAAAATTCCGGCGGGTTGGATACGAATTGACGATAATATTTCTTCGCCTACAATCGCAACCGTGTATTCGGGGCCGCTTAGCCATTTTTCGATTAGCACTTCTTCGTCATGCTCAAAGGCTAATTCAAGCGCTGCTGGCAGTGCTGAAACATTATCAACCTTAGACATACCAACGCTTGAGCCTTCACGGCTTGGCTTAACAATGACTGGCAACCCTAAGCTTGCGATGCGTTCGACTGTAGCTGCACAAATGCCAGCTTCAACATCACCGCGGCTTAGCGCAACCCATGGAGCAACCGGTAAATCAGCACCTTTCCACAGCAATTTGGTACGCAGTTTATCCATACTGACAGCAGAAGCCATCACGCCGCTACCGGTGTAAGGCAACTTTAGGAGTTCAAGCAAACCCTGCAGCGTTCCGTCCTCTCCGCCACGGCCATGTAAGGCAATAAATACTTTGTCAAAGCCCTGCGCTTTCAGTTCAGTAACTGGCGTATTTTTAGGATCGACTTCGTGCGCATCAATTCCTGCCTCTCTGAGGCCTGCAAGAACTGCAGCGCCTGATTGCAATGAAACCTCACGTTCAGCGGAAGTACCGCCCAGCAGGACAGCGATTTTATCAGCCATTTTATTCGCTCTCCTTAGTGTGGGACTGCAATTTAAATTCAGCCAGGTTTCTGGCAACTTTCCCGACATTCCCAGCACCTTGCACCAGGATCAGGTCATTTCCCGTCAAAACTGGCGCTAAAATGTCCGCAATCTGACTGGCATCTGGTACCAGAATGGGGTCAACTTTTCCACGCCCACGAATGGTACGACACAGTGAACGGCTATCAGCACCCGGAATTGCAGCTTCGCCAGCAGAATAAACATCCAGCATCAGCAACGAATCTACCTGAGACAACACGTTAGCAAAATCATCGTACAAATCACGGGTACGAGTGAAACGGTGCGGCTGGAAAATCATGACCAGATTTTTATCCGGCCAACCCGCACGCGCCGCCTTAATGGTTGCATCGACCTCTGTCGGATGGTGACCGTAGTCATCCACCAGCATGGCAGTACCTTCTTTGCCATTCACCTGCGCGAGTGGATATTCGCCCAGGAAATCAAAGCGGCGACCAGTTCCCTGGAAGCTTTCCAGTGCACGCAGAATGTCAGCATCATCAATACCTTCTTCTGTGGCTACAGACACCGCAGCAGCCGCATTTAGTGCATTGTGGCGGCCAGGTGCATTCAGGGTAACGTGCAACGCAGGTTTATCCTGACGCGAAATAGTAAAGTGTCCCTGAGCCCCTTTCTGCTGATAGCTTTCAATGCGCACATCCGCATCTTCGCTAAAACCGTACGTAGTGATTTTGCGACCTACGCGCGGCAACAACTCGCGAATAACCGGATCATCGACACACATTACTGCAAGACCATAGAACGGTAAGTTATGCAGGAAGTTAATAAACGTCTGCTTTAAATTCTCGAAGTCACCCTGGTAAGTATCCATGTGGTCAGCTTCGATATTTGTCACCACAGAAACCATCGGCTGCAAATGGAGGAATGACGCATCACTCTCATCGGCTTCTGCAATCAGGTAACGGCTGTGACCTAAACGCGCATGTGTTCCCGCCGCTTTTACCAGGCCACCGTTCACAAAAGTAGGATCGAGTCCTGCTTCTGCATAAATACTAGAAATCATCGCTGTAGTGGTCGTTTTACCGTGCGTACCGGCAATCGCGATGCCATGACGAAAACGCATCAGCTCGGCCAACATTTCGGCACGACGAATAACGGGAATACGAGCTTCATGGGCCGCAACAATTTCCGGGTTATCCATAGAGATCGCGGTAGAAACCACTACAACGCTCGCATCGAGCACGTTTTCCGGGCGATGATTGAAATAAATCGTGGCGCCCAGCGCCGACAACTGCTGAGTGACCGGGTTCGGAGCCAGATCAGACCCACTGATCTGGTAACCTTCGTTAGCTAAAACTTCGGCAATACCGCCCATACCGGCGCCGCCGATGCCAACAAAGTGAATGTGCCGGACGCGACGCATCTCGGGCACGATAGAACGCAGTTTCGCCAGTTGTTGTGTATTCATTCTCTAACCTGCAGCGTCGAACGCCATTACTTCAAATATTCATGGGCAACACAGCCACCCACAATGATTACGCCAGTGCTGCGGCGCTCACTTCTTTTGCTACCCGCTCTGTGGCATCAGGAATGGATACAGCACGCGCACGTTCAGCCATTGCCAATAACGTTGCTCTGTCCCACCCGGCGAGAGTTTGGGTAACGGCATCCACGGTAAACTGCGGTTGCTCCAGTATTTTTGCCGCTCCAGCTTTTTCCAACGGCAGCGCATTCCAGTATTGCTGCCGGTCTTTGTGCTGGAAGGGTACAAACAGTGCAGGTAACCCTGCCGCCGCGACTTCGCTAACGGTTAATGCACCGGAGCGACAAACCACGACATCGGCCCACGCATAAGCGGCGGCCATATCATCAATAAATTCGGTCACTTTATGCTGAGACTGTCCGACTTCGGCATAACCTTGCTTAACAAATTCCTCACCACCTTTGCCACTCTGGTGCCAAATGGTGATGGCATCGTCCAGTCGACCAGCAACCTGCGGGATGATCTGATTCAGCACTCTTGCGCCCTGAGAACCACCAACAACTAATACCCGCACAGGACCATTGCGCCCGGCAAAACGTTCTTGTGGCAATGGTAAAGCCAGCACATCGTTACGTACCGGATTGCCTACTACGTCAGCATTTGGGAATGCGCCCGGAAATGCCTGCATCACTTTTTTAGCGATCTTTGAAAGCCATTTGTTGGTTAACCCGGCAATACCGTTTTGCTCGTGCAACACCACCGGAATACCAAGCGACCAGGCCGCCAGGCCGCCAGGGCCGGATACATAACCGCCCATCCCCAGAACCACGTCCGGATGCCAGGCTTTCATAATGGCCCGCGCCTGACGCCAGGCATTGAAAATACGAACCGGCGCCAGCAACATTGCTTTCAGGCCTTTGCCACGCAAGCCAGAAATACGAATAAAATCGATCTCAATTCCATGTTTAGGAACTAAGTCAGCTTCCATACGATCGGCAGTTCCGAGCCAGCGTACTTGCCAGCCCTGAGCCATTAAGTGATGTGCCACCGCGAGACCCGGGAAGACATGCCCGCCAGTCCCGCCAGCCATCACCATTAACCGCCGGGTTTGATTACTCATCGCACACCCTTCGTAAACGCCTGCGCTTTGGCAAGACGTGTTTCATGATCAATACGCAGCAACATCATGATTGCTGTAGACATAATTAACAGGCTCGAACCACCATAACTGATCAGTGGTAATGTCAGGCCTTTGGTTGGCAACATCCCCGCTGCCGCACCAACGTTGACCAGTGCCTGGAAACTAAACCAGACTCCGATTGAACAACCTAAGAAGCCCGCAAAACGCTGGTCCATTTCTAATGCACGTTTACCGATGGACATCGCACGAAAAGCCACGAAGAATACCATCAATAAAGCTAGTACCACACCGATATATCCCAGCTCTTCAGCGATAATTGAGAAGATGAAGTCGGTATGTGCTTCTGGTAAATACTCGAGTTTTTGAACTGAGTTACCTAAGCCCTGCCCCCACAATTCGCCGCGACCAAATGCCATCAGAGACTGTGTTAGCTGGTAGCCACTACCAAATGGGTCATCCCATGGGTTCCAGAATGATGTTACGCGGCGGATACGATACGGCTCGGCAAGGATCAGCAGAATAACGGCTGAGATACCCATACCGATAATGGCCAGGAACTGCCAGAGTTTAGCCCCTGCCAGGAACAGCATCGCCAGCGTGGTAACAAACAGCACAACCACAGTACCAAGGTCAGGCTGCGCCAGCAGTAGCACGGCTAATACCAGAATGACGCCCATCGGTTTGAGGAAGCCACGCAGGTTATTACGCACTTCATCAACCTTACGAACCAGATAGTTGGCGAGATAACAGAACAACGACAGTTTCGTGAACTCGGCTGGCTGAATACGCAACGGGCCGAAAGCAATCCAACGTGATGCACCGTTAACCGAGCTACCAACAACCAGTACAATCAAAAGCATAGCGATTGATAGCAACAGCATTGCGGTACTGTGACGCTGCCAGAAATCCATCGGCAGGCGTAATGTCACCATTGCCAGCGCAAAAGCCAGAACGATGTACAACCCATCACGTTTTGCGAACAGGAAGGGATCATTGGCCAGGCGCTGCCCTACTGGCATAGATGCAGATGTCACCATAATGAAACCGACAGCAGCTAACCCGAAAGTCAGCCATAACAACGTGCGGTCATACATCACGATGTTATTGGAGTCCGCTTCTTTGGTGCCCATCACCCAGCCTTTAAGCGCCGAGCCCAACCAGCCCAGGATGGCAAATCCAGGCACGCGAGGCATACGCAGGCGAGGGAGAGATAAACGCATCAACCAAGCTCCTTCGCAAGTAAGGTGAATTGGTCACCACGTTGCTCAAAGTTTTTGAACTGATCGAGGCTTGCACAAGCAGGGGAAAGCAGGACCATATCACCCGCCTTGACACGAGAGGCGATTAATTTCATCGCCTGTTCCATCGTTTCAGTTTGCTCAGCAACATCCGGACGCAATGCAGCAAGTTCAGCACCATCGCGACCAAAGCAGTAAAGACGAATTGCAGAGCCTTGCAGGTATTGAGCAAGTGAAGAGAAATCAGCAGATTTGCCATCACCACCCAACAATAGATGCAGAGTACCCTCAACTTTCAAGCCATTTAGCGCCGCTTCAGTGCTACCAACATTGGTCGCTTTAGAATCGTTAATCCAGCGCACGCCGTTACGTTCCCAGGCGAGCTGGAAGCGATGAGCAAGGCCGGTAAATGTTGTAAGTGCTTTCAAGCTACTGGAGCGAGGAAGTTTCACCGCATCAGCCAGCGCCAATGCAGCAAGCGCGTTGGTGTAGTTATGGCGACCAACCACTTTCATCTCTTTGGTGTTGAGTATTTTCTCACCTTTTACCCGCAGCCAGATATCGCCTTGCTGGTGATTAAGGTGATAGTCACCTACGTCGACGCCAAAGCTGATGCAGCGTTCGTCTGCACCGCGCACAGGCATCGTCAGCGCGTCATCTGCGTTGACTACACAGACAGCGGCGTTTTCATAAACACGTAATTTGGCTGCACGATACTGCTGCAGACCAAACGGATATCTGTCCATGTGGTCTTCAGTGACGTTAAGAATCGTCGCCGCAGCAGCTTTCAGGCTAAAGGTGGTTTCCAACTGAAAACTGGATAGCTCAAGCACATAAAGCTCACGATTTGGTTCCAGCAGCATTAACGCAGGTAGGCCAATATTTCCACCGACACCTACATTCACACCAGCTGCTTTAGCCATTTCACCGACTAACGTGGTGACGGTGCTTTTACCATTAGAGCCAGTAATCGCCACAATCGGAGCTTGTGCTTCACGACAAAAGAGTTCGATATCACCCACAATCTCAACGCCAGCATCTGCTGCACGGGTCAAAGCGGGATGAGCTACAGCGATACCAGGGCTGGCAATAATCAAGTCAGCCGCTAACAACCAGTCTTCATTGAGTGAGCCAGTATGTCGCTCCACCGATTCAGGCAATTTCTCAAGACCCGGTGGTGAAATGCGGGTGTCCATCACACGTGGCGTAACACCACGTGCAAGGAAAAAGTCCACGCAAGACAGGCCGGTGAGGCCCAATCCGATAATGACGACGTTTTTACCCTGGTAATCAGTCATAGTTAACGCACCTTCAGGGTAGCCAGGCCAATCAGGACCAGCATCAGCGAAATAATCCAGAAGCGCACAATGACTCGCGGCTCCGGCCAACCTTTCAATTCATAATGGTGATGAATTGGGGCCATGCGGAAAATGCGCTGCCCGCGCAATTTGAAGGAGCCAACTTGCAAGATGACTGACAGCGTTTCAACCACAAACACGCCGCCCATAATGACTAACAGGAATTCCTGACGCAGCAGCACAGCGATAGTTCCGAGTGCGCCACCAAGCGCTAAAGAGCCAACGTCACCCATAAATACTTGCGCCGGGTAGGTGTTGAACCACAAGAAACCAAGCCCCGCACCAACAATTGCCGTACAGACAATGACCAGTTCCCCAGCATGACGTAAATAAGGAATATGCAGATATTCAGCAAATTTGATGTTACCCGTTGCCCAGGCTACCAGCGCAAACCCAGATGCCACCAGCACAGTTGGCATAATCGCCAGGCCATCCAGGCCATCGGTCAGGTTTACTGCGTTGCCAGTACCGACGATAACGAAGTACGCCAATAGTACGTAGAAAAGACCAAGCTGTGGCATTACGTCTTTAAAGAACGGCACAACCAGCTCGGTGGCTGGCGTTCCTTTCCCTACGCTGTACATCGTGAAGGCTACAGCCAGCGCGATGACAGACATCCAGAAGTATTTCCACCGTGCAATCAATCCTTTAGTGTCTTTACGCACCACTTTGCGGTAGTCATCGATAAAGCCAATCACTCCGTAACCAATCAGCACGAACAGCACACACCAGACATAGGGATTTGATGGATATGCCCACATCAACACAGAGATAACGATAGAAGTCAGGATCATAATCCCGCCCATCGTCGGTGTACCGCGTTTGCTGAAATGAGATTCCGGACCGTCGTTACGCACGACCTGGCCGAAGGAGAGTTGCTGCAAACGAGCAATCATACGTGGCCCCATCCATAACGAGATGAACAGAGCAGTCAGCAGGCTGACAATGGCGCGAAACGTCAAATAGGAAAAGACGTTAAAGCCGGAATAATATTTGACCAAGTGTTCGGCCAGCCAAACTAACATGTTCCATTCTCCTGTAATGCGTGTACGACCTGTTCCATGGCGGCACTACGTGAACCCTTCACTAAAATGGTAATCATTGAATGCTCTGCGAGTAGCGCCCTCAGGCGCACAATTAAAGAAGGCTTATCGGTAAAATGTTCGCCAACTTCAGAGGCTGTACTGATTGTTTCGCTCAGTGTGCCCACGCTTAGTACGCAATCAATGCCTGATGCTTTTGCTGCTTCCCCCACCTGACGATGGCATTCCACAGACTCTGCACCCAACTCACCCATGTCACCGACCACCATCACACGGTAACCCGGCATTTCAGACAGCACCTGCGCTGCAGCGGTCATCGACCCCACATTGGCGTTGTAACTGTCGTCGAGTAGCAGTTGGTTTTCAGAAAGTTGAATTGGGAACAGACGCCCAGGTACGGCTTTAAGCCCTGCCAGACCGGTTTTAACCGCCCCCAGAGAAGCGCCTACCGACATCGCAAGTGAGGCCGCAGCCAGCGCATTAGCTATGTTATGGCGACCAGGAAGTGGGAGCGTAACATCAACGTCACCCATTGGTGTTTTGATGGTGAAATCGGTGCCATGCGCGGTGATGTGCACATTGGTTGCAGTAAAATCACTGCCTGTGGCATTCGGTGAAAAACGCCATACTTTGCGCTCACCAATCACTTCCTGCCAGTTCAGCCAGTCATTATTATCTGCGTTGAGAATAGCGATGCCGTTCTCGGACAAACCAGCGAATATTTCGCCTTTTGCTTTTGCAACACCGGCAAGCGACCCAAACCCTTCCAGGTGTGCAGCCGCCAGGTTATTTACCAATGCAGCTTCCGGACGCGTGAGATTCACAGTCCAGGCGATTTCACCCTGGTGATTCGCACCGAGCTCAATGACCGCATATTCATGTTCTGGCGTCAGGCGTAACAACGTCATTGGCACGCCAATATCGTTATTCAGATTGCCAGCGGTATATAAGGTGTTACCGCATTCACGCAAAATAGCCGCGGTCATCTCTTTTACAGAGGTTTTGCCGGAAGAGCCGGTCAGCGCGACAATACGTGTTGGAACTTGCTGACGCACCCAGGCTCCGAGCTCGCCAAATGCCTGATGCGTATCGGCAACGACAAGCTGTGGGACATCAATAGCTAACTTGCGGCTAACCAGTAACGCCCCTGCCCCACCTTTAACGGCATCTTGCGCAAAGTCGTGAGCATCAAAACGCTCACCTTTCAGTGCGACAAACAGACAGCCCTGCGTTAATTTGCGCGTGTCGGTAGTAACATCAATGATATCGATATCGGCACCGTGCAGCTCTCCATGCAGGATGGTAGCGAGTTGACTCAATGAAACGCGAATCATGCCACAACCCCCAAAAGACGGGCGACAGTGACACGATCAGAGTAGTCCAGACGGCGTACACCTACGATTTGATAGTCCTCATGACCTTTCCCTGCCACCAGAACCACATCATTTTCTTGCGCTTGCATAACCGCGTTAGTGACGGCTTCAGCACGGCCTGAAACCACATGTACACGGCCCGCATCCAGCATACCGATCAGAATATCGGCAACGATCGCTTTTGGCTCTTCAGTGCGAGGATTGTCATCGGTAACAACAACAACATCAGCATACTGTTCAGCGATCCCACCCATAATTGGGCGCTTTCCTTTATCACGGTCGCCACCACAGCCGAAGACACACCACAGCTTGCCGCTACAATGTAGACGAGCTGCCTGCAGGGCTTTTTCCAGCGCATCTGGTGTATGGGCATAATCCACCACAACCGTCGGCTTACCAGGAGCTGCGAAAACTTCCATGCGGCCACAAACCGGTTGCAGGCTCGGAGCCGTTTTCAGCAGTTCTTCGAGTGGGTAATCCAGCACTAACAGGGTTGCCAACGCTAACAACAAGTTACTGACGTTAAAAGCCCCCATCAGGCGGCTTTCAATTTCTCCATCGCCCCATGAAGAGCTGAACTGGATGGTGGCCCCGCCATCGTGATAATGCACATTGGTTGCTTTCAACCAACGGCCACGACAGCCTGGCTGCAAATTATTTTCCATCGTAACGGCAACAGCATCAGGCAAACGCGCTAACCAATTGCGTCCGATTTCATCATCGGCATTAATGATTGCATGACCGTAATCATGTTCGGAGAACAACAACCACTTCGCCGCTTCATAACCTGCCATATCACCGTGGTAATCAAGGTGATCGCGGCTGAGATTGGTGAACACACTGGCGGCGAATTTCAATGCAGAAACACGATGCTGAATCAGCCCGTGTGAGGAGACTTCCATGGCCGCAAAGCTTGCGCCTTCATCAGCCAGAGCCGCCAGCACATGCTGCACGTCAACGGCAGAACCAGTGGTGTTTTCGGTCGGTTTCACATTGCCGAGTAAACCATTGCCCACAGTACCCATAACGGCACTGGTTTCGCCTAATAACTGGCTCCACTGTGCAAGTAACTGAGCAGTAGTCGTTTTGCCATTAGTGCCCGTCACGCCAACCAGGCGTAATGCACTTGAGGGTTCGTTGTAAAAACGCCCAGCCAAAGCAGAAAGTCGTTGATGCAACTGACTCAGATAAATAACCGGCACACCGTGCATTTCACGGATTTCGCCATCTACTGCTTCGCCTTCAGCTTCAGCAACGATAGCGGCTACGCCTTGCGCTATTGCCTGCGGGATATATCGACGCCCGTCCGCCTGATGACCGACTACAGCTACAAAAAGGTCGCCCGATGCCGCCACGCGGCTATCGAGTGTCATTTCTCGCAGAGCTCTCTCCGGCGCTTGTGGCACCCACGGAGCAAGAAGGTCGCGCAAATTACGATCTGCCACCTGATCCCTCATTTTGATTAATTACAAATTCACTTTTTTCACCTGTCGCCAGAGCATCCGGTTCGATATTCATGGTGCGCAGAACGCCGCCCATAATGGCACCGAACACAGGTGCAGAGACGGCACCACCGTAATACTTCCCTGCCTGTGGGTCGTTAATCACCACAACCAGCGCAAATCGAGGGTTACTTGCTGGCGCTACGCCTGCGGTGTAAGCAATGTATTTGTTGACGTATTTTCCGTCCGGGCCGACTTTTTTCGCCGTACCGGTCTTGATTGCAATGCGGTAGCCTTTGATGGCTGCTTTAACACCACCACCACCAGGCAATGCCACACTTTCCATCATATGAACGACGGTACGAACCAACTGCTCAGGGAAAATACGTTCACCCGGAACCGGTGGATCAACCTTCGTAATTGACAGTGGGCGATACACGCCGTAGCTGCCAATCGTTGCGTAGACTCGCGCTAACTGTAACGGGGTTACCATTAGCCCGTAGCCGAAAGAGAAGGTGGCCCTCTCTATGTCAGACCACCGTTGTTTTTGCGGATATAAGCCACTGCGTTCTCCGACCAGCCCCAAGTTGGTCGCTTTTCCCAATCCAAAACGTGAGTAAGTATCTACCAACGCTGAGGAGGGCATCGCTAACGCCAGTTTAGAAACCCCGACGTTACTCGACTTCTGTAGCACCCCGGTAAGGGTCAATTCGCTGTAGCGCGCCACATCTTTGATCTCATGACCATTAATGCGGTACGGCACGGTATTCAGAACGGTATTTTCACGTACCACGCCACGTTGCAGCGCAGTCATTACCACCATCGGTTTCACTGTCGAACCCGGCTCGAAAACATCCGTAATGGTACGATTACGCATGATGTCCTTCGGGGTTCCGCTTAAATTATTTGGGTTATAGGATGGACTGTTTGCCATCGCTAACACTTCGCCAGTGCTTACATCGACCAGCACCGCACTACCTGATTCCGCTTTGTTGAAGGCAACAGCATTGTTTAGCTCGCGATAAACTAACGCCTGCAAACGTTCATCGATACTCAACGCGAGGTTATGAGCGGCCTGGCTGTCAGTTGATGAAATGTCTTCAATAACACGCCCGAAACGGTCTTTACGCACGATGCGCTCGCCCGGTTGGCCGGTTAGCCATTTGTCGAAGCTTTTTTCAACACCCTCGATACCCTGGCTATCAACGTTAGTGAAGCCAATAAGGTGAGCGGTTACTTCGCCAGAAGGGTAGTAACGGCGAGATTCCTGACGTAAATGAATGCCGGGAAGTTTGAGTTTTTTGATGTAATCGCCAATATCAGGGTTCACCTGACGGGCGAGATAAATAAATCGGCCTTTCGGGTTGCTGTTAACGCGGGAGGCCAGTTGATCAAGAGGGATTTTCAGAGCATCCGCCAGCGCTTTCCAGCGGTTATCCAGCGTAATACCACCCGCATCATGCAGCTCTTTCGGATCGGCCCAAATCGCATTCACCGGCACGCTTACTGCCAATGGACGACCAGCGCGATCGCTAATCATGCCACGAGAAGTAGAGACTTCCTGCACACGCAAAGAGCGCATGTCTCCCTGGCGAACCAGCATATCTGGCGCAATGATTTGCAGCCAGGCAACGCGCCCCAGCAAGAAAACCAGCGCCAGCAAAATGCAACCGCAAAGCAACGCAAAACGCCAACTTACAAAGTTGGCCTGTTCTTCCTGGCGTTTCGGTTTAAGCGTTTTTGCCGCTGCTCTCATCTGCCACGCGATTCCTTATTGCTGAACTACAATATTTTCCTGCGATGGGTCAACATGCTGCAATTGCAGCTTTTCCGTTGCGACCCGCTCCACCCGGCTATGATCGCCCAGTGCATTTTCTTCCAAAATCAGATTTCGCCATTCGATATCCAGCGCATCACGTTCCACAACCATTTGCTCACGCTGAGCGGTGAGCAGACGGGTGTGGTGAGCGGTTGTCACAACAAAAATGGCAGTAATGATAATGGAGGTGAACAAGATCAGTGGTAGTTTCCCATGACGCAACAAATCACCACCAATCACTCCTGGTAGTGCATGCCGCTCGCCACTGCTCAACTGGCCAGTAACTTTATGTAGGGCTTCTGCCACTTTGCTGATCATGCGTTCGTCCTTTCAGCGATGCGCAGCACCGAACTACGCGCGCGCGGGTTTTCCGCCACTTCTTCATCACCAGGCATCATTTTGCCGATTGATTTTAAATATCTGCCACCGAGCTTATTGAGCTGGGCTTCAGTCATTGGGATACCGGCAGGAACCTGTGGGCCACGGGTGTTTTCGCGCATAAAGCGCTTAACAATGCGGTCTTCAAGAGAATGGAAACTGATAATTGACAGGCGCCCACCCGTTGCCAGTGTTTCAATCGAGCCTTTCAGTGCCTTTTCGATCTCTTCAAGTTCGCTGTTTATCCAGATACGAATAGCCTGGAAAGTACGCGTGGCCGGGTGTTTGAATTTGTCTTTAACCGGCATTGCCGCAGCTACAACCGTCGCAAGTTCTTTAGTGCGTGTCATTGGCTGTTCGCGGTTGCGCTCAATAATGGCGCGCGCAATACGTTTACCAAACTTTTCTTCACCGAAGGTTTTAATCACCCAGGCGATATCTGCTTCTTCAGCACTGAGCAACCATTCCGCAGCTGACTGGCCACGAGTCGGGTCCATACGCATATCCAACGGGCCATCACGCATAAACGAGAAGCCGCGTTCTGCATCATCAAGTTGTGGGGAAGAGACGCCAAGATCCAACAAGATGCCGTCAATTTTGCCTAGTAAGTCGCGTTCGCGTGCGTATTCAGCTAATTCAGAGAAAGGTCCATGAATGATAGAGAAGCGCGGATCATCAATTGCCTTAGCAGCCTCAATCGCTTGAGGATCGCGGTCGATTGCCAACAGGCGCCCTTCTGGTCCCAGTTGGGAAAGAATCAAGCGAGAGTGACCACCGCGGCCAAACGTGCCATCAATGTAAATGCCATCCTGACGAATGTTGAGACCATTCACGGCCTCATCAAGCAGGACTGAAGTATGTTTAAAATTTTCCATCATTATTTATAGTGACAAGTCCTGCAGACGGTCCGACAAGGTAGTCGTCGTAGTCTGCTCAGCGTCGATGTCTTCCTTGACCTGTTGATGCCAGGTCGTTTCATCCCACAGTTCAAACTTATTGAACTGCCCAACCAGCATCACTTCTTTGGTTAGCCCGGCGTATTGGCGCAAAACAGGTGCCAGCAATAATCGCCCGGCGCTATCCATCTGACATTCACTGGCATGGCCCAGTAATAGTCGCTGCACGCGACGTTCAACCGGGTTCATGCTCGACAGACGAGCTAGCTTTTGTTCGATAATTTCCCACTCGGGAAGGGTATAAAGCAGCAGGCATGGGTGATGAATGTCGATGGTACAAACCATCTGACCTTCAGAGGTTTCGACAAGCGCATCCCGGTAACGGGTAGGTACGGCAAGCCGCCCTTTGCTGTCGAGATTGACTAATGTTGCCCCACGGAACATGCCAGCCTCACCCTTAAATTCCCCTTTCCACCACTTTGACCCACAAATTCCCACCCAAAGGAGTTTACGGAGCGGAGGAAAACCTTGTCAAGCAAGCTACAACGCTGATGGAAATAATTTTCATCTCCTAAGCGATTGATAATTGACTGGCGTGAAAAGGCGCTACATCCACGATGCAAAATTAACGTTATGAATATTTGAAAGAAAAAAGATCAATAAGCATAAATATCGTTAAATCGACTGAAAACCTGCAAGGTAAAATATGAAGTGTTCAGTTTGCGACGCGGTCGGCATTTTAAGGTATTTCTCTGCAGGATAACAGCGCCAGATGCAGGCGAAACGCGGGCTGCGGGTTAGTTTGAATGCTCACTAAGAACTATTGTTTAATTATCGGGCACTTTTACACACTGCTATGTAACAAAATAATTCAGAAGGAGGAATTATATCGATTCTGGAATTAAGAGAAGTGTCTATTATCAATGAAAAATAATTACCTGAATAACCATGGGAAATAAAACGGGATTATTCTTAATTAAGAATGGCAGCCGTAACTGCCAACTCTTGTTAGTGGCGACTTAAACTGCCACGGCGATATAGATTACGACGAATACGGGTTAATCCAGGCTTAGGTTTACGTGGCTCATCGAGGCTTGCCAATACTAATTCCAGTACTCGTTCCGCTACATCACGGTGGCGCTGCGCAACAGCCAATACTGGACATTGCAGGAAATCAAGCAGCTCATTGTCTCCGAAAGTCGCAATAGCTAACTCTGAAGGCAAATGCCCTTCACGACGCAATGTTACATCCATGACACCTTGTAATAATGCAAAAGAAGTGGTGTACAGAGCCTGCGGCATTGGGTGAGTTTCCAACCACTTATCAAAAAGCTGCGCGGCGGCTTCACGCTCATAACTATTCGCATATAAGAAGTGCACTTCACGTGGATCATCTTTCCACGCGCTGCGGAAACCTTGTTCACGCAAGTAACTAACTGACAATTCCGGCAACGCGCCAAGATAAAGAACCGTTTCAGCAGGGAAAGTACGCAGCTCGCTGGCCAGCATCTCCGCGTCTTCCTGGTCTGCTCCAACTACGCTGATGAAATTTTCACGATCGAGTGCACGGTCAAGTGCGATGATAGGAAACGGATCATTTGCCCAACGCTGATAGAAAGGGTGTTCAGGTGGCAATGAAGTTGAAACAATGATCGCATCAACCTGGCGTTGTAGAAGATGCTCAATACAACGCATTTCATTATCTGGCTGGTCTTCAGAGCACGCGATAAGCAACTGATATCCGCGCTGACGAGCCTGACGCTCCAGATAGTTGGCGATACGGGTATAACTTGTGTTCTCAAGGTCTGGAATAACTAATCCGATAGAACGCGTGCGCCCGGCACGTAATCCTGCAGCCACAGCATTCGGGTGGTAGTTATGTTCGCGTACAACTGCCATGACTTTCTCAACGGTCTTATCGCTAACGCGATACTGTTTTGCCTTACCGTTGATGACGTAGCTCGCCGTGGTGCGCGAAACTCCAGCCAGGCGCGCGATTTCATCCAATTTCACAGTAGCCCCTTATTTAGGATTTCCATAACCATACCCTGGTCATGGTTTCATTTTTATCATCTAAGCGCAGAATAATACCTCGGGCAACCGCTTTTGCTGGCAGTTGCTGCGCCATTTGCAAAAAAAAACCCGGTACGTGTTTTACCGGGTTTATTATTTAGCCGCCTTTACCGGCTAGCGCATAATCTTATCGCCACGCGATACGCCTACAATACCTGAGCGTGCTACTTCCACAATCTTAGCCACTTCACGAATGGTATTCAGGAACGCATCCAGTTTGTCGCTGGTTCCTGCCAGTTGAACCGTGTAGAGCGTTGGTGTGACATCAATGATTTGCCCACGGAAGATTTCTGCGTTGCGCTTCACTTCTTCACGCCCGTAACCACTTGCCTGCACTTTTACCAGCATGATTTCACGCTCGACATGCGCCCCTTGCACCAGTTCGCTGACACGCAGGACATCCACTAGTTTATGCAGTTGCTTTTCAATCTGCTCCAACACTTTCGCATCACCAACCGTTTGGATAGTCATGCGAGACAGGGTGGGATCGTCAGTCGGAGCCACGGTCAGACTTTCAATGTTGTAACCGCGCTGAGCAAATAAGCCTATAACACGGGACAGCGCCCCGGACTCATTTTCGAGTAATACAGATAATATCCGGCGCATAATCAGGTTCTCTCCGTTTTGCTTAACCACATCTCATCCATACCACCGCCACGGATCTGCATTGGGTACACATGCTCAGTGCCATCAACTGCGACGTCGACAAATACCAGACGCTGGTTACCTACCGCCTCCAGCGCTTCGATCAACTTGCTTTCTAGTTCATGCGGCTCGTTAATGTTGATCCCAACATGCCCATAAGCTTCCGCAACGCGCACAAAATCAGGTAACGACTCCATGTAGGATTGAGAATGGCGGCCAGAATAAATCATGTCTTGCCACTGTTTCACCATACCGAGATAACGGTTGTTGAGGTTAAGCACCAATACCGGCAAACCGTATTGCAGCGCGGTAGAGAGTTCCTGGATATTCATTTGAATACTGCCATCACCTGTAACACAAACCACGGTTTCGTCTGGCAATGCCAGCTTCACACCCAGTGCGGCTGGCAAACCAAAGCCCATAGTGCCGAGGCCACCAGAGTTAATCCAACGGCGAGGTTTATCAAAGGTGTAATAAAGTGCAGCAAACATTTGGTGCTGACCGACATCTGAGGTGACGTAAGCCTCGCCTTTGGTCAAACGATAGATAGTTTCAATCACCGCCTGCGGCTTAATCTTATCGCTTGTTCTATCAAACTCCAGACACTGACGTGCACGCCATTGCTCAATCTGGTGCCACCAGTCACGGATATCATCGCAGGATTGCGACATATCTTCCTGCACCACCAGCTCCAGCATTTGTTGTAAAACCTGACGCGCATCGCCAACAATAGGAATATCCGCACCGACAGTTTTAGAAATAGAAGTTGGGTCGATATCAATATGCAGCACTGTCGCATTCGGGCAGTACTTCGCGAGATTGTTGGTGGTTCGGTCATCAAAGCGCACACCGACACCGAAAATTACATCGGAGTTGTGCATCACCATGTTGGCTTCGTAGGTTCCGTGCATACCTAACATGCCTAATGCCTGCCGATGAGTCCCTGGAAACACGCCAAGACCCATTAAAGAGGAGACCACCGGAATATTCAGCTTCTGGGCTAACTCAAGCAGCTCATCATGGCAGCCAGACGTGATCGCTCCACCACCGACATACATGACCGGCTTTTTCGCCGCCAGCAAGGTTTGCAATGCGCGCTTAATTTGCCCTTTGTGCCCCTGAGTTGTGGGGTTGTAAGAACGCATACTGACTGTTTCGGGGTAACTGTAAGGGAACTTATTTGCCGGACTCATAATGTCTTTTGGCAAATCGACCACAACCGGCCCAGGGCGACCACTTGCAGCAAGCCAGAAGGCTTTTTTGATGATGCCAGGAATGTCTTCTGCTTGTTTGACTAGAAAGCTGTGTTTCACGACCGGACGCGAAATCCCCACCATGTCGCACTCCTGGAATGCATCATAGCCAATCAGCGATGTAGCAACCTGACCAGAAAGCACCACCATTGGAATGGAGTCCATATAAGCAGTGGCGATACCTGTAATCGCATTTGTGGCACCGGGACCAGATGTCACCAGCACGACACCTACTTCGCCGGTTGCACGCGCCAGGCCATCAGCCATATGCACTGCTGCTTGTTCATGGCGTACCAGCACGTGATCAATGCCGCCAATAGTATGAAGCGCATCATAGATATCGAGTACTGCGCCTCCTGGGTAACCGAATACATGTTTAACGCCCTGATCGATAAGCGATCGGACGACCATCTCGGCTCCTGACAACATCTCCATGGTTTGCCTCCAGGCTTACGTGTTTGACCGACCACCGAAATCATTTCAGCTAAGTCGTTGAGGCAGGTTGTTGCGCCCTGCATATGTCTTTTTATTATTGATAGTTACCTAACATAACCGTTGAAAATCAGGCAATCAATTACCAATGTTCACGCCTCAAACAGGGATTTTCTTGCGACCACTACAAAACCCTCGACTGGCAGAGTTAAGCTCTGAATATAAGGAGAAATGATGACTGAAAATATTACGAATGGTGGCTTTGCAGGATAAATCTAATTAGCGCGCGATTTATCAGGTGTTCTGGAGAGAAAGCACAAAATCAACTAAAGCGGAAAAAACTACAAAAACCAATAAAAGAAGGATAACCGGATGGTTTTAACCATCCGGATAACTCAGAAGAAGATTCTAAATCTATTTACTACACACCGTGGTCAGCAATTTCTCCATCCATTGGTGCCCTTTATCGCGGCCGGCGGCTTCATGCCACGATAAATAACAAGTGACCGTATTATCCTTTAGCGGCAATGGGAATGTTTGCAAATTAAGTGAGTCAGAAAACTCCTCTGCTAACCAGCGTGGTGCTATCGCAACCAGTTGCGTCTGCGACACAATATTTAAAACGCTGGTCATTGCCATGCCTTGATAGGCAATACAGGATAGTCTATCTGCTGTTTGATACCATGGTGCACTGAATGATGCAAAGCGTTCCAGAGAAACAACCGCATGTTTTTCGTTATAAATATCTTCTTCAGTTAATGGTTTAACTAAACGTGGATGTTTCTTACTAGCCACCAGGACCATTTCATCTTCAAATAATGGAATACATGTAAACTCAGGACGACGAAATTCAGTATAGCTAATAACAAACTCTGTTTCCTGATAACGCAATTGATGTTCAATATCTTTATTTAAAGACGACTTAAAGAGTAACTGAATTCCTGGCGCAAAGCGTTTCACATTATTAAAGATAACTGATGTTAAAAAATTGTCTAAAGGACTGCTGACACAAATGTTAAACACCCTTTCACTGCAGCCTGGATCAAAGCCTGCTCCTGGCAACTCATTCTGTACCAACTGTAAAGCCTGGCGGATGGAGCCAAACAGTTGGAAAGCGCGAGCCGTAGGCTGTATACCTCGGCCATACCGCACGAATAGCTCATCATTGAACATTATTTTCAATCGGGCTACCGCATTACTCACTGCGGGCTGAGACATCCCCAGAGTTTGAGCTGCACGGGTAATATTCTGCACTTGCATAACAGCATCAAATACAGTTAATAAATTTAAATCAACAGAACGTAGTTGAGGTTTAAACCCATCATGAACTGTTGGTTGTTCTACATAATTATCAGACATGGCTAACTCCACTAAGATGGTTCGTCCTTTTTCACAGATTAATTCTGCGGGCTATCCTTATTATCACTTGCTAAGCAGAACATGCTGATCAATACGATTGAAAACATCATTTAAAAATAAAAATATAATTTTTTATTCATGTTCCCTGACACGCCAACACGGCTTTAGCTACTGACAAGTCTGGTACAACTATAAAGATGCAAATAACTTCTTTCAGTCAATTGATTCCTGAATCAGGCTAATGAAATCACAAAATGACTTTACGCACAATGATTCACCCAATGAATTATATATCAATCATGGATAACATCTCTGGTCGGAAACAATAGTTCTACTGGTAATCGAGTGATAAGGAAAGGAGACAAATTCCTAAAATAGAGTCATGACCGTGAATAAACCCCTTAAATCATAATCATGATGAATGAAACTGATAGCAAACATATTATTTTTAATTGTTTCTGATGATTTCATTTTCACATTAAACGGTAAGCAGTCCTTTTTCATACCTTTTATAAATATTATGAAAAATTGATATACCAGCACAAATAACTGACCATCACACCCACCTAACTATCCCCAAAACTGTGCCTGAGAGAATCGATTGTTGACACAGCAGGGCAGATCAAGTACCAATAAATGCATAACGAATTCACTTGGGGCTTGAAAACATGATTCGCACCATTCGCCTACTAGGTCTACTACTAAACGCAACTTCTTTGCGCGGTAGGCTGGTGGGCGAAATCGAACGTTGATTCAAGCCATCAGACAGAAAAAACCCGCGCCACTGCGCGGGTTTTTTTATGCTCGTAGCAAGGGCCCCTAAGACGAGAAAGGACCACAACATGAGCCAACAAGTCATTATTTTCGATACTACTTTGCGTGATGGTGAGCAGGCATTACAGGCAAGTCTGAGTGTAAAAGAGAAGCTGCAAATTGCGATGGCGCTGGAACGTATGGGTGTTGACGTAATGGAAGTTGGTTTCCCGATTTCATCTCCTGGCGACTTCGAATCTGTACAAACCATCGCTCGCAATATCAAAAATAGCCGTGTGTGTGGCCTCGCTCGCTGTGTTGATAAAGATATTGATGTTGCTGCTGAAGCGTTGAAGATTGCTGAAGCATTCCGAATTCATGTGTTTCTGGCCACGTCCACCATGCACATTGAAACCAAATTACGCAGCACCTTCGATGATGTGTTAGCTCGCGCAGTCAATTCTGTTAAACGCGCCCGTAACTACACTGACGACGTAGAGTTCTCATGTGAAGATGCAGGCCGTACTCCAATCGATAACCTGTGCCGTATAGTAGAAGCCGCCATTGGCGCAGGCGCTACAACTATCAACATTCCAGACACCGTGGGTTACACCACACCGGTACAGTTCGGCGGCATTATTCAGACTTTGTATAATCGCGTCCCTAACATTGATAAAGCTATTATCTCCGTTCACTGCCACGACGATCTGGGCATGGCAACAGGTAACTCTATCGCTGCAATTCAGGCGGGTGCTCGTCAGGTTGAAGGTACACTGAACGGTATCGGCGAACGTGCCGGTAACACCGCGCTGGAAGAAGTCATCATGGCGATTAAAGTACGCGGCCAAATGTTAGACGTGCATACCAATATCAATCACCATGAAATTTACCGCACCAGCCAGATCGTCAGCCAGCTGTGCAACATGCCAATCCCTGCCAACAAAGCCATCGTCGGCTCCAATGCTTTCGCTCACTCCTCCGGTATTCACCAGGATGGCGTGCTGAAAAACCGCGAAAACTACGAAATCATGACCCCGGAAACTATTGGTCTGAATCAGGTGCAGTTGAACCTGACATCCCGTTCTGGTCGCGCGGCTGTGAAACACCGCATGGAAGAGATGGGCTATAAAGAGGACGATTACAACCTGGACTCTTTGTACGACGCTTTCCTGAAACTGGCCGACAAAAAAGGGCAGGTCTTTGACTACGATTTGGAAGCGCTGGCGTTCATCGGCAAGCAACAAGAAGAGCCAGAACACTTCCGCATGGAATACTTCAACGTGCAGTCGGGCTCAAGTGTGATTTCAACCGCTTCTGTCCAGTTGCAATGCGGTGAAAAAACGCAGTCTGAAGCAGCAACAGGCAACGGCCCGGTCGATGCGGTCTACCAGGCGATTAACCGCATCACCAATTACGATGTCGAATTAGTGAAATATCAGCTGTCCGCGAAAGGTCAGGGTAAAGATGCTCTGGGTCAGGTAGATATTGTTGTGACTCATAAAGGCCGCCGCTTCCATGGCGTAGGACTTGCGACCGATATCGTAGAATCTTCAGCGAAAGCGATGATAAATGTGCTGAACAACATCTGGCGCGCAGGCATCGTCGAAAAAGAATTGCAACGCAAAGCTCATAATAAAGAAAATAATCAGGAAACCGTGTGACATGTCAAAAACTCATCATATAGCAGTATTGCCGGGGGACGGCATTGGCCCAGAAGTTATGGCTCAGGCGTTGAAAGTGCTGGATGCAGTTCGTACGCGCTTCGATATGCGTATTACCACCAGTCAATATGACGTGGGTGGGATTGCCATCGACCGTCACGGCAACCCATTGCCACCGGTTACCGTTGAAGGCTGCGAGCAGGCTGATGCCATTCTGTTCGGCTCCGTAGGCGGCCCGAAATGGGAGCATCTGCCGCCGGTTGAACAACCTGAACGTGGCGCATTACTGCCGCTGCGCAAGCACTTTAAATTATTCAGCAACCTGCGCCCTGCCCGCTTGTATAAAGGCCTGGAAGAATTTTGCCCACTGCGCGCAGATATCGCCGCTAACGGTTTCGACATTCTGTGTGTGCGTGAATTGACTGGCGGAATCTACTTCGGCCAGCCGAAAGGTCGCGAAGGCTCCGGTATGCACGAAAAAGCTTTTGATACTGAAGTTTATTACCGCTTCGAGATCGAACGTATCGCGCGTATAGCTTTCGAGTCCGCCCGCAAACGCCGGAACATCGTCACCTCGATTGATAAAGCTAACGTACTGCAATCTTCGGTAATGTGGCGCCAAATCGTTAATGAAATCGCCAACGAATACCCGGACGTCACGCTGACGCACATGTACATCGACAACGCCACCATGCAGTTGATTAAAGACCCGTCTCAGTTTGACGTGTTGCTGTGCTCCAACCTGTTTGGCGATATTCTGTCTGACGAGTGCGCAATGATCACCGGCTCTATGGGCATGTTGCCCTCTGCAAGCCTGAACGAGCAAGGTTTTGGCCTGTATGAACCTGCGGGCGGCTCCGCGCCAGATATTGCAGGTAAAAATATTGCTAACCCAATTGCGCAAATCCTGTCTCTGGCTCTGTTATTGCGCTACAGCCTGGACGCTGAAGAGGCCGCTTTGGCCATCGAAAACGCTATCAACATTGCGCTGGAAGAAGGTTTCCGTACCGGCGATTTGGCTCGCGATGGCAATGCAATCAGCACCGACGAAATGGGCGATACCATTGCTCGCTTCGTGGCAGAGGGGAAATAATCATGGCGAAGACGTTATATCAGAAGTTGTACGATGCCCACGTCGTTTACGAAGCAGTGGATGAAACGCCACTGCTGTATATCGACCGTCATCTGGTTCACGAAGTGACCTCCCCGCAGGCGTTTGATGGCCTGCGTGCGCACAAGCGCCCGGTACGTCAGCCAGGCAAAACCTTTGCCACCATGGACCACAACGTTTCTACGCAGACTAAAGACATCAACGCTTCTGGCGAAATGGCCCGCATTCAAATGCAAGAGTTGATGAAGAACTGCAAAGAGTTCGGCGTTGAACTGTATGACCTTAACCACCCATTCCAGGGTATTGTCCACGTGATGGGCCCTGAGCAAGGCATTACATTGCCTGGCATGACCATTGTTTGTGGCGACTCCCATACCGCGACCCACGGCGCATTTGGCGCACTGGCATTCGGTATCGGTACTTCAGAAGTTGAACATGTTCTGGCAACGCAAACCCTGAAACAGGGTCGTGCGAAAACCATGAAGATTGAAGTGACCGGCACCGCCGCACCAGGTATTACAGCCAAAGACATTGTGCTGGCGATTATTGGCAAAACCGGTAGCGCTGGCGGCACCGGGCATGTGGTGGAATTCTGTGGTAGCGCAATTCAGGCGCTGTCGATGGAAGGCCGCATGACGCTGTGCAACATGGCAATCGAAATGGGGGCCAAAGCCGGTATTGTGGCGCCAGACCAAACCACCTTCGACTACGTAAAAGGCCGTCTGCATGCACCAAAAGCCGCCGAGTGGGATGATGCAGTGGCATACTGGAAAACCTTCAGCACCGACGAAGGCGCTCACTTCGACACTATTGTCACGCTGGATGCAGCTGAAATCGCCCCCCAAGTTACCTGGGGCACAAATCCAGGCCAGGTAATTTCCGTTACCGAAAACATCCCGAATCCAGAATCCTTCGCTGACCCCGTCGAACGTGCTTCTGCCGAGAAAGCATTGGCCTATATGGGCCTGAAACCCGGTATTCCGTTAACCGAAGTCGCTATCGACAAAGTATTTATCGGTTCATGCACCAACTCGCGCATTGAAGATTTACGTGCTGCGGCGCAAATTGCCAAAGGCCGTAAAGTGGCACCAGGCGTGCAGGCGTTAGTGGTTCCGGGTTCCGGTCCGGTAAAAGCGCAGGCGGAAGCTGAAGGCCTGGATAAGATTTTCATCGAAGCCGGCTTTGAATGGCGCTTGCCTGGCTGCTCAATGTGCCTTGCGATGAACAACGACCGCCTGGAGCCAGGCGAACGTTGCGCCTCCACCAGCAACCGCAACTTTGAAGGCCGCCAGGGCCGCGGTGGCCGTACGCACCTGGTTAGCCCGGCAATGGCAGCGGCCGCCGCTGTATCCGGTCACTTTGCTGACATCCGCACGTTGAAATAAGGGAAAACACCATGGCAGAGAAATTTATCCAACATACCGGCCTGGTCGTTCCGCTGGATGCCGCAAACGTTGATACCGACGCAATTATTCCTAAGCAGTTTTTGCAGAAAGTCACACGCACCGGTTTTGGCGCTCATTTGTTTAACGACTGGCGTTTCCTGGATGATGCAGGGCAAAAGCCAAACCCTGAGTTCGTGCTGAACTTCCCGGAGTTTAAAGGTGCCTCTATTTTGCTGGCGCGTGAAAACTTCGGCTGTGGCTCTTCACGTGAACACGCTCCGTGGGCTTTAACCGATTACGGTTTTAAAGTGGTTATCGCACCAAGCTTTGCAGATATTTTCTACGGTAACTCATTCAACAACCAGCTGCTGCCAGTGACGTTGAGCGAAGAAGAAGTCGATGAGCTGTTCAAACTGGTTGCAGCAAATCCAGGGATTAAGTTTGTAGTCGATCTGGAAGCGCAAACCGTGATTGCGGGTGAGAAAAGCTATTCATTTAATATCGATACTTTCCGCCGCCACTGCATGTTAGAAGGGCTGGATAGTATCGGCCTGACGCTGCAACACGAAGGTTCTATTTCTGCTTACGAGCAGAAACAACCGGCGTTTATGCGTTAAGTATCATGGCGGGTGAAGCCCAAACTTCACCCACAATTTAATACCCTAAATAATTCGAGTTGCAGGTAGGCGGCAAGGGAGGGACAAATCTGTCAGGAACAGATTTGAACAGCGCTTGCGCTGGCCCGAAGTGTGAGCCTCATGGACGAGGCTCATAATCCCCAGGAGCTTACTTTAGTAAGTGACTGGGGTGAGTGAGTGCAGCCAACACCCCTGCAGCTTGAAGTATGACGGGTATTTTACTTAAGAGTTTCAACCAGTCCCTTCCGCTGCCCTTCCAGCGTCACCACTTTGCTACAAACGTCGCGGCCAAACTGCTCGAAATCTTTTTCCTGATTTTTCCACTCATTCTGAACTGCGGTCTGCAAACCACCGAGGCTACCGAGCACGTTTTGCAGCGGATTACCGCCACCTTTGAGAACGGCTTTGGCCCCCATCTCATTGATACTGTCCTGAAGGATGCCGCCCATCGCCTGATTTACCAGTTGTTGCCCATCGGCACGCACCTGATCAATCGCTTTGTAATGGAAGGTTAAGCCATCCTGACGCGTTTCAATGATGCGGTTCATCTGCTCTTTAAGCTGCGCGTCGAGTTTGGTCAGACGCCCACGCATACTGCTGCTCTCACCGGCTTGCTGAGCGATGATTTTATCCAGCGCGACACGCCCTTTTTCAACACGGGTCAATGCACCGTTGTTGATCCACGGGAGATCGCTACGCAGTGCTTTCTGGTAATTCACTGCCAATTGGCGCTGAGTTGCGTTTAATGTGTGCGACTTGCCATTAAATTTCAGGCTGCCATCGGGGGCAATAACCAGATTGCCATTCTCACCCACAACCTGAACGGACTGCGGATTAATAACCACGTCATCGCGAGGCGTGACGCTACATTTATAGTCTGCCTGCGCCTGCATCGCGGTTAGCAGCAGAACGCCCATCAGAGCCTTACGAATCATAGTTACTCCTGAAAAAAAGGGCCGGTTTTCACCAGCCCATTTGTACTATTTCAATCAATCCCACCAGACATCAAACAAATCGCTGGTGCGAACGTCTTCTACCTTGTGATCTTCAAGCCATTTGCGCACCAGAGCCTGATGCTCTTCGGTACATTTGCCAATTTCCTGCAGGCAGATTAAGCCTTCCCAGGATAGGTGGCCACCACCATCAAAGGCCAAACCATTCTTATCAATAACTTCGTCAATAAATGCATCAACGGTTTTATCGATTTGTTCTTCGGAGGTGCCTTCCGGGAAACGCCATGCAACAGAGAACCCCAACTCCTGGAACTCATCAATGTGCATTTTCTTACGCAAACGACGGCTACGATTAATTGCCATTACTTTACCCTCTCGAACATTAAGTCCCATACGCCGTGACCAAGACGATGGCCACGTTGTTCAAATTTGGTCACCGGACGTGAATCCGGGCGCGGTACGTAGTCGTTAGTCTCTGACTGGTTTTTATAACCATCAATAGAGGACATCACTTCGAGCATGTGTTCTGCATAAGGTTCCCAGTCGGTTGCCATATGGAACACACCACCCAGTTTCAGTTTGCTTTTTACCAGTTCGGCAAACGGCACTTGAACGATACGGCGCTTATTATGACGCGCTTTGTGCCACGGATCAGGGAAAAAGAGCTGAACCATGGATAAAGAATTGTCAGGAACCATTTTTTGCAACACTTCGACCGCATCGTGACACATCACACGCAGGTTCTCGACACCTTCTTCGTGAGCCGTCGCGAGGCATGCACCAACGCCCGGTGAATGCACTTCTATACCCAAAAAGTTCTGCTGTGGATTAGCCTTTGCCATTGCAACCAACGACGTACCCATGCCGAAACCAATTTCCAGGGTGACTGGCGCTTCGCGGCCAAACAGCTCGGTAAAATCAACAGGCGCGTCTTGATATTCAACGCCCATCACCGGCCAGTAGTTTTCCAGCGCGAACTCCTGCCCTTTAGTCAGGCGGCCCTGGCGGCGTACAAAACTACGAATCCGGCGCATTGCGCGGCCTTCTTCATTAAATTCCGGTGAGATGACGTCATTTTTCATGGTGTTCAGGCTTAGAGTTAGTATTTGGGGAACGGGCATTATCCAAAGTTAATGATGAGAAGCAAGCACCAGAAAGTTCCGGTTTACAGCACGGAGTCGTCTGTGCTGGAATCAGCCCCCTATACCCAAGTTACTTCAAGATGCAGGTAGGCGGCAATCGAGTGAACCCCGATAAGCTTACTTGAGTAAGTGATTCGGGTGAACGAGAGCAGCCAACACCCCTGCATATTGAAGGGTGACGGGTATAATTCACACATTTATCGGATGGCCTGGCAACAATGACACAAGCGCCGCAATTCTCCCACCAGGTTCTCGACTGGTACCAAAAATACGGGCGCAAGACACTGCCATGGCAACTCGAAAAAACGCCTTATAAAGTATGGCTGTCTGAGGTGATGTTGCAACAAACGCAAGTTGCTACCGTCATTCCTTACTTTGAGCGTTTTATGGAGCGCTTCCCGACTGTCACAGATCTCGCCAACGCGCCTCTTGATGAAGTACTGCATTTGTGGACTGGACTGGGGTACTACGCCCGCGCCCGTAACCTACATAAAGCTGCGCAAATGGTGGCGAAC
The DNA here is from genome assembly GCF_001654865.1 of Buttiauxella noackiae ATCC 51607. Classification (GTDB taxonomy): domain Bacteria; phylum Pseudomonadota; class Gammaproteobacteria; order Enterobacterales; family Enterobacteriaceae; genus Buttiauxella; species Buttiauxella noackiae. Next base: position 10,491 of record NZ_LXEO01000068.1, on the reverse strand, counting down.
CAGCATAGCGGCAAGTTCCCGGAAACTTTTGAAGAAGTGGCCGCATTGCCGGGCGTTGGCCGCTCGACTGCGGGTGCGATTCTTTCCCTGTCACTCGGTAAACACTTCCCGATTCTCGATGGCAACGTAAAACGCGTGCTTGCACGTTGTTATGCCATTGAAGGCTGGCCGGGTAAAAAAGATGTTGAGAAGAAGCTGTGGGATATAGCCGAGCAGGTCACGCCAGCGCAAGGCGTGAGCCAGTTTAACCAGGCAATGATGGATCTTGGAGCGATGGTTTGTACCCGCTCGAAACCAAAATGCGAACTTTGCCCGGTGAATAATATCTGCGTGGCCTATGCCAATAACAGTTGGGCCAGTTATCCAGGTAAGAAGCCTAAAGTCACCATACCGGAACGCACCGGCTATTTACTGATGATGCAGCACCAGGACAGCGTACTGCTTGCCCAGCGCCCACCGGTTGGTCTGTGGGGTGGTTTGTACTGCTTCCCACAGTTCACAACCGAAAAGGAGCTGCGCGACTGGCTGGCACAACACCAGCTTCCAGCAGATAATCTCACGCAATTAACCGCCTTCCGCCATACATTCAGCCACTTCCATTTGGACATTGTTCCAATGTGGCTCCCAGTGCCTTCATTCAGTGGGTGCATGGATGAAGGAACCGCTCTCTGGTATAACTTAGCGCAGCCACCGTCCGTAGGACTGGCCGCCCCTGTAGAGCGATTATTACAGCAATTGCACGCCGAGCCGGTAGTCGTAAAAGCGCCCCGAGCCGTTGAAGAGGAATAATGATGAGCAGAACTATTTTTTGTACTTACCTACAACGTGACGCAGAAGGCCAGGATTTCCAACTTTATCCAGGCGAACTAGGCAAACGTATTTATAACGAAATCTCTAAAGAAGCATGGGCGTTGTGGCAGGCAAAGCAAACCATGCTGATCAACGAACGTAAAATGAGCATGATGAATCCAGAGCATCGCAAAGAGCTGGAAGCTGAAATGGTCAATTTCCTGTTCGAAGGCAAAGAAGTCCACATCGAAGGCTACACGCCGCCAGAAAAATAAAAATACAGGGTCACTCACCCTTATATACCCAGAATAATTTAAGTTGCAGGACAAAAGGCTTCAGCCTTTTGAGCAGCGCTTGCGCTGGTCCCTTGGGGCGAGGCTACGCCGAGTAACGCGGCAGAATACAAATCTCCCGGAACTTACTAAAGTGAGTGACCGGGATTTTTGAGTGCAGCCAGCACTCCTGCAACTTGAAATATGACGGGTACAAACCACATCAAGCACAACGCATACACTGAACGATGAAAAAATTTCTCGCGCTAGCTCTGGTTGTTCCGTTGCTCATCTCATGTTCGAGCAAAAAAGATGATTCCTATAACGAGGCTTTTGTTAAGGACACTAATGGTTTCGATATTTTGATGGGGCAATTTGCTCACAACATCGAAAATATCTGGGGCATGAAGGAAGTGTTGATTGCAGGACCCAAAGACTACGTAAAATATACCGATCAATATTTGACCCGTAGCCATATCAACTTTGACGACGGTACGATTACCATTGAAACCATTGCTGGCACAGATCCTGCGGCGCACTTGCGCCAGGCGATCATCACCACTTTGCTGATGGGTGACGATCCTGGCTCTATCGATCTTTATTCCGATGCCAACGATGTGTTGATCTCCAAACAACCGTTCCTGTATGGCCAGGTGGTTGATAACACCGGCCAGGCGATTCGCTGGGAAGGCCGCGCTGCCAAATTTGCTGACTATCTGCTGCAAACTCGTCTGAAAAGCCGCAGTACCGGGCTTAAAATTGTTTATAGCGTGACTATCAATCTGGTACCAAACCACCTTGATAAACGTGCTCATAAATATATCGGCATGGTGCGTAAAGCATCGAAGAAATACGGCGTCGATGAATCGTTGATTCTGGCCATTATGCAGACTGAATCAAGCTTCAACCCGTACGCAGTCAGCCACGCAGACGCCCTGGGGCTGATGCAGGTTGTACAGCACAGCGCCGGGGTTGATGTATTTAAATCACAAGGGAAATGGGGCAAGCCAAGCCGCAGCTATTTGTTTGATCCTGAAAGCAATATCGATACGGGCACAGCTTATCTCGCCATTCTACAAAACAGCTATCTGAGTGGCATTGATAATCCGACATCGCGTCGTTACGCAATGATAACGGCTTACAACGGCGGTGCAGGCAGCGTGTTACGCGTGTTCAACAGCGACAAAACCCGTGCCTTCAACATTATCAACAGCATGGAACCTGGGGATGTCTACCAGACTCTGACCACGCGCCACCCTTCTGCAGAATCACGTAATTATCTCTACAAAGTGAACACCGCGCAGAAGAGTTACCGCCGACGCTAATTCTGATGCTTGTCATATCTCCCACCCGTCGTTTCTACGGTGGGAGATATCGCTCCTCCCCCGTTTTATCGCCAGATCGCGCAAAAAGTGTAACCGAAATCACTATTCTCGAATGCAATTTGAGGATGTTTTCATTTATTTGCTGAATGTACCAAAAATTACTTCACGGCACTGCTAATGTTACTTTCATAACATATTTCATGTCATATGTTAGAAACGAAACATTCAATACCAAAATCCTGTGAGGAAATTTACATGAACCTTAAGCTGCAGCTAAAAATACTTTCGTTTCTGCAGTTCTGCCTGTGGGGGAGTTGGCTCACCACGCTCGGCTCCTATATGTTCGTCACCCTTAAGTTTGATGGCGCAGCCATCGGCGCGGTGTACAGTTCGTTAGGTATCGCTGCGGTATTCATGCCGACGTTACTCGGCATTATTGCGGACAAATGGATTAGTGCACGCTGGCTCTACGCGGCTTGCCATATCGTTGGCGCCATCACCTTGTATTTCGCCGCACAGGTCACAACACCAGGCGCGATGTTCATCGTTATTCTGCTGAACTCCCTGGCCTATATGCCAACGCTTGGGCTGGTGAACACCATCTCTTACTATCGCCTGCAATCAGCGGGAATGGATATTGTCAGGGACTTCCCGCCAATCCGTATCTGGGGAACCATTGGCTTTATCTTCGCCATGTGGGGCGTGAGCTTCTCAGGTTTTGAATTAAGTCATATGCAGCTTTATATCGGCGCAACGCTGTCAGTCGTTTTAGCCCTGTTCACTCTAACGCTACCGCACATCCCGGTTGCTAACGCGCAGAAAAACCAGAGCTGGACTTCAATGCTTGGGCTGGATGCCTTCGCCTTATTTAAAAACAAGCGCATGGCTATTTTCTTCATCTTCTCGATGCTGTTAGGTGCCGAACTGCAAATTACCAATATGTTTGGTAACACCTTCCTGCACAGTTTTGACCAAAACCCGCTGTTCGCCAGCAGCTTTATTGTCGAACACGCATCTGTGCTGATGTCGATTTCGCAGATTTCCGAAACAGTATTTATCCTGACGATTCCGTTCTTCCTGATTCGTTACGGCATTAAAAACGTGATGCTTATCAGTATCGTAGCGTGGATGTTGCGCTTTGGTCTGTTTGCCTTTGGCGACCCGTCACCAATGGGCACCGTGTTACTGGTACTGTCGATGATCGTCTACGGTTGCGCCTTCGACTTCTTCAACATTTCCGGTTCAGTATTTGTTGAAAAAGAGGTGAGACCAGAAATCCGTGCCAGTGCACAGGGCATGTTCCTGATGATGACAAACGGTTTTGGTTGCATCCTGGGTGGGATTGTCAGCGGTAAAGTGGTGGAGAATTTCACTACAGCAGGGATTACCGATTGGCAGACCGTATGGCTGATTTTCGCCGGTTATTCACTGGTACTGGCCTTCGCCTTTGTGGCACTGTTCAAATACAAACACGTCAGAACGCCAGTTGCTGCCCAGCCTGTGGTTTGATCGTGAACATTCCCCGTTTCGAAACTGAAACGGGGAGTTTTTTATTACGCCTTAACCATATATCCGTAAAGGCGCTTAATCCCATCCGCATCTGTTTCGCTATAAACACCCTGCAACTCCGGCGAGAAGCCCGGCAGCATGTTCACGCCTTCCTCGAGCGCCAGGAAATAACGCAGCGCAGCACTTCCCCAGACTTCGCCTGGCACCACGCAAAGCACACCTGGTGGATACGGCAACGCTCCCTCCGCTGCAATGCGCCCTTCTGACTGGCTCAGACGCACCAGTTCCACATTGCCGCGAATAAACTCGCTGTTTGCATCCTGCGGGTTCATGGCAACGGCAGGGAAGCTGGCTTTGCGGAACATCGCTTTTTGCAGATCCTTCACTTCAAAGCTGACGTAAAGATCGTGCATCTCCTGACAAAGTTGACGCAGCGTGTAGCCTTTATAGCGTTGGGAATACTTCTGATAGATAGTCGGCAGTACGTCCACCAGCGGCGTATCATCTTCAATATGCTGTTCAAATTGCGCCAGCATCGCGACCAGATTCGCCATCTTCTCCACGCTTTCCGCAGGCGTCAGCAGGAATAGAATCGAGTTGAGATCTGCTTTTTCGGGGACAATACCGTTTTCACGCAGGTAGTTTGCGAGGATCGCCGCAGGCACACCAAAGTCCGTATATTGCCCTGTTTGAGGATCGATCCCCGGCGTAGTCAGCAGCAGCTTGCAAGGATCAACAAAGTATTCATCCTGCGCATACCCTTCAAAACCGTGCCACTTTTCACCCGGCTCAAAGCTGAAGAAACGGCGCTCCTGAGCAATTGCTGTTGTTGGGTGATCCTGCCACGGCCTACCCGCAACCACTGGTGGAATAAAGGGTTTAATCATCTTGCAGTTAGCGATGATCGCTTTACGCGCTTCAATCCCCAGATCGACACATTCAGCCCACAGGCGGCGGCCACTCTCCCCTTCGTGAATTTTCGCATTCACATCAAGAGCGGCAAACAGCGGGTAGAAAGGGCTGGTTGAAGCATGCAGCATGAAAGCATTGTTCAAACGCTTATGCGGACAAAAACGCGCTTGCCCACGCAGATGGTTATCTTTCTTGTGGATCTGCGACGTTTGCGAGAATCCAGCCTGCTGTTTATGCACCGATTGCGTAACAAAAATGCCAGGATCGTTTTCGTTCAGATCCAAGAGCAGCGGCGAGCAATCAGCCATCATCGGGATGAATTGCTCATAGCCGACCCATGCTGAATCAAACAAAATGTAATCGCAAAGATGGCCGATATTATCCACGACCTGACGCGCGTTATAAACCGTGCCGTCATAAGTACCGAGCTGGATAATTGCAAGGCGGAATGGGCGTTTTTGCTGAGCACGTTCCGGTGCAACTTCTGCAATCAATTCACGCAGATACTTTTCATCAAAGCAGTGCGCATCAATTCCGCCGATAAAACCAAATGGGTTGCGAGACGCCTCCAGATAAACCGGTGTCGCCCCCGCCTGAATCAATGCGCCGTGGTGGTTTGATTTATGGTTATTGCGATCGAACAGGACCAAATCGCCACGGGTTAGCAGCGCATTCGTCACGACTTTGTTTGCAGCCGACGTACCGTTTAAAACGAAGTACGTTTTATCGGCATTAAATACTTTGGCAGCAAACTTCTGCGCATGTTTGGCCGATCCTTCATGGATCAACAAATCGCCTAGTTTAACGTCCGCATTGCACATATCAGCACGGAATAGATTTTCGCCAAAGAAATCATAGAACTGGCGCCCTGCCGGGTGTTTTTTGAAAAACTCACCATGCTGGTGACCCGGGCAGGCAAAAGTGCTGTTTTCCATCGCGACATATTTCGTTAACGTATCGAAAAATGGCGGCAGCAAGCTTTCTTCATAATCGACAGCGGCGGTTTCCAGTTCCAGATAATCCTGCGCTTTGCCAGTTATCAGTCCCGTGATCCCTTCTTGCTCGCCTGACCATTCATCAGCCGCTAAAAAAACAGGAATCGAAAAGCCCGTGCGTTTGAGCAGCGCCAGAATGCCGCTGCGACTATCCGCGACAGAAAGCACAACAGCGGCGACATCAGTGAAGTCTGTACTATCGAGCGCAACCACTTCACGATGCGTGGACACAGTTGCAACCACATCGTGGCTGGCGGCAATTTTTAAAGATTTCATATGCACAAATCCCAGAGTTCAAGGATGAGTGAGTGCCATGTGGCACAGCAAAGGGAGCATTCCCCGGCGAATGTGTCTTGATGGTCTGCAGGATGATACCCACTCCGACCGCCAGACATCAGTAAAACCAGGCATCGCCTGATTTTACTGATGTCCTACAGCGAGCGTGCGTTGTCCTCACCGCATGGTGTGCAAGGGTCTTCGGGTGAGTGCAGAAAGGTGAACGAGCGCTGTCGAAAGATGTCGGTAAACAGTGACTATAAACATCAATAAGCGTCCCGTTTCAGATGTGTGAAATTTCGCGCAATCATGGCACCTTCTGACCTGTGGTTCAAGACAGCGCTGTTACCTGGAGCACATTATTCGTGCAAACGCACGGCTTATTAACACAAAACCGTTGACGCCAAACGGCCTTTACGGTTTAATGCGCCCCGTTGCCCGGATAGCTCAGTCGGTAGAGCAGGGGATTGAAAATCCCCGTGTCCTTGGTTCGATTCCGAGTCCGGGCACCACTATTTAGAAGAACCCGCCTATGGCGGGTTTTTTGCTATTGGAGATTTGGATTCTTCATCGAACTTCGTTCGATGACTCGTCGCCTCCCTGCGACTCGCCCTGCGGGCCAGCGCAAGCGCTGTTCAAAAACGTTCCCGACGTTTTTAGTCCAAGTCCGGCACCACTATTTAAAGAAACCAGCCTACGAGCTGGTTTTTGCTTTTAGATAACTGAATACTGGCAGCGTAAAGCCTCACCTAAACCTGGATTTAGCTAATAATCTTTAATCTGATAGAAGTAGTACATATATATGGCCGACAACCACGGGTTCCTTCAATACATGCAATTGATGCCTGTTTATTCTGATAACGACGTCGCCAAAGGATCCAGCAAAGTGGTTTTCCTGCAGTAATATTCGTCTCAATAGCGACAGTCTTCATGACAATATCTCTATGAATTAATTTGCTGATGAGGGATCAGCTAGCAGATCCTGGTTTATGGTTGGGTAAAATGGTGCTTCGCACAAAAGGTATTCTTGATATTCAGCAACGTTCAGCAGGAGTTGCTCTCCACAGAGTTCCTGTTCACCATAGTCGACACGGGCTGAAAACTTCCTGAAGAAATTTATCATGATAGTTTCACACTATTTGGAATCGACTCCCCTATTAATGAATAAGGGAGCATCAGGTTTATGCTTTTTTAGCGCTATAAACTTCATCACCGGAGAAAGACGGTTCGGCCCAGAAATTGATATTAAACTGTGCGTCGTCGGTCATCTCGATACGGTGCCAGTACTGCGGCGGGCTGGTCGCGAAGCAACCTGCATTAATCACTACTTTTACTTCATGCTCTGTCGCTTCTTCATTAGCAAAGCCGTAGTAAGTAACGGTCCCTTCCATCACACAAAGCTGCCCAAAAATACCGGCAGAGGTGTTGTGATGGCTCAGGAGCGCAGCAGGGACGTTATCTTTAGTAAAAAAAGGCGTTGAACGTTTAATCGTCCAGTTTTCAGGGATTCTGTGATGGCTCATAAGTTACCTCCGGCTTTAAACATGCATTTAAAATACATGTTTAATTTTTGGCTGTAAAGCATTGTTGATAATAAATCTCATTATCAACAAACGTAGTAATAGCGCCGAATAGCAATCAGAAAATGGGGGCAACGCAAAGCGGCATAATTCACAGTGAAAATCTCTTGGTATGTACAAGGCTACTGCTTGTAATTTAGCCATGAGAAACGACATATGAGTTTTGAAATTCCTATCTCTTTGGTTCGATTACTCGTACTGATTCAGCCTCGAACCTATGCCAGTTTTAGCTGATATATGTCATATACATTGGCTAAATCACTCCCTATTATGTGCCTTAACGTCCGAGGTTCGGAGTTAACTGGAATTAATTACCCTCCTGAAGTACATCCTGCCTGTCTGACGCCACTAAACTCTCTACTGAACGTAGAGCTTTATTTTTCTGTATCTCAAAATCTTGGTTTAGAGGATCTCACTGTGGTGACATCTACGCCATCAACGGCACGTTTTTATGCTTTGCGTCTCATACCACAACAAGAATTGCTCAGTGCGTTACGCGATTTTATTCGCTTACACGGGTTACATGCTGCATGGATAAGCGGTTGCGTCGGTAGCCTGAGCGAAGTGGCTTTTCGCTATGCCGGGCGCGAAGAAACGACCTTATTGAGCGGAAAATTTGAGGTGGTGTCGCTTATTGGCACGCTTGAAGAAGGTGGCGAACATCTGCACTTATCGGTAGCCGATAAAAATGGGCAGATGACAGGTGGCCATGTGATGGACGGCTGCCTGGTTCGCACCACTCTTGAGCTGGTGATTGGGGAATTGAACGATCTTTCATTTAACCGACAACCTTGTGCGCTTTCGGGATATGACGAACTGAGTGTCACACCACGTCATACCCAGAACTAATAGGTCATTCTTCTTTTATCTTTGGGGTACTTATGGCACGTAAAAGGTTGTCCAGTCAGACACTGGTTTTGATTGTTATTTCTATCGCTATCAACATGATTGCAGGTCAGTTAGTGTCGATGCTGAAATTGCCAATTTTTCTAGACTCAATCGGGACATTGCTCAGTGCGGTTCTCGCCGGTCCGATTATCGGCATGTTGGCAGGGTTACTGACCAATATTATTTGGGGATTATTAACCGATCCGATTGCAGCGGCATTTGCTCCAGTAGCCATGGTCATTGGCCTGGTTGCGGGTTTACTGGCGCGCGCAGGCTGGTTCCGTTCACTGCCAAAAGTGATTGTCAGCGGCGTGGTGATCACGCTGGCTGTGACCATCATCGCCGTACCGATCCGCACCTATCTGTTTGGTGGAGTCACCGGTAGTGGCGCTGACTTCTTTGTCGCATATGTGCATTCAATGGGTAATGACCTGATTGAGTCGGTGGCAATGACCGTTCTGGGCGCCAATCTGGTAGATAAAATAGTCACGGCGATTCTCGTCTGGTTGCTGGTACGCAATATGCCGCAACGGACTTTACGTAACTTCCCTGCAATGGCAGCCGTCCGCTAATGCATCCTTTTACCTCCCTGACCATTTGGGTGGTACTCGGCATCAGCAGCTTGCTGATGCCGCTGGGTTATCCCCTTCTGTCTTACAGCCTGGCGATGTTCCTCGCGCTCATTGTGATGAAAAGTACCCGTCACCGCTGGCGTTATGTGGTGTGGGTAATGCTACCGATGGCTGGAGGTCTGTGGCTGGTGCACAGCGGCTGGTTGGCGTGGTGGTTACACGGTGAAGCTCGTGATAATCATCAACTACTGAGAGCGGTAGCCTTATGGTTGCGGCTGCTGGCATTGCTTAGTAGTGGACAAATTTTGCTGCAGTTTGTGCCAGCACAACGCATTATTCGCGCACTTTTTGCCAGTAGATTGCCGCCTGGAATGACCTATTTGCTTGCCGGGCCACTGCTGATTGTCGAACAATTACGCGCGCAACTCGCGGCAATTTACGAAGCACAACTTGCTCGCGGTGTACCGCTTGATGGCCGCTGGTATCAACGCCTGCGTTATATTCCGGCACTGCTGATGCCGCTGACTCACAGTGCCTTAAATGATTTAACGGCGCGGAGTTCTGCGCTAGATATGCGTGCGTTCCGCCTGCATCCGAAGCGCACCACTCTATGGGCACCACCTGATAGCGCGTTGCAACGTGTTATTCGCTACGTCCTGCTGTTGATTATGGTGCTGGAAACAGGAGTCTGGTTATGGCTGTGGCACTGAACGCATTGAGTTTTACTCCACAAGGCAGCCGAGGTTGGCAACTACAAGAGATCAATCTGCACTGTTCTACTCCGGGAATCTATGGCATCTGCGGTGGTAATGGCAGTGGAAAAACCACTCTTGCACAGTTAATAGCCGGTTATTTTCCTGATTTCTTGCCCGGTGATTTACTGGGCGAAGGGCGAGTACTGGATGCACCAATAGGCTCACGATCGCTGGTTGAAATGGCCCAACAAGTGCAATTAATTCAGCAAGCACCGCAATTACAATTGTCAGGATGTACCTTCACTGTCGAAGAAGAGATAGCTTTCGGCCCGGAAAATCTTTGCCTAAGTGAGGCTGAGATTATGGATCGCATCGATCAGGCCCTGATCTTTACCGATTGCCATGCCTTGCGGGCTCGCCATCCGGCAACCCTTTCAGGTGGTGAAACACAGCGCGTAGTAATAGCCTGTGCACTGGCGATGCATCCAAAGCTGTTATTACTTGATGAAGCGTTTAGCCGCCTGACACCACAAGCAACTACCACTTTATTTCAACGGCTGGTGACTTACGCCCAGCAGCAACAGTGCATCATCATACTTTTTGAACGCTCACTGGCGCATATTGGGGCGGAATGCCAGCAAACCTGGACACTCTCTGAGGGGCGATTATCGGTATGTT
>NZ_LXEO01000067.1 GCF_001654865.1 Buttiauxella noackiae ATCC 51607 | reverse complement strand
GTATATCAGGACTAGTCATGTTAAAGATTGAATCTCTGAGGTTTCAATGGCCGGCAGTGTCTACGCCTATCATTAATGGACTGAATTTGACTATTAACTCAGGGGAATGGGTGGCACTAATTGGCGATAACGGTGCGGGCAAATCGACGTTGCTGCGTCTGATTGCCGGATTATTAAAACCGGGGAGTGGGCACGTATTCTTACAGAACAAAAATATTGCCAGCATGAAAGCAGCACAGCGCGCACCTCTGGTGGGTGTGTTATTCCAGGAAGCGGAGCGGCAAATATTCCATAACCGTGTACGTGATGAAATTGCTTTTGGTTTACGACATCAAGGAATACGCGGTGATGAACTACAACAGAAAATCATGCAGACCCTCACTCTTTGCGAGTTAACCGATGTCGCGGACGCCCACCCTCTGGACTTACATGCTGGTCAACGCCGAATGGTGGCAGTTGCCAGTCTCGCGGCCGTTGCTCCGCCATTATTATTATTAGATGAACCGAGTCGCGATTTTGACAGTCAGTGGCTGGCAATTTTTACGAAATGGTTGTCCGTCTGCCGTGAGCAAGGCACGACTATTCTCGCCATAAGCCATGACTATGACTTTGTGAAGCAGCATTTCTCCCGCACGATCCGATTAGCCAATGGTGTTATCGTCGAAGATCGGGAGACTCACTCAATGCATATAAGTTGATGAGGTATCAATGTTAATCATTAAATTGACATCTACCCCATCAGAGCTCTTCACCATATTCACTACCTGCCCCCTCTTCACTTCAATATCTACCTGACTACTAAAAAAAACAATTCTGGCGGCTTGCTGAAATAACGCACTTAGCAGCCTTGTGGACTATATATTTCTTGGACTGATTCTCGGAATGACATCCATGATGCGGCTAACAATGATCCTGCTTGGCGTTGATTTCCTGCGCTCCCACTGGCGCGGGCTGCGCCGTTTTGGCTGGGTTACACTAATTGCCGGCGTGGTGATATTCATTGATGCACTGGATGGAACACTGTTCTTTCCTATTGAACCTTTTGCCTGCTTACTGCTGATCGAAGGATGTGCGACGCTGATGGTTGCTCATAGCGGTATGGGCGGGCAGCGCGTGCTGCGCTACGTAAAAGGCGGGGCATTTACTGTTGCTGCGCTGTTGATTCTGGCGGGCCATCATGACGGAAACTTCGTGCTAGCGATGATCTTCGGCACGCTATTTATGTTTGATGGCGCACTGCAAATCGCTTCTGCATTAGTAGTGCGCTATCGGCGCTGGCGGCCCGCTTTCTGGGGCGGAATTGTCGAAATAGCTCTGGCAATATTCTTCTTCCAGCCCTGGCCCTCACACTATGAAGGTACGGTTCCGTACTGCCTCGGGCTGGGCCTGGCTTTTGCGGGCTGGAATATGTTTATTCTCGCCAACCGCGTTAAAAGCGCCGCTGCAAACCCTGGGCTTAAAGGGGCGGTCTTTATGGAAGAAGCAGATATTCCGCCGCTTAAGGTCGTGGAGTGGGACGGGCCACCCAGCGATGATGAAAAAGCACTGACGGTTCATGTCTGGACACCTGCTGGCTCAGCCCCGAGCGAGACAATTCCCCGCCCGGTAATAAGCCGTTATATCGCCGCTGTCGACCGCAACGGGGTTATCTCAACCGGTCACGCAGCCCTTGAGTCCCCAGGCGGGGTTTATATCAGCCTCTATCCTGCAGAACTTATTGACCAGTCGCCCGACGAGTTCGTCCGCCTGTTACGCGCGACCCCGGAAAACAACGTTGCAGGATTATTTCAGCCAGATTATGCGACGGAGGCCGCAAAGTGGTGCCCGTCGACAAGAAAAGTGCGCATCCGTAATTATAACGAGGAAAAGCTAAAAACATTCTGGGAAAGTTACCGCCAGAATGAGTCCTACAACCTGACTTACCGCAACTGCTCCAGTAGCGTAGCGCGGGCGTTGGAAGCCGCACTAGAAGGATCGGTTGGACGGCTGTGGCATAAACGCGGGTTCTGGATGGCAATGGGGAAATTGATGTCGACTCCAGAGCTTTGGGTGGCGCTGCAACTGCGTAAGCGTGCTGAAACCATGGCCTGGACACCAGGGCTTGTGCTGGATTACGCCCGCGCCCTGAGTATGCTTGCCGACCCACGCCCAACCGGTTGGTTAAATACATCCGGCCGGGCGCTAAAAAAGATGCTCCAGCGCCGCGCTGCATGGGGGAAAGGCAAAAGCGAAGAAAGCGTTACGGAAGATTAGCTAAATATCCGATACCAATTTTTCGTAGCCTTTGTGCGACGGGAGATTAAATCCGCTACATCCAGCCCAGCGATATTGCCGTTGGTGACGCGCTATTTCCCGCCGACCATCACATGTTCAGCCTTTTCCACTCCACTTAAAATCGCATCATAGCTGCCGCTAAAACCACCATTACAGCACTCGTCATATAGCGAATTAAATTTCTTTTCATTTAATAAGCATCTCGTTGGAAATAAGAGTATAAATTCCAAAAATTAGAAAACATAATTCTAAATGAACAACTATAATAATGGTGATAAATACAAAATTTCAGGAATATTATTTATATTCAGCCAATCATTTTTAAACGCCGAGCCGTTTCATAATGATCCATCCAGTAGCGGTTAGCCAGTGAGGAAATGGTTACTCCCACGCTGCTTGAAGCATGGATAAACTCGTTATTACCGACATACACGCCAACATGGCGGGTACCTGGAGAAGTTTGAAAAAAGACTAAATCACCTGGTTTAAGCATTTCTTTATTGACGTGTTCACCATTTCGAATTTGCTGAGTTGTCGTTCTTGGTAGCGACTTGTGAAAAGAATCACTAAAAATATGCTGCATGAGTGCAGAGCAATCCACACCTTTATGTGTGGTGCCACCAAAATGATAGCGTGTTCCTTTCCAGTTGGAAAATTCAGCCAATATAGTGGCTCTGATATTATTAGAATTTATTTTTCTTTCAGGATTTATAAGTGAAGCCTGTTTAGAAAACACATCTTTATGTGAAAGAGCATTAACACCCAATGATGCAAATTCCTTTGGCATATTAAAAGCAAAGGAATTTGCACTAATAACTAAAGGGATAATTAAGAGTGAAGCGGTAACGATTTTTTTAAACAAATACATGCGTTATATCTTTATTGAAGGTAAATACTGCATTACTGAATGTTCAGCAACGTGACGAGCAACTCCATTTAGTGAACAAATAATAAACAATACTGAATGTTAATCCAGAAGATAATCAGTCCATTTTTAGATTTGGATTTTTTTAGTTTAAAAAACAGCCTGATGTCAGATCAATCTAAATGGGAAAAGGCACTATACATTCTCAAGACAGACCTCTGGGCGCTGAAGATGCGGCCACACCAAAGCAACCAATGCAGGATAAGCATCATGACTGAACTCATCAAAGCACTGACGTAAATTCAGCACCTCGATATCAGCAAAAGGTACCATCTCCCCCTCTGAACAGCGTTTTCTGAGATTTTCGTAATAGCGGTAGATGGCCGAGTGTAAATCACTACAACGTCGCTGAGCGTTAAAGAGTGCCAGATCAGCGCTGAGTTCGTCGATACGCATCCGTTTGATAGTGGCGTGGTTGAAATCCACATATTCATGGCTAACTCGCCAGTAATAATCAGGCGTTATTTTTGACATTAACTTAGCAAAATAATCTTCGCGCTCATCAATTTCAGATAAATTTAATTTAGGGACGTTACCGGGCGTTAATTTCACTTTGGGATGCGAAATCTCACGCATCAGCACCAGTACTACGCACAGCAATAACAATATTAATACAATTGAATAAAAGACGCTTTGCATGAGGACTCCTGTTTTTTTTATAGTAATTTTGAGGCAACATATAGTCAACCTGCCGTCTGTTAACCATAAAATTTAATTCCATTGCTATAAAAGGACATCTCTAATGCTGCCCAACAACCTGGTGCCAGTGACCTTTCCTGTCTCACAGGCTGATATTGCCGTATCAGAAGAACATAGCGCTCTAACACTAAATTCTCAGGATAATCTTTTAGTTCTGGAGAAAACGATTCTGAGCGCCCCTCATTATGCTGGGCAAGCGAAAAATACATTGCTTGAAGAGAATGACCAGCATTTAAAAGACCGCTTATTTTATGCAGTAAAAATTGAAGCGATAGTGACAGTATTAAATGAACTCATAGAACAAGAAAAAATCAACTCAGCCGATCTGCAAATGCTAATAGAAGATAAAAAATTGCAGATAAGTCATCATTCGCAGCAAATCTGGGTAAATCAGTTAACCCAGGAAAAAAGCTGGCCTCTGTTTTATTCGCTGGATGAGTAATGCCAATGTCAGAATTGCAATTCCCCCCTCTTCAAACGGTTGTGCCATCTGACGATACAGTGTCTGAAAATACGTTATTACGTGAAAATATCGCCGCGCTGGTACAGATTAAAAATGAAAATATTGCCCGCATCGCGCAAGGCCAGATCAATATTACTGCGGCATTGGTTGAGCAAAAATGGCACAACCGCCATCAAATTTACCCATATCGCGTGAAAGATGAGATTTACGGCGCCGTGCTTAGCGAAATCATCAGCCACAATCCCAGGCTTAAAGCCGAAATTCTGGCTCGACTAGAGGAGGTGTATCAGAAGTTGAGAGATGAAGAAACACAAACACTCTCACGTACCCGCGCGTTGCTGGAAAACAGCTACAAAACACCCCACTTATAAAGTTGCTGAGGCGCCTGCAGCAAGCAGGCACTCTTTCCAGCGACAAAAATTCGCTCGCGAAACCTGCTATCAGGCCAGACGAAATACTGAGATTGCCTGCTGTAAATCATCAGCCTGATGCTGTTGTTGGCGCGCGGCCTGTACGGTTTGCGCAGTATGCTCCACGTTATACCTCACGCTTTCATCGATACTGGCAATACTTTCATTCATTTGCGTGATGCTGATACTTTGCTGGGCACTCATATCGGAAAGCTCCTCCACCAACCCTGCCAGCGCATTAATGGAACCAATCACTTCACGCATGGTTTGCCCAGCATTTTCCACTTGCACCGAGCCTGTCCGAGTACACTCTACCGATACGCTTATCAACTGGCGAATGTCTTTGGCCGCGTTTTCGCATCGTAACGCCAGTGTGCGTACTTCCGAAGCCACCACCGCGAATCCTCGACCGTGAGCGCCTGCCCGGGCTGCTTCAACAGAGGCATTCAGGGACAGAATATTAGTCTGGAAGGCAATGCCATCAATCAGTTCAAGTATGTTGCTGATGTGGTCAGACTCTTCACGGATTTGCTCCATAGTGCGTGTGGCAGCATCAATACTGACTCCACCTTTGCTTGCGAGATGACTTGCCTGAGTGGCAAGCGCTCTGGCACTTTGCGCTTTGTCACTAGTCGCGACTGCGGAGGAGCTGAGTTGTTCCATAGCACTGGCGGCAACGGCAAGTGCTGCGGCCTGCTCGTCAGTACGTTTAGACAGTGCGGCATTACGTTGGATGATGCTTTCCGAAGCTGTGAGTACTGATGCCACACCAGTGCTCACCTGGCTTAGGGTACTTCTCATCGTGGTAAGCGTAGTATTAAAGGTTTGAGCAAACGGCGTGCGACTTTCCCTTTCACTACACGTAAGGGTCAGGCAACCCGGCTGGCAATTTATCTGTGCTGCTAACTGCGCCACTTCGCTGGCTGAACGTGCGTCATCGGCCATACGCAATGCCATGTAAATGAGTATCGCAGTTTGTGCCACCACAAAAATGGCATGGAATACGACCATATGAATTCCTGGATGCATAAAGCAGGTGATACCGAATAACTCATTAGCTTGCAGCCAGGCAAATAATACATGGTGAAGCGCTGCAACCGCCGCCCCCATTAATAATGGTCGATAATCGCGATAAGCTAATAATGCTGATAGCAATACAAAAACCGAAAAGTGATATTCAGTTTCACCATCGCCTAATTGAATTAACAATGCGGCAAATCCAATTAATGTAAAAGCGTAATAGAGCCGGGTAAATAGTTTTCCGGGTAGCAATAGCTTAACAACACTGGAGCTTACAGCAAGAATGCTGCCAGCTATAAGTGCGACGAAAAGTGCATCGTAAGCCCACCCCACACCAAGCGAAATTACAAATAGCCCCCAGACAACAAAAAACATTAATACATCTGCATGTAGATAAATACTCCGAAGAGACACCACATCGGGCTTTTTGTTGCCTGCATCAAAAACAGTCATCGTTGCCATTTGGTTATCCACATTTTTATCATTAAGTTTTTATTAGGTATTTTCAATATGGAACTATTACGTACAGAAAAAGCATAGAAGGTTATTGTTAGCCTGAGTATATTTTTCTTCTGTTTTCAATAATAAAGCTGAGTGATTTTTATAATTTGAATTAAGTCAGCAAAGAGGAGCAAATGAAAGAGTGATTTACAGGATGGGATACTGAACTAAGTAAAATCATTATGGGTATGAAAAAGCGGCCTGATAGTTAAACTAGCAGGCCGCAGAGGATTTCGTTGCAGTAATAAATTAAACGTTATTGAGTTTTGGTGACTTCTTGTCCCACCAACCCAATCTTCAAATACCCTGCCTGATGCAGAGTATCCATCACGTTCATCATGGTTTCGTAATCAACCGTTTTATCAGCGCGGAAGAAGATCGTGGTGTCTTTCTTACCTTCTGTCGCAGCCATCAGCATGTTAACCATGTTATCCCTGGTCACTTCGTCGTTCCCAATAAACATGGTTTTGTCCGCTTTGACGGAGAGATAAATCGGTTTTTCCGGGCGCGGCTGCGGCTGGCTTGAGGATGCTGGAAGGTTAACCTTCACATCAACCGTCGCAAGGGGTGCTGCCACCATGAAGATAATCAGCAACACCAACATGACATCGATAAACGGCGTCACGTTGATATCATGCATCTCGCCGTTATCGTCGTGGTTTTCGTTAAAACTCATTGCCATGGGATTAACCTACACGCAGTTTCTGAGCCGTACGTACCGGGCGAGCCTGAGAGCTGGCCTCTAAATCCAGGTCACGACTTTGCAACAACAGAACCTGAGCCGCAACGTCACCCAGAGAAGCTTTATAGCCACCGATAACACGGGCAAATACGTTGTAGATAACTACCGCAGGAATTGCTGCAATCAGGCCGATAGCCGTTGCTAACAATGCTTCTGCAATACCAGGTGCCACCACAGCAAGGTTAGTGGTCTGCGACTGCGCAATACCAATAAAGCTGTTCATGATGCCCCAGACCGTACCAAACAGACCGACGAACGGGGATATCGCACCGATGGTCGCAAGGAAGCCATTACCGCGCCCCATGTGACGACCCGCTGCCGCGACACGACGTTCAAGGCGGAAACCGGTACGCTCTTTAATGCCTTCGTTGTCTTCGCTGCCCGCGGAAAGCTCAAGCTCATTTTGCGCTTCATTGATAAGCATGGTGCTCAGGCTTTTCGCATCAAATGCTTCCGCCATTTCACTGGCTTCATTCAGAGAGCGGGCATTAGCCAGTTGTTGCTGCTCACGCTTCAGACGACGCTTTTGCGCAGACAGCTCAACACTTTTGCTAAAGAAGATTGCCCACGTGACGACAGAGGCCATAATCAGGCCGATCATCACAATCTTTACCACGATGTCGGCATGTTGATACATGCCCCAGACAGAGAGGTCTGTCTGCATCAAATTATTCGTCACTCTTACTCTCCACCACGAAATGATACAAAAACTGTGCGCAATAATATCAAAACGACATCGAATTGATAGTAGTTCTCATTAGTATTTAAAGAGTGCCTTAAATTGTCTATGCATTCCTTGCGCTTACGCAGCAAAAGCATGATAAGTTAGATTTAGACATCCAGATGGTTAAACAGGGTAAAGTGAAGATGAGTAAAAAGCACATTGAAACGGCGCTGGTTAATGCCGGGCGCGATAAAAAATTCACCCAGGGTTCGGTTAACAGCGTCATTCAACGCGCTTCTTCTTTGGTGTTCGAAAGTGTTGAAGCCAAAAAGCTGGCAACGGCTAACCGCGCGAAAGGCGAACTTTTTTATGGTCGCCGCGGCACCCTGACCCACTTTTCTTTACAAGAAGCGATGTGCGAGCTCGAAGGTGGTGCGGGTTGTGCGCTTTACCCTTGTGGTGCCGCAGCCGTTGCCAATGCGATTCTGGCGTTCGTCGAGCACGGCGACAATGTGTTGATGACTGGCACAGCTTACGAGCCTAGCCAGGACTTCTGCACCAAAATCCTCGCAAGGCTCGGCGTGAGCACCACCTGGTTTGACCCGATGATTGGCGCAGGCATCGCAGAACTTGTGCAACCCAATACTAAAGTCGTATTTCTGGAATCACCTGGCTCTATCACAATGGAAGTACATGACGTTCCAGCAATTGTGCAGGCGGTGCGTAGCGTTGCCCCGGATGCCATTATCATGATTGATAACACCTGGGCGGCAGGCATTCTTTTTAAGGCGCTGGATTTTGGTATCGATATTTCAATTCAGGCTGGCACCAAATACTTGATTGGCCACTCGGATGCGATGGTTGGCACAGCTGTATCAAATGCTCGTTGCTGGGATCAACTGCGTGAAAATTCTTATCTGATGGGGCAAATGTTGGATGCCGATACCGCTTATATGACGAGCAGGGGTTTACGCACTCTTGGTGTGCGCCTGCGTCAACATCATGAAAGTAGTTTGAAAATTGCCGAATGGCTGGCGCAACACCCGCAGGTTGAACGTGTAAACCACCCTGCACTACCCGGCAGTAAAGGGCATGAATTCTGGAAACGAGACTTTACAGGTAGTAGCGGCTTGTTCTCATTTGTACTGAAAAATCGTTTAAATAACGAGCAATATCAGCACTACCTGGATAATTTCCATTATTTTAGTATGGCCTATTCCTGGGGTGGCTATGAATCGCTTATCCTAGCCAACCAACCGGAAGAACTCGCGCAGATCCGCCCGGCTGGCGGGATAGACTTCAGTGGGACATTAGTACGCATTCATATTGGCCTGGAAAATGTTGACGATCTCATCGCCGATCTTGAAGCAGGTTTCCAGCGGATCGCCTAAAATTGCCAGAAGTGGACGCCCGGAAGGACAGTTTTTGCTATTCCATGATGATTTGTTGAGCCTGCGATCAAGATGTCGCAGGTTTTTTAGCGTTACACTAAGCCCCTAAAACTAAGGTGTGCCTAATCTAACTACTGTAGATTCAGGCCTGCTCAATAAAGCGGTTCCACAGGATTTGCCATGGCTGTTATACACAATATCGTTCAAGCGCTTTGGCAACATGACTTTGCTGCACTCGCGGACCCTCATGTTGTTGGAGTGGTTTATTGCGTCATGTTTGCGACGCTGTTTCTCGAAAATGGATTGCTGCCCGCCTCGTTTTTGCCGGGCGACAGTCTGCTGTTACTCGCAGGAGCGTTAGTGGCAAAAGGGGTCATGGATTTCGTCCCGACAATCATTATCTTAACCGCGGCGGCAAGCCTCGGTTGCTGGCTGAGCTATGTGCAAGGCCGCTGGCTCGGCAATACTCGGGTGGTGAAAAGCTGGTTGAAACAACTTCCACCGCAATATCACGAACGAGCAACGGTGATGTTTGATCGACACGGTTTGTTCGCATTGTTAGCTGGGCGTTTTTTGGCGTTTGTGCGCACATTGCTGCCAACCATGGCGGGCATTTCTGGCCTTAGCAATCGCCGCTTCCAGGTATTTAACTGGCTAAGTGGGTTGTTGTGGGTTGGTAGCGTCACCAGTCTGGGTTATGCCCTGAGCATGATTCCATTTGTGAAACGCCACGAAGACCAGGTGATGACCTGCCTGATGATTCTGCCGATGGTTCTGCTGGTCGCAGGTCTGGTAGGCACGCTATTTGTAGTTATTAAAAAAAGATTTAACCCCGCATAAAAATCACAGAGTGGGTAATGCGAAATTATCCACTCTGTAAGCTTCGGCTTAAATGACTCGCATACGAGCAGCATCTTCCCCCGGGGTTACCCCAAAGTAGCGTTTAAACTCGCGGCTAAACTGCGAAGCACTTTCATATCCCACACGAATAGCCGCAGCGCTAGCTTTCATCCCGTCATGCAAAATCAACATCCGCGCTTTATGCAGACGGTAGCTTTTGAGGTATTGCAGCGGCGAAGTACTGGTCACCGACTTAAAGTTATGATGAAACGCAGAGACGCTCATATTCGCTTCAGCGGCCAGTTGGTCCACTGAGAGGTTCTCGGTGTACTGCGTTTCGATGCGGCGCAAGACACGGCTAATCAGGCTGAAATGCGTCTGCCGGCTGACCAATGCCAACAATGCTGCACCGCACGACCCCACCAGGATGTGATAGAGAATTTCGCGGATAATTTGTTTACCCAAAATACGCGCGTCGAGCGGGTTCTCGAGCACGTCGAGTAAACGCTCGACGGCGCAAAGAATTTCTTCTGAAAGTTCGGCGGAATTAATGCCCGTTGAGCACGTTTGCGGGTGTGATAAATCGTCTTCACCGATATCCATCAGCAAGTCCTGCAACTGCAAAATATCGATGTTAATACGCAGGCCAGCCAGCGGAACTTCAGGTGTCGCGAAGGTTTCGCATTCAAAAGGCAGCGGCACAGTTAACAGCAGATATTCATTAGCATCGTAGCGAAACACGCGATCGTTTAGATAACCCGTTTTATGGCCAGAAAAGAGAATAATGATTCCCGGCTCATACATCACCGGAGTGCGGGCATAAGGTTTCGTACCATACAATAAAGTGACATTTGGCAATGAAGAAAGAGCACTATTTTCTTTTTGTATCAAATGATTAATCTTATTTGTTAATTGCAGACAAATCTCTTTCCGCTTCATTTCCTTCCGCTCCACAAGGCTTTTATGACGCAATAAGTTTGCGACTAATTTTTATTTTTCTCCAGAGGTAAGTAGAAATAGGCAAGACAAAGGCAGGAATAAGCATTGAGAGATAACCACCTGAAGCCGACAATGGCTACCATCAAATTCGATAAGTATTGTCTCTAACGCTCCAAACCACAGGAATCAAATAATGAACAACTTCGACCTACATACCCCAACTCGCATCCTGTTTGGTAAAGGCGCTATTTCCGAATTGCGCGCACAAATTCCTGCTGATGCTCGTGTGTTGATCACCTACGGCGGCGGCAGTGTGAAGAAAAATGGCGTACTGGACCAGGTTTACGCCGAACTCGAAGGGCTGGATGTACTAGAATTTAGCGGCATCGAACCAAACCCGGCTTACGAAACGCTGATGAAAGCAGTAGAAGTGGTGCGCCAGCAGAAAGTCACTTTCCTGTTAGCCGTTGGTGGCGGTTCTGTGCTCGACGGCACTAAATTCATCGCAGCAGCAGCGAACTATCCGCTGGATCAAGATCCGTGGAATATCCTGCTGACTCGCGGTAGTGACGTTAAGAGTGCAATCCCGCTGGGTTCCGTATTGACGCTGCCTGCAACCGGTTCTGAATCCAACAAAGGCGCTGTGGTTTCCCGCCGCTCAACCGGCGACAAACAAGCATTTATGTCTGAACACGTGCAGCCTGTCTTCGCGGTACTTGACCCGGTTTACACCTATACTTTGCCACCGCGCCAGGTCGCAAACGGCGTAGTCGATGCTTTTGTTCACACCGTTGAGCAATACATCACTTACCCGGTGAACGCCAAAGTGCAGGACCGTTTTGCCGAAGGCATTCTGTTAACACTGGTTGAAGACGGCCCAATTGCACTGAAAGAACCAGAAAACTATGACGTGCGTGCCAATGTAATGTGGGCGGCGACCATGGCGTTAAACGGTTTGATTGGTGCTGGCGTCCCGCAGGACTGGGCAACTCACATGCTGGGGCATGAACTGACTGCGATGCACGGTCTGGATCACGCACAAACTCTGGCGGTTGTTCTGCCTTCTCTGCTGAATGAAAAACGTAACGAGAAACGCGGCAAACTGCTGCAGTATGCTGAACGTGTATGGAACATCACTGAAGGTTCTGAAGAAGAACGTATTGATGCAGCGATTGAATCTACACGTAATTTCTTCGAGCAAATGGGAGCACCAACTCGCCTGTCAGCCTACGGTCTGGATGGTAGCTCTATCCCAGCTCTGCTAGTGAAACTGGAAGAAAAAGGCATGACCAAACTGGGTGAGCATCAGGATATTACTCTGGACGTAAGCCGTCGCATTTACGAGGCAGCACGCTAAGTAATTTAGCCATTTTTTTCACGTTTCTGAGTATTTGGTCCAGACTTAAATGCATTATTACGCTGGGGCCTGGCCCCAGTCGTATCATTTGATTAAGGAGGAATACATGGCAAACCCAACCATAATCAAGCTCCAGGACGGGAATGTGATGCCGCAGTTAGGCCTCGGCGTCTGGCAAGCCAGCAACGACCAGGTTCAAATTGCAATCGATAAAGCGCTGGAGGTCGGCTATCGATCTATTGATACCGCCGCCGCGTACAAGAACGAAGACGGCGTGGGTAATGCGCTAAAACAGGCCAGTATCCCGCGCGATGAACTGTTTATCACCACCAAACTGTGGAATGACGACCAGCAGAGGCCGCGTCAGGCATTAGAAGATAGCCTTGAGAAATTACAGCTCGATTACGTCGATCTGTATTTGATGCACTGGCCGGTGCCAAGCAAAGATCATTATGTTGAAGCCTGGAAAGGCATGATTGAGTTGCAAAAGCAGGGGCTGGTCAAAAGCATCGGTGTTTGCAATTTCCAACTCAACCATCTCCAGCGGTTGATTGATGAAACGGGCGTCTCACCGGTTATCAACCAGATTGAACTCCATCCATTACTGCAACAACGCCAGCTTCATGCCTGGAATGCGACACACAAAATTCAGACCGAATCCTGGAGCCCACTGGCTCAGGGCGGTGAGGGTGTGTTTGATAAGAAAATCATCCGCGACCTGGCCGATAAATATGGCAAAACCCCGGCACAGATTGTCATTCGCTGGCATCTGGATAGTGGGCTGGTTGTGATCCCGAAATCGGTCACACCATCGCGCATTGCTGAGAACTTTGACGTGTTTGATTTCCGTCTTGATAAAGACGAGTTAAGCGAGATTGCGAAGCTGGATAGTCATAAGCGTCTGGGACCAGACCCTGATGTGTTTGGCTCGTAAAACTGTTTCATAGTGTCGGATGGCGCTTACGCTTATCCGACCTACGAAAAATATTGTAGCGGTAGTGCTGATGTGGTTCACGACATCCGCCCTACCGCTGTTTTACAACAATCGTTAAGCTGGGCGCTTCCGACTTGTAGGCTTCGATACAACTTTAGGTGCAGGTCTTGCACCTGTAGACGCTTTCGCACCAGCATTAGGTTTCGAACCAGCAGCAGGTTTCGCACCAGCAACTGCTTTAGCATCAGCAGGTGCACGACGCTGATGTGTCATTGGCGTATGTTTCGTCAATGCTGGGCGCGCACCACGGTTATAACGACGCGCTTCACGCATCTCTTCAATCGTTGGCGAAGGCACCAGGCACTCACGACGGCCACCAATCAGGTGCTTTTTACCCATCGCTTCCAGTGCTTCACGAATCAACGGCCAGTTGGCAGGATCATGATAACGCAGCAGCGCTTTGTGCAGGCGGCGCTGACGGTCACCTTTCGGCACCACTACATCTTCACTCTTATAGCCAATCTTACCCAACGGGTTCTTACCGGTGTAATACATGGTGGTCGAGTTTGCGAGCGGTGACGGATAAAAGTTCTGCACCTGATCCAAACGGAAGCGGTTTTTCTTCAGCCACAGTGCCAGATTCACCATGTCTTCATCACGCGTACCAGGGTGCGCAGAGATAAAGTAAGGAATCAGGTACTGCTCTTTACCTGCCTGTTTAGAATAAGTATCAAACAGCTCTTTAAAGCGCTGATAACTGCCCATACCCGGCTTCATCATCTTAGAAAGCGGCCCTTCTTCGGTATGTTCCGGGGCAATCTTCAGATAACCGCCAACGTGGTGCGTCGCCAGCTCTTTGATATAACGTGGATCTTCTACCGCGATATCGTAGCGAACACCGGATGCGATCAGGATCTTCTTAACGCCTTTAATCTCACGGGCGCGGCGATACAAGTTGATCGTCGGCTCATGGTTGGTGTCCATGTGCGGGCAAATATCCGGATAGACGCAAGACAAGCGGCGGCAAGTCTGTTCCGCACGTGGTGACTTACAGCGCAGCATATACATATTAGCGGTCGGGCCACCGAGATCCGAAACCACGCCAGTGAAGCCTGGAACGGTATCGCGCATCGCTTCAATTTCGCTGATGATCGAATCTTCGGAACGGCTCTGGATGATACGACCTTCGTGTTCGGTAATAGAACAGAATGAACAGCCACCAAAGCAACCACGCATGATGTTCACCGAGAAACGAATCATCTCATAAGCAGGGATACGCGCCTTGCCATAGGCAGGATGCGGAACGCGCTTGTAAGGCAGTGCGAACACACTGTCCATCTCTTCAGTGGAAAGCGGGATGGCTGGCGGGTTAATCCAGATATAACGGTCACCGTGTTTTTGCATCAACGCACGAGCACAACCTGGGTTGGTTTCATGGTGCAAAATACGTGAGGCATGCGCATATAGCACTTTGTCGTTTTTGACTTTTTCAAAGGACGGCAGCAACACGTAGGTTTTTTCCCACGGCTTCATCGGTGCAGGCTTAACCACGATAGCCTGCGCTTCGTTAATTGGCTTATCCGGCTTACCGGTTTCTGCACACGGCAAATCTTCGCCGTAAGGGTGTGGAATCGGGTCAATACGGCCAGGCATATCCAGACGCGTAGAATCCACACCAGACCAGCCCGGCATCGCTTCTTTACGCATCATAGCGGTGTTACGCACGTCGCAGATTTGGTCGATTTTCTCACCCATTGCCAGGCGGTGAGCTACTTCTACCAAAGGGCGCTCGCCGTTGCCAAAAATGAGCATATCGGCTTTAGCATCGACCAGGATTGAACGACGAACGGTATCAGACCAGTAATCGTAATGCGCGGTACGGCGCAGGCTCGCTTCAATGCCACCAAGAATAACAGGCACATCGCGCCAGGCTTCTTTACAACGCTGGGTGTAAGCAAGTGATGCGCGATCCGGGCGTTTACCTGCCACGTTATCTGGCGTGTACGCATCGTCATGGCGCAGCTTGCGGTCCGCGGTGTAGCGGTTGATCATGGAGTCCATGTTGCCAGCAGTCACACCGAAAAACAGATTCGGTTTGCCAAGGCGCATGAAGTCTTCTTTGGTGTTCCAGTCCGGTTGAGCAATGATGCCCACGCGGAAACCCTGGGCTTCCAACATACGGCCACAGATCGCCATACCGAAACTTGGATGGTCAACGTAGGCATCTCCGGTAACCAGAATGATGTCGCAGCTATCCCAACCTAACTCGTCCATTTCCTTACGTGACATGGGTAAAAATGGTGCCGGGCCGAAACAGGCAGCCCAGTATTGTGGCCACGAAAAGAGTTCGCGATCGGGCTGGATCAAGCTAATAGAGCTCATAATGCTTCCGAAAAATGAATAAAAAATGATTTAAAAATAACCAAAGCCGGCGATTATACGCTGGTATGGGTTCAAAAATGAAGTGTTATTGCCGTGTTAAAATCTAAGGCCCTTTCACTGATGGAAAGGGCCTAAATGGTTTATGGCGCAGGCTGCACCAGCACCTGCCCGATAGATCCACGGTCCGCCATTTCAAGCGTCTGACTTGTATACAAGAATGGGAAATGTTCCCAGGAAGGCTGACCAAAATAGACCAGTAACTCGACCTGCCCATCAACCCAAACCGTGTCTTTCCAGCCGCGGTCTTCACCAAATGGTGCTGCGCCATTGACGTTTTTAATCAGGAAACTCACACCTTCAATATGGAAGGATTGGGGCATATCGGAACGCACAGTCCAGCGCTCCCAGGTGCCTTGCTGAGTCTGAATATCAATGCGTTTCATATCCCATAGCTGACCGTTAATGCCAGGATCTTCGCCGAGTGTAATTTCACGGCTACGCGCCGGGTTGCCATTGATAATCTCATCCGGCAGCAGACGCATTGGTAATGTATCAGTCACTAACGGCAGCAGGCCGGTGGCACGCAACGTGAGAACCAACGTGGAAATAAGAATGCTCGACGGCTCGAAGAAGCCACGGATTCTATCCATGATACCGGCAGCTTCACCGCAGGTTATCGACACTTCTTTGCCGTCACTCATATCCACCAGAATCTCACGGCGTTCCCCCGGAGCCAGTGAAAGTTGCTTCACGGAAACCGGTGCTGGTAGGAAACCCTGGTCACTGGAAATCACGTGCATCGCGCGGCCATCGCTCATTTGCAGCAAATAGCGGCGCGAGTTAGAAGCGTTCAGCAAACGCAAACGCACCCAACCGCGAGAGACCTCAACATATGGCCCCTGCACACCATTCACCAACAATGTGTCGCCCACAAATCCACCATTGCCCGGTTCTTCATATTCAGGCGCACCAAAGTTATCGAGGCGCTTATCCTGAATAATGACCGGGAAGTCATCGACGCCATAGTGGTTAGGAATCGGCAGCGACTTACTCACTTCATCTTCAATCAGCCACATGCCCGCAAGGCCATTGTAAACCTGCTTTGCGGTACGGTTAGGCGTGTTGGCATGATACCAAAGCGTCGCTGCTTGCTGGCGAATAGGCAGAACCGGGGCCCAATCCACATTGGGTTGCATCATACGTGCAGCACCGCCCATAAGCGGGCCTGGAACCTGTAAACCGGCAATCGTCATAGCGATATTTTCTTGTAGACGATTGCTGTAAATCATCTTCACGTCATCACCGCTCCATACCCGAATGGTCGGCCCGAGATAACGTCCGTTCAAACCCCAGACCGGCGCTTTAGCACCGCCGGTAAATGACCAGTGCGCGCGCTGTAAGGTCAGGAACAAAGGCTGACCACGACGAGATTCTAATAACGGCGGTACGGGTAAAGGTTGCTGCAGCCCTGCTGCGTTTGCCCTCAGTGGCACCGAGCCTGCACAAAGTGCGACTCCTGATGCCTGGATAAACTGACGCCGACTGAGTGACATATTAACTCCATGTGAAACTGACTAACGTGGTGCGGCACAAGACGTGCCGCCAAAATATCCCCGTCATACATCTAATTACAGGGGTATAAAAATGATTAATTCGCCTGCTTTTTCTCAACTCGGCCGGAGGCTTCACGCTCCGCGACTTCTTTATCTAATTCGGCGATTTTTTCCCTCATGATATCGCGGCAATGCGTAGCGAGTTTACGCGCCTGATCTTTGCCATAACCACTGATATCAATTGGCTCCAGCATTTCGACAATCACCAAACCGTTATTCCAACGGTTTAGCTTAATTTTATTACTGGTATTGGAAACACACACCGGAATAATTGGGACGCCCGCAGCAATTGCGGCATGGAAAGCGCCGGTTTTGAACGGTAACAGGCCACGACCACGGCTACGCGTGCCTTCAGGAAACATCCAGACCGATATTTTACGTTTCTGAATTTGTGCCACAACCTGGGAAATGGTGCTGAGAGCTTTGGCGCGATTATCACGGTCGATAAGCATATTTCCAGTCAGCCAATAGATTTGGCCAAAAAATGGAATCCACAGCAGGCTCTTTTTACCAACAGTAACTGTCGGTGGCTGCACGATATTCGCAGCAGTGACCATGTCGAAATTATTCTGGTGGTTACAGATATAAATCGCCGTCGGGTGATTTTCATGACCTTTCGGTAAACGGGTTTCGACTTTCAAACCGAATACCGGTGCCAGGCGCCCAAACAGATGGCCAAAAGTTGCAACGTGGCGCGGGTTACGTGGGCTGAACAGGCAATAAATACAGCCAAAAATGCTCACCAGGATGCAATAAATTATAACGATAATAAAACGTACGATGGATAGCATAACAACCTCAAAAGCCAAAAGCGCTGACAAGTATACCCTAAATAATTCGCCATGCAGGAAAGCACCAGACTGTAAGCATGGGGGTAGTCAGGGCTCTGCAACTTGAATGATGACGGGTGTACGACTTGCTTAAGCGTAAAACATACCAATCTGGCGGCCTTTAAGCCGCCATTTTTTTGATTACTCTTCGCTATCACCTGCACTTGCACGAAGCGGAGAATCAACTTCAACACGATCAATGCGTTGTAGACCACGCATCAATGTGCCGCGACGACCACGCTCACCAGTGATTTTTTGAAGCTCTTCCGGACGAAGTTTAATTTTGCGCTTGCCGACGTGCAAAGTAACGGTGCTTTGCGGCGGCAATACAAATAGATGAACCAGTTTGTCTTCGCCGTTTGCTGCTTCAGCAGTTGGAATAGAGATAATTTTATTCCCTTTCCCTTTAGAAAGCTGCGGTAAATCGCCAACAGGGAACATCAACATACGACCCGCAGCAGTGATTGCCAGCAGCATGTCATCAACACTTGAAATCTCTACCGGCGGCATCACTTTTGCGTTTTCCGGCAATGAGATGAGCGTTTTACCCGCACGGTTACGTGACACTAAATCATTAAAGGTACAGACGAAACCGTAGCCTGCATCAGACGCCATCAGTAATTTTTGGTCATCCGGTGCCATTAATACGTGTTCAACGACGGCACCCGGCGGCGGTGTCAGTTTACCGGTAAGGGGTTCGCCCTGCCCGCGCGCTGACGGCAACGTAATCGGGTCGAGAGCGTAGCTACGCCCGGTGGAGTCGATAAACGCCACCGGCTGGTTGCTCTTACCTTTAGCACAACCCAGGAAGCTATCACCCGCTTTGTAATTCAAACCTTGCGCGTCGATATCATGGCCTTTGGCGCTACGCACCCAGCCCATTTGCGACAGCACAATAGTGACGGGTTCAGACGGCGTCATGTCGTGCTCGCTCATGGCTTTCGCTTCACCACGTTCACGCAGCGGTGAACGACGATCGTCGCCATAAGCATCTGAATCCGCCTGCAACTCTTTCTTCAGCAAGGTATTCATTTTGCGTTCAGACGCCAGAATGCCCTGCAATTGGTCACGCTCTTTTTCCAGCTCGCTCTGCTCGCCGCGAATCTTCATCTCTTCGAGTTTTGCGAGGTGACGTAATTTCAGCTCGAGGATAGACTCAGCCTGGGTTTCGCTTAACTCGAAACGCGACATAAGCACCGGCTTCGGCTCATCCTCAGTACGAATGATGTGAATCACTTCATCAATGTTGAGGAATGCCACCAGCAAACCTTCGAGGATATGCAGGCGTTTGAGTACTTTTTCGAGACGGTAGCTAAGGCGACGGCGCACCGTTTCACGACGATAAACCAGCCATTCGGTCAAAATTTCCAGCAGGTTTTTCACCGATGGACGGTTGTCCAGGCCAATCATATTGAGGTTGATGCGATAGCTTTTCTCAAGATCGGTGGTGGCAAACAGGTGGTTCATCACCTGCTCTACGTCGATACGGTTAGAACGGGGAACAATCACCAGACGCGTTGGGTTTTCGTGGTTCGACTCATCGCGCAAGTCTTCAACCATTGGCAGTTTTTTAGCACGCATTTGGTTGGCGATTTGTTCAAGTACGCGCGCGCCGGAAACCTGGTGCGGCAACGCGGTGATCACCACATCGCCATCTTCTTTTTTCCACACCGCACGCATACGCACAGAGCCACGGCCGTTCTGGTAGATTTTGCGGATCTCTTCACGCGGGGTGATGATTTCGGCTTCTGTCGGGTAATCCGGCCCCTGAACAATATCC
Source organism: Buttiauxella noackiae ATCC 51607 (assembly GCF_001654865.1). Classification (GTDB taxonomy): domain Bacteria; phylum Pseudomonadota; class Gammaproteobacteria; order Enterobacterales; family Enterobacteriaceae; genus Buttiauxella; species Buttiauxella noackiae. The sequence continues at coordinate 22,893 of NZ_LXEO01000067.1, read as the reverse complement.
AGCAACTCATCAAGCGTAGTTTTCGGCTGGTCAATCAGAGTGATTGCCGCTTTCGCTACTTCACGTAAGTTATGCGGAGGGATGTCGGTTGCCATACCAACGGCAATGCCGGTGGTGCCGTTTAGCAGGATATTCGGCAGACGCGCAGGAAGCATTTTTGGCTCCTGCATGGTGCCGTCAAAGTTTGGCACATAATCAACCGTCCCCTGCCCTAACTCTCCCAGCAGGACTTCAGCATATTTCGACAGACGCGATTCGGTATAACGCATCGCGGCGAAGGATTTCGGATCATCCGGCGCACCCCAGTTTCCCTGGCCATCAACCAGCGGGTAGCGATAAGAGAAGGGTTGTGCCATCAATACCATGGCTTCATAACAAGCGCTGTCGCCGTGTGGATGGTATTTACCCAGTACGTCACCGACGGTACGGGCAGATTTTTTGAATTTAGCGCTATTGCTTAATCCCAACTCCGACATCGCATAGACGATACGACGCTGTACGGGCTTTAAACCATCGCCAATGAACGGCAGGGCGCGGTCCATAATGACGTACATGGAGTAGTTGAGATACGCATTTTCCGTGAATTCGTGCAGCGCAAGGCGTTCTGCACCATCATGAGTTAAATCACTCATTAATTATTCATCCTCAAACTGACGAGCCGAGTGTTGCCACATACCCTAAATAATTCGCGTTGCACAAAGACGGCAAACTCAGTAATCCCAAAAGCTTACTTGAGTAAGTGACTGGGGTGAGTGAGTGCAGCCAACGCACATGCAGATTGAAATATGACGGGTATAAACGGCGTAATTGCCGCCGATAGTAACCTATCTGGCAGTCGTAGTCACAGAGGAGTGCGTATCTTTAAGAGAAGTAAGGGAGGAAGAAATGAGCCGCAAATTGCGGCTCATTCGGGGCGTTATTTTACTTTGGTAATTTGCTTCACGTCGATTTCAACAGAGTTCCAGTCCTTATCGACTTCACCTTGAATCTCAACGGTATCTTGCGGAGTGATAGTCTGGCCGTTCCAGCGCTTATGGTCGATATCGACATTAATAGTGCCAGAAGTATCACGGAAGATGTAATGGTCGCCGCCGATACGTGACTCAATCTTGCCGCGCAAAGTGACCCAGGTATCGTCAGACAGTGACTTGGCCTGAGTCGCCGTGGTGTTGCTGCCACTTGGGCCGACAAAACCGCCTGCGGTTTGAGTTTGTGTGGTGGCAGGAGCTGCGTTCGGATCAGAGAAACCACCCTGATTTGCAGCCAGTGCAGGTGCTGCGGTAATAGCGAGAATAGTCATAATAGCGGCTATTTTTTTCATTTTAATTTTCCTTTTATGAATGATTTCATGAGTGCTATTTAACGTGATAGATCTTAACGCGATCTTAATTCTCCCATCAAAAATCGCTTTTTTTAGTCAATTGCGCACCATGCCGAAGCATCGTATTTTTCCCCTGTACACATCCTCGCAAAAGTTATTAACTTCCCGCAAATGGGCAGTAAGGGAAACACCATGCGCATATTACTAATTGAAGACGATAAGCTCATTGGCGACGGACTCAAAGCCGGGCTGACAAAAATGGGTTTTACCGTCGACTGGTTTACTGATGGTCTTCAAGGCCAGTCAGCTCTGAGTTTAGCCCCCTACGACGCAGTGGTACTGGATTTAAGTCTGCCGGGAATCGACGGGCTGGATATCTTAAAATATTGGCGTCGTAATGGCCGAACTGAACCTGTGTTAATTCTAACCGCGCGCGATGCGCTGGAACAACGTGTTGAGGGATTACAACTTGGTGCCGATGACTATTTGTGTAAACCCTTTGCGTTAATAGAAGTTGCCACCCGCTTACAGGTTTTAATTCGCCGTAATCATGGGCAGACGCAATCAACCCTTTGCCACGCTGGTGTTGAACTTGATCCGATTAAATTAACCGTTACCCGCGACGGCGAACCACTGCTGCTAAAACCTAAAGAATTCGCCTTGCTGGAATTATTTATGCGTAACGCAGGACGCGTATTACCGCGCACGCTTATTGAAGAGAAACTTTATAGTTGGGAGAACGATGTTTCCCGAAATGCGCTGGAAGTGCATATCCACCATTTACGCCGCAAACTCGGCAGCGGGTTTATTCGTACAGTGCACGGCATTGGTTATACGTTAGGTGAAGAATGCTAAAAAGAGTGACTCAGAGTTTACGCGCAAGACTCATTGCCGGGTTTATTTTGCTCACGCTGGTTGCCTGGGTTGGCGCAAGTGTTGCTGCCTGGCAGCAAACCAGCAAAAACCTCAATAAACTTTTTGATACCCAACAAGTGCTGTTTGCCAAACGTCTGAGTGCTTTGGAGCTTGATGGCGTGCAAAGCGATACACAATTGCCTCGTACCAAAAAGATGATTTCGCATCATCGCGGTAAGCAAGATGATGACACCCTCGCCTTCGCCATTTATACCGCCAATGGGCAGTTGTTGCTCAATGACGGCGACAACGGCAGGTATCTCAGCTATCGCTACCAGCGTGACGGATTTGTTGATGGCAAGTTGGCGGGCGATGACGATATGTGGCGCATGGTCTGGGTGACAACACCTGATGGAAAATACCGTATCGTGGTAGGTCAGGAGTGGGAATACCGCGAAGATCTGGCACGGGATATCGTTTTGTCTCAACTTACTCCGTGGCTTATTGCCTCACCGATGATCTTGCTGTTGTTGGTATGGCTGGTCAGCCGGGCACTCTCCCCGCTCCACAAACTGGCGCTGCAATTACGTAGCCGTAAACCAGACGATGCCAGTGAACTGCCAATACAAACGCTGCCGCAAGAAGTGCGCCCTTTGGTGATAGCACTTAATCAGCTATTTACCCGTACCGGGGAATTTATGCAGCGCGAACGGCGCTTTACCTCTGATGCTGCACATGAGCTACGCAGCCCACTCGCCGCATTAAAAGTACAGGCCGAAGTGGCACAGCTTGCGCAAAATGATGAGCCGATGCGCGATCACGCACTGAGTAACCTGAGCACAGGCATCGATCGTGCGACTCGCCTGGTCGATCAACTGCTAACCTTATCGCGGCTGGATTCTTTAGCGGGTCTGGATGATGTGCAAGAGGTAGCTTTTCAGCCGCTACTGCAAAATGCGGTGATGGATGCGTATCACGAGGCGCAGCGTGAAGGCATTGATATTCGCCTTGATATTCAGGACGCAAAAGTAAAACGCCAGGGTCAGCCGCTACTGCTCAGTTTGATGGTCAGAAACGTGCTGGATAATGCCGTGCGCTACAGCCCGCGCGGCAGCGTAGTCAATGTCGTTCTCCAGAGCCACGAAATTACGATTACCGACAACGGCCCGGGCGTTAGCACTGAATATCTGAGCTCTTTGGGTGAACGCTTCTTCCGTCCACCCGGACAGGAAAAAACCGGCAGCGGTCTCGGGTTATCTATCGTCAGAAGAATCGCTGCATTACACGGTATGCAGGCGATTTTCTTAAACGCCACCAGCGGTGGATTTCAGGTAAAAATAGACTGGTAAAAACAGATTCAGCCCTCTGATTATTGCGTTTTTAGCAAAAGTCTTTGCCTATTTATGGCATTTAACTGTGACAGCCGTCACGGTAAACTCCGCGCCAGACGCAATTATTCGAGGAATAACGATGAGCAACATTCTGATTATCAATGGTGCGAAAAAATTCGCCCATTCTAACGGCCAACTTAACGACACCCTGACCGACGTCGCGGAAAGCTTTTTGCGCGACCTCGGGCATGATGTTCAGGTCACACGTACCGACAGCGAGTACGACATTAAAGAAGAAGTCGCAAAATATATGTGGGCTGATACCGTGATTTACCAGATGCCAGGCTGGTGGATGGGCGCACCATGGACCATGAAGAAATACATTGATGATGTATTTACTGAAGGTCATGGCTCACTGTATGCAAGCGATGGTCGCACCCGTTCTGATGCAGAGAAAAAATACGGTTCCGGCGGCCTGATCCAGGGCAAAACTTACATGTTGTCACTCACCTGGAACGCCCCGCTGCAAGCATTTGAAGATAAAGAACAGTTCTTCCACGGTGTTGGCGTTGATGGTGTTTATCTGCCATTCCACAAAGCTAACCAGTTCCTTGGAATGGAAGGCCTGCCGACCTTTATCGCCAACGATGTAATGAAAGCGCCTGATGTACCGCGTTTTATCGCAGAATACCGCGAGCATCTGGGCCGAGTTTTTGCTTAACTGTCTTATGTCGACAACAAGGAGTTGAACATGATTACAGTAATAGCTGAAATTCGTACCCGCCCTGGTGTTCACCATCGCCAGGCTGTACTGGACGCGTTTGCAAAAATTATTCCTACCGTGCTCGAAGAGGAAGGCTGCTTTGGTTATGCGCCACTCATCGACCATAACGCACAAGTCGCGTTCCAGACCACTGCACCAGATTCTGTGTTTATGCTGGAAAAATGGGAGAGCGTGGCTCACCTGGAAGCTCACCTGCAAACACAGCATATGAAAGCGCACAGCGTCACGGTTAAAGATGACGTTCTGGACGTTCATATCCATATTCTGGAAGACGCAATTAAGTAATTGGGTTTACCGAATCATTAAAGGGAGCGGTGTTTACACCAGCTCCCTTTTTTATTTTCTAAACCTGAATATTGCAGGCAGATTAAAGGAAATCAGCCTTGCGGAAGGCTTGCAGCGCATCTTGCTTTTGCTGCTCAGTCATTGGGCGCAGCGGACGACGCGGGTCGCCGACATCAATGCCATGGAGTTTCATCGCAACTTTACCAGCCGCAACACCACCGTACTGCACCAGCACGCGGATGATAGCGATGACCTTATCCATGCAACCAGCAACATCTGCCAGGTCACCACGATTAAAACTCTCTATCAGGCGGTGATACAAAGGCGCTGCATAGTTATAGGTGCTGCCAACGGCACCAACCGCACCACATGCCAGGCCCGCAGGTAAAAACTCATCCACACCAAATGGAATATCGAACTGGCCGTTATTCACGCGCACACAGCGTTGATATTCATACATGTCACTGGAGTTAAACTTCATGCCAGTAAGGTTAGGAATACGATCGGCTGCAACCTGTAAAAATTGCTCCATATCGAGATTCACACCAGACATGCCGGAATGGTAATAGTAGAAACCTTTAGATGGTGCAGCTGCTGCATTGATGCGGCAGTATTCGACTAAGTCTTCGATGTTACCCGGCTTGAAGAAACAAGGACCAATCACTGAGGTAGCAAAGATATCTAAAGTTTCAGCATGGCGGCTAAGTTCAACAGAGTCTGCGATACTCAGAGCACCAGTATGCAAAGTGATACTCAATTTACCCGCACTTGCACTCACCCAACGTTCTGCAATTTTTTTGCGCTCATCTACCGAGCAATGAATACCTTCACCGGTAGTTCCCAGTACATAGGCACCTTTAACACCTTGCTTAATCAAATGTGCAGCTATTTGGTCAATAACCGGATAATTAACACTACCATCAGCGGTAAACGGGGTGTGCGGCGCGGCGATTAAGCCAGTTAACTTTTCCATGCAAGCCTCTTTGGAGTTTTACTTCTAATGATTTGTGATTATGAAGTTTAACTCTATATTAAGGTGACAAATGGAGTGATGCAACCATGGCTGCATAGCTAAAATGGCTTAATACATTGAACTGTGATCAATGCCGCTAATGTGGCATTACTTTGCGATGTTAAGTGCGTCCATGGTACGCAACTTACTTTCCCGGGCTTGCTCTGGTGCAGCTTGTACCAGCAAGGTGTAGAGCAAATCCAGTACAAATAGTTGTGCTGTCTTAGTGCCAATCGAATCGCCTTGCAGCATCCCCTGGCGGTTACCGTTGATCAGGCTAAAATCGGCTATTTCAATAAGTGGGGAGCCTAAATTATGGGTCAGCGCTACCGTGGTAGCTCCCGCTTGCCTGGCAAGCTTGAGGGCATGGACGGTTTCCGGTGATGTACCAGTGTGGCTGATAGCAATCGCGACATCGCCCGCTTTGAGTAATGTGGCCTGCATATACATAAAGTGATTATTGGTAACGGCATCGACCCGCAAACCAATACGCATCAGCTTATGCTTCATATCTTCCGCCGTAATTCCCGACGAACCGACACCGAAAATATATACCGAGTGACTGGTACGCAACGCATCGACTACCTGATTAACCTGATTCATATCAAGCAGGTTTAAGGTTTCAGACAACACATTATTAATGGTGCTTTGCAGTTTCAAACCAATGGTATGCGCATCGTCTGACTCAGTGATTTCTCCATCCAACAGCGGGCTACTGTTATCTGTATCCATCGTGGCTAACTCAATAGCCAAATCCATTTTGAAATCTTGAAAACCTTTATAGCCCAGGGTGCGACAGAAACGAATAACGGTGGCTTCGCCAGCCTGTGTTTCGCGTGACAACTCGGCGATAGAGAGCTGAGTTACCTGCTGTGGAGAGGTCAAAATATAGTGCGCGATCCGCTGTGAAACACGCGTCATGCTATTTTGCATCGCACCAAGTGTGTCGAGGATTTTTCCGGGTTTAAGACGTAGGGCTTGAGACTCCATAATTTCCTGCTCTTGAGTGCGTGTTGTGGCAAAAAGCCTGCAATATTGAATGGTTGAGAGCGTAACAAGTCTGTGGCATGAAAAAAAGCGCGATGTAAGCATAGGGGGTATGCGTACATCGCGCCGTCAAAGAAGAACTAATTTACGGCTTAATATTATTATGGCTTTAAAACAAAATTTTATAGACAGCGATAATGCACTTTGATGACTACCTTGCTGATTGACTGCGCCGTTTCGCTGACACAACCTGGTTTATGTGGCTCCCCTGGGAGAAATATCGCAAACATTCCGGGTTGCATATGCAAAGTCTGGCAAGGCACGACCTCATCACAAAGCAGATAATCATCATCCTGGTGATAAACATCTGGCTCTATTGCCGCACCAATCGGGCCAAAATCAATGCGCTCCTGGCCATTAAGTAACAGCTGAATATCAAGATATTCGCGGTGCTGCTCGTAACGCTTGCTCTGCGGTTCTGAGGTATCAAAGCTCATAACATTCATAAAGATATCGTCGCCGTCTATTTCATGGCGGCCCGCACTTAGTGTTTCCGGATGCTTCGCCAGTGCCTGCTTAATAATAGCCAGTAGCTGAGGAGCGATACCGGTCTGAGCACTGAGCTCCGAAATGCGTCCTAAAATCATGATGTCACCTTTTACTCACGTGTTTCACCAAGCGTCAACGCTGGCGCTGAAGCAAATAATGGGGCGAAAATAACGCCGCTGATCACTACACTCAGACAGCCAACCACACCATAGAAGAAGAAATTCAAGTCTGTGGCATAGCGGGCAAACAGCACCGCTACAATACTGACCACAATGCCAAGAGTGGCACTACCCGCATTGGCGCGTTTGCAGAAAATCCCCAGCATAAACAGACCTGTCATCGGGCCACCCATCAATCCAATCAAGCTGTTAAAGGCATCCCAGATTTCTGATTCATTCGCCATAACCAACCATACCGTCGCAGCGCTACTAAATAGCCCGGCAATAAGGATCACCAGTTTCGCCATACGCATACTGTTTTCTGGGGTTCTCTTTTTGCTGCTCAGTCGTTGATAAATATCGGAGTTAAAGCAACTGGAGATGCTGTTCAGGCTGCTTGAAATACTGGACTGCGCAGCAGCAAAAATAGCGGCGATAATCAAACCGGCAATACCTGTAGGCATTTCTGTCACCACGAATAGCGGCAAGATTCCCCCGATGTTAAAACCTGCGGGTAACAGGCCTGGGTTTTGTTTGTAGTAAACAAACAGAGCCGAACCGATAGCAAAGAAGAAGATAGGAATAATGGCGATAAGCTTAGCGTTGGTCAGCAATGTTTTCTTCGTCTCCTCGATGGAGTCCGTGACGATATAGCGCTGGACCACGTCCTGGCTGGCAGTAAATTGTTGAATATTGGCAAACAGAAAACCAATCATCAGTACGGGCACTGTGCTTTCCGTCCAACTCCAGCGGAACTGTGAAGCCGGGAAGAATTTATCGGCATGTTGGGTCACGGTAAAAATCTCGCCGAACCCGCCTTGCACTTTAAAGCAAATTACGATGAAAATAAGCACCGCGCTGCCCGATAACAACAACCCCTGAATAACGTCAGTCCAGATAACCCCTTCGATACCGCCCATCCAGGTGTAAATAATGCACATAACACTAATCAGCAGCACTAAAACAATAGGGTCAATACCAATAAATGGTCGCAGAGCCAATACCGTTAAGTAAGTGATAATGGCGATACGGCCAATGTTAAACATCATAAAAGAGAGACTGGCGAACAAGCGGCTACGAACATCAAAACGAGCTTCAAGATATTCGTAGGCAGAGGTTACTTTTAGCTTCCGGAAGAATGGAATATAGAAGTAAAAGACAACCGGTAAAATAGCAATAACCAGATATTGGCCGAGAATAAATGTCCAGTCAGTGGTGAATGCCTTGGCTGGAATGGACATAAAGGTAATTGAGCTTAGCGTAGTAGCAAATACACTGACACCTGCAGCCCAGCCAGGAATTCGGCCGCCGCCACGGAAATAATCATCAGCCGTTTTCTGCCGCTTTGAAAAATAGACACCGACTAACATCATGGCCAGTAAATAGCCGAAAAGAACAACGTAATTTAAGATGCCGAAAGAATGAGTCATTATGGCACTTTCCTACTTATGGTTTTATTAGGGTGAGGTAACTGTCTGAATTTTAAATTTTATAAACGATCAGACTGCGCGATATTCAGACCAGAGGGCAGCTCCCATTAACCCCGCATCATGCAGATAGTGAGCTGAATAAACTGGAACATGGAATGCCACGGGTAATGTTGCGAGCTGCTTTTCCACCTGTAGACGATAACCCTGGGCAAGCCCGACGCTGCCACCTAGCACGATGCATTCGGTATCCAACAGAGCTTTAAGATTGGCAATCAGTTGGCAAATTGCCTGTGCTGAACGCGCAACTAGTTGTTGTGCCTGCTCATTTCCTTCCTGCGCCAAAGCAAAGATTTCGCGGGCATTTTTTCCCAAAAGATCGTGCTGAGCCCCTGCTGCAATGGCACGCCCGGACGCTATGGCTTCAACACAACCAACACGTCCGCAACCACACATTGGGCCATTCGGATCCGCCTGGGTATGCCCAATGTGGCCTGCAAAGGCATGAGGACCCGTTAGCAACTCGCCATTAATCACGATGCCACCACCGACTCCTGTGGAAACCGTAATAAACGTAACGTGTTTGAATTGAGCTGACAGATGGCAATATTCTGCCCAGGCGGCAGCCTGTGCATCGTTGAGAACTACACACGGCAACCCCGTGAGACGTTCAACGGTCGCCTGCAATGGAAATTGATTCAGCCCACCGAGATTATCTGGATTTAGCGCAGTAAGAATTCCGTTATCAATAATACCTGTAGAGGCAATAGCCACCCGCTGTGCTTTCCCTTCATAGACTGCAACCAAATGAGCCATAGCCTGCTCCAGAGCTTGTGGCTCTGCATGTGCCGGAGTGGGGATCTCCGTGCGTAGCGAGATTTCATGCTGCGAGTTGATAAGCGCCGCGGCCAGCTTGGTACCGCCGATATCAATAGCAAGTGTGTTCATCATCTTCTCCGACTTAGCGCTTAACGGCATCACTGAACCACTGGCAAATATGTTCAATACGGGTGATGGCTGAACCAACAGTAACAGCCCATGCGCCATGATTGATAGCCTGTGATGCCAACTCAGGAGAGTTGTAACGACCTTCAGCAATGACGCGGCAGCCAGCATCGCTTAACTCTGACACCATCATCAGATCCGGTCCTTCAGGCGTAACTGAAGTGATGTAACCAGACATCGTTGTGCCGATAAACTCGACGCCTTTGTGTTTGCAGTTGAGGCCTTCTTCTACCGTGGAACTGTCTGCCATTGCCAGTAATCCATGATGGTGAATACGGGCAATCAGTTCATCAATAGCCACCGGGCGCGGTCGGAATGTTGCATCAAAGGCAATAATGTCAGCTCCGGCTTTTGCAAGCGCATCAACGTCATGCAAAAACGGGGTGATGCGCACCGCGGAGTCTTCCAGATCGCGTTTCATAATGCCAATGATTGGGACTGAAATAAGTGGCCGTACCGCTTCCAGATTGGCGATTCCTTCAATGCGTATGGCAACAGCTCCCGCAGATACAGCAGCTTGCGCCATTGCTGCCACGATATCAGGCCTGTCCATTGGGCTTCCGGGTACGGGCTGACAGGAGACGATAAGCCCCCCGCAATCACGCACGCTTTGTTCTAATGTTGTTAGTAGTGACATTGTGCTCCGCCTTGCAAACTTAAAATGAAGTTTAACTCCAAAAAAGAATAGCGGATGGAGTATTACTATTTCAAGCTACAAACGGGAAAAATGTGAGGAGGGTCATACGCACGGGGTTCGCGAGATCGGTAACCAAGATTTTTAACTTGTGAGGATGGTCGATAAAGCGAAATCTGATGCAGAGAAAAGCAAAGTGTTTTTTTCAATCAGGCCAAGGATGTCATATCACTGGATCTATTTACCCCCTTTTTTTCTTTAAAAACCATCGTAACCCTTAATATCTGAAACCATTATCTGAAAGAGGTAATTCCACCCAACGTATGAAAAAAAGCTAATCGATTCTGGCATCTCATTGAGTTCACAAATGCGCTTTAGCTATTTAATATATTCTGTAAAAATAGGGCATTACAAAATGAAAAGTATTATCAATTTCTGACTCACTGACTTCCGTTGAGCTTCATTTGATTTCAAGCCACGAGAAAGATAATGCACCCCAGACATACCTTAATCTAAATATTGAATACGCAAACCAATTATTTATATAATAATACATAAATACTTATAACTGGCTCATAAATAATGAATAAAAAGCATTTATTGTTAGTAATTTGGGTGGTTTGCGTTGCTGCAATGTTGGGCTCATATTGGGAAAAAGATACTGTACGTATAAATGAAACAGTTGAGACATATATAAAAAGCATCAGTGAAAAAATAAACGTAAGCATTGTATTGTGCGAAATGCTACGAAAACAGATGGAGATTAACTTACAATCTAACAATCGTTACAATCCCATTTCAATGCCAATAAAAAACAATAATTCTTCAGAGAATTGGCATTTTAAAATAACACCTCACAATAATATTTCTGGAGGGATGATTAGCGGTATTGGTTCTTATGATAAATTAGATTCTGATACAAAAAATGAAGCTAATGCTGCAGCGTCTCTTAACATTGATGTAGGGGATGGTTATTTTACAAAATTATACTCATGGATCTACTACACTTCCAAAAACTCATTTGTCTATATCGCTCCTTACTCATCTGAAAAAAAGGTTAGCACTTACTATTTTAATCCCGGCATGTATACCGATCCATTCTGGTATTTAGTTACACCAGAAAATAATCCTAAGCGTGAGGTGAAAATCACAACCCCTTATATTGATATTGCCGGGAAGGGGCAGATACTAACGGTTACAGCGCCTGTTTATAATAAAGATGAATTCAAAGGAGCTATTTCCCTTGATCTTAACCTTGATTATATAAATAAAATAGTTAAAAACAACGATAATAATTATCACGTTGTAGTATTTGACAAGAATAATAAAATTATAATTTCCAGCGATAATGACCCTTCGAATAAAGAAATTGCTTCAATCGTAAAAACTAAAGGAGGGGTTTACTCTAACTATACTAACAAAGAGATACTGAGTGGCATACTCTATATTGAACAATATACTACTATACAAGAGAAAATAATCAGAGTAGCAACTCAAGCCGGATTACCAATAGGTATCATAACATTTATCATTTTTTCTTTTATGTTCCTGCAATCATTTTCTAATTATAATTTCCTTTCTAAAAAATACATGCTCCGCGCCATGAAAAAAAATGAGTTCATACCTTTTGCGCAGGCAATAATGGACACAAAAAATAAAGAAATCATTGGTTGTGAAATACTTCTTCGATGGAAACACCCAACGATGGGACTCATTCCCCCAAATACATTTATTCCGGCAATGGAATCAAGCGGAATTATTATTAAAGTGACACATCAATTACTTGAGAACATACAGAAAACCTTACAAATTAAGGCACATAAACTACCGAGTAATTTTCATTTATCAATTAATATCTCTCCTGATCATTTAGAAGATCCGGAGTTGGTTACAAGAAGTAAATCATTTAAAGAAAATTGTACTTCAATCACAACTATATTCGAAATAACAGAAAGAAACTTTAATACTGATACTAAAATTGCGATAAAAGGTGCTGTGGCGCTTAATAATCTAAATATTCTTTTTGCCCTTGACGATTTCGGAACAGGATATGCTACCCACCACTACCTCCAAAAATTCCCGGTAAGCTATATTAAAATTGACCGTAGTTTTATTAAAATGATTGGTCTTGATGCTATCTCTCACCATATCGTAGAAAATGTTGTCTCATTATCAAAATCACTGAATTTAAAAGTTATTGCGGAAGGCGTTGAAACTGAGGAACAGGCAAAATATTTGCATGATAACAACGTTGATTATCAGCAGGGCTATTTGTACCACCGCCCGGTTCCTTTATCCGATTTTTTGGATACATTGGGGGCATAGGAGGGATTTTGCTTCAATATAGAAAATTAAGTGTGGGAAGCTAGCCTGCAACTTTCTTGTCGAATTCTAAATTCAGGCAGTATTTTCATCCTGGGATCGATTTCCCACGATTCGATTTAACAGACTGAAATAAAGAATATTTTTACACTAAATCTTTAGAGCAAGGCCTGACGTTTTGCAACTTACGCCAGAGCTTCCTTGCTCAACGTTTAGCTGATTTATCAATCTATCCTTGCAGGGACATCAGACTTCAAGATCCGCCATATCGCCTTTATCTTGCAGCCAATTGCGACGATCTTCGGAACGTTTCTTCGCAAGCAACATATCCATGATTGCCATTGTTTTATCGTTGTCCTCATCGTCAATCGTGAGCTGCACCAGGCGGCGAGTGTTTGGATCGAGCGTCGTTTCACGTAATTGCAGGGGGTTCATTTCGCCCAGCCCTTTAAAGCGCTGAACGTTCGGTTTCCCTTTCTTACGTTTGAGTTGCTCAAGCACACCGGCTTTCTCTTCTTCATCCAGGGCGTAGTAAACCTCTTTGCCCAGATCGATGCGGTACAAAGGTGGCATCGCGACATAGACATGCCCACCGCGAACCAGCGAACGGAAGTGGCGTACGAACAACGCACACAGCAAAGTGGCAATGTGCAAACCATCAGAGTCCGCATCCGCAAGGATACAAACTTTACCGTAGCGCAGCTGGCTCAGGTCTTCACTGTCTGGATCAATACCGATCGCGACAGAAATATCGTGCACTTCTTGTGATGCCAGTACTTCGTCGGAAGAGACTTCCCAGGTGTTGAGGATCTTACCTTTAAGAGGCATGATCGCCTGATATTCACGGTCACGCGCCTGTTTAGCTGAACCGCCTGCGGAATCCCCTTCCACCAGGAACAACTCAGTGCGACTCAAATCTTGTGCAGAACAATCGGCCAGTTTTCCAGGCAATGCAGGACCACTGGTCAGTTTTTTACGTACCACTTTTTTGGCGGCACGCATACGACGCTGGGCGCTGGAAATTGCCAGTTCAGCGAGTTGTTCTGCAATCTGAATATTCTGGTTCAGCCATAAGCTGAATGCGTCTTTCACAACACCGGAAACAAATGCCGCACACTGGCGTGATGACAGGCGTTCTTTGGTTTGCCCGGCGAACTGAGGATCCTGCATTTTTACCGAGAGCACGTAAGCGCAACGTTCCCAGATATCTTCAGCAGATAACTTTACGCCACGCGGCAGAATGTTGCGGTATTCGCAAAATTCGCGCATCGCATCAAGCAGACCCTGTCGCAAACCGTTGACGTGAGTACCGCCCTGCATTGTTGGAATCAGGTTGACGTAGCTTTCCGTCAGCAATTCCCCGCCTTCCGGGAGCCACAACAACGCCCAGTCAACCTGCTCGACATCCCCGGCAAAGTTACCGACAAATGGAGACTCAGGAAGCGTAGGCAAGCCATTTACCGCTTCGCACAAATAATCTTTCAGACCATCCTGGTAGCACCAGCGTTGTTCAGTATTATTCACTTTGTCGGTGAAAGTGATTTCCACGCCCGGGCAAAGTACCGCTTTGGCTTTCAGCAAATGGCTTAAACGGGAAACGGAGAAACGTGGGCTGTCGAAGAAGGAAGCATCTGGCCAGAAGTGAACGCTGGTACCGGTGTTGCGTTTACCGCAGGTGCCGACCACCGCCAGTTCCTGGACTTTATCGCCGTTTTCAAATGCAATGCTGTAAACCTGCGCATCACGTCGCACGGTGACTTCAACACGTTTAGACAAGGCGTTAACGACAGAAATGCCCACGCCGTGCAGACCACCAGAGAACTGGTAGTTTTTATTGGAGAATTTACCGCCAGCATGCAGGCGACAAAGAATAAGCTCGACCGCCGGAACGCCCTCTTCCGGGTGGATATCTACCGGCATGCCGCGCCCGTCATCAATGACTTCTAACGACTGGTCGGCATGGAGAATAACATCAACACGCTTCGCATGGCCTGCCAGCGCTTCATCCACGCTGTTATCAATGACTTCCTGGCCCAAATGGTTTGGACGGGTGGTGTCGGTGTACATCCCCGGACGGCGGCGAACAGGCTCAAGCCCGGTGAGTACCTCAATGGCATCGGCGTTATAACTGGATTGCGTCATGGTTTATTCGTTCAGATAGCGAAACAGGAATCCGACATCAGGCCTCAGTGCAGGCCAAGAAAGTCGACAATCTGTGTGAAATAATCTTCGAAGCCTACAAAGGCGTGATTGCCACCGGATTCTACCGTCTGGCGACAGGGGGTGTAGTACGCAACCGCCTGGCGATAATCAAGCACTTCGTCACCCGTTTGTTGCAACAACCAGATAAGATCTGGCGAATCTAACGGGTCAACTTGCATGACTTTAAGATCGTAAATATGGCGAGACTCTAGCACATATTGCTGCCCGGTGTAGGGGTTCTCGTTGGTGCCGAGATAATCCACCAGCAATTCAAAAGGCCGGACTGCCGGGTTTACCACTACCGCAGGAAGCGTGAAACATTGCGACAGCCAGGTGGCGTAATAGCCGCCTAAAGACGAGCCAACTACACCTAACGGTTCACCACCATGCTCCAGCACCAGCGACTCCAGCAACTCTGCCGCATCGGCAGGATACGGTGGAAGTTCCGGTACAATCATATTGATATGCGGATGGTTCTTCGCAAGCCACGCTTTCAAACTGGTGGCCTTGGCTGAACGCGGCGAACTGTTAAAGCCGTGTAAGTAAAGTAGCGTTGACATCAATACCCTTCTGACGCGGTATCTGGGTTAAACACCGCACCTTTCAAGCGACAAACCTCAGTAGTCACCCCACCGTTTGGATGAAGTTCCAGCCAGCGCCAACCGGGCTCGATGGTATCGAGTGTGAAGTTAGAGCAGTGAGGTTTGAATTGCACGCAAGTAGAAGGTGTTGCCAGCATGCGCCGGCCATTCCAGTCGAGATCTAACTCCTGATGAATATGCCCGCATACCAGAGTTTTCACTTTTGGGAATTTTTGCAGCACGTTATCAAGCTCGGCGGCATTGCGCAGGCTATGTTGGTCCAACCAACTACAGCCCGCAGGGACAGGGTGATGATGCAACAGCAATAGAGTATGGCGTTCAGGTGCACCGGCGAGCTTGCGCTCGAGCCAGTCGAGCTGATAGTCGCTCAATTCACCATGTGGGACACCAAACACCTGGCTGTCCAGCAACAAAATCTGCCAGCTATCGCCTAAGAAAACTTGTTTAGCCGGGGAAATACCGGCCTCCAGCAACGAGCTAAACATCGCCGGTTGGAAATCGTGATTACCGGGAAGCCAAACGCAGGGCGCAGGAATCTCCGCTATGCCTTCAACAAAGTGTTGGTAGGCTTGCGCACTATGATCCTGGGCTAAATCCCCAGTTGCAACGATAAGGTCGTAATGACGCTGCTCAGCGAGGATGGCGTCAATAACAGCCTGATAACTCATCCAGGTATTGATACCAAGCAGCGTTTCGTTCTTTCCAGAGAACAGGTGGGTATCTGTAATTTGCAAGATCCTGATCTGGCCCCCACCGGCCACAGGAAGATTTAACAGGCTTTCCAAATGGTGTCCTTAGGTTTCACCCTCACTAACAAACCGGAACCGCCATCGCTCCATGCGCCAAACAATAACGCAGCCAATCGGCTAGAAACTGGTTAATTTGATGCTTTTCGTCGCGTTGATGCAACTTTTTATTAGGATAATCATAACGCGCTTTGAAGCGAAAGATCTGCTGACTTGAACACACTTCCGCGACCATCGCGTCATGATATAGCCTGACCGACATCGATGGTAGGCTCCAGTAGCTCACAGTTGGGGCCGTTTGTTCGATTTGCACAAGAGTTGTATAGCGTGTCGACTCAAGGATAGTGAGTCGATATTGGGCGCTACTGACCTGATAAGTGACTTTTTCACCTACCTCATCATTACGAGGAAGCAGGCGTCGTAGTTGTGCAAAATTGGTTTCGCACAGGCGCATCATTTCCGGGAAGTCAGGTGTGTAGCGCTTCATGTTTAGTTGTTCCACTCGGCTCTTAATTTCTCATGATGCAATTGCAGCCAAAGCAGTGCGATGACTGAAGCTGCGTTGTCGATTTTCCCTTCTTCTACTAACTGATAAGCCTGTTCCCGGCTCACGACATGAACACGAATATCTTCGTTTTCATCTGCCAGACCATGTATGCCCGTAGCCAAAGTTGCGTCCACTTCCCCAACAAGGATAGATAAACGCTCACTGGTTCCGCCGGGGCTTGCCAGGTAGTTAATGACCGGTTTAGTCCGACCAACAACCACTCCAGCCTCTTCAACTGCTTCGCGGCGAGCAACGTCTTCGACGCTTTCACCTTCTTCAATCATTCCTGCAACCAGTTCGAGCAGCCACGGGCTCTCGCTTGTGTCATAGGCAGCAATCCGAATCTGCTCTATCAATACAACTTCGTCTCGCACAGGGTCATAGGGTAGCAGTACTGCGGCGTGCCCGCGTTCTAAAATTTCACGCCGAACTTCACCACTCATTTCGCCATTAAACAGGCGATGGCGGAAGCGATAAAGATCTAGCGAAAAAAAACCGCTATAAAGCGTTTCCCGTGCAATAATTTCAACATCGTTTTTACCTAACGTGACAAGTTGATCTTTTTGCTTAGTCATAGTGGTTTCCTGATATTTTTATGGTCATGAAATGTGCTAATACAAGTCTGTACGACTGCCGTTTCATTTCCTATGTGGTAGATTGATGAAAATTAAGGGCAGATGGCACATTACGCCAAGCTTCCCAGCTGGCAGACTCTGCTAGAATCGGCGATCATTTTCGGCTCTTGTCAGCGCTAACAAACAATTTCTGCTTCACAACAAGGAATGCAAATGAAGAAACTGCTCCCAATTCTTATCGGTCTGAGCCTAACGGGTTTCAGTGCCATGAGCCAGGCAGAAAACCTGATGCAGGTTTATCAGCAGGCACGTTTAAGCAACCCGGACTTGCGAAAATCCGCTGCTGACCGTGATGCCGCATTCGAAAAAATCAACGAAGCACGCAGCCCATTACTACCACAGCTAGGCCTTGGTGCTGATTATGGATACAGCAATGGCTTCCGTGACTCGAATGGCATCGACTCCACTACGACCAGTGCCTCTTTGCAATTAACACAAACCATTTTTGATATGTCGAAATGGCGTGCGCTCACACTGCAAGAGAAATCTGCCGGTATACAAGATGTTACTTATCAGACCGACCAGCAAACACTGATCCTGAATACTGCTACTGCCTATTTCAATGTGTTGAGTGCCATTGACGCACTCTCCTATACAGAAGCTCAGAAACAGGCTATTTATCGCCAGTTAGATCAAACTACTCAGCGCTTTAACGTTGGTTTGGTTGCAATCACAGACGTACAGAACGCCCGAGCACAATACGATAACGTATTAGCGAACGAAGTGACTGCACGGAATAATCTGGATAACGCGGTAGAAACGTTACGCCAGGTCACCGGTAACTACTATCCGTCTCTGGCTTCGCTGAATGTTGATGGCTTCAAAACCAACAAACCTGATGCGGTAAATAATCTGCTCAAAGAAGCTGAAAAGCGTAACCTGGCATTGTTACAGGCACGTCTGTCGCAGGACCTGGCGCGCGAGCAAATTCGTTACGCTGAAACTGGCCATATGCCAACAGTAGGTTTAACCGCTTCTACCGGTGTTTCTGACACTAATTACAGCGGCTCTAAAACCACCAGCCAGGCGTACGATGACCAGGGTGTAGGCCAGAATAAAATCGGTCTGAACTTCTCCCTGCCATTGTATAGCGGCGGTTCTGTAACCTCTCAGGTGAAACAAGCGCAATACAACTTTGTTGGCGCGAGTGAGCAACTGGAAAGCGCACATCGTAGCGTGGTGCAAACGGTGCGTTCTTCATTTAACAACGTTAACGCCTCTATCAGTACCATTAACGCTTACAAACAAGCGGTTGTCTCTGCCCAAAGCTCTTTAGATGCAATGGAAGCAGGTTATTCAGTGGGTACACGTACCATCGTTGATGTGTTAGATGCGACGACAACGCTGTATAACGCAAAACAACAGCTCTCTAGTGCTCGTTATAACTACCTGATCAACCAGCTGAATATTAAATCAGCTCTGGGTACACTTAACGAACAAGATCTGGTTGCGTTGAACGGCACATTAGGCAAACCAGTACCAACGACGGCCGAAAGCGTCGCGCCAGAAACGCCAGACCAGAATGCCCGCGCAGATGGTTACTCAGCTGATACAGCCGCAACCACTAAGACGGAAACACCTGCACAAGCCACTCCAGTCTCAGCAACAAACAAAAAATCAGCTAACCCATTCGGTAACTGATTGGATATTTCGGGGGCATGACAACATGCCCCCGTCACAACTTACGCATCCGAACGTAAGGCAAGGTAAAGATCTCCCTCCAAACAGTCGTCATCGCTTCAATTTCAACCATTCATCCCCTATTCTAAGCACCATGACCACTGGGCTCAGGACAGAATAATGAAACGGACAAAAATCATAAATCACGCATCGTTCCGCAAAAGCTGGAACGCACGCCATTTGACGCCGGTCGCACTGGCAGTTACCGCAGTATTTATGCTTGCCGGTTGCGAACAAAATGACGAAACAGTTTCCATGTATCAAAATGCGGATGACTGCTCGCAGGCCAACCCAGGCAAAAGTGCCGAATGTACGACTGCTTTTAACAATGCCTTGAAAGAAGCAGAACGTACCGCACCGAAATATGCTTCACGTGAAGAATGTATCGCTGAATTTGGTGAAGGCCAATGTCAGCAAGCTCCAGCACAGGCAAGCATGGCGGGTGAGCAAGCTCAGGCTCAACCACAACAAAGCGGCAGCTTCTGGATGCCGCTGATGGCAGGTTACATGATGGGTCGTCTGATGGGTGGCGGTGCAGGCTTTGCTCAGCAACCGCTGTTCACATCGAAAAACCCAGCAAGCCCGGCTTATGGTAAATACGCCGATGCCAGCGGTAAAAGCTACGGTGCAGCCACACCTGGTCGTACGGCTACAGTTCCGAAAACAGCCATGGCGCCAAAACCTGCAACTACCAGCACAGTAACTCGTGGCGGTTTCGGTGATTCAGTCGCCAAACAATCAACAATGCAGCGCAGCAACAGCGCAACGGGTTCTTCTCGCTCCATGGGTGGCTAAGAAATTATGGAAAGAATTGCGATTACTGAGCGCCCGGACTGGCGCGAAAAAGCCACAGAATATGGTTTTAACTTTCACACCATGTATGGCGAGCCGTACTGGTGTGAAGACGCATATTACAAGCTGACACTCCCTCAAGTTGAACGACTGGAAGAAGTCACCGCTGAACTGCATCAGATGTGCCTGAAAGTTGTAGAAAAAGTTGTGGGCAGCGATGAGCTGCTGGCTAAGTTCCGCATTCCTAAGCACACCTGGGAATTTGTGCGTCAGTCATGGCGCACGCAACAGCCGTCTCTTTACTCACGCCTGGATATTGCGTGGGATGGCGCTGGTGAACCTAAGCTGCTGGAAAACAACGCCGACACGCCAACGTCTTTATACGAAGCGGCATTCTTCCAGTGGATCTGGCTGGAAGATCAGATCCAGGCCGGCAACCTGCCAGCCCAAAGCGATCAGTTCAACAGCCTGCAAGAAAAGATCATCGAGCGTTTTGCTGAATTAAAACAGCAGCACGGTTTCAATCTGGTGCATTTCGCATGCTGCCAGGACACAGTAGAAGATCGCGGTACTGTCCAGTATTTGCAAGATTGTGCAGCTGAAGCAGAAGTGGCGAGCGAATTCGTCTACATGGAAGAAATCGGCCTGGGCGAGAAAGGCCAGTTCACCGATTTGCAGGATCAGGTTATCAGTAACCTGTTCAAGCTCTATCCGTGGGAATTCATGCTGCGTGAAATGTTCTCCACCAAACTCGAAGACGCTGGCGTTCGCTGGCTGGAACCTGCCTGGAAGAGCATTATCTCCAACAAAGCATTGCTACCAATGCTGTGGGAAATGTTCCCGGATCATCCAAACTTACTGCCTGCTTATTTCGCCGAAGATAACTATCCGCCGATGAATAAGTACGTGGTGAAGCCAATCTTCTCTCGCGAAGGCGCGAATGTGAAGATCATCGAAAACGGCGAAGAAATTGCCCGTGTCGATGGCCCTTACGGTGAAGAAGGTATGATTGTGCAGGAGTTCTATCAGTTGCCTAAATTTGGCGACAGCTATGTGTTGATCGGCAGTTGGCTTATCAACGATCAACCTGCAGGAATTGGTATTCGTGAGGATCGCGAGCTAATCACTCAGGATCTATCGCGCTTCTATCCGCATGTATTTGTAGAATAAATTTCAAAAGGCGCGAATTTCGCGCCTTTTTTATATCAGCATATCCAATTTGAATTATAACGCGTCAGCCGATTTGCACCGAAAGCATACTCAACGATCCCATCTCTATCCCATCCGTTGGTAGAGTTATCGGCTCTTTACCATCCCACGACCCCAATACATACAGTAATGGCAGGTAGTGATCCGGAGTTGGGTTAGATAACGATCCGCCTTCGTGCTGCAAGTAATTCACCAACGGGTGCTCGGCAACCGGCCCAGACCATGTGAGATTGTCTTTCACATATTGGTTAAACGACTCAGCCCATGGGTATGGCGTGTTTTCACCGTGCCAGCGTGCAGTGCGCAGGTTATGGACAACGTTGCCACTGGCAATCAGCATAATACCCTGGTCGCGTAACGTCGCCAGTTTACGGCCTATTTCAAAATGCCACTCGGCTGGTTTGGTACTATCGATACTGAGCTGCACCATTGGAATATCAGCATTCGGGTACATCTTTATAAGAACGCCCCAGGAGCCATGATCAAACCCCCAGGCTTCTTTGTCTTGCATCACCGGAACGGGTGCCAGCAAATCAACCAACTGTTGTGCCAGCTCAGGGGAGCCCGGTGCGGGGTAATGAGTATCGTACAAGGCCTGTGGGAAACCGCCGAAATCATGGATAGTTTTTGGCGTTTCCATTGCCGTAACACCCGTGCCTTTAGTGAACCAGTGCGCAGATACCACCACAATTGCTTTTGGACGCGGTAAGGTCTCTCCCAAATGGCGCCAGGCTTGGGTATATTGGTTATCTTCAAGCACGTTCATTGGGCTACCGTGTCCGAGGAACAGCGCAGGCATTCGTTGAGTTGTCATGGTAGTGTCCTTTAATCAGGTCATTCAGTTTATGAAAACTACAGTACGCGCTTTTACGCTATGAAGAACTCAGATAAGAATGATGAAGATCTTCAGGAAATTTGAATGTAAGCTATGTGTAAAGCTTCTCAACTGGCTCTCGATTTTTATCACATCGCCCATTAATATGAATGAGAATCATTATCAAAAGGAGTGATAAATGTCAGTACCCTTGATCCTGACCCTATTAGCAGGGGGAGCCACTTTCATTGGTGCTTTTCTTGGCGTCCTCGGCCAGAAACCATCAAACCGTGTGCTGGCATTTTCCCTCGGCTTTGCAGCGGGCATTATGCTGCTTATCTCTTTAATGGAGATGCTGCCAGCCGCACTTCATACCGAGGGAATGTCGCCGGTACTGGGTTATGGCATGTTTATGCTGGGTTTGCTGGGCTATTTCGCACTCGATCGCGCCCTGCCCCATGCGCATCCGCAAGACTTGATGGACAGCAAGCCACAGCCGCGTAACTTACGCCGCACCGCATTGCTGCTAACGCTGGGTATTAGCCTACACAACTTCCCTGAAGGGGTGGCAACCTTTGTGACCGCCAGTAGTAACCTGGAATTAGGGATGGGGATTGCGCTCGCAGTAGCATTGCACAATATTCCTGAAGGTTTGGCCGTGGCAGGCCCGGTCTACGCGGCTACGGGTTCAAAACGCAAAGCTATCTTCTGGGCTGGGATTTCGGGACTTGCGGAAATTCTCGGTGGTGTATTGGCCTGGCTGATTTTAGGCCCGATGATTTCACCAGTTTTAATGGCTGCAATTATGGCTGCCGTCGCAGGCATCATGGTGGCGTTGTCGGTTGACGAACTGATGCCGCTCGCTAAGGAAATCGACCCACATAACAACCCGAGTTATGGCGTTCTTTGCGGTATGGCAGTGATGGGGTTTAGCCTGACGTTGCTGCAAACTAATGGGATAGGATAATACTCGATATATGACTAGTCCTGATATAC
>NZ_LXEO01000066.1 GCF_001654865.1 Buttiauxella noackiae ATCC 51607 | reverse complement strand
AAATACTTAAAAAAAAGCCCGGTCTAAAAACCGGGCTTTTTACTTTTTAGCTAGCTTTGCGTTCGTGAGACTGGCGGTATTCCACCAGGTCTTCAATCGTCACAACAGCCATGTTGTGCTGGCGAGCAAAGGTGATGCACTCTGGCGCGCGCGCCATGCTGCCATCGTCGTTGGTCAGTTCGCACAGCACACCCGCAGGTTTGAATCCAGCAAGAGTAACCAAATCGATAGTGGCTTCAGTGTGGCCACCACGAGTTAACACGCCACCAGGCTGAGCGCGCAGCGGGAACACATGGCCCGGGCGGTTCAGGTCGCTTGGTTTTGCGCCATCAGCGATCGCGGCACGCACGGTAGTAATACGGTCTGCAGCAGAAACACCCGTAGTTACACCGGTTGCAGCTTCGATAGTCACAGTAAACCCAGTGCCATAAGCACTGGTGTTGTTCTCAACCATCATTGGCAACTCGAGTTGTTTACGGCGTTCTTCAGTCAGGCACAGGCAAACAATACCGCTACCGTGGCGAATGGTCAGCGCCATTTGCTCAACGGTCATGGTTTCCGCAGGGAAAATCATGTCGCCTTCGTTCTCGCGATCTTCATCGTCAAGAACCATAACCCCGCGGCCTTCACGTAGTGCTTCAAGAGCGTGTTCTACGCGCTGTGTAGGGGTGCCAAATGCAGAAAGGAGCGTCTGATTCATGGTAAAAAAACCTCATTAAAATTATGGTTACCAGAATCAGGGCAGTCTTAGGAGCTAAAAAAATAACGTGAGCAGGCTTAAAAGCTTGAGCTTAGTCGTTACTCTCTCCCATCCGGACTATAACCGTCGGCTCCGGAATTACACCGGATCTGCTGACCTCCAGAGTGCTCTGGAGCGCTCGCGGGCTTTCAGCGTTCGCTGATTTACCGCCGGTGGGGAGTTACACCCCGCCCTGAGAATAAGCAGACTTACTATAACGCCGATGATTTTCTCTGGCAACGGCAAACCTTATAACATTTCGGGTTTCTAACCAGTCGTGCAGGCATTACAATTAAGGCAGACCAATCCCGTAAGATTATGGAAGCCGCTATGATTGACCCGAAAAAAATTGAACAGATCGCACGCCAGGTCCACGAGTCAATGCCGAAAGGGATTCGTGAATTCGGGGATGATGTTGAGAAGAAAGTGCGTCAGGTTTTGCAGTCTCAGTTAACCCGTCTTGATCTGGTAAGCCGTGAAGAATTTGACGTACAGACTCAGGTGCTGCTGCGCACCCGTGAAAAACTGGCATTGCTGGAACAGCGTCTGACTGAGCTTGAGAATCGTAGCGTTCAGGCACCAGAAGTGGTTCCGCCGACCGAACCGCAGATGTAAAAAACGCCCCGAATTTGGGGCGTTTTCAATTATTCACAACAGATTATGCCTCGTGGCTTTGAATCTTCTTAATGATGTTTGTCGTCGAACAACCATCTTCAAAATTCAGCACCATCACTTCACCACCGTTGGCCCAGACCTCTTTACTCCCGGCAATATCATCCGGTTTGTAATCGCCACCTTTGACCAACAAATCAGGCAAGATCTCGCCGATCAAGCGTTGCGGCGTGTCTTCTTCAAACAACACCACCCAGTCCACGGCTTCCAGCGCTGCCAGCACGATCATGCGTTGATCCTGCGGGTTTACCGGGCGAGTTTCGCCTTTAAGGCGTTTGGTGGAGGCGTCGCTGTTAGCGGCCACAATTAAACGGTCGCCAAGCTTACGCGCATTCGCCAGATACGAAACGTGGCCTGCATGGAGGATGTCGAATACGCCATTGGTCATCACGACTTTCTCACCGCGCTTACGGGCGTTTGCAACAGCTACTTTCAACTCAGCTTCGGTCATAACGCCAAAGCCTGAGTCAGCACGGCCACGTACAGCGTTTTCCAGCTCAATTGGCGAAACGGTGGAAGTACCCAGTTTACCAACAACCACGCCTGCTGCCGCATTGGCAAAGTAGCACGCTTCCTCCAGTGAATTACCCGCAGCAAGCGTTGCAGCTAACACACCAATTACCGTATCACCCGCACCAGTCACATCGTAAACTTCCTGTGCCTGAGTCGGCAGATGGAATGGCTCGATACCAGGCTGAAGCAGTGTCATACCGTGTTCGGAACGAGTAATCAGCAATGCGGAAAGATCGTATTCAGCGATAAGCTTCATACCACGTTCTACCAGCTCTTCGTCGTTCTTACACTTGCCAACAACCGCTTCAAATTCAGAGAGGTTTGGCGTCAACAACGTAGCACCGCGATAACGATTGAAGTCCGTGCCTTTTGGATCAATCAGCACTGGCACATTGGCCGCCCGCGCAAGGCTAATCATGTGCTGAACAGTTGCTAACGCACCTTTTGCGTAGTCAGAAAGTACTAACGCGCCAATATGTGGCAGCGCCTGGCTAATACGCTCATGCAAAGGTTCCGGATCAACGCCTTCAAAGCCTTCTTCGAAATCAAGGCGAATCAGCTGTTGGTTGCGGGAAAGTACACGCAGTTTGGTGATTGTCGGATGAGTCGGGACCGAAACGAAATCGCACTTAACGTTAACTCCCGCCAGCGTCTGGCTGAGTGCCCGCGCAGCATCGTCGATGCCCGTCAGACCCACCAGGCGAGAATTTGCACCCAGCGAAGCAATATTCATTGCCACGTTAGCCGCGCCGCCAGGGCGTTCTTCAATATTATCGACTTTCACCACTGGCACCGGAGCTTCCGGGGAGATGCGGCTCGTAGGGCCATACCAGTAGCGATCCAGCATCACATCACCAACTACCATGACGCCTGCACGGCTGTATTCGGGCAGCGTTACTTTCATTCCTGACTCTCCAGAGAGGGATAAAATTTTGTCGCGGATAATATCACAATTAATCTTACGCGCGTGTTTGCGGCTCACTCAGCCACGTTTGCCAGCTTTTCAATACCTGCTCGCGCTCTTGGGTAAATGTATCCATTGCCACGTTTCCAGGCAGTTCTTGCAATGCCAGGTGATGAAGTTCATCGCGCAACGTGACATAAGCATGCGTCAGCGCTTTCACTTCGTCATCACTCATGATGTCGTTTTGCGCCATTAATTCCAGAATGCGCACATTGTCAGACCAACGCGTCAATTTTGGGGACTGTGACGCATAACGTAACACCAGATATTGCGTGATAAATTCGATATCGGTGATACCACCTTCATCGGCTTTAATATCAAAGCGTTCACGCGTTTTTCCACCCATGTGCGCGCGCATTTTCTCACGCATTTCACGCACTTCGGTCTGGAGTTTTTCACCTTCACGCGGCACACATAAAATATTGCGACGAATCGCATCGAACTCCTGCTTTAGCAGCGGATCGCCATAGACAATACGCGCACGTACCAGGGCCTGATGCTCCCAGGTCCAGGCTTCGTTTTGCTGATAATCAGCGAAAGCCTCGGTGGTGGTCACCAGCATTCCAGCTGCTCCAGAAGGACGTAAACGCGCATCGACTTCATACAAAATGCCCGATGACGTTCGGGTACTGAACAAGTGCATGATGCGTTGTGCGAGGCGCAAGTAGAACTGGCGACCGTCGATTTCACGTTCGCCATCTGTCATCACATCCGACGGGCAATCGTGCAGGAAGACAAGATCCAAATCGGAACTGTAGCCCAGTTCCCAGCCGCCGAGTTTGCCATAACCAACGACAGCAAACCCACGTCCTTCGCGGCTCTGCAAGTGTTTTGGCTGGCCGTATCGCAAGACCATTTGCGCCCAGGCTTGCTGCACGACCGCATCGATCATCGCTTCGGCAAGCCAGGTCAGATGGTCACTGACTTTCATTACCGGCAATGTGCCTGTAATGTCAGCCGCCGCCACGCGTAACAGCTGCGCTTGTTTAAACTGGCGCAACGCTTCCAGCTGTTGTTCTTCATCATCATCAGGAACGCGCAGCAAATACTGGCGCAGTTCATCACGATAGGCATCGGTGGCGGTCGGTTGGTAAAGGGTATTTGGGTCGAGCAGTTCATCAAGCAACAGCGGATAACGTGCCAGTTGGCTGGCAATCATCGGAGACGCGGCACATAGCGTTATCAGGTGCTTAAGTGCTCCCGGATATTCCGTCAGCAGCTCAAGATAGGTGGTGCGTGTGACAATGCCGAGCAACAGCGGCGTTAAACGGGACAATGGTAATGGCGCATCGCTGCGGGAACAGGCCTCGCACAGCAAACGTGGCATTAGTTGATCCAGCACCTGTCGTCCACGCGGCCCGATAGTTCGCTTGTCGGTATCCTGGCGGAAATCACTCACCAGGCGGAGTACTTCACCACGCGCTTGCGGCGTTAAATGCTCCAGCACAGGTGTATTCGCATCAGCGTCCAGCGCGTCCTGCCACAGCTCACGCCACGCTTGCGCGAGTGTATCTTCACCCGGTTCCGGTTCATCGTCGCCAATGAGCTCGTTAAATACCTGGCGCACAGCATTCATATGTTGTTGCAGCGTTTCTTGCAGTTCATCCCAGCTTTGCGCGTTCATGCCCCACGCCAGGCGAGCACGGTTCAGCTCATCGCCTGGCAGAGTCTGAGTTTGTTCGTCATTGATGCTTTGCAGCAGGTTTTCGAGGCGGCGAAGATATA
Source organism: Buttiauxella noackiae ATCC 51607 (assembly GCF_001654865.1). GTDB lineage: Bacteria > Pseudomonadota > Gammaproteobacteria > Enterobacterales > Enterobacteriaceae > Buttiauxella > Buttiauxella noackiae. Next base: position 88,096 of record NZ_LXEO01000066.1, on the reverse strand, counting down.
AATAGGCCTCATTCAATTTGACGGCATCGCCTTCTGGCAGCAGGTGCAAATGCTCAATAGCTTCAAGGGTCGGCAGCAACGATCGTGACTGCAAAGAGGGCTCGCGCCCACCACGAATCAGTTGGAATACCTGGACAATAAACTCGGTTTCACGAATGCCGCCCGCGCCGAGTTTGATGTTGTCGGTCAGCCCACGCCGACGCACTTCGCGGGCGATCATCCCTTTCATATTTCGCAGCGATTGGATCACACTGAAATCGATGTAACGGCGGAAGACAAAAGGACGCAGCATGTTGCGCAGCTCCTGGCTCCACACATCGTCGTTATCGCCCATGATACGAGCTTTAACCATCGCGTAGCGTTCCCAGTCACGCCCTTGTTCCTGGTAATAATCTTCTAATGCGGCGTAGCTCACCACCAACGGGCCACTATCCCCGAACGGGCGCAGACGCATATCGACGCGATAAACAAAGCCGTCTTGCGTCGGTTGATCGAGGACTTTGATCAGGCGCTGGCCAAGGCGGGTGAAGAATTGGGCGTTATCCAGTTCACGGCGCCCACCCTGGGTTGAACCGTTTTCCGGCCAGGCAAAAATCAGGTCGATGTCGGATGAGAAATTCAACTCACCACCACCAAGCTTACCCATACCGAGAATCATCAGCGGTTGTGCGACACCCGCCTGGTTACACGGCGTGCCCCACTCGCGGCAGCATGCGGCATAGAGCCAGTCACGGGCGGCGATAATCAACGTTTCTGCAAGCACACTCAGTTGCTGGAGAGAGCTTTCTGTTGGCACCTGTTGCAATGCCTGCGACCAGGCAATTCTTACCATCATGCGACGGCGGAACAGGCGCAGCACGGTCATCAACGCGGGTTCACTATCAACCCCCTGCAACTCTTGCTGTAGCCAGACCGCGTAGTGCTGCCATTCGTCGGCAAGCGGCGCTGAGTGCTGTAATTCCTCGAGCCATGCGGGATGAGCCGCCATGCTGTCGCAAACAAAATCACTAAACGCCAGAACAGCCTGGGCCTCATGGCTTAGCGTCTGGCGGTCAATCTCTTGTGGCAGACGCGCCAGCGCCGCCTGCAAATGCTGCTGTAATAGTGGCGCTTGCGACATCATGGTCGTGTCCCTTAGAAACGGTGGTTACTACTTACCGCTATGCAGCCAGAAAGGGGCCTGCGAAATAGCTTCATTACGATAATGTTCGATTTCTACCTGCTGACGCGTTGCGATGGCGTGACGCAGCCCTTGCCAGTTGTCCAACCACGGTTGCGTTTTCGCATCTTCATAAACGCCAGCCAGCAGACGGATAGAGCCAGTTTCACGCGCCAGGCGCGGCAGTTGGTCAGCATAGCTGTCACCCAACGGGCGCTGGAAAGTTTCCTTCAGTTCTGCGGCGTGGCGCGAAAGATGGGTATCCGCAAAACGCTTAAACGAACCCGCCAGTTTGACGTTAGCTTTTTCGTCGGTGAATTTCTGCCATTGACGCCCTACCAACCACTCGGTCAGCGCCAGTTTGGCCTGGCTACTTTCCGCACTAAAAGCTAGTTCCTGCGCTTTGAGATCGGAAGCCAGCATCGTTTCGTAGGTTGCGGCCAGTTCACGGACTTGCGTGCTCGCCTTGCGTGGAATAATGCCGCCGAACAACGCCAGTGCATAGCGCACAAGGCCAACGGCTTCCAGAACCTGTGCTTTCGCTTTGCCGTTGCCACGCAACCACAGCTCTTCGTGGTATTGCCAGTGGCTAAGCGCCAGTTCCAGTGAACCTTCAAGCCCTTGTTCAACCGTCGCTTTCGGGGGAACGCGTAATACCGTTAACGGCTTAATTTCTCTTTCCATATTTCCCTGCATCAAATGGTATCCGCGCGCGGCTTTGCTCAGGCTACCCTGGCGTAAACCCGGTTGAGCAACCAGCTGCTTCGCTAAAGCTAAAACGTCTGCCGTTTCGCCTTCGAGTAATTCCAGTTCCAGCTCACACAGTGGCTCAGCCAGATCACCCGCTTTCACTTCCCCGAGATCCAGCGCCAGTTCGATACGGCTTTTGCCGTGGGTCACCACCCATTTTTCGCGGGCAAAATCAGTGCTGAAAAGTGGGTTTAAACGGGATTGCAAATCGTCCGGGGAAAGACCTTCAGGCCAGACTTCTTTTGGCAGCAGCGACAGGTCAAGTTCAGCCTTGCTGAGCTCAACATTATATTCGGGGCGCTGGTGCAGCCCGCCAGTGACACGGCCTGCGATTTTCATCGTCATTTCATAGCGACCATTATCGCCACGGATACGTAAGCCCATATCATGACGGCGCAACTGGTTGTCGGCAGTTTCATAATAGATGTTGAGCAACTGGCGGGGTTCACTATGCTGGCTTTCCAGCGAATTTAATGTGTTACGAATAGAATCCAGCTCAGCTGGATTAACAATAAATTTGAGTTCGATTTCCTGAGTCATCGTCTTTGTACTTTTAGTTGGGTTGCACCCGGTATATATACCTAAATAATTCGGATTGCAGGTGAGTGAGTACAACCAACACACCTGCAACTTAAGTATGACGGGTATATCCGGCGAACTTAGTCTCTTAATAGTGGTCAGTAGATAATATTTTTCGCCAAATTACCATGAGTGGCGCGCATTTTGACGTGCCATAAGCTGTGAGCAATTGGTCAAATTCACACCAGGATGATTCTCATTCAGGTTTACGGATTGCACCGTCAGACTGATGCCACTACTATCGTTCCACTATTTATGACAATAACGACGAAATCATGCACAAATTCCGCCTAATTTGCCTTACTTTGCTCTCCCTTAGCGTTTCTGTAGTGGCTCATGCCGATGAAAAACGTTATGTATCTGACGAATTGAACACCTGGGTGCGTAGTGGTCCTGGGGATAATTATCGCTTGCTTGGCACCGTAAATGCGGGTGAAGAAGTGACCTTGCTGCAAAGCAATGAAGAAACTAAATATGGCCAGGTGCGCGACAGTAATGGTCGCACCTCCTGGATCCCATTGGCGCAACTGAGCACCAATCCAAGCCTGCGTACGCGTGTGCCGGACCTTGAAAACCAGGTTAAAACGCTGACCGACAAGCTCACAAATATCGATACCACCTGGAATCAACGCACGGCTGAAATGCAGCAGAAAGTGGCGCAAAGCGACAGCGTAATTACCGGTCTTAAAGAAGAAAATCAACAACTTAAAAATCAATTGATTGTCGCGAAGAAGAAAGTTGATGCCGCGAATGTTCAGTTGGATGACAAACAACGCGCCATCATCATGCAGTGGTTTATGTATGGCGGTGGCGTCGCTGGTTTCGGTCTGCTACTTGGCCTGTTGCTGCCTCACATGATCCCAAGCCGCAAGAAGAAAGATCGCTGGATGAACTAATCTGCAACCCTGTATCCTACACTTACATATTATCGTAATTGGATGCAGGGGCATTAAAGCGTGAAGATTTATCTGGTCGGTGGTGCAGTACGTGATGGGTTGTTGAAATTACCGGTCAAAGATAAAGATTGGGTGGTTGTTGGTGCCACACCGCATGAGATGCTTGATGCGGGTTACCAGCAGGTTGGGAAAGATTTCCCAGTTTTTTTGCACCCTGAATCACGTGAAGAATATGCACTGGCGCGCACGGAGCGTAAATCAGGCCAGGGGTATACAGGTTTTACCTGTTATGCCGCGCCTGATGTCACGCTTGAGCAGGACTTGCTACGCCGCGATTTAACCATCAACGCGATTGCCCAGGACGAACACGGCGAATTTATCGACCCGTATAACGGGCGTGCCGATATCGAAAAACGCCTGCTGCGCCATGTATCGCCAGCTTTCAATGAAGACCCGCTACGCGTTTTACGCGTTGCGCGTTTTGCTGCACGTTATGCTCATCTTAATTTCCAGATTGCCCCGGAAACTCAGGCGTTGATGTCTGCGATGGCGGCGAACGGTGAACTTGAGCACCTCACTCCAGAGCGCGTCTGGAAAGAGACTGAAAATGCCCTCACCAGCCGTAACCCGCAGGTTTATTTCGATGTGCTTCGCAAATGCGGCGCACTGAAAGTCTTGTTCCCGGAAATCGACGCGCTGTTTGGTGTGCCCGCACCAGAAAAATGGCACCCGGAAATCGACACCGGCATTCACGTTCTGATGACACTGGCGATTGCCGCTCAACTTAGCCCGGACGTTGACGTGCGCTTTGCGACACTATGCCACGATCTCGGTAAGGGCCTAACACCAAAAGAGTTCTGGCCTCGTCACCATGGGCATGGCCCAGCAGGGGTTAAACTTGTCGAACGGTTATGCCAGCGTATGCGTGTACCGAATGAAATTCGCGATCTCGCTAAACTGGTTGCCGAATATCACGATCTGATTCATACGATTTCTATTCTACAACCGAAAACCATCGTCAAATTATTCGATGCCATTGACGCCTGGCGCAAACCGCAGCGCGTTGAACAAGTCGCGCTAACCAGTGAAGCCGATGCTCGAGGGCGAACAGGTTTTGAAGCCAGTGATTACCCTCAAGGCAGGTTGCTGCGTGCGGCATGGGCTGCGGCGCAAAGCGTCAGTAACAAAGAAGTGATTGATGATGGTTTCAGCGGACCAGCGATTCGTGATGAATTAACACGTCGTCGCATTGCCGCCGTGGAAGCATGGAAAAAAGAAGCGGGGTTGGTCACGCCATTACCATCTGCCAGCTGATGGCTATCTGCTACAAACAATAAAGCCACTCAATATGAGTGGCTTTATTGTTATTCAGTGACGAACTTTAGAAGAATACGAAATAAACCACTGCTGCGACCGCAAAGCGATAAATTGCAAACGGGATAAAGGAGATGCGTTTAATAATTTGCAGGAAGGTTTTAATGGCAATCAGCGCAACGATAAATGCGGTAATAAAACCGACGGCAAACATTGGCAAATCAGCAATGCTCAGGAAACCGATGCTCTTATACACATCCAGCACCGTGGCACCCATCATCATCGGCACCGCTAGTAAGAACGAGAACTCAGATGCTGCATAACGGCTAACGCCCATTAACATTCCACCTGAAATTGTCGCACCAGAGCGTGAAAAACCAGGCCATAACGCTAAGCACTGGAAGCAACCGATAGCAAACGCCTGACGATAGGTGATGTCATCGACTCCTTCAGCACGCGGGACCTTTGGTTTTAACAATTCGGCTGCAATCAGAAGTACACCGCCTACTACCAGTGCATACATGACGTTTACCGGATTAAATAACGATTTAATCATGTCATGGAAAACCAGGCCCAGAACAACCGCAGGCACCATTCCCAATAAGATATGAATCAGCGATAAACGCCCTGTTCCAGTACCTTCATGAGGCTGACGACCGAAATGAATACCGATAAGCCCGAACAAGCGACGCCAGAACATCACCACCACGGCTAAGATCGATCCTAGCTGGATAACCACTTCAAATGTTTTCGCGGTGTCACCTTCAAATCCAAGAAGATGGCCGACAATAATCATATGACCGGTAGACGAGACGGGTAAAAACTCCGTTAACCCCTCAACGACACCAAGAATCGCAGCAATAACCAACGAATGCAGATCGCCCATTAATAAATCCTCTAACCCCTAAAACAAACATAAAAAAAGCGGCGTCTGCCGCGAAAAGATGACAGTTATGACCAGGTTACACGCACTTGGTTTAACAAATATGAATTTATTTATTGGCTTTCAGATTACTGCCACGCTCGATGATGACCCCAACATTCGTCGCCTGAGCAACAGCACCTGGCTTGCTGACTTTTAAACGCACCCAGGGTGAGTTAAAGCGGCTTAACAAAAGCTGTGCAACCTCCTCAGCAACACGTTCTACCAATGCAAAACGGCCGCCAGATACGTGGCTGATTACCGCTTCGCTGACATCCGCATAGCTTAAACAATGAGTTACATCATCACTGCTGGCGGCCAGGCTATTATCCCATGCCATCTCGATATCAAATACCAGCTTCTGGGAGATGGTTTGTTCCCAGTCATAAACACCAATAGTGGTGATTACAGTAAGTTGCTCTATAAATACAATATCCATCACGCCCTGCCCGGTTTTTAGTCACGCCAGATACCACTTCTGGCGAAATATGCGTATTATCCACAGATGCAGAGAATACAACGACACTTTCAAAATGGAACAGCGTTATGAGTGCAATCGCGCCTGGCATGATCCTGCTTGCGTATCTTTGCGGCTCAATTTCTAGCGCCATCCTGGTCTGCCGAATCGCCGGTCTCCCTGACCCGCGAGAGAATGGTTCCGGCAACCCAGGTGCGACCAATGTTTTGCGAATTGGCGGTAAAGGTGCAGCCGTAGCGGTACTCATTTTTGATGTTCTCAAAGGAATGTTACCCGTCTGGGCGGCTTACGCGCTGGGTGTGACACCTTTCTGGCTTGGGCTTATCGCCATCGCTGCCTGTCTTGGCCATATCTGGCCCGTTTTCTTCAATTTCCATGGTGGCAAAGGGGTTGCTACAGCCTTTGGCGCTATTGCCCCTATTGGCTGGGACTTAACCGGCGTGATGGCTGGAACCTGGCTGTTGAGCGTATTACTCAGCGGTTATTCCTCACTAGGTGCCATCATTAGCGCACTGATTGCCCCGTTCTATGTCTGGTGGTTCAAACCGCAGTTCACCTTCCCGGTCGCCATGCTCTCTTGCCTGATTTTAATGCGCCATCACGACAATATTCAGCGTTTATGGCGCGGGCAAGAAACCAAAATCTGGAAGAAACTGCGCAAAAATAAAGACAAAAAAAAGGAGTGATACGTCACTCCTTTTCAAAAACTTAGTTATCTTTAGGCCGCTGGTAACTCAACCAATGGCCAGCGTGGGCGAACTGTTACACTTAATTCACCCGCTGTTCCTGCTTTCAAACGAATCATACCCGCGTAGGCAATCATCGCACCGTTATCGGTACAAAACTCAGGACGAGCGTAAAAGACTTCGCCACGGCGCTTAGCCATCATCTCTGCCATACGCGCACGCAGAGTGCGGTTGGCGCTCACACCACCAGCCATCACCAGACGTTTAAAGCCTGTTTGCTCCAGTGCACGTTTGCACTTGATTGCCAGGGTATCGACAACCGCATCCTCAAAAGCACGAGCGATATCGGCACGCGTTTGTGGGTCTGCTTCGTTGCCGCGAATAGTGTTCGCAGCAAATGTTTTCAGACCAGAGAAACTGAAATCAAGACCAGGGCGATCGGTCATCGGGCGTGGGAAAGTAAACCGCCCTTCAGTGCCCTCAGAAGCCATTTTTGACAACATTGGTCCACCAGGATAATCCAGACCCAACAGTTTGGCCGTTTTATCAAAGGCTTCACCTGCGGCGTCGTCAATTGATTCACCCAGAAGCTCGTATTGGCCAATGCCTGTCACACTAATCAGCTGCGTATGACCGCCGGAAACCAGCAGTGCCACAAACGGGAACTCTGGCGGATTGTCTTCCAGCATTGGGGCTAATAAATGCCCTTCCATGTGATGCACCGGTACAGCGGGTACATCCCAGGCGAACGCCAGAGAACGGCCAATTGTTGCGCCTACAAGCAGTGCTCCTACAAGCCCTGGTCCGGCGGTATAGGCAACACCATCAATATCTTTTGCTGTTAATCCAGCCTCTTTAAGAGCCGCCTGAATCAATGGCACGGTTTTGCGTACATGGTCACGGGAAGCAAGCTCCGGCACCACGCCGCCATAGTCAGCATGCAATTTCACCTGACTATACAATTGATTGGCTAACAAACCCTTTTCATCGTCGTAAATGGCGATGCCGGTTTCATCACAGGATGTTTCTATACCCAGTACACGCATGGCGTTCTCTACCTCAAAGTCTTGCGGCGAAGTTTAAGCCCCTGAGCGCTTATTGTAAAACTTTGCTCACATCCTGGGCGCAGGTGGTGTATAATCCGCACCCCTGGAAGATTCCGGCCTTAAAAGCCAGGTTTCTGGTTGTCCGGTGCTTTACAAAGCAGCAGTAGTTGCAGTAAAATTCCGCACCATTTTGAAATAGCTGACGCCTCAGTCAGCGGCAAACCGAATTTATCAAAGGTGAGAGTTAATGCCGGTAATTAAAGTACGTGAAAACGAGCCATTCGACGTAGCACTGCGTCGCTTCAAGCGTTCTTGTGAGAAAGCAGGTGTTCTGGCGGAAGTTCGTCGTCGCGAGTTTTATGAAAAACCAACGACTGAACGTAAACGCGCTAAAGCTTCTGCTGTGAAACGTCACGCTAAGAAACTGGCTCGCGAAAACGCACGCCGCACTCGTCTGTACTAATATCCTGGAGGTTTACACCTCCGGAACAGACTTGTAGTAGTTGTAAAGGCCGTGCTTCCGAAAGGAATGCGCGGCTTATTTTCGTTCATGAACTGACATACTTCCTGCTCTTTCGCACTGCTGCAATATCGCATGTCTGAAGGAAAGCGAGTACCAAACGGGGCCTATGGCTGGACGAATTCCACGTGTTTTCATCAATGACTTGCTGGCTCGCACCGACATCATCGATCTGATCGATGCCCGTGTTAAGCTCAAAAAGCAGGGCAAGAACTATCATGCGTGCTGTCCGTTCCATAACGAAAAAACCCCCTCTTTCACCGTAAACGGTGAAAAACAGTTTTACCATTGCTTCGGCTGTGGGGCACACGGCAACGCCATCGATTTTTTAATGAACTATGACAAGCTTGAGTTTGTCGAAAGCGTTGAAGAATTATCAGCGATGCACAATCTTGAAGTGCCTTACGAAGTCGGTAGCGGACCAAGCCAGATTGAGCGTCATCAACGGCAAAGTCTTTATCAATTGATGGATGGCCTTAACGCCTTCTATCAGCAATCCCTGACTCAACAATCGGCTGAATCTGCGCGCCAGTATCTGGAACGACGTGGTTTAAGTAACGAAGTTATTCAACACTTCGCCATTGGCTATGCTCCTCCCGGCTGGGATAACGTATTAAAGCGTTTTGGTGGCAATAGCGAAAACCGTCAAGCGCTGACGGATGCAGGCATGTTGGTAACTAACGATCAGGGGCGCAGTTACGATCGTTTCCGCGAAAGGGTGATGTTCCCCATCCGCGACAAACGGGGTCGGGTAATTGGTTTTGGTGGACGTGTGCTGGGCGATGGCCAGCCTAAATACCTTAACTCCCCGGAAACCGATATTTTCCATAAAGGCCGCCAGCTCTATGGCCTGTATGAAGCACAGCAAAGCCAGCCTGAACCAGCACGTTTATTGGTTGTGGAAGGCTACATGGATGTGGTGGCATTGGCGCAATACGGCATATCGTACGCCGTTGCTTCATTGGGCACCTCAACCACCGCTGACCATATCCAGTTGTTGTTTCGGGTGACGGATACCGTTGTCTGTTGTTATGACGGGGATCGCGCAGGGCGTGACGCTGCATGGCGTGCTCTGGAAACTGCGCTACCTTATATGACGGATGGACGTCAGTTGCGCTTTATGTTCCTGCCTGACGGTGAAGATCCCGACACGCTGGTGCGTAAAGAAGGAAAAGAAGCATTTGAAGCGCGCATGGAACATGCTCAACCGCTTTCGACGTTTCTTTTTAACAGCCTGATGCCTCAGGTTGATTTGAGTTCACCTGATGGTCGTGCGCGGCTGAGTACTCTTGCATTACCCCTGATTAGTCAGGTACCTGGTGAAACACTACGCATTTATTTGCGTCAGGAACTGGGAAACAAACTAGGCATTCTGGACGATAACCAGCTTGAAAAGCTGATGCCAAAGCTTGCGGAAAGCAGCGCCCCGCGCCCGGCCCCACAGCTAAAACGCACAACCATGCGTATACTGATAGGATTGCTGGTCCAGAATCCGGAGTTGGCCCCGAGTGTGCCACCGCTTAACGGTCTGGAGCAGGCGAAGTTGCCAGGGTTACAACTCTTTATTGATTTGGTGAACACCTGTCTGGCACAACCTGGTTTAACCACCGGGCAGCTTTTAGAGCTATATCGCGGCACAAATGAAGCTGCCACCCTTGAAAAACTCTCTTCATGGGACGATATAGCAGATAAGGACATTGCAGAAAAAACGTTCAACGATGCACTAGAACACATGTTTGATTCCGTGCTGGAGTTGAGGTTTGAAGAATTGATGGCACGTTCCAGAACAACCGGGCTTACCCCTGCGGAACGTGAGGAAGTCCGTGTGATAACAGAATCACGCGCGAAAAAGTAAATTTTATCGGCTTAAGTGCCGAACATTAATCGGGTCAAACCCGAACGCCGCAAGGATGGGCAGCGGCAATAAAATAAGTCAGCCCTCGTTACGTTATTGTTGGCGGTTTCGCCGACCGACACCAACCCTAATACTGAAGTGTGGATACCGTCTTATGGAGCAAAACCCGCAGTCACAGCTTAAACTTCTTGTTACCAAGGGCAAGGAGCAAGGCTATCTGACCTATGCCGAGGTCAATGACCATCTGCCGGAAGATATCGTCGACTCTGATCAGATCGAAGACATCATCCAAATGATCAATGACATGGGCATTCAGGTGATGGAAGAAGCACCTGACGCCGATGACCTGTTGCTTGCTGAAAATTCAAACAACACAGACGAAGATGCGGAAGAAGCTGCCGCTCAAGTACTGTCCAGCGTAGAATCCGAAATCGGGCGTACTACCGACCCGGTTCGCATGTACATGCGTGAAATGGGTACCGTTGAGCTGTTAACCCGTGAGGGTGAAATCGATATCGCTAAGCGTATCGAAGACGGCATCAACCAGGTGCAGTGCTCCGTTGCCGAATATCCGGAAGCGATCACTTATCTGCTTGAGCAATACGACCGCGTTGAAGCAGAAGAAGCTCGTCTGTCTGATTTGATCACTGGTTTTGTTGACCCTAATGCAGAAGAAGATCTTGCCCCTACCGCCACTCACATTGGTTCTGAGTTAACAACCGAAGAAAACAGTGACAGTGACGATGAGGAAGATGAAGACGACGATGCTGACGATGACAACAGCATCGACCCGGAACTCGCTCGTGAGAAATTCGGTGAGCTGCGTACGCAGTACGAAAGAACTCGCGACACAATCAAAGCGAAGGGCCGTGCTCATGCCGATTCTGCCGCTGAGATTCAACAACTGTCTGAAGTCTTCAAACAGTTCCGCCTGGTACCGAAGCAGTTCGACTACCTGGTAAACAGCATGCGCGTCATGATGGACCGCGTTCGTACTCAAGAACGTCTCATCATGAGATTGTGTGTTGAACAGTGCAAAATGCCGAAGAAAAACTTCATCACACTGTTCACTGGCAACGAAACCAGCGAAACCTGGTTCAACGCAGCCATCGCAATGAACAAGCCATGGTCTGAGAAACTGCATGACGTTGCTGACGACGTGCATCGTAGCTTGCAGAAACTGCAACAAATTGAAGAAGAAACCGGCCTGACCATCGAGCAGGTTAAAGATATCAACCGTCGTATGTCCATCGGTGAAGCGAAAGCTCGTCGTGCGAAGAAAGAGATGGTTGAAGCAAACTTACGTCTGGTTATCTCGATCGCTAAGAAATATACCAACCGTGGTCTGCAATTCCTCGACTTGATCCAGGAAGGCAACATCGGCCTGATGAAAGCAGTTGATAAGTTTGAATACCGCCGTGGTTATAAGTTCTCTACTTATGCAACATGGTGGATTCGTCAGGCTATCACGCGTTCAATCGCTGACCAGGCACGTACCATCCGTATTCCGGTGCATATGATTGAGACAATCAACAAACTCAACCGTATTTCACGCCAGATGCTGCAAGAGATGGGCCGTGAGCCGACGCCGGAAGAATTGGCAGAACGTATGCTGATGCCAGAAGACAAAATCCGTAAAGTGCTGAAAATCGCTAAAGAGCCTATCTCCATGGAAACGCCAATCGGCGACGATGAAGATTCGCATCTGGGTGATTTCATCGAGGATACCACCCTCGAGCTGCCACTGGACTCTGCAACGTCTGAGAGCCTGCGTAACGCAACTCACGACGTTCTGGCAGGCCTGACAGCACGTGAAGCGAAAGTTCTGCGTATGCGTTTCGGTATCGACATGAATACCGACCACACGCTGGAAGAAGTGGGTAAACAGTTCGACGTTACCCGTGAACGTATCCGTCAGATTGAAGCGAAGGCCCTGCGCAAACTGCGCCACCCGAGCCGTTCTGAAGTACTGCGTAGCTTCCTGGACGATTAATCTTATCGCCCTTCTAAAAGCCCTCTTCGCGAGGGCTTTTTTATGCCCGTAAGAATGTCATTCCAGTCAGTCTTCGTGTCCGTGTTGCCCGATGAAGTACCAGAAGTGAAAAGCATAAGAGTTTGATTAGGCTTTGATTATAAAAGCAGCAGATGTCACGCAATCACTGGATTGATGCTGCAAGTTACATTATAATCCTGCGCCACGGCCCCTTAGCTCAGTGGTTAGAGCAGGCGACTCATAATCGCTTGGTCGCTGGTTCAAGTCCAGCAGGGGCCACCAAATAAAACAAGGAGTTAGATGAGAAATCGTCTGACTCCTTTTTCGTTTTATACGAATCGGGTCAGGTAATGGGTCAGGTAAGGAATTGCCTCCCTGCCCTCTTCATCTCGCTGCCAGCATCCCTGGATAGTGCTTCGCCACGATATCATTCATCTTTTCTGTAAGATCGTACCGCTTAAAAGTGATGTGCGCTGTTCCCTTCTGGAAGTAACGGATACTAAAGAAATCATCTTCGTAGACATCCTTCGACGGGTTGTCCCGAATATGATCCATCAAACGTATAGTGACATCGCCACGGTTGTCGGGTATCGGTTTACCATCCAGCAGAAACAGCATTCGCTCCAAATCTGCCAGTTGATCCCGACGCCAGCCCCTGCTCAAGCTAAATCCCCAGCGGTTACACGTAACCAGATTGTTGATGATGACCTTCTTACCAAAGCTGCAGGGGCTATTGGTCTTGTAATTCCACGACAGGCCTTTGAAGACATTGATGACGCCACGTTCGAAGACGTCCATTTTGTTCAGATGTAGCTGCTCAAAAGTACTGAGTATATTGGCTTCGCTGATGGCTGGAATATTATCGCCTTCAAGATTTCTGTCCCATTGCTCTCTGGCCTGGGCATCCATCAGGCTAAGCATTCCTGATTTTTTCATCAAATCTCGCCATATACTGCGATCAAGATTGCGGGTAATGACGTCCATGGCGGTTGCCATTTTCTCCATTAACCAGCAACCCGAGCGAAAGTCTTCTCGCATGCCCCAGTCTTTTGCCATCCCACCACCAAGACTGCGGGTCAGTGTCGAGATGTCATCAAGTTGCCGGATGAGGGATTCAATCTTTTCCAGCGCAGCATTGCGGCCTGTAACAATACGTTCAATGCTGGTCGAACAGATAAGCTCATTGTGTTCCGTTAATACATCGGATTCTGTTTGCATCGTAAATCGTCCATTAAAGCAAACACGCCTGCAGGGAGTTGCAGGCGCATTATGCGGTGAATAAATAGAGTGGAAAGTACAGGGGTAAAAATCAGGAATGAGGCTCGAAGAATTTACGTATTCATTAATCCGGTAGCTCGCTTTGCTCTGAGAATATCGGTAGCCGTCAGGAACGGTGTCTGCTCCTGCCATGTAAACCCTTTGCGGTCAGTGCGTATTAGTTCATAACGTTCCACCAGGAAATTCACCGCATCAGCCAATGTTATTCCCGCTTCGATATGCTCCTGAATGGCCGTGTCATCATGGAATGGCGTGTCGTTAAGTGTCAGACCGTAATGGTGTTCTAATAGGTAAGTTAACAGTTGCTGCCAGACCTGCACGGGCGACAGGCGTGACGCAACCTGCACCGTGGCCGGTACAGTTGAGATTTGCATATGTTGAGTCTCTTAAATAAAGGAGGAAAAGGTTTGAAGGATTACGATGCAGGGATAAAGCTAAAGATCAGTCTTTAACCTATTTTGAGGGATAAATTGCGATATATACATACCCATGACTGCCCAACGTATCGGCTTCACAGGTCAACCCATTACGGTACAGCGTGACGCAATGCGCGTACCGGGGGTTCAGTTCACAGGAGAGCAGCATCAGCTCCAGATGTGCGACAAAATGAGGGAAGGCTTCATCCAGTTGTAGGGCCTGTACCTCACTGAACATACCGGTGAATCCTGCCCGGTCTGCCAGAAAATGCAGACGATTACCTTCCTGCACCAGCCGTGCTCCGAAGCATGGCGTGATATCTCGTTTAAGACCCCAGGTTTGGGTAGTGTCTTTATTCATCATTTTATTCCTGTTAAAGAAGACCATGTTCGGCGAATGAGAATATTTGCCTGCCGCCGACAATCAGGTGGTCGGGTACCCGGATTTCCACCAGCATCAGCGCCTTTACCAGTCGTTGGGTAATGGTTTTGTCAGCCTGGCTAGGGTTTACCTCCCCGGAAGGGTGGTTATGGGCAAATATCACCGCCGCTGCGTTAAAGTACAGCGCGCGTTTCACCACCTCGCGAGGATGAACTTCAGTGTGACTGAGGGTGCCGGTGAAGAGCGTTTCGTGAGCCAGCAGCTGGTTCTGGTTATTAAGGTACAGCACGATAAATTCCTCGCGCTCAAGGGTTCCCATCTTCAGCCTGAGCCAGTCGCGAGCCGCCTGTGTGGAGGTGAAAGCCACCCCCGGCTCACGCAGATGGTGGTCAAGCAGATTCAGGGCTCGCTTAATGGTGCGCTGTGAGGTCAACGGTAGTTCCGGCGTAAACAAGTTCAGTTGTTTCTCCATGGCAAAACTCCTTAATCAATGATGGCGAGAATGGCGTGGGATTCGGGATGGCTAAGGGCGTAATCCCTCAGTTGGTAGTAATGCTCTGTCATGGCATCGCACTCTGTACGACAGGAATGGTGGCTGTACTCAATCAGGCACACAGCAATGCCCGCTGCTTCTTCGCTCATTTCCGCGCTGTTGCCATTCATGTTGTTTAACAATGTCCATTTCTCATCATTCTCAGCTTCGGGTGCCATAAATGCACCACCGTTGCTGAGTGTATGGAAATGCCAGATACCACCGTTGTAGTCTTCACAGAAGCGGTCCATCCAGCCAAAGATACGGGTCTCGATAAAAATCCACTGCGGGATACGCCCGAAGTGCAGCGGCCAGAAATCCAGGCGCTGTTCATCGGGTACCAGGCTGGCCGTAATGAGGGTAGACATGTGTGAATCACTCATCGGCGAGTGGGCTGTATCAGTTTGTGTGGTCATGGTTTTGCTCCGTAATAAAAAAGCCAGCCGGTAAGGGCTGGCGTGATGTAGTTGATAAAAATCGGGATAAAGCGGGTGAGTCTGAAGAGAGAAAACGGTGTTGCGATTGAATGCAAAAGGCCCCTGCTGCGAGAACAACAGGGGCCTGGAGTGGTTATGTGATGCCCCGTAAATGGGGCAGATGCGTTATCAGAAAGCGACTTTCAGCGTTGCCTGACCGTTGTAGCCATCAGCACTGCTACCGCTGACGCTGCGGGTATAGCCACCCTGTATACCCAGCGTCACGTTCTGGCGGATAAGCGCATCAATACCGGCCTGGAAATCAACAGATGAGCCATCCTGAGACGGGCTGAAGCTGACATTGCTGCCTGCTGTCGCTGTGCCCATGCTCATATCGCCGTCTGAGCTGAAGGTACGGATAACAGAAGGACGTACCCACCAGTTCACCGGCAACTCGCTGACGCTGTGCTTCATGCTGTCAGCAAAGCCTGCGACTGTAGAGGTCCCTTTACCGAAGTCCATTTCAGACGAACTACCGAAACGGAGTCCGGCCCGGACATGCTGTGCACTGCCGTCGCCAAAGTTCACATAACCGCCGCTATCATGACCATTATCCAGAGACAGATCCTGCCAGACGTACTGCAGTTGTGGCTCCAGCACCAGTCCCTGACTGATGTTAAACGGCAGACCGGTTTCCAGTGAGGCAAGCCAGCCGGTACCCCGGGTGTCGAAACGGTTGTCTTCAGAGCTGGCTTTCAGGCTGTGACGTGAACCCTGCGCCACCACATCGGCCCACAGCCCGCTGGTTGCATGAACCGCTGTCAGATAACCGCCGAGGCTGTATACCGTATCACGCACGTAGCCCGCTGCAGAGCGGTCATCGTTTTTCACATCCACCAGCGACTGACCGGCAGCACCATACAGACCACTGGTCAGGGAGAGTAAGCCGGTATCATGCTTCAACAGGTCACCACCGAGCTGAATAAAGCCGTAGCTGCCGCTGCTTTCCGGCGTGTCGCCCTGTGCAATACCGCCGTTACCGTCATGCCCGGTATGCCCGCCCTGAATACGCCCCCAGAGACCTTGGTCAGTCACCGCACTGCTGCGCTGGCTGTATGAACCTGCCAGTGCCCGGTCGTAATCCATGCTCTGCGCAAACACAGAGGCGTAAAGTGCCACTTCGGCACGGTAGCCGGCTTCGCTGGAGAGATACCAGTTCTCATCGGCACTGCCGTGGTTCAGGGTGTAGTTATACGCCCCGGCCTGCAGTTTACGACCCAGTGCAAAAGCACCCGCATCGGTAGTGGCTCCGTTAATCGCATCCACCACTTTGATACCGTTGCCGGTAGTGGCAAGGCCGAGCCCGGCATCACCGGCATTAGTGAAGTTCAGCCAGGTTTTACCGGTTGCTCTTCCGCCGTCAATCACCAGCATATCGATCGGGAAGGTCGGGTCATCAAGGCGAAGGGACAGGTTAATTGTGCCGTTGCGGCCCGTCAGATTCGTTACCGTCAGCGTTTCAGGGACAAAGTGACTGCCTGTGGCTGGCGTAAAGCTGATGGTTCCGGCGCTATCCAGGTTGTCGAGCACCGATTTAACCGTCGCACCACGCTGAATATTCCAGCTGGCACCACTGTCGAGGGTGACATCGGTCGGGTCAATCGCCCCGTTCATCACTGAGTTACCGGTCAGGCGCACCTGCGTGCCGGACTGCGCAATAATGTCGCTGTTGATAACGGCATTATTCAGCGCCAGCGTTCCCTGACTGAGGGTCACCTGTGACTGGGACAGCGTGCCGTTGCTGACCGTCAGGGTGCCGTCCCCGTCCTTGAGTAACTGACCGTCACCGCTCACCGAACCACTGATGGCCGAGTTACCGTTGCTGAAATGCAGTTGTCCGTTGTTGGTGGCATTCCCCGTCAGCGACGCGCCGTCATTAAAGGTGGTGGTGCCGGTAAGTGTACCGCCCTGCGCCACATTCAGCGTACTGCCCGCCCCTACGGTGGTGTTATCCGCACTGCCGTTGCCCAGGACGGAAAACTGGCTGCCATTATCGAGACGCAGGTTGCTGGCTTTGCCGGTTGCCGCATCAATGCCGAAGACGCCGGAAACGTTCGTGCCACTGACCGTTGCGCCAGTATCGGCAATCAGCACGCCGCCGCTATTCATGATGATGTTCTCTGCCTTACCGCCGGAGGAGACAGCCAGAATACCGCCCTGATTGACCGTAGTGGTATCGGCACTGCCGTTGCCCAGTACATCAAGACGCCCGCCGTTTTCCAGCAACACGTTAGTGGCACTCGCAGTCGCCGCATCCACGCTGAAGTTACCCAGGCTGTTGGTCCCGGACACGGTGGCAGCGGTACTGGTGATCAGTGCCCCACCAACATTCATGGTGACATCGGTGGCGGTGCCCCCGGCGTTAACCTGTAGCTTACCGCTGTTATTTACTGTGGTGTGGTCCCCTGTCGCGCCGTCTTTTACCACCTGCCAGCCGTTGGCATTAATCACCGTATCCGATGCCGTGGCCCCGGAATGGACGTACTGATTCCCGCCGTCCAGTCGGGTATGTTGTGCATGACCATTCACACTCTGGTCGCCCCCAGCTTTAATCACTGTGCCGGTGGCAAGGCCTCCTGTCGCAATAATCTGCCGACCATCGTTATTAATGGTGGTATCAGTTGCGGTACCGGCAACCCACTGCCCGTCAGAGTTCTCCGCATCCGGCCCGCCCTGTGCACCGGTATTGACCACTGTACCGGAAGCCTGTGCGCCGGCTTTCACCAGCTGATATCCGCCCTGATTAATCAATGTGCCGGAAGCCAGTCCACCAGCATGCACCCACTGTTCACCACCATTAAGAATAGAGTCAAAGGATTCACCATGGATGCTCTGACCGCCGCCGCTGTTAACGGTTGTGTCTGTGGCGCTGCCGCCATCCAGTACTGACTGCAGTCCGTTATTGTTAACGGTAATTTGTTTTGCCACACCACCTGACTGTACAAACTGACCGCCGGTATTCGACTCGTCATCATCGCCATATTCCAGGCCGGTATTAATGACGGCGCTGTTAGCCTCGCCGAAGACCAGCTGCGCGTCGTGATTGCTGATGACCGCGCCATTCACCACCTCACCGGCGGCTACTGTACTGATATTTCCCGGTGAATCATCGGCCAGTACCGCAGGGCTTGCCACCAGTCCGGCAACGGCCAGCGCCAAAACAGCACCGCTACGTTTTCCTTTTGCTTTTGCCCGCTCTGAGACAACAATAAATGCTCCCAGAACGTCGTTCCATACCAGCCGGTAGCTGGTGTTCAGGTTTCGCTTCATCGTATTACCTTATTATTGTGTGCAAATTAAAAAGCCTGCCTCCACGAGAAGCGGAGGCAGGCCAGTGAATAAACGTTATGTAGAAGAAAGTGCATCCAGCGATTGCTGGATGCACCGGATATGCGGCAGAGCCCGGACAAAACCGGTGTCTTCCCCCAGCCGGTACAGGCGTTCGTTACGCCTGAATACCTCCGTTGTGGGCTGCACTATATGGATTTCACTCAGGGTGAAAACTGCAGGATGTCCGTTATATTCGGCTATCAGATACCAGTCTCCTTTCTGTGCAATCAGACGGTAGGGTGCCAGCCGTTCACAGCGCTGCCCCTCTGCCAGGAGGGTCACGCGCTGACAGGTATTGATGGCTTTTACCAGACGGTAAAAAGACAGGGGTGCAGAAGGTTTGCCTGTCTTAAAAATATCTCCGGCCAGGCACGGCGCGTCATCACTGGTCAGCAGGATGTTGACCAGCCGACGGTCCAGACCGGGAAACATGCCCGCCAGACCGGTGCGGTGGGCAAAGGTGAGCACGTCCAGCTCACCCTGAGCACCGGCATTCGATGAGCGCAGGTGGCAGTAACCGTTCTGATACTCCAGGTCCAGATAAATCAGCCGCTCACGAAAATCCCGCCGCAGGGTTCTGACCGATACCCCAAACTCGATAGCCAGCTTACGCACGCTCAGCGTTTCGCCTGCCACCAGGCGGCTGATAATCAACGACAGCCTGACAGCCAGCCGGTCATGGCGACGCTCTGCCTGTGTCATGTGAAACTCTCCGTGTAGGTTAACCTGCTGAAAATGGATGTGATTACTTTAAAGAGGGGGGCGGACAGGGTATGGACACTGTAAAAACTATTTTTTCGTTTTGCGAAGATGAGCGCTGGCAGGGGTTACAGAGGAAATAGACTGTTTTTTCAGCAGGTAATAAAATTCAGGAAGGACAGGTGGTGTCCCTTTTTAACGTAACGCTAACAACTCACTCTATGTGTGTTGCCCGTTTTCAGGACATCTGTGTCAGCAGCGTCTCTGCCATCACCCACAGGGCCCGGTTAAGTTTCACATCGCCATCTATGCCACGTACCGCACGGGTATGGGTTCGTCCACCTTTTGCACTACGACCACTTAGCCCGCCCTTAATAAGGTTCTCCTGAATGCGCTGATAGGTGGTCCACAGGTCATCGCTGTAATCTTCATAACGCCTTGGTGTCAGGACTTGTGCCGGGGTCACTGGCTGGTGGTCTTCACCAAACCGATAAGTAATTGCCGCTTTCGCCAGTGCCTGCCGGGCCGGTGGTGGAAGCATCAGCGACTGCATGGCATCGCGCTTTTCCTCCACCCGGTCAAAAATCCCCAGTACTTCATACGCCCCTTCAATCACCTGACTCACCACATCCCCTTTATGCGGAACGCGTACCTCACCAAAGGTCTCACCGCAAATCAGCCCATTCTGGCAAACCTCACGAAATAATCCCGGCAGCATCTGGTACGAACTGGAACCGTCATGTGAATTCAGCAGAATGATTTCTGGCACCTGCTTGACAGTAATCTGGCCCTCACGGCGCAGGCGTAACATGTGCTTTGTATGCTCGCGACGTTCCGGGTCACGAACCCGGGTCTGACAGGCAAAGAACGGCTGAAAGCCTTCACGTTGCAGGCTGTCGAGCAGAGTAATGGTGGGTATGTAGGTATAACGCTCACTACGTGAAGCATGTTTGTCTTCGCTGAAGACACTGGGCACCGTACGATACAGCTCTTCATGGGTTAACGGACGTTCACGACGGATAACATTTGCAGCGCCAAAGCGCGAAGCCAGACGGGTCATAAGCAGATTCCTTACTGAAATTAAATAAAGAAAAGCCCTGTCGCACAGGCGACAGGGCTCAGGGAATAGCAAAGGGTTGAAGAAAACTCAGAAGAAGAAACTCCAGACGGCACGGGCGACCGATACCACGGTATTGCGTACAGCTTGAATGATTGCCCGGATCGGGGCTGGTAGCAGCGGCATGGAACTTACTGTGTCCAGCACCGAGCCAACCGTTTCACCAAAATCGTCACAGGCTTTTTTATTAACGGCATCGCTACGAAGCGGCGCACTGAGCTGTGCCGCTACCGGGCTGGTGGCCTCACGAGGCAAACAACGAATCATCCGCTCAGCCATCACCCTAAGCCCCCATTGCAGGCGTGTTGATACAGTACACACCGGATGCACGGGCTGGAACAGTTCATGCAGCAGGCAGATTTTACGGCTGATGTTCTGCTTTTGCTCTGTGGATAGTTTATTGCCACCACTGGTGGGCTCGACTTTATCAGCCTGGCTGATAACAAACAGCACCTTATGCCGGTAAGACTCACCGATCACGTGGCGGTAAAAATGTTCATCCACCGCCAGCGCCCGGTCATCGGCCTTAATCAGCCACAGCACCAGGTCCAGCCGGGGAAACTGTTGCCGA
Organism: Buttiauxella noackiae ATCC 51607; assembly: GCF_001654865.1. Lineage (GTDB taxonomy): Bacteria > Pseudomonadota > Gammaproteobacteria > Enterobacterales > Enterobacteriaceae > Buttiauxella > Buttiauxella noackiae. The sequence continues at coordinate 67,097 of NZ_LXEO01000066.1, read as the reverse complement.
TAAAGCGCAGCATATTCAGCATCGCGGGTACCGTTTTCACCGACACCCGGTAGATCCACCAGCGTCATGCAACGCTCGCCTACCTGCAGACTAAAGCGCAGTGGTTCGCGCGTACAGGCGGCCACATCGCTGACAGGTGAAACCTCACTGGCAAACAAGGCATTGCACAGCGACGATTTTCCCGCCCCGGTTTTGCCCATAATGCCAATCACCGGCTCATAGTGAGTAAGCTGGTTTATTTGCTTCAGAATACGTTCTGACGCCCACTGTGGCAGGCCAGAAAGCGACCGCTGCAGCGACTGCAAGCCTTCAGATTTTTTCATCACTACTCCTCTGAAATGAAAACAAAAAAGGCAGAACCGTGAGGTTCTGCCGTTAATGCGGTATGTTCAGTTGAATGATATATATCTGAATATTTTTACAATGCTGATAGGCCGTTCTGTGCTGTGAGTTCAATTGGTCGATGCAACGCTAGGTTTAAATCAAGTGGTAACTAGGTGGTAGCCTGAAATATAGTCAGCGATTGAGACTGAATAACACAATGAGTCAGTTCTTTTAATCCCACTGAATTATTCCTGGCATATTACGCACCCGAATGCTCCTACCTCAGTACAGGCAGCGAAAAAGGACGATAGCAACCAATATAGCTGGACGAAATATGGATTGGCAGTATGGCCCGCTTCAATGTCCTTGAATATTTGCTCAACAGCGGCCTTGCTCAGTGATGAAGTCACTATGGCCACCCGTTTGGAGGTGTGAGGCGCATTCCTGCAAAACTCCACAGCAGCCCTTGACTCAGCAGGTGTGCCACGGCATGTTCGATGAATGCCAGTCCTTACTTTGTTGTTGGTGTAAAATCGCTCCCAGCGTGCAAACTTTTTACCCATGGCTGGAGCGGGCAGCGTGAGGTTGCCTAGGTTCTTGATAGCCTGGCTTACTGATACGTGAAATGCACCAGCGCCAAGAGTCAGCTCACCGTGCTTTGCATGATAGAAGGTGACTCTTGGTGAAGCAGGATCGGTTCTAAACCCAACGAAATCCGCCCATTCATCTCCAAGATCATCGCAGACTATGACATCGTCTTCGCGGGCGATCGTCGACAGTACAGCGCCAAATGTAGAGTCTGGATCGAACGTACGATGGGCAGCAGTAAAGGTACCTTTTTCATCTGTGACAGTTGCTAACTCTGCATTACCGAAAAGATAGCCCAAGAACTGTGTGCCACCGTTGACCAATGAGTCGTCTTGGTAAAGGCTGCCGTCTAGATAGGCAAATTTCGGCTGGTCAAATAAGACGATAAACGTGTCCTGTTTGTCGATAAACTGCTTAAGCGGGGTGCAGTTATCGTCCGCACCAAGTGCAAATTGAGTATCCTCTACGTATACATCGGCGAGCAAAGGCAGTGTAAGGCGTTTCAAAGCGATTCGCGTTTTATTGATCGCGATCTCACCTACCTCTACACCTGTTCCCTGCTGGGAAACCATGTGTTTGCCAGTATCGTTTTTAGCGACGTACAAGATATCTGTCAGCTCCGTGAGTATCAAATCGACTTCAGCCTTTGGCAGCTCACGATAGCCTCCTCCGTCAGGTTTGACCAAGCGGATAATTTTGTCATCAAAGATGGCCTGTCCGAGAATAGCGGTATCAACCGCAAACTGGGCAGGGCTAGCCGTCAGATCTGATAGCTCCATCGGCCGCGCGAAAGCTGCTAGGAAAGGTGAAGAGGTTGGTCTGCCAGGACGAGGGTGTAAGCGATCAATGATTTGGCAGGCATAATCAACTAAATCCAAATAGCCCGAGCGATCCGCGCGAAGAGAAATCCGCCCGGTTCGCGGCGTCGTTGAAAAGTGTTTGTCCTCTTCAGTAAAGCTGTAACCCAGCGGGGCAAATCGAGCCGAGGAAGCCATACCTACATTGTTCTGGAGGTTCTCGCCTTCAAGCGTCTTGCTGCGCAATGCAAGGCGGGATAGATTCATATGCCTCAGTCGGACCCGGGCAAATACCGAGTCCTTACTTGTCAGTCCACGGTCGATATCTTGGGCGCTTATACGCTGCAAGTGCCGCTTGGAGAAATAAGCAGGGATATCGATCTGGGATTTGAAAATGGCAACATAATCGCGATGCTCGACGATCAGCAAATATCCGGTTACCCGGTCGATCACACTTTGAGAGCCAGGCAGAAAAGCCGGTGCCTTGTCAAACTGAAAGCACAAAGCAGACCAAATTGACGCCCCGTGGGGCTGCCGAATGAAAGAGAAAAGATTGTTGGAAGGGGAAGTTTGCGCCTTTCTAATAGCCCGGAACAATGCCGTGATCGCAACTGTCGTGATTGAAGCTTTTTGGCGGTAGAAATAGCAAGATTTGCTGGCTTGAAGTTCATCGATCATGGTCGATTCCCTACGAAAATGGATGAAGCGAAAGTACTTCAGCCTCAAATGCTAACCCAGCGCTCTCATTAGTGTCTAGATAGTTTGTTTCGGGTAATAGTGGCTGTTGTGAAGGACCGTTCTGTGCCAGAAGCGGACATTTCTAACAACACGGAGCGTTAATCAATGGGGTGCAGGTCAGTCGGAGGAGTCAGTCGACGCTAGGGGAGCTGCGGTTTACGCGTTACGGAATGTTTTTCGCCACTCTCTGGGGCTGACACCGAATTTTTCCCGAAACTGCAGCCTGAACGTTGCAGCAGACTGAAAGCCCGCTTTCTCAGCGACCTGTTCTACAGGAAGATCCATGTTCTCCAGTAACTCCTGACTCCTATGCAACCGTGCTGCTGTAATCCACTCAACGACGGACATACCGGTCGCTTTCGTGAAATGTCGCGTCAGCGTCCTGCGGCTCATTGAGGCGTATGCGGCCAGAGAATTAATATCGTGCGGCTCCTGAAGGTTCTGTAGCAGGTGATCAAGAACCATGTTAATTCTACCGTCGGCGGTCTTTTGCGTGACGTGATGATTGATATACTGTGCCTGACCACCTTCACGGTGTGGAGGCGTGACCATCCTACGGGCAATGCCATTAGCCACAAGGCTGCCAAAATGTTGACGAATAATATACAGACAGCAATCCATCGCCGCAGCCGTTCCCGCCGATGTAGTCAGTCCACTGTCATCAACATAGAGTTCATTAAGATTTAAATGAACTGATGGAAACAGCTCCCGAAAATCATCCTCATATTCCCAGTGCGTTGCTGCCATATGCCCATCCAGCAAGCCTGCATAAGCCAATACGAAAGTGCCCAGGCACAATCCCACAATCTGGACTCCCGCTTCGCGTGCTTTAACCAGAGCGTCAAGCAGAGGACTGGATGGTCGTTTCCGCACATCTCCCCAGAAGGGCACAATGACGATATCAGCCTGCGCTAGCACCTCCAGACCATGATCGGCCTGTATTGCCGTTCCTTCCTCAGACCAGACGAGACCTGGTTTTTCAGCGCATATCAGGCGGGCAAAAAGCTGTTGGTCTGTGACGGTCTCACCAAAAAGAATCAGCGGAACTGATACGTGATAAGTGCTGAAGCCCTGGGTAACAAGAATGGCAACTGTGATCACAGATATTGTACTCCCTGAGGATCGGTTGGTGTCAGAACGTGACAGCTTCGCCGTCAGCAGGCGCTGAAACGTAGCTCTGAATATGGTTAGCGTACGCATAATCCAGAACTTCCTGTCGTGTGACCAGACAGTGGTTTACAGCTTCCATGTGGGTGGCAACTATTTGGGCTTCAGGCAATACAAAGTGAGCCTTCAAAATATCTTCTTTACCAAAGATGATTGCGCCAAAGCCCAGAACATGAGCCCAACCGGTATTCATAATCAACACCCCCGGCATATATTTGCGCATGTTTTGTTCAATGACTTTCACCCAGATAGAGTCACCCACAAGATATACGGTTTTTTCTGCTGGATGACGGAACACCACACCACAGGCATCGCCAAGAATTTCGGCCATCTGCGGGTTGGTATAGGCTTCATCTGAACCATGCTGGCATGCTGTCTTAATGAGTTCAATATCTTCAAAGCGGCTGGTTTCGGTCAGAGTAACCAGATTCGTAAAACCCTGAGCACACAGCTGTGTTTCATCGTTCTCATTCTGGACGTAAATCAACATATCCTTCGGCACAATATCTGCAGCGGCCAGATCCCAGTGATCCGGATGAGTATGGGTAATAATGATTGCGTCCACATCAAGCAGTAAGCTTATATCCAGAGGCAATTCCACCATAGGATTACGAATTTCTGAGCGAGCCGTTCCCTCAAAACCATCCCATGCATCTTTATCAGAAAGCATGGGATCGATAAGAAACTTCTTGCCTGCATATTCGAGGATTTGGGTCGCATTACGGATCTGAGTAATTTTCATTTTGTGTTCTCCCGAACGCTATTTAATTTGGTAAGAACCACGGCTACCATGGCCCGATAACTAATTGTAGTGATTATCGGGTAACTCAACAGTGTCCTAAAGGCCAAGTTTCACGCATATCGGGTCAAAATACTGCCAGTAAAGTCAGCAACATAAGCCAAATCTTTTATGTCCGCTTCTCGCTCAAAGCAGACCTACGGCTCGGTTGGCTGTCCGCCTCGTGCCAAAAGCGGACTTTTCTTACCCGGTAAAAACAAGCCAAAGGGTCCATAATTACATGTATTACGGACCCTTACGCAGCAGCTCACTCATTCCTCCCCCGAGGGGATTTACAGGGAATCAGGGCCAACAATCATTGACTTTTTGTCACCTGCGGCAGTTTCCATTCATTATTCATGACGGCATCCTGAGGTTGATACATACGGAACAGTAGATAGAAGTTGCCCTCAGGTGCAGGTAACCAGTTTACGTTCGGGTCGGTAGGTTTTTTTATGGCTGAGTGAAACAGTAATACTGCCATCAGGACCCTTGACCAGGCCTTCCGTGTCGGTGCCCACTTTGTAGCGATTGAGCTCATTGTTAACCAGCATTTTGGTTTTGGCATCGTACATGGTGATTGACCAGAACGCGTTCACCGGAGGCTCGCTCGGCAGCTTGATGATGTAATCATTAGCGCCGGTCAGCGGCTGGTTCTCGCTGTCGTTATAGCGGATTGGATAGATGGCCTCTTTCTCACCCTGCCCACCGAGATATGGCCCGGAAACTAACGCAGGCAGTGGGTAGTTATAGCCGAAGGAATCTAGCCCTCGCACGTAACTCCAGCCATTCCGGTCTTCGGAGGTACTGGTTAATGTAGACGCTGCGACATTTGGTGCATCCTCCAGGCCGCGTTTCACGCCATCAATCATCACCTTTGGCGCAATGCCTTTCCGGCCAGTAAAGCTTCTCTGCAGGGATATTATCGAACCAGTTTTGCAGATAAAACCAGGCATCAATGGCCGCCTGGCGTAATGCTTTTGTGGTCTTCTCATCGGGATTAAATGGCTCGCCTTTATGAATGCCCAATGAAGAAAGCATCCCCATCATGATTTTGTCCTGTTCCCTGACAGGCTCAACACTGGCTATCGCGTGCAGATCTTTGAAATGTCTTTCGTCGTAATATGGAAGTGTTGGATAGCGTTCGTTGCGCGTTAACGCCATGTTATCCCTTACAGAAAGATGAACTAAGATAAATTTACAGTTCAGTGTAGCTGGAACTTTCTATACAGCCTGTTTTGATAAGGCCGCCGCCAAAGTCGATGACCATTTTTCTATTCCCGGTGCATCTTCGTTTACAGGATGAGTCTGTCGGAAGGTCTTTAAATGTGAATGGTACGATTATGCGGGGTGGTTACCCGACGACGATAACCGGTCAATTTACTGGTAGTTGTTAATGATAGTTAATCTTTCTAATAATCAATCAACCACTCAATTTATATGGATTTAAATATTCACGCTTTCTTTTGAAATTGATACCAGCAGATTAACGACTCGGTATTTCCGTGCATTTACCCAAACTTTCTTTTCAAGATTAATAGTTTCTCTTCTAAACAAGTCTAAATGTAATAACGAATTTCTCGTCTTGACTATACTCATTTAGTCCCTAAATGAACGGAGTCCCAAAGATGCTTAATAACGTCCCTTTTAAAAGGACAATGATAGCCAGCATGCTTACATTAATGTCTGGCGCCGTGTCCGCTGTTGAAGCCACTCCCGCCACAGCCTCACCCGAAAACGCACCGAAACAAGACGCTTCAAAACCCAACATCGTGGTTATTTTCGGTGATGATATTGGTTACTGGAATATCAGTTCTTATAACCAGGGCATGATGGGTTACAAAACACCGAACATCGACAGTATTGCCAATGAAGGCGCCAAATTCACCTCCTACTATGCAGAACAAAGCTCAACGGCTGGGCGTTCTTCGTTCATTACCGGGCAAATGCCATTCCGTACCGGGATGAGTAAAGTCGGTATGCCAGGTGCACCACAAGGCCTGAGCAAAGAAGATCCCACCATCGCCAACATCCTTAAACAGCTCGGATATGCTACCGGTCAGTTTGGTAAAAACCACCTCGGTGACCGCGACGAATTCCTGCCAACCGCACACGGTTTCGATGAATTTCTCGGCAACCTCTACCACCTGAATGCCGAAGAAGAACCAGAAAATCCGGATTACCCGAAAGATCCTGAATTCCGTAAAGAATTTGGCCCACGTGGCGTCATTAAAAGCTCGGCCGACGGCAAAATTGAAGATACCGGCCCACTGACGGTTAAACGTATGGGCACCGTTGACGAAGAAACACTCGCCGCAAACAACGACTTCATGGAACGTCAGACCAAAGCTGGTAAGCCGTTCTTCACGTGGTTTAACACCACACGTATGCATAACAAAACTCACCTCAAAGATGCCAGCATTGGCGCGACAGGTCTTGGGACTTACGCTGACGGCATGGTAGAGCATGACAAAATGGTCGGTGAGGTGCTGCAAAAGATTAAAGATTTGGGCATCGAAGATAACACTATCGTTCTCTACACCACCGATAACGGCCCGATGACGGCAACCTGGCCTGATGCGGGTATCACTCCGTTCCGTGGTGAGAAAAACACCGGCTGGGAAGGCGGTTTCCGCGTCCCTGCCATGATCAAATGGCCAGGCCATATCAAACCGGGCAGTCTGGTAAACGACATCTTTGGCAGTAACGACTGGTTCCCAACGCTGGTTGCCGCAGCGGGTGTTCCGGATATCAAAGAGCAATTGCTGAAGGGCTACAAAACCCCATCAATCACCTACAAAGTCCATCTTGATGGCTATAACCAACTCGACTTCCTGCAAGGCAAAGGCGAAGACCCGCGTAAAGAGTTCTTCTACTGGAGCGATGACGGCGACTTACTGGCAATCCGCTACGGCCGATGGAAAGCGCACTTCATGATTCAGGAACACACGGGTCTGGATCTGTGGCGTTATCCGTTCACCAAACTGCGTGCGCCAATGATCTTCGATCTGGAAGTTGATCCGCTGGAGAAAGCTTCCGACGGTATGGGTTACCAGAGCTGGTTCTACGACCGCATGTTCCTGATGGGCGGCGCGCAGAAATACGTGAAAGAGATGCTGGCAACCTTTAAAGATTACCCACCTCGTCAGAAACCAGGTTCATTCACCGTTTCCGATGCCGCGGCAATGATCGAACAAGGTTCAAACGCGAATAACTAACTCGCGGTGAATCAGGTGGATTAATTAATCCGTAGGGTGGATAAGCGCGAGCGTCATCCACCATTTGCACCCGCAATGGCGGGTGACGCAGGCTTACCCGCCCTACACAAATCCTCCGTTTTCCAAAAAGAGTTTTCGAAGGGGCAGCTATGAAGTACAGCACCACATTGCCGGTTAAAGCATTACCGTCAGCAGAGAAATACGATGGCAAAGGCCCTGAATACAAGCGTCGTTTCCATGTTATGGCGAAGCCGACTGGCTCCACCTGTAATCTCGATTGTTCCTACTGTTTTTACCTGCATAAAGAAGACCTTCTACATCAGGACCGCCACACGGGTATGAGCGACGAAGTGTTGGAAAACTTCATTCGCCAGTACATCGACGGGCAAGATGGCGAACAAGTGGTTTTCTCCTGGCAAGGTGGCGAACCCACATTGATGGGGCTAGAGTTTTTTGAAAAAGTCGTCAAATTCCAGAAGCTGTACCAAAAGCCCGGTCAACGCGTTGAAAACGACCTCCAAACCAATGGCGTGCTGATAAACGACAAATGGGCTGAATTCCTTAAAGAACACCGTTTTCTGGTGGGACTGTCGATTGACGGCCCACGGGAATTGCATGACCGCTATCGCGTCACACGCAGCGGCAAACCGACTTTCGACTTAGTGATGAAAGGCGTCGAAGCACTCAAAAAATACAAAGTCCCGTTTAACGCCCTCGTCACTGTCAACCGCACCAATGCCCGCTTCCCGCTGGAAGTGTACCGCTTTGTCACCCGTGAGCTGGAAGCAACCTACGTGCAGTTCAACCCCTGCGTAGAGCCAGTTGATTTCAAAGTCACCGCCCCGCAATTCTGGCGTGACGATACCATCCCGATTACTGGCACCCGCCGCGCGCGCCCAGGGGATCTCGACTCCATCGTGACCGACTGGTCGGTTGACCCGGACGACTGGGGCACTTTCCTGAAAACGGTGTTTGAAGAGTGGGTTAATAACGATTTAGGCCACGTACAGGTCAACCTGTTTGAAACGGCAGTTGCTCAAACCATGGGCATGCCCGCGCAAATCTGTACCGCATCCGAATTCTGCGGCAAAGGTTTGGCTATCGAGAAAAATGGCGATATCTATTCCTGCGACCACTACGTTTATCCCGAATACCAGATTGGCAATATCGAAAACACTAAACTCGCCCACATGGCATTTTCCGAACGCCAGAAAGCCTTTGGTATGGGTAAGAAAGATACGCTGCCGGAATACTGCAAACAGTGCCCGTACCTGAAATTATGCTGGGGCGAATGCCCGAAAAATCGTCTTGTTCGCACCCCGGATGGCGAGCCTGGCCTTAATTATTTGTGTCCTGGCATCAAAACTTTCTTCAATTACGCCGAGCCGATTTTGGTCGGGCTCGCTACGCTTTTGAAACGTGACTTTGCAGGATTGCGCAAATGACAAACAGAGAGAAGCTGCTCGAACTCGAACGGCGTATGAATCAACAAGTTTTGGGGCAGGAATCGCTGGTACGGATGTTAATTGTCGCCCTGCTTTGCGACGGACACGTGCTGCTCGAAGGCTTGCCTGGGCTGGCCAAAACCCGTGCGGTACGGGAGCTTGCTAAACATATAGAGGGCGAGTTCCGTCGCATACAGTTCACCCCGGATCTTCTGCCGTCAGATATCACCGGCAGCGAGATTTACCAGCAAAATGCCACGCGTGAAGAAGACCAGTTTCGTTTCCGGCCAGGCCCGGTATTCGGCAATATCATCCTTGCCGATGAGATAAACCGCGCCTCGGCACGCGTGCAATCGGCCCTGCTCGAAGCCATGGAAGAACGCCACGTTACCGTTGCCGGGAAAACCTGGCCGCTACCGGGCATTTTCATGGTGCTGGCGACGCAAAACCCGGTGGATCAAGAAGGCACCTGGCCGTTGCCAGAAGCGCAGCTTGACCGCTTTTTGATGAAAGTTCTGGTGGATTATCCGTCCAAAGAAAACGAGCAAAAAGTGATGCAACTGGTGCGTTCGGAGCAGCAGCAAAAATATCTGGCAAGCGGCGATGAACAAACGGAAAAACCGGCTGAAACGCTGATGTTATCGCAGCAAGATATTGCCACCTGCTGGCAGGAAATCTCAGCGGTTTACGTCGCGCCAACCATTGAAAACTACATCGTCAATCTGGTGGATATGACCCGCCATCCGCAGGGTATCAGCGACACGCTCGCCAGTTACATCACGTTTGGCGTCAGCCCACGCGGCACCTTAGCACTCGATCGTTGTGGCCGCGCACTGGCCTGGCTCGAAGGCCGCGACGCGGTATTGCCAGAAGATATCAAGCTCGTCGCCCCGGCAGTGTTACGCCATCGCCTGATGCTCAGTTACCAGGCCAACGCCGATAACACCTCGCCAGACGACGTGATCCGGATGTTGCTCGACGCAGTGGTGGCGTAATGAATAGCGCGTTACAGGTGGATCGCCAAACCCTGATGGCGCTGGCAGGCGAAGCGCGTTTGCTGTCGAACCCGCCTGGGCAGATCCCACCGGGAGCGCTGGCGGGTGAGCGTGTTTCACGCCAGCAGGGGCGTGGGCTTAATTTTGACAGTCTCCGGCGCTACCAACCAGGTGATGACGTGCGGTTGATCGACTGGCAAGCCACCGCCCGCCTGCGATCGCCGTGGATCCGCATGTATAACGAAGAGCGCGAGCGCCCGGTGTTCTTGATCGTCGATCAGCGGCTGGATATGTTTTTTGCCACCCGCGGGCAAACCAAATCTGTCGCTGCCGCCAAAATTGCGGGCCTGCTCGCATGGCGAAGCTGGCACGATGGCGACCGCATCGGCAGCGCGGTGTTCAGCGATGCGAATTACAGCCTGCAAAAATGCCGCGCCCCACGCACCAATCTGCCCGCAGTGCTCGATGACCTGCTGCAATACAACCAACAATTACCCGAACGCTACCCTGATGAAACACCCGCAACCGTGACGCTCGGCAGCGTGCTACAACATGCCATGCATCTGATCCCTGCCGGGTCCTGGGTGGCCGTCATCAGTGATTTCCACGATCTCGATGCGTCCGGTGAAGCCTTGCTGGCCGCCCTGCGGCGACGCTGCGAGATTAGCGCGTTTGTCACACTTGATAACCTGCATCTCACCCTCCCGGCACAGGGAAACCTGGCCGCCAGCTATCAGGGTCATGAAGCCGCATTTTCGCTTTCGCCACGGCTAAAAGATGAGATTCAACAGAGCGTGACTGCGCGGCTTTCCGGTCTGCAAAATCGACTGACACGGCTTGGCATCCGCGTGAATCAGATAGTCGTCACAGACGATCTTCTCAAGCAGCTACAAAAGGGAGTCTGAATGCTGGAGAAAGGATTTAGCGTGCCGGAGCTGTTAAACCCGGCGCTTCCACGAAGTATCTCCTGGTTTCCCCTGCCGCCCGGCTGGTTTGCGCTCGGCGGCGTGTTACTTATCGCGCTGATTATCTTCGGGTTATTCCGCCTTGCGAGATGGCGGCGCAATGTGTGGCGTCGTGAAGCACTGGCGGCATTGCAACAGCCGCACAGCGCAGATAGCTGGCTGGAACTGATAAAACGCATTCTGCTGATGCACCAACCGCGCAGCCAAATTAGCCACACGCTTGCGCCAGAACAACTTCTCCAGCAGGTGGAAATCGACGCCGATTTACGCCAGCAATTGAGCGCCAAATATTGCCAGCCGGATAACCAGCTCGAGGCGAATCAAAACGCACGCCTGCAAACTCAACTGAAACACTGGCTGGAGAAACTGCCTTATGTCTGAGTTTCTGAGCCGCCTCGATTTCGCCTGGCCGTGGGCGTGGTTACTGATTTTCCTGCCGTTGCTTGGCCGCTATTTTTTACCGCAGGATCGTGAAGTCAAAGAACACGTTCGCGTACCGTTCTTACCGGAATTAATTGATGAGCTGAAACTCAACAGCCAGCCGGTGCGCACCAGCAAACTCTCAAGCCTGATTTTTTGGCTGACGTGGATCCTGCTGGTTGCCGCCCTCTCGCGCCCGGAATACCTGACTCCGCCGCAGCATATTCAAAAACCAATGCGCGATGTGGTGCTGATTCTGGATGTCTCCGGTTCGATGGGCAAAAACGACGTTCAGGGTGGGATCACGCGCCTGCAGGCCGTTCAGGAATCGGTGCGAAAATTTGTGGCGGCGCGTAAAACCGACCGCATCGGGCTGGTTATTTTTGCAAGCCAGGCGTGGCCATTCGCCCCGGTTAGCGAAGACAAACAGGCGCTGCAAACCCGCATTAACCAACTCGCGCCAGGCATGATTGGTCAACAAACCGCGATTGGCGACGCGCTGGGAATCGGTGTGAAACTGCTCGATACCACCACCAACAAAGACGCCAGCAAACTGGCAATTTTACTCACCGACGGCAACGACACCGCATCGCAATTAGCGCCGCCGCTCGCCGCACAACTGGCGGCAACGCACCACGTTCAGGTTCATACCATCGCCTTTGGCGATCTGAACAGCACTGGCGATGACAAAGTAGATTTGCCGCTGATGCAGGATATCGCGCGCATTACCGGCGGAAAATCCTGGACTGCCGCCGGTTCCGGTGCGGCTCTCGACAGCGTATGGCAGGAAATCGACGCCATCACCCCCGTGCAGGTGAAATCCATCGGCTGGTCGTGGCACATCCCGCTGTTCCAGTGGCCGCTGCTACTGGCGCTGGCGTTGCTGATTTTGCTCGCGGTCACGCGATTCGTGCGGGAGAAAACAGCATGAGTGACTTCCATTTTGTTTACCCCTGGCGGCTGCTCGGCCTACTGATTTGCGCGCTGCTGTGGTTTGTCGCCAGCAGCCAACGTAGCGCCTGGCACCAGATTATGGACAAGCCATTTGCCAAAGCGCTGATTATTGGGCGACAAAAACGCCTGACCCAGATTTTACCGTGGTTGTGCGCACTCGGTGTCATCGCCCTGGCAGGCCCGACCTGGCAGCGTGAACTCCCGGCCGCACTGACGCAGCAAAGCAACATGATGGTGGTGTTACAGCAAGATCCGGCGATGTACGCGCAGGATTTAGCTCCGAGCCGCCACCAGCGTATGCAGAGCAAAATCATGGACCTGATGAACCGTTCAACAGGCACGCATTTTGGCCTGGTGGTTTACAACGCTCATGCATATCTGACCACACCACTCACTTCCGACCCGACGTTTTACTCGCTGTTCTTGCATGCCCAAAGCCCAAATTTATTGCCAGAAGGTGAAGGCTCGGGGCTAAAACAGGCTATCGCCCTGGCGATGAAAAACATGCCAGAAACACCGAATATGCCGCGCAATATTTTACTGATTGCCGACACCGTTTCGGCGCAAGATGCAACCTGGCTTGCCCAACAAAAAGTGCCGATCCAAATCTGGGTTCCGGGGACCGCACGCGGGGGTGAGTTACCCGAAAGCTACGCCCAGCGAGGGATTGATACGCGTCTGAACGTCGAACGCTTTAGCCAAATTCGCGACGGCGGCATTCCGGTCACGCTCGTCACCAGCGATGACAGCGATTTATCGGTACTCGCCAGCCACATCCAGCAATCGGTGAGCGCGCAAAATAACGCTCGCGGCGATTTGCACTGGAAAAACAGCGGCTATCTGCTGGTGATCCCAATGCTTTTGCTACTGCTGCTCGGGCGGCGACAGCTGATTTGCTGGCTGATTGTGCTGGTGCCGCTGCTGTATCTGCCACAAAGCCAGGCCGCATGGCAGGATGCGTGGATTAGCCCGGATATGCAGGGGCAACTCGCCTTCAATAAAGGTGAATATAAAAAAGCGGCAGAGCGTTTTCAGAACCCGCTGTGGCAAGGCATCGCCTACTACCGTGCCGAAGATTTTGTCGCGGCTACTTCCGCATTTCGCCAGGCGCCGCAAACCGCTGAATCGCTGTTATGGACGGGCAACAGCTACGCCCAGCAAAAGCAGTGGCAGCAGGCCATTAACAGCTATGACCGCGCCTTAAGCCTGCGCCCGGACTGGGCAATGGCCCAGAAAAACCGCGCCGCCATCGCCAAAATCATTATGGAATTGCGCCAGAAAGAACGCGATCGCCAGGCGGCTCAGGGTAAAGAACAGGACTATAAACCGGACGAAATTAAACACGATTTAAAGAAAGATCAGGGCGTCAATCAGAAGGATATCCAACCCGTTGCCAGCAGCAGCCCGCAGGTCAATCAGTGGTTTGAAAACCTGGAGGTTTCCCCTTCCGGCCTGCTGGAAAATCTCTACCGCGCCAACACGGAGGAGACGCCATGAGAGCCTTGCTGATTGTGCTTTTGCTGGCGGTGTTACCTGCCCGAGCGGCGATGGACATTACGCGTGAGCTTGAAGCGCCAGACCATGTCGCGCCCGGTCAGCCCGTGCGGGTGGCTATCACCTTCTGGACCGATAGCTGGTTTAATCCGCCTCCGCAATGGCCTGATTTTAAAATTGAGAACGGCTCGTTACTCACCACGCCGCTGCCAAACCAACTGCTGAGTCGCCAGAAAAATGGCATTAACTGGAGCGGCGTGCGCCTTGAGCGACAAATCACCGCGTGGGATCAGGGCGTGCTGCTGATGCCTGCGGTGGAAATTACGCTGACATCGCCCAACCAACCGCCGGTTACCGTGCAGTTGCCGGAGCTGAAAAAAGAAGTTGCATGGCCGAAAGGCGTGGAACAGCCGGATCGTTTCCTGCCCGCCAGCAACTTAAAGCTCAGCCAGAAAATCACCCAGTATCACGCCGCCAAAGACGACAAACTTCACGCCGGTGACGTGGTTGAACGCACCGTGACGGTACAAGCCAACGGCATTGTGGCGACGCAAATTCCACAATTGCTGTATGCGATTCCAGGCACTGACACGCAGCGCCTGACGCCCGAAAACACGATGCTGAAAACGGGACGAGGTGAAATCGAAGGGGCGCAGCGAGTAGAAACCCTGCGCTATCTGCCGTCGCAGGCGGGAACCATCACGATTCCTCCCGTTAAATTACGCTGGTGGGATACGGCGAATAAGCAGTGGCAACTGGCTGAACTGCCCGGCTCAACGATACAGGTTCTGGACGCTCGCGCCGCAGGCGGTGAATCCGCACTGCGCGGCACCACCGATGATGACAACTGGCGCACCGTTTTGATTATTGGAACCTTCGCCGTCCTGGCATTACTCATCTGGTTTACGCGACGCCTGCTGTGGCGCAGTGTGCGTTATCTGCACCACGTCTGGCAGCGCTTCTGGAACCCTGTCCCATTGTCCGAACTGACTCCCACCAAAAGGGGTGAACGATGAAACACGCATTACTCTTCAGCGCCATGCTATTCGGTACTATTGGCGCAGCGCATGCCGATGACCCACTCTCTACCTGGAACAATACTTCGTCGAAACAGGCCATTGAGCAATGGGTGCAAAATGCCACTAATAAAGATCGTTCGACTTTTATCCCGCCAGAAAAGCGCTACGTGGTATTTGATAACGACGGCACGCTGTGGCCGGAAGCACCGCTGACATTCCAGCTTCAGTTTGCGGTGGATGAAGTGAAGCGCCTGGCACCTGAGCACCCTGAATGGAAAAACGACCCTGTTGTGAGCGCGGTACTAAATGACGATTTAAAAACCGTTGTGGCTTCCGGTGAGAAGGGGCTGATTCAGCTTTTAGAGCTGACGCACAGCAACATCACTACCGAGGAGTTTAACCAGCGTGTCAGCAACTGGGTCGACAGCCATCGTGATAACCGTTTTGGCTGCAGATATGATCAAATGAGCTACCAGCCAATGCGCCAGTTACTCGATTACCTGCGTGAAAATGGCTTTAAAACGTGGATTGTGTCCGGCGGCGGCATTGATTTTATGCGCGTAGTGGCAGAAAAAATGTATGGCATCCCGCCTGAGCAGGTTATCGGATCATTCTCGCTCAGCGAGTTTTCCCTGACAGACAACGGCACGCAGTTGCGTAAAACCATGAAAGGCGCGTTTAACGACGATGCGGCAGCCAAACCGGTCGCTATTCACCTGTTTATGGGCCAGCGCCCGGTTGCGGCGTTTGGTAACAGCGACGGTGATTTAGCGATGATGCAGTACACCGCGTCAAACCCGGACTATAAGACCTTCGGTTTACTGGTTCACCACACAGATGCGGAGCGTGAATACGCTTATGACAGCCATCCACCGGCGAGTGGAAAACTGGTTGAAGGGCTAAGCCTGGCGAAAGAAAAAGGCTGGGCTATCGTCGATATGAAGCACGATTGGAAAACAGTTTTCGACCCAGCATTATGTAAATAATGTCATTGTATCCAACACAAAGCCCTTAACTCATAGCACTGAGTTAAAGGCTTTTAACAATCAGAACTGATAACTGTAATTGACGCTGGTAAACCACAGATATGGATTATCGTAATTGCCCGCCAAAACCGCCGGAGACTGAATTATTGAAGACTGCATATGCAGATATTCCACTGCTATCCCAATATTGCTTGCCTGGCTCAGTTGATACTGCGCACCGGTGGCAAAACGCCATTCGTCACCCGTTGGCAGGGTTAAAGCCGCATCACTCTGATCTTTGTATACAGTACTATCAAATGCCACGCCGGCATTGAGACGCCACTCTTCAGTTGGACGGTATTGCACACCCAATGCGGTATGCCAGGTATCTTTAAGGCGGCTGGTTTTGTCGAGCGCCTCACCTGCCACGGTAATCTGTGGTGCACCAAACTGGCTCCAGTCCTGCCAGCCAAGATCGCCCATCACAGACCACTGTTTATCGATATCGTGTACCAGGCTCAGCATGATTTGCTGTGGCGACCGGACTTGCGCACCGATGGGTAAGGTGAAATCGACATTTGGCAGGTTGGGGAACCGCGCCTGAGCATCAATAGTAAAGTCGTAATCGGTTTTACTGTTCCAGGTTATCCCCGCGCGGGTTTGGTCAGTCAGATCCATCAACAAACCGAGACGATAGCTCATCGCCCAGTCGTGGTCTTTTTGCGTTTTATCATCCCCATCAATGTTGCGCGTCAGCGACAAGAAACCATAGTTGGCATTGACTGACCCCCCGATGGAAACACGATCGCTCAGTTTCCAGGCCAGAGAGGGGCTCAGGGTCATGGCAACCATGGTGCTCTTTTTGATTAACCGGTCTCCAGCCCAGTCGCCAAAATCTATCCCCAGACCATAGTTTCCATACAGACCAATGCCCGCATACACATCATCACTGACTTTTTGGCTATAGAAGCTACTGGCATTAGGGAAAATATTCATGACATTCCCCGGGCTCTGTCTGGCGTTATCTAACTGATAATTGATATCTCCCCCCATGACCTGTAGACCACCGGTGAACATATGATCCGGTAGACGGGTCATACCCGCCGGATTGGTGACAATGGTAGAAGCATCCTGAGCGCGTGCAGCCTGCCCGGCACCGGCCAGTGCCGTATCTTCTGTACCAATCTCATAAAAATAAAGGCCACTCGCATGAGAAAATGAGGCTAACAGCAGTCCTGAACACGCCACGATGCTCTTTTTCATGTGCCACCTGTTTCTTAAAATAACCGCTAAAAGGCCTGGGATAGCCTGCGGCTCGAAGCGAGCCGCAGTATCATCAGAAGCGAATTTTCATCCCAACAGACGCTGAAATATCAGAGGATACGGACGTGTCGCCACCGTTATCCCAGCTTTTGCCCACCTCGGTATAGGCCTGCACATCCGTGGTTACCGCCCATGTTGTACCGAGAGCCACTTCAGTTGCCTGGAAGCGCTGGTTGGCATTGATTTCCGTCGCACCGGCCTGGTTGGCCGTATTGCGATACGTCACGCTGTCCTGGCCGTCAGACAGTTCCTGCCAGTAGTTTGCGCGAACATAAGGCTTAACTTTGCCGTAGTCCGTGTCGTAATCGGCAGTCAGACGGACCCCAAGGCGGCCAATCACAGAACCGTCAGCGTCCACCGAAACTTTGGTTTTCGACCGATCGGCAAGTGTGACATCATCAAAATGACTGTACTGATAAATAAGTTGCGCCTGCGGTTCGAGCTGCCAGTTGCTATCGCCTAATTGCCACGGTTTTCCGACTTCAACCGACGCCACCACCGAGCTACCGTCCGGGCTGTAGGATTCATGATCGCTCATGTTCTTCAAATCGACAGAGTGATAACCGTACTGCAGGACGTTATCGACGTACAAACCGTCGGTGTCAGTCCAGGTGGCGTAACCCCCCAGGTATGAGGAGAAGGTCGAGTTGTACGCGGCCCCGCCGCTCATCCCGGTATCGCCATTGATCGAGCTGTCGATATCCATAAAGGTGGTATACAAACCTGCACGCCATTTATCGTTTTGCCACAGGTCCAACCCCATTTGCATCCCGTTGAAGTTGGAACTGCTTTGCGAGCCGGTAGGATCGTCGTGTTTTTGATCGACCGATTTGACGATGTAACGTGCCCAAAAACGGCTTTCCTGATCGGCCGCAACATCTGCACGCCAGGGTTGTTCATCGCCCACACGCTGGTGAAGTGTCCCAAGAACCGCTAAATCGGCCTGGCGGATAATCGCGGCCAGCGTATCGAAGCCCGGTACATCAGGACGATAACCGGCGCGTAAGAACCAGTCTTCACCCGCCCCTTGCGCGTTACCGGCAAACAGCTGGTATTGCCATGCGCCCGCGGTAAGCACGCCATCGCCAATGGTAAAGGCATCTTTGGTGGTCTGAGCGGTGGTGGTCGCCCCATTAACGGCTTCAACCACCATAATGCCGTCACCGGTGGTCGGTTCGCCGAGTTGGCTAACATCAATATTCAGGTTCGTCAGGCCAGTAGCACTGCCGCCATTTATCACCAGACGGTCGGCGACACCTGGGCTATGCTGCTGGGCAGCAATGTTCAACGTACCGTTCAGGCCGACGTAATCACCGTTGACCGTCAGGGTTGATCCGACATCGCCGCCACGCAAATTAATAGTGCCCTGGTTCACCAGGTTGGCGACCGACTGGCTGTAGCCACCGGTATCCAGTAACGCACCACGGCTCACAATATGGCTGGATGGCTGGCTAAAGCGATTCTCACCGGATGCCAGCAAGGTGCCTTTTTCCACGAGCGTAATTCCGCTCCAGCTATTGTTGCCATTGAGAATGGTGGTGCCGCTGCCCTGCTGCCAGACCTGGCCGCTGCCGGAAATGTTCCCGCTAAGCGACAAGGTATCGCTGCGGTTAATCGCAAGCGTCGCGTTATCGACAATATTCCCGCCAATGTTGCCCGCCGTACCCCCGTTCCCCAACTGCAATGTGCCTTTGCTGATAGTGGTTTGCCCGTTGAATGTGCTGTCTTGCGTGAGCGTTAATGTGCCATCGCCCAGCTTAGTGAAATCGCCATTGCCGGTAACCGCCGTTAACAGCGAAACCGCATGACCGTTGGTGTCAATTGCCCCACCGACGCCCGAAAGCGTCACCTGGCGGGCAGTATCAAACGCTGCGCCATAGCGCAACGTGCCGCCACTCACGCCAATACCGGTTCCCGCTGCACCGAGATTATTATCCGCAGAAACTTGCAGTACCCCGCCGTTAACCTGCGTGCCGCCCTGGTATTGGTTATTGCCGTTCAGAATCAAGGTGCCGAGATCGGCTTTATTAATTCCACCTTCACCGTCAATAACCGAGTTAATAGTGGCGGTATAACCCGCACTCGGTGCCGTACCATCACCGACGCGAATGATCGTATTGGCGGTATGGGTGGTGAGATTATTCCCGCCGATAACATAACCGTCAGTGGCAAACTGCGCGCCACTGATCGCCACTTCACCGAGGCTGGTGTCGATAGTGACATTACCGGCGCTACCGCCAAATACGGCAAAGGAACCATTGCTGAACGGTGTATTAAAGCGCCCTTCAGGATCGGTGACATCCGTGGTCCAGTTGTCATTGCCGCTGCTGTTTTGCCAGATACCGTTTCCGCCATCGATCTGGTCGTTATTTTTCAACGCCCCGCCCGTACCACCGAAACCGTCCCAGAAGCGCATGACATAACCACTGCGGTTGACGAGGTTCACCTGGCCTGCGATAGAGGTCTGAACGTAGAGATCGTCTGCCGCCGCAGGCGCGGTGCCAATATCGAGAATGTTGTTGGTTAACGCACCGGAATAATTAAAGACGCGATAGATCCCGACATCAAAATTGCCGCCCGGTGTCTGGGTGATATTCAGTTTGCCGTTAAGATTGAGGTCGCCATTAATATTGATAAGATCGTTAAGCGTGCCGCCGACGGTGTATGGCTGGCCAAACTGGAAATCGACTTGCGAATCCTGATTGAGGGTTAGCGCGCCCATCGTCAGCACACCCACACTTGACAGATCCTGCCCAGCCGCCAGGTGCCCGCCGTTGTCTATCACCACGCTGCCACCGAGTTGGCCCGCACCGCCAAGCGTTGCACCGCTATTCACAGTGGTTTGCCCGGTTGCCGCCACTTGATTACCGTTAATCAGTAACACGCCTTGCTGAGCATCGGTGGTTCCGGTCCAGGTGTTGGCGGCGGTGAGGTTTAGCGTTCCGCTTCCGGTTTTCACCAGATTTCCGTCACCGCTGATAATGCCGCTGATCGAGTCGTTGCGCCCTAAGGCGCCTTCAACCAGAGTTGCCGCACCCAGCATCACGTTACCTGCACCTGATAATGAACCTATCGAGGTCCCCGACAGCGCAGAACTGATATCCACCAGGCCGCCCACGAGGTTAGAAATCACCGCGCCTGCGCCCTGAGCGTTGTCAGCAAAGGTCACACGTCCGCTGTTATTGACCGTCGATGAACCCGCATCGGCACTGCCGTTGAGCGCAAGCAGGGAACTGGCATCAACCGACACATTCGTATTATCACCCTGGCTCGTATCGCTGAAAGTGGCATTACCGCCGTTAGTCAGATTGATCGTGCTTTGCCCGGCTCCGGCGTTGTCGTGGAACGCCAGTGATGCGTTGTCGACGGCAAAGGTGTGCGTTTCACCCGAAGCGGCGTTATTGAGGTTTAACAGTGCCAGAGAGCTTAACGAAACCAGGCTATCTGACGTACCAAATGCCCCAGTGGTATTAGCATTGACCGTCAGTTGCCCGGTACCATTTTTGCCGATAATCTTGGTGTCGCCCTGATAGGTATTCGCGGTGCCCAACTCAAGCACGCCATTATTGGTGCCCGTGGAGCTATCTTTAATAGTCAGAGGACCATCACCGCCAATCACGCCTGTTGGGGTAAAGGTATGGCCGAATACATCCAGCGCAGCGCCCGCAGCGCCATCGACAAAGAATAAGCGTGATGTCGTGAGATCGGCCCCCGCCTGGAAGGTGGCACCATTTTTCAACAACACTGAGTTACTGGTCGCACCAAGCGCGTTGTCGTTGGTGATATTCAGCGTGCCGTTCCAGACTTCCACGCCACCGGTAAACACATTATTGCCGGTTAAAATCAGGCGACCGGGATCGGTTTTCAGCAAACGGATATTGCCAGCGGACAGATCGTTCTGCACCAGGTTGACGTTGATAAGCGTCGTGATGTCGGCTCCCGTCGCACCATTCCCCACACGAATCGCAAAATAGCTGTTGGCATGAGTCGCCCCTTGCGCTTCGTAGCTGTTATCCGGCGGGAAATTACCCGGCGGGTTAGTCGCATCAAAGAACAGTTGCGAATCCGGGCGCGCAGGATCGGCATTCAGGATGTAGCCATTACTGGCGAACTGCATCCCGGAAGTGAGCACATCGCCAAACGCATTGCTCACGCGCACCACGTCGCCTAGCCCCTGGAATACGGCAAAAGCATCCTGCGCCCACGGCGCATTACCGACCCCATCGACTTGCGTCCAGTTGTTGCTGACGCCTGAAATCAGGCTGGTCCAGTAACCGAAGCCACCGTCAACCCGGCCATTGCCTGTCGTACCATCCCCGTGGTTGCCTGGGGTCACATCAAGGTCACCATCCCAGAACTGCAACTGATTTGTCGGGTCAATAAAGTTGAGCGCGAGGTTAACTTGCTTGTCGATGTTGGTCTGGATAGCGTAGTTATTGGCGTCGTTGGGTGGCAGCGACACGATATCCATGGTGTTGTCGGTGAGCGAACCGCCATAGTTAAACAGGCGATACACACCCGGCAGGAAGGCTCCACCTGCGGTCAGCGCCACATTGAGTGAACCATCAAGTATTAAGTTACCTTTCACATCCACCAGGTCATTGAGTGAGCCACCCGGTGTATAAACTTCTCCCAACTGGAACTGGCTGTTGGTGTCATTGGCAAGTGTCAGGTCGCCCTGAACGGTCAGCATCCCGGTGCCATTGCCACGGCTGTCATCACCCGGGCGCAATGTGGTCCCACTCTCGAAGAGAACATCACCGCCGAGGGTGCCATAACCGCCAAGCGTAGTGCCGCTCCTGACGGTGGTCAGCCCTGTGCCACTCTGCACACCGTTAATTAGCAAGGTACCCTGTTCAACAGTGGTGGTTCCTGCATAGCTGTTATTGCCACCGAGGCGAGTGACGCCGCTACCAATCTGGCGGAACGCACCACTTCCTGAAATAACACCATTGAGCGCCACTGCATCAGAGTGGTTAACCGTCAGGATGCCGTTATCAGTAATGTTGGTTTGCTCGGATAGTTTGCCGGTGGTATTACCATCGCCGAGAGTCAGCTCCGATCCTGCGCCTATCAAAGTATTCCCGGTGTAGGTGTTATCGCCGAGCAGAATAGTATTACCGCTATTGATGCGCTCCATGCCCCCCGTGCCACTGATAACACCGCTGTAGATTTGGTCAGCCGCACCATCGAATGACAGCAAGCTTGTCGCCCCCGAGGTGGCGACATTGTAATTATGGATGGTGGCCTCGCCCGCAGTCGGGGCGCTGTCGCCGCTACGCAGCGTGGCACCATTGTTGATAATGATGGTTTGTACGCCGGAGAGCGTTAAATTATCCACCACCCGTGCGTCAGTCGGATCGCCATCTAAAGTCAGCGTGCTCCAGCCCGACCCAATATTGGTGCCTTTTGCCAGGTCGTCCGCGCTAAAGGATCCCAATAATGCAGGTGTTGCTCCCTCATTCGTACTATTAAGAGTTAACGTATTATTGGTGCCGCCTTCACTGAGAATATGCGTCACGTTCGCCATCGACACGTTACCCAGCGTGGCGCGGTCATTGCCATCTGCACCTGTGAATGTCACTCCACCCGTGTAATCACCCGCCGTCCAGCTGAACTGGTCGTTACCACTACCCAGCGTTATTTCCCCACGGGTCGTTGCCCCCGGGCCATTTAACGACACCACGTCATTGCCGGTACCGGTCAGAATCGCTTGTGCGGTGGCATCTGCCGCCAGCAATGTACCGCTGTTAATGACGGTAGTATTTCCTGCGCCTGAGGCATTAATCACTGGCGCACCCGCTCCGAGGCTTGTGATCACGCCTGAGTTGGTAATCGTACGACTGCTACCGCTTAGACCATCGGTTGCCACAATCGCTGAACCCGCACCGGTGTCCATGTTGATAGTCGCAGCAGAACTCACATTGTTGGATGTTCTTGCCAGAATACCGACGCTCCCCGCCCCGTTGCCATTAATGGTGTAGCCGCTGCCGATTGTGAGAGAACCCGTAGTCACCGAACCATCGGCCTGCATAAATGCAAAGCCTTCACCATTGCCGGAAACATTCAGGGTGTTGTTCGTGCCCTCCGCGCTAAAGGTGACGGCAGTGCGAATCGCAGGGCCATCGGAGGCGTTAATCGTGACGTTGCTAAGATTGATGTTGGAGGTATCGGCGTTGTTATTAATCCCCGCGCCGCTGTCGGAAATGTCGATAACCGTATCCGAGGCGTTAAAGGAGGTGGCACCGGCATCCATTCTTACACCATCGGCTCCACCAGAGGCCGTAATCTGGTTGCCTGTACCGTTAACCGTTAAATTCGCGCCTGCTCCAATGAGCTGGACTGCCGCTAAACCGCCTGAGGCATTGACTGTGCCGAGGCGGTTAACCACCGCATTCGCTCCACCCACACGAACCCCGACGTTGCCGCTATTCGCGGCACCGCTGACGCTAATAATGCCGTTATTCGTCAGCACGCCATTATTTTGAATATCGACACCAATATTATTGGTGCCAGAAACATTCACCGGCGCACCGACCGTTGCGGTACCGTTGTCATGCAGAATGATCCCGGTACTGTTGGTGCCATTTAATGAAATGCCAGGGCCGCTTAGATTGAGCACCCCCGCATGAGCCACGTTGTAGCCAACAATGCCACTTTGTCCAGGGCTGCTGGTAATCGAGGCATTGGATGTCACGTCAGTCTGCACTTCATCGGAATCAATGGTGCCGTCGATATTGTAATTACGTCCGTCAATCAGGACTGCGGTGGTGTTGTTATGCTGCAGGACAATCCCGCCGTCACTAATATTGCCGACTGCCCCGCCAGTCACTTTTACACCAACCGCTTTTTCGCCATTGACGAATATCTGTGCGGTTCCGGTGGTGAGTGAGGTTTTAGTTCCGGTCGTTTCATCGACGCCATTGGCAATAATCCCGGTTCCATTGTTACCTGATACCGTCAGTTGATATCCCGCTGCAGCGCCGCTATTACCGGCAAAAGTCGCCCCGTGATCCACAGCAAACAAAATAGAATCGGCCTGGCCGTTATCATTGATATTCGCATTGCCGAGATTAATCTGCGCCTTATTACCCCAGGCGTAGTAACCCATCTGTTTGACGTTTTCGAAAGAAAGCGTCGAAGCTGAATCAATATCGATGCGCGCATCGCCACGCGCATGTACACCAATCGCCCCGGCAGATAACAAGCGAATGGTAGAGTTCAGGTTAACCTGGGCGTGTTGGGTGTTTAGCCCTTCCGCATAAACGGCATAGTTACGATAGGTGTAGGGTTGGCCATCGCTGCCACCGGTATCCCCCGCGGTCCCGACCGTAATCGCACTTCCTGTTGTGGTGGTAACTTCCGCCCCCGCATCTTGCGCCAGCACGTTGATGGCAATGTTGTTATCACCGTCCACCTTGATAAGGCCGCTGTGCGTCACGGTGCCGACATTGTCAACTGCGTTCAAACCATAGTTAGCAGCGGCTGAACCGTCAGTCAGTTTACCTAACACATTGATCGTGCCGGAGTTGGTCACCGCCCCTGACGCCCCTTCGATGGAGATCCCGGCGGCATTACGGGTATTTTCAGCAATGGTTATCGTACCGGTGTTGTTCACCGCGCCGGTGCTTTGGGTGCGAATCCCCGCCGACAGATCGCCACCGGTCATCGGAACCGGTGTTGGCGCGGTGGAATTTAAGACAGGATTGACGCCAAGGTAGATATTACCGGCATTATTGAATGTGGCGCTTTGATCAAGCCAGACGCCGTAACCGCCGGCTTTGCCGAACTGATTATTACTGTTGCCAGCCAGTGCGATGGTACCTGCTAACGTATTCGAAACCGTGGTGGTGCCTGACGCGCGAATGCCCACGGCACCGTTGGTGGTGGAGTCAGTAATCGCCGCATTGATATGACCGTTGTTGGTCAGCGTACTGTTACCGCTGCCCTGCATGCCTGTGCTGCCCGCATTAGAAACGTTCTGGTTGCTGCCATCCTTTTCAATAAACAGACCCGCGTTGAGCGTGCCATTGTTGATGGCCGTGGCGTCCGTCGTCAGCATACCAACAGAGTCTGGGCTACTGCCGCTGCTGCGCCAGGCGTTGATTGCCCCGTCGTTTGTGATGATGGCACCATTGTCCCCACGCATCACCGCCGATGCCCCGTCAACCGCCAGGCTCCCGTCGCTGGTGACTAAACCAGACGCATTCGCACCTGTGGCATATATAACGTTTAAATCCCCAGTTGAAACCGTGGCGTTGTTGTTGTGTACGCCTTTGTCATCCCAGACATGGTAGGTCAGGTTGATACTGGTATTTTCCTCTTGTGCCAACATGCCGCTAATAATCGCGTCGTAGGTGTTTTGCGCTTCAACAGACGAGTCAATCACCTCGCCATTGACTGTTGCACCCGCCGTCAGCCAGTACTGGATCTGCGGTTTACCAGCATAAGCCCCCTGGCCTGTCAGGAAATCATTAACATCTGCAATGTCAGTGGAAGAATGAATAACGAAGTCTTTATTCCCCAGTAGCAGAGCCTTATTTCCGACCTGCTCGTAGTGGGGCAGCGTGATGGTGAAATCGTATTTCGCACTTTGTGCTTCAAGATTTTGTGTATCAGATGACAGCACGATCGCCGGGCGGAAATGGATAAAGTTATCGGAACGCCATTCGGTTCGGCTGGTCGCACTCCCGCTGCCGTCCGCTTTTGCCAGCACAGAATTTTTAGCCAACAGGTCAATGGTATTTGCAGCTGCCGCAATCGGCGCATTCGCATCGCTTGAACCCACATTGATATTGGCCTGCCCGCCGGTTGCCGCTACCAACGCGATACCGAAATTATTAAAGATACGAATCGAGTTTGGGTCGTAAACCGGCAACAACATGTCGCTGACTGCCGTGTCATCGGCAGCAATAAACGTCGAGGAATCATAAATGCTGATGACTTGATAACTGCCGTCAAGACCTGGCACTTCGACGTTCAGTTCCTGGCTTTCCTGAGGTCTGGCCGGAGAAGGCGAATACGTGTACTGATCAATGTTTGCAGCTGTTATTGGCATAGCAGCCCCGGTTGAATCCGTGGCTTCGATAGTGATGATACGGTTTGGATCGGTCCCCGCCCCGGTTCCACCGGGGTCAGGAAGCGCATTCAGTACCGTGACCCCCGTACTGCTGCCGTTTGTCCCCGTGGCAATGTTGGGTATCGAGCCAGTAATATTCAGTTCAGTGCCTGGGGCGTAATGATTTGTCAGTGGCTGACTATCAATGGTAAACGCGTAACCCGTCTCTTTAACCGCATCGTAAACCGGTAGAAACAGGTAGTTGGGATAAGCCGCGCTCCACGTCACATCTACAGCGCTGGCTGTCGGGCCATAAACACCGGCAACAATCAGCGCAGTAGTTAATAATTTTCGGCCTCCACGCCCGGTCTTCGATCCTTTTTTCCCTGTTCGGGATGTTTCTGCAACGGCAATAAAACTGTTCGCCACATGGCTCCATACCAAACGATAAATATTATTCATAAGTCATCTCTGCAAGGCCGCATAAGGAAATAGCGCGTTGACACAAATAAACAACAAGAAACACTTGTCGAAACACTTTGAGTAACATTAGTACATGGTTGAGTTTTGAGAGGGCGGAGGAGTAGAAAAGTCTTATTTAACGGATGCTTTTATAAAATGTTCAGGTTCAGTGAAGAAACTCATGATGAGCTCTGTTTATTATTGCAACGGTATGGTGGTTACGTCTGCTCATCGCTCACAGCGGACTTTAAGCCCAGTTAACGTGTCACATTGCTCACAGTAGTGAGTTAATCATTGGAACGTTGATCAACCCCATTGAAAATTTTCAAAATATCCAATATATCGATATAGAGGGCTTCCCTCTTAAACCTCTAAAGGATAACTATCATGGGTCTTAAACCGGGTCCAAAACCAATTGCCAAATCGACAGGAAAACCTGATCAACGTCGACGTGATAATAAAGATACTCCGGGTAATACTCCGGGGCTAAAGCCTAGTAAATCCACAGGGAAATAAAAAAATTCAGGGTATAGACGATTTATTTATACCCTGATTATAAATCCAGGTTACTGAAGATTTTCCTGCAGCCAGGTACGTGTACCTTCAACATCAAAAGCTTTCGCACCATATCCTTTCGCAAGCAGGGATTCGGGTAGATACTCATCATATTTATCCAGATATTTGTCTGGAACATCCGCAGCAAGCTCAAATTCTGAAGGTAAACCCGACAATAGTATTTCTTTAAGCGCTTGCTGGACTGAGGCTACAATTGAGTCCCCGACTTCTATCACACCTGCATATGAATTAGCTTTGAAGCCACTACGTAGGAGCAAAGCCGTCATCGTATTGACGACTTTATCGCCCATCCAGGGGAGTACGTAACAGTGCTGACCGCTAGCAATAAAATGGGTGTTTTGCAGATTGAAACGCTGGAAGTTGTCACGGCCTTCCGCAAAGAGGTTTCTGGCGGCAGCATCCGCATAATCAACTCTCTGGTTACCTACCGCGATGCGATAGTCATTTTCTCTGTAGATTGCGAGCATCTCCTGGCGAACAACATCATGAACAGACATACCTCCACCACTAAACTTTGGTGGCTGACCACCTTTGGTCGCCTCAACATAGATAACTTTTTTTTCCACTTCTATCTCAGTCACTTTCCAGCGCCGCCCGCCGAAGATGATGTGCTGTTCAGGCAAAAGCGGGGAGTCTATAGGCACTGTGCCAAGGGTTCGGCTTCCCGTGACAATGCGGAACTCTTCTGGCGTATTAAACACGGCGTAAAACGTGTAATGGTTAGTCAGCTTCTCCCCTTCAGCCCCGATAACCATCTCTCCGCTAGCAAGTTGTGTGAGCAGTCCACATGCCCCCATATGCTTAAGCAGACTTTTGAAATCGGTCAACTCGACGTTCCGGAATGGGCCGGTCTGGCACAATTGTGACCACAGCTGATCGGCTCGAACACCACCCCATTGCGCAGTGATCGCCAGAATCTGGTGCAACAGCGTAGAGTAATGCATCTGGCAAGTATCAGCCGGCTCGAACCATCGCTGAGAGATCATCAGCCTAATCATTGCCATCGACTGAACCATCTGCAGCCGCAGTTGGTCCACGATGCTACTGGTTGCAGTAAGTTCATCTTCAGTAATGAGCATCCTCAGCACCGACGGGGAGTCGCGCCGCCCTGACCGCCCCATGCGTTGGCGCAGACTTGATACGGAATGCGGGGGTGTAACCTGGATAACCGACTGCACCTTACCGATATCAATACCCAGCTCAAGCGTCATGGTACAGATAGCTGTTGTGGGTAAATTCCCTTTTTGTAGACGGGCTTCTAGTGTTTCGCGTAATTCCCTGGCCAGGGATCCGTGATGGGGAAAGAATTCATTCGGAACAATATGTTCCTCACACATGTCACTCAGTGTTGCGGCAATGCTTTCAGTACGCCTTCGACTGTTTGCAAAGACCAAATGGGAGTCGCCACGGCAGAGTCTGAAAATGTCAGCGCAGACGTGTTTTTCTGCTGAGTTCTGCGGCTCTTCTCCTTCTTCACTCACCGACTCCATGTAGCCTTTAACCTGCACCTGCAATGTCGCCTTGCTGCTGTCGTCTGTCACGGTTTCGCATGGCAGTAGCTTATCCGGGCGCAACAGCTCAGGCACTTTATCCAGTTCTCCCAGCGTGGCGCTTAACGCAACGCGGGGAATCGGGTTTGCGTGACGACTAAGTACATGATCGATTCTGTTGAGCAGGGAGAGCAGTTGCATACCGCGCTCTGTACCAATAAACGCGTGAAACTCATCAATAACAATGTAGGCGACTGGCGAAAATGCCTGCTTAAGCCAACCCGATGAGTTTATAAGTAAAGACTCAAGAGATTCTGGCGTAATGAGTAAAATGCCTGAGGGGCTTGTCCGGGCCTTCTTCTTTTTACTTTGCAGTATATCACCGTGCCAAGGTGTCACTGGCATATCCAGCGCTTCACCAAGACTCTCAAGACGACGGTACTGATCGTTAATGAGTGCCTTAAGCGGGCTGATATATACAATGCCAAACCCACTTGTGATATCTGCAACCGCTGAGCAGGCAGGCAAAAAGAATGCCTCCGTTTTACCCGCGGCGGTACCGGCACTGATTAACACGTCGCGGTCACGGGCTAATATTGCCGGGATAGCGCTCTTTTGCAGAGGTCTTAAATCAGGCCAGCCTTGCTTATAAACCCACTTACGAACGCGAGGGTCGAGACGATCGTACGCGCTGCTCATAATGTGAAGTTGGCTAGGCCGTCATCGTCTTCCTGCGCAATGGCATCATCCATGTCGCTGGGCCTGTCATCCTCAATCGCCACACCCGAGATAAGCATCTGCCAGTCCATCATGTTGTTTTGTTCCAGCACGGCCAGCATGTCGAGGAACCCTTTGATGGTATTCCGGGGCGTACGGAAGTAAGCGTCCCCGATGGTTTTACTACAGTGGTGTAGAAAACCGGTGAGTGCGTCATCTGATACCAGGTACTTCTCGGGCTCTCCGCCAGCATAAACGTGGCGGAGGTTTTTCAGTAAAATATAGAGTTCTTCTGGAGTGAGACTTGCCAGATGCAGCGTGGGTGATGAGTAGTCAATTACCCCAGCTTTCTGTGCGAACCGGTTTTCTGCCAGACGCGATTGCAGCGCTTCGTAACTGTAAAGTCCTTTACGCGGATCAAACAGGAACTCGGGAGTACCGCCAAGAATAAAACCAATATTCTCGGCAGACCCCTGCAGACAGTCATTCAGGATCCGCAGAATCTGTTCGTAGTTCGCTGTTCTCGCCTGCGTGTTATTCAGCTTATAGAGGTTCACCATCTCGTCGAGACTGACCAATAATCCGGCGTAGCCTGCCTGACGAACAAAAAGGCTCATCAACTTCAACGCATCAAAGAACGAAGCATCTGAGATAATAGTCCGAACGTCAAGATCGTTACGGGCATCGGTTTTGGTAGTGTATTCTCCGCGCAGCCAGCGAATGGCATTGGATTTTAACGTTTCATTATCCTGCTCGTGCCCGCGCCAGAATGCATCGATGACTTTAGCAAAGTCATATCCGCCCACCATGTCTGACAAAGCAGCCAGGCGTTTATGAATAACCGATGAAACTGGGGAGCCATCTGCATCAGCTTCCTTCCTTGCCTCAGTGACGAACCTTTCCACAACGCTAAGTAACGCATTGCCATCAGGTTTATTTCGGGTGGACATGTTTTTCATCAGCTCTGAGTAGAGATTACGCGCTTGACCTCCCGATGAGTGAATACGTCTGTCGGGAGATAGGTCGGCACTGACTGATACTAGCTTTTTCTCCAGCGCAATAGAGCGCACTACACTCAGAAAGAACGTTTTGCCGGATCCGTATTCACCGATGATAAGTCTGAAGCTTGCGCCACCGTCAGCAATCCTCTCAATATCTTGGTGGAGAGCGGTTATCTCATTCATGCGACCAACCTGAATATGCTGAATGCCTATCCTTGGCGTTACTCCCGACTTCAGTGACTGAATAATAGCGTCGCGTTCTTTAACTCTTATGCGTGTTACAGACATTAACTATCCCTCTAATTCTTTGGCAATTTCCAGGTCTACCCAGATATCATCATCAGTATCTTCCAGCACTGGCGCATCAACCGCTGCATAGGACCAGTCATTGATCACCTCAAGCGCACCACCGAGCATCAAATTCCAATTACCGCACAGTTCTGTCGCCTCTTTCCGGGACCACTTTTCCTTCTCCAGCAACCTGCGATAAAGTTGGCTATGTGCAGAGTCAAGACTCCCCTCCTCCAATAAGGAGACGGGAACGCTTTCTGGCAGTTCCAGTTCGTCTTCAGTGAAAATCGTGCTCAGTAATTTACGGACATCATCTGTGGCCGATTCGTGGCGAGCCAGTACGTTAGCATCCAGCGTGAACTCTGCCGTTGACTGACTCGCTGGAACAGAAGAAACGGGTGTAATTTCAGCTGTGGAATGCTGATGGATATTGGCGGAAACAGATGAGGGATCCAGACCCAAGCTTGAATAAATCTTCTCTAGCTGTTTGATTTCGGTAGGCGCGATACTGCCATCCGAGCAGGCGACACTAACGATAATCCGACCCACAGCTGATTTTTCCGCCACACTCAGCAGCGCAATCCTGTTTTTCATTCCCGTCATGTTGGCCGGGGTATGAAGCTGCCACGTTAAATACGCATGCAGGGAACGTTTTTCATCATCTGTGAAGCTGGGGTTGTGATCGATGGCGTTTTCCAGCACTTTTCGCTCGGCCTGATCAAGGCTGTTATCGGTTAAGGCTACCATCGCTCCCAGCCTGAGTGTCATCACAGCTGAGATAAACTCTGGAGACGGTGAAAAAGGTGTGCGCTCACCGGCAGTAAATAGAACCAGAACGCCGTCAACTTCTGCCTTCACATGGTGATAAAACGGGTCAGGAGCCAAGCTGTAACCCATCTTAAGCGCAAAGGCCTGCATCAGGTCAGCCTCTTTTTTATTGATTTTCTCTGGGCAACTGGCACCAATATGCTCCCAAAATTTAGCAACCGAAGTTAACCCCTCATGATCTGCGATCACTTCATTAGCCCAACGTTGGAATGTCTTTGAAATTTTTCCTGCGCTTTCATCGATGATTTCTTCAGGCAGCAACATAATTGCAGCAATATCATTTTCTGACGTACCTTTCCTACCAAGATAGCGGCTGTAAGCATCCAGTTCGTCTGTGCAGATATCTGCAAGTGTCATAATTTTCTGGACAGGGCCCTTTAACGCACTAGGGTCAGGCAGGTTGGGAACCTGAAGGCGAATGCCGCGCAGATTGGGGCTTGCTGGTGTGTAATCCAGCCTCAGTCGCGTTTTATTCGGCTTAACTAACATACCCTCACCATATTTGAGGATATAACGCCGTTTGAAAAGCGCAGCAAATTCTTTCGCGCATCGGCGGGCGGGCGTTCGCAACGTATACTCTGTATGGTTTGTTATCCAGGTTAGCGCCAGATCAGCTGATACGGGTAATCCAGCATCCACAGCCTTTGCCAGTGCTAGCTTAAACTGCATACCGTTGCTGAACCCCATCTCATTGTCGAGGTCTGCAGCAAGATTAACGTCCGGGCGAAGGATGGACATTGCTTCGAGTAACTGGGAGGAGTAGTTCCGGAAGGAACGGTTTTCAATGAATACCGATCTTAGACGGCGGATTTCTTTGAACAGATCGCAGAACTCAGCGTCAGATGTATTTTCGTCCAGGCTGTCAACAAGCGCCCGTCTTTCGAGACCATACAGATAAATAAAAACATAACCAACAGGGCAGGAAGCGTCACACCTGTCGCTGGCAAGCCAGCTGAGATACGCGCCGCGTGCCACAGGTGAAAGCGAGGAAAAACTGGGCCAGTACCCCAATGAACTATCTTCGTAAATGTAAGGTTTGGGGTATATCTTAAGCGTGTCGTCAATTAAAGATGCCTCGCTGCCATCATCATAATAATTGCTTAAGTTCTGCCCGGCTGGCTTCATACGCTGTCCGAAGTAGAAATGACCACCGGTAATCTCTATACCACCGACAGTAATCACCTCGGCCGGCAGCACCCATCGAGCCAAGGCACCCGTAGTTTTTGAGGGATTCTGGCGTTGAGTGGTTGTTATTTGATACTCGACACTCCGGCCACTGCTCAGCGTAAAGGTTGCCAAATTATCATCTTCACTGTCACCGTTTCGCACAACAGCCTCTTTTTTCTTGTTGTCAGCAAGCCACTCTTTAGGTGGCGCTTCCACGGTTCTGGAGGCATAAGTTTCTGCGGGTTTATGCTTTTTCTTTTTGAAAAACAAAAAATAAACTAAATAAATCACCGCTATAAATATCCATAACTCCATGGAAAGTAACCTTAAAAATGACTTTTCACATACACCGAAAGAATGGCGACGAAAAGCAGGACAAGTGGATTAATCTCAAAATAATACTTCTAAATCGCGAGGGTTAAAACCAAATCACCATCAAAATTAACTCATTGATTTAAATAATAAGAACTATTGGATAAGTGTGCTTCACCAGCAGAGAATTTTTAAGGTGTGCAAATGCCTGATGGGTCAATCGCTTCAGAATGATGATGTACTACTGCTACGTTACGATGCGAGCAACTGCACTGGAGATGAAGATCTGACCACTGCATGATGAAACTTACCGATTCGCTTAGAATGTCGACAATCTGTATGGCAGGGAAGCCTTTAGAAGCTATACCATCTCAAACTTCCACTTCACGCTCACTTCAGACAGGGCTCAACCTGTGGGCTAGTAGTGCCAAATGCGGACGCGGTATACCTCTATTCGGA
Organism: Buttiauxella noackiae ATCC 51607; assembly: GCF_001654865.1. Classification (GTDB taxonomy): domain Bacteria; phylum Pseudomonadota; class Gammaproteobacteria; order Enterobacterales; family Enterobacteriaceae; genus Buttiauxella; species Buttiauxella noackiae. The sequence continues at coordinate 33,546 of NZ_LXEO01000066.1, read as the reverse complement.
TGCCCAAATTCAGTAAACCACTACAATGTCATTTATAAATGATAGAAATTCTAATTTGGCAGATTCATGGCTACAGGGATTAATACGTAGGCCTGAACTACTCCTTAGAATGGATGTTATGGGTATAATTTCTCGAGCAAGTCTACTCTATGAAATCGCTGAGACACTGGGCTGGATATCACCACTTGTTATCACCTTTGGTGTAAATCCTTGGAATGCAGCTCTTATAAATATATCCAATGATATTCAAGAAAATCAGGAAGACATACTTAAGTGTTTTCTTCTGGCTCTTGCTATTAGGTCTGGAGGTGAAAGTGGATATAACGTGATCGAAAAATTTTATAATGATATTCACAGTAAAATTCTGAAATCTAAACTATCTAAAAAAGCACACGAGATATTATCACCTCACTTACCGGAGCTTGGTTGGCTGCAGGGTTGGGATCTTGGTCTTCGTTTTCGTTTAGCAGTAGCTGACGCTTATGTTCGCTATAAGTGGCCGCCACAGAGTTACGCGGAACTTGCACATGATAGGAAAGGGCGTGTTTTACTAGCTGATGCAGCATCTGATATTTCCGGCGGTTATGCATATTTGAAAGCAGCATCACGATGAAGTCTGTTTTTTCACTGAAATATGTTATTTTATAAAGGATATTAGCTCAAATATAAAATCTTCATATATAAACCTTACAACTCGTGACTAAATGAATCTTTTATGCTGTGGATAAGGTGGTAAAATGGAAAGAGTACTTTAAAAAACCATTAATTTACTTTTAGTCCATAAAATTTAAATGGCCTTATCAAAATAAAGGCCATTGTTTTCCATAATAAATTATCCTCGACTACACCCGAAGTTTCGGTCCCCTTCACCGAAGACTTTAGTGTCGAGTTTTGTCAGGTAATCCAGACGGTTAATTAGATCATTGTAAATGATATCAAAGTCAGGATCCTTTATATCCAGTATGTATTTGCAGTTATCTGGAAAGTGAACAAGATCACGACAATCTTCAAGCTCTAGGTCCAGAGCACTGTACCAGGCTCTTATAATCATATTGCTTAATGTGCCAGTCTGCTTAAGATGACCCAAATGGTAGTAAGCATTCTTGTTAAAGAATAAGCAAATATGGAAATGGCATTTACCACTCTGTGAGTATTCTCTTGCCCAAATATTTCGTACTACATTGTAATGAATCCTGATCCCTGCAAATTTTCTGCGATATTCATACGCCTCCAGAATTGCTTTAAGTGAATCAAGAAAGCGTGATATTGCTCCTGATTGAAGATTAGGGTAACAGCATATCGTATCACCATTATCCCAAATAGGTGGATAGTGAAGATCTACTCTTAATGCCATAGTACGTGGAAACTGATTGATTGCGTTACTAACTGTCTGCGCAATTCTTTCTCGGTAAGCGAGGATGTGTGCGCCATGAGTACCTTGGTATAGTTCCATAATATATCTCTGACTTTATTATCCCTGTGAGATCACAGGGATGTATTAGTAATAGAATATTGAAGGTTATTTATATGATAGTTGCAATTAACTATATATTACCTTTCCAACATTTAAATTCTGATAAAAGGCAACCCCAGCCTGTAAGGACTGCATAAAAACAACTCTGTAATTAGAAATAGTTAACAAGCAGCCTGTTAGCATTATTTACCTAAACGCCACCTTAAATAACCGCCAAACTATCCATTGGTTGAATAAAAAGAGTTTTCCCTTTTTTATAGGTGCTTATTTTCCCTTGTGAGTAGAGTGTGCTTAGTAATTCGTTCGTTTTATTACGCTCTCTGAACCGATTGGGTCCATATTGCAATATTGTGTTTTTCCTGATGTAAGGTACAAAATTTTGACTACAGTATTCTTTCATCCACCAATAAAGCTCATTTGCATCTGTATTGATCAGATCTAACTCCTGTGGTTTGGAAAATAATTTAATATACTCCTCTACGTACCATGCGCTTATCTCTACAGCAGCTTCAACGGCGGTAAGAGATATGTCACCTTCATTACCATTGAAATAATGTAATAATGCGGCGATCCTTGCCATATTTTCAGCGACTTTAGATGCGTAATCTTTAAAGTCTGACAGAAAGCCGATTAAGCGCATTTCTGTTTCAACTTTATTATAAAATGCAACCCATCTCTGTCCTGCTTCTGGCGAGAAATGTAGGCAGATGCGTTCATCTTTGTTGATAATACTTTCGTTGACGATCTCCATTAATCTCTCATGAAACACTGGCAGATGTTCACTTGAGACAACAGGATTAGTTATTTGTCTATATCCTTGTGTTGAAAATGGATGACAAATAAGTGTACGAGCAAAAAAACCTATCCCTTTTGCTACATCCCCTTTTCTTTCAATATACCTATTGATAACTACAGGCTGAACCTGAAGGGATAATGTCAATCTGGCATTTTTTATTAATATCTCAGGTGCATTTTTCCTTTCGACTGAATAAATCGACCCATCCCACATTTTGTTTACAAACGGTAATTCGTTTAGTGTATAACCATTAAAAACCGTACCTGCCTCATCTGATATAATTCCAACTGATCGCCATTCTCCACAAAGGTACTCTTTTATCGCCGCTGGTGTGGTATCATTGAACGTCAACTTATATCTGACAGGCTCCACAGGATAACTATCTTGCAGTATTTTCAGACATTCACGTGCCATAGTTGGATCTTTGCCACAACGGATATCTGACTTCAGTTTTGACATCAAGGCTTTCTCTTCCGCCTTGAAAATCTTTACGTTATATTGCCAGTTGATTAGTTCCTGTTTATATTGCTCAAATAACCGTTCTTCCATCTGGTAAATCGGCTTCATTAACAACTTACTTACCGTGCTTTTCCTTTCCCCTGATTCAGCAATTGTCACAATAAAAAGTGATGTCGGACCACGCAGATTATTCAGCCTGCAAACATCAATTCGGTTCTGACAAGCAAGAGAAATGACACCAAGCATCTCTGCAACAACCATGGGAAGTGGTGCCTGAGTATGTTGGACTACCTCATAAATTGCATTCCCCACTATTGCGGGAAGCATACGTATGGGGAACTCTCGATTTCCCGACATAAAACCTCATCATCATTAAATGTTAAAAGTACCTCCGGTTGAGTTGCTATTCCGCTATTAATAGTGGAAATAGCAAGATGCATTCCCAACCATCAGATAAAAAATACTAAAAAACTTATGACCCTTAGCGTTCATTGATCCAGTAAAGAAGATCGCTAAGCAACCAGCCACACGACTTAGCCCCAAGTGATTTACGTTGAGGAAACCTACCAGCCTTTTCAAGCTTCCAGGCCGTCGACCGGGAAATCGAAGTGATGTACTGGCGCTCTTTTTCCCGCACCAGTCGGTCACATTTTTCGCCGTAAACATGCAGGATTTGCAATCGCTGTTCAGGGGTTGGAATGATAGATGTTGTACTCATACTGCCTCCTTTGTTTCGGTAGAGGCAGTTTGTACGATTCAAATCAAAATTTAAAGAAGATGGGTACCCATTAAGCTATTGTCTATTGAGAACCTTATTGAGAAATTTATTTCAAATTCAGTGATACATATTTGGTAATGAGCGTATCAAGATAATTCACTAATTGCGGCAATGTAATTCTCTGCTGTAATTGATAGCCATCAATTTCCTTGCCCAATAAAACAGCCAACTCTTTTGATGTACGATCTGCATGACATTGTTTAATAATCAAATATATAATATCATTCTTTGCTTCAGATAGTCGGCCATCCTCAACATCTAAAGATAACTGCCCTTTCTCTATTAAAGAGCCGTTAATCCATCTGGATATACTTTTCCCGCTAACCGGCTCTAAAGATACACACATCTCCTTACGATACGCATTCAATATATTTGCTGTCTTTGTACGGTTAATCAAACCATTTTCTTTTGAAAAATTTATTTTAAGCAAAATTACAGCAATGAAACTCTGTATATAATACCCCTCTACCTCATGGATTTCATTTTCTTCAACATTGAGATGTTGAGATAGTTCTTGACACCCAGAGCTATCAATATACAAACATTCATCAGAGACAAAGATATCTTTATTAAAAACCAAATGGTCCTTATTATCTCGCCCCAAAACTCTAACCTCTCCTGGAATTTCATCCCACGATACATTAGCATTTTTAAGATTGTAATTAACTTTTACTAGATGAGTAGTGTTTGTGAGCTGTAGTCGCCAAAATCCACTAGCATATCCATTGTAAACATATTTATAAAAACTACTCCCTTGGAAATTTATATCCTCTTTTATTTCAGATTGGTTGCAAGGTATGAATTTCCTTACTGTAGCCTGTGGACTTCTTTCATGTTGATAGAAGTCTCTACCGATACTGATATCAAAAGTATCGTAGCGGTGTTCTTTTTTATTAGCATAACGGTTTATTCGACAGTATTCAGAACGAAGATTAACATACAGTTTTATTCTATTATCCAACCAAGCGGCGATGATATCTTCCAGTCTAATATGAAATTTTTTAGTATAAGCATCAACGCAATGAAGACCATCGGGGATATCAAATAGCTCAGGAATCTTAAAAAGATCAGTAGCATCAAAAAAATTTGGATTACTATCCATCTATCACCACCAAGAGATTAACCTTATAAATTACAAACTATTGTATCAAGATGGTGAGATGAGTCTAAAAATTATTTTATGCCGAGTAAGGGATTTTCATCGTTACATCCCTATTGATAGCAGCCTTGCGGGCAATCCCCATTCGAACTAGAATCATTGCAGCAAAACGAGGCTTTTAACATGACAAAAAAAACAGTACATAGTCAGATCACTAAAACTCAAATCTACCGTTCCGTTGCCAGCTCAACTGCAATCGAAACGGGTGTTTCTGTGCAAAAAATTGAGCAGCAACTCAAACAAAATCAGGCACAGGCGAAAGCTGTGGGCCTCGCCCGTTAATCTGGCAAGATGTCGCTCACCAGTTGTATCATGGGGCTGTAATTACCTGATACGCCCGCCTGTATTGCCTTGAAGTAAAACGCCTTGTGCTCATCCCACAGGCTGTAATCAAGTAAGCCCTTTCCTGCCAGAACAGACAGCACATCGCAAAGCAGTCGCGACAGACGCCCGTTACCTTCTCTGAATGGATGGATTAAAATAAATTCCACATGGCATTCAGCCAGATAAGTGACCAGATCCGAACGAGCCAGAGATTTAAGCTCGCCAGACCGAGCGAGAAACTGCTTCTCGAAACCATCAAGAAGTAGCGGAATCCTGTCGGCAGCGGCAAACTGGAAACCGTCTTTTGTCAGGTTAGCATTACGCAGCCTCCCAGCCCAGTCGTACACATTCCCCAGCCATTGGCGATGCCACCTACTAATGTGCTCAAAAGCCAGCACCTCAGGTGGCTGCCCCTCAATAAATAGCTGCTCATACAGCATCAGCAGTAGGCCCGATTCCAGCGCCTCCATTTCCTGTTCATCAATGATCCCCAGTTTATTAGACAGCACCAAATCACCAGAGCCCGGCTGATACCGCTCTTCTGCTGAATTAAGCTTATATTTTGCCAAGCTCTCACCTCCGCCCAAACAAGTTCACAACGTTGTTTTCCTGTTGCCGCTGGTAGTTGTTGACTCTATCTTCCCAAATCTCAAGCGCCCTGCGCTTTTCAGTCACGTAATCATAACGGTCATAGTGTTTCGAGCTAACGTCGTTCAAAGCGTGATTCTGAATACGGTCACGGATCTCTTTGCTGATCCCCGACTCCCCCATCAGAGTCTTACAGGTCCGACGTAAATCTCGCGCTGTGAAAACTTTAAATTCAGGATTAAAAGCCCGGAAATACATGATGGAACGCGCCAGACTATCTGTACGCACCGGGCGTTCACCGTTGGTTGATAGCGGGAAAATATAGGGGCTGTTACTTTCCTTAGTCAGCTCTTTCACTGAAGCTAATTCCTGTAGCGCCGATTCAGTCAGCGGGATCAGGTGCTCACGCTTGTTTTTCGATACATCGGCAATGACCAGGAGCGTCTTTTGCTGCCAGTCAATCGCGCTCCACTGGCTGGCAATCATTTCAAATGGACGCTGCCCGCCAACATAAACGCAGAAGCGGATTAAATGCTGCATCAGCGGCCCAACATTGGTGGCCTCTGCGAACTGCTCCATGACAACACGCAACTCTTCCAGCGTTAGCCATGTATCACCCACTTTTTCCGCCGAAGACTGCTTCGGTATGGCCGATACCGGGTTAACTTCAAGGCCGAACGTAATACCCACGCTGGTATTCATCGGATCGTTATCAGCTTTCAGACCGTAGTTGAATGCCGCCATCAGATAAGAACGAACTCGGTTCGCATGGACCACCGCATCACGCTGGATAATACCCGAGAGGATGGTTTTGATCTGCAGAGGCGTCACGTCCTTCGCTTTAGTATCACGAGGAATAACGGTGTAGCACTCTCGCTCCATGCGCTTCAATACATCAGCCCAAGTACGCTTGTTGTCGAGCTTCATCTTGTTAACGTAGCCATGTACCAGTTCTTCAAACGATCCTTGAGAACGATGGATCTGCATAATGTGCTGTTCGGCCAGGCGCTGTTGCTCAAGCTCTTGCTGGGGTTCCTTCCCTTCGACAAGCCAGGCACCATACTTTTTCGCCAGCTCATTGGCCGTCACTAGTTTCATCTCAGGCCAGATGCCCAACTGGATGAACTTCTCTTTCTTCCCTTTCTCAACGTAGTAACGAAAATAAAAAACTTTGCTGCCTGAAGGCTGAACCTTAACACCAAGCCTGCCGGTACCACGTTGAGCACTGTTGCTCCACACGTAGTACGCCGTGCTTTTTGTCTTCAATCCACGTATAGCAGTCTCGGTAAGATTAGCGGCCATGAGTTTACCTTTCTAAGAATAAGCGTTACCTGACCCGATGCCCATTTCGGGTCAGGTAACGGGTCAGGTAAGGATAGTACAATGGGGAAATAAGAGAACCAATCAGAAACAAAAACAACCTCATAACTGATTGATTATAGACAATTAAAAACACAAACAGAGACAATGGCGAACAATTAAAAACATGCCAATTTTATGACTCATAATCGCTTGGTCGCTGGTTCAAGTCCAGCAGGGGCCACCAAACATATCAAGGACCTGGATAAGAAGTTATCCAGGTCCTTTTTGTTTTCTGAAGTTATCTCTTGATGACCGATTAGATTCAGAGCAGAAGCTAAACAATCTTGTTTTGAAGGTTGTTTTGAACATTTCACATTCTCCAGCCACCCATCATTTCAACGATACATCCCTCAGATAAACCCAACACTTAACAAAGCATTTCCACAATGCCAGTCCTCACCAGAACCTCTCTTTTACCTCCTTCGAAATTGCCCTTAGTTCCATAAACTTCTATAAAAAACGATGCCTATTCTGTTTTTAAAACAGTGATAATTTTTTGTAGTAACGCATCATTAATATTTCGCTTATGAATATGTATAACGTTTGGGATCTTTTTATATGGGATAAAGTCACAATGAACTTCTTTAATTGGTAACACATGTTGAAGTAGCTCGAAGTAAGTTCGTGGTATAAATATTATTAGATCATGTAAAAGTGCAGTGAAAATCATGTTCATCGGGGATTCGCTCTTAGCAATTGGTTTAATATCCCTGACCTGTGTTATTTGATTAATATCACTTAATAAGATGGTACCGTAATGGCGTGTACTATATGCAATAAAGGGTTCATTTGCATACTGTTCCATGCTTAAGCTATCACCTATCGTTTTATGGTCCTTTCGGCAAACTAGCATTAAATCCCACTCGAAAAGTCTCGTGGAAAGTATGTTCTTATCTCCATCAAACTGCACCCCAATATCTAAATCAACCTCACCATTCCTTAACTTAGCAACACGTTCATCTGAGCTCGCAGAGGAATATCGAAAATCCAAAATACACTCGTTAGTCACAATACCACAGCGTATAAGCCTGTCTGTAATCCAGGCCTCTGTAAAAGCATCGGCGCGAATATATATTTCGCGGACATCAGAATCAACATCGTTAACAATATTCAGAGCGTCATTAATATCATCATTTATGATTTTAAATCGTTCGTAAATATTTAGAGCTAATGCTGTAGGAGTTACTCCATGCAAAGCGCGTACGAAAAGGGGGTCATTGTAATGTTCACGCAATTTTCTGACCGCATAGCTTACTGCTGAAGGGGCAACATCTAATACTTCAGCTGCATTCACCATACTGTTGGTGTCTATGATTGCCACCAAAAAGCGGATCAAGTTGTAATCAAATTTACCGGTTCGTAATGAAGTCATTTTGTTCGTGACTCAATGAGAAGATACATGAGTATAGTTCAGTGAAATTTTGTATGAGTACTTTCCTATTGATTCATTTTTCATATGAGTAAATGCGTGTTTCAATACACCCATAGCGAAATCAATCACTGCACCTGATACCTGATGCTCTTTTCCGTAACCCGAGGTAGTTCAGCACTTAAATAGGTAAAAGACACTTTAACTGAAACAATTAGTTAACATTGATTAAAAACCAAAAAAGAAGCAGCTAAAAAGCTGACGCAGCACTCAATAAAAAAGGAATTTATATTTAATTTTTCCTATGTAAATCACTAGATTGCACGATGGTCAGCGTTTTACCCTGGCATTGCATCTAAATATGAAACTTTGTGTTAACCCGTAAAATTTAATTTAGACAGCCAAAAATATCGAGAATACAAACGTTATAAGCATTAAAACCCAAGCAACCATAAGGGTATGACATTTGGCTCCTGATTTAACCAAAAATAAACATATATTCCAGGATGTTTCCATCTGATTACTGTTTTTTTCACTTTATATAGACTGCGTACAGCTTCATATGAAGCATATAAATGAATACTGAGAGAGTAAGGGCATTTTAAATGTTTACATCTACTTTTGGTTTTTTAATAAACGATAATATTCAGGTTGATATCCATCATCGCAGGATTATCAAGCTGGACATGGATGATGCTCGCAAGGCTTATGCACTCAATGTATGTGTCATAGCTATTAAAGATCTGCATATGATGCTGCTTGCATACTTACTTAATAATGCATGTGAAAAACCCGTAAATCGTGATGATATTTTCAAAAACGTCTGGGATGACCGAAATTTTAAATCGTCGAGCCAAATATTATGGTCCACATTGAAGGAGTTGAAAACTGATCTCATGATGGTTGGACTAGATCCTGACTTTATAAAAAGTGATAGAGGTGCTTTTTATAGTATTAATGCACATAAAGTACAGGCGCTTTATATAAAAAACCAACATTGAAACATTACCTTTCAACAACTTATTAATAAATAGATTGGTTTTATATTCCTTTGGTTAGCCTAAGGAAATTCCAGTGATATTATTTTTTTGATGAAAAAATATAAGCACAAATAACTTATATTTCATACCTGTCAAAATTAAATATTCACCTTTATCGCAAGGACTCAATCCTGGCGGGGATAACTATCGCCCCCAAAACCTACCGGTGCCATTGCCATATTTAATGAGTATTACGAAATGAAAAAATCTTTCTTATTACACCAAATACGGAAATACATAGGGCTATTTAAAGAAAATATACCTTGCGTACGCCCAGCTATTTTCGGCTCGATTATTATTGCCACCAGCTATTTAATTCTGCCGGTAATGGCCAATGGAGCATCAGCCTCTATTACACAAAAGTTAAGTCCCCCCGCGACTCATCAAACACGAGTTGCTTTGTTTAATCAGGCAATTGCTGATGACTTATCTGGCCACAACCAGGCGGCTCGCAAAGTCTATGACGAACTGACGGGCTCCGATATATCCGCAGATATAGCGGTTCCCTCAGCTATCAACCTGGTCGCACTGGGCAAGTTTGATGCTGCGGAAAAAGCCTTTGATGGCCTTGCAGCCATTGCCGATGCTCGCGTTAGCGATTATGCCCATTTGTGGCAGTTGTGGCTTAGCGCCCGAACTCATGCTGGTAAACCGGCATCCCTTAAAAAAGAGCTCGCCATGTTGACTTCCGGTATGGACGCCAGTTCACCAAGTCAGCAGGCGCTTATTCGTCTTTATTCAGGCAAGGGCAGCACCGAGGCGGTATTTGCCGCAATAGCCGCCATGCCTGGTACCGACGAACTCCAACGGCGTGATGCGCTAACTGAAGCCACCTTCTTCACCGGCGGCTACCTGCAATACGTCGCCCGCAATAACAAAGCCGCGCTTGGACTTTATGAGCGCGAGCAAAACCAACTGAACAGTACCTCTCTGGAACGTCCTTTGATTATCAAAGCCGCAGCCAGCCTGCAGGCCGCGAAACACTAACCGTTATCCTGGCACGGAGCCGGGAAGGAAACTTTATGAACAAGATTTATCGTCTGGTATGGAATTCTGCGCAAAAAGCCTGGGTTGTTGCCGGGGAATTTGCAGGGGCAAAAGGCAAGGGAGCCAGTTCCTTGCGTATTGCGAAACGTGTAAGTGGATTGACTGGCGCAGTTGCTGCGACTTTGTTGTCTTTCCCTGCTGAAGCATGGGTTGCCGGCACGGGCACCAGCAGTGCCGCATTGGATAATAACAATGCGGCCAACACATCAATAAATGGTGGCGTCGCCACAGGTAACAGCTCCACAGCTATCGGTCCGACTGCGTCAGCAAGTGGCTCTAGCGCAACAGCCATAGGTCAGTCCGCAACGGCCTCTGCGATAGATAGCATCGCACTGGGTCATTCGGCCAGTGCAACTATTGTTAACGGCATCGCCATTGGTCAGGGCGCAAAAGCCAGCGGGGGCAACGGGGCGATGGCCGTGGGTTCTCTGTCAGCCGCCTCTTCTGATGGCGCGATCGCTTTCGGTTCCAATTCGGTAGCATCGGATACTAACGCCACCGCGATTGGTCGTAGCTCTGTCGCAAATGGCTACAGTGCGGTGGCGATCGGTGATATGGCAAAAGCAACCCCAGATCACAGCACAGCGATTGGTGGCGGTTCATTAGTCACGGGTTTGGAAGGCACATCCATTGGTTGGTATGCCAATACAGCTGGAGTTCAAGCGCAGGCACTAGGCTACTATGCCAATGCGAAAGGAGCTAATTCTACAGCTATTGGTCCTAACGCAAGCTCGGCCGGTGATTACTCGCTGGCCCTGGGCTCAACGGCTTCAGCAGCAGGTAGCAACAGTATTGCTATCGGTAGCAACGCCGTGAATCACGATACAGGTGTTTTTAGCTTTGAAAGTCTGGGAGGGCCAGGTGCAAACCTTACCAACAAAGCAACATCTGCTATTTCTCTGGGGACATCCTCTTATAGCAGCCGCGGTGGTATTGCTATTGGTGACCATGCAACCGTGCCGGACAGCGACGCTAATGTCCAGGGTGGCGTTGCGCTCGGTAGCTATGCCACAGCGGGTGGTGCGGCCACAGCCATCGGCGTCGGCACAACGGCTGCACAAAATGCGGTGGCTGTAGGCGCGGTTTCCGCTGCATCAGGGCTGGGGGCAACTGCTTTTGGTACCTCTGCGAACGCGCAAAAGACAGACAGCCTGGCGATCGGTCATTGGTCTAACTCTACCTCCGACTATGGTGTAGCCGTAGGCTCCACCGCAGTGGCAGACAGCGCAGACAGTGTTGCTTTGGGTCATAGTGCCCGTGCATTGTCTACCGCGCCAGGAAGTGTTGCGCTGGGCGCTGGTACGACTGCCGACCGCGCGGGCATGGCTGGTGGCAAAGAACTGTTCAGCAATACTGCGGTTGCATCAACTAAAGGCGCCGTATCTGTGGGTGACGTGAGTTCAGAACGCCAGATCACCAACGTTGCCGGTGGTACGCAGGCCACTGACGCCGTCAACGTACGCCAACTTCAGGCTGTCTCTGACAGTAGCGTGCATTACGACACCAACCCGGATGGCACGGTTAATTACAACAACGTCACGATGGGCGGTACCACGTATAACAACACCGCCCACACTGGTGGGACAAAAATCACCAACGTGGCAGACGGTTCTAACCCAAGCGACGCGGTGAACTTCTCGCAGCTGACCACCACTAACAACAACATCAACAATATCTACGCCACCGGCACCAAGTACTTCCACGCCAACTCTACCGGTGCGGATTCTAAAGCGCTCGGCGCGGACGCTATTTCCGTGGGGGTAAATGCGGTTGCGGATGCCAATTCGGTCAACGCGATTGCCATGGGTAATGGCGCATCGGCAACGGCAGCAGGTAACAGTGTCGTGATCGGCAATAATTCCTCGGCCAACTACGCGGCAAATCCAGTCTACGCCAGACAAGTCGTGATTGGTGATTCCGCGAATACAACGGGGATGTCGAGTATTGCGATTGGCGGAGCCTCAAGTGCCACTAGCAATTCAGCTGTTGCATTGGGGCCGGCTTCCTTTGTTTCTGGAAGTGGTGCAGTCGCATTAGGCAGCAGATCTATTGCCACTGGTGTGACTTCCGTCGCTCTGGGGGCTTCTGCGAACGCCAGTGCTAATAACAGCGTTGCCATCGGGTATAACACTACCACGACCGCAAATCTTGGGCAGGCTGCCTATGTGCCCAAAGGCGCGAACGCGGCTGATATGAAAGGGAGTGCCACCGGGGAAGTATCGATTGGTTCTGCCGGAAGCGAGCGCCGGATAACCAATCTGGCGGCCGGTGCTGCGTTGACCGATGCGGTCAACGTCTCACAGCTGAAATCTCTCGCTGACGAATCCGTGCAGTACGATAAGAACGGCGACGGCACGATCAACTACAACAGCATGACGCTGGGTGGCACGACCTACAACAACAGCACGCACACTGGCGGCACCAAAATCACCAATGTGGCGGACGGTTCTGCCCCAAGCGACGCGGTTAACTTCTCGCAGCTGACCACCACCAACAACAACATCAACAACATTTACGCCACAGGTACTAAGTACTTCCACGCCAACTCTACCGGGACAGATTCGTCTGCAACCGGTAAGGACGCGGTGGCGATTGGAATGGGTTCTGTAGCCAGCAGCACGTCATCTATTGCTATGGGGCAAGGTGCTCAGGCAACAAATACCAGTCCACTTGACAGTGCGGATAGCGCAATTGCCATAGGTAATGGCGCCAACGTGAACTCCACAAATGCCATCGCGCTAGGTAATAAGGCATTGGTCGGGTTCCTCGACACCGGCTCGATTGCAATAGGGAGTTCATCTACAGCTCATGGCGTGAACTCAATTGCGATGGGTGATCACTCAAGCACCATATCAGATGATGCACTTGCTATCGGTGCCAATTCCAAAACGTATAACCAGGGTGTGGCGATAGGGAGTGGTGCGAAAGCGGGCACTGTCACCACCACCGGGGCTGTTGCTGTGGGTTATAATGCAGTCGCTTCAGGGTTGTCCACCTCTTCCATCGGTCGTAATTCACAAGCGACCGCTAATTATGGCGTAGCACTAGGTGCTGGTGCGATCGCTGATCGTTCCGGTATGAATGGCGCGAAAGAGTTGTTCAGCAAAACCACAGTGGCTTCAACTCAGGGTGCTGTATCCGTTGGTTCTGCGGGTATGGAACGTCAGATCACCAATGTCGCAGGCGGTACGCAAGCTACGGATGCTGTCAACGTGCGCCAGTTGCAGTCTGTTTCAGACAGCAGCGTGCATTACGACATCAACCCGGATGGCACGGTTAATTACAACAACGTCACGCTGGGCGGCGATACCTACAACAGCAGCACGCATACCGGCGGCACCAAAATCACCAATGTGGCGGACGGGTCTGCTCCAAGCGACGCGGTGAACTTCTCGCAGCTGACTGAAACCAACAACAACGTGACCAATCTGGGTGACCAGGTTAACAACATCTATGCAACGGGCACCAAATACTTCCACGCTAACTCAACCGGCACAGACTCTGTTGCTTCAGGTATTGATGCAATTGCGATTGGTATGAATGCGGTTGCAGATGTGGCACGTAGTGTGGCACTGGGTGATGGCGCGAAAACGCAAGCGGCTGTAGGTACTACAGGTACAACATTACTGGGTACGGATTATGCGTTTGCTGGCATAACTCCGGTAGGCACCGTCAGTATTGGTGATAAAGGTTCTGAGCGTACTTTGACTAACCTGGCAGCAGGCAGCCTGAGCGCAACCAGCACCGACGGTGTGAATGGTTCACAGTTGTTCGCCACCAACACGGCGCTCAGCACGATCACCGGCGATGTCACTAATTTGGATGCGGGCTCAGTCAAATACGACAAATTTGTTGATGGCACTGTTAACTACAACAACATCACACTGGGTGGCGATACCTACGACAACAGCACGCACACGGGTGGAACGAAGATCACCAATGTGGCTGATGGTTCAGCACCAAGCGATGCGGTTAACTTCTCTCAGCTGACCGAGACCAATAACACCATCAACAATATGTACGAGACGGGGACCAAGTACTTCCACGCCAACTCTACCGGTGCAGACTCGGTTGCCTCAGGTACGGATGCTGTGGCAATCGGTATGGGTGCAGTAGCCGATGTGGCCCGCAGCATTGCTCTGGGGGATGGCGCGAAAACACAAGCCGCTGTTGCAACTTCCGGCGCGACGATTGCTGGCACAGATTATGCGTTTGCAGGCAGTGCACCTGTTGGCACCGTGAGCATTGGTAAAGCTGGTGAAGAACGCACCCTGACTAACATGGCTGCGGGTCGCCTGAGTGCGGATAGCACCGACGGTGTAAACGGTTCTCAACTCTTTGCTACGAATACGGCGGTTGATGCTCTGGATGCGGGAGCCGTGAAGTATGACCGTAACGGTGACGGCACTGTTAATTACAACAGCGTTACCATGGGTGGTAATACCTACAACAGCATCACCAAAACGGGTGGTACCAGGATAACCAACGTCGCTCGTGGTGAGAATGATAGCGATGCGGTGAATATGTCTCAGCTTAACGAGACGAACACCACGGTGAACTACATTGACAACACGCTTAGCCACATTACCGGAAATACCACCACAACTTACACCACGTTGAATGGTGAGGGGATTCGCTATGTGCGTACCAATGAAGATGGACTGCTGGAAAGCGATTCTTCTGCTGAAGGCCAGGGCAGTACAGCTGTAGGTTATAACGCCCTTTCAACCGGTGATAATAGTCTGGCAATCGGTCGTGAAGCTCAGGCAATAAATGCAAATGATGTTGCGCTGGGCTCAGGCTCTATTACTGATATCGCTGTTGGTACCAGCGGCGCGAAGATTGGGGATGTGGATTACCTGTTTGCTGGTTCCACCCCAACAAGCACCGTCAGTGTGGGTAGCCGTGGTCATGAACGCACCATTACTAACGTGGCAGCAGGCCGTCTGAGTTCAGACAGCACCGATGCAATCAACGGCTCGCAATTATTTGCCACTAACTCGGCCATTAATACGCTCGATAAAGGCTCCGTTAAGTACGATATCCATGACGACGGTACGGTGAACTACAACAGCATTTCTCTGGGTGGTGACACCTATAACAGCGTTACCAAGACTGGCGGTACACGGATTAAAAACGTGGCTTACGGTATCGACGCTGGTGATGCAGTTAACGTTCAGCAACTGACAGATGCGACCACCAACATTTATACCAATGGCGTTAAGTACTTCCATGCCAACTCCGGGAAAGCGGACTCCGTGGCGAGCGGCGCTGACTCCGTTGCTGTTGGGCCAAATGCGCAGTCTATGGGCAACAGCTCTATCGCGATGGGCGATGAAGCAAAATCCATCGGCAACGGCAGTATGGCGATGGGGGCCGGAGCAGTGGCAAACAATGCGGGTGATATCGCATTGGGCGCAGGATCAACAACGTCTGCGGCAGTCGCCACAACGGGCACAACTATTCGTGGTAACGATTATGCGTTTGCAGGCACCGCGCCGACCAGCACCCTGAGCGTGGGTAGCGAAGGTAACGAGCGGACCATCACTAATGTCGCTGCTGGCCGCATTGCCGCAGACAGCACCGACGCGGTGAACGGTTCCGAACTGTATGCCACCAACCAGGCTATCGAAAACATTGGCAGCAATGTCAAAAACATCGATAAAGGGTCAGTGAAGTACATTACCAATGTTGACGGTTCCATAAGCTACAACAATGTTGTGTTGGGCGGTGACACCTACGACAACTCCACCCATACAGGCGGCACGACGATCTCCAACGTTGCCGATGGCGTGGCGCCAAGCGATGCCGTGAATAAGCACCAACTTGATGTTGTGAATCAGACCGTGACCAACATCTCCAACGGTACAGACGGCATGTTCCAGGTGAACAACACCAGTAATAATCCGAAACCAAGACCAACGGGTAAGGACTCTGTCGCTGGTGGTGCAGGCGCGTTAGCCAGTGGGGATAACAGTGTGGCAATCGGAACCAACTCCCATGCAACGCATAATAATGCGATTGCACTGGGCAATAATTCGGTAACCGATCGTGATAACAGTGTCTCCGTAGGCTTTGCTGGTGGCGAGCGTCAAATCACTAACGTGGCAGCAGGTACTAAAGGGACTGATGCCGTCAACCTGAGCCAGTTAAAAGACGGCGTAAATAGCGCTAACCAGTACACCAACAACAAGTTTAACGACCTGAAAAACATTGTTGATGACAACAAAGACAAGCTGAGCGCAGGTATTGCCGGAGCAATGGCGATGGCTAGTTTGCCACAACCTTACCAACCAGGCGCAAGCATGGTCAGCATGGGCGGGGGTACTTACCAGGGCGAAGCAGCTGTTGCTTTGGGTGTTTCCACCATCTCTGACAACGGTAAGTGGGTAACCAAACTCTCCGGTACGTCGACAAGCCAGGGTGATCTGGGTGCTGCCGTCGGTGTGGGTTATCAGTGGTAAACCTGTTTAATTAATAAAATAAATTCCCCGGCGAGAATGCCGGGGAATCATCGCCAAAATTAATATGAGATAAAAAATGAAATACGCTAAATATGCAAAACTGGCTCTTATTGTCAGTGGTGTTGTATTACTTTCTGCCTGTACGCGCTCTGTAAGCAATGTAGATTCACAAGGTAAAACAAATAGCCCTATATTCCCTGACGCATCTCATGCAGTAAGAAGCGAAGGTAGTTTCGTAAACCTTGATAACTTAAAGCAAATGCGACCGGGCCTGAGCAAGGCTGAAGTTTACGAACTTATTGGCACCCCACATTTTGATGAAGGTGTCTTTCGTGTGAAAGAGTGGGATTATATTTTCCATTTCACAAAGCCTGATAACTCGGTATTAACTTGCCAATATAAGGTTTTATTTGATTCCAACATGAAGGCGCAAAGCTTCTTCTTTGCACCTGACGACTGCTTGTCAAAGCTGAATAAACCTGTGGTTAAAGTCGTGGCAAATACAATGCATAAAGAACTAAGTGCAGAAGGCTTATTTTCTTTTGGCAGCCCAGAACTGAGTGCTTCGGGCGTTTCCCAGGTTAATGACCTGGCTGCAGATCTCAAGGCAGAAGATTTAAATGGTAAACATGTCGTGATATCCGGTTATACCGACCGTATCGGCAACTCAGTAAAAAATATGCAACTGTCTCTGGCCCGAGCTGAGTCTGTTAAGAAAATGCTAATCGAGAAAGGTATCCCAGCTTCAATTATCGAAACACAAGGTCTGGGTGATTCTGCTCCTCGTGTTGTTTGCCCGGGTAAGAAATCACCAGCTGTTATTGAATGTCTGGCACCTAACCGTCGCATGACTGTTGATGTAGTTGCTATTCGTACAGGTAAATAAGGTCATCAGTGTGAAAAATCTAATCAAGACCGCCGCAGGCGGTCTTTTATTCCTGACAAGTTGTCATGTGTTTGCGGCAGCATCGGATCTGAATGTTAAATCCATCAATGTTCCTGCATATAATCTCATTGTTGACGCATTAAATAATATGAATGCTGCCAACGGAAAGCGTGATGATTTTATTATGAAGCAAATCTGCGACTTAGCGCGCGGTGATAAAACGCAGGAGGACGTAAATGAGTTATTGGCGAGGAGTAATATTGATGTTCGTACTATTCCACTACAGGGCTCTTTAAACTCGCTATTGGTAAATGGTAACCAGCCTGCACAGGCTTATGCATGCGCAACTTATGTTGCTACAACACTTTCTCAACCAACTGATAATTCATACCTTTATGATAAAAATAAGAATGCGAAAGGTGTTATTGAAACAACACTGAACCCAGCAAAATTTGCCAGTGATATGCGCATTAAAATGTCGATGGCACAGGCGACAGCACAGTTATATGCAGTCATCGCAGGCAATCTACCCAGTGAGAGTAATTCAACCTGGGATGATTACCAGCGTAGCGTGGTGAGGACTGTTTATAACTATGCTCCGGAGTATTTGAGACTAGTGAAAGTTCTGTATACCACTGATACAGCAAAATACAGCCCGGAAACCATCACTAAATCTACCGTCAGCGTGGCTGATAACCAGGGTAGAGAATTGCAAATTACACCGACAGGACCAGTGCTTGTGTCACGAGGAGTGGTCTGGCTAGGCAATGGAAAGATATTGGGAAAAGAATATTTTTCACCTGTAGAGATCATTGCTTCAGCAGCACCAGCAACCCCAGTAGAAAAAGCGCCACCACAGGAAAAGAAAACAACAAAAAGAAAATAAATATATAAAACCAGTAATCCACCTGACTTAAAAAATGGACATAGCTATTAAATGGATGCCCGCTAATTGCCTGTGGTTTATAAATTGTATATAGAGGGAGTCTATGAAAATATATGTTTTGACGGAAAACAATTACTTATATAATGGTATCGCACACACTCTTGCGTCGAGAGCTGACTGCCAATGTGTAAAACTCAGCACTCAAAATAAAAGCAATTATATTGTATCCCGATTGAGTAAGCCCGGAGATATTTTTATCATCGCATCAGAATATTCAAACATGAATTTTTCGATGTTAATGGAACTCAATCTAAGTAATGCTTCAGTTATAATTGCAACAAATAATTTCGGCTGGAAGATAAGTAGTATATTTAGATTTTCAACTATTGCTCGGAATTTTCATATGTTTGATTTATTGCAGGCGATAAATTTAATCAAGCCAGTGAGCAATAAGGATGTACTGCTCCCGCGGATAACTGCGTCAGAAAAAGAAGTGCTAATGTTAACAATGAATGGAGGGCGGGTTGATTTTATTAGTTCAAGGTTAAATATTGCAGTAAAAACAGCTTATGCTCATCAGCGCAGTGTATTCAAAAAGCTGGGAATTCGAAAGATCCAGGATATAACAAAGCTTCCATACAATTACATTAACTATATTGTCCATACCAATTAAAGAAATTTTATTACGCGGAATAGTAGATGTCGCAATTCGTAAAGCAGTAGCACCGCTGGCTACTGCTGTTTTTCATGCCTGTTTGTAACAACCCACGTTCGCGAACAGAACCTGTCGCCGGAAGATGGCAGACTTGATACCATCTTTAACCATCTCTGAGCGGGCGTGGATGAATTATCTCGCTCACTACCGCTGGTACTTACTATAAATACTGATAAGGGTTCAACGAAAATGGCGAATCAAACATCTACAACGCCCACTACTCCAGTATTGTCAAAAGCACCTTTTAGCCCGGCGAGTCTGCAATTCCTGAACAAGCTCGCGCAAAACAACTCCCGGGACTGGTTTAAAGAACACCAGGATGAATACGAAAATAGTGTGCGCACCCCTGCCCTGCGGTTTATCGAGCAAATGCAGCCCGGTATTCTTGCCATTTCATCGAAGCTCACTGCCGTGCCGAAAAAAGTCGGCGGCAGTCTTATGCGCCCACAGCGAGATAGCCGTTTTAGCAAAGATAAAACGCCCTACAAAACCAATGTCGGAATTCAGTTCCGTCATTTCCAGGGCAAAGACGTTCATGCACCAGGACTCTATCTCCACATCGCCCCTGAAGGTTGCTTTATTGCCGCCGGAATTTGGCACCCCGAATCAAAAGCCCTGAGTGCTATTCGCCAATGCATTGATGAGAACCCCAACGCATATCAAAAGGCGTTACAGGCGCTACAAAGCCAGGGGTTTATCATGGATGGCGATAGCTTAAGTCGCCCGCCAAAAGGCTACGATAAGTCTCATCCATTATTAGCTGAATTAAAACGCAAAGATTTTATCGCGGTGAAAAATATCGATTTTGAGGAGCTGTGCAAGCCTGATGCCATCAATTTTTGCACCGAGCAGTTCCAGCATTGCGCTCAATTGATGGCTTATCTGTGCTTTGCCCTGGAACTTGATTTCTAGAACCAAACAAGCCTGTTCTTCCAATAAAAAATCAAAAAGGGATGCCACATGGGTATCCCTTTTTCTGATATTAGTAATCGACAACCTTCTTCGCATTCCAGACTGTCAATGCCAGTACTAACGACAGCACCGAGGCACCCAACCAGAAATACTGAGCATGGCTGAAGTCATAATGTGTGACACCATCCTGTACCCGAGAGTCAATCAGTGCGGCAGAGATAAGCTCCTGAATTGACGCTGCAATATACGAACAAAGCCCGATAAAGCCCTTAACCGCACCGACAGCTGTTTTCGGCATCAGGTCACATGCGGTTAACCCTGCGAGGAACACCACCAGCCCCCCGATAGCAAAGCCAATCAGCGTGAGCGCGACGGCATCCATCATGCGGCTTTGTGGGCCCCAGAACATCATGCACATACCGACAATATTCGCGATTCCATACAGCAAAGTAGGAATATGGCGGTTGGCATTAAACAGTTTATCGGAGATAACACCGGCCAGAATCGCGCCAATAAAACCGGCTATAGGATAAGCCGACATAGCAAAACCTGCATCAATCAGGCTGTAGCCCTTTTGTTCCTGCAAATACAACACCGCCCATGAGCTCATGGCATAGCGCGAGGTATACATGCAAGCGCACGCAGCTGCAATCAACCAGACTACGGGTTGTTTCAGAATGAACAGCTGCGCGCGGCGAATTTCTTTCGGGTCAATTTTGCGGGCGATCTCGGGATTTTCACCAAAGGCAACAGCGGGTTCCGGCAGGCCATAAGTCTGCGGGCGATCTTTCAGTGTCAGATACATCAGGATAGCTGCCAGAAGAGAGGCAATTCCCGCGCCGATAAACCCGGCTTGCCAACCAAAGAAGCTTACGATACTGGCAGTAAGGATCCAGGAGATCCCTTCTCCAATATTGCGAGACCCGCCCCAGATTGAGTAAACCGAGCCGCGTTGTTTTGGGGTAAACCACTGGAAAATGGAAACGCAGGAAGGCGCAGAGCCTACAGACTGGAACCAGCCATTGAGTGCCCACAATATAATCAGCAATAGTGTGGCGGTACTCATCCCCATGAAGATAGTACAGATGGAAGATAAGCCCAACGCCACCGACATAAAGCGGCCTATATTGGCGTAATCAGAAAGAAAACCATTTGAGAACTTACCGACTGCGTAAGTAATAAAAAAGGCCGAACCAATAACGCCCAGCTCTTCGAGCGTAACGATACCGGCATCCAACATTGGCTTTTTAGCAACGTTCAGGCTCATGCGAACCACGTAAAACATGGCGTAGCCCAACACTAACCCCAAAAATACCTGCCACTGATATTTGCGATAAGTGCTGCGTATTTTCTCGGGGGCAGCATTCATCACCGGGAGGTCTTCCCGCGTTTTGAAAAAAGTTAACATTTCCCATGCTCCATGAATGATTACGAACGTGTCCAGAGCTGCTCTGGTGGTAGCCGCATCATAGAAATGGGATCAATGAATGTTCAAAATCGAGGTTTCGTGTCAGATTTGACTCAAACGCGTAAAAACACGAGTCAAAGTTGTCTGTAGTGTCCTTTCTTGCATTCTGCTTATCACTGACAATAGCGCTATCCTGCTAAAGAATTTGCGTCAGTTGTTACTCAGGTGCTCCGCAAAAATAAAATGGCTTTATTCCAAAAACTTGATAAGCAGCACATAACGATATTTATGAACCAATTTATCCGTCACCTCCGCCCGTTTACAGTACGTCGTTTATTCCTGTGCCTGCTGCTGCCAGCCCTATTTTTTACCTCGCCAGGCACTGCCACCAGCAAATCATTAACCGTGCTGACCTCATTTTCGGAAGCGCCGGTAAAAGCTCTGGTAGACGATTTTGTTAAACAAAACCCTGATGTAAACGTTGAGATAATCTATCGGCGTACGCTGCCGGCGCTGCGAGTGCTCGACCATAATCGCGGCATGCCCGTAGATGTGATGATGTCTTCCTCACCGACTTTCTTTAATACACTCGATAAAGCCGGGCAACTGGCGCCGCTGCCCAATCTGGCGATGACACCAGAATGGTTACAGCCACATACATTGGGGCTTAGCAAACAGGTAGCAACTATTGGCTATTCCGGTGTCGGAATTATGTTTAACCGTCGTTATCTGGAGAAATACAACCTGCCAGAACCACAACATTGGCAGGATCTGGCGTCTCCTGTCTGGATGGGACATGTCATGATGAGCGCTCCGTCTCAATCCGGCACGACCCACATGATGCTGGAGAATATTCTCCAGACATTCGGTTGGCAGAAAGGTTGGGCGCTTATCATGCAGATTGGCGGTAACATCTCGTCTATTACGGCACGCAGTTTTGGTGTAAGCGAAGGGATAACGCGCGGGCTTGCCGCGGCAGGATTAGTCGTCGATAGCTACGCTTACAACAGCCAGAGCCGCTTTAGCTATATTGGTTTTAACTACATCCCTGACTCCATTATTTTGCCGACCTATTTTGCTATTTCACGCGCGACAAAAAACCGCACTACGGCTGAATCTTTTATTCACTACTTACTCTCTCCTGCCGGGCAAAAAATTATCAGTACCAAAGAGATGCGTAAAATGGCACTCACCGAGCCAGCACTGGCACAACAGCATGATTTTGTGACGGATCAGCAATTACTATTCAGCCGGGAACACGTCGTGAATGCGTTATTTGACCAGGCAATCACCCAGCAGTTACCGAAATTACGTATGGCTTGGGCAACGATTTATCAGGCAGAAGAAATAGCGAAAAAGAACCCGGCGAACTGGCGTATTGACCTTATTACCAAAGCCCGAGAAAAAGCCAGCCAGATCCCGCTGGATGAAGCAGCCGCGGCTAAAACAAATTTACTTAATAACTTCAGTAATATACACGACCGTCAGCACCTTAATCCGGATGCTGAGAAAACAATGTACCAGTGGCGCAAGCAGGTGGAAGAGAACCTGAACCAGGCAATTACTTTTGCAAATCAAGCGATGAAATCACAATGAAAGCCAACCGTTCCCTAAGGCTTCCCACATCACTAGGCAAAAGGCTGATGATTGCGTTCGTCGTACTCACCGCCCTGGTACTTTGCACTGGAATTGCAGCCTGGACAGTCTGGGAACGTCTGGAAAAACAAGTAGAGCGAATTGTTGACGAAAGCCTGCCCGCTATTAACGGCACTTATCAGCTGGAACGTGCGACCTCGTATTTGCTGGTGTTGTTACTCAAACTCCGTGACACGCGTTCAAACGCTGAGCACCAACAGCTCTACAGCGAAATCACCCAAAATCTGAATGATATTCAGCATGCCAGCGTCATCAGTTCCAGAACAAATAATGAAACTCCTGAGCAGCGCCTGAAGTTCCTCGCCCTGAAGCAGGATGTGGAGTTTCAGGCCGGGCTTCTGAATAAACAAATCAAATACGAGCAAGCGGTTCAGCAACTGCAAAAGCAAATTCAGTGGCTGCATCAGGATCTGGTGGACGATGTGGCGCCTTTACTCCAGGAAGTGGAGTGGCATCTTTCCGGCATGTTGGAAAGCTCACAAGAGATGCCAAACTTCGCAAGCGCGGTGAAAGAGTTTGCCATCCTGCAAGATTTGACCTTCAAAGAGAACGAATTGCAGCAATTGGTGACCGAGGTTATCGCCCAGCACTACCATCAGGATTTGAGCAGTGCTTTCCTGTTTATTGGTTACAAAACTGAAGAAATCGCTCGGCTAACCAACAAACTGGCAGATTATCCTTCGACCGTGAGCTACAGACAGATCCTCAGCGAATTGATAGAACAGGTTAAGCCTGATGGACCACTGCATAAGTTGCTGCAAGAAGACGTGGCGAACTATCAACAGCTCAGAGCAATGGAACCCCGGCTGGATAAGGCAATAGCGCAGTATCAACTGAATATTCAGCAAGTTGTGATCGATGCCAATAACATGTTGGGGCAAGCCGGGAAGACAACGCAAAAGATGGTCACGACCGGAAAAATCGTGATGGGGCTTGTGGTATTCCTTGCCCTTACTATCAGTATTTTCGTGCTGGTGTTTTTGATTGGCCGCCGTCTGGTTCGCCGCCTGAATCTGCTGGGCCAGGACTTAACACGTATTGCCCAAGGTGAATTTGATTTTGCGATATCCGTCACTGGTCGAGATGAGATCGGAAGAATGGGCGAAAACTTGCGCCGCTTCTGCGAAGAAATCAAAAAGATGGAAAAAACCAATGCGCTCAACCTGATTAACAATACTCATGCCAGCCTGATAACCTGCTATCCAAATGGCACCATTGAGTCTGTGAACCCCAGCGCGCAGGCATTGCTTGCGCCATACGGCCTGAAAACTGGCCAACCGTTATGGTATGCATTTCCTGGCATGGCGAGCCACTTAGTGGAACAGCAATTTATCGCCGGTAGCGAACTTGAATGCTCAGGCTGTAGTGAATGTATTGTCGCCATTGATAACCAAGGTGAGCCCAGCTACCTGCATCTCTTTTTGCGCCGCTATGAGCAGGCCAATAGCGCAAAATTGATTATTACCATCACCGATGTTACGCGCCAGGAACTCAACGCGCGGGAACTATCGCGACAGGTTGAAGAGCGTACGCTCGCCCTGACACAAAACAATCAGCAATTAGCGCAAGAGATAGAGCAGCGAAAAAGAGCCCAGGATGAGCTGATTCAGGCTGCGAAAATGGCCGTCATGGGCCAGGCAATGACCAGTCTTGCCCATGAGTTGAACCAACCGCTTTCGGCAATGCGAACTTATATTTTTACCAGCCGCATGTGCTTGCAGCGTGGTGAATTGAACCCGCTATCGCAAGGGCTGGTAAAAATGGAAAAACTCACCCTGCGTATGAACCACATCATTTCCGCTTTGAGAAACTTTGCCAGAAAATCGTCGGTTGAAAGCCCGCGCAGTGCTATTGAATTACAGGAAGTTGCCACGCAGGCTATTGTGCTGTTGCAGGCTCGGGCTAAAAAAGACCGCTGCCAATTGCAGAACTCGCTGCCAACAGAGCTGGTGATTTACGCCGATAATATTCAAATGGAACAAGTGTTCGTCAATTTACTGGTTAACAGCCTCGATGCCGTTGCTACGACAAGCCAGGGCTGCGTAACCATTGATTTGCTCGAGAAAACTGATACCCGGATACGTTGCGCCATCAGCGACAACGGCCCCGGATTTTCCGCAGAATTACTTCCACGTTTGTTCACACCGTTTACCACATCAAAGGAAATTGGACTCGGGTTGGGGTTATCTATCTGCCGCTCATTGCTGGAGAAATGTGATGGGGAAATCTCTCTGGCTTCAAACCTGAACCGGGGAGCCATGGTGATACTGGAATTTAATGCGGCCAATGACCCAGTAACAACAGGAGCTTAATGATGATGTTAACGCAAAGCCATCAAGGACAGGTGCTATTGGTCGACGATGACGACGATGTTTTAGAGTCCTGGTGCCACTTACTGAGTCTTTCTGGCTACCGGGTCACAATGACGCAAAACCCACAGAAAGCATTAGCGCAGCTTTCACCACAGTGGGATGGTGTGGTGGTGTCAGACATTTATATGCCAGCAATGAACGGTATCGATTTTCTGGGCCAGATCCAAAAAATTGATAGTGAAATCCCGGTGATTATGATTACGGGACATGCGGATATTCCACTTGCCGTCACAGCGGTTAAACAAGGCGCATGGGATTTTTTGGAAAAGCCACTAGACCCCGAAAAACTGCTTCATCTTCTGGCAACAGCGCTTCCTCAACGGCTTGAGGTTCTTGCCAGACGTGAAAAAATCACCTCTGCTATTGAGCAACAGATCATCGGTAGCAGCGCACAAATCAATATTCTGCGCCAACATATCGCAAGCCTTGCACAGACCGACAAAGATTTTATGCTTGAAGGTGAACCGGGTACCGGGCGCCATACCTTTGCTGAATTGCTGCATTCTCTGAGCCACAGGCGAGATTCTCCTCTGACGGTTCATGACTGCCGCTTGCACTCCTCTTTGCAAGAAGTTAGTGAACGCCTACAAACGACTGTGGGTGGAACACTCATCTTCCATGCGCCTGAGTACTTACATGCATCCTGCCAACGTTGGTTAGGGCGTGAACTGCTCAATTATGAGCGGCAAGGGAATAAAGCGCTGCGCCATATTGTTATTTTCGACAGCAATCCGGACCAGTTGGTTGAACAGCATCAACTCATGCCTGAACTGTATTACTACTTTTCACAGGTGAGATTAAAACTCCCAAGGCTTACTGAACGCAAAGACGACATTACAGCGTTATTTCGCTATTTCCTGCGCCAATGCTGCAAAAAACTCACTATCCCACTGCCACCTGTTGAGAACGCCTATCTGGCAAAACTCAAGGATTACACGTGGCCTGGAAACGTACGTGAATTGAAAAATGTAGCGGAACTGTATGCGGTCGGAATCGTAAAACTTGCTGGCGATAAACGCGTACTGTCCAGCCCTTTAAACAGCGGCCCGCTGGATAGCATCGTGGATGATTACGAAAAAAAGGTCATTGAGGATACGCTCTATTTATTCGCAGGAAGGCTTACCGAAACGGCTGAACATCTCGGAATTCCACGCAAAAAGCTTTATCTGAAGATGAAAAAGTACAATCTGACAAAAGAGGTGTTTAAGCCACACTCCTAATATGCTGTGAATATTTTCCGAACCGATAGTTGCCGAAATGTTAAGTTCGTCACACTAGTGGTGCTACACTACGCGGCTTTACCGCAGAGCGTACCAGGTGACGAAATGAGTGAACATATTGAAGGGAAGATTGAGCCAAAGGCCGTATCCAGGCCTAACTGGTCAGCGGTATTTGCAGTGGCGTTTTGCGTAGCCTGCCTGATTACCGTGGAGTTCTTGCCAGTAAGCTTGCTGACGCCAATGGCGCAAGATCTGGGAATCTCAGAAGGTGTTGCCGGGCAATCCGTTACCGTCACGGCTTTTGTGGCAATGTTCGCAAGCCTGTTTGTGACCAGCATTATTCGCTCAACCGACAGACGCTATGTAGTCATCCTTTTCTCCGTGCTGCTTACACTCTCCTGCCTGCTGGTTTCCTTTGCTGAAAACTTCACCATGTTGCTGATTGGGCGCGCCTGTCTGGGGATTGCCCTCGGCGGCTTCTGGGCAATGTCAGCCTCTTTAACCATGCGGTTGGTTCCAGCTCGTACAGTGCCAAAAGCACTCTCGGTTATCTTCGGAGCTGTCTCTATCGCACTGGTTATCGCCGCCCCGCTTGGTAGCTTCTTAGGCGGCATTATTGGCTGGCGTAATGTCTTTAATGGCGCGGCATTAATGGGTGTGGCTTGTATCATATGGGTGTGGAAAGCTTTGCCACCGCTGCCAGGTGAATCAACGCAGCATAAGCAAAACATGTTTGGCCTGCTTAAACGCCCGGGCGTACTGGCCGGCATGACGGCAATATTTATGACATTTGCCGGGCAGTTTGCCTTCTTCACTTACATTCGCCCGGTATATATGACGCTTGCAGGCTTTGATGTCGACGGCCTGACGCTGGTGCTGTTGAGTTTTGGCATTGCAAGTTTTGTCGGCACATCGCTTTCCGCGGTTTTCCTCAAGCGTTCACTCAAGTTGTCTCTCACCTGTGCGCCGCTGATTCTGGCACTGAGCGCTTTGGTTCTGGTGTTATGGGGAAGCGATAAAATCGTCGCATCTGCAGTTGCCATTATCTGGGGCTTTGCCTTTGCTCTGATTCCAGTTGGCTGGTCAACATGGATCACGCGTTCACTGGCGGATCAAGCTGAGAAGGCGGGCTCTATTCAAGTTGCGGTGATCCAGTTAGCAAATACCTGTGGCGCGGCAATTGGCGGGTTGGCTCTGGATAATCTCGGCATAATTTCGCCGCTGGTGTTGTCAGGGAGTTTGATGTTGCTCACCGCTTTGCTGGTAGCCGCAAAAGTACGAGCTAAGTAATTGTGTCGGGTGGCGTCTTGCTACCCGGCGGGCAACTCATTGAATCATTGGGTGGGTAAGCGCCAGCTCCACCCACCAACATCTCATCACCCTCGCCAGAAAGGCTTATCTCCCAAAATCGTTGCACGATGCATGATGCGACGAGCGGGGAGATAATCAGCATTCGCATAATGCTGCGTAACACGGTTATCCCAGATAGCGATGTCGTTTTCCTGCCAGCGCCAGCGAACCTGGAACTCCGGCTTCGTAATATGGGCAAACAGGAAGGCGAGCAGCGCATCGCTCTCTTTTTGCGAGAGGTCAACAATCCGCGTGGTGAAACCCTCGTTAACAAACAGCGCCTGCTTGCCGCTTACCGGATGGGTACGAACCACTGGATGCAACAACGGTGGATTCTTAACGACCGCCTCACGCCAGCGCTGATGCTCCTCCTCACTACGGAGATGTTTATATTCCGGGAATGATTTGCGGAAATCGTGTTCCGCCTTCAGCCCTGAGAGCAAGCGCTTGAACGGTTCTGAAAGTGCCTCGAATGCTGCAATTCCACTGGTCCACAATGTATCACCGCCGAATTCCGGAAGCTGTTTTGCTGCCAATATCGCGCCGGCTGGCGGCGTTTCGATAAAGGTCACATCGGTGTGCCAGTTATCGTTATCAGGCGGGTTATCGTTGTGCGTATCCAGCACAATAATCTCCTCTACGCCTTCCGCATGTGGATAAACCGGGTGGATGTGCAGATCGCCAAACCGCTGTGCCAACGCGCGCTGCTGTGCAGGAGTAATCGGCTGGTCACGCAGGAACAAAACCTGATGGCGGATCAGCGCGTGGTAAAGCTGCTCGAACTGGTTGTCGGTCAATCCCCGACTCAGCGTCACGCCACTAACCTGTGCACCAATGTACGGCCCCAACGGCAAAACATTCACTTTTTCACTCATTGCCCTTCTCCATGCCATGGGGTTAAGCGGCGCTGTAAGGCACGCAAACCCAGCTCTAAACAAAATGCGATAACCGCAATTACACCGATACCCGCAAGTACGACATCGGTTGCCAGAAACTCACCGGCTGACTGCACCATAAAGCCCAACCCGCGCGTGGCGGCGATAAGCTCTGCTGCAACCAGTGTTGACCAACCTACGCCAAGCCCAATGCGGAATCCGGTCAGGATTTCCGGCAATGCTCCGGGCAAAATCACATGCCAGACTATCTGAGCGCGTGACGCTCCCAACGCCTTCGCAGCACGAATGCGCACCTGTTTTGCGCTGCGCACTCCCGCCATGGTCGACATCGCAACAGGGGCAAAAATCGCCAGATAAATCAGTAAGATCTTCGAGGTCTCCCCAATACCAAACCAAATCACCATTAGCGGTAAATAAGCCAGCGGTGGTACCGGGCGATAAAGCTCAATCAGTGGATCAAGAATGCCGCGTACCGTCGGGCTTAGTCCCATAGCAATGCCAATCGGAATACCAATGAGTACTGCGGCTAACAGCGCGGTGAGTATCCTCAACAAACTGGCAGCGAGGTGCTGCCAGAGTGTGGCATCCATAAATCCCTGCGGCCCGGCGATGCTAATCAGCTTCATCAATACCTGGCCTGGCGGTGGTAAAAAAAGCGGGCTTATCCACTGCTGCGCCGCCACCCACCACCACAGCAAAATGATGCTCGTGATCGTCGTGAGGCTTAACGTAATCTGGCGCGAGAATGGCCAGCGCAACGCCAGCCGTTTACGGCGAGCTTTATCCTGAATAACGATGCTCATAGGAAGCCCTCACGTTGCTCAAACACTCGGCTCAATACATATTCACGTTTCGCGATAAATTCCGGGTCGGATTTAATACTGCGGCACGGCTCACCTGCGGTGAAGCGGCGGCCAAAATCGAGCGGAAGACGTTCCAGCACGCGCCCAGGCCCTGGAGAAAGCAGCACCAACTCAGTTGCCAGAAACACGGCTTCTTCAATGTCATGCGTAATCAACAACACCTGGCGGCGGCTTTCATGCCAAAGTTTGAGCAGCAAGGTTTGCATTTGCTCGCGGGTGAAGGCATCAAGTGCACCAAAAGGCTCATCGAGCAGTAAAAGTTGCGGGCGAGTTGCCAGTGCGCGGGCAATTCCCACACGCTGGCGCTGCCCGCCGGAGAGCTGCCAGATGGCGCGTTTTGCTTTATCTTCGAGCCCCACTTTGCGCAACATATCGAGCGCGATGTCTTCACGTTCCTGCTTTGGTTTCCCGGCGAGTTGTAAGCCAAACGAGACGTTATCCAGTACCGAACGCCACGGCAGCAGCCCTTCATTCTGAAACACCACGCCGCGCTCAGCGCCCGGCCCTGTGACCTGTTTGCCCGCAAGGGTGATGCTGCCGGAGTGATAAGGAACAAAGCCAGCTATCAGGTTCAGCAACGTGGTTTTCCCGCAGCCGGATGGGCCGAGAACCACCAGTAACTCGCCCTCATCCACGGTCAGATTAATATCGTTAAGAACTGTTTTACCGTCATAATCTGCGCTTAAATGCGAAACCTGTAACATGGCTAACTCCTTACTGCGCCAGTGTTTTCACGAAGCGGTCGGTGACAAACTGGCTGTAATCCGTTTCTACGGACGGGACTTTCCCTTGCGCTTTAAGGAACTGGGCAGTATCAACAATCGCTTTGTTTACTGGGCCGCTAAGCTGCTCAGTTTGTTGGTTAGCGGTGAGGTAGGTATTACCCTTCACCAGCACCGGAACATCGCTTTCAGGTACACCACTCAGACGTGACAGCTTGCTCAGGTTATCCGGCTGTTTTAGCCAAACGTCCGGGTTGTCGATATAGCTTTTCTGCGCAGCGAGAGCGCTTTTAGCAAAGGCTTCCACCACTTCAGGATGCTGTTGGGCGAAATCTTTACGCACTACCCAAACATCCAGCGTTGGCGCGCCCCATTTGCCCACTTGTGCGGAGTCGGTCAACACCGTCCCATCTTTCTCCAGCTCGTTGACCGCAGGTGCCCAAACATAAGCGCCGTCAATGTCGCCGCGCTGCCAGGCCGCAATAATCGCCGGAGGCTGAAGGTTAAGAATTTCTACCTGACCGGGCTTAATTCCCCAATGTTTTAGGGCCGCCAGCAGGCTGTAATGCGTAGTGGAGATAAACGGTACGGCAATGCGCTTGCCGATGAGATCTTTCGGACTTGAGATACCTTTCTTCACAACCAGCGCTTCGGAGTTACCCAATTGCGAAGCGAGCAAGAAGACTTCGATAGGCACATTCTGGCTTGCCGCCACAGCCAACGGGCTGGAACCGATATTGCCAATTTGCACATCACCCGATGCCAGCGCTCGGACCACACTCGCACCGCTGTCGAATTTGCGCCATTCAACTTTTGCACCGCTGTCTTTGGCAAAAGTGTTGTCTGCCTGCGCGACCTTGGCTGGTTCCGCAGAAGTTTGGTACGCGACGGTCACATCTACCGCGAATACTGGCGTTGCAATAAGAGCAAGTGTTGCCAGCCAGAGAGAATGTCGTTTTGCCATGGGGAGTGCTCCTGTATCGATGATGGGAGCAGTATTTCCAATGGAGGTGATTAGATAAAAGAATTAAAAATTATCGCTAATGCTTTTATGTTTTTAGATCAAATGTAGGGAAGGATAGTCAGGAGATGGGAATAGGATCGGGGCCCAGAAAGAAGAAATGGGCCCGAAGGGCCCATGCCGATTAGTGTTCCAACTCAAGAGTCGCTTGCTGGCAATAATACTCATAACGCCCTAGAAACCAGGCCTTTTGCTCCATATCCATATTGCCGGTCACGGCTCGAATATCGACAGCTTGCCCAAGTACATGCATACGAGCAAAACTACTCGCCAGAAAATCGAAATTCTTCACTGCCTGTAAGTCTTTATTCATCAGCATATTCCTGTGGTTAGCTTATTTCTAATGAAGGGCCATATGCTTTATCTGAATTCAGTATCCGCCTGTTATTGATTGTTTTATGAGCTATCAGTGCTGGTTTTTGGAAAGTAGCTGGTTGAGAATCGAAGGCTTGAAGTAACTCACAAAATGGGCGACCTGGAAGCTATGGGAGAAAAATGAAAATATTGAAAAGCAGCATCAGGAATGTGATAGCCAGTGAAAAAGTAACAGTATGCGAACCACTAAATATCTACGAATGCACCCTGCACGATGACGTCTTTGTGGGCCCTTTCGTGGAAATTCAAAGACATTGTGTTATTGGCGCAGGAACCCGGATCCAGTCACATTCATTTCTTTGTGAGAAAGTCACAACCGGCAAAAACTGCTTTATTGGCCACAATGTGACGTTTGCCAACGATCTTTTCCGTTCCGGCAAACTCAATCCAGATCCCGAAAGCTGGATCAGTATTCATCTTGGCGACAACGTGATCGTGGGCAGTGGAAGTACGATCCTGACAGAATTTATCTGTAGCGGTGCGGTGATAGGTGCTGGAAGTGTGGTCACGAAGGATATTCTTAAGCCGGGGATTTATGCAGGCAACCCGGCTCGATTGTTGCGGGAGATTTAGGGCCGGGCTTTACCATGTTATGACGACCGGGCAACTGTCACGCTCTGGGTTTAAGTCCAGAGCGTAACAGTTCATCAACCAAGAATTGCCGCTTCGATAGTAGCAACATCTATTTTCTTCATCGACATCATCGCTCCAAACGCACGCCTGGCGGTGTCTCCACCCGTAGCAAGGGCTTCAGTCAATACGCGAGGGGTAATTTGCCAGCTAACACCCCATTTATCCTTGCACCAGCCGCAGTCGCTTTCCTGGCCGCCGTTGCTGACAATTGCGTTCCAGTAGCGATCCGTTTCAGCCTGATCGTCGGTGGCGATCTGAAAGGAAAAAGCTTCACTATGTTTGAAATGCGGCCCGCCGTTGAGGCCGATGCATGAAACACCCGCGACGACAAATTCGACAACTATTGTGTCGCCAGCCTTACCATCTGGATAGTCTCCAGGGGCAGGAATGACGGCACCAACGCTGCTGTCTGGAAAGGTTGCAGCATAAAAATGAGCAGCGTCTTCCGCATCATGATCAAACCAAAGACAGATAGTATTTTTAGCCATGAGTTAACCCGCTTATCGTGTTTCTCAGTTCCGTTAACCGTACCCGCAATGCCCTATCGGCATTGCATCTTTTATCTTTTACCAACGATAAGTATGTACCGGATCTGCTCCATACGAGTGTCAGAGGTGTGATCTGTGGTCTGTATCGCTTAACGGATGTAAGGTTTACATGCGGGGATAGTAAATCAGTGGAATTTAGCAATTTAAAATAGTGGATTAAACTGCATGGCATCCCATTCCGCAGAGGATTATATCGAGGAAATGAGAGTGGTTTTCGTAAATC
>NZ_LXEO01000065.1 GCF_001654865.1 Buttiauxella noackiae ATCC 51607 | reverse complement strand
TCGTGTCGATATTTCCACTCAAGACCCCGAAAGGAATCTCTTCTTCTATATAAAGGATAGAAAATGACGATTCGGCCTAACTCATACGGCACTACATATATACTGCTTCACATTCAAGGGTCACTGCTCCACACCGTGTAGGGTTGAAATCTGTGTTTGTGTTGCGCTTAAATCTTTGCGTTCCTTGAACTCAAACTGCAAAGCATTGCCATCAGAAGAGAACAGGTATTTTGCCAGCAACCCTCGCGGCGAAAAGCCAGGCTGAATCTCAAACAGATCCATATCTCCGAAGTCCAGGAAGCTATCTTTGGCGCGTGAGACGGCAACGTTCAGCATACTGCTGTCGCTGTCGATAAACCCGCCATCTTCATGTTTGGAATAAACAGGGGAAAAGATAACGATCGCCCTTTCCGCGTCCTCCTGCAGAGAGTGCACTGTGCCGACCGTTAGCGAATCTTCATCACCACTACAGTTAATACCCTGCTTACGCAATGCCATCTTGATAGCGCTGACCTGCGCCGAAAATGGCGTAACGACGCCCACCACTTTATGCAGTGGCTTGTCGTAATGACGTTCTATTTGTTCTTTGTGCGCCGCAAGCCAGGCCGCTATCGTCTCCTCTTCAAAAGCGTTATAGCGACTCCCACTGTTTGCCTGCTGACCCAGACCATTTATATGTAGATAGCCCATTACAGGAAGAAGCGTCTCCTTTTCGGTTCCCCGCTTTGGCTGTAACTTGCCGTGATAGCAGAGCGCATTACAATAGCCGATGATGTTATCAAAGCAGCGACGGTGTTCGTAAAGGTACATCCCACGGGCAAGGTCCGGATCGTACTGATAGCGCGAGCTAAACTGAGCCATTTTCATAACGCTGCCCGATGCAGCGCTTTTACCTGACTTACACATTAGCGCATAGGCATCCGTCAGCTCTTCCTGAGTACCACCGGGGAGAATGTTTTCCTCCACCATATTGCCTATATCAATGGCGGGTAAACTGTTCCAGATAGGTGCAATCTGCTCGGCGTCGCCAATCACTAGCGCTTTCTTCGCTAGTGCAAAAGAAGCTGCAGCCACTTCGGGGAGCACCTGCCCTGCTTCATCGACAATCAGCAAATCAGTGAAGTTATATAAATAGCCATCATCAAATTTCTTAGCCCCGCCAATATGTTCCCTGATGACCATATGGTGAGGCAGCATGTAACGGGTCATCACCACGCATGGAGTAAGCTTCATTCTACGTTGCCAGCGAGCCTTAATTGTTTTCGCCCCTTTAAGACCTTTTTCTTTCTATATATTGTCAATCGCCGCCATATCCATTAACCAGCCGCCTTCCCAGTAATGAGTCGCCAACAGGAATGCGGGGAAGCGGATCTGCATATCGGCAAGCTCGTCGGCTCCCGTCAGGCTCAGTTCCTCTTCACTCGCATGCCCCAGCAAATGGGTCAAGTCGTGCCAACAACGGGCAGCCTCTCTTTCGCGTTGGGAAACGTCTTGCGCAAGATCGATTTGCTGCTCATATCTGTCCTGCTCTTTATTTGCTTGCGCAATCAGGCCGTCGATAAATGCATCGATGCCTTCCGGTGCAGTCCCCTGGAACGGAATCATTCTTGTGCCAAACGTTTCGTCCAGGAAATTGTTAATCTGATAGTGCCGTTTAGTGCGAATGGCGGGGATCCAGGAGAAGAACGCATATACCAACGGCTCACCCGCACGGTATTGCTGCCAATGCTTTTTACCTGGGTTAAAAATACGATTTCATTCGCGCAGCCGAGCAGTGACGTATTTTTATCCTGAATATATTGGTCGAGATCTTCGCTAATGGAATTCCGCTCCTGGCGGATGCGGTTAAGGCTGTCCCATGCTGGTTCTATTAGCTTCAGCTGCGCTGACGGCCTGGTTAAACACTCATGCAGAAGATCCACGACGCGTTCGGGGGAGCTGCAATCTGCCAATGGAAACGCCGCCCTTGCTTTCTCTATATAGAAGACCAGCGCCTCCTCAACATATTAAAGAGACTCAACACGATTGAAAAAGTCATCCGTCTGATATTTTTTTGCGGCATCAGCCTTAAGGCCCGAAGACGGAAAGTAAGCGCCGTAGCTTTTCAGCTCAGGCAGCCAACGCCCGGCCATTACTCCAGTGCCGGTGGAAAAATCTTTACCGAACGCTTCAATGATATTGGTCACGGCCTGATTGTTGGTTGAGGTAGCAATCACTACCGGTGGCTCTGTTTTATCGAGGGCGGCTCTCGCCCATTCGGTCGCAATGTTAGAAAGAACCAGTGTGTTTTTTCCGGTTGTCGCACTGGCGGACAAGGAGCTGAGTCAGTCACTCAGTGCCCTTGATGGCATCGTGCGTGCAGTAAAATTAAAACGTATGGCGCTGTCGGCTGAACAAGCCCGTACGACGCACAATGGCCGTTTCAGCGAGTATGAAGTCGATATTGATAAAAGTGTTTATGCGGAGATCCGGGCCTACCTGGAGCCACGAGTAACGAAATACGCCTTTGATATGGCCAGTGAACCGGAGCTGTCAGTTTTCGGCCTTTCGCCTGCGCTGAGCAAATACATGGATGAGGCACTGGCCTCACCAGCGAAACGCCACGTTGCTTTTAACGAAATCAAGCTTAAGGAGAGCCAGCTTAAAGAAAAAGGAGGTCTGTGATGATGCGCTGCCCGCTGTGCAGCACCGCCGGGCATACGCGGGAAACCGCATACCTGGAGGACGGCAGCAAGGAGATGATAGTGCAGTGTCAGAACGTCTACTGTTCAGCCACTTTTGTAACGAATGAGAGCTTGTTTATGGCCGTTAATTCGATACAAAAGCCCAGAATAACTGGTCAATTGTGTTCATCGCCGGACGAGAGTGATACCGCGATTAACGCCAAGCGGGAGAGTGAAAATGGCTAAATCCACTGTGGGCTTCAAATGCCCACGCTGTCAGAGGATTTGCTACAGCAGAACCTCAAGACCGGCATCCAGTGAAACCATTGAACGTTATTACATCTGTAGGGATTCTGAATGCGGGTTTGCGTTTAAAACGTTCCATGTGTTAACCCGGTTTATTTGCAGACCTGTTCCATCCGACAGCATTGTGAAGGCACAAGAGCAGCCCATCACACGCCCTGTGCCGGAAAAAACGGTAAGCCACACCATGCGCCTTGAATAATAAAAATCGCCGTGTTTAGCTTTGTTGTACTGACGCAAAATGCGGCGTTTTATCGCATTAAAAACCCCGTATTAACTCCGTAATTTAACGTCATCCATCCCCGCAAAAAAACACAATTTTCTGATTATTTGTCTGCATTTCTGTGCATGGCTTTGCATGCAAAACCCCGTATTTTTTACACCTGACCGCCCCAGAGCTGGCGCGGCTTCGGGATAGTCAGGCACCTGCATTAAAACCCACCCATGAAGCGGGCAGGCGTGGCGGGGATAGCATTGCGCGCTACGACTTATAGTAAGGTTAGCAGTACAAAGATCTACAACAAGAGGTGACTAAGTAGATATTTCTTTCAAACCATATGAATGTATTGAAGAAAAATCACGCCGATAGTAATTTATAAAAATAATTCACTTCATATAAAAGGAACTTTCATGGCTTACACTTTTGAGAAAGCTAAACTCTGGCAATCAACCTTAGGCAAAGATGATGAAAGCGTCGAGAAATTAAGAAATAGTTTCCTTGATTTCAGGAAAAAGATTGAGGCCTTAGTCAAAAATATCGAAACTGAGTTACCAGGTTTAACTGTACATGATATATCTCATATTGATTCATTATGGGAAGTATCAGATCAAATCATTGGTGATAAAATATATTTAAACCCCATGGAAGCCTACGTGTTAGGTGGAGCATTCCTTTTACATGATGCAGCTCATGTAAGCGTTGCATATGAAGGTGGGTTTAACGCTCTTAAAGAAAAAAACGAATGGAAAGATTTAATATCGCTCAGATTTGATAATAAAGAACCTGAACAAGGCTCTGACAATGAGAAAAAAGCATTATTTGAAATAGTTCGCCAATTGCATGCAAACCAAGCCAGAAATCTTATAAAACGCGCATGGAAATCTGAAGCTTCAAACAGCTTTTATTTCTTAATTTCTGACGAAGAAATCAGAAACTACTATAGCGAATTAATTGGTGAAATAGCTGAAAGCCATCATTGGAGTTCTAAGAAAGTATATGAGACTTTTTTAGAACGAAAGATAAATGCACCTGCATTCTTTAACGTTAACTCATGGGAAGTGGATGCATTAAAAATAGCATTCATATTACGAACTGCTGATGCTGCACATATAGATTCCCGCCGAGCACCAACATATGCGTATAACTACCTTTCCCCTCAAGGAATATCGAAAGAACACTGGCATTTTCAAAATAAACTAGGAAGGGCAACCTTAATAGACAACCATTTATTAAGAATATCATCAGGATCATCATTTTCTAATGAAGAAAGAAATGCTTGGTGGTTGGCATTTGATACTGCAAAAATGATAAACAAAGAACTCCAAGATGCTTATAATTATCTCTTCGAAGCAGGCAGGGAACCATTTGAGGCTAGAAAAGTTTTAGCCGTAGACTCTCCAGTAAATTTCTCAAAATATGTTAAGGCTGAAGGATGGGAACCCGAAGACATATCAATCCATGTCAGTAACTTACCGAGATTAATTTCAACCCTTGGAGGCAAGGCCTTATACGGCGAAAACAATGATGTTGGATTAAGAGAATTAATTCAAAATGGGTTGGATGCAATTATAGCAGCACGAAAACTTGGATACCTTGAAAACAATGAAGGTGCAATTAACTTAAACTTGGAAAAAATTGAAAATGACAATTGGATTATAAGCATTACGGACAATGGCCTTGGAATGAGTAGGTATGTGCTGTCTGACATACTTCTAGATTTCGGAAAATCATTATGGTGCAGTGATGATGTCAGATACGAACACCCAACATTGGCTCAAACCGGTTTTAGTTCAATCGGGCAATTTGGAATAGGATTTTATTCGGTTTTCATGTTATCGAATGAAGTTAATATTGTAACTAATCGCTATAAATCTAAAACAGATGAGCACAGCACTCACTGGAAACTAACATTCCAAAATGGGCTTACTGAAAGACCATTTATCTCTCGTCCAAAAGAAATCGAACAATTAAAAAAACACGGCACAAGAATCTCATTCAAAGTAAAAGACGAGGTTTTACAAAAATTATTAACAATTCCAAAAGAAGAAAAATCACCATATATTCTTAACATTTTAACACAGACATCAACAGTCTTTGGCAACAAAGAAAATCAGCCTCAAAAATCTATTTTTGATGATTTCTCCAACCTTATAAAATGGATTTTCCCTGCATGTGAAATTGACATCAACTTAACCTACAACAACATCACAAAAAAAATAATAACCGCAAATGATTGGACTGACATACCTGATGAAGAATTAATTTCCAGGCTGCAAAAAAAGAAGGAAAATAAAAAACTATATTCATTAAAATGTCAAGGAGATGTGGTCGGCCGTTTGAGAATCACTGACAACTACTATTACTTGTATGAATCACTTTTTGCGGTAGTGTCTTACAAAGGGGCTAGAGCTGGCCAACTATTCGGTTTTCAAGGCATATGTAAATCGTTATCAAACAATGAAAAAGCTGAAAGAAATGATGCAATTCCTGATTATCCAGTTGAATGCTGGAAAAACTGGGCATTAGACATTACAAAATCCGAACCTTTTCTTTCAGTCTCGCATCAAGTTCGTTTACATGCACTCATACCTCAGGAAGATTTAAATATCTGGCATATTGGTCGTGAACGTTGTTTTCTTTCCCAAATTAAAGAGTTATTGAATAGCCTCGATGAAATTTTAGTTTTGAATGGTTCAATTGATTATGAAGAAGATGATGACATTATGCCTTCAGAATTTGAGAGGGCATTGATAATTAATAATAATGTTATTTTAATTCCAATGAAACAACTCCAACGTTCACATGCCAATGGAATAACTCTAGATGAAATACTAGGCAAAATGGGAATTTCTAGCATTAAATATACTGAACGTCTAGAAAAAACCATCTCGGAAGTATGGGGTGACTTTATTGAAGAGGATGATGAAGATAGAGTCATTGGTCATGTAAATGGAAAAGAGATAATACGAAACACATGCATTTATAAAAGGAATAATAGTTAAAAACATAACAGGCCATTATTCATTAATGGCCTGTTCAATATTGAGTTATTTCTTCGCGAAATCATATGGCGCCACTCCGCTTATTCTATTTGCATCCAAATAGTCAGCCCACCACTGCACCATCAATTTACGCTCATCCAAATGCTCAGA
Organism: Buttiauxella noackiae ATCC 51607; assembly: GCF_001654865.1. Lineage (GTDB taxonomy): Bacteria > Pseudomonadota > Gammaproteobacteria > Enterobacterales > Enterobacteriaceae > Buttiauxella > Buttiauxella noackiae. Next base: position 152,858 of record NZ_LXEO01000065.1, on the reverse strand, counting down.
AGTATGGATATAAGCTGCACGCACATTATTTCGTTCTGAGTGGCTCAACTGGCGTTCTATCGCGTCATCACTCCACAAACCTGACTCACCCAAAGCACCACGCGCCATTGTTCTGAAACCATGCCCACACACTTCCGTTTGAGTGTCATAGCCCATAGTCCTTAGCGCATTATTAACCGTGTTTTCACTCATAACTTTGTTTGGATCGTGGTCACCGGGAAACAGCCTCGGATTATCCCCACTGAGCTGCTTCAACTCATCCAACAAAGTTAAAGCCTGAGTGCTTAACGGGACGATATGTTCCTCTTTCATCTTCATCCCACGATAGGAGTAACGCACACCTTTAATTTCTTCACGCTGCGCCGGTATCCGCCAGCAAGCGTTATCAAAATCAAACTCATCCCATCGAGCAAATCGCATCTCACTGGAGCGAACAAAGGTAAGTAGAGATAACTCGACTGCAATACGCGTCATTTTGCGGCCACGATAGGCAGCAAGACGGGCAAGGAACTCAGGGAATCGACTTGAATGTAAGGCGGGATAATGACGAGCTTTGGCTGAAGTTAATGCTCCAGCCATATCGCTGGCAGGATTAGAATCAATGTAATCGTTCTGAACGGCATAACGCATGATGGCCGTAACACGTTGTTGCAGCCGCTGCGCTACATCGTGTTTTCCACTAGCGTCCACAATTTTGATCGGCGCTAGAAGGTTACTGGTTTTGAGCTTACGAATATCAGCGGAGCCAATTTGAGGGAAGAGATAAAGTTCCAGATAGCGAAGCACACGCGAACTATGATATTCGCCCCACCGCTTATTACTTGCATGCCATTCGCGTGCAATGGTTTCAAAGGAATAGGCACCGGAGGTTTCAGCTTGGGCTTCTTTCTGCTCGGCTTTTGGATCTATTCCCTGAACGAGTAACTTTTTAGCTTCATCACGTTTTGCTCTTGCCTCGGCAAGAGTGACAGTCGGCCAGACACCGAACGCTAATCTGTCTTCTTTCTTATCCACTGGTCGCCGATACTTCATGCGCCAGTATTTAGATCCTTTGCTCGTAACCTCAAGATACAAACCGCCACCATCGGCCATTTTGTAGGATTTCTCTTTTGGTTTGGCTGTTTCGACTTGGCGGGCGTTGAGCTTCATTTTGGGGGCACATTTTCAATCGAAGTGAAGATGCCCCCAATTATGCCCCCACCAATGTCCGGATTGCAACGGATGTGCTCGGACGAATTGGGACCAAAAAAAAAGCCTTTCGGCTTTTTTTTAGTAACTTACGGACTGTTACGGACGTTCTCGAACATTCAAATGGTGCCGAAGGCCGGACTCGAACCGGCACGTCTTTCAACGGTTGATTTTGAATCAACTGCGTCTACCGATTTCGCCACTTCGGCACGAAGAGGTATGCGGAAAACGTTGGGGATTATACCTGTCACAGACTGCCTTGCAAGCCCCATTCTACCTTTTACGTTCTAAGTGCTGAAAAAACAAACGCATCCTCAGTTTATTACCCTTCTCTGCCGTTTCCCCGCCGTATCCGCTTCACAGATTCACTAAATCTATCCTTCCTCGGTTTACATCACCTTTCATTTGTTATGTGATCACGTTACAGGTTTCATTAACCCAGCTCTCTTCTGCATGACCAAACCGTAACCGGGAAACGTGAATGGATTTTTATCAGGCTGACCCCACGCTTGAGAATTATTGGCGCGGCGTGATCCTTTTTGGAAGAAACGTCGCATCTTACAAATTTGCTCTCGCACATGCTTTGTATGAAGTGGACAAATCAGGTAGTGATCTGGTCACACTTGAAGATCTGGCCGTTCCGTTTAGTCGGCATCTTTGCGAGCATCTTTTACATGCCCCAAAGCAAATCACGTCCCGGGGTAGTCAGTATCTGAAAGCCTGCGTGCAGTTTAACAATGGTGAGATATCGCAGGATAAATTGACAGAAACCACGGTGCGTCTCGGGTTCAACAATGTGATTGATGCCTTCCATAATGTTAACCAAGGCGAGATAGAGAAGCGCTTTTTCCTTGATGAACGAAAAACGCATAAGGGGATTCGGCTTACCGATAACTTTTACCAGTTGAGCGAACGGCAGCAATATCAGAATCTGGCCTTTGAGACCAAAGCGCGCTGGAATCTGGTCGAGCAGGCCTGGGCGATGGGCGTTTCCCGGAATCTTGTTGCGGTTGAGTTCGATGAACATAATAAGCTGCTGTTTAGCCGCGTTAATGAACGCCGAGTCGATATCACCAGTTGTCGGGATAGTCTGAATGGTTACCAGAAGGGCCGTTGTTTTTACTGTTTTAAACCCATCAGTCTGATACCCGGTGACGCCGAACTGGCTGACGTTGATCACTTTATTCCGTGGTCTGCGCGTGAAGAGGTAAACAATATCAATGGCGTGTGGAATTTGGTGCTGGCGTGTAAATGCTGCAACCGTGGCGTTGAGGGTAAATCCTCGCATCTGCCAAGCCGCAAACTATTGCAGCGGCTTCATGTCCGCAACGAGTACTTTATTCAAAGCAAACTGCCACTACATGAAACCATTGTGAATCAGACGGGTAACCAGACAACTCAACGCAAACACTTCCTTGAAAAGAACTGGCAAGCTGCGAAAAACAACAGGCTTTTCCATACCTGGGAACCGAAAGCCGAAGGTGAGGCAACATTCTGATGACGCTTAATTATTACCAAAACAACGCGCAGAACTTTTTCGATGGCACGGTAAATGTCGATATGAGCGCGCTGTATGAAACTTTTACCTTTCATTTACCGCAAGGTGCAAAGATATTAGACGCTGGATGCGGTTCAGGTCGTGACGCTAAAGCGTTCCATGAAATGGGTTATCAAGTTGAAGCGTTCGATGCCTCATCAGAAATGGTGGCGTTAGCAATCCAGCACTCTGGTTTATCTGTTCAGCAGATGACATTCGCAGATGTGGATGCAAAAGAAAAATATGACGGCATCTGGTGCTGTGCTTCCCTTCTTCACGTTCCCGCGCAGGAATTACCAACGGTAATGCAGAACCTGACAACCGCCCTCAAACCTGATGGCATCTGGTACGTGTCATTTAAGTATGGCGACGGCGAGCGTGAAAAGGATGGGCGTAAATTTACGGATATGAACGAAGCAAGTTTCCTGGCTTTACTGGAAACCACGCCAGAAGTGGAAATTGAATCGCTGTGGACGACGCAAGACAAGCGTCCCGAGCGTGACGAGATATGGCTAAATGCACTTCTCAGAAAACGCTAGCCCAACACTGGTTTTCCCCACACATCATGATAGTCTTTCAAAGATAATCCCCTTCGGAGATAGCACCCGTTTATGATACGCCTCGCTGTTATTGGAACTAACTGGATCACCCGTCAGTTCGTCGATGCTGCCCACGAAAGTGGCAAATATAAACTCACCGCGGTCTACTCCCGCTCGCTGGAACAGGCACAAAGTTTTGCCAGTGACTATCCGGTGGAACATCTTTTTACCGACCTGGATGCTATGGCGAAGAGCGACGCCATTGATGCGGTTTACATCGCCAGCCCGAATTCTCTGCACTCCCCGCAAACGTTGTTGTTTCTCAGCCATAAAAAGCATGTGATTTGCGAGAAGCCGCTGGCGTCTAATTTGCGTGAAGTGGAAGCGGCGATTGCCTGCGCGCGTGAAAACCAGGTGGTGTTGTTCGAAGCGTTTAAAACCGCCAGCCTGCCAAACTTTATCGCGCTGCAACAAGCGCTGCCGAAAGTGGGCAAGATTCGCAAAGTGCTGCTCAACTATTGTCAGTACTCTTCGCGCTATCAGCGCTATCTCGATGGCGAGAACCCTAACACCTTTAATCCGGCGTTCTCCAACGGCTCGATTATGGATATCGGTTTTTATACGCTGGCCTCGGCGGTTGCGCTGTGGGGCGAACCGTATTCGGTTCAAGCAACCGCCAGCTTGCTGGAAAGTGGTGTCGATGCACACGGTTCGGTGCAGATGAATTACGGCGATTTTGACGTGAATCTACTGCACTCAAAAGTGAGCGACTCAACTATCCCAAGCGAGATTCAGGGCGAAGCCGGTTCTTTGGTGATAGAGAAAATCTCTGAATGCCAGCGCATCACCTTTATTCCACGCGGCGGCAAACCGCAGGATCTGACACTGCCACAGCATATTAATACTATGCTTTATGAAGCCGAAGTCTTTGCTCGTCTGGTCAATGACAACGAAGTGAATCATCCAGGTCTGGTTACATCACGTTCTACTGCGGCATTGAGTACCGAGATCCGCGCACAAACCGGCGTGAAATTCCCAGCGGATGATGTCTCTGTACAGCTACCGGCGTAAAGGTGTGTAAAATCGGGGTAGCAGCATGTTGACGGATTGTAGCATTCGTAATATTTTGTTACCCGCAAAGGGGAGTAACTTCATTGTCGGTTAATCGTCATTACGGTGTGAAAGCACCCGGTTACCGAGCAACGTTTAAAACGTTGTAAGTGAGACCTTGCCGGAAGGCGAGATCCCTGTTGCAAGCATTAGCGGCTGGCGTCTTCCGACGTTGGCCGTTTTTGTTTTTATAGGAATAATTTTTATGAATAGTGTCGGCACTCCATTACTGTGGGGCGGTTTTGCCGTCGTAGTCGTCATCATGCTGGCTATCGACCTCCTTCTTCAGGGACGTAAAGGCTCGCACACCATGTCCATGAAGCAGGCGGCCGTCTGGTCCCTGGTCTGGGTTTCGCTTTCGCTGCTGTTTAACGCAGCATTCTGGTGGTATCTCACCGGGACATCTGGCCGTGAAGTGGCAGACACACAAGCTCTCGCCTTCCTCACCGGTTATCTGATTGAAAAAGCGCTGGCGGTGGATAACGTCTTCGTCTGGCTGATGCTGTTCAGCTACTTTGCTGTTCCTGCTGCATTGCAGCGCCGCGTGCTGGTCTACGGCGTGCTGGGTGCGATTGTGCTGCGTACCATTATGATCTTCGCGGGTAGCTGGCTGATTTCCCAGTTCGAATGGCTGCTGTATGTGTTCGGCGCGTTCTTGCTGTTCACCGGTATCAAAATGGCGCTGGCGAAAGAAGATGAAGGCGGCATTGGCGATAAACCGCTGGTGCGTTGGATTCGCAGCCACCTGCGTATGACGGATAAAATTGAAGGTGAGCACTTCTTTATTCGTAAGAACGGTATTTTGTTCGCAACGCCATTGCTGCTGGTGCTGATTCTGGTTGAACTAAGCGACGTGATTTTCGCGGTCGACAGTATTCCGGCAATCTTCGCGGTAACGACTGACCCGTTCATCGTGCTGACATCTAACCTGTTCGCAATCCTCGGCTTGCGTGCGATGTACTTCTTGCTGGCAGGCGTGGCTGAGCGCTTCTCCATGCTGAAATACGGCCTGTCGATTATCCTGGTGTTCATCGGCGTGAAGATGATGATTGTCGATTTCTATCACATTCCAATCGCGATTTCGCTTGGTGTGGTGGGCGGTATTCTGGCGTTAACATTAATCATCAACGCTATCGTGAATTACCGTAACGACCAGAAGAAACTCGCGAAGTAATATCTCGTCGGATGACACTCCGTTTATCCGACCTACGATAAAGCATCGTTGACCCCGCCTATGGCGGGGTTTTTCTTTTTATAGCATCTGCCGTGAGAAATGTTGCTAATGTCACGGATTTGTTAATTATTGGTTATAAAACCTGGCCTGCGTCGAAATAATCAGTGATTACTACTTACTACCCTGCGACATTTCCTTATACTCGACCAGGCAAACACATTTCTTTACATCCGGTCAGAAAAGTACCTCAGAGTACCGACACAGGATGGGACGACATACAACACAGGAAGGTTATTCATGGCTACGCAATCTCCGGGTATTCTTAAACGCCTGGCACAAGGCAGTCTGGTAAAACAGATTCTCGTCGGTCTGGTGCTGGGTATCGCACTGGCGGCAATTTCAAAACCTGCGGCTATTGCTGTTGGGTTGCTCGGAACACTGTTCGTCGGCGCACTGAAGGCCGTCGCCCCGGTGCTGGTTCTGATGCTGGTGATGGCGTCAATCGCCAACCATAAGCACGGCCAGAAAACCAGTATTCGCCCGATTCTGGTGCTCTATCTTCTGGGAACTTTCACCGCCGCGTTAACCGCTGTAGTGGTCAGTTTCCTGTTCCCCTCCACACTACATCTGGTCACTGGCGCGACTGATATCACGCCACCATCAGGCATTGTGGAAGTGCTGCGCGGCCTGTTGTTGAGTATGGTTTCCAACCCGATTCACGCACTGCTGGAAGCGAACTACATCGGGATTCTGGTGTGGGCTGTGGGTCTGGGCTTTGCTCTGCGCCACGGGAATGAAAGCACTAAAAACCTGATTAACGACGTTTCCGATGCGGTGACCTTCATCGTTCGTGTGGTGATTCGCTTCGCCCCAATCGGCATCTTCGGCCTGGTAGCATCAACACTTGCAACGACGGGCTTCGAAACGCTTTGGAGCTATGCGCAACTGCTGCTGGTACTGGTTGGCTGTATGTTCGGCGTGGCGCTGGTTATCAACCCACTGCTGGTATTCATCAAAATTCGTCGCAACCCGTACCCACTGGTTTTCGCTTGCCTGCGTGAGAGTGGCGTAACTGCCTTCTTCACCCGCAGCTCTGCGGCCAACATTCCCGTGAACATGGCGCTGTGCGAGAAGCTGAATCTGGACCGTGACACTTACTCAGTATCTATCCCGTTAGGCGCTACCATCAACATGGCGGGTGCGGCAATCACTATTACCGTACTGACGCTGGCGGCAGTCAATACTCTGGGCGTGCCGGTGGACTTGCCAACTGCGCTGCTATTGAGCGTGGTGGCTTCATTGTGTGCTTGCGGGGCTTCTGGTGTGGCGGGTGGTTCTTTACTGCTTATTCCACTGGCATGCGGCATGTTCGGTATTCCGAATGAGATTGCCATGCAGGTGGTTGCTGTCGGCTTTATCATCGGCGTGTTGCAGGATTCTTGCGAAACCGCGCTGAATTCTTCTACCGACGTGCTGTTTACCGCAGCGGCTTGCCAGGCTGAGGATGCACGTCTGGCAGACAATAATCCGTTACGCGGTTAATGCTCAAAGCTCCCTGCCCTTGGTGGCGGGGAGTTATCCCTCTTGTTGCTGCACCTCTTTTTCGACCTTAAACGGGTCAATTCCCCGCCTTTGCATGCGCCAGAAGCGAATGATGTTCAGGCCGTTCATAACCAAAAAACTCCCTTCGATTAACGTCCCGCCAATCGACCCTAGCCAGAAGTTATGCGTTACCCAGCAAGCGGTAGAGCACCACATCACACAGCGCGTGGTCAGCCCTTTGCAGCGGAATAATGCCCAGGTACTGGCGACAGTTCCGGCAATCGGCAGTAATTCCATCGCGTGATTAAACTTCGCAAGACCCAAGCCCAATGTCAGCGCGATAAAAATCCCCATCACCCACAGACTGCGAGTGCGCAGGGAAATTACGGTTCGGATCGCGTTAAGCTCCGCACTCATGCCCGCGGGACTTGCACCCATCAGGAAGAAATGAATACCGATGATGGCGCTGTAAGCCGCCAGTTGTAACTTGAAGCGCCGTTCATCGCGGTTAATGAACGTGGTAATGCCAACCACAAAGGCGAGAACGCCGACGCCCTGGGCAACCCAATACGCGGTCATGACAAATCCTTGTGAGTTAAAATGAGGCGAAAAAAAACGGCATTTCGAATATCAAAATGCCGTTTCATGGTAGCACCTGCGACGCTACTTACAACGTGACACCACTTTTAAAGATGGCCAACTCGCGGAAATCATTACGCTCGTTGCAGGTTTTCTTGCCGTTAGCGATATCAACAATGGTGTCGATAAACTCTGTCAGCAGTGTATTCATGTCGCTGCCGTGCAGCAGTTTGCCTGCGTCAAAATCAATCCAGTGTGGCTTTTTGGTGGCCAGTTCACTGTTGGTTGCGATTTTAACTGTCGGTACAAAACCGCCGTATGGTGTGCCACGACCGGTGCTGAACAGCACCATATGGCAACCTGCTCCAGCCAATGCACTGGTGGCAACCGCATCGTTACCCGGCGCACTTAACAGGTTCAGGCCAGGCGTTTTCAGACGCTCGCCATAACGCAGGACATCGACAACCTCGCTCTCACCGGCTTTTTGCGTACAGCCGAGGGATTTTTCTTCGAGCGTGGTGATACCGCCAGCTTTATTCCCTGGTGATGGGTTTTCGTAGATCGGCTGGTTGTGTTCGATGAAGTATTGTTTGAAGTCGTTCACCATGGTGACGGTTTTTTCAAACGTCGCTTCGTCGCGGCAGTGGCTCATCAGAATACGTTCAGCACCAAACATTTCCGGGACTTCCGTCAGCACAGTCGTGCCGCCGTTTGCCACCATATAATCGGAGAAACGACCCAGCATTGGGTTAGCCGTAATACCGGATAAACCGTCAGAACCGCCGCACTCAAGGCCGAATTTCAGTTCGCTAATTTTACCTGGTTCACGTTTGTCATGACGCATCACTTCGTACAGCTCTTGCAGTTGCTCAAGCCCGGCTTCAACTTCGTCGTCTTGCTGTTGGCAAACCATGAAGTGAACACGAGATGCATCATATTCACCCAACGTTTCGCGGAAGGCGCTCACCTGGTTGTTTTCGCAACCCAGGCCAATCACCAGTACCGCACCCGCATTTGGGTGGTGCACCATGTTTTGCAGCATGGTGCGAGTGTTGACGTGGTCTTCACCCAACTGTGAACAACCGAACGGATGGCTGAACAGGAACACACCGTCGATATCTTCGGCATCGTTGTTCTGTTTCAGGAAACGATTCTGGATCTGACGTGCGATGCCGTTTACACAGCCCACGGTTGGCAGAATCCACAGCTCGTTACGTACGCCTACTGAGCCGTTTGCACGACGGTAAACGCTCACATCGCGGTCTGCAGCCTGGCTTGCCAGAGACTGGAAATCAGGTTGATAGCTATACTCATCCAAATCGTTCAGATTAGTACGCGCATTGTGTGAGTGAATGTGCTCACCGGCTTCAATCGTCGCCAAAGCATGGCCAATTGGTAAACCGTATTTAACGACGTTCTCACCTTGCGCAATGGTAACCAGCGCAAATTTATGGCCACGAAGCACCGGCTGGCGCAGAGTAACCTCTACACCTTCAACGGTAACCACTTCACCTTCAGCCAGGTCCACTAACGCAACAGCGACGTTATCTTGCGTATGGATCTTAATGTATTGCATATCAACCTCAGAGCCTGATTAGTTCAGTTCAATGCCAAAGTAGTCTCGGGCGTTGTTAAAGCAGATGTTTTCCACCATTTGGCCCAACAGCTTGATATCAGCTGGAGCTTCGCCCGCTTCAACCCAACGGCCAATCATCTGGCACAGGATGCGACGGAAGTATTCGTGGCGGGTGTATGACAGGAAGCTACGGCTGTCAGTCAGCATGCCAACGAAACGGCTCAGAAGACCCAGTTGCGCCAGCTGCGTCATTTGACGCTCCATGCCATCTTTCTGGTCGTTGAACCACCAACCGGAACCAAACTGCATTTTTCCTGGCATACCTTCGCCCTGGAAGTTGCCAATCATGGTACCCAGCACTTCGTTATCGCGTGGGTTCAGGCAATACAGAATAGTTTTTGGCAGTTCGTTGTTTTCGTTTTGCTTGCTGAGCAGGCGAGAAAGTTCTTCCGCCATTGGACGGTCGTTGATGGAGTCAAAGCCCACATCTGGTCCCAGCAGTTTGAACTGACGCAGGTTGTTGTTACGCAGCGCACCGATGTGGTACTGCTGAACCCAACCGCGACGGGTGTATTCCGCAGCCAGCCAAACCAGAACCGCAGTTTTGAACTGTGCAACTTCGTGCTCACTCGGAGTTTCGCCGGAGAGACGACGCGCCAGGATGCCATCCAGAGTCGCTTCGTCTGCTTCTGCAAACAGAACAACGTCCAGTGCGTGGTCAGATACTTTACAACCATGTTCTGCGAAGTGATCCAGACGCTTGCTCAGTGCAGTTTGCAGATCGCTGAAACGGCGAATGTCGGTATCAGACACTTCAGCCAGCTTGCCCATGTACTCAGCAAAGGTAGCTTGTTCAATGTTGAACGCTTTATCCGGGCGCCAGCTTGGCAGCACTTTGGTTTCGAACGCATCGAGTGCGATTTGGCGATGGAAACGCAGATCGTCAATTGGGTCATCAGTCGTACCGACCATTTTCACGTTCATCTGCTTCATGATGCCGCGCGCAGAGAAGTTGTCCTGAGTCAGTAACTCGTTACATTCGTTCCAGATTTCATCAGCTGTTGTTGGTGATAACAGTTTGCCAGTGATGCCGAATGGACGACGCAGTTCGAGGTGAGTCCAGTGATACAGCGGGTTACCGATAGTGTGCGGAACAGTTGCAGCCCAGGCATCAAATTTCTCGCGGTCAGATGCATCGCCAGTACACAGACGCTCTTCCACACCGTTTGCACGCATGCCACGCCACTTGTAGTGATCACCTTTTAACCAGATGTCATACAGGTTTTTGAAACGGTAGTCTTCAGCTACTTGCTGTGGTGGTAAGTGGCAGTGATAGTCGAAAATAGGCTGATCGGCTGCAAACTCATGATACAAGCGGCGTGCAAATTCGGTATCCAGGAGAAAATCTTCAGTCATAAACTGGGTCATTGTAGGGTTCCTCTGTTCATAGCAGTTCGATGCTTGCGCATAATGCAAATAAAGTTATCACACCAATTTCTGGAGACCGAGTGGATTTTTGTGGTATCCGTCACAAAAACCACACTTTTATTGTTAATATTGTGTTTAAAACCAAGCCGCATCCCGCGCCAGTTCTGGCCTGAAAGCCCCTACCCCCTAAGAGGGAGCCGATCGACACTTTTGTGATATCACTCAACTTTTGAAGCTGTATGACAAGTTATCTTTCTGCCGTCGCAATACAGTCGTAATGGAATTACTTCAGACGCTGATATCAATAACAGCGCATCGCGGTACGGAAACCGGAATTGCCACAGGCAGTTTTTTTAAATATGGCAAGGTACGGGTCGTACCGGGTGATACCCCCGGATATGAACCCCTTTATAGATCAAACGCTCTGGCAGCAGTGCCGGACGTACGACCGCATGATATGCGGTTGTTTATAAGACGGGATGACATTCGAAATGCGAAAGATTCAAGGCTTGCGCTGGTACATGATAGCCCTGGTAACCATGGGTACAATTCTGGGTTACCTGACACGTAACACTATTGCTGCAGCAGCGCCAACATTGATGGAAGAGTTGCATATTTCCACTCAGCAATATTCCTACATCATCGCGGCTTACTCAGCTTGCTACACCATCATGCAGCCTGTTGCAGGTTACGTGCTTGATGTACTGGGTACGAAAGTGGGCTACGCATTCTTCGCTGTCGCATGGGCAATTTTCTGTGGTGCAACGGCACTGGCAGGAAGCTGGGGTGGCCTGGCTATCGCTCGTGGTGCAGTTGGTGCAGCTGAAGCGGCTATGATTCCAGCTGGTCTGAAAGCCAGTAGTGAATGGTTCCCGGCTAAAGAGCGTTCAATCGCCGTTGGCTACTTCAACGTGGGTTCTTCTATCGGCGGCATGATTGCCCCCCCATTAGTGGTATGGGCGATTGTGATGCACAGCTGGCAGATGGCTTTCATCATCTCCGGTGTGCTGAGCTTTGCATGGGCAATGGCATGGTTGGTTTTCTACAAACACCCACGCGATCAGAAACGTCTTTCTGAACAAGAACGCGAATACATCATCGGTGGGCAGGAAGCGCATCACCAGACTAACAACAGCAAAAAAATGAGCGCCTGGAAAATCCTGCAGAACCGTCAATTCTGGGGTATTGCTCTGCCGCGTTTCCTTGCTGAGCCAGCCTGGGGTACTTTCAACGCCTGGATCCCATTGTTCATGTTTAAAGTCTACGGCTTTGACCTGAAACACATTGCGATGTTTGCCTGGCTGCCAATGCTGTTTGCTGACCTGGGTTGTATCGTTGGCGGCTACCTGCCACCAATCTTCCAACGCGTATTCGGTGTTAACCTGATTGTCTCTCGTAAACTGGTTGTGACCATGGGTGCGATTCTGATGATTGCTCCAGGTACAATCGGCCTGTTCACTAGCCCATATGTTGCAATCGCTCTGCTGTGTGTTGGCGGCTTTGCTCACCAGTCACTGTCTGGCGCACTGATCACTCTGTCTTCTGACGTGTTCGGTCGTAACGAAGTGGCAACGGCAAACGGCCTGACCGGTATGGCAGCTTGGACTGCGAGCACCATGTTTGCTCTGGTTGTAGGCGCACTGGCTGATACCCTTGGCTTTAGCCCACTGTTTGCTGCATTGGCAGTGTTCGATATCCTCGGCGCTATCGTTATCTGGACCGTGCTACAAAACAAACCAATCAGTGAGTTGAACGACTCGCAAAAACCGAAGCAAGCAATAGCATAACGGTGTCTCAAATTTGTTTACAAAGCCGCCCACGGGCGGCTTTTGTGTATCTAGAATGTGGAGCCGAACTTTGAAAAGTGGTATAACAAATAAGGTTACCCGCAGGACCTTTCCCGGAGCTACAGATGGAAGTTATGGAACCACGTCGTCTTTATCAGCAATTGGCAGCTGAACTTAAACAACGCATCGAAAACGGTGTTTATCTGGTTGGGGAAAAACTCCCGGCAGAGCGCTTTATTGCTGAAGAAAAGAACGTGAGCCGCACTGTGGTTCGTGAAGCGATTATTATGCTGGAAGTGGAAGGTTACGTTGAAGTACGTAAAGGCTCTGGCATCCACGTCATCGCCAATCAGGCGAAGTACACCAACCTTCCTGACGAACAGTTTGAGTTCGCAAGCTTTGGGCCATTTGAGCTGCTACAGGCTCGCCAGTTGATTGAAAGCAATATCGCAGAATTTGCCGCCACCCAGGTCACGAAGCAAGATATTGTCAAACTGATGGAAATTCAGGAAATGGCGCGTAATGAGGAAAGTTTCCGCGATTCAGAGTGGGACCTTCATTTTCACACTCAAGTCGCGCTCGCCTCTCAAAATAGCGCCCTTGCCGCAATCGTGGAAAAAATGTGGAGCCAGCGTATCCACAACCCATACTGGAAAAAACTTCACGAGCACATTGATAAACGCACCGTGGATAACTGGTGTGAAGACCACGACCAAATTCTTAAAGCACTGATTCGTAAAGACCCTCATGCCGCCAAACTGGCGATGTGGCAACATCTGGAAAATACCAAACAGATGCTATTTGATGCGACCAGCGATGATTTCGAATTTAACGCCGATCGCTACTTATTTGCAGATAACCCGGTTATTCATCTCGATACTGCCGCAAACGGTCAAAAATAGTCATTTTCCCGCGCGAGGGTAAGCAAACCAACCAATAGTGTCAGCGTTTGTAAATACCCTCGCCAGCCCCCCGACGAGTCATCAAAATCAATCCTCAACAAAGCACAAATACTGTGACGCATTAGACAGAGCTTTGTTACAATTAGATGCAATTTCACTGTTGGTATTAGCTTTGCTAAGTAGCTACCCGGTCGCATTCACATGGAGTTGTGGCGCGAATGGCTTACGAGCAGTGGATTGTAGGCGGCAACTACAACAAGGCATATATCCAGAATAATTCGAGTTGCAGGAAGGCGGCGAGGCAGTGAATTCACCGAAGCTTACTTAAGTAAGTGACTGAGGTGAGCGAGGCCCAGGAATGGGTCGAGTATTGCCAACGCACATGCGACTTGAAGTATGTAAGGGTATAACAAAGCCGCACTCTACTTATCTGACATTGATCAGCGGCCTTAACCGATGTGCCAGGAACACTGAATGGAACTTCTCTCGCAACTGTTGAACGCTCTCTGGAGCCAGGATTTTGAAACGCTCGCCAATCCGGGAATGATTGGCATGCTTTATTTCGTCTTGTTCATGATTTTATTCCTTGAAAACGGCCTCCTGCCTGCAGCCTTCCTACCCGGTGATAGTTTATTAGTTTTGGTAGGTGTGCTGATTGCCAAAGGGGCGATGGGTTTTCCGGAAACCGTACTTTTACTGACAACCGCCGCAAGCCTCGGCTGCTGGCTTAGTTATATTCAAGGGCGTTGGCTTGGAAACACGAGAATCGTGCAGAACTGGCTATCGCATCTTCCCGCACATTATCACCAGCGTGCGCACAACTTGTTCCATAAACATGGCTTGTCTGCATTGCTGATTGGTCGCTTCATTGCATTTGTTCGTACCCTGTTACCAACTATTGCTGGTTTATCTGGTCTGAACAATGCGCGTTTCCAGTTCTTCAACTGGATGAGCGGCCTGTTATGGGTACTAATCCTCACCACGCTAGGATATCTGCTCGGTAAAACGCCAGTATTCCTGAAATATGAAGATGCATTGATGTCCTGCCTGATGCTGCTACCAGTCGTGTTACTGGTTATTGGTCTGATCGGTTCGTTGATTGTGCTTTGGCGTAAAAAATACGGTAACCGCAGTTAAGAGGGATAACGATGAAAACACATTTTTTTCGTGGCCTAAGGGCCACGATGTTGATTGGCGCAATTGCCGCGGCCTCGATACTGATATGGTCGGGAATGCAGCGCACTGAGTCCACACTTGAGATTCGCTCCAGCCAACAAGGCATCAGCATGCCTGACGGGTTTTATGTCTGGCACCACCTTGATGCCAACGGTATTCGCTTTAAAAGCATTACGCCTGACAACAATTCGTTATTGATAAAATTTGATTCGAGTGCGCAAAGCGAGGCTGCTAAAGCCGTGTTGTATAAAACGCTGCCGCATGGCTACGTTATCGCTCAGCAAGATGAAGATGACAGCGCCAGCACATGGCTTACGCGTGTGCTCAACGAAAATATCCGCATCGGTTAACCCTTTCCTGCAATCCTAATTTGCTAACGAGGATTGGGGTTTTACTCAATTTCTGACTATGCTTGTTTTTACTTAAATCGCTACAAATCATCATATTCGTATAATTTTTGGATTTTGTGTGGCCTTAACCTCGCGGCTAAATGCACATTCACAATGGAAGGTTGTAAACATGAATTACCGTACCGTACTGGCTCTTGCCTTGTTATCTCTGACTTCTGTGGCACATGCGAGCTCGCTGTGCAGTGAAAAAGAACAGGATATTCAACGTGAAATTGGCTATGCGGAGAAGCACCAGAACAAAAGCCGTGTCGACGGGCTCAACAAAGCGTTGAAAGAAGTTCGCGCTAATTGTACTGACAGCAGTTTACGCGCGGCTCATCAGAAGAAAATCAACGAACAAAAAGCTGAAATCACCGAACGGAAAGCAGATCTGAAGGAAGCTCGCGAAAAAGGCGATGCTGATAAAATTTCAAAACGGGAACAGAAACTGGCTGAAGCTGAGCACGAGCTGAAAACTTTGCAGGCTCGTGATTACTAAGTTTTAAGGATCAACCTCAAACACCTGGAGAGAACCATGTCAAAAGATACTACATCAGAACATTTGCGCGCTGAGTTGAAATCCCTGGCAGATACCCTTGAAGAGGTGCTGAGTGCATCGACGGATAAATCAAAATCTGAACTTGAAAAGCTGCGTGGCAAAGCTGAAAAAGCACTGAAAGAAAGCCGTGTACGCCTGGGTGATACCGGAGATGTTATTGCTAAACAAACCCGTGAAGCCGCCGCGAAAGCTGACGATTATGTGCGTGAAAACCCATGGACTGGTGTTGGCATTGGGGCGGCGATTGGCGTCGTACTCGGTGTCCTGCTGACGCGTCGTTAATTATGCCTGAATCCCATCAACCTCAAGGTCCAGGTAAAGGCGTGCTCGGCATTGGCCAGCGCCTTGTCACTATCATCGTTGGGATGGTGGAAACGCGTGTGCGGCTTGCAGTCGTGGAACTGGAAGAGGAGAAAGCACATCTCATCCAGTTACTCCTGATGCTTGGGTTAACCATGCTGTTTGCTGCATTTGGCTTAATGAGTCTTGTGGTGCTGGTTTTCTGGGCCGTCGAGCCGCAATACCGCCTGAACGCTATGATCGCGACAACAGTCGTTTTGTTGGGTCTGGCTTTCATCGGTGGTATCTGGACTCTGCATAAATCGCGTCAGTCCACTTTGCTTCGCCATACCCGTCGCGAGCTCGAAAATGACCGCTCGTTGCTGGAAGATGACAAACTATGAGTAAACGTGAGCTAGATAAACGCAAAGCATTTTTACTCAGCCAGATTCAGCAGCAACGGCTGGATTTAAGTGCAAGCAAACGCGACTGGCTTGAAGTGACAGCGACTTATGACAGAAGCTGGAACACACTGATTAGCTTACGCCGGTATGCATTAGTCGCCAGCAGTGCTATGGCTATCTGGACAGTGCGCCACCCTGGCTTCCTGATGCGTTGGGCAAGGCGCGGGCTAGGCGTCTGGAGTACATGGCGCCTGATTCGCAACACAATACAGCCGCAATCGCATTAGTCTCCAACGCCGCCTTATTCAGGCGGCGTTTTTATTAGTCAGTAATATTGAAAAACATCGACAGTTTTCCTTGCTAACAATCCCTTAACGTCCCGTCTATTATCCTTTCCATCAACCGCAATCACCGGTAACTCCGGGAATTGCAAAGACAAACATCCCTGGGCTGATAGCACCCACAAGAGATTCGCTGGAGAGTAAAATGAAAAAATTAGATGATGCAGGTGTTCTGTTAGCTCGTATCCTGATGCCGATTCTGTTCATCGTTGCAGGTTGGGGCAAAATTAACGGTTATGCCGGCACTCAACAATATATGGAAGCGATGGGTGTTCCTGGGTTTTTACTGCCATTGACCATTCTGCTTGAGTTTGGCGGCGGCCTGGCAATTCTGTTCGGTTTCTTTACTCGTACCACAGCGATTATCACTGCCGTGTTCACAATTCTGACAGCGTTCTTGTTCCACGGTGATTTCAGCCAGGGCATGAACTCAACAATGTTTATGAAGAACTTCACCATCGCCGGTGGTTACCTGTTACTGGCTATCTTCGGACCAGGTGCCTACAGCATCGACCGTATTCTGAAGAAAAACTGGTAAGGCTTCTATACTGATTAGAAGTAAAAGCGAAGGTTAATCCCTTCGCTTTTTTGTTTTTAAGGCTCACGAGGAGAATGAAATGGGACAATTAATTGATGGCGTCTGGCACGATGTCTGGTACGACACCAAATCCACAGGCGGCAGTTTCAAACGCTCAGAGTCAGCTTTTCGCAACTGGCTAACAGCGGATGGTGAACCCGGCCCAACCGGTAAAGGTGGTTTTGCTGCTGAAAAAGACCGCTATCATCTTTATGTCTCCCTCGCCTGCCCCTGGGCGCACCGCACGTTAATCATGCGCGCGTTAAAAGGCCTCGAGTCTCTTATCTCTGTTTCTGTGGTTAACCCGCTCATGTTGCAGGATGGCTGGACGTTTGATGATGATTTCCCAAACGCTACCGGTGATGGCTTATACCAGCATGAATATCTCTATCAGCTCTATTTACAAGCTGATTCAGATTACACCGGGCGCGTTACCGTACCTGTTTTATGGGATAAGAAAACACAGACTATCGTCAGTAACGAATCTGCTGAAATCATCCGTATGCTGAATACTGCGTTTGATGCACAAGGTGCTCGCGCGGGGGATTATTACCCAACTGCATTACGTAGCCAGATTGATGATCTAAATAGCTGGATTTACGACGGCATTAATAACGGCGTATATAAAGCCGGTTTTGCTACGTCTCAAGAAGCTTACGATGAAGCCGTAACCAAAGTATTTGAAGCGCTGGCACGTGTAGAACAAATCCTCGGCCAGCACCGCTATTTAACTGGCGACCAACTTACGGAAGCGGATATTCGTTTGTGGACCACACTGGTGCGTTTCGACCCGGTATATGTCACCCACTTCAAATGCGACAAACATCGCATTAGCGATTACCTGAATGTGTACGGATTCTTACGTGATATCTACCAAATGCCGGGCATCGCTGAAACTGTCGACTTCGCGCATATCCGCCACCACTATTACCGCAGCCATAAAACCATTAACCCTACCGGGATTATTTCCATTGGCCCCGCTCAGGATTTGAATGAGCCTCACGGGCGCGACGAACGGTTTAACAAGGGTTGATAAAATTCATATGAACTATGATTTACGTAAAATCCATTCACGGCTATTCTTGAAATAGATCGCTTACAGATCAAGTGATTGATAAAAAATCAAGGCGGGCTACAAATGGATTGGTATTTCAAAGTTTTAAAAAATTATCTTGGCTTTAGTGGACGTGCACGCCGCAAAGAGTTCTGGATGTTTATCCTGGTCAACCTTGTGCTCACCGTGGTTTTAAGCATCCTGGACAAGATGTTAGGGCTACGAATTGCAGGGGATGAAGGCGCATTGACCACCATTTACGGCGTACTGATTTTTCTTCCTTACTGGGCCGTACAGTTCCGACGCCTACACGATACCGACCGTTCAGCCTGGTGGCTGTTACTGTTGTTAATTCCGTTAGTGGGCTGGTTGATTATTCTGGCGTTTAATTGCCAGAACGGCACGCCAGGCGAAAACGAGTATGGTGCGGACCCAAAGCGCCTGGATGCACGATTCGTTAGTGAATAATAATTTAAGCATCGTGGCGGGTAGTGCTTTCGCGCCCAACAAACTCACTTAAAAAGGGTGGAGCAGCGCAAAAGCTGCCCACCCTTTTTATTTCAATAATTTTGGAATTTCACGCAAGCACCAGGCTTTTGCTTCGCCCATGCTATCGCGTCGCCACGCCATGATAATGTCAATTTCATTGGTATATTCAGGACTCACCACACGTAGTCGTCCTTCAGCAATATCCTGCTCGACCATCGGATAAGGCATCGTTGCCACACCCAAACCGGCCAGCAATGCCTGGCGTTTATCTTCCATGCTACTTACCGTAAGACGCGGCTGTTTATCCAGTAGCTGCACTGTCAGCACAGGACGTTCCCGTGCGGTATCAGCAACCGCGATACCGCGATACTTCACGCGCGTCACTTCTGAAAGCGGCTCCGGTTCATTGTGAATCGGGTGATCAGGTGCCGCGACATAAACGCTCATCACCTTATACAGCTTGCGTGAGTTAATCTCAGATGAAGAACGGAAGTGCATATCCGGAGCAATCACAATATCCGCCCGGCCTTGCTCTAAACGCTCCCATGAACCCGCCAGTACTTCAGTAATAATCGACAACTGGGTGTCAGCTTTACCGGCCAGTTTTTCCACCAGCGGATACAGCTTCGCTGTCGGCACCAGAGCCTCTGTAACAATGGTGAGATGCGTTTCCCAACCACGCGCCAGCGCTTCGGCGTCAGTGGTAAGTTTTTCAGCCGCTTCGAGCAAAACTCGCCCGCGCTCCAGTAACATCCTCCCGACATTGGTAAATTTGGTGCGATGGCCTGAACGGTCAAACAGCACGACATCCAGTTCTTCTTCCAACTTCTGCATGGTGTAACTCAGCGCCGACGGTACACGCCCCAATTCATCAGCAGCAGCGGCAAAACTCCCACGCCTGTCAATTGCGTCCATGACCCGCAAAGCCTCTAGCGTCAATGCTCTCTCTTTAGCCATCTCGTTCTCATTCAGGAAATTTGAACATACCAAGCAGATTAACTGGCTAACAATGCAGCGTCCAGAGCTTTACCATGGGTACAGTGTAAAAAGAGGTCAAGAAATTATGATTACGCCAAGAACTGCCAAACAATGCGGGAAAGCGGACTATGGATGGCTCCAGGCCCGCTATACGTTTTCCTTCGGTCACTATTTCGACCCGAAATTGTTGGGCTATGCTTCGTTGCGCGTACTCAACCAGGAAGTGTTAGCACCGGGTGCGTCATTCCAGCCACGTACCTATCCGAAGGTTGATATTCTCAATTTGATTCTCGAAGGCGAAGCGGAATACCGCGACAGCGAGGGCAACCACGTTCAGGCTAAAGCGGGTGAAGCACTGCTCATTTCCACCCAGCCAGGACTCAGTTACAGCGAGCATAACCTGAGTAAAGAGAACTCTCTTACGCGGATGCAACTATGGCTTGATGCTTGCCCGGAGCGCGAAAATCCGCTGGTGCAGAAAATCACGCTTACTGATGAGTCACAACAATTACTGGCCTCGCCGGATGGTAGTAAAGAGAGCCTACAACTGCGCCAACAAGTATGGATTCACCAGATTGAACTGGAGAAAGGCCAGCAGCTCAGTTTCCAGCTACACGGCCCGCGTGCTTATTTACAGTCAATTCATGGTACGGTTCACGCTGTAACATCTGCCGAAGAAAAAGAAGGCCTTACCTGTGGTGACGGCGCTTTTATCCGTGATGAAGCTAACATTACGCTGGTTGCAGATACCCCATTGCGTGCATTGCTGATAGATTTACCGGTCTGACCAGTATCAGGAATAGACCAACAGGAGTTATCCGTGAGCAAAAAACCATCGACGAAGAAAGCAACCAAAAAAGCAGTGTCAGCGGTTGTAGTTGAGGCAACAACCGCTGATGCCGGGCTGAGTTACGACGAGATGCTCAACGAACTGGAAGCGATTGTTGTCGAAGCAGATGTACGACTGGCGGAAGAAGAAGCCAGCCTCTGAGTTACGCGACCTTACTTGCCATAATCGCAATAATCTGACGATCGGTGTGCTGCATCGCCTGACTTGCCAGCGCACAAAGATTACGGATCGACTGCTCTACATCATGAGCTACGATCCCCTCATTTCCGCTGACCGACGTATTATCAAGTGCCATCAGTACCGCTTTCCATGCCGAAGCGGCGCTGGTAGACACTTTCATCGCGCAACTGTTTGAAGCCCCATCACAAATCATACCGCTAACATCACCGATCATATTGCTGATAGCCATTGAAATGCTTTTGTAGCTGCCGTCGATTAACCAGGTGATCCCTGCCGCCGCCCCCATTGCTGCGGTGGTTGCCGCGCATAATGCAGAGAGTGCCGGCAACTGATGGTGAATATAAATCGCCGTCAGATGCGACAGTATCAGCGCTCGCGCCAGTTTCTCACGGTCACAGGCAAGATGTTCAGCCACCACAACCACCGGCATTGTCGCGGCAATACCTTGATTGCCGGAACCTGAGTTGCTCATTGCCGGAAGACACGCGCCACCCATACGTGCATCAGAAGCGGCGGCCGTACGGATCATAATGTCGCTCAACAGATCATTTGCCATCAGGCCACGATCAAGCTGCCGCTGTAACGTCGAACCGATATGCAAACCGTACTGCACCCGCAAACCTTCGCGGGAAAGCTCGTTATTCAACAAGGCCGCATCAAGAATAAAACCAATTTCATCAAAGGGAACGCCCTGTGCAAACTCAACAATCTGCTCAAGGCTGACATTTTCCATCGAGCAAGTTTGCACCTTTCCTTCCACCTGACAATCTTCAGCGGCATCAAACAGCACATCGCCGTCTTTCTCGATTCTGATGACTCGGGTGTGTTCGCCAGCGATGACCACCATTGCCGACTCTTTGGCGGTAAATACCGTCACGCAGGTATATAAAATCTCATCGCACGGTTGTTGAATGCTGACCTTCACATCGCCACGTACCAGCAGCAGTTTTGCGGCAGCAATCGCTTCAACCGGCGCGCCTTTGAGTACTTCCAGTCCCGCAAGTGGGTCGCCCCCGAGCGCTCCCACCGCAGCGGCGATAGGCAGACCGACCATCCCGGTTCCCGGAACAGTAACGCCCATACCATTTTTCATTAGATTCGGTGAAACGCGAGCCTCGATGCTTGTAACTGGCCCCGCCAGATGCGAGGCGGCCAATGCACTTGCCAGCGCTAACGAAATGGGTTCTGTGCAGCCCACTGCGGGCTTCACATTTTGTTTCACAGCCAGGATGAGTTCAGCCCATGCCGGGTTAATTGCAGAATTTGCCATTTTTTAACCTTAACGCTTATATTCAGAAAACACATGCCTGCAATCAGGAGAATGCAAGGAATGGAGAAATACACAATAAGAGGCCAGTGATAACAATAATGACCAGTGAGACACCTTTATATTTATGCAATGCAGGGACTTTATAGACCAGCCAGGCTGGAATTAAGCACCCTACCATGCCAAATATTGGGCTACAGATTGAGGTAAAACTTAATACCGGAGCGTTCAGTACAATCGCACTCCACGCCAGTAATATGGCGAATACCATAATTCCACGCTGCACCCATTTCTCATTAATTTTTTCTGCAGGCATTTTACGGCGCAGAATATTAATCACGATACCTTGCGTTGCTTCACGGAATCCGAGATAAACCCCAAAGAATGCGGTCATAACAGCGAAGATATTTAATATCACGCTGACCACAGTGACCCATGCCCCGGCATTTCCGTTAATAAACTGGGCGGCAATAGCCAGCGCTGAAATATTTTGCTCATACGCTTTTACCGCCTCGTCATGGCCCATCGCAAGAGTAAAAGAGACTGCATAAAAGAAAACGGTCACAAACAGAATGCCAAAAGCGATGTTCATCGCACGCAGCGCTTTGAAACGAGCCACTTCGCGTGATTTTTCTTTAGAACGGTACGAAATAACCATCGGGCTAAGCGTCTGGATAAACAGAATAGACGTCAGCGTAAATGGCAGTGTAATAATCGCATTCTTCAGCAGCAACCCCATTGGCGGCAGCGTGCCGGCGTTATACAAGTGCCACATCCCGACCATAGAAACACCCAACGCGGCGACCACTAAAAGCTTGGTTAGCACCATGTATCTTGAAACTTTAAATAAGAGCTTTTCACCGCGGGATGAGATGGCGACCAGAATACAAATCAGCACCAGGCCATAGAAGGGGTTATCCGATAACAGTCCTTCTGTGACGCCAAACGTATGTAAATAAGAGGCACTGTCATTAGTGATGGCTGTGGAGTAAACAAACATCCAGATAACCAGCATAATAAAATAGAGTAAACCCAATAATATCCCCCAGTTTTTACCCAAATAACCGCTTATCACACTTGGGTAATCTTTACACTCCGGGGATTCCGCCAGCGTATTAATAAATAAACGCTGAAACAGATACATTGCTGGATAGCCGACTATCGATGAAAGAAGGAAAACCCATAATCCCATTAATCCAACCTGAACGGGTAGAAAAACTATTCCTGCACCAATTGCCATGCCAATACTCATAATGATCCAGCCGACATCAGTGCTGTCAAATTTGGTGGCGGCTTGCCATTCACTTTCAGTCATTCCTGCGCGATTCGATGCCGGAATATTAACGGCAGTAATGCTTCCTGTTTCCATAAAATGCTCGCTTTAATGTGTAGGTTTTAATTATGAGTGTTTATTACAGAGTGATTTCCCAGACCATTAAAAACATGAAGACGTGTTTTCTGGTCTTATTCGAATGTAAAAAGGATAGCGCGTGCGGAGGAGAAAAAATTTGCTACTCCATCTGCACATTCGCAATAAAAGAGAAAATAATCCTCCATTCAGAGAAATATATTCAGTTATGATTCACACTTTGCATTTTGTGTAGGAAATAATTATTCCAGAAGTTGAGAGAAACACTTAAGTAGTTATTTTTAAACGATTTTTACTAAATTATTTGTTTTTAAGCGAATTCAGACTCAACAGGGCAGTGTGAGCTGACGCAACAAGCGAGGTTAATAGCCTGTAACATCAGAGAACGAGTATTTTGATGCACTTCACACTCTGGCATCGCTTTAGCAGGAACCTCTGATTATTGTTTCAATAAGGTTACGGTTAAGATTTTTCTCCTATCATCAAGACATTTTCTTACAGTAAACGATCACGAGAGACGGTTAACTCGCGTTTCCCCATTCTCAATCCCCAACTGATAAAGCGTAAACGGCGTATGTTTTTCAATAAATGTGGCCAATTCTGGCGAATGGCTGGTTAACCAGATTTGCGTGTAGCGACTCGCTTCGGCAATCAGGCGAGCAAGCGCCGGTAACATCTGGGGATGCAGGCTATTTTCCGGTTCATTCAATGCAATAAAGCGCGGTGGACGCGGACTCAGTAGCGCCACGGTCAGGCACAAAAATCGTAATGTCCCATCGGAAAACTCAGCCGACTCCAGCGGGCGGTTAATCCCCTGCCGGTGCATCATCATCTGGAAACGTCCGTTACTGTTATCACAGAAAAATGTGCATTCAGGGAAAGCTTCATCCAGCACCTCAAACAGTAACTCGCTATCACCAATTTCAACGATGGTCTGAAACGCAGCGGCCAGGTTTAGCCCATCACCCGCTAACACTGGCGAACGGTAACCAACCTGCGGCAAGCGCAGCCCGGCTCCTTTTGTGATATCGAACTCATGGTAGAAACGCCAGTTACGCAGCGTTTCACGGGCGCTGGAAACTTCAGGATAAAGGTGTGGCTCGCCAAGCTGGCCGAACAAAGACTCGTTTTCGTAAAGCGTGGCGGCATGCGTCACTTTCTCACCGTTTACGTCGTTGAGAAAAACAGCCTGGTTGCGGCGATGCATAATTGACGAAGAAGGCCGGCGGCGAAAACCACTCAGCCAGATTTGCTCTTCTTTTACGATGGGATCGAGGTCAAACATCGTTGGGTAGGGTAACTTATCCGGGAAGCCGACCTGCAATTCGTATTCAAAGTCGTCGGTATCTACAGCAAGTGTCATACGTCGTGGCGCACTGGCATACCCTTTGGCACGATCGCCTGCCCACATAACCTTTTGAATCCCACCTTCATCAGACAACCAGTGTGACAACTGCCCCATTGCTGCGCCGTGGATCAAATGGATTGCTTTATAGATATTGGATTTACCGCAACCATTCGGGCCGAAAACCACGTTCAGCCGCCCCAAATCAATGGAGAGTTTGCGTACAGATCGGTAGTTGTCGATGAAGATGGATTTGATCATGACAGTGCTGCCTGGTGATGAAAGGAGTTCTACTATGGTAATGGAAGGCAGAAAAACAAAAACCCCGCCGAAGCGGGGTTTTTGTTGAATGGTTGAAGCTGACCGATAAGCCGGGTTCTGTCGTGGACAGTCATTCATCTAGGCCAGCAATCGCTCACTGGCTCAAGCAGCCTACCCGGGTTCAGTACGGGCCGTACCTTATGAACCCCTATTTGGCCTTGCTCCGGGTGGAGTTTACCGTGCCGCGAACTGTTACCAGACGCGCGGTGCGCTCTTACCGCACCCTTTCACCCTTACCTGATCCCGCTTGCGCGGGCCATCGGCGGTTTGCTCTCTGTTGCACTGGTCGTGGGTTACCCCCCCAGGCGTTACCTGGCACCCTGCCCTATGGAGCCCGGACTTTCCTCCCCTCCGCCCGTCTCCTTCCGAAGAAGGACGACGACGAAGCGGCGACTGTCTGGTCAGCTTCGGCGCGGATTATAGAGGGTTTGCGCTCCCCTGTCACGCCTTCCCACAACTTGAATTATTTAGGGGAATCTAAGATGTAGTATTCATCCCAATAGCTACCGCTGCTGCAATATTGCGCGAAGCACGGTAAATATTATCGAACGCATTTTTCAGCGCCTCTTCGAGCGTACCAATACTAGTCAGCACACTAAACACGGCATCAATGCCATATTGATGAACAACCGCCACATCACTGGTCAACGAGCCCGCGATACCAATCACCGGCTTGTGGTACTTTTTCGCCACCGCTGCCACACCCACCGGCACTTTGCCGCGGATACTCTGACTATCCATACGCCCTTCACCAGTCACCACCAGCGAGCAATCATGAATATGTTCTTCAAGGCGCAAAGCTTCCGTCACTATCTCGACTCCGCTACGTAGTTCCGCGCCGAGAAACGCCATTAATGCCGCGCCCATACCGCCCGCAGCTCCCGCTCCAGGGGCGTTTTTCACATCAATACGTAAGTCTTTTTTAATTACATCAGCAAAATGAGCAAGATTGGCATCCAGCTCAAGAATCATCGCTTCATCGGCCCCTTTTTGTGGCCCAAAAACACGTGAAGCGCCGTTATCACCAATTAATGGATTCGTCACATCACAGGCAACGTTAATCACACAGTCAGCCAAACGACTATCGAGACCTGAAATATCGATGCTATTCAGGCTCATTAAGCTGCCACCACCGTGACTAATTTCTTTACCGACTGCATCGCACAGTTTCGCGCCCAGCGCCTGTACCATGCCCGCGCCGCCGTCGTTAGTTGCGCTGCCACCAATACCGATAATAATGTTGCGCGCACCGTTATCCAGAGCCCGTAAAATCAGTTCACCAGTACCGTGCGAAGTCGTAATCAGAGGATTGCGGTTCACAATAGGCACCAGTGCAAGCCCACTGGCTTCAGCCATTTCGATAAACGCGGTTTGACCGTCACCGGACAGACCCCAATATGCTGTAACAGGCTCGCCTAGCGGCCCTGTCACCGTAGTGGTGATTTTCTTGCCCTGTGTTGCACTGATCATGGCATCGACCGTACCTTCCCCACCATCAGCAACCGGGACAGATATGTATTCCGCATCAGGAAATATTTCGCGGAATCCTTTTTCAATAGCCTGTGCCACATCAACCGCTGAGAGGCTTTCTTTATAAGAGTCGGGTGCGATTACGATTTTCATAATGAGTCCATGCCAAAACAATAGGGCCGAGAAAACCGGGCACCCAAGAGGTGCCCATCTCTTTTATTTACTGACTTCTACTTTCGCCAGTTTTTCGTAGTAGCACGCGATTGCGCTATGGTCATCGTTACCATGGCCGTCTGCACGCAGCGCTTGCATCATTTCCATTACTGCCGCAGTCAGTGGTAATTGCGCGCCCACACCGTGGGAAGTATCCAGCGCGTTCGCCAGATCTTTAATGTGCAGGTCGATTCGGAAACCAGGCTTGAAGTTGCGATCTAAAACCATCGGCGCTTTCGCCTCCAGAACGGTGCTGCCCGCAAGACCACCACGAATCGCCTGGAAGACTAATTCTGGGTTTACACCCGCTTTGGTTGCCAGCACCAGTGCTTCAGACATCGCAGCAATGTTCAGCGCTACAATCACCTGGTTTGCCAGTTTGGTGACGTTGCCCGCACCAATATCACCGGTGTGCACCACGGAACCGGCCATTGATTTGAGCAGGTCGTAATACTTGTCGAAAATCGCTTTATCACCGCCAACCATGACGGACAGCGTGCCTTCGATAGCTTTAGGTTCGCCACCGCTCACGGGTGCATCCAGCATATCGATGCCTTTTGCTTTTAGTGCTTCACTAATTTCGCGGCTCGCCAGCGGTGCGATGGAACTCATGTCGATAACGACGGTGCCCGGTTTTGCCCCTTCGATAATGCCGTTTTCGCCCAACGCCACTTCTTTAACGTGTGGGGAGTTAGGCAGCATGGTGATAATCACATCGCACTGCTCAGCAATATCTTTTGGTGTGGCGGCAGTTTCTGCACCGGCTGCGATAACTTCAGCAATTACCTCTGCATTACGGTCGGCAACCACCAGTGAATAACCGGCTTTGATGAGGTTTTTACTCATTGGTTTGCCCATGATACCCAGGCCAATAAACCCAACTTTCAGTGTCATAATTCAGTCTCTCTTTTCAGGTGGTGGTTATTTTTTAAAAGAATCAGCCAATTTCTGGGTTGCCGAGCGGAAGCAGCCTAAATCACTGCCCACAGCCACGAAGGTGGCGCCCCATTCCATATAACGACGCGCGTCAGCTTCAACTGGTGCCAGAATGCCGGCTGGTTTACCGTGTGCTTTAGCTCGGGCAAAGATGTGTTTGATGCATTGCTGCACGTCCGGATGCGAAGCATTACCCAGATGGCCTAATGCCGCAGCAAGGTCACTTGGCCCAACGAAAATCCCATCAACACCGTCGGTTGCAGCGATGGCATCTACGTTATCAACGCCCTGCTGGCTTTCAATCTGAACCAGGATAGAGATGTTCTTGTTGGACTGCGCAAAGTAGTCCGGCACGGTGCCAAACATATTGGCGCGGTGTGAAACGGACACCCCACGAATCCCTTCCGGTGGGTAACGGGTTGAAGAGACCGCCAGCTCAGCCTCTTCCTGCGTTTCCACAAACGGGATCAGGAAGTTATAGAAGCCGATATCCAGCAGGCGCTTGATGATCACCGGGTCATTGGTCGGCGCGCGCACTACGGCGGCACTTTCGCTGCCTTTTAATGCCATCAACTGTGGAATGAATGTGGTGATATCGTTTGGTGCATGTTCGCCATCGAGCACAATCCAGTCGAACCCAGCCAGGCCCAGCACTTCCGTACTGATAGGATTTGCCAGTGCAGACCAGCAACCGATTTGCGTCTGGTGTGCTGCCAGTGCTGCTTTGAATTTATTTGGGAAAACGTTGCTATTCATGAGCCTTACCTTAATTTTGTGGTTGCTTACTTCTGCAATTCCATACGTTTAATGTCACCCACTACGAACAGATAACAAACCATCGCTGCCAGTGCCGAGCAACCAACGAAAATCAGTGCCGCATTGAAGGAGTGGAGTTCGCTGACCAGGTAACCAATCACCAGTGGCGTTACGATAGAAGCGACGTTACCGAACACGTTGAACACAGCACCGCACAGGCCGACCATCTCTTTTGGTGCGGTGTCGGCAATAACCGGCCAGCCCAGCGCGCCAAAACCTTTACCGAAGAAGGCAAATGCCATCAGGGTGATAACCAGAGCCGTGCTTTCGGTGTAGTTACAAAGAATGATGGTTGAAGCAAGCAACATCCCGAGAACAATCGGTATCTTACGAGCAACGGTCAGTGAGTAACCGCGTTTGATTAACGAATCGGAGAATACGCCGCCCAACACACCACCTGCGAAACCACACAGCGCCGGAATTGAAGCGACCATACCCACTTTCAGAATCGACATACCTTTATCTTGCACCAGGTAAATCGGGAACCAGGTCAGGAAGAACCAGGTAATGGTGTTGATAAAGTACTGACCGAAGAACACGCCCAGCATCATACGGTTAGTCAGTAACTGCTTGATGTAATGAAGTTTTGGTCCTTCAACCACGGCACCAGGTTTTTTGTGGTCCATATCAACCACTGCGCCGCCTTGAGTGATGTAATCCAGCTCTTCTTTTGACATACGCGGGTGGTCAGTCGGGTTATGGATAAACTTCACCCACAGGAAGGTCAGTACAAAACCGATACCGCCCATCACGGTAAACACATGCTCCCAACCCCATGCGAAAGTCAGCCAACCGAGTAAAGGTGAGAACAGCGCCAGCGAGAAATATTGTGCAGAGTTAAAAATGGCTGAAGCAGTGCCGCGTTCTTTTGTCGGGAACCAGGCCGCAACAATACGGGCGTTAGCCGGGAACGATGGCGCTTCAGAGAATCCGAGCATAAAACGCATGATAAACATGGAGATACCGGCGTAGGCCAGCGGCACCATATCAACAAAGCCCTGCATGAACGTAAACAGCGACCAGAAAAACAGACTGTAGGTATAAACTTTCTTCGAGCCGTAGCGGTCAAGTAACCAGCCGCCAGGGATTTGCATTAACAGGTATGCCCAACCAAATGCCGAGAAAATATAGCCCATTGAGATTGCACTGAGCTGTAATTCTTTAGCAACTTCAGTACCCGCAATAGAAAGAGTGGCGCGATCTGCGTAGTTAATCGTCGTTACAATAAAGATAATTAATAATATTAAATATCGTGTGTTCTTACCTTTTTTCGACTCAACTGCTGTATCCAAAATCATTTTCTACATCCTCTGTTGCGGGTACTTAATTCAAGGATTTTTTATTTATATAAAGCAATATTTCACGAATATATTTTCGGGATAACACTGCTCTCTGAAATTAACCTGGTGTTTGTCATTCGCAACACAGTATAGCCAGCACATAACAAATGGACATTAGGCATACGCCCAATTGATAACACTTTAAAAGCCAAATAATTAAACTTATGCACATGTTTGTGGGGTGTATTGCACAATTTCATAGATAACCCTCCCTGGTTAGCAATGCCTCACAATATAAAGTGATCTCGCTCACATTTTTATTTCTCACAGCCTGACATTCTTTATTTAGCTTGTGAGAAGTCATGATTAGAAAAATTCTGGAGAATAGCGGCAATGTCGAATATTGAAATTAAACAACAACCCCCTGGTTCTTTTTATATAAAAGTTCATGAGACAGATAACGTCGCTATTATTGTTAATGACAATGGTCTGAAAGCCGGTACTCAATTTCCGGATGGACTGGAACTTATCGAACATATCCCGCAAGGTCATAAAGCTGCACTGGTTGATATTCCGGCGCATGGCGAAATTGTTCGTTATGGCGAAGTGATTGGTTACGCGGTACGTGATATTCCACGCGGTAGCTGGATTGACGAATCCTTAGTAGAACTGCCAAAAGCACCGCCGCTTCACACCCTGCCGTTGGCAACAAAAGTGCCAGAGTCTTTACCAGCACTGGAAGGTTATACCTTCGAAGGTTATCGCAATGCTGACGGCAGTGTAGGCACCAAAAATCTGCTTGGCATCACCACCAGCGTACATTGCGTTGCAGGTGTTGTGGATTATGTCATCAAAATTATTGAACGTGAGTTGTTGCCACGCTACCCGAATGTCGACGGCGTAGTTGGTCTGAATCACCTTTACGGCTGTGGTGTGGCGATCAACGCGCCTGCAGCGGTCATCCCTATTCGCACTATCCATAACATTTCTCTGAATCCAAACTTTGGCGGCGAAATTATGGTGATTGGCCTGGGCTGTGAAAAACTACAGCCAGAGCGTCTGCTGGAGGGTACCGATGACGTTCAAACTATTAATGTTGGCGATGCAAGTATCGTGCGCCTGCAAGATGAACACCACGTCGGCTTTAAATCGATGGTCGATGACATTCTTAACGTCGCTGAGCGCCATCTGGTCAAACTGAACCAACGCCAACGTGAAACCTGCCCGGCGTCTGACCTGGTTGTGGGTATGCAGTGCGGCGGTAGCGATGCGTTCTCAGGCGTGACTGCGAACCCAGCTGTTGGCTATGCATCTGATCTGATTGTGCGTTGCGGTGGAACAGTCATGTTCTCTGAAGTCACTGAAGTACGTGATGCCATCCACCTTTTAACACCGCGCGCCATCAATGAAGAAGTGGGCAAACGCCTGCTCGAAGAGATGGAATGGTACGACAACTATCTTGATATGGGTAAAACCGACCGTAGCGCCAACCCGTCCCCGGGCAACAAAAAAGGTGGCCTGGCAAACGTGGTGGAAAAAGCACTTGGTTCAATTGCTAAATCAGGCCAAAGCGCCATTGTTGAGGTGCTTTCACCAGGACAACGCCCAACCAAACGCGGCCTGATTTTCGCAGCAACCCCTGCCAGTGATTTCGTTTGCGGCACACAGCAGGTGGCCTCAGGTATTACGGTACAAGTGTTCACAACCGGGCGCGGTACGCCGTACGGTTTGCTGGCTGTGCCTGTCATTAAAATGGCGACCCGTACTGCACTGGCCAACCGTTGGTATGACTTAATGGACATCAACGCCGGCACCATCGCCACAGGCGAAGCAACCATTGAGGATGTGGGCTGGGAGTTATTCAAATTTATTCTTGATGTGGCGAGTGGTCGTAAGAAAACCTTCTCAGATCAGTGGGGGCTTCATAATGCACTGGCCGTTTTCAACCCAGCGCCGGTGACCTGATACTCATCATACTTCAAGCTGCAGATGCGTTGGCTGCAGCCGTGCGCCCCGGTGACATAGTTACTATGCTCCCGGGGTCTTACGGCCTGGGCGCCTTACCCCGGCACTTTTTCTCGGCAAACCTTCAACACCAATTGCCGCAGCCAGCGATGCGCTGGGTCTGCTTCCGAACGCGGATGCCACATCAACGACACCGTAATCTCATTGGTTTTTACCGGCAGCTCAAAAACATAAAGCCTGGCCTCACCTGAATTGCCATTCAACCCCGGCTGGTTAAGCAAGAAAGTTGCTGGCACCAACGCGACTAAATCTGACGCCTGCGCCACCGCAATCGCCGCGGGAAACCCAGGCACCATCGCCGCAATTTTGCGGCTTAAATTCAGTTCTGCCAGCAACACATCAACCGGCCCCGTTCCTCGTTCATGGCGGGAAACCACGACATGCCCCAGCTCGGCATACTTCGTGGCGGTAATATCACCGTCTTGCTCCAGCAGATGATTTTTTCTAACCACACCAACAAACTTATCCCGATACAGCGCCGTTAAGCGTATTTCTGGCCCCATCTCCCCAAGTACACCGATCTCAAGATCAATTAAACCTTCACGCAAATACTTCACCGTTTTCTCGGGTTTTGGCATAAAGCGCAGTTGTACCAAAGGCGCAACGGCGGCTACCGCAGCAATCAATGCAGCACCAAATATCTCGATAAACCCGGCGTTAGTACGCAAGGTAAAACTGCGCTCAAGTGTTGCAAGATTAAGAGCATCCGATGAAGGGCGAAGTATCGCTCGAGCTTCAAAGACGGCATTTTGCGTGCGCTCACGAATATCTTCAGCATAAGGAGTCAGCACCATATTCCGCCCAGCTCGCACCAGCAGCGGATCGCCAGTGGTGTCGCGCAGGCGGCTTAATGTCCGACTCATCGCGGAGGCGCTTAATCCCAGACGACGCGCAGCCCCTGCCACACTGCCTTCGGCAAGAAGCACATCCAGAGCGATAAGTAAGTTCAGATCGGGTTCAGTCATAAACTCAATAGTAGCGTGCGCGTTGAAATGGGAGAAGGCGTTTGGTGCAGGTTATTAATGCAAATGCTGCGCCTTCCGCCTTATCTGCGGTGCCGCTATATTTCTGGCACTCACCAGAGATAAAGAGTTTTAACCGATGGCACTATTTACCAATCAACCAGGCGATGAAGGATTACCGGGCCGCGAACGCGGCTTAGCGATGGCTGCTGTCATGACCATGACTACTATGGCCGTGTTTGACGGCTCGATGATAAACATTGCCTTGCCACAAATAGCACACTCGCTAGACGCTTCATTAGGTGCCACCGTCTGGGTTTCCAACGGATATTTATTATCGGCGGCGATGACGTTGGCGATATTTGCCGCCCTTTCCAGCCGCATAGGCTTTCGCTCGATTTTTGCCTTCGGCCTTGGCCTTTTCACGCTGGCCTCTGTGGGATGTGCGCTCTCATCGTCACTGGATATGTTAGTTATCATGCGGGTTTTGCAGGGTATTGGTGGGGCGGCAACATTAAGTATTGGCCCAGCGATACTACGCTCAGTTTTCCCCAATCGCCTTTTGGGGCGAATACTTGGCCTGAACGCGCTGCTGATTGGCACGAGTACTGCCATCGCACCGCTTCTGGGAGGCACAATTCTTTCCACATTGAGTTGGCCATGGCTATTTGCGATTAATATTCCTCTGGGCATTATCTCTTTATTGCTAACACTGCGTGTTGTTCCCCATAACCCGGCTTTGAAACGCGAATCGTTCGATTATGCCGGAGCCTTACTTTCGGCAATTGCGTTAGGCGCACTGATTATGGCCGCAGATGCTTTTACCCATCCCGGCAATGGCGACCTGACTACTGCTGTGATTTTCGCAAGCATCGCCATTCTCACCGGACTTGCGTTTATCTGGGTTCAGCGCCGCGTAGCTAAGCCTTTGCTTCCGCTAAATATCTTTGCCTCTTCACGGTTTTCGTTGGCAGCACTCACTTCGCTGGCCTCCTTTGTTAGTCAGGGCATCACGTTCATTGCACTGCCGTTTCTTTTTCAGAGCGTTTACGGTTATAGCGCACTTGTCTCAGCACTGCTTTTCACTCCATGGCCGATAGGCATTATTCTGGCCGCACCTCATGCCGGACGCCTTGCCGACCGATATTCAGCCGCAATAATCTCAACAGTAGGGTTGTTTATCTTCGCCATCGGTCTTGCTTTGCTGGCAATACTCCCGGAACACGCACAAGCGTGGGACATCTGTCTGCGCAGTTTGATTTGCGGAATAGGTTTTGGCTGTTTCCAAAGCCCGAATAACAAAGAAATGTTGTCCAATGCCTCGCGGGAAAACAGCGGATATGCATCCGGTGTTCTGGCAATCATGCGCACCTTCGGACAGTGCCTGGGCGCCGCCTTTGTCGGTGTGATGATGTCGATTTATGCGCAAAACAGCGCAGTGCATTTCAGTCTGTGGATGGCAGTTATCGCAACGGTGTTAGCGATTATGCTGAGTGTTAGCCGCTTACGGGGATATAAATTAGCAGCAGGATAAGGTGAACCCAGGTCGGTGTGGTTTGCGCCACACCTTTTTATATCACCCGCCAGAATCCTTTCTTTGTCGCTCCCATTCGCTGAAGTTTTCCTTTCTCCTGCAGTGACCTGATATTCCTTTCAATCGTTCTGCGGCTTCTGCCAAGCACTTCGATCAATTCAGCAACGGTTACATGAGGTTTATCAGCTAACACCGTAAGGAGTTGGTATTCGCTGGCACTTATTTCTCCCGCCATTTCTCCCGCCATTTCTACCGCCACTTTGGTGGCTCTACTTTGCTCAGTAGCAATGCCTTCACTCAGACCCTCAATTAATTTCTCGAGCATAAAATCTATAAAGAGCGTGCAATCGCTTGCCCGATCACATTCACCTAATACCTGGTAATAGCTTTTCTGTTGATTATGAATGATGGTTTCCACTGGCAACCACGCGAGTTCTTCACGCCACTCGCTCAGAATAAGCGTTTGCCATAACCGCCCCATTCGACCATTCCCGTCAACGAAAGGGTGAATAAATTCAAACTCATAATGAAAAATGGAACTCGCAATCAGAGGATGAACGTCCGTTTGATCCAACCAGCCAAGTAAATCTGCCATTAAACGTGAAACCTGATTAGCAGGTGGGGCCATATGGATTAATTGTTTCTCCCTGTAGACCCCAACATTGCCTGTTCTGAATTGTCCTGGTGCATCTACCAGGCCAGTCATTAAAATCCGTTGCGCCGCTAGCAAGTCCTGAACACGCCCACTTTTCCAGGAAGACATCGCCTCATAAGCAATAATAGCGTTACGGACTTCCTGGATATCTTTGGCTGGAGCCAACACACGTTTACCATCCATGATGGCGGAAACCTGTTCTGTTGAGAGACTATTATGTTCAATTGCAAGCGAGGCCTGGATGGTACGAATACGGTTTTCTTTACGTAGCATCGGCGATGCTTGTTCAGCATGCGTAGCCCAGCGACCTAACAATTCACCAATCTCGACCACTCGATTAATAATAGATGGAGTGATACTAAAAGGCGGTTGGTAACCAGCCATAAGTCAGCCTCCTGCATGAAACGAACATTACAATTTCTATTCCCCAACCAATACCACTTCAATCCCGACTTTACGCAGCCCATTCAGGCTTTCCGCAGGAATCCCCACATCAGTAATAACCATATGAATGCGTTGGGTATCGATGATTTTATGCAGGCTTGAGCGGTTAAATTTACTGGAATCCGTGACCACGATAATACGCTCGGCCACTTCACACATCCGGCGGTTAAGACGCGCCTCGTCTTCGTTGTGAGTACTCACGCCACGCTCAAGATCGATGGCATCGACACCCAGGAACAGAATGTCGAAGTGATAGTTTTGCAAAGATTGATCGGCCTGATCGCCATAGAATGACAACGACTGGCGGCGCAAATGCCCACCGGTCATCAGCAACTCCACACCTTCAGCTTCAAGCAGCGCATTCGCCACGTTCATGCCGTTGGTCATCGCAATCACATCCTTATGGTTACGTAGATGGCGAGCAATTTCATACGTGGTAGTACCGGAGTCCAGAATCACACGATGACCTGGCTTGATAAGATCCGCCGCCACACGCGCAATGCTGCGCTTGACCGAAGTATTCAGAGAGCTTTTATCCTCAACGGTCGGTTCAACTGCAGCCGTTCCCGAATCGCAAACCAATGCCCCGCCATAAGCACGCACCGCAACGCCCTGCTTTTCCAAAAAAGCCAGATCGTTACGGATCGTCACCGTCGAGACACCAAAAAATGATGATAGATCATTAACCTGCACGCTTCCTTGTTGACGAAGACGCTGAATGATCTGCTCACGCCTTTCACTTGTACCTGTTACACGCTTGTCCGTTGCTGCGTCGGTATTATTCATACATGATCCTTTCATAAAACCTTTCGTTTCATTTCACTTTGTCTATTAACACCTTTCTTTTCGCGGAAAGCAAGCCTTTACATCGCGTGCTGCATTCACTGTCATTGTGTCAAATAGGCTTTCATTATGTTTCTTTTGCGAAACAGATCTCAATTCTATTATCTTTCGTTTTGTTTTTATCGCACGATACACCACTATTAAATGAAACAAATCGAAAGACAAATAGATAACCAACCCATACGGAGAGGAAAGTGAAACATTTAACCGCGTTTGTGGCCGACCATAAACAGGATTCACGATGTGGCATTTTTGCCGTTTGTTCTGCTCACCCGTTAGTTCTCGAAGCGGCGATGCGCCATAGTCGGGACGAAAAATCTCTCTTATTAATAGAAGCAACGTCCAATCAGGTCGATCAACACGGCGGTTATACCGGAATGACACCGGAGGATTTCCGTGGTTTTGTCGAACAAATGGCAGACAAATACCACTTCCCACGGGAGCAACTCATTCTGGGGGGCGATCATCTTGGTCCGAACCGTTGGCAGGCTCTGCCCGCAGAAGAAGCGATGCATAACGCAGACGAGCTAATCCGTTGTTATGTCGCAGCTGGTTTCAAAAAGATTCATCTCGATTGCAGCATGTCTTGCGCAGATGACCCGGTTCCTCTGACCGACACCATTGTTGCCATGCGTGCCGCCCGGCTTGCAAAGATCGCAGAACAAACCTGTATTGAGAAATTTGGCGCTTCCGATT
Source organism: Buttiauxella noackiae ATCC 51607 (assembly GCF_001654865.1). Taxonomy (GTDB): domain Bacteria; phylum Pseudomonadota; class Gammaproteobacteria; order Enterobacterales; family Enterobacteriaceae; genus Buttiauxella; species Buttiauxella noackiae. The sequence goes on along the minus strand of NZ_LXEO01000065.1, from coordinate 116,044 downwards.
TGGTGTACGTTATCGGCACTGAAGTTCCCGTCCCAGGTGGCGCGCACGAAACGCTGGCAGAACTCGCCGTCACGACACCACAGGCCGCGAAAACAACGCTTGAAGCCCATCGCCATGCGTTTGAATTACAAGGTTTAAGCGACTTGTGGCCGCGCATTATCGGGCTGGTTGTCCAGCCAGGCGTGGAATTCGACCACACGCAGGTTATTGATTACCAACCTGAGAAATCACTTTTCTTAAGCCAGATGATTGAAGCCTTCGACACCATGGTGTTTGAAGCGCACTCCACCGATTACCAGACGCCACAGGCATTGCAACAACTGGTACAAAACCACTTTGCGATTCTGAAAGTCGGCCCGGCACTGACCTTTGCACTGCGTGAAGCACTGTTTTCATTAGCCGCTATCGAACGCGAATTACGCCCAGCACATAAATGCTCCGGGCTCCGCGATGTTCTTGAAAGCGTGATGCTTGAGCACCCTGAATACTGGAAACACCATTATCACGGCAATGACAGCGATCGCCGTCTGGCACGTGGATATAGCTTCTCCGACCGCGTTCGCTACTACTGGCCAGATCATGACATTGACGAAGCGTATTCAAGACTTCTTACCAATCTGGCTGGTGAATCCATACCTTTGCCACTGATCAGTCAGTATCTGCCACTTCAATACGCTAAGGTCCGTGAAGGAAAAATCGCGGCAACGTCGCATGAACTGATTATCGACCATATCCAGGACGTGTTGCGCCAGTACCATTGCGCCTGTCTGGGCACACAGCAATCCAAATAACACAATGATAATAAGAGGAAAATAACATGCCAAACATTGTATTAAGCCGCATTGATGAGCGACTAATTCACGGCCAGGTTGGTGTTCAATGGGTCGGTTTTGCTGGTGCAAACCTTGTCCTCGTTGCCAACGATGAAGTCGCAGAAGACCCCGTGCAGCAAAACTTGATGGAGATGGTTCTGGCAGAAGGGATAGCCGTACGTTTCTGGTCACTGCAAAAAGTTATCGACAATATTCACCGTGCAGCAGACCGCCAGAAAATCCTGCTGGTTTGCAAAAACCCGGATGATTTCCTGACTTTAGTGAAAGGTGATGTGCCTGTTACGCGGATCAACGTCGGCAACATGCACTACGCAGAAGGCAAACAACAAATCGCGAAAACCGTCTCTGTGAATGACCAGGATATTGCTGCTTTTAATGGCTTACAAAAGGCCGGAGTAGAATGTTTTGTTCAGGGTGTGCCGACGGAATCCGCTCAGGATCTCTACAAACTCCTCTGAGGTATTTTCTATGGAAATTAGCTTATTACAGGCATTAGCGTTGGGTATTCTGGCCTTTATTGCCGGTCTGGATATGTTCAACGGCCTGACGCACATGCACCGCCCGGTTGTGTTAGGGCCACTGGTTGGCTTGATTCTAGGGGATCTTCATACCGGTATTTTGTGTGGCGGTACGCTGGAGCTGGTCTGGATGGGGCTTGCGCCACTTGCAGGCGCACAGCCACCTAACGTGATTATCGGCACCATCGTCGGTACCACTTTTGCTATTACCACTGGCGTGAAACCTGAAGTTGCGGTCGGCGTCGCAGTACCATTCGCCGTTGCGGTGCAAATGGGGATTACCTTCCTGTTCTCCATTATGTCCGGCGTAATGGCCCGCTGTGACCGAATGGCAGAAAATGCCGATACCGATGGTATCGAGCGTGTTAACTATCTGGCGTTACTGGCTCTCGGCATCTTCTATTTCCTGTGTGCATTCTTGCCAATCTATTTTGGCGCAGAGCATGCAAAAACAGCCATCGACATGCTCCCTGCTCGTCTGATTGACGGCCTCGGTGTCGCGGGTGGCATCATGCCAGCCATCGGCTTTGCCGTACTGCTGAAAATTATGATGAAAAATGTCTACATCCCTTATTTCATTCTCGGCTTTGTGGCTGCCGCCTGGCTAAAACTACCGGTGTTGGCCATTGCCGCCGCCGCGTTAGCAATGGCGCTGATTGATTTCTTACGCAAAGACCCGGCACCACAGCAACCCACTCACGTGAAGCAAGAGGAATTTGAAGATGGTATCTAACGAACAGACTCTGCCGGGCGTCAACGTAGCGGACACCACGGCTGTCGAAAAGAATGACAACGTCTATGAAGATCAAAGCATCGGCGCGGAACTGACAAAACAGGATATTAACCGGGTGGCATGGCGTTCCATGCTGTTACAGGCCTCATTCAACTATGAACGTATGCAGGCATCAGGCTGGCTCTACGGTTTGCTGCCGGCGCTGAAAAAGATCCACACCAATAAAAACGATTTGGCTCGCGCCATGAAAGGCCACATGGGGTTCTTCAACACCCATCCGTTCCTCGTGACCTTTGTTATCGGCATTATTCTGGCGATGGAACGCTCTAAGCAGGATGTGAACAGCATTCAGAGCACTAAAATTGCCGTGGGTGCGCCGCTGGGCGGGATTGGCGATGCCATGTTCTGGCTGACCTTGTTGCCTATTTGTGGCGGTATCGGGGCGAGTCTTGCGTTACAGGGTTCAATACTCGGCGCAGTGATCTTTATCGTACTGTTTAACGTCGTTCACCTCGGCTTGCGTTTCGGTCTTGCTCATTACGCTTACCGCATGGGTGTGGCAGCTATCCCGCTTATCAAAGCCAACACTCGCAAAGTAGGTCATGCCGCGTCTATTGTTGGGATGACGGTGATTGGTGCGCTGGTTGCAACTTATGTTCGCCTGGCGACTACGCTGGAAATCACAGCGGGCGATGCCGTCGTAAAACTGCAAACTGACGTTATCGATAAGCTGATGCCGGCCTTTTTACCACTGGTTTATACCTTGTGCATGTACGCGCTGGTGCGCCGTGGCTGGAGCCCTTTGCGCCTTATTGGTATCACGGTTGTGTTGGGTGTTGTCGGGAAGTTTGCCCACTTCCTGTAAGTGAATCCCTGTAAGCGAGATAAAACAATATGTTAAGCATTATTCTTAGCGGTCACGGTGGCTTTGCCACCGGTCTTGAAAAAGCGATGAAGCAGATTCTTGGTGAGCAAGAGCAGTTTATCGCCATTGATTTCCCCGAAACGTCTTCAACGGCATTGCTCACTTCACAGTTTGAAGCAGCCATTGGCGAATTAGACGAAAGTGAAGGGCTGGTGTTTTTAACTGATTTACTTGGCGGCACCCCCTTCCGCGTTGCTTCAACCATGGCGTTAGAGCAACCGGGACGCGAAGTGATTACCGGTATCAACCTGCAACTACTGCTGGAAATGGTGCTGGAACGCGACGGGCTAAGCAGTAAAGAATTTCGCCTACAGGCACTGGAATGCGGCCATCGTGGCTTAACCAGTCTGGTCGATGAAATGGGACGTTATCGCGAAGCAGAGGCGGTCGAGGAAGGAATATGACCACGCTACTGCGAGCCAGGCGCGTTCTCACCGAGCAAGGCTGGCTAGACGATCATCAGTTACTTATTGATAACGAAACGATTGTCGCCATCGAACCCATTCCTGCGGGAACGATGGCGCGTGATGCTGAACTGTTATGCCCGGCCTACATTGATATTCATGTCCACGGAGGTGACGGGGTTGATGTTATGGATGACGACCCCGCTGTTCTCGACAGGCTGGCGAAACATAAAGCTTGTGAAGGTGTGGGTAGCTGGTTGCCCACAACAGTCACAGCTCCGCTTGCCAACATTGAACGGGCATTACAGCGAATCGCGCAGCGCTACTATCACGGTGGGCCTGGTGCCGCCGTGCTGGGAAGCTATCTCGAAGGGCCATATTTTACGCCGCTCAATAAAGGTGCTCATCCGCCTGAATTATTCCGCGAACTGAATATTGCCGAGTTGGACAGGTTAATCACCGTGTCACAAAACACCTTACGAGTGGTGGCACTGGCGCCTGAAAAACCGGAAGCACTCGAGGCAATCAGGCACCTTAAAAGCCGTGATGTACGCGTCATGCTTGGCCATAGTGCCGCAAGTTATGAAGAAACCATTCAGGCATTTGATGCCGGAGCAGACGGGCTGGTGCATTGTTTTAATGGTATGACCGGCCTGCACCACCGCAACCCGGGCATGGCCGGAGCCGGTTTAACCGATAAACGGGCATGGCTTGAGTTAATTGCTGATGGGCATCACGTTCATCCTGCCGTCATGAATATTTGTTGTAGCTGCGCGAAACCTCGCGTTTTGCTGATAACCGATGCCATGAGTGCAGCAGGTATGCCTGATGGCGACTACTCGATTTGCGGATACCCGGTGACAATGCGCGACGGGATCGTACGCACTGAAAGCGGAGGACTGGCAGGAAGCACTCTGGCGCTTGATGCCGCAGTACGAAACCTGGTGAATAACGTGGGCGTTTGTGCCGAAGATGCCATTCATATGGCGTCACTGCATCCGGCAAAAATGCTCGGATTAGATAAAGATTTAGGTTCGATAGCCGTGGGGAAACGCGCCAGTTTAATTGCGCTAAACCCACAATTAAGGCTTCAGAACATCTGGATTAGTGGCCAGAGATTCCTCCTGTAGTACTTTCGTTGCTCCTCACTTTTGTCTGTCGCTTTCCCCGCGACAGACCTTTCTTTTCCTTTCGTTTAAAATCACTTCGACTATCTAATATTTAAGAATAATCATTTAAATCAATGAAATAATTAAAACAGATCCTTTTCTGGATCACATTTTTCGTTTTATTGCTTTTCTTACATTGACCTTTCGTTTTCTTTTCTATAGATTTTATTTAAGCATGAAGTTGAGTAAATGAAACAAAACGAAAGATTGTCCTGTACTGCTTTGTGCTACTTCCGATGATCTTGCACTGCTAAGGACTGAGTTATGAGCGAAACCCAATCTGCCTGTCTTTCCGGCACATCAACCTGGACTGAAAAAGAGATCCGCCAACAGCCGGAAAGCTGGATCCGATCGTTAAAAAATATCGGTAATCAACGTAGCAGCATCAACGCATTCCTTGATCCTTTGCTGCAAAACACCTCGCTAAAAATTATCCTGACGGGTGCAGGAACCTCCGCATTTATTGGCGATATTATTACGCCGTGGTTATCACGCCACACCGGGAAAAACTTTGTTGCCGTACCCACCACCGACCTTGTTACCAACCCGACTGATTACCTGTCCGAGGAAGAACCGACTTTACTGGTCTCTTTTGCCCGATCCGGCAACAGCCCGGAAAGTGTGGCGGCGGTCGATTTAGTCAACCAACTGGTGAAGGATTGCTATCACCTGGTCATTACCTGCAATGAAGCCGGTAGCCTGTATCAAAATGCCGCAACAAGTGGCAATTCACTGGCACTGCTAATGCCTCCGGAAACTCACGATCGTGGCTTCGCCATGACCAGCAGCATCACCACCATGATGGCAAGCTGCCTGGCCGTGTTTGCACCGAATGTTATCAACAGCACCACTTTCCAGGATGTGGCTGACCGCTGTGAAGAGATCATTGCTTCACAAGGTGATCTCAGCGAAAGCGTGTTCGGTGATTTGCCTTTCAGACGCGTCGTCTACCTCGGCAGCGGCGGCTTGCAAGGTGTAGCGCGTGAATCCGCCCTGAAAGTTCTGGAACTCACAGCCGGAAAACTGGCGGCATTTTATGACTCCCCTACCGGGTTCCGTCATGGCCCTAAATCACTGGTTAACAACGAAACATTAGTTGTGGTCATGGTTTCAAGCCACCCATACACCCGCCAGTACGACCTTGATTTGCTGGCTGAGTTGCGCCGTGACCAACAGGCCCTGCGCGTAGTCGCTATCTGCTCATCACCTTGCCCGGAAGTGGAATCAGGGCCACACATCTGGCTGCCACCTTCTCGAGAGTTCATCGACATTGAGCAGGCTTTCTGCTTCCTGATGTATGCGCAAATTTTCGCACTGACGGAGTCCGTCAAAGCGGGAATTACCCCTGATACCCCTTCCGCCAGCGGCACAGTCAACCGTGTTGTGAAAGGTGTCGTTATTCACCCGTGGAAAGGCTGAGAGGATTACAACATGAGTATTATTTCCACCAAATATCTTCTGCAAGATGCGCAAGCCCGAGGTTACGCCGTCCCTGCATTTAATATTCACAACGCAGAAACTATCCAGGCGATTCTGGAAGTCTGCAAAGAGATGCAGTCGCCGGTGATTCTTGCAGGCACGCCAGGCACCTTTAAACATATCGCTTTTGAAGAGATCTTCGCTTTGTGTGAAGCCTATTCAGAAAGCTATGACATGCCACTGGCACTGCATCTTGATCACCATGAATCGCTGGCGGATATTAGCCGTAAAGTGAACGCAGGGGTTCGTAGCGCCATGATCGACGGCAGCCACTTCCCGCTTACCGAGAACGTGCGCCTGGTAAAATCTGTAGTCGATTTTTGCCACCGCCATGATTGCAGCGTAGAAGCAGAGCTAGGCCGCCTCGGCGGTGTGGAAGACGATATGGATGTCGATGAAGAAAGCGCCTTCCTGACCGACCCACAAGAAGCACGCCGCTTTGTCGAACTCACTGGTATCGATAGCCTTGCGGTTGCCATCGGCACGGCACACGGACTTTATACCAAGCGCCCAAAAATCGATTTCCAGCGCCTGGCTGAAATCCGTGAAGTTGTGGATATTCCGCTGGTTCTGCACGGCGCAAGCGATGTGCCGGACGAATACGTCAGACGCGCCATCGAACTGGGTGTGTGCAAAGTGAATGTTGCAACCGAATTAAAAATCGCCTTTGCCGACGCGGTAAAAAAATGGTTCGGCGAAAACCCAGAAGGCAACGACCCGCGTTATTACATGCGCGTCGGCATGGATGCGATGAAAGAAGTGGTGCGCAGTAAAGTCACCGTTTGCGGTTCTGCCAACAAATTAATTCCTGAAACTGAAACCTCGTTATAAATCTCGTGCTTTAAAGCGTTACCTGAAAAACCGGGTAACGCTATCAGTCGGTTTGAAACTTGCCTCGAAAACTTCGCCCCCAAGGACAAACGATGAAGAAAATCATAAAGAGCTCGATATTATTACTTCTGGTTAGCAATGGCGCTTTTGCTTCTGAATATCTGCTAAATAACAACAATATCTCCATCTCATTTGACGACACGAATTCTGCTGTAGTAGTCAAAGACAAACTTTCCCAGAGTAAACTCGCCCCCAAAGAGTTGTTTTTTCTAACACTGCCCAATGAAGATGTTATTCATGCTGCCGACTTTAAAATTAAAAATGTCAGCCAAAAAGATGACTCGATTCATATCGATTACGACCATAAAGATTTCACTGTAAATGTGGTGTTGAATGTCCTTAAAGGAAAATACGCCAGTATTGACTACACCATTAAAGCGAAGGGAAAGGCGCAGGATGTTGCGAAAATAACCTTCTTCCCGACAAAAGGGCAATCGCAAGCACCTTACGTTGATGGCGCAATTAATAGCTCACCGATTATTGCTGACAGCTTCTTTATTCTGCCGGAAAAACCTATCGTAAATACCTATGCATATGAGACGACAACCAATCTGAACGTTGGCCTGAAAACCCCGATTAAAACCGATGCGCCAGTCACCTTTACCACCTACTTCGGTACTTTTGAGGCCACCAATCAACTACGCCGTAGCTTCAACGAATTTATCAATACCATGCGCCCGCGCCCATATCAGCCGTATCTGCACTACAACAGCTGGATGGATATTGGTTTCTTCACCACTTATACCGAAAAAGATGTACTGAATCGGATGGACAGCTACGCCAATGAACTGATTAAAAAGCGCGGCGTAAAACTAGACGGTTTTCTGCTGGATGATGGCTGGGATGACCGCACCGGCAAATGGCTATTTGGGCCGGCATTCAGCAATGGATTTGGTGTCGTAAAAGATAAGGCCGATAGTCTGCATACTTCCGTAGGTCTTTGGTTATCTCCGTGGGGTGGCTATAACAAACCGCGTGATATTCGCGTTTCGCACGCAAAAGAAAATGGCTTTGAAACCGTCGACGGAAAATTCGCGCTCTCCGGGCCTAATTATTTCCGTAATTTCAACGAGCAGATAATTAAGTTAATCAAGAATGAACATATTACCTCGTTCAAACTTGATGGCATGGGCAATGCCAATAACTGGATTAAAGGCAGCCAATTTGCCTCCGATTTTGATGCATCAATTGAACTCATCAAAAATATGCGTGCGGCAAATAAAGACCTGTTTATTAACCTGACCACCGGCACCGATGCCAGCCCATCCTGGCTGTTCTACGCCGATTCAATCTGGCGCCAGGGCGATGATATTAACGTGTACGGCAAAGGTTCACCGGTTCAACAATGGATGACCTATCGCGATGCCGAAACCTATCGTTCCATTGTGCGCAAAGGCCCACTATTCCCGATAAACTCCCTGATGTACCACGGCATTGTCAGTGCTGAAAATGCCTATTTCGGGCTCGAAAAAGTGCAAACAGACAGTGATTTTGCCGACCAGGTCTGGAGTTACTTTGCTACCGGAACCCAGTTACAAGAGATGTACATTTCGCCATCGATGCTCAATAGCGCTAAATGGGACACTCTCGCGAATGCGGCTAAATGGTCACGCGCAAATAGCTCGGTGTTGGTAGACACTCACTGGATTGGCGGCGACCCAACAGCGCTCGAAGCTTATGGCTGGGCATCGTGGAGCAAAGAGAAAGCTATCTTTGGTTTACGTAACCCGTCCGATAAAGAGCAAAGCTATTATCTGGATTTGACGAAGAGCTTTGAAATCCCGGATGGCGAAGCGACAAGTTTCACACTCAAACCGGTCTATGGCGCGAATGCCACAGTTCCGGGTGATTACAGCAAGCCTGTCATTGTGACGTTGAAACCGCTGGAAACACTGGTTATCGAAGCAACACCGGTTGCCAGGGCGAAATAAGATTTACCCAGGAATGCGTTAAACAATAAACCCGCGAAAGCGGGTTTATTCATTTGAGAATGTTAGTGTCTCGATTCTGCGTTTATCTTCAGCAATCAGCACGATACCAAAATGCTCAACATCTGGATGAACACTCCAGATTTTTTCTTCTGGGATGCTAATCCCATCATAAATAGCTTTCGTCCCGTCATAAGGGAAAAACAGACCTGCATCGGAGTCTAGAATGAATACGGACAGGGCATTCGAACTTTTCGCAATCTTCTGCCACAAAGCTTTCCCGCCTTCGTACTGCGTATTATCACTCATTAAAATGACACCGCATTTGATAACCAAAGCTTCATATAATTGCGTAGCGAAGCCTAATTCCTGATAGCGCCTATCAACACAAACGCCTTCCACTTGAAGTACGCTTGAATCTTCCCAGAACCGCTCTACTGAAATGACATTATCGCCAATAGCTTTTTGATTATTCAATTCCAACATAGCAACGGCAACATGCCGGAGCTCGCCACCCACATCCTCTAATTCAGCTTTCACAATAGAGGCGCGAGGTGTTTTTTTATCAAAGATAATAAGGTAACGCTTTTCAGCGATGGTTATTTCTTCAATCACTTCAAACGAACGCGCAATCGCTGAGGCACTATAAGAAAGAGGCATCACTATCATGTTTGAATCCCCACGAATCAACACCGGCATAATTTGCTCATCCTGAACAGACTAAAGTATGAGCAAACTACCATCGCTTATTTAAACCACACTAACAATAGTGATACCTGTAATGAAAGAGTGCGAACATGCTCGGAGAACGCTACTTTTCGCTGTTTTCTAAAGCATATTTATACAGCGCATTTTTCTTCACGCCGTGAATTTCAGCCGCAAGTGCTGCGGCTTTTTTCAGCGGCAGTTCAGTTTGGAGCAGAGCAAGAGTACGCAAGGCATCGGCTGGCAGCGCGTCATCGACAGGGGCTTTGAAGCCTTCGACAATCAACACCATCTCACCTTTGCGGCGGTTTTCGTCTTCTTTAACCCAGGCAGTCAGCTCACCAATCGGTGCGCCGTGAATTGATTCCCAGGTTTTCGTCAGTTCACGCGCCAGCACCACGTAACGTGATTCACCGAGCACAGCGCATATATCGTCTAAACTATCGAGCAGGCGGTGCGTAGATTCATAGAAGATGAGCGTGCGAGGTTCTTGCTCAATGGCTTTGAGTGCATCGCGACGGCCTTTGGATTTTGCAGGAAGAAAACCTTCGTAGCAGAAGCGGTCAGAAGGCAAACCAGCAGCACTTAATGCAGCAATCGCGGCACACGGGCCAGGCAGCGGCACCACGCGAATACCTGCTTCGCGGCACGCACGCACCAGATGGTAACCAGGATCGTTAATTAATGGCGTTCCTGCATCAGACACAAGCGCAATGCTTTGCCCTTCTTGTAGCTTTGCCAGCAGGGTTTCTGCTTTTTGTTGCTCGTTATGATCATGCAATGCGAACATCCGCGCATTAATCGCAAAATGTTGCAGCAGTAAACCGGTATGGCGAGTATCTTCGGCGGCAATCAGGTCAACGCTTTGCAACACGGCTAATGCCCGCTGTGTGATATCGCCGAGGTTACCGATGGGTGTCGGAACGATGTAGAGCGTGCTGGCAGAAATAGCCGCCGTTTCGAGTTGTTTCATTGTTTCATCCGTATTGCCGATTTAATATTGAACACTGAGATAAAAATTACACTGGATACAGAATGGTACCGTCTAAATTTATTCGTTCTAAAGCCGGGCGTTGTCTGCCTGTTATGTTGGCCGCGCTAATATTCGCCGGCTGTACAACTAAAGCACCAGACCAGTCTGCTGCCCATATTCAGGGCGAGGCAACTGCTGATTCAGCGTATTACCTGCAACAAATGCAGCAAAGTAGCGATGATAGCAAGACCACCTGGCAATTACTCGCCATTCATGCGCTGTTAAAAGAAGGCAAAATTAAGCAAGCTGTTGATCTCTACAATCAACTGCCAAAAGAGATGAATGAAGAACAGCGCCGTGAACAGTCGCTGCTGGTGCCTGAAATCAAAAATGCCCAGAAAGATTACGCAGCAGCAAGCACCGCACTGGCGAAAATCAACTCTGCTGAGTTAAATAAAAACCAGCAAACTCGCTATTACCAGGCCGTTATTGACGCAAGCCAGAACCGCCCATCTCTTGAACTTCTGCGCGCGTATATTGCACAAGAACCTATGCTGACTGGCCCTGCGCACCAGAAAAATATCGATGGTACATGGCAGACATTGTCACAGATGACCCCGGAGCAGATGAATTCACTGGTCATTAATGCCGACGAAAACACGCTGCAAGGCTGGCTGGATCTGCAACGCGTCTGGAACGATAACCGTAACGACCCCGAAATGCTGAAAGCCGGTATTAAAGACTGGCAAACGCGTTACCCGCAAAACCCAGGTGCGAAAACGCTGCCAACTCAGCTCAGTAATATGCAGAATTACAAACCTGCCTCTACTGAGAAAATCGCCCTGTTGCTGCCATTAAGTGGCCAGGCCGCTGTATTTGGCCGCACTATCCAGCAAGGTTTTGAAGCGGCGAAAAATATGGGTTCCGCCCCTGTCGCACAGACTACGGCTCCGGCACAAGTTGCTGATGCCAACGGGCAGCCAGTTGACACCACTCAGGCCGCATTGCCGAAACCCGTCGATCCCAATATGGTAGCAAGTCCGGCGGCAGCATCGGTTGATGATTTAACGCAACAACCTGCCGCAACTCCAGCTCCACAAGCGGCGCCACAAACACAGCCAGCAGCAGCGGCCGCTGCTCCAGCCAATCCGTCTGCGGAAGTTAAAGTCTACGACACCACCACACAACCGCTGGCTCAGATACTCGCTCAGGCCCAGCAAGATGGTGCAACGATAGTTGTCGGCCCTCTGCTTAAAAACAACGTCGATCAGTTAGCAACAACAACTTCTCCGTTGAATATCCTGGCGCTTAACCAACCAGAAAACGTGCAGAACCGTGCAAATATCTGCTATTTCGCCCTGTCGCCAGAAGACGAAGCGCGTGATGCAGCCGATCATATCTGGCAGCAAGGCCACCGTGCTCCGCTGTTACTGGTTCCGCGTAGCGCCCTTGGCGATCGCGTCACTAAAGCTTTTGCTGATGAATGGCTGAAGCTTGGTGGTGGCACGGTACTCCAGCAGAGGTTCGGTTCAACGGCTGAGCTAAAACAAGGGATTAACAGCGGTTCAGGTATCGCGCTGAGCGGCACTCCGGTTAACGCCGCAGCCGCTCAACCGGAAGCCGTGACCATTGGTGGGCTGACAATTCCGGCGCCACCAACCGAGGCACAAATTACGGGTGGTGCTTCCGGTGGCGTAGATGCAGCCTATATTGTTGCAACGTCAGACGAAGTCGCATTGATCAAACCAATGATCGCCATGCGTACCGGCAGCCGCAGCCCAGCGCAACTGTATGCCAGTTCGCGCAGCTCTCAGGGTGTAAGTGGCCCGGATTTCCGTCTGGAAATGGAAGGTTTGCAGTTCAGTGAAATCCCGATGCTTGCCGGCAACAACCCATCGTTGATGCAGCAAGCGCTGGGTAGCGTGAATAACGATTACTCACTGGCACGTCTTTACGCCATGGGCGTGGATGCGTGGTCACTGGCAAATCACTTCTCTCAAATCCGCCAGGTCCCTGGCTATCAGGTGAATGGCAATACCGGCACGCTTTCTGCAAACCAGGATTGCGTCATTAACAGGAAGTTAAATTGGCTGCAATTCAGTCAAGGTCAAATCGTTCCGGCATCCTGACCCGTCAACAAGCTGGCGCGCGCTATGAGTTAGAGGCGCGCCGCTTTCTTGAACGCAAAGGACTGCGTTTCATCGACGCAAACGTCCATTCTCGCGGCGGTGAAATCGATCTCATCATGAAACACGGCAGCGTTATCGTCTTCGTAGAAGTGCGATACCGCCGCTCAAACCACTTCGGTGATGCAGCCGCAAGCATCACTCGCCGTAAGCAACAAAAATTATTACACACTGCTTCGTATTGGTTAGCCCAAACATCAGGAAGTTTTGATACTGTGGATTGCCGTTTCGATGTGTTAGCCTTCACCGGCAATGAAATAGAGTGGTTAACCAACGCGTTCACCGCAGATGTTTAAAGTAACCAGGTAAACTAACGTGCTCGAAAGAATCAAAGTCTGCTTCACGGAAAGTATTCAAACCCAGATTGCCGCAGCGGAAGCTCTGCCAGATGCTATCTCCCGTGCAGCAATGACACTGGTTCAGTCTCTGCTTAACGGCAATAAAATCCTTTGCTGTGGCAATGGCACGTCTGCAGCCAACGCCCAACATTTTGCCGCCAGTATGATCAACCGCTTTGAAACTGAGCGCCCGAGTTTACCTGCCATTGCACTTAATGCGGATAATGTGGTCTTAACCGCGATCGCAAATGATCGTTTACACGAAGAAGTGTATGCCAAACAAGTACGTGCGCTCGGTCAAACCGGTGATGTTTTACTCGCCATTTCGACCCGCGGAAACAGTCGTGATATCGTCAAAGCGGTAGAAGCCGCCGTCACGCGCGATATGACTATTGTTGCGCTAACTGGTTACGATGGCGGGGAACTGGCCGGGCTATTAGGGCCACAGGATGTGGAAATTCGCATCCCTTCTCACCGCAGCGCGCGCATTCAGGAAATGCATATGCTGACGGTAAACTGCTTATGCGATCTGATTGATAATACGTTATTCCCTCACCAGGACGATTAAGGAGTACAGATGAAGGCATATAAGCCACTTGCAGTCCTTATTTCTGCGCTAGTGCTACAAGGTTGTGTCGCGGCCGCAGTTGTTGGCAGCGCAGCTGTCGCCACCAAAACGGCGACTGATCCACGCTCCGTCGGTACTCAGGTTGATGACGGTACGCTGGAATTGCGCGTGAACAGCGCACTGTCCAAAGACGAACAAATTAAGAAAGATGCGCGTGTTAACGTCAGTGCATATCAGGGCAAAGTGCTGTTGGTTGGGCAATCCCCTAACCCTGAACTCGCCTCACGAGCCAAGCAAATTGCGCTGGGTGTTGATGGTACGACCGAGGTGTACAACGAGATCCGCACCATGGCACCTATTGGCCTGGGAACGGCATCTAACGATACCTGGATAACCACCAAAGTGCGCTCGCAACTGCTGGCAAGTGACCAGGTAAAATCGACAAATGTGAAAGTCACCACCGAGAATGGCGAAGTGTTCCTGTTAGGTCTACTGACTGACAGAGAAGCCAGGGCTGCGGCAGATATTGCCAGCCGAGTCAGCGGTGTGAAACATGTGACGACGGCGTTTACGATTCTGAAGTAACCGCGCGGATGACGCTTCGCTTATCCACTCTACGTTCTTGTTTGTAGGAAAGATAAGCGAAGCGTCATCCACCATTACGTTCTCCTAAAACCTGCTCAAACAATCCATTGCTACTGCTTTAAACTCCTCAAAACTCTTGCTATCGCGCAAACGTGGCATCGCCCTTTCACGTAGAAACGTGACAAACAGATCGTAAATCGCCATCGCTTCTTCGTACTCGCTTTTACTGATAGCCAGCAAGAAGATGACATGCGCCGTTTCATCTCCCCAGCGAATACCTTGTGGTGCAAGCACGGTATACACCACGGTTTTGTTCGCCATCAGCCCCAATGAGTGAGGCAGTGCAATCCCCTCACCCAATACGGTGCTGACGATAGCCTCGCGCTCGACCACCGACGGATAAAAATCACCAGCGACATAGCCTTCGTCCTCAAGCTGCTGGCAAAGCGTGCTGAATAATTCCTGCTGCGTCATCGGCTCATCAACGACCCTGAAATGGCTGGCATCAAAGAATTTTTCCAGCATGTACGGGCGCGTGCGGTCCACCAGCACCAGTTTGCCCAGTTGCTCAAGTTGGTACTCTGTCGGGAACGGGGCCACTACCACGGTGGGCTTTTGTTTATCGCTAATGCGCGCCGTGGAAATAACAAAATCCTCTTCAACGCCGTCGAGCTGATCATAATCTCGCAGGGAAATGATCCGCGTGACCTCAATTTGGGGGTATTTACGCAGCAACATCGCCTGAATCATGCGGACCGTTGAATTGCCGGTATCGCAAACCAACAGCACGCGCGGATGGCGCTGATAACCAATGTTGTAGTGCCGCTCAAGCCCCACCCCAATATGCAGCACCAGGAAACCAATTTCGTTTTCACTGATGACATAAGGCGTGTATTTCCCCCAGCTCGACACCGCCGCAAGCGTCATGTCATAAGCCATCGGGTAGTGTTGTTTGATATTGCCTAGCAGGGGATTAGGAATATTTATCTGATAGCGCACACGGGTAATCATCGTTTTGATATGCGTGAGCAAATCAGCATGTAGCTGCTTATCGGTCAGTAGGTTGTAGTTATAGTTATTGTTGATAAAGCTCAGAATGTAATTCACCAGCGCTTCATCATCGTCAGCACTGATAACGCTCGCGGCTACCTCTTGCACCTGGCGCGAGGCAATATGAACTTGCAGCCATTGTTCTTCCGCCTCGGAAAGCGCTTTACCGGCAAGACCCTGTAGCAGTACGGTGATTTGTTTTGCGGCTTCGCGCACCGCTTCGTCTACATTTTCGGCGCTAAATTCCGGTAATGGGTAACCTTCGCTGATACGGCGAACCGCAACGGCGCAGTATAAACGGATAAACTGCTCACCTTCGTCAGTCAGACGGATACGGCAACGCGTAAAACAATTGTGCAGCTCTGCCGCCAGTTGTTCTGGTACACCGGCATTGAGCACTTCTTCAGTGAGCAGTGGATTTTCGCAATCTTCCTGTGTGAGTTTCCAGAGCAGCTCGGTCAGACAGGCACGCACCGACATTTCACTGCCAAACAGCTTCATGCCGTGGCGCGGGCGGGTTTCAATCGTCAAGTTGTAGCGAGCCAGCCACTCACGAACCTCAGCCATATCGCTTTGCAATGTCGCACGACTAACAAACCACTCTTCGGCCAGATCTTCGAGTTTTAAAGAGAAGGCGGACGTCAGAAAACGCACCACCAGATAATGCACACGATCCGGAGAATTACGCGGAATACGCAGTTGGCGCGAAGGCTGCTGCACAAGCGACTGATAGAGATCCCGATCGGCAATATTGAGTTGATAGCCTTCACCACGGCTAAGCACAAACTGGGCACCGTGCCCGGCCATTAACGCATTTAAAGCCGTGATATCTGTGCGTACCGTGCGAGTAGAAACAGATAAACGTCGCGCAAGCTCATCCTGGGGCAGCGTCTCGTTTTGCAGCATCTCAAACAACTGAGCCAGTCGAAGGTTTGGGAATCTCAAAGCCGTTTCCTTTCATTAAGCGGGCGCGCAAGGCGCCCGATACTGCAACTACTTAGCAGGCGTCAGAATCAACTGTGACGGACTTCCAACCGCACTGTAATCCTCAATAAACGTCAGTTTTCCACCCTCAGGCGACACACTAAAGCGAGTAATGTTATCGCTACGCTGATTCATGACGTAAAGGTACTTTCCATTCTGGTCGAGGGTTAAGGTGCGTGGGTAATCGCCACGTGTCCAGATATCATCCTGATGCGATAACTTGCCATTCGCGGTCACGCTAAAATGCCCAATACTGTTGTGCAAACGGTTCGCCACATACAGCTGTTTCCCGTCCTTACTCAACACCAGACCCGCAGCAAAGTTGGTTCCTTTGAACCCCTCTGGTAGCGAGGAAATGCTCTCGCCCTCGGTTAGGGTTCCTTTAGCTACATCAAGTTGGTAGTGGGTAAGCGTAGAAGATTCTTCGTTGATCAACCATAAGCCATCGCCCTTTGGCGTGAAGACAAAATGGCGTGGCCCCGCACCTTTTGATGAGGCATCAATGTAAGGAGGATCGTTGGGGGTGAGCTTTCCGGTGGAGTCATCGAAACGATATTGATAGATCCGATCCAGCCCAAGATCGGTGGTAAACACAAACTTCCCACTGGGATCGGCACTGATCATATGAGCATGTGGGCCGTTATGATCGCTTATCGCAAAACTACCTTCTACTGCGGCTTCAGGTTTGGCGGCTCCTGGAGGCCCGGAATCTTGTTGAGTATCGGTAGCTTCACCAAGGCTGCCGTCCTCTTTTACCGGCAACACGGCAACGGAGCCGCTGATGTAATTTGCCACCAGCAGATGGCGCCCGTTTGGAGTAAGCGACAGATAAACCGGCCCTGCTCCACCTGATGGAACCTGGTTTAGCTCTTTCAGGCTTCCGTCATCTCCAACACGTAAGGCTGCTATTACGCCCTTCTCCATTTCACTCGCCACATACAACGTTTTGCCATCATTCGATGCCGTTAGCTGTGCCGCATTTGGGATCTTACTGACTAACGTTTTATTGCTCAGTGCACCCGTTTTCGCGTCCACCTGAAAACGGTACAACCCTTCGCCATTGGGATTGTACGTACCAACCCAGGCATATTGATTCTGTGCTGTTGCAGTTCCAGCGAGCAGAGCAAGTGAAGCGATAAGGAGATTACGTGTTGCAGGCATTGGAGTTCCTCATTGTTTGTCGCATTTATAGGGCGGATAGGCGCAGCGCCATCCGCCGCCAATCAGCCAACCAACTTCTTCGTCATATCCAGCAAAGTGCGCACATCTTCCGGACGCGTATTACCGCTCGCTTTATCAATAATTGAGCTGTAAATATGTGGAATGATCTTGCTCACTCCCGCATCCAGAGCGATCTTCAGGATTTCTTCGTAGTTTTCGAGATCGATACCACCAGTCGGCTCCAGCCAGAAATCATGTTTTGCACAGGCCAGTGCCACAGCGTGGAACTCATCGCAGTATTTCAGCCCATCCATCGGGAAATATTTGATTGAGCTGCCGCCCATATCTTTAAGCAATGCAATAGCAGTATCTACCGGCACAATGCCATTAGAGGAGAGTGAGCTTAGCGGACCGGTGGAAATTTTCACCATGCCAACCATCCCCGTTGGGGAAACCAGGCCATTGACCACGCTTTCGTTTTGCCCAAGCAGCGCACGGCTTGCGCCCACGCCGGTAAATACCTGGTTTACATGCTGCGGTTGCACCAGGCGGGAGATTTCACTGACCATCGCCGACTGGTTCGGATCACCCGCGCCAAGGCCAACCGACAATGCATTGTCGATAAGCGTCGCGTATTCACGCATATCAGCCACGGCAGTTGCTACATCAGGGTAATTTTTAGAAAGCACGCCGACCAACACATGACCTTGCGCGGCGTCATAAATCTCTTTCGCGTTCTCTTTCGAACCCGCCAGCACGTTCAGGCATACACGGTCACGGTAAAAGTTCGGGGTCAGTTTCATGCCTGCTTCTCCTTGCTTACCAATGCGCTAATACAGTGATAAATAATCTCTAACTGTTGCGGGCTGACGCTACGCACATCGGCTTCGATAATCCCTTCATTGGCTTTGTAGCCGCGGAAGAAAATCGCGTACTCACCCTGTTTCAACGCGCTCACCAGTTCGCTGGTGCTGATGCCGATAACCGCTTCATCGAACTTAATCTCAGTACGCGCGATATCACGCCCTGCAGAATCCCACACTACACGGGCGCTCACGCCATTAAGGGTGTTGAGGCTACTGATAAACGGCGTCATTTTTTCGACCATTTGCACCCCACTCTCTTTGGCTGCTGTTAAGTAGTGTTCGATGGCACAGGTCAGTCCAAGAATGCCCTCTTTGCCCACTTTCATGGCGCGGCCAATACCGCCGGTTTGCAGCTTCACCCACTCAACGTACTGCGCTTTGCCAATTACCAGGCCGCTGGTTGGCCCTTCAATTGCTTTTGCACCGCTGTAAATCACCAGATCAGCACCTGCGCGGTAGTAGCACTGCAAATCTTCTTCTGCGGCAGCATCAACAATCAGCGGCAGGTTATGTTTGCGCGCCACGACCGCCGCCTGCTCAACACTGAGCATGCTTTTCTGTACCGAGTGATGCGATTTGATATACAAAATGGCGGCGGTACGCGGGGAGATGGCAGCAGCTAGTTGTTCGGCAGAGCATTCGTTGGCATAACCCGCTTCCACCACTTTGCCACCACCGAGATAAACCATGGTGCCAACCGGTGCGCCGAAGTTCACGTTGTGGCCTTTCGGCAACACAATTTCGTTATTCTCAAGTGGCGTGCCATGCAGGTTTTCTATCAGCCAGGCGTTATCCTTCACTAACACAGCCGCCACGGATTGCGCGATACCCGCAGATGCGCAAGACACCACCGTTGCGGCTTCAACGTCCAGTAGTTTGGCGATGTACTCCCCGGTTTTGTTCACCAGGTCTTTCATCTCAAAATAATGATTCATACCGTTAGCTACGGCTTCGACCACTTCCGGGCGCGGGGTAGAAACACCAAGTGCCGTCATGCGGCCAGATGCATTAATGACTTGTTTTAAATTGTATTTCTCATAAATCGAAGACATGTTCTTCCTTCCCTTGTTCGGTAACAAACCACTTCCCGGCGCGAACGGCGGCAAGTGCCACCAGCAGTTGTTCGCCCTGGAGCGTCTGACTTTCTGAATCGATAAAGATCGTCGGTTGACGGCGTTTGGCAAAAATAGTCAGGTCGCCATCAAGCCCCACGGATAAGCGCCCTTTATTCGTCAGGCGTAACCCTTGCGCTGCATGTGCGGTAACGCAATCAATCACTTGTGGCAGAGACATGCCAATGGAGAGGAATTTAGACATCACCACTGCGAGGCTATGTACCGGGCCGTTAATACGATTGCGGCAGTAAATATCGGAGCTGATGGTGTGGGGCAGAATCCCTTTACTGATAGCGATTTTCGCCACTTCGAAGCTGAAACTGGCGGAGCCGTGGCCCACATCGAGACGCACGCCACGCGCAATCGCACTGGAAATCGACGCTCGTAATTCACCAGCAGGCGTGAGAATCCGGTTCGGTTTGCCGTTGTAGCAGTGAGTAATGATGTCGCCGCTTGTCAGTAAATTGGCAATTTCATCAAGATCCGGCGGGTTATTACCGATGTGTACCATCAGTGGTAAATCACCATTTTCGCGCTGGATTTCTTTCGCACGTTCCAGCGGTTTGATGCCGTTTTCCCCTACTACGCTGCTGCTCATGCGCGCTTTGATGCCAACGATAAATCCAGGATGGCGCTTTACCGCATCACGCACGGCGATGTTGTCGATATTCGCCATATTCGACAGTTCGTTCTGTGCAATCAACCCGACACGCGAGACGTTCAGTAATGCGTAAACATCCGTCGTCGCTTTGCGAGTTAGCTCGTAAAACTCGTCGATATCGTCAGCGCCTGTGCTCCCGGCATCAATAACGGTCGTCACGCCAGTATTAATGCCGATGCTGTCAGGATCGTCATGATAAATGGGGGATTTTTGGTAGCAGTGGACGTGAGAATCAATCCAGCCCGCGCTGACGTAGTATTCGCCATTAAGCTGGCGCTCTTCTTTTGCCTCGCCTGTGATCTCGCCAAGCGCGGCAATTTTTCCATCCGTCAGCGCAATGTCGATGACGGTATCATCCACCAGACAGGCGTTACGCAGGATTAAGTCAAACATGGTTTTCTCCTGACTGGCGGGAGGCATACGCTTCCCGCCCAAAAAGGACTACAAAGCAATCGGGAAGAATGCCCCAAACAGCATTGCGCCAAGAATCGCGCCACCGGTAATCGGTTTATTCCACAGATAAAACAGCAGAGAACCAATCAAGGAGCCGATACCAATCGGAATGGAAGCGGCCATTGCGCTCAGGATAATCAACGGCCCAAGGAAGCGACCGGAAGCGTTGCCTGCGCCCATCATTACGTCCGCGCCGTAGGTTGAATTGCTCTGGTTGATGGTGAATTTACGCGCCAGAATAATCACATAACCAATCGCCAGGCCAATCACCAGGCCGGTTACCAGTGAAGCCGCAAAGTTCGCAACCGGGAAGATGATACCCGCGCCGAGTAACAGCGCTGGCACGCCCAGCCCAACACCGGTTTGAATCGCCCCGCCGATATCCAGAATCCCGACTAATGAGCCTTCAATGATGCGGGCAAACAGGAAGCTGGCACCAAATGCGGCGACTGCGCCATATACACCGGTATCTATCCCGGCACGCAGCATGGAAACAAACGCCACTTCGTTAAATGCGCCGATGCCATACAGGTAGTACATGTGTGTTCCGGCAAACACGCCGGAGGAAAGCAGGCCAACAAAAATCGGGAACGACCAGTCGGCGTACCAAAAACCTTTATTCTCTTCCATCACAGGCTCCCTTATTTTCCGCTCAGCGAGTTATGAATCAGATCCAGCCAGTTCGGCACAGTCAGATGGAAGGATTCGATCATTTTCATGTCGAAGCCGCGGAAGAAACCACTCAAGACAAATAGCGCGACAATCGCCACCATCATCACTTTAGTGACATGGTTCCAGCCGCTCTCTTCCACACCTTTACCAATCAGGATGCCGAGTACCAAACCAGGCACAGCGTTGCCCATAATCAGTTGTGCGCAGCCGCCGAAAATCGTCGCCCAGAAGCCTGATTTCTTACCGGCATCAATCGCCGCCAGCCAGAAGATCACTGGCATCACGGTGTTAACCAGCAGGTTCGCCGCAGGAACCAGAACTTTTACTGCGGTAACCTGTAATGCTGCCGGAACGGCGGAAGCGGTGGTGTTAAGGAAGGTAACGACAATCATGCCGATGACACCGCAAGCGATAGCCATCTTTTTCGGGTCATGCAGGGTTTGCGCGACGTTACGGTTTTTCACCATCAACGCGGCAGCGCCCCAGTTTGGGATAATGCGGTGGTCAACATCCTGGGTAAAAGCACCGGCCGCAACGGACGACGCCCAGGCGTTGAAGAAGAAACCTAAGCCAAATGAGAAGTGTGAAGCCGGGTCTCCTTCACAGGAGTTAAGTTCACCAAGAGTACGAAAAGCGCCCATCCCTTGAGTGGTTGGCGCGTGAAACATACGTGCAGCTCCAGCGCCAACACCTACGCCGACGAGCCCCCCGATTATTAGCGATTTTATTAGTATTATTAAGAACATCTGTCTGTCCTTTCTGTGTGATTTTAGGTCGTGGCGAAATCTACCTTATCGAGATTTATCGCTGTTACGTTGACCGAAACATCCAGCTCCACGCTGAACATGCGTTTTTCGCGCTTCAGAAAGAAGAACAAAAATGCCTCTTTCTTAACCTGTACCCGCGCCTGAACAACCTGCACATCCTGTGGCTCAATACGCAGTAAAATGTGGGGAGAAGATTTCAGAACCGAGCCCTGAACATGGTTCAGAGCATCGGCAAAGGCTTTGGCTTTGGTATCACCACGCCCCTTCACTCTCACCGTTTCTGAGAAGTGTTCTTTCATACTCACTTTCCGTACTTCTTGGCCCAGGCCTGCACCAGACGCTCGCCCAGTTCTTCTTTGTCCATAAAGCCGAAGCCCAGAACATTGTTGCCTTCGTTGATCGCAGTAACACCTTCTTCCACAGAGCGCATGCCGTACTTGGCTTTGTAGCCGTGTTTAGTCTGCGCGGTGATAGCCCCGGCACCACCGCTGCCGCAGAAAGAGATACCAAAGGTGGCATTTTCTGCTTTCATCACATCACCCAGTTTCATATCAGCAGCAACGCCTGCAATCACCACGGCGCGGCCACCCGCTTTTTCAATCCCTGCGGCCACTTTCTGGCCTTTACCCAAACGGTCGCCAATAACTACGGTAATCTGTTCCATCTGAATCTCCTGATTATTCAAAGATTGTCTTTCGCGACTTCGAAATGCACTGACAACAACCACGCTTCTTCAATCGGTAAATTGCCAAATTGCTCCACCACTTCTTTTGCCATTTCCAGAGAGTCATCAGAGATTTCGTCAAACAGGCTCTCTTCAACTTCTGGCAATGGCTCGCCGGTCAGTGACCTATGCGCCATGGCACGAACGTGGGATGCCAACATCTGTTCCTGCACCGCGTTCGGCGTGATGTTTCTGTTCTTTAGCAGCCTGGTGATAAACGCCAGCACTCGCTCTGTGAGTAGCGTTTTCTCGGTACTCCCGGCTTCATTAACCATTACCGCTCCGTCATTCACACTACGTACCTCTTCACTGTCAGGCTTTTAAGGTATCGGCGGGCGTTAAAGGTTTGTAGCGAGTTGTTTTCCACTTTGAAGTGGAAATCCCGCAGGCAAGAGTGATATGCACCACAAAAAGTGGCCGATTCATGATAATTCGCTGGGTTAATGTGATTAGTCTCACGAATTAGTGATGGTGAATGTATTGATGACAGTGTTAATTTTTGAGCGAAATTGTGATGTGATGGGCATTTTAGGGGAAGTATTGGAAAGGCTTATGAATGGGTATTGGGAGTTGGTTGGCGTCCCTCCGGGTACCCAATCCCGGTGCTTCCTCTAATTCATTGGCGTTACTATGAAAAAAAGATCCCGTATTGACTACGCGCCCGAGCAGCAACGCTGCTATGTGGCAATACTAACGTCAAACTGATTCTGCTCTGAGGATTTCGACATGACCACCTTTCATCAACTTACTGCCATCAGTCTGCGTGGCCAGCTCATCTCTATGGCCGACTACGCTGGCAAGCTGGTTCTGGTGGTCAATACCGCCAGCCATTGTGGCTTCACACCGCAATACGCAGGCCTTGAAGCGCTCTACAAGAAGTACGCAGACCAGGGGCTGGTGGTGCTTGGTTTCCCCTGCAACCAGTTCGGTAAGCAGGAACCCGGCGGTGCCGATGAAATCGCGCAGACCTGTCACATCAACTACGGTGTGAGCTTCCCGATGTTCGAGAAAGTGGAGGTTAACGGCCCAGCAACGCACCCGGTATTTCGTTACCTGAAAGACGAATTGCCAGGTTTGTTGGGCGGGCGAATCAAGTGGAACTTTACGAAGTTCCTGATTGGACGCGACGGCAAACCGCTCAAGCGTTTTGCACCGATCTCCACCCCGGAGAAAATGGAGGCCGCAATTGTTGCTGCACTTGAAATCGAAGTGCCCTTGTAATTCGAATCCTTTACTTTTAGAGATCTTCCGACTGGCATAATTGCCGCGCGGAATAAGAAAGGCTCTTCGTGAAGTGGTGGGTTGCGAAAAATCAGGATGGCAACTATCCAAGCTAACCCCGCATTCTTTCAGGAATTAGCGGCGCATTAGTGATGGGCGCGCTAAGGCTAATGACAAACCTTTTACCAGGTCGGATAAGCGCAGCGTCATCCGACAATACTGGTGAAAATGGTGGATGACGCTAACGCTTATCCCCCCTACAAAACCCGTTCATCACCCTTTGTAAGCAATCTGAGCGGGGACAAATCCCCGCTCAACTTCCCTTACTTCACCAGACCCATGCTCTGTGGCAGCGCCATAGAGATAGCCGGTAAATACGTTACCATCATCAGAACAATCGCAATCACCGCAAAGAAAGGCAGCAACGGTTTAATCACGCGCTCAATCTTAATATCCCCGACCTTACAGCCGGTAAATAATATTGGCCCTACCGGTGGCGTGATTGTGCCGAGCGATAAGTTGAACACCATCATGATTCCGAAATGCACCGGATCCATTCCAAACTGCATACAAATTGGCAGGAAGATTGGGGTGAAGATTAATACCGCAGGCGTTGGGTCCATAAAGGTGCCCACCAGCAGTAATACCAGGTTCATAATCAGCAGAATAACGATAAAGCTATCAGTTGCTGAAAGTAAGCCGGATGCAATCAATGCCGGAATTTTGGTAAATGCCATTACCCACGACATAATCGATGACGCTGCCAGCATGAAAATAACAATCGCTGTCATTTTCGCAGTAGCGAGGAAAATTTTCGGCAAATCTTCAACTTTAATGTTGCGATAAATAATGCCAAGAACCAGTGAATAAACCACCGCAATCGCGGATGCTTCTGTTGCGGTAAATACGCCGCCCAGAATGCCGCCGATAACCACAACGATCATCATCAGACTAGGAATCGCATCAAACAGAATGCGCAGCGTCTGGCCTTTATTGGCAGAACGATCAGCGACATAACCCCGGCGTTTAGCAATAAAACCAGCAACCAGCATTACGCCTAAGCCCCACAAAATGCCAGGCACGTAACCCGCCATAAACAGCGCAGAAATAGACACACTGCCCGCAACCGTTGCGTAAACAATCAAAGAGTTGCTTGGTGGAATCAGCATACCCGTTGGTGCAGAAGCGATATTCACCGCGGCACTAAACGCCGGGTCGTACTGCTCTTTTTTCTGGATTGGTGACATGATGCCACCCACTGCCGCCGCAGATGCCACACCAGAACCGCTGATCGAGCCGAACAGCATATTAGCCACGACGTTGGTTTGCGCCAAAGGACCCGGCAGGAAGTTACTAACCATTTTTGCACAGTTAATTAAACGAATGGCTATCCCGCCATTGTTCATTAAATTCCCGGCCAGAATAAAGAAGGGAATGGCTAATAGGGCAAAAGAGTCGAGACCAACAAAAACGCGTTGGGCAGAGGTTAATATCGCGCCATCTAACGGTAAAATAAGACACATCGCGGCGAAAGATGAAATCCCAATACTAATACTAATTGGCGTTCCCGCTAGCAGCAGAATAAATACGCCGCTAAACATCACCAGAGCAACAATAATTGCAATATCCATATCGACACCCAATCAATCTTGTTTCGAAGAGAACTTTCTGAACAACCCATATTGGTTATACAGACAATAGAACAGCGTCATTGCGCCACTCAGTGGAATCGCAATGTAGATAATGCCGATAGGAATTTGTAATGCAGAGTCGAGCTGCGCCATCTGGCGGCTCATACCGATATAACCACCGATAGTCAGCACCAGTAATGCAAATACTGAAGTCGCCAACTCACCGATAATTTCCAGTGAAAGACGCAATTTACGCGGCATTTTGTCGCGCATAAAAGTGATCGCCATATGCTCACGCAGGCCAAAAACATAGGCCCCACCAATAAGCACCAGCCAGATAAATAAATATCGCGCCAGCACTTCACTGACCGCGCTCGGGCTATTAAATAAATAACGCGACGCAACCTGCCAGGTCACCAGCAGCGTCATTAAGCTAACAATCAAAATACATAGATAAGACGCCGCTTTATCAATGGCCTGTTTTACTCGTGTGACATGCGAATAAAAATCAGATTTGGATGCTGTGGCGGAGGGAATGGACTGGGTAACTTTCATTTTTATCTCCACGGGGGACATCCTCGTCCCCCTGACTTCAGGCCGAATTACTCGGCCAACTCACGAATTTTTTCGTACAGCGCTTTTTGTTCCGGGGTGGTCAACATGGCTGCTTGCAGCGGTTTGCAACGTTCCTGGAATGGTTTGATATCCACTTCGGTGAAGACTGCACCGTTGTCTTTTGCGGTTTTACGCGCACCATCAAGGGCTTTGTCCCAAAGCTCAAACTGAGTCTGGGTGCTCTCTTTAGCAAGCTTACGGAACAGTTCGCGGTCACTTTCATCCATTTTGGCAATGAAGCTTTCATTCGCGACGAGCAAATCAGCCACCATGACATGACGCGTTGCAGAGAAGTAAGGAGCCACTTCGTACTGCTTCAGATCGGCATAAGTGATCTCATTGTTTTCAGCACCATCCAGAACGCCCTGCTGAATCGCTGAATACACTTCACCCTGGCCCATCGGTACGCCGGTTCCACCCATGCAAGACAGCATTTTGATCATGGTGTCGGACTGCATTACGCGGATCTTTTTGCCCTGCATATCGGCCGGACTGGTGACTGCGGCACCTTTGGTGTAAACACTGCGAGCGCCTGCTGTATAGGCGGTAATAACTTCAAAACCAGTGCCTTTGGTGGAAGCAAACAGGTTATCCAGCACGCCCGAAGTAAACACTTTGCGTTGATGTTCCGGGTTGTCGTAAACGTACGGCATCGCCAGAACAGAGAAGTTTTTATTAAAGTTTTCCACCAGTGGGTTGGCAACGACCGCCATCTGAATCGCGCCAGACTGAACCAGTTCCAGTGAAGCGCGCTGGTCACCTAACAGTTCGTTAGGGTGAATTTCAAGTTTGTAGCGACCATTAGTCGCAGATTCCAGCTTATCGCTGAAAGAGACTAATGCTTTGTATTGTGGGTTGTTTTCAGACTGGTTAAACGCTGTTTTCAGGACTACAGGGCCTGTTGGCGCTGCGTCATCTCCACATCCGCTCAGTAAAATTGTCGCCGCAACAGCGGTAGCAACCAGCGAAATTTTTGGCAAAACATGTTTGAAATGCTGCATCCTTCAGACTCCCTTATCCATGATTTCAGTTCGGTACTATTACGTTTCGGAATCATTTACACATCAAAACCCCATAAAATGAAACGTTATTTTATTTAAAAAGAACTTTTGATTCATTTTGCTGATGAGATCTCAAAAACGCAGCGTTTTACGCTTATGAATCGCACAATTAATGAACTACTTTTGGAAAGACAAACGGCAATCGTCAGAAATAGGGAGTGCGCAGACAAGAACTGAGTCAGTGAAGCAGCAACGGTTTTAGGGTACTTTATGGCAATCTTACTGGGTGAAACATTCGGAAAACTAATGAAAATAGATGCAGAAATCACCTTCCGTAAACTCGAGATTTTTATTGCGTTTATGGAAAAGGGGAACATCGCCCGTACCGCTGAAACGCTTGGTATTAGTGGTGTAAGTGTCCATCGCGCGTTGCATACGCTTGAAGAAGGCGTGCGCTGCCCGCTGTTCATCCATAAAGGCCGCAACCTGGTGCCTCTGCCATCGGCTTACACTCTGCTCGAACACAGCCAGGAAGCCGTAGCGCTGATGGCGCGTGGTATTGAAGAAACGCGCCAGGCGGCGGGTGTTGGGCAAGGAAGACTGCGCATCGGCACGCTCTATTCGTTGACGCTAGAAACTGTGCCGCGTCTGATTATGGGAATGAAATTGCGCCGCCCTGAACTTGAGATGGATCTCACCATGGGTTCCAATCAAATGCTACTCAACATGCTTGAAGATGGCGTACTTGACGCGATTCTGATTTCTATTTCGGAAAGCGAAATCGACCGTAACCGCCTGGAGGTACTGCCATTATTTCAGGATGATATTTTCCTCGCCGCATCCAGTACTTTCCCACTCGATACCAGCAAATTTGCAGATCTTCGTGATTACCACAGCGAAAAATTTGTTTCATTAGCCGAAGGATTTGCGACCTATAACGGTTTCCAGGAAGCGTTTCACATTGCAGGTTTTGAGCCCGAGATTGTGACGCGCGTGAACGATATTTTCTCGATGATAAGCCTGGTACAGGCAGGTGTGGGACTGGCGTTAATGCCGGGGAGAATGAAGAAAGTGTATGAAAATTCGGTGCAACTGCTCAAGCTCGCCGAGCCTTATCAAATGCAGCAATCTATTGCGATTGTTTTTGCCCGTAACCGCGAGCTTGACCCGAATTTATTGGCGCTGGCCGCCGAAGGGCGCATGTACGCCCGCTCGATTATTGATACGCCTAACGCAGTTCTTTAACGCGCTCAGCCAGGCGTTTAATCAGCTCCACGCTGTTTTGTTCTGCACACAACATTTCACCTTCACGAAATGCCTGTCGCGTCAGACCTGTTAGCACACTTCCCGGTGGCATTTCGATTGCCAGGCGCACATCGCGTTCGTTAGCGGCGATCATCGCATCGCGCCAGCGTACGGTACGCGACATATTCAGCGCCAAATCTTCAGCAATTTTCTCTGGTTGCCAGGCCACTCGCGCAGTACTGCCACTGAGATAAGTACAACGCGGGCGAGTCAGTGTCACATCGGCAAAAGCCTGTTGCAGCTTCAGCGCCGGTTCACGCAGTAATTCGCAGTGTGATGGCACGCTTACCGCCAGTTGCTTCGCCTTCTGCGCCCCTGATGCCAGTGCGCGTTGCGCGACTTGCGCCATATCCTTATCACGGCCCGCAATCACAATTTGCTGTTCGGCGTTGATATTGGCGATGTAAGTCCCGCTACCTTCTATCAGCTTTTCCACCTGGCTTAACTGCAAACCAGTGATCGCCGTTAATCCATACCCTTGCGGATACGCCTGCTCCATTAAATCACCGCGCAATGCGACAAGGCGTAGCGCATCTTCAAAGTCCAAAGCACCTGCAACGACTGCTGCCGGAAAAGCACCGATGGACAGGCCGCACACCATATCGGGCAGCACGCCGTTACGTTCCAGCGCCTGCGCATTAGCAACACCAGCGATAAGAAGGCAAAGCTGAACGGCGCGGGTATGTTTCAGTGCTTCAGGCGTATCAAGCGAATCGGCTTCATCACCTAAAACAGCGCGAACACGCACCATAATGTCGCTATTTTGCGGCAACGTCTGCAACATGCCTGCACGTTGCGTTCCCTGCCCGGGAAAGGTAAAGAGAATTTTCATATGATTGCCAACAACGTCCGTCGAATAGGTTTTGTAGGGCGGGTAAGCAACGCGTCACCCGCCAGAGCTGGCGTAAACAGTGGATGTTGCTCTCGCTTATCCACTCTACAAAAGAAAGGCCTTACTTTTCTCCTGACATCCACGGATCGGTGACCAGATGCGGCCCACTGCTGGTTTTCAGCAGCACGCGTCCATCACGCAACCATTCTGCCAGCGCAAATGCCCCTAACGGTGTTTCGATTTGCGTATCGGCACGGCATAACAACTGGCCGATGACCTGCTGCCATTCCAATAGCGCCTCGCGTTCTACACGCTCAGGGCAACGAATGATTAAATCAAGATCGCTATCCGCATGCAGTACCGGTACTTCGGTCGCCAGCGCATAACCTACACTACCAGTGATACCCCAAACCCAGGGCCATTCACGCAGTGCCAGTTGAATAGCCCCCTGAACAGGCGGCATTGAAACAAACGGGGATTTCATTAAGAGTTCGCGTGAAGCCAGTGATTCCGGGGAAACGACGCGTTTAATCTTTGCGGCATTCACCCAACCGGCTGCACGCTGGTCGCGGCGCATTCCACGAACACCTACCGGAATGCGCGCGTCAGTATTCACATCACGCCGCACTACCACTGGAAGCTGAGGCCGCCACTGGCTTGCTACCCACTCTTCACTCACGCCTTCAAGCGCGTTGCTTTCGCTAAGCCAGAGTAAGTCGTGTGGGCGTGGTGTGTTCATGTTTTACATTCCTGAAGTCAAAGAGATAAACAGCGGTAACGACAGGATAGAGAGCACGGAGCTCAGCAGCAAGACGGCCTCTGCATCCGGAGACTGCACGCCGAAGCGGTTTCCAAACACCACACCGAAGAAACCAGCAGACAGCGCAATCATCAGAATGGCAGTGATAGCAATCGGGCCGCTCAGACCCAACGCCAGCACGATACCCCAGGCGATGAATGGCTGAATCAGCAGTTTGGTGATGGTCGCGGTGCAAACCACGGTGTTGATTTTCAGCTTACGGGCAGAAAGAATCACACCGGTCAGGAACAGCGCAGCAGCGGTTGCCGACATCCCCAGTGGTTTGATAGACGACAGCAGCAGGTCCGGCATACGAATGCCAATCGCTGACAGAATCACACCCAGTAGCGGGCCCCAAACGATAGGTTTTTTCAGTGAACGCCACATCAACACTGGCAGCATCGCAAGTGTAGAACCGGCAGCTTCGCCCGCGGCACGCGCTTTTTCACGTTCCAGAATCATCAGGCAGAACGGCGTCATCAGTACGGAACCGCAAGCGATAGAAACCGCAACAGACAGCGACGTTGATGGACCTTCACCCAGCACGCTACCCAAAATTGGCAGGCCAAGTGCAGCATAGTTTGGTAACGCAACGGTCAATGTCAGTACAGCCGCATCCTGCGGAGATTTTTTGAATACTTTGGTCGCCAGGAAATAAATCGCAGCGTAGGTAATCCACATTGCCAGAACCAGCACCACACTCATTGGTGACTGTTTAACGATACCTTCCCATGGGGTTTGAACCGTTGCACTAAACAGTGCGGCAGGCAGAGCGAAATCCATTACAAAGATATTGAGCAAGGAAACATTTTTGTTATCGACCATCTTTGCTTTACCGGCGAAAAAGCCGAGCAGCATGATGACAAAAATGGGCGCAAGAGCATGAACAATTACGTAAGTCATAACTTCACCTGTAGTTAAAAAAGAAATCTGGCACGAGCGCGATAGTTATTATTTTCAGACGAGTGTTGTTTATTGGGCGCTCTAACGGCGCCCATTATTATCGTCTGGCAGGTCTGTCTTTTGGCTCTAATTACAATCGTTACCAGCTTGCTCGCATACGTTCGCGAACCAGCGCTGAGCTACTGCGATTTTTCGCATTCAGGCGGTTTTTCAGCGTGTTATCCGTGCGGGCTTCGCGTACTGCGGTCGCCAGCGCTGCGTTCACTTTGTCCATATCAGCACCAAGTGGCGCTTCAGGACTGGCGATATCCAGCAGAGCGGATAACAGGCCCAGGGTTTCGTAGTTGCTGATGTCGTAAGCCATCGGTGGGATGGTCGCCGCCAGTTTTTCCAGCGCTTCTACAGTACGCAGCGTGATTCGTGCTGCAGACTCTTTACCCATTGCGTGGATCATCACGCCAGAATCGTTGAACGCGATCAGGCGGTTTGCCTGGTAGCCGTGTGCAAGGAACGCACCGGACATCGCTTTACCAACAATCAGCCCAACAACCGGGTGCCCCGCCAGACGCGCATTGGCGTAAGCCGCTGCTGCACCTGCCAGTGCCTGGTGAATACCAAATGCTTCTTCGCGACGGCCATAAGCCTGGCTCGGAACATCAATCACCGCCACAATGGCGCGTTTCTCCGACTTTTCAGCATCTTCTGCGATGGTTTCGCTAACCACTTTTGCCAGTGTCCAGCCTTCAAGCAGACCCACTTCCCCGCCTTTTGCACGCGGGTAGTGGTTATTTTCGTCCGGCACGACCGCGATAAAGCGTGCGGCTTTACCATCAACGGTGCCGTCAGCAACTTGTACTGAAGCACACAGGCCAGCCATATGCGGTGCGTTTGCGGTGAGTTTGTCCAACCAAATGGCGGCGCGATTCAGTTTCTGGCTCATGCGCGTTTCTCCCCAAAAAGCTGTTTAATCTGTTCGGAATCAGCCTGTTTAGTGGTGTCGAAATTGTTCAGGCGCTCGAGATACCAGTCATAGTTATCGGTACGATGTTGAGCCGGAACACCTTTGGCGATAGCTGCGTTCACCGCTTGTTTAACAGCGTTGACGCCATCACCCACCAGCGTTTCCACCAGGCCGCTCTCATAGCGAACTTCGCCGCCAGTCATGCTCCAGATAAACGGACGGTTACGTGAATCGTATTCGTCGATTCCCGCTTCCTGTTCGATAACCTGCGGACCGTTCAGGCCAAGGCGCGCTTCGCGAGTCACAATCAAGTGGCTGCATAATGCTGCTGCAATAGACATCCCGCCGAAGCAGCCCACGGTGCCTGCCACCACGCCAATGACCGGCGTATAACGGCGCAGATCCACGATAGCGGCGTGAATATCTGCGATTGCCGCAAGGCCAAGGTTTGCTTCTTGTAAGCGCACGCCGCCCGTTTCGAGGCACAAAACCGCCTGAGTCGGGATGCCGTTACGGTTATCTTCCGCTGCCAGTTCAAGGGCTGCGGCCATTTTCGCACCGGACACTTCACCCATGCTGCCGCCCTGGAAAGCACCTTCAATCGCAATCACTACCGCCGGGCCGCCATTAATGGTGCCTTTGGCAACGACCATGCCGTCGTCAGATTGCACAACGATGCCCTGAGCTTCTAACCACGGGGAAACAATGCCTTCGAATGGGTCAAGCAGTTCGCGGAAGCTGCCGTCATCGAGCAGCAGGCGAGCACGTTCACGCGCTTTAAGTTCGATAAAGCTGCTGTCGTTACGCATGAGTCACCTCTTCAAAAACTTGTTCGATGCGGATACGAGCCACACCCGGCGTCGCGCCAAAGTCGTGGATCTGCATCTGTCCGGCTGGCAGGCTGGACAATGCGCCAAGGCGTTCAAACAGTGCCTGCCAACGTTGCTCGCTGTTATCGACAGATGTGGTGATGGCGATAGCCAGGGTTTCACCCTGAGTCGCGGTAAACAGAACTTCCATATCACCGGAGCCAACTACACCCGCCAGCGCTTTGCCGCTAACGGTGCGAGTTGCCGGAAAAGACAACGTAATGTGTTCCATAACACCCTCTTAAAAGTGTGAATGTTGCGGTAATGGGGTAAGCGTCGCGTTATCGCAGGCGATGCGGTCAACCAGCAGCGTGGCGGCCAGCAAATCTGCGGCCCCACCCGGAGAGGCATTGAGTGCCAGCATTTGCTTATCGAGCCAGGCTAATGCTGCGCGACCTTGAGCTGTTGCTGTGCCACCTGCGACCAACACGCTACGCGCGCCGTTTTGCATAGTTTCCAGCCCTTCAAGGCCTGCACGTGAAAGCACACAGGTATCGCTAAGCGAAGTCATAATGGCCATCAGAGCATCAAGCCGGGCTTGCTCTTCCGTTGCGCCTGACTGGCGGCTGCGACGCAGTTGCGGCAGTGCCAGTCGCATGATGTGCGGGAAGCCAAGCTGGGCTTCTTCCCGGGCGCCAGGAACGCGATAACGGCGTGTTGCGAGTAACCCCTTACTGAAAACCTTTGGTGCGCAGCTGTCTGGCAGGCTGGCAAGTTTTGCGGCACTTGCCGCAATCTCTGAACTACTGCCTTCACAGCCGTGCATTGCCGCCGCGGCGACCAGCAATCCGAGTGCCCAAATGGCGCCCCGGTGAGTATTCACTCCACCTGTAGCCGCCATCATTTGTGCTTCACCTTCTCGGCCTAACCGACCTACAAGTTGGCGTAGAGCGATATCGGCCGGGCGTTGCCAGCTTTGCAATGCAAGCGCATGAAACGTCGGGGAAAGGCTGTGCGCCGAGCGCTCCATCAATTCCAGTGTCAGGTCGTGATGTGCACCGCTTCCCCGACTGTCCACGAGACCAGGTTTCGGGCTTAAGCGTGCTTCTGTGATCAAGCTTTGGGTGGCAACCCTTGCAAGCCATGCAGCGCTGCCTTCACTCCCAATCTGTGGCTGTAGTTTCATTACCAGCTCCGGAATTTCGCAGGTGGGTTATAAAGACCGCCAGACCATTCCACTAAGTCCGCCACGCTGCTGGCAGCCAGCAGAGAACGGGTTGCGTCAGTGCGGCGAATACCCATGTCTTCCGGGAACACCACTTTGCCGCTTTGGCGCAATGCGGCAACGCGTTTAGCGTCAACACCCAGACCGATATCAGTGATACCTGCAACGGATGCCACCATCGCACGGCGCTCTTCCATGCTTTCAGCACGATACAGATACGCGATGCCTTCTTCGGTCAGCACGTGGGTCACGTCATCGCCGTAAATCATGACCGGAGCCAGCGGCATACCGGAGGATTTTGCGACTTCAACCGCGTCGAGTTTTTCCACGAACGTTGGCTTAACGCCAGCCTGGAAGGTTTCGACCATCTGAACAACGAGCTTACGGCCACGCTGCATCAGATCCGGTTGAGCCTGCATCGCAAGCCAGGCAGGCGTTGCATGACGACGGCCGTGTGGGTCATGGCCCATGTTTGGCGCACCGCCGAAACCGGACAGACGACCGCGAGTCACCGTAGAGGAGTTGGCGTAGCCATCCACCTGCAAGGTAGAACCGATAAACATATCCACCGCGTACTGGCCTGCTAACTGGCAGAACGCGCGGTTAGAACGCATCGAACCGTCGGCACCGGTAAAGAACACATCCGGACGAGCGCGTACGTACTCTTCCATACCCAGTTCGCCGCCGAAGCAGTGCACGGTTTCTACCCAGCCGCTTTCAATGGCAGGGATTAATGTTGGGTGCGGGTTCAGCGTCCAGTGTTTACAGATTTTGCCTTTCAGGCCGAGCTGTTCGCCGTAGGTCGGCAGCAGCAGTTCGATGGCGGCGGTGTTAAAGCCGATGCCGTGATTGAGCGATTGCACCTGATGTTCAGCGTAGATGCCTTTAATCGCCATCATCGCCATCAGAATGTGTTCTTGCTTGATCAAACGCGGGTCGCGGGTAAACAGCGGTTCGATAAAGAATGGTTTGTCGGCAACAACTACATAGTCAATCCACGAGCCGGGGATATCCACACGCGGCAATTCACACTCGTCATCCACCAGTTCGTTAACCTGAGCGATAACAATGCCATCGTGGAAAGCAGCCGCTTCAACCAGAGCTGGTGTATCTTCGGTGCTGGCGCCGGTATACAAGTTACCTTTGCGGTCAGCTTTAAAACCGGCAATCAACGCAACGTTCGGCGCGAGGTCCACATACAAACGGGAATAGAGTTCGATGTAGGTATGAATGGCACCAATCTCTAACTGACCGTCTTCAAGCAGCTGCGAAATGCGTAGGCTTTGGGTGCCAGAGAAGGAGAAATCGAGCTTGCGGGCGATACCTTTTTCAAAAATATCAAGGTGTTCGCTACGCCCGACGCTCGGCATAATCATATGCAGGTCGTGAACTTTGGATGGGCTAACTTCAGCCAACATGCGGGAAAGGAAATCCGCCTGTTTTTGGTTATTGCCTTCAAGCACCACGCGATCGCCAGGAGCGATCAGTTTTTCCAGCATATCGACAAGGCCTTCGGTTGGAAGCACCTTGCCCTGCACGTTGGTGGAAGCCATACGACGCTGTTTCTCGGTGCGACGTGTGTTCCAGGCCCGTGCTGGGGTTTGCCCAGACAACATATTTAACCTCCTGATTCAGCCAATCATTTTGATTTGCTTTAGTCTGGTTAAATTGTGCGCCTACCCATTTGGGGTATCAATTAAGGTGAGGAATGAATCATTAGCCTTAGAGTAATAATGGATATTCGGTTTTGTGATCGGGGCGGAAGGCGGGAACAGGAATTCTGCACTACTGGCAATATAAAAACTTTATTTCATTATTGGCCCCTCTTCCCACAAACGGAAAGAGGGATGTAAAGCTTAAGCTATTATGATTTAGCCGGATGGGCAGTGATTTTGATTGAATCAGTGTAAGTCACGCGCACGCTTTGGTTCACTTTCAGATCTTTCAATTTCGCCTGAACTTTAGGGTCTTCCACGGTTACCGTTTTTTCCTGACCTTTTGGCCCTACGAAGGTAATTTCATTCTTTTTCAGATCGATGTGTTTAATTTTCAGCTGAACGTTAACCTGGCGGAAGGCTTCATGTTGCGGATCTTCTTTGGTCGCCTTCTCCTCACCTTTAGTTGTGGACGCAGTCGGTGCCGACTTATCAATATCGGTATCAAACGCAATAGCGACAGAACGCGTAACGGTAGTGTCTACAGTATCGCCCGCTTTTATATTCGCCAGCGTACCGGCTTGTTCTGGAACGTTGAGAGAAACTTTATTCCCTTCTTCACCTTCCAGGACTACAACGTGATTTTTTTGATCAACGGAAACAACTTTTGCGGAGAAATGATCGGCCTGGAAATCACCGGCGACAGGCAAAATCGCGGCATTTGCAGAGAAAACGCTAAATGCCAGCAGCGAAACTGTAGCGGCACCTTTAATAAACGTTTGAATCGGTTTCATAAATCGGATGTCCTTATAAGATAAACAGAGATGTTCCGGCCCCTTAGGGGTTAGGGGCCAGTATGAGCTTAGCGGTATTTTTTATGGTAGGCATTGCGAGTGGTTTTGAATTCTTCTGCCGCCGCCTGCGCTTCTTTCACTTTGCCTTCGTTGGCAAGCTTCAGCGCACCGTCAATCTGTCCAACCAGTAAATCCAAACCGTGACGATAATCTTTCATCTCGGCACTGTCTGCCGCTTTGTTCTCAAGTTTTGGAGGGGTGCCCTTTTGCGCATCCAGCGCCGCGGTTCGCATATTATTCAGCGAGGTTTTTAACTCTGCCGCGTTATCGGTCTTCAACACGGTTTTGTAATTTTCAGCGATGGTATCCATGTCATCGCCAACATCTTTTGCCATTACAGCGCCAGTAAATAACACCGACGATACTGCCAACATTGCAATCAGTTGCTTACGCATTTGCATTTGCTCACCTTTTTATTATGTCGAAGAAGGACGCGGCAGGACGCACCCATTACCGTTCTACTGACCGGCGATCTTCATCTCCGGTAACAGCACTGAACCACATTGAATATTACTGCGCTTCTCAATATCACTACCAATTGTGACCATTTCACGCCACATATCTTTCAAGTTTCCAGCGATAGTAATTTCGCTCACCGGATATTGAATTTCACCGTTTTCGACCCAGAAACCCGATGCGCCACGAGAGTAATCGCCAGTGATGCCGCTTACGCCCTGTCCCATCAGTTCAGTCACCACTAAGCCTGTGCCCATCTCTTTGAGCATACCTGCGAAATCCAGACCGCGCCCTTCGATACGCCAGTTGTGGATACCACCCGCATGGCCGGTGCTTTTCAGACCCAGTTTGCGCGCAGAGTAGTTGGTCAACAGCCATTGTTGCAGAACACCATCTTTAATAATGTCACGGCGTTCTGTACGAACCCCTTCGCTATCAAACGGTGTAGATGCCAGGCCTTTGAGCAGATGCGGGTGCTCTTCAATCGTCAGCCATTCCGGCAAGATTTGTTTGCCGAGGGAATCCAGCAGGAAAGTGGATTTGCGGTAAACCGAACCGCCCGCAATCGCACCCACTAAATGGCCAAACAAGCCAGTTGCCGCTTCAGCCGCAAAGATAACCGGTGCTTTCATAGTAGACAGTTTGCGCGGGGAGAGGCGCGCTAAAGTGCGGCGGGCGCACTCGATACCTACCGATTCAGGGCTGTCGAGGTCTTCCATCGCGCGACCAATGGTGTAGGCGTAATCACGCTCCATCTCGCCGTTAACTTCTGCGATAACACAGCTGGAAAGCGAATGGCGCGTTGAACAGTAGCTTTGCAGCATACCGTTGCTGTTACCGAATACCTTAATGCCGTAGTGGCTGTTAAAACTGCCGCCTTCGGTATTGTTGATGCGCTTATCAACGTTCAATGATGCATTTTCCGCGCGTGCCGCCAGCTCAATCGCGCGGTCAGCATCCATTTCCGTTGGATGGAAAAGGTCTAAATCTGGCGCTTCAAAAGCCAGTAATTCTTTATCCGCCACACCGGCAAACGGGTCTGGGGATGTGTAACGAGCGATATCCAACGCCGCCTGCACGGTGCGCGCTACGGCGTCCGGGCTAAGGTCGGTTGTGGAGGCGCTACCTTTACGGTTTTGATGATAAACGGTGATGCCTAACGCACCATCGCTGTTAAATTCGACGTTTTCCACCTCACCGTATCGGGTGCTTACGCTGATA
This sequence comes from Buttiauxella noackiae ATCC 51607, assembly GCF_001654865.1. GTDB lineage: Bacteria > Pseudomonadota > Gammaproteobacteria > Enterobacterales > Enterobacteriaceae > Buttiauxella > Buttiauxella noackiae. Next base: position 77,868 of record NZ_LXEO01000065.1, on the reverse strand, counting down.
CCGGTGGTTTTACTGACGGCAACTTCTGCGCCATCGGACTGAGCGGAAGCCAGTTCCAGCGCCTGAGATACCGCTTGTTCCAGAACCTGACGTTGTTGTGCTACTTGCGTGTTTACTTTCATCGCTACTGCCATAATGTAAGGTGAGTGAATTAAGTCTAACCCAGAACAGAACAATTTCGCAGTGAACAGGCTTTACTGGTAGAATTAGCCACTTTTTTTAAGGAGCCTAATATGACTAAGCAGCCCGATGACTGGCTCGACGACGTCCCAGATGACGAAAATGAAGACGAAGATGATGAGATTATCTGGGTCAGTAAAAGCGAAATTAAGCGTGATGCCGAGGAGTTAAAACGCCTGGGTATGGAACTGATGGAGTTGGGCAAAAATGCGCTCGACAAAATCCCTCTTGATGAAGATTTGCGTGCCGCTATTGATTTGGCTCAGAAAATCAAAAAAGAAGGCCGCCGCCGTCAGGTTCAGTTAATTGGCAAAATGATGCGTTCGCGCGACATGGACCCAATCCGCGTTGCACTCGATAAACTGAAAAACCGTCACAACCAACAAGTCGCACTGTTCCATAAACTGGAAGCCCTGCGCGATCGTTTGGTTGAGGAAGGCGATGATGCAATGAGTGAAGTGTTAAGACTTTACCCAGAAGCAGACCGCCAGCAATTACGTGTGCTGATTCGTAACGCACAAAAAGAGAAGGCAGCAAATAAGCCGCCAAAATCTTACCGCCAGATTTTCTCTTATCTGCGCGAACTGGCTGAAACCCAGGCCTAAAAAAATGCCCGCAAATTTGCGGGCATTTTTATTGGTGGGTCGCATTACTCTTGTAGCTGAGCTTTCTTAGCCAGGCCATCCAGCAATTTCTGGTGAATACCACCAAAACCACCGTTGCTCATCACCAGAATATGGTCGCCAGGTTGAGCCGTTTTCACCACCATATCTGCCAAAGTGTCGACATCCGCACTCCAGTGAGCAGGCTGAATACAGGCTTCTGCCACTTCCACCACTTGCCATGGAATGTGCGGAGGCTGAAGCAAGAAGACTTCGTCTGCACGACCTAAAGAAGGTGCCAGATCATCTTTGCTCAGGCCCATTTTCATGGTGTTAGAACGTGGCTCAAGCACCGCGAGAATACGTGCGGTGCCGCCAACTTTGCTGCGCAATGCCGAAAGCGTTGCCAGAATCGCCGTTGGATGGTGAGCAAAATCGTCATATACCGTCACGCCATGCGCTTCGCCACGTAATTCAAGGCGACGACGTGCGTTGATAAAGCTATCCAGGGCTTTCGCGGCATCTGCCGGTGTCACACCCACATGGCGTGCTGCGGCGATCGCCATCAGCCCGTTATGCATGTTGTGTTCGCCAACAAGCTGCCAGTTAACTTCACCGACACGCTCGCCATCCAGATACACTTCCCAGTTAGATGCATCAGGATTAAGTTTCTTCGCCTGCCAGTGGCCTTGTTCGCCCACCAGTTCTTGCTCGCTCCAGCAACCCATTGCCAGCGTCTGCTTGATGTTGGTGTCGTTCTCAGGCCAGATGATTTTCCCCTGCCCCGGAACGATACGCACCAGGTGGTGGAACTGTTTCTGAATCGCTTTCAGATCGTCAAAGATGTCCGCATGATCAAACTCAAGGTTATTGAGGATCAACGTACGCGGGCAGTAATGTACAAATTTGGAACGCTTATCGAAGAACGCGCAGTCGTATTCGTCAGCTTCAATCACGAAGAATGGACTGTCGCCCAGGCGAGCAGAGACGTCGAAATTACCCGGTACGCCGCCGATTACAAAGCCAGGCTTGTAGCCACAGGCTTCCAGAATCCACGTTGCCATACCTGCGGTGGTGGTTTTACCGTGCGTACCCGCCACAGCCAACACCCAACGGTCGCGCAACACAAAATCGTGCAGCCATTGTGGGCCAGACATGTAAGGGATACTTTTCTCAAGTACCGCTTCAACACACGGATTTCCACGCGTCATTGCGTTGCCGATGATCACCAGATCCGGTTGCGGATCGAGCTGGCTTGGGTCGTAACCTTGAATTAATTCAATACCCTGCTCTTCAAGCAGAGTGCTCATTGGAGGGTACACATTAGCATCCGAGCCCGTAACCTGATGGCCGAGTGAACGAGCCAGCATAGCAAGGCCGCCCATGAACGTGCCGCAAATACCCAAAATATGAATACGCATAAAACTATCCTTTTATTATTTGGCGCACATTCTAACCGTATGTTGGGTGCTGGCAAATCGCATTTAAGTTAATTCCGTATTTTGCTGGCGCGATTCACCTGTACGCTACTATTTGAATCTTTGTTAGGATTGTTGCAGTCGTTTCATTTAATTAACAGAAGCAGGGAAAGTGTTATGAAAACGTTAGGTGAATTTATTGTCGAAAAGCAGCACGAGTTCTCGCACGCAACCGGTGAACTGACTGCCTTGTTGTCGGCAATAAAGCTCGGCGCAAAAATCATCCACCGTGATATCAACAAAGCAGGTCTGGTTGATATTTTGGGTGCCAGCGGAGCTGAAAACGTTCAGGGCGAAGTGCAGCAAAAACTTGACCTGTTCGCAAACGAAAAACTGAAAGCAGCACTGAAAGCCCGAGGGATTGTGGCCGGTGTTGCTTCCGAAGAAGAAGATGACATTGTTGTTTTCGAAGGCGCGGAACATGCCAAATATGTAGTGCTGATGGACCCGCTTGATGGTTCATCAAACATCGACGTAAACGTATCAGTCGGTACCATTTTCTCTATCTATCGCCGTATTACGCCGGTAGGCACACCTGTTACCGAAGCCGATTTCCTCCAACCAGGCAACCGCCAGGTCGCGGCGGGTTATGTGGTTTATGGCTCTTCAACCATGCTGGTTTATACCACCGGTTGTGGCGTTCATGCCTTCACCTACGATCCTTCTCTTGGCGTATTCTGCCTGTGCCAGGAACGTATGCGTTTCCCGGAAACCGGCAATACCTACTCCATCAACGAAGGGAACTACATCCGTTTCCCGCAGGGTGTGAAAAAGTACATTAAGTTCTGCCAGGAAGAAGATTCAAACACCCAACGCCCATATACCTCACGTTATATCGGTTCTCTGGTTGCCGACTTCCACCGCAACTTGCTCAAAGGCGGGATTTATCTTTATCCAAGTACCGCAAGCCACCCGCAAGGGAAGCTGCGTTTACTGTATGAAGGTAACCCAATGGCGTTCCTTGCAGAACAGGCTGGCGGTAAAGCGAGTGACGGCAAAGAACGTATTCTGGATATCATCCCGGAAACCCTGCACCAGCGCCGCCCATTCTTCGTGGGTAACGAACATATGGTCGATGATGTAGAACGCTTTATCCGTGAATACCCGGACGCATAAGTTGTGATGGGTTGTGGATGACGCTTATCCACTCTACAAAAGCCAAAAACCCGCAAATGCGGGTTTTTTTATGGGCGATAATCAATGTTAATACGGCATTAGCACCTGAATGTCGCCATAGCCGCCACCAAATGCTGCGACTGCTCTTCAAGGGAACGCGTAGCTGCGGTAGATTCCTGAACCAATGCCGCATTCTGCTGCGCCGCTTCATCCATCTGGCTGACCGCAATATTGACCTGTTCAATTCCGCTGCTTTGTTCGTTAGAAGCGCTGGCAATTTCACTCACCAGACGAGTCATACGCATCACTTCTTCGGCGATTTCATCCATGGTTTCCCCGGCTTGCTGCGCCAGTTCACGGCCTTCACCAACATGATTTTGCGAGTCAGAAATCAGCGTGCGGATCTCTTTTGCAGCATCAGCACTACGGCTTGCCAGGGTACGAACTTCGCCCGCAACGACCGCAAACCCGCGCCCTTGCTCACCAGCACGCGCCGCTTCTACCGAGGCGTTGAGCGCCAGGATATTGGTCTGGAAAGCGATGCCGTCGATAACGCTCAGGATGTCTGCAATACGGTCAGAACTACTGGAGATATCACGCATTTTCTCAATCACATAGCACACCATTTCACTACCACGATCGGCAGTATCAGAAACGTCTTTCGCTAATTTATGCGCCTGCTCGGCGTTGTCGGCGTTCTGTTTCACAGTTGCGGTAATCTGCTCCATGCTGGCGGCAGTTTGCTCAAGAGAAGAGGCGGTCGATTCGGTGCGCTGGGCAAGGTTCTGGTTGCCTGCGGCTAGTTCGCGGCTGCCAGTATCAATTTGCGAGCTGGCATCACGCACGCGGCTCACCGATTCCATCAGGGAATCTCGCATGAGGGTAATTGCCGTCGCCAGACGGCCAAATTCGTTATTGCCAGCAGGCGGCAACGTCTGGGTTAAATCACCTTTGGCGACAAACTCCAGTTGTTCAATCGATTGATTTAACGGCTTGAGCAGTAAATGGCGTAGAGCCAGCCACACCAGCACGATAATTCCGGCAGTGAGCAATGCGGCGATAATAATAAGCGTCAGGACGATTTTCTTATGCAATTGCACCGCTTCAACTTCGCTGTTTCCGCGCGCCTCGCCCCACTGTTTGAAAATTTCCACATCGGTATCAAACTTCTGCGACAGCGGAATCAACGTCTTTTCCAGCAGGTCGTAGTAATCATCGGGGCTTTGTTTGGTGAGTGCTGCAAGCATCGGATTGATGCCTTTTGCGAGATATTCCGCATAGCTTTGCGATAAGTTTTGAATCAGTCGATTGCCTTCTTCATCACTCACGCCGCTGTCGATAAACTCTTTTAGCTGCTGTTGAGCCGCCGTCACATCACTTGCAACGTAATCGGTAGATTTGGTGGCATCTTCCAGCAGGCCAATTTCCATCTGGCGAACCGCCTGCCCTGCACCATTACGCGCACGTAGCAACGAAACATAGCCATCAGACAACCGCACCATCTGCTCGCCCTGTAGGCGATTGATATTCTGGAGTGAGGTTGAGCTTTGTTGCAGAGCAAAAATGCCCATGCCGCTGACAAATAACAACAGGAAGGTCATAACTGCCAGCAAAGTCAGCAGCCCCGTGCGAATAGACAAATTTTTCAACATGCTCTTTTCCCGGTGACAGAACGATTAAGTGTTATCGACCATCACCGGGGAAAGTTTAGACAAAGCGATTCAGCTTTGACCGGACGTGACGTTAATGCGCTTCACTGGCGAGCTTTGGCGGTTTTCCCACAGCACCGTCAGGCCGCGCTGTAGGGCAATGAAAATAAACAGCAAAATGCCGATGGCAATTTTTGTCCACCACGAACTGAGCGTGCCATCGAAGTTAATATAGGTCTGAATCAGCCCCTGAATAGCCACGCCAAACAGCGTACCGAGCACCGTTCCCACTCCACCGCTTAACAGCGTGCCACCGATAACCACGGAGGCAATCGCATCCAGCTCAACGCCCATTCCCGCCAGCGCATAACCTGCTGAGGTATAGAGTGAAAAGACAATACCGGCCAAAGTAGCAAGCCCGGTCGACAGCATATAAATGCGGATAGTAGTGCTGCGCGTTGAAATCCCCATCAGGTTTGCCGAAGTCGCATTGCCGCCAATCGCATAAACCTGGTTACCAAAACGGGTACGGTGCGCAAGGAAAATACCAATCACCACCACCGCCAGCATCAGCAGGCCCATCGCACTCAAACGCCCGCCGCCGGGAATGCGCCAGGCAAGGTTTGAAAGGGTGTCGTAAATCGGGTGGTTAATAGGAATCGACTCTTCTGAAACCAGATAACTTACCCCACGCAGGAAGAACATCCCAGCGAGCGTAATAATAAAGGCAGGGATTTTCAGCGCGTCGATAAGTAAGCCCATAAACGCGCCGAATGCGCAGCCCATCAGCAGCACCAGCGGGAAGGCCACCAGCGGTGATAATCCCCAGAAACCAATCGCTTTGGCGAGGAATACACCTGTAAAGGCGATCACCGAACCGACGGAAAGATCGATACCGCCGGAAAGGATCACAAATGTCATGCCAACGGCAATAATACCCAGAAACGCGTTATCGGTCAGGATGTTGCAAATCACCCGCGTAGAGGCAAAACCGGGGAATTGCGTCAGGCAATACAGATATCCCAGCACAAACACCGCCAGGGTAATCATCAACGGCAAGTTACGTTTGATCATGGCGACGGAGTCCTTTGAGCAAAGCAATAAAACGCGGTGACTGAACAATCAGCACGCACATCACCACCACCGCCTTCACCACCTGGTTAAGCTCAGGCGGGAAGCCAGAAAGCAGAATGCCGGTGTTCATCCCCTGAATAATCAGCGCACCAATCACCGAAAGCGCGATGTTAAAGCGCCCGCCCATCAGCGAACCTCCACCGATGACTACCGCCAGAATTGCGTCCAGTTCCAACCACAACCCGGCGTTATTGGCATCGGCACCACGAATATCGGCAGTCACGATAATCCCGGCAATCGCCGCGCACAGACCGCTTAAAACGTAAGTGAGCATCACAACAAGGCGTGTATTCACCCCGGCGTTTTTCGCCGCGCGAATGTTAATCCCAACCGATTCGATAAACAGGCCCAGCGCGGTTTTGCGGGTAAAAAGCCAGAAGACCAGCAGCGTCGCCAGCACGATAATCACCGGCGTCGGGAAGAAGAACAGCGAGCCGCTGCCCAGATAAGAGAGATTTGGTGAGTTAAAAGTGACGATTTGCCCGGCGGTGATAAGTTGCGCCACCCCGCGCCCGGCGACCATTAAAATCAGCGTGGCAACAAACGGCTGAATCTTGAGGATCGCGACCAGAATGCCGTTCCACAGCCCCGCAAGAACACCGACACCGAGCGATGCGAGAATCACAACCGTCAGACTATGCCCATCAACGGTGAGCGTCGCAGCCGTGGCTCCCGCAATCGCCATTACTGCACCAACGGAAAGATCGATACCGCCGGTGGCGATCACCAGCGTCATACCAATGGCGAGTAATGCGACCGGTGCCGCACGGTTAAGAATGTCTATCGGGCTGCCGAACAGCCGCCCGTTTTGCACAACGATATCAAAGAAATGGTTGGCGACCAGGCTATCAACTAACAGCACCAGCACCAGGGCGACTAACTGCGGAATACCCGGCGGCCAGCGGAAATTTCGCTTTGGCTTTTCGGCATCCGTTTGCGGCAATGAACGAGACATCACGTGTTACTCCTTATGCCGCAATGGCATTCATAATGGCCGATACGGAAAGATCTGCGAGCGGGATCTCAGCCACTTGCTGCCTGTCACGCATGATGATCACGCGATCCGCATAACCCACCAGCTCCTCGAGTTCAGATGAGATAACCAGCAGCGCCAAGCCATCGGCACACAGTGTTTCTATCAAACGGATAATTTCAGCGTGCGCGCCCACATCGATCCCACGAGTGGGTTCGTCAAGGATCAGGAACTGTGGTTTGGTCAGCAGCCAGCGCGACAGCAGAACTTTTTGCTGATTACCGCCTGAAAGAAATTCAATCGGCTGATCCGGCCCTGGCGTGCGGATGCCCAGCTGGCGGATAAACCGTTCCGCTATCTGATACTGCTCACGTTTAGGGATCGGCCTTAACCAGCCGCGCTGAGCCTGCAAGGCCAGAATGATATTTTCACGTACCGAAGCGGCGGCAATAATGCCGTCTGTCTTCCTGTCTTCCGGGCAGAAACCAATGCCGAGCGATGATGCCTTATGCGGCGAACGCAGTGATTGCTGTTTGCCTTTGATCCAGGCGTTGCCGCTATCTGCGGGCTTGATCCCAAAAATGACTTCAGCGGTTTCGGTACGACCGGAGCCTAATAAGCCCGCCAGGCCAACGATCTCGCCAGGGCGAACCTCCAAATCAAACGGATTGATCACCCCTTTCTTACCGAAATCTTTAAACGCGGCGACCGGTTTGTCGCTCAGCAATGTGCGGCCCGCGCGGTTCAGCGCGTTGGTTTCCAACTCGCGCCCCAACATCATTTTCACCAGTTCGATCTGCGGCAGATCTTTTGTATTTCGCGTACCAACAAACGATCCATTGCGCAGAACAGTAATACGATCGGTGACTTCATAAACTTGATCGAGGAAATGGGTGACGAAGATCAGGCTCACGCCCTGATCGCGCAGCTGACGCATCAGGGTAAAAAGCATTTCGACTTCTTTGGTGTCGAGGCTGGCGGTGGGTTCGTCGAGGATCAGCACTTTGGCGGAGAGATCGATGGCCCGGCAAATGGCAACGATTTGCTGCATCGCCACGGAGTAGCGGTTGAGCGGCTCGGCGACGTCCAGCGAAAACCCGTAGGATTCCATCAGGCGTGTAGCGCGCTGTTCCATCTCTTTGCGTTGTATAAATCCAAAGCGGCGCGGCTCGCGGCCGATAAACAGATTATCCGCCACCGACATATTCGGCAGCAGGTTCACTTCCTGATACACCGTACCGATGCCAAGCTGTTGGGCATGGGCGGTATTTTTCGGGGAAATCAGCTCCCCTTCAAGATAAATATTGCCGCTATCGCGCTGGTAAACTCCGGTAAGTGCTTTGATAAGCGTTGATTTCCCTGCTCCGTTTTCACCCAGTAGCGCCATGATTTCGCCACGATTGAGGCTGAAATCCACTTTATCGAGCGCCTTAACGCCTGGGAAATGTTTTGATAAGCCTTCCGTGCGCAGAATTTCCTGATTGTTGTTTGTGTTCATGAACGCACTCCTGCCAACGCACAACTGTAGGGTGGGATAAGCAGCAGCGCCCTCAACCTGGCCCGTGCCTTAATGGCGGATGACGCTACGCTTATCCGCCCTACATAAAACAACCCCTCCGTTTCGGGAGGGGCGTAACTCATCAGTAACCCATCGACTTCTTCTTCTCGAGCTCTTCTTTCGCCGTGTCCGGGAGATACAGTGTGGACTTGGTGATGGTTACTTTTTCAGGCATGGTGCCGTCTTTTTTGAACTTCTCGAGTGCATCGAACGCCGGACCTGCCATGTTTGGCGTCAGTTCAACGCTTGCGTTCGCTTCGCCGTCGATCATCGCTTTGTAGATATCCGGCACGCCATCAATTGAACCGGTCAGAATGTCTTTGCCTGGTTTCAGGCCCGCTTCTTTGATGGCCTGAATCGCACCGATCACCATGTCATCGTTATGTGCATAAACCATGCAGATGTTTTTGCCATTGTTCTCAGCTTTGATGAAGCTCTCCATAACTTCTTTACCTTTGCTGCGGGTAAAGTCGCCAGACTGAGAACGAATGATTTTCACGTTCGACGCTTTAGAAATAGCGTCGGCGAAACCTTTCTTACGATCGATTGCCACGCTCGCACCCACGGTGCCTTGCAGTTCAACCACGTTACATTGCTTACCGTTCAGCTCTTTAAGCAGCCATTCACCAATCAACTGTCCTTCCAGCACGTTGTTGGCGGTAACGACGGTCATGTACAGCGATTTATCTTTCACATCGATATTACGGTCGAGCAGGAAGACTGGGATTTTTGCCTCTTTTGCTTCTTGTAATACTGGCTCCCAACCCGTGGCGACGATTGGCGCAATGAAGATTGCGTCTACGCCCTGGGCGATGAATGAACGTACCGCTTTAATCTGGTTTTCTTGTTTTTGTTGGCCGTCTGCGATTTTCAGCGTGATACCACGCTTCTGAGCCTCGCTCTTCGCAACCGATGTTTCTGCTGCACGCCAGCCGGATTCAGAACCTACCTGCGAAAATCCGACCGTTAACGGAGCAGCTATTGCCATAGACGACATGGCTGCGGAGACTGCAGAGACCAAAAGTAAGCGCTTCCACATAGGGACATCCTCGTAGGGTTATTGTTGGTTAAAATCTGGGCGTCGAAAAAACTATAGACGACGTGTGGTGTAACAGAATGAGTTACATCACAATTCCAACAAGTCGCGCATAACCTTGTAACCGCTTACACAACTTTATAAAGAATACGGCTATGTTTATGGATTTTTCCGTTGTCGGAAGGTTCTGAAAAGGGATGTGGGAGAAACAAAAAAATTTAATCTGAATAATTCGAGTTACAGCCAGGCGGCAAGCTCAAGAATCCCCTGGAGCTTACTAAGGTAGGTGACTGGGATGAGTAAGTGCAACCAACGCCGCTGTAGTTCGAAGTATGACGGGTAAAAAAAGAGAAAAAGACTTTTAGGAGCAGTTAGCTATAATACCCGGCACTTGAATGACACCAGTTTAAAGGAAAAAGAGATGAGCTTACTCAACGTCCCTGCGGGCAAAGATCTGCCAGAAGACATCTACGTTGTTATCGAAATCCCAGCAAACGCTGATCCTATCAAATATGAAGTTGATAAAGACACCGGCGCACTGTTCGTTGACCGTTTCATGTCTACAGCAATGTTCTATCCGTGCAACTACGGTTACATCAACCACACCCTGTCTTTAGACGGTGACCCGGTTGACGTTCTGGTCCCAACTCCATACCCACTGCAACCAGGTTCTGTTATTCGTTGCCGTCCAGTTGGCGTGTTGAAAATGACTGACGAAGCTGGCGAAGATGCCAAGCTGGTTGCGGTTCCGCACACTAAACTGAGCAAAGAATACGATCACATTAAAGATGTGAACGATCTGCCAGAACTGCTGAAAGCGCAGATCTCCCACTTCTTCGAGCAGTATAAAGCTCTCGAGAAAGGCAAATGGGTTAAAGTTGAAGGCTGGGACAACGCAGCAGCTGCTAAAGCTGAAATCGTTGCTTCCTTCGAGCGCGCTAAGAAGTAATTCTCGCCTCGCTGAATGCTTGTAAAAACACCGCCAACTGGCGGTGTTTTTTTATGCTCGCAAGAGAAACGGCCACTCGAGTGAGTGGCCGCTTTGGGAATGAACTAGAACTGATCTTTATCCAACCAGTCTCCGCTTTCTATGCGGGTTAATCCATCCACCGGTCGTTGGTACACGTACATCCATGCACTGCCGTAAGGTGTCTGAATTAGCTGACGTTTATACTCGCCACCTTTAGTGCGCAAAGCGTCAAGCTCAGAGAGTGTAGAAGCATCAATGCGATACACTTCACCCACCACAGAACCCTCACCCGGCACTACTCCCGGATAATGGCCAAGGTTATATAAAGCGTAATTTTCAACATGATGATCCCCAAGCCACTGGGCGTTGGTCATCCAGTGACTGTTACCTTGCTTGCGTCGTAAACTGCCGTAAACAAAAATTCGCATAGCTAAAACTCAAACTGATAAAGCAGATCAAGTGCCTGATCGATACCAGACACCGCTTCCAGATACAGCTTAGGCATCAGGCGATAACGCAGTGTTAGTGTCGCCAATGAGTCAAAAATACCCACTCCATATTTAACCTGGAGACCTGGCAGTACATAGCCACTGACCACCACTTGTGAGGAATCCCCCACCCCTGCGGTATCAAGCGCCAGATTGCTTACGCCAAACGTCTCGCCGATTTTACCCACAACCTGACCACTTTGTGCAACCCCCAAGCCAACAAGCATTGATGTCATGGCGTTACCATCGTCGCCAGAATTATCTAAACCTTGCCCGCGAAGCAGGTAGGACAAGGCTTCTTGCTGTGACATGGCTGGATCAGAAAATATCTCAGCTTTCGGCTCATCTGCTGTTCCCGTGACACGAACACCGGCTATTACGTCGTTTTCTGTCGCTTCTGGGTTACGAATCGCTTCGATATTTAATAATGGCTGGTCCGGTGGACCTGAGAATAACAGCTCGCCTTTACGCACGATCAGATCCTGTCCATACGCATGGAAGCGCCCTTCAGGAATATTGATCTGCCCGTTCAGGCCGAGACCCTGGCGGTCCTGCACCATTTTTAAATCACCATTCAAACGAGCCTTCAAACCAAACGCATCGAGGCGCACATTGTTGCCAACGTGAATAACCAGGTTGCTGTTGATAGGAATGCTTGCCGTTTGCGGTTTAATCGGCTTCAGATCTTTATCCAGCATAACTTCATCACTGGAAACGCCAACGGAGCTTTCAGGGACTTCATGCACCACAATGCGAGCCCACGGGATATCGACACTCCCATCAAGCGTGAACAAGCTCGGAGTCGCAACAAACTCAACGTCAGGCGAAACATCAAGGCGCACCATCGGAGGCACAGTAATACGCACCTTATTGCCTTTCGCCGCCACGCGTGCTCGCCAGTTGTCGATTTGCGTCCAGTCGGCATCGCCACTCAGAGCAATATCACCCTGTTTGGTGCGTACCGTTCCCGCAAGCGTCGAGTTCATGCCGTTAAAGTTCATCGCCAGCTGACTTGGCTGCATATCAAACGGCATAAAGTTGCCGTCGATATCAACGCCATTTAGCTGCAACTGGCCGAACAACTGCGGCCGTTCTGCATTTCCTGCAAGCCTCAGATTGGCGTTCAACTTCCCTGCGGCTTTTTCTCCACGTGAGAATATGGAGTTAGCGATGGCCAGATCAAAATTACGCATATTCACGTTACCGCCCAAATTACGGCGGCCTTGCGGATCGGTAATTTGCACCTGTCCATCAAGCTGGCCGTTATTGGCAACACGAATAAGCCAGCCAAGTTTCGCCTGGTTGTTTTTGAGCTCCGCATTGAGATTGAGCGTGTCGAATGCCACCGGTAACGGGCTATCGTTAACCATCTGAGTCACTTTCACGCCGTTGCCTTGCAGCGTGACAGAGCCCTGCGGCAAACCGCCTGACTCAGCATCCCAGCTAACATCCGCCCGGCCACTGAACGTGCCTACCGCCTGCGTATCAGCCGGCATAAACGGTTTGAGCATCGCCAGATCAAAGCGGTTCAGATTGACCAACGCCCGTCCTTTCGCACCTGCATCAATCGGCTGCGGTACACAAAGTTCTGCATTCGGGTTAGTCCAGCAATGCACACCGATATTGATTTTCTGCTCTTTGTTGCGGTAATCGAGCGCCAGCGTGCGGTTCAGCGACCATGGGCCAACCGGCGTTTCAAAGCGCGTATTGCTAAGAGTGCCACGCCAGCGCTCCTGCGCACGGTCAAAGCTGCCGCTCAAATCAAGCTGCCCGGACACAGGTTCACCCTGGATACGCAGTTTTAGCTGGTGCTGTTTTTCGGAGCCTTTTGCGTCAAGCGTTACAAGGCTGAGATCGACACCAGGCTGAGAAATACGCTCAACGCGCAGATCCAGATTCCCGGCGATTTGATCGGTGGATTTCACATCCCCTTTCAGCAAGACTCGAGCAATCGACAGCTCCTGCCAGCGGAGGTTATTCGCGGTAAGATCTGCCAGCAGCTGTGGCGCTTTTACATCGCCACGCACTTTAATCGTGCCTTTCGCTGTGCCGCCAAGTCCTGGTAAAGCATTGTCGAGATTCGGTGCATCGATGGTGGCATCAAGCTCGAGATCCTTTGGCCCTAATTCCCCTTTAACATCAGCACTGTTGCGCCCCAGCTCAATATGCAGGCCAGGGGTTTTCCACTGCATGTAACTGTTGCCGTTGAGCTTTCCGGTAACGTTTAGTTTGTTATTTTTGACATTTCCGGCAAGTTTTAGCTCGGAGACATCCATCTGCCAACTGCCGCCATACAAACTGCCGCTGGTTTTCACCAGGCCGTCGAGTTTCGCAGGCCAGTCAGGGAATTGCTTCGCCGTATTGATGTCGTCAAGTTTCAGCTCGCCGCGCCAGCTAATGGCTTTGCTCCAGTCAAGTACTGCTTTCAAGTCAGTATTGCCCTGCAACGCAGCAACTCGTAGCTTATCGAGATTAAGCTGTTGCTCGTTGCCTGTCGCATCCAGCGTGATGGTGGCTGGCGGAATTTGCTCACCTTTCACATCGCTACGGAACGACAATTTATAGTCGGTCATTTTGCCGCTGAATTTCAGCTTCAGGTTGTCGGCCTGGTACTCTTTCTTCCCGGTAAATGGCCAATACAGCTGCTTACTGACCACTTCAAGATTGAGCGGCAAGCCTGCCTCAGCAAGCTGAGTTTGCGCAGTGAGTTCAAGATCAACCGGGCCTGAGAGATTCATGCCCACTTTCAGCACATCCCGCAGCTCCCCACCAATCTTCATCTTCACCTTTTCGCCTTTGATTGGGTCAATATTCAGCGTGGTGTTTAAAGTTAAATCCACCGGCCACTTGTCGCGTAATTCCGCGCTGCCGGTGGCATTAACCAGCCCTTGCGAGGAATCAACATCCAGCGCATCAAGCTTAAGAGAGCCGTCAATGCTGCTGACTTTTAGCAACAGGCTGCTGACCAATAAATCAGTGTCACCCGTCAGGCGTAAGTTCGCCCCACGGAACTCCTGAATATTCAGGTTCAGCGGCAAATGCACATCGGTCATTTCTGGCAAAACAGGTTTTTCAAACAACTGTTTGAGCGTTTCGCCCAGCGGCAGCTCTTCTGGCTGTGGGTTCTGGATCTTTGGCTCAACCACCTCTTCCTGCGCGACTTTGGCAACTTTTGGCAGCGCAATCAGCAGACCTTCGAGATTGGTTGGGGTAACCGTCAGATTGCGCTCTTGCCAGTTCAGGCCGGAGGTAAATTCCATCACCGAAACGGTGGTGTTATCGATTTTGATATTGACATTATTAAGCGCCACGCGGCTTAACGTAATCGGGTATGGCGTGGTGAGATTGAGCGGGCCAGTGTCCTCTTCCTCAACCTTCGCTGCCGGTGGCATTTTCTTGCTATCAACAACGACGTCGACGTCTTTAAGCGAGAGATTATTCACGCACAAGCTGCTATCACGCAGGCAACCTAATTTCACCGCGAGATTAACTTCACCCGCCGTTACGTCCACGCCCGGCTGTTGATAGCGCAAGCCTTTGATAGTCAGATTACGCCAGCCGCCGGTGACGCTGGCAATATCCAGCCCCGGCACCCAGCGGTTTGCGGCATTAAATAAGAGGTGCAGACCGGTAGTGGTGCCTACCAGAAAACCCACCGCGCCAATCAGCAGCGCGACAAAAACCAACACCGCGAGGCTTATTTTCTTCCAACGACTCATAGTTCAGGCCCCAGACCGATGTAAAACTGTAAACCGTGCTCATCTTTATCAGCCACCGGGACCGCTAAATCGAGTTTGATTGGCCCAACCGGTGACTGCCAACGCACGCCAAAGCCCGCACCCGTTTTATAGTTACTCTGTTTGATATCGTTGACCGCTTCGCCAGAGTCGACGAAAACCGCCCCCCACCATTTCCCGGTAACGTTGTATTGATACTCCAGCGATCCGGTAAGCATTTTTGACGCACCGGTCAGTTCGCCTTTATCGTTTTCAGGAGAGATGGATTTGTAGGAATAGCCGCGAATACTGCGGTCGCCACCGGCAAAGAAGCGCAAATCTGGCGGCACTTTGTCGAAGTTATTGGTTTCAATCCAACCCACATTGCCACGCACGACAAAACGGTGCTTTTCCTGCAACGTTCGAATCCAGACCTGCTGCGCCTGGAATACCCCGAAGTCGACATCAGAACCCCAGGTGGTATCAGACCAGTCAATGGAATAGCGCTGTGAATCGCCCCAGGTCGGCATCAGGCCGCCACGCGAGCGAGTACGGTTGAGGCTAAGTCCTGGGTAAAGCAGCATCGTGGTGTTAGTTACGTCAGCCTGGGTAAAGTGATCGAGGCTCCAGCGTAGGTTAATGGCGTGCTGCCAACCGCTGGATAAATCCCAGTATCGTGAGACTGCGAGGGTGCTGGAGTCAGATTTAGTGTCGTTCAGGTCTGTGCGTTTGAAACCGCCCTGTACCAAATAATATTGTTCCAGCGGGTTTTTAAGCAGCGGCATTTTATAGCTGAAATCAAGAATTTGCTCAGGCGCTGAAATACTGGCGCTACTGGTCAGGCTGTGGCCGTAAGAGTTCATCCACGGCTTTTTCCACGTCGCTTTTACGCGCGGCCCCACATCGGTGGAATAACCCACACCGGTTTCGATGGTGTTTTCCGTACGTGGTGACACAACACCATGCAACGGCAATACTTTAGTTTCGCGAGACTTGTCGAATTCCGGCGCAACTACCACCGAATTAAACCAACCTGTCGCAGATAAACGGCGGTTCAGTTCCGCAAGGTCTTTCGACTGGTAGTAATCACCCTGTTTAAAAGGCACAAGGTTTTGCAGATACTCTTCGCGAATTTGTGAGCCTTCGAAAGTCACGGCGCCAAAACGATAACGCTCGCCACTGTTGTAATCGATGTCCCAGAACGCCTGGCGGCGCTCAAGCGA
This sequence comes from Buttiauxella noackiae ATCC 51607, assembly GCF_001654865.1. Lineage (GTDB taxonomy): Bacteria > Pseudomonadota > Gammaproteobacteria > Enterobacterales > Enterobacteriaceae > Buttiauxella > Buttiauxella noackiae. Next base: position 61,745 of record NZ_LXEO01000065.1, on the reverse strand, counting down.
AACGCCTAGCTGGCTTTTGAGGAATTCACTGTCGAAATAGCCCTTTCGCACCGCAATGTTGGAAAGATCTTTTTTGAAGCTGTCGTAATCGTGGTGATTGAGGATAGTGCCAATCTTCGGGCGCTCACTGAGCAACGCGATGTAGTCTTTATCGTCACGCGCACCGCCGCGCAGAATCACGTCGGTACCGCCTATCAATACTGGCGGGCCGGGATCGACTTTGGCAATCAAAACCTGGCGTCCTTTGGCTGGTGGTGGCCGCAGGTCAAAATCAATGGTTGGCTCGTAATAGCCGAGCGCTTTCAAACCATTTCGTATAGCGTCATCCACACGCGCACGGAAACGCCTGTCGGGCGTAACTTCATCACTCTGGATAGTTGAAAGCTGAGCGCGAACGTTTTTTTGCAGTTCACCGCTTAGCCCTTCCACCTGTAAACGCACGTTGGCAGCGCTGGCCCACGTGCTTACCATGCATAGGCAAGCCGAGCAAATAATACGAAATCGTGGCACGTTTTCTCCTGAATATCCTTGTTCCCACCCCTGGAAGGAAACGCTTTAACAAAACCCCAACAATTGGGGTTGAAAACTGCACAATAACCCAAATAATTCTTATATGTACTGTAGTCTCATACAGAGGAGTTATTGTCTGCAATAACACGCCTCGTTACAACCGCACGGCGGTTGTTGTTAAATTTAGCCAACATCGGGAGAGCACGACTGATGAAATTATTTGAGAAAACCCATCCCGTGACACAGTCAGAAGCGTTGCCTGGTCGCAATACCCCGATGCCGATCGCCACTTTGCATGCGGTAAACGAGCACTCCATGACAAATGTACCAGAAGGGATGGAAATCGCTTATTTTGCGATGGGTTGTTTCTGGGGCGTTGAACGCATGTTCTGGAGAATTCCAGGGGTTTACAGCACCGCCGCAGGTTATGCCGGGGGCTTTACGCCTAACCCAACTTATCGCGAAGTGTGTAGCGGAATGACCGGGCATACAGAAGCGGTGCGCGTGGTTTACGACCCCCAAGTAGTGAGTTACGAGCAATTGTTGCAAGTATTCTGGGAAAATCACGACCCGGCCCAGGGAATGCGCCAGGGTGGCGATGTTGGCACACAATATCGTTCCGCAATTTACCCACTCACACCAGAGCAGGATGCCGCCGCGCGTGCAAGCTTTGCACGCTTCCAGGAAGCAATGACGCTCGCCGGAGACGACCGTCATATCACGACTGAAATCGCCAACGCCGGCCCATTCTATTATGCCGAGGATGACCACCAGCAGTATCTGCACAAAAATCCATATGGATATTGTGGCATCGGTGGGATTGGTGTGTGTCTGCCGCCGCAAGGCTAAATCCCTTAGTAGGTCGGATAAGCGTCAGCGCCATTCGATAAAACTCGCATAAAGGGTGGATGACACTTGTGCTTATCCACCCGACAAAACCACGTTCCACGCCCCATTTGTACAAACGGTTACCCACGCTGCGTTTACGGTTAAATCACGCCTGTGATATGTTATATGGTAACAAATAAACCCAATGACGCAGATATTGTGCGCCCGAATGTAATGACTCCATGCAGCCCTCCCAATTTTCTGAACCAACGGAATCTTCACCGTTAACTTCTCAGGCTCGTTACTCTTTAGCGTCATCGCAGTCGATGCTTACTGCAAGATTAGTCTTCGGATTAAGTGCGCTAATTTTTTTGATGATTGTGGTGGCGCTGATTGTCAGCATTATTGAGCCATCTTCACGCTGGACGGCCTTGTTAAGCAGCCAGGCCGCCTTGCTCATCTTGCTCGCTACCACCGTATTTAATGCACAGCGAATTTGCCAGTGGCGGGCAGAAAAATTCTCCCCTGCACTAAAACCCGAAACCACGCCCCTTGAAGCAGAGCCACCTCCAACCATTTATCAACGACTTGGCGCACTCATTCCCATCAACGTTGAACGCATCAATGCGTTACTTAAGAGTGATGGTGTCTGGCTGGCCTCGATGGCGGGATTCGTGTTATTCATCGTGCAGGCAGGATGGGGAACCCATTACGTTCCGCTGGAAGACGGCAGCCTGCGCTGGGTGGCGGTCGGTATTATTGCATTGGCGATGTTTATCACACTGGTTGCTGAGCGCCATCTGGTAGCAACCTCAAATGAAGCCTGGCCGGAAGCCAAATTCATTGCGCCGATATTACGCCTGACTCTCGCGGTACAATTTCTCTCTTTGCCAGCACTGATATTCCCGACAATAAACCTCTCAGTGTTGGTCAATCTGCCAGCGATCCTTGTGGGGTTGGTCGCCATTGAGTTTTTGCTGCGCGGCCTGTTCTCACTATTCACTCCACCGGGCGAAGAAGACAGCGAACCCAGGTTCCTTGCTCAAAGCCAACTGGCAGCACAGCTTGTCTGGCCGCCGCGCCCGCTACTTTTTTTACAGCGCGAGCTGCACCAACATTTTGGCATTGATTTACGCCAGCTTTGGGCATTCACGGTTTTGCGTCGGGCATTTTTACCTGTGTTGGCAGTCATGCTGTTTTGCGGTTGGCTATTGACCGGAATGCAGCAGGTTTCCCCAACCCAACGCGGTATTTATGAACGCTTTGGCAAACCGGTTGCCGTGTTGCCATCAGGCCTGCATTACGGGCTGCCGTGGCCATTTGGCCAGGTGATACTGGCGGAAAATGGTCAGGTTCATGAATTAGCAGCCGGAGAAGAAGCTGATGCTCCTTCAGAACCGCTGGCGAATGCGGAAGGAAACGCACCTCAAAGCGCCGATCGTCTCTGGGATGCAATTCATAGCTTTGATAAAGCTCAGATTATTGCCAGCCAAAGCGGAAACCAACAGGGTCTGCAAATTATTAATAGCGACGTGCGTTTTATGTGGCGCGTTGGGTTAACCGATAACGCAGCACTGGCGGCAACCTATAACAGCGCCAATTTGCCAGAGCTGATTCGCAGCGCCGCAAACCAGGTACTGGTGCATCAGTTTTCCTCACTGACACTTGAGCAGCTTCTGGGGGAACAGCGCATCGAATTAGCAAGCCAGATTAAACAGGCGGTGCAGCAAAAACTCGACAACTTACATAGTGGTGTAGAGCTGCTCTCGACCGTCGTCGAAGCTATCCACCCTCCGGCAGGGGCTGCCGATGCCTTCCATGGCGTACAGGCCGCGCAAATTTCGGCTCAGGCGCTCGTTTCTCGCGAACGTGGACATGCGGCAGAGCTGGCCGCCAGCGCGCAAACTACCGCTACCACGCGCCAGAACCAGGCACAAATGAACGCCACCGATGTGACCAGCAAAGCGCAGTCAACGGCGGTGCGTTTTGCCGCGCAGAAACAAGCGGTAGCGCAATCCGGCCAGGTGTTTGTCGATGAATTATGGTTTAGCCAGTTGCATCAAACTTTAGGCAAAAGCCCGTTGTTAATTATCGACCACCGTATTGGCGCGACCTCGCAGCCCACTATCGACCTGCGCGAGTTTCCCTCATTAAGCCAGGCAGCACGTAACGATGCACCTTCCAAACCGACACAGGAGTCTTCCCGTTGAGCCATTCACATCATCATGGTTGCAGCAGCGGTTGCCACCACAGCCACCATTCTGACGCTCCTGTCACTAAAGCCTGGAAGCGCATTGTTGGCGCAGGTGTGCTGGTGCTCATTCTTGCCGCCGCCGCAAGCCTTGTGCAGGTTCGCTCTGGCGAATCGCTGATTATTACCCGGTTCGGTAATCCGGTACGCGTGCTGCTCAATCCGGGTCTTGCTTGGCGCCTGCCCGCACCTTTTGAAATGTCGACCGCCGTAGATCTGCGCCTGCGAACGACTTCGAGCGGCTTGCAGGATGTAGGCACGCGCGACGGGCTGCGCATCATTGTGCAGTCATATGCGGTCTGGCAGGTTGATAGTACCCCTGAACATGTGCAGCGCTTTATGCGCGCGGTACAAAACCAGCCCGATGAAGCGGCACGGCAAATTCGTGCTTATCTCGGCTCGGCACTCGAAACCACCGCAAGTGGCTTTACGCTCTCTCAACTGGTGAATACCGATAGCAAACAAGTGCAGTTAAACCAGTTTGAATCGCATCTGCAGGCGCAAATCAGCCAGCCCTTATTGGAAAGCTATGGCATTCGGTTGGTGCAGGTTGGAACCGAACGCCTGACCCTGCCCGCGGTAACGCTTAACGCTACAGTCGACCGGATGCGTGCCGAGCGCGAAACCATTGCGACCGAACGCACCGCTGAAGGCAAACGCGCAGCAGCGGAAATCCGCTCGGCAGCCGAGCGTGATGCCCGCATTGTGGAAGCACAAGCACAGGTCCAGGCTGCCGATATCGAAGCGCAATCTCAGGCGCAAGCCGCCGAAATTTATGGCAAGGCGTACGCCAGTTCACCTCAGCTATACAGCCTGTTACGCCAGCTTGATGCGCTCAGCGGCGTGGTTAATTCCAGCACCCGTCTGGTGTTACGCACTGATGCCGCACCGTTCCGTCTGCTGGTAGAAGGGCCAAAGCTGGATAAAACTCATGAGTGAGCATCAAAAAAATAAACCTGCAGGCCCGTGGACGCAGTCAATACGCCTCGCCTTTTACGCACTGTATGCGCTGACACTACTGGCAGCAGCGTCCTGGTTGTTTTCAAATATTCGCCAGATACCCGCAGACAGCCGCGCCGTGGTACTGCACTTCGGCGCACAGCAACGAATTGCCGAACCGGGTTTATTGCTCACCTGGCCGAAGCCGATTAACGATGTGGTGATGGTGCCAGCACCTGACCGCGTGATCGAACACCACGTTACGGCGCTATTACGCTCGTTCGATGCACAACATGCCGATGCGCGTGGTGATAACAGCAGCGATGCACTGGCAGGTTCCGGTTACCTGCTAACTGGAGATTCAGGCGTGGTGCAGTTAGATATCAGCGTGTTTTACCGTGTTGTCACGCCAATGGCGTATGTATTGCAGGGCGAACATGTGATTCCGGCTCTCGACCGGCTGGTTGAACGTGCAGCCGTTGCGGTATGCGCCGCGCGCGATCTCGATACTATTCTTGTCGCCCGCCCGGAAATGGTCAGCGGCGATTTAAATGTCGCCGAGCAGCGCGAGCGCCTGCGTGCTGATGTTCAGCATAACGTTGAGCAAAATTTACAACGCCTTGCGCAATCAGGCAGCGATCTGGGGATAACGCTTGAGCGTGTTACCGTGCAGTCCACCTTGCCGGAAACCACAGTCACCGCATTTAATGCGGTATTAACTGCCAGCCAGCAAGCGTCACAGGCGATTGCTACCGCAAATACCGATGCTTCTTTAATTCGCCAGAAATCCACCCAACTTGCTGACCAGACACGCCAGACTGCTCAGGCACAGGCACGTGAACGCGTGGCGAAAGCGCAGTCCGACACGGCGATGGTGGCACGTCTGGCCAACAGCCATAACGACCCTGACCTGTTAGCTCGGGTTTATCGCGAGCGCATTGCGGCAATTCTGGCACAGGCTGAATCCGTCATTACCGTCTCTCCAAAAGATGATGCGAATTTGATCCTGCAAGCGGCCGGGCAAAAGGAACCTTCGAAACCATGAGTACCCACACTGTTAACCCCGGCGGCGCACTGAGCCATCAGGAACAACGGCAGATTACCCGCCAGTTGATACTGGCACTGGTCGCCAGCGGCACATTAATTCTTGGTTTGCTATGGCGTGGCCTGGCACCCGATCAAGTCGCGGTGGCCGATATTTTACTGGGTGCCGCATCGCTGATGGTCGGCATTCCAGTATTGCGCCACGCCTTTTACAGCCTGCGCTACCCAAGCTTGCATGGCATCACCGATCAACTGGTTGCGCTGGCGCTGATTGGCTCATGGGCGACCGGGGATTTACTCACTGCCGCATTACTGCCGCTGATTATGATCGTCGGCCATATCCTTGAAGAACGCAGTATGATTGGCTCGCAAGAGGCTATTGAAGCGCTCAGCAAATTGACCCACAGCCGGGCGCGACGCTTTGACGTAGATGGCAATCTGCACGAAATTGACAACCATGAACTGGTAGCTGGTGACATTGTCGAAGTGCGCGCAGGCGACCGGCTACCTGCTGACGGGCGAGTGCTGGAAGGAGCGGCGAGTCTGGATACCGCACCGATCACCGGTGAGTCCGTTCCGCTGGAAGTAAAGCCCGGCATGAATGTTTACGGTGGTGCAATCAATCTTGATGGGCGGTTGCGAATTGAAGTGACGCACATCGGTGAAACCTCAACGCTCGGGCGCGTAGTGGCATTGATGCAAAGTGCCGAGCAAGCCAGCCCACCGATTACCCGCCTGCTTGAACGTCACGCTGCGCGTTATCTGTTGCTGGTTTTATTGATTGCCGCCAGCACCTGGTTTTTGACGCAAAACGACCAGGCCATGTTAGCGGTATTGGTAGCGGCCTGCCCTTGTGCACTGGTGCTCTCCGCGCCGGCAACTTCTATTGCTGGGCTAACTGTTGCCGCACGTCACGGTATTTTGATTCGTGGTGCAGCCTTCCTCGAAGAATTAGCCGAACTGAATGCAGTGATTATTGATAAAACCGGCACGCTAACACACGGCAAGCTGCAACTTCATGAGCTGATTCCTGAAGCAGGTGAGTCGCCTGAAGTTCTGTCTGCACTGGCGGCGAGCCTTGGAGCCACCAGTAACCACCCGGTAAGCCGGGCGCTGGTCAATATCGCCCCTCAAAGCACATGGCCGCAGCTTGAAAATGTCCATGAACACCAGGGGCTGGGCGTATCGGCAACCACCGCTGCGGGTGACGCGTTTCTTGGTCGATATGAACTACTCAAAACTCAGGTTGCGGATTTACCGGAAGAACCACCACATGATGGCCCGATAGTTGGGCTGGTGCTGGCGGGGCGTTTCCGTGGCTGGATTTTACTGGCCGATAGCTTACGCGACGAAGCTGCCAGTGCAATGGCGGAACTGCGTGATCTTGGGCTTAACCATCAACTCTTACTGACTGGCGACCGCGAAGCTGTGGCACAACGCATCGCGAAGAACGTAGGGATTAAAGACGTTATAGCGGGGGCATTACCCGCAGACAAACTCCAGCAGGTCAGCGTGCAAATCGACAATGGCTTCCGGCCAATGGTCGTCGGCGATGGGATCAACGACTCCCTGGCAATTAAAGCGGGTGTGGTTGGCGTTGCGATGGGTGCAGGTGACTCGGATATCGCCATGGCATCAGCGGATATTGTATTAATTGGCGGGGACTTACGCCGCCTGGGAACCTGCGTACGCTTAAGCCGCCTGTGCCGCCGCACCTTACAGATGAATGTGTTTATTGGGCTGGGCTGGACGCTGGTGATTGTCGTCGCCGCCGCATTTGGCTGGCTAGGAGCCTCAGGTGCGGTGGTCGCCGCCCTGTTGCATAACCTAAGTACACTGCTCGTTCTGGGCAATGCCGGGCGTTTGTTAAGGTTTGAAGAAAAACTGGGTGGGTGATTAATCACCATTGTAGGGTGGGTGAAGTTGCGCTTACCCGCCCTACAAGAATTTTTGACGCCTCAATTTATCGTCCAAATTATGCCCTCTGGCAGCCCCATACACCCTTACGCTATACTACCCGTTGAAATTGCTGGCCCAACCTCCACGGACTGGCAGTCAAAACGTATCAACCCTTAGATTTTCAACTACCCTTCCGAGGCTCTGGCTCTAAGCCGGATAAACTATGTTAAACAGTATTTTATTAATACTTCTTCTTATTTCCGTCAGTGCATTCTTCTCAATTTCGGAGATCTCACTGGCTGCTTCCCGCAAAATCAAACTCAAGCTGCTGGCTGATGATGGCAACCTTAACGCGCAACGCGTACTGAAAATGCAGGAAAGTCCTGGCATGTTCTTTACCGTGGTGCAGATTGGCCTGAACGCGGTGGCAATTCTCGGCGGTATCGTCGGCGACGCGGCGTTTTCCCCGGCATTTAAAGTACTTCTGGAGCGTTTCTTCTCACCAGAAATGGCTGACCAACTGAGCTTTATCATCTCCTTTACGCTGGTCACCAGCTTGTTCATTCTGTTTGCAGACCTCACTCCGAAACGCATCGGTATGATTTCGCCTGAATCTGTTGCATTGCGAATCATCAACCCGATGCGCTTCTGTCTGTTTATCTTCCGCCCGCTGGTGTGGTTCTTTAACGGCCTGGCAAACGTCATTTTCCGCATTTTCAAACTGCCGATGGTGCGTAATGACGACATCACCTCTGATGATGTCTACGCCGTGTTTGAAGCTGGTGCACTGGCTGGGGTGCTGCGTAAGCAAGAACATGAGCTGATTGAGAACGTGTTTGAACTGGAATCACGTACTGTGCCGTCATCCATGACATCGCGCGAAAACGTTATCTGGTTTGATTTGCACGAAGACGAACAGAGTCTGAAGAACAAAATTGCCGAGCACCCACACTCCAAATTCCTGGTGTGTAATGGTGATATCGACCACATCGTTGGCTACGTGGATTCCAAAGAGCTACTGAACCGCGTGCTGGGCAACCAGAGCATGGCACTCAACAGCGGTGTCCATCTGCGTAATACACTGATTGTGCCGGATACACTGACGCTCTCCGAAGCGCTGGAAAGCTTCAAAACCGCCGGTGAAGACTTCGCGGTTATCATGAACGAGTATGCGTTGGTGGTGGGTATCATCACGCTGAACGACGTAATGACCACGTTGATGGGTGACCTGGTCGGCCAGGGCATGGAAGAGCAGATTGTCGCGCGTGACGAAAACTCGTGGCTGGTTGAGGGCGGAACGCCGATTGACGACGTGATGCGCGTGCTGGATATCGACGAGTTCCCGCAGTCTGGCAATTACGAAACCATCGGCGGCTTTATGATGTTTATGCTGCGAAAAATCCCGAAACGTACCGATTCGGTGAAGTTCTCCGGGTATAAGTTCGAAGTGGTGGATATCGATAACTACCGCATCGACCAGTTGCTGGTAACACGTATCGACAATAAGCCGACACCGTTGACGCCAAAACTGCCAGATTCAGAAGAACAATCGGCAGCGTAGTTCTCAAACGTCAGAAACACTAACGGCACCCTCAGGTGCCGTTTTTTTTACTTCGCTTTAATGCCCTAAATAATTCAAGTAACAGTAACGAGGCAAAGACCACTAATCTCCAGAAACATCATCCTTTATGTGAGTGGAGTAAGGGGCGAACCAACGCACCTGCGGCTTGAAATATGATGGGTATTTAAGCCATTTCCGCCTGCATACGAATAACCTGGCGGTTTACTTCAGACATAACGGATAAATGCTGCTTATCTTTCACTTTTGGGATAAGAATTTTGCCCTTATCAAATTCAAAAGCGCCAACGTCCTTGATGTACAACCGTCCACGGAACAGGATTTTCACGTACTTCGCCACCTGAAGCGGGTTGTACCGTTGGAAAATTTTCATTCTTCTTCTCTCCTGCAGTGTTAACACCCCTGCGGTTCCACATTTGGTCCGACAAAACGAGGCGAAAAATTTGGTGCCTGGAAACTATAGCCCATATACAAACTGGCACCTAGTTTGCACAATCTTATTTACGGTTTGATTACAATTTCTCAGAATAATCTTTGCAAATGTAAACAAAACTTAGTTTAAGCCTTCAAATTACAGGGATATGTGCGGTCACCCGCAAACTGGCATCGTTGTTGCGGGACAGATGGCTATTCAGCACATATGATTAAAACGTCATAATAAGTGGTCCGATCACCTGCATATAATAAGGAGTCATCATGTCCCTACGTACTACCCTTGCGCTTGCCTTGCTGTTGTTACCCCTTGCGGCATCGGCCCATACTTTTGAGAAAAATCACCGAGTCTCACCTATCGGTATTACGGATAAAGGTGAGCTGATGCTCGATAAAGATAAGTTTAGCTATAAAAGCTGGAATAGCGCGCAGTTACCTGGAAAAGTGCGAGTGCTGCAACTTATGGCCGGGCGCACCAGTGCAAAAGAGAAAAATGCCGGGATAATCGAAGCGATTAAAGCCTCTAAATTCCCACATGACCGCTACCAGACGACAACCATCGTCAATACCGATGATGCGATTATTGGCACAGGAATGTTTGTGCGTAGCAGTCTTGAGAGCAATAAAACCCAGTATCCATGGTCGCAAATTATCGTTGATAGCAACGGTGTTGCACAAAAGTCATGGCAGCTGGAGAGTGGCAGCTCGGCGATTGTAGTGCTGGATAAAGAAGGTCGAGTGCAGTTTGCGAAAGATGGTGGTTTGACACAAGAAGAGGTGCAGCAGGTCATGCGCCTGCTGCAAGAGTTGCTCAGTAAATAGAGACCCGAAAACCTGGATTCAGGAATGATTCGCGTGGGGTATAGTCGAGAGGCTTACCCTGCCAGTCATGCACGTGCGCACCAGCCGCTGACGCAACGGCGTGGCCTGCTGCGGTATCCCAGATATTGGTTGGCCCGAAACGCGGGTAAAGCTGTGCCTGCCCTTCTGCCACCAGACAGAATTTCAATGATGAGCCAATAGCGGTAGTCTGATGCTCCCCCATCTGCTGCAGGTACTCTTTGAGTTCCGGATCGTTGTTAGCATGAGAGCGGCTTATCACCACCAGCGGTGGACGGGCATCGTGCACGTGGATTTGGTTACGTACGCCGCACTCCTCTTTCCAGGCTTTACCTTCTGCCGCGCTGTACATCACGTTCAGCACTGGCGCATACACGACGCCCAGCACCGCTTTACCATTTTCGATAAGTGCGATATTAACGGTGAACTCCCCGTTACGTTTCAGGAACTCTTTGGTGCCATCCAGCGGATCGACCAGCCAGTAACGCCCCCAGCTTTGACGCGTCTCCCAGGACTGCGGGTCTTCTTCTGAAAGCACCGGAATGTCCGGCGTCAGTGTTTGCAGCCCTTGCAGGATAATGCCATGTGCGGCAAGGTCGGCCGCTGTGACCGGCGAGTCATCGGATTTTTGGGTCGCCTCTAGCGGCTTTTGCCCTTCATACACCTGCATGATGGCAGCTCCAGCCTCCCGAGCCAGTTGGCAAATTTTATCTAACATTCTCCACCTCATGTTGTGTCATGCAAATAACCTATTGTTTTACTTATATCTCATTGCGTCTTTATGCGCTATCTGTGAAGCGATTCCGGTTTAACGCTTCTCATTTCTGGCACACTTCACAAAAATGTAAGCAACAACGTTTATATACATAGCCTTTTGCGGCCTACCTCTAAAAAGGACCTTTTATCATGATCAAGTTTAGCGCAACGATGCTTGCCATGCTGGTTGCTACCAGCGCTCATGCGGCAACCGTTGACCTCCGTATCCTGGAAACCAGCGATCTCCACAGCAATATGATGGATTTCGATTACTACAAAGATACCTCTACGGAAAAATTTGGACTGGTGCGTACGGCAAGTTTAATCAACGCCGCGCGTGGTGAAACGTTAAACAGTGTACTGGTCGATAACGGTGACCTGATTCAGGGCAGTCCGCTCGGGGATTACATGGCGGCAAAAGGCCTGAAAAAAGGCGATATTCACCCGGTTTATAAAGCGCTCAATACGCTGGATTATGCGGTGGGAAACCTGGGCAATCACGAATTTAATTATGGCCTCGATTACCTGCATATGGCGCTATCGGGCGCGAAATTCCCTTATGTGAATGCCAATATCATTGATGCCAAAACCAATAAACCGCTATTCACGCCTTATGTGATTAAAGAAACTGCCGTTAAAGATAAAGATGGCAAAGAGCAGACGCTGCGCATCGGCTATATCGGTTTTGTTCCTCCGCAAATTATGACGTGGGATAAAACCAATCTCGAAGGCAAAGTTACGGTGAAAGATATTACCGAAACTGCCCGTCATTACGTGCCTGAGATGCGTAAAAACGGGGCAGATTTAGTGGTCGTTATCGCCCACTCTGGCCTGTCCAGCGACCCGTATCATGCGATGGCTGAAAACTCAGTTTATTACCTCAGCGAAGTACCCGGCGTGGATGCGATTCTCTTTGGCCACGCCCACGCCGTGTTCCCGGGCAAAGACTTTGCCAATATCAAAGGTGTCGATCTTGAGAAAGGCACGCTGAACGGTATTCCAGCGGTGATGCCTGGTATGTGGGGCGACCACCTGGGCGTGGTTGATTTAGTGTTGAACAACGATAGCGGCGCATGGAAAGTGACCAGCAGCAAAGCGGAAGCGCGCCCAATTTATGACAGCGTGGCGAAGAAAGCACTGGTGCCAGAAGATGCCAAACTGGTGGAAGTGATGAAGCACGATCACGATGCCACGCGCGAGTTCGTCAGTAAGCCAATCGGCAAATCATCAGACAACATGTATAGCTACCTTGCGTTGGTTCAGGATGACCCGACGGTGCAGGTAGTGAATAACGCCCAGCTCGCCTACGTTGAGAAATACATTCAGGGCGACCCGGACCTTGCAAACTTGCCGGTACTTTCCGCTGCTGCGCCATTTAAAGTTGGCGGGCGTAAGAATGACCCGGCCAGTTTTGTGGAAGTGGAAAAAGGCCAGTTAACGTTCCGTAACGCCGCAGATTTGTATCTTTACCCTAATACGCTGGTGGTGGTGAAAGCCACTGGCAAAGAGGTTAAAGAGTGGCTGGAATGTTCCGCCGGGCAGTTTAATCAGATTGATGTGAACAGCACTAAACCGCAGTCGCTGATTAACTGGGACGGTTTCCGCACCTATAACTTTGATGTTATCGACGGCGTGGATTACCAGATTGATGTGTCACAACCTGCACGTTACGACGGCGAATGCCAGATAGTGAACCCGAATGCCGAGCGAATCAAAGGGCTGACGTTTAAAGGCAAGCCAATCGACCCTAACGCGACTTTCCTGGTAGCGACCAATAACTATCGCGCTTACGGCGGCAAGTTTGCAGGTACAGGCGATAACCATATCGCTTTCGCGTCTCCAGATGAAAACCGTTCGGTTCTGGCGAACTGGATTACGGCAAGCAAAGAGATCCACCCGGCTGCTGATAACAACTGGCGCCTGGCTCCGATTCACAGCAATCAGCCGTTAGATATTCGCTTTGAAACCTCACCGGGTGAAAAAGCGGCGGCATTTATCAAAGAAAAAGGCCAATATCCGATGAAAAATGTCGGCAGCGACGAAATCGGTTTTGCGATTTATCAGCTTGATTTGAGTAAGTAATTTCTCAGGCGTCCCGTTTTCGGGACGCCATAACCCTTGGCAAATTCTCTTCTATCCAGTCGGCTAACGCAGCAACTTTCACGGCCACTTCTTCGCCCAGCGGCGTCAGGCTGTATTCCACATGCGGCGGCACAACCGGGTAGGATATTCGATTCACAAAGCCATCTGCTTCCAGCCATTGCAGCGTTTGGGCGAGCATTTTTTCACTCACCCCACCCATCTTACGGCGCAGGTCGCTGAAACGATGAGTCCCACTCTGCAAGGCCACCAGAATTAACACGCCCCAGCGGCTGGTGACGTGTTTTAACACATCGCGCGACGGGCACTGCTCGGCGAATAAATTACCATCACGCATTTGCTCAGTTAAGGACAGTGGACGGGTTTCAACTACACTCATTTCATACTTACCTTTTTGTGCGTACTTACTAAAAGTTAGTGATAGTGATATTTTGACACAACTTAACCAGAAATCCACAGGAGATTTACCATGATCGCGATTACCGGAGCTTCCGGCCAACTAGGCCAACTCGTTGTTGAAGATTTACTGAATACCGTTGCAGCTAACCAATTGGTTGCCATCGTGCGTAACCCGGCAAAAATTCAATCATTTGCTGAGCGTGGTGTTCAGGTGCGTGCTGCCAGCTATGAAGATAAAGCGGCGCTAGTGCAGGCGCTGGCGGGCGTTGAAAAACTGCTGCTTATCTCTTCAAGTGAAGTCGGACAACGTGCGGTTCAGCATCGCAACGTAATTGAAGCTGCTAAAGAAGCGGGTGTGGAGCTGATTGCTTACACCAGCCTGTTGCATGTTGATTCTTCCCCGCTGGGTCTGGCTGATGAACACATCGCTACTGAAAAAATGCTGAAAGAATCAGGCATTCCATTTGTGCTGCTACGCAACGGCTGGTATACCGAAAACTATCTCGCCAGCGTGCCACCAGCACTGCAACACGGCGTGTTTATTGGTAGCGCAGGCGAGGGAAAAATCGCTTCTGCAACGCGCGCGGATTATGCGGCAGCCGCCGCAAAAGTGATGACTCTGGAAAACCAGGCGGGCAAAGTTTACGAATTAGCGGGCGACCACGGCTGGACGCTGTCCGAACTGGCTGCTGAACTGACTAAACAGAGCGGTAAAACCGTGGTTTATCAAAATCTGCCAGAAGCTGATTTTAAAGCAGCATTGTTAGGTGCGGGTTTACCTGAAGGCCTGGCGGAGCTGTTGGCAAATTCTGATGTTGGCGCATCCAAAGGTGGCTTGTTTGATGACAGCCGTCAGTTGAGCGCGCTGATTGGTCGTCCAACCACTACGCTTGCAGAAAGCCTGCGTGCCGTGCTGTAAATGTTAACTTTCCGTTAAACATGGACGCCCCTATACTGATGGGGTGTCCAGATGGAGATTAACGTGCAAGGCGTACCTGACCAATTCAACGATGAAAAAGACAAAGCCCAATTTCGGCATCTGCCGCAATTGCCCGGTGTTGAGCTTTATCACGCTCATATTTCGCGTTACGCCTTTGAACCGCATACCCATGAAGCTTTTGGCATTGGCACGGTAACCTGGGGCGCTGAGCGTTTCCGTTATCGTGGTGTTCAGCATGTCGCAGCTACAGATTCGATAGTGTTGATGAACCCCGACGAGCTCCATACCGGCGAAGCAGCAACCGAAGATGGTTGGCAGTACCGCATGATTTATCTTGAACCGGAGATCCTCGAGTCAGTTACCGGCTCACGTAACTGGTCATTTAGTGATGTGGTCAAACACGACCCGCTGCGGGCAGGTCATATTTCACAATTGATTAATGGCTTATGGAGCGAGAATGATGCTCTGGCACAGCAGAGCCTGTTACTGAATCTCATCGAAACTTTCCAACCATACGCTCGCCACTTACCGTCCGGGCCGAAAGAGTCGGCACACCGCTTTGAACAAATTCGGGACTATCTGCACGATAACTATATGCAGCCGGTGACGCTTGATGAGCTCGCGGCCGTAGTTTCGCTTAGCCCTTATCACTTTCAACGCACGTTCAAAGCGCACTTCCACGTCACCCCCCACCAGATGCTCATGGCAATTCGTCTTTGGCACGCTAAGCGATTACTGACGAATGGTATGCTGGCTGCTCAAGTTGCCGCAGCCAGCGGCTTAACCGATCAGGCACATCTGACGCGTGCTTTTTCCCAACGCTATGGCATCACGCCCGTGCGCTACCAGAAACAAGTCGCCCTGGCGTTTAAAGAGTAAAACCGCAAGCTGGTACAATATTTCCCCTCACGCCATGCCTACACTCAATCCAAAGCAATAAACGGAAGATGAAGATGTTAACTGGTGTGTTGTACGCCCTGCTCGCGGGGCTGATGTGGGGGCTGATTTTCGTCGGCCCGCTAATTGTCCCTGATTACCCTGCTGCAATGCAGTCGACCGGACGCTATCTGGCTTTGGGACTGATTGCGCTCCCGCTGGCATGGTTTGGGCGCCAGCGTCTGCGCCAGTTGTGCCGTGCGGACTGGTTTACCGCACTCAAGCTTTCCACCGTCGGCAATCTCATTTATTACGTCTGCCTGGCCAGCGCGATTCAGCGCACAGGGGCACCGATTTCGACCATGATTATCGGCACTCTTCCTGTGGTGATCCCGGTCTTCGCCAATCTGCTTTACAGCAAACGCGACGGTAAACTCCCGTGGCGCAGGCTGGCCCCTGCGCTGGTGATTATCGCCCTGGGCCTGGTGATGGTGAATACCGCTGAATTACGCACCGGGCAGCTTGATTTCAGCTGGTGGCGATATATCAGTGGCATCGGGCTGGCGTTTATCTCGGTTGCCTGTTGGGCATGGTATGCGCTGCGTAATGCCAGGTGGCTACGTGAAAACCCCGATAAGAATCCGCTGATGTGGGCCACGGCACAAGGGCTCGCGATCCTGCCGTTTTCACTGCTGGGTTATATTGCCGTTTGCCTGTGGATGTCACGTACCAACAGTGACTTTACCCTGCCCTTTGGCCCGCGCCCGGAAGTGTTTTTGGCGCTGATGCTCGCCATTGCTCTGTTCTGTTCATGGCTCGGTGCTTTGTGCTGGAACATTGCCAGCCAGCGTTTACCGACTGTTATTGTCGGCCCGCTGATTGTCTTTGAAACGCTGGCAGGACTGGCTTACACCTTTATGCTGCGCCATAGCTGGCCGCCATTGCTGACATTACTGGGCATTGTTTGTCTTGTCATCGGCGTGGTGATGGCCGTTCTGACCAAACCGCAGAAAAGTACGCTAGCTGAGGTGGTTGTTGTGACGGACAAATAGCGCCTTACCTCGAAATAGTCATAGCGCCGACTTAAAGATGCATTTAATATGCATCTTATATTATCGACAACGAGGTATTTGCTCATGGCTTTTCGCGACCAACCTTTAGGTGAACTGGCTTTAACTATTCCACGCGCATCTGCGCTGTTCCGTAAATTGGATCTCGATTACTGCTGCGGCGGGAAGCAGACGCTTGTACGTGCCGCAACGCGTAAAGAGTTGGATTTGGACGCGATTGAAGCTGAGCTCGCAAAGCTTGCTGAAGAGCCAATCGAGAAAGAGTGGCGTACCGTGCCGCTGGCCGAAATTATCGACCACATCATCGTGCGTTATCACGACCGCCACCGCGAACAGCTGCCAGAACTGATCCTTCAGGCAACGAAAGTTGAGCGCGTACATGCGGATAAACCAAATGTGCCAAAAGGTTTAGCGAAATATCTGACTATGCTGCATCAAGAGCTGGGCAGCCACATGATGAAAGAAGAGCAAATCCTGTTCCCAATGATTAAGCAGGGTATGGGTTCTCAGGCAAATGGTCCTATCAGTGTGATGGAAAGTGAGCATGACGATGCGGGCGAACTGGTCGATGTGATCAAACACACCACCAATAATGTTACGCCACCGCCGGAAGCTTGCACCACCTGGAAAGCGATGTATAACGGGATTAATGAGCTGATTGACGATCTGATGGAACACATCAGTCTTGAGAATAATGTGTTGTTCCCACGCGCTTTGGCTGGCGAATAACCGTAATTAAGCGCCTCCTCCATGGAGGAGGCGCTTAAAATTACTTACGCATTTCCGCGATGCGTTTCTTGCCGATAAACATCCAGCACACACCCAACAATACAAACCACAACGGCGTCACGATCAGCGCCTGGCGGGTATCTTGTTCCAGCGTCAGCAGCACAATCACAAACACGAAGAACGCCATACACACCCAGCACATCAGCTTACCAAGCGGCATTTTGTAGATAGATTTCTCATGCAAATGTGGGCGCTGTTTGCGATATACCAGATACGAGCACAAAATAATCGTCCAGACGAACATAAACAGAATCGCAGACACGGTAGTTATCATGGTGAATGCTGCGATCACGTTAGGGTTCACATAGAGCATCACCACGCCACCCAGCAGGCAGATACAGGAGAAGGTCAAACCCTTCGCCGGAACAGCTCGCTTAGAGAGTTTGGCGAATGCTTTTGGCGCCATACCATCTTGCGCCAGTCCAAATAGCATACGGCTGGTTGAGAACACTCCGCTGTTGGCAGAAGAAGCCGCAGAAGTCAGCACCACAAAGTTGATGATACTCGCAGCCGCGGGCAGGCCCACCAGCACGAACAATTCAACGAACGGGCTTTTATCGGGCACTACGGAACGCCATGGCGTTACGGACATAATGACGATCAATGCGAACACATAGAACATGATGATGCGGATCGGAATCGAGTTAATGGCGCGTGGCAGAGATTTTTCCGGATCTTTGGTTTCTGCAGCCGTCGTTCCCACAAGCTCAATACCCACAAACGCAAATACCGCTATCTGGAAGCCTGCGAAGAAACCGCTGATGCCTTTCGGGAACCATCCACCGTCATTCCACAAGTTGTTGATGGAAGCCTCTACGCCAGACGGGGAATGGAAGTTGGTCAAAATCATCACCAGGCCGATAACGATCAGCGCAACGATGGCGACAATTTTAATCATCGCAAACCAGAATTCCATTTCACCGAACATTTTCACGGTGGCGAGATTAAGGCTCAGCAGCAAGATGATCACGGCAAGCGACGCCACCCAGTCGGATAATCCTGGGAACCAGAACTGCGCGTAGGCAGTTATCGCGACAACGTCCGCCATGCCGGTTACTACCCAGCAGAACCAATAAGTCCAGCCGGTAAAATACCCCGCCCATGGACCCAGTAAGTCTGCCGCAAAGTCGCTAAAAGATTTGTATTCGAGATTAGAAAGCAGCAGTTCGCCCATCGCACGCATCACGAAAAACAGCATAAAGCCGATAATCATATATACGAAGATGATGGATGGACCCGCGAGGCTAATCGTCTTACCGGAGCCCATAAACAGGCCAGTTCCGATGGCGCCACCGATGGCAATAAGCTGAATATGGCGGTTGGTTAAATTACGCCGCAGAGATTGTTCTGACGGTTCTTCAGCAACGTCAGAAACCTTTATCTGATCTACCATGTTGTATTTTTCCTGTACCTGTCTGTTGTGTTCAGGCTCTACCGGCCTTTATAAAAATTAAAATAGTGAGGATGTGATGTTGTTGTTCCGGGGAACTCAAAGATAGTAGGGAAGAATTGGCAGGTTGAATACTAAGAAAGAAATTATTTGTTAATTTAATGTTTGTTTTGAGTGCAAAATCACGGCCATAAAGTGAGCAGCCCCACAGAAACACTCAGGAAGGTAGCATTTACCAGATAAAATCACGCTAATTTTGTTAACTACCAAATAAAAACCCCGCCGGAGCGGGGCCCTTGAACGCTTACAGAATTTCCAGCAGTTCAACTTCAAAAACCAGAGTGCTGTACGGAGGAATTGACGCACCAGCGCCACGCTCACCGTAAGCCAGGTTATGAGGAATAGTCAGTTCCCACTTTGAGCCAACTGGCATCAGCGTCAGAGCTTCAATCCAGCCAGCGATAACGCCGCTTACCGGGAATTCAGCTGGTTCGCCACGCTGTACGGAGCTGTCGAACACGGTGCCATCAACCAGTTTACCGGTGTAATGTACACGAACGTGATCTTTACGCGCTGGAATTGGACCAGTGCCTTGAGTCAGAACGCGGAATTGCAGGCCAGATTCGGTGCTGCTCACGCCGTCTTTCTTAAGGTTTTCTTCGAGGAATTTCACGCCTTCAACAGCCAGTTCTTTCTGGCGTTCCTGGCGAACGGCGTCGGCACGCTCGTGAACTTCACGCAGTGCGCGATGAACCACATCAACCGGAACTGCCGGGGCATTCCCTTCCAGCGCATCACGCAGACCAGCTACCAGTGCTTCTGGCAGCAGGCCTTGCAGACCAGATTCACTCAGTTGTTGACCTACTTGTAAACCAATACCGTAACTTGCTTGCGCTTCGACGCTGTCAAAAGAAGGGGTCGTCATGGGATTTCCTTTAATGGTATTTAAAAGCAAGCCCGCAGCATAGCAGCGTCAACCTGACGGGTAAAATGCAAAAGCGGCAAAGGTGACAAATGCAGGCGAAACAGGAACAATGCTTTAAGTGAGCGTGAAATTGCGGTTGAGAATCACGTAACGCAGGATTATTCAGCGCATCAAACAGTTAGCGTTCTATAATGGAGTGGGTAAATGTACAGAGCACGTTGTGTGGAAATGAGGAGTATTGCCGATGCGATTCGCTGTTAAACCCTGGCTTGCGCGGATTTGGCATGCACCCGATAATTTCCGGTTGATGGATCCACTTCCGGTGATGCACCGCCGTGGCATTATTATTGCGGCAATCGTGATTGTCCTCGGTTTCCTGTGGCCGACACCTGATGCCCCTATTCAGCCAGTTACGCGCGATGCGCAGCTTTCCATTGAGTCGCAATCCCCAATTCGTGCCCACTTAGTCAACCCGCCAGAGAACGCTGCCCCCGTCGAACCGTCACGTGTGGAAGAACAACCACAGGCAGAAACGCAAGCTCCTGTGCCGCATGAGAATAACGATATTGACCAGCAATGGCGTTCGTACCGCGTCGAGTCAGGGCAAACCATGGCGCAGCTGTTCCGCGATCATAATTTACCGCCCGCTGATGTTTATTCGATGGCGCAGGTAGAAGGCAGCAACAAACCGCTGAGTACTTTGCAAACCGGGCAGATGGTGCAGATTCGCCAGAATGCGAATGGTGTGGTGACGGGACTGACAATTGATATTGGTAACGATCAGCAGGTGCTATTTACAAGACAGCCTGATGGTAGTTTTGTGCGTGCTCGTTAGCACTTAATTCTATTTACTGTAAATAATTCTAGTTGCAGGTAGGCGGTGAAAGAATGCAACCAACTCCTCTGCTGCTTGAAGTATGACGAGTAAATGCAAAACGCCGGCACTAGGCCGGCGTCTTAACGTAACTACATCAGCGTAAATTACGCTTCAGCAACAACGTTTACAGTCAGTTTAGCGAATACATCGCTGTGAACCTGGAAGTCCACTTCGTGCTCACCAGTGGTACGCAGAACGCCGTTCGGTAAACGAACTTCGCTCTTAGCCACTTCAACGCCAGCTGCAGTTACAGCGTCAGCGATGTCGCGGGTACCAATGGAACCGAACAGTTTACCTTCGTCGCCAGCTTTAGACGCGATAGTAACAGTTTCGAGTGCGTTGATCTTCGCAGCGCGAGCTTCAGCAGCAGCCAGAACGTCAGCTAATTTAGCTTCCAGTTCTGCACGGCGTGCTTCGAAGAATTCAACGTTTTTCTTGGTAGCAGGAACAGCTTTACCCTGTGGTACCAGGAAGTTACGAGCATAACCCGCTTTAACGTTAACCTGATCACCCAGGCTACCCAGGTTTGCTACTTTATCAAGCAGAATAACTTGCATTACCTTATCCTCTCAAAGTCATTAATGGACAGTGGCCGATTACTGATGACGATCAGTATATGGCAACAAAGAAAGGTAACGAGCGCGCTTGATGCAGCGAGCCAACTGACGCTGGTATTTTGCACGAGTACCGGTAATACGGCTCGGGACAATTTTACCACTTTCAGTGATGTAGTTTTTCAGTGTAGCGATATCTTTATAATCAATCTCTACAACACCTTCCGCTGTGAAACGGCAGAACTTGCGACGACGGAAATAACGTGCCATTAGGCTAGTCTCCAGAATCTATCAAATCAATCTGCTCGGCATGCAATACCACTTTATTCAGACCATTTTTTGCCTGATGGCAACTAATGAAACCTTGAACTGTGAGTACCGTGCCGACCGTTATACTTTGAGTAATGGCTGAGTGTGCGTGCCCGCTAATAATAACTGGCATACGGCACCACGCCTGCCGATCTAAACCGGCTTCCTTTTGCACAGAACGGTGCTCAAGCACGAACTGGCAATGAGGAATTCCTGACGGGCTGACCTTGCGAAGAGGCGTCTTGCACACTGTGCCAGACAACACCAGGCGGTTGGCCGTCATTGGAAATTACTCTTCAGAATCCCCAGCATCTGCATCATCAGCAGTTTCGCTAGCGAAGTCATCGCGACGATCACGACGTTCGTCTTTAGCTTTAACCATTGGTGAAGCTTCGGTTACAGCGTGCTTAGTACGCATAACCATGCTACGGATAACGGCGTCGTTGAAGCGGAAGTTAGTTTCCAGCTCATCGATCACTTCCTGCGGAGCTTCAACGTTCATCAGAACGTAGTGTGCTTTGTGCAGTTTGTTGATCGGGTAAGCCAGTTGACGGCGGCCCCAGTCTTCCAGACGGTGGATCGTACCTTCTGCTGCAGTGATTGCAGTAGTGTAACGTTCGATCATACCCGGAACCTGTTCGCTCTGGTCAGGATGGACCATAAAAACGATTTCGTAATGACGCATCGAATTGCTCCTTACGGATTATTCAGCCTCCTGTCAGGGTCAGCCGCGGCCCATGGAAGCAAGGAACGTGTTTATAAAGGCGGCTGAAAAATTGACGCGTAATCATACAAGCGGAGCCCAGCAAACTCAAGGTTATATAGAAATTAATTCTTTTGCATGAAGGCTAAATTTCTAACAAGCGCTAACTCAGTGAAATCTATGACTTTGGCCTGGATCACTTAAAATTTTTGACCAACACCATCAGAAATGGTCGCTTTTTATCCAACCTTAAGGGTTTACACTTATTGTCATAGGCCGCCACTATTTATTAACAGGAGCGACGACCGCAGCTGACACATTAAGTTGTAGTGGAGCGGATTATGAAAATTACAGTTTTTGCCTTTCTGGCGGCGCTTTTGCTTAGTTCAAATGCAGCTGCAGCGATCAAGATTGATGGTCGCCAGGCACAAAATATGGATGATGTGATGAGCCTTGGGGTTATTTATATCAACCACAACTTCGCGACAGAACAGGAAGCTGAAGTTGCTATCCATGAGGATGCAGATCAGCACAATGCAAAGTATTACCACACAATTTTGATGAGAGAGCCCGGTAGTAACGGCAATATGCGTGTAAGTGCTGACATCTACCGGTAGCAGAATGCAATGAGGTAATGAAGTAAAGGCGTTAACACCAGGAATACCACAACGACATAGAAAGCCAACGTTTGACTTGCCCCCGCTTGCGGGGGCTTTTTTATGGGCACGGAAACTTATCAGCGCTGCCCGTAGTAGGCATCCGGGCCATGCTTACGCTGGAAATGCTTATTCATCAGGTATGCGTCAATGGGTTGTAAAAGCGGATTAATACCGCGAGCAATCCATGCCATGCGGGCAACTTCTTCCATAACAACCGCGTTATGCACCGCATCCTCAGGAGTTTTCCCCCACGCAAACGGGCCGTGTTGGTAAACCACGATGCCTGGCGTATGCAGAGGATTACTACCACCCAACGTTTCGACGATCACTTTGCCAGTATTCAGCTCATATTCGCCCTGCACTTCATCGCAGGTTAATGCACGGGTACAGCAAATATCACCAAAAAAGTAATCAGCATGTGTCGTGCCGAGTGCGGGAATACTTAGCCCGGCCTGTGCCCAGGCGGTGGCGTGAGTCGAATGCGTATGCACCACGCCACCCAGTTCCGGGTACTTTTTATAAAGTGCGAGATGCGTCGCAGTATCGGAAGAAGGGCGATAATTCCCTTCAATCACCACGCCGTTCATATCTACCACCACCATATCGCTGGCAGACATTTGCTCATAGGCCACGCCGCTTGGCTTGATCACCATGCACTGGCGTTCGCGATCGATACCGCTGACGTTTCCCCAGGTAAACGTCACCAGGCCATGCCGCGGGAGTGCCATATTTGCCTCAAACACCCGCTGTTTAAGCTGCTGCATGATCCGCCTCCAGTAGCCCCGCTGTTGCCATGCGCGCAAGCACCCAGTCGCGAGCAGCGATAACTTCTTCTACCGGATCGGCAGCCTTTTCGCTCCACATTTCAATTAAATAGGGGCCGCGATAACCGCTGCGTTTTAATGCCTCAAAGCAGCGTTCAAATTCCACCACGCCTTTGCCAAATGGCACATTCTTAAAGACACCCGGCAGCGTGTCTTTTACGTGTACGGCCACGATATGCCCGCGCCCTGCTTCGAGTTCCATCTGCACGTCATTGTCCCATGCGGATAAATTGCCGATGTCCGGATAGAGCTGGAACCAAGGGTTATTGAGGTAAGTGGCATAGCCCATCGCTTTGCTGATGGAGTTCATAAGCGGGTAATCCATGATTTCCATCGCCAAAGTCACTTGGGCGCGACTCGCCATTTCGACTGCGGCGGTTAAGCCCTCGCGAAACCGGCAGCGTGTTGCGTCATTGGCTTGCTGGTAATAGACATCGTACCCCGCCAGTTGAATCACGCGGACACCCACATCTTGCGCAAACTCAATCGCTTTACGCATGATTTCCAGGCCTTGATTACGAACATCGTCATCTTCACTGCCTAACGGGAAACGGCGATGGGCGCTCAGACAGATTGAAGGAACGCGAACGCCGGAATCCGCAACGGCTTGTACCAATGCCATGCGCTGCTCGCGGCTCCAGTCCAGACGCGCCAGGCGCTCATCCGTCTCATCGATCGACATCTCAACAAAATCGAAACCCAGACCACCCGCGAGCAGCAACCGTTCCAGCCAGCACTCCCCGGTGGGGAGCGCTTTTTCGTAAATACCCAGTGGAACTTGCTTATGTAACATGAGCAGTCCTTAGCCCCAAAGCTGGGCAATGGAACGTTTGAACTCGCGCGCCGCTTCAACCGGAGAAGCCGCATCACGAATGCTTCGTCCGGCAATAAACACATGAATCGGGATACCTTTAAACAGCGGTAAATCTTCAAGCGCCAGGCCGCCGGTTACAGTGACTTTAAAGCCCATATCCGCCAGGCGTTTAATCGCCGTAATATCCGCTTCACTCCACGCGACCCCTGCGGCCTGAGCATCACGGCTACGGTGGTAAACCACTTGTGCGATACCTGCCGCACGCCACTCTTGCGCCTGTTCCCACGTCCAAAAACCCGTCAGTTCGATTTGCACATCACCTTTAAATTCACGGGCGACTTCTAACGCACCTTTGGTGGTGTTGATATCGGCACAGCAAATCACCGTGACCCAATCAGCGTTGGCTTCAAAACACATGCGCGAGAGGATTTTCCCGGCATCGGCGATTTTGGCATCGGCCAGCACGATTTTATGCGGGTAAAGCGCTTTAAGATCGCGCACCGCACGCACGCCTTCGCCGACACAAAGAATGGTGCCAACTTCAATAATGTCGACTTCTTCCGCTATCAGGCGCGTCGTTTTATAGGCATCTGACATTGTCTGGTTATCCAGCGCAACTTGTAGCATCGGTAATGAATGAGACATAAAAAGCTCCTTAAGCAGTCGCCGACGCCGTAGCGTGGTCAATTAAATCCAGCACTTCCTGCTCGGTACGGCAGGCGCGTAAACGGTCAAAATTCTCTTCATCTTCAAACAGATTGACGATCTGCATGATGCCGACTTCCTGGTGGGTCGTGGCATCTACTGCCGCCATGGTGATGAGGATGTCCACCGGGTCGTTATCATCATGGTTAAACACCAGCGGCGTTTTCAGCGTGACCAGTGAAAAGCCGGTGCTTTTAACCCCTTCTTCCGGGCGGCCATGCGGCATCGCAAGGCCCGGAGCCAGCACAAAGTAAGGGCCAAATTTCGCAACGCCATCCAGAATGGCCTGGTAGTAGCGAGGCTCAACGACATTCGCATCCACCAGCAGGTCAACGCCTAGCTTTACTGCCTCCTGCCAGGTGTTTGCTTCTGCCTGTAAACGTATGGAGTGGTTTTGAACCAGTGAGTCACGTAGTTTCATTGGCGTTCCTTACTTGATGTCCTTCGGGAAATGTTCGCGGATCACATCCATCAGTTTTGGGCCAAAATCCGCCGCAGAAAGCATGTTGCGAACCCCCACGACATATTTATTGCCCGAGACTGTGATTTCGCTGGCGACGTGAGTGGAAGCAACAATGATGTCGGCACCGCTCAGCTCGCTTTTGTATTCGCCTACAGCGCAGCTATTGACGCTATGGTTGACCCCTTCTTGCGTAAGAAACTGATCCACTTTCATTTTCATGATCATGGAACTGCCTTGCCCACAGCCACAAACAGCGAGAATGCGTACGGTCATAATCTCAATTCCTTAATTAGCGGATGATTCGGTCAGTTGTTTTTCTGCATCCTCTTCCTGACGCAAAGTGCGCCCGGCAAAGAACATATAAATCAGTGCGATCACGATAACGATGCCCATAAACCACAGGCCCAGCGTTAGCCCCTGCATTAATGGCGGTGCCAGAATTGACCAGTCAGCCATCCCCATCCACGCACTCAGGCCGGTCAATTTGATGGCCCACACGCAGCCGAAGATTTCAATCATGCCCATCACCAGGCAGATTTTTAGCGCTGCCCGCCAGCCGCCAAAGTGGTTAGCAAACACGCCAATCGTGGCGTTGGAGAAGAACATTGGGATGAAGCCCGGGATGATCATGATGGAAGAGCCAAGCACGATAAGAATGCCGACGGCGATAAGCTGACCGATGGTTCCCCAGATAAAGCCCCACACCACGGCGTTAGGGGCGAAGCTGTAGATAGCCGCACAGTCGATGGCGAGAACCGCACCTGGAATTAAGCGCTGTGAGATACCGTTAAACGCTTCGGAAAGTTCCGCCACAAACATTCTGACGCCCTGCACGATGATGAATATCGCTACGGCGAACTGGAAACCGGTTTGCAGAATGTAGATAGTCCAGTGCGTTTTTCCCGCCATGGCTTGCATGACATCGATGCCAAATGAGCACAGGATTACGCCGAAAAACAGCGTCATAACGATGGCAGTAGAAACGATATTGTCGTGGAAAATATTGAGCCAGCCAGGCAATTTGAGGTCTTCGACACTTTCCTCTTTCTTGCCCAGATAAGGAGCGACTTTGTAGGCAATCCACGAAGCAAATTGCTGTTGATGGCCGATGGAAAAACCACTGTTTTCCGTCACGGCTTGCGTCGGTTTGAACATCATATTGGAGGTAATGCCCCAATAGAGGGAAACCAGCACGGCGGTGCAAATAATGGTTGTCCACATCGGATAACCGAGGATAAAGAAGAACACCGCAATCAAACCGGCTTGCTGGAACATGATGTGCCCGGTAAGCATGATGGTGCGAATCCCCGTAATACGCCGCAGCAACACATAACTGATGTTGAGCGCCAGTGCCAGTAACACGGCATATCCCACCCAACTGTAGGCGTCCCCCATTCTTTCAACCGTCGCCATCATGGAGGCGTAGGTGTCTGAAATTGCGCCGTTAATCCCGTAAACCTCGGACATTTTTGCCACGACGGGTTTAAACGTACCGGTCAGGATCCCTGAACCTGCCTGCAGCAACATGAAGCCGATAATGGTTTTGATGGTTCCTTTGATAATCACGCTGACGCTTTTGCGCAAAAGCACGTAGCCCAGGCAAGTCACAATCCCCAGTAGCAAAGGGGCGTTCGTCATGACCTGATTAAAGAAAATGATAAAGCCGTTGTAGAGGGTCTCCATAAAGCTCTCCATAGGGTAGTCGCTCCCTGTTTTGATGAGAAAACAGGCGGAAGTAATGCTCGGCTAACTCTATTTATCAAAATCAATCACAACAAGATTGAATATGATTATTTGTGAGATGCCACGCAATTTATTTCCCATGATGTAGTAAGGGTTATTGATTTGTGTGAGAAAAACAAAAATAACAAAATAAAATCATGCATATATAAACAAATAATTGATGTAATGACAAAAATAAACGAACTTCACACACGTAGAAACACATCAACTAACGCTAAAAAACGCTTCTCAAGTTAAAATTTTGATGTCAATATCAATCAAATGAAATCACCAAATGATTTATTTTGATTTTAAATGGAAAGGAGAGAGCTGATGAGTAAGGTAGAAACGATTACCCGTGAATCCTGGATATTGAACACCTTTCCGGAGTGGGGAAGCTGGCTGAACGAGGAAATTGAGCAGGAAGTTGTCGCCTCTGGAACCTTTGCAATGTGGTGGTTGGGCTGTACGGGCATTTGGTTGAAATCGCAGGGTAGTGCCAATATCTGTGTTGATTTTTGGTGCGGTACGGGCAAACAGAGCCACGGTAATCCGCTGATGAAAAAAGGTCACCAAATGCAGCGTATGGCGGGCGTGGAAAAATTACAGCCTAACCTGCGCACCACGCCGTTTGTGCTCGATCCTTTCGCTATTCGCAATATTGATGCCGTCCTTTCAACGCATGATCACAATGATCATATCGACGTCAATGTGGCCGCCGCCGTGATGCAAAACTGTGCGGATGATGTGCCATTTATCGGGCCGCAGACTTGTGTTGATTTATGGATTGGCTGGGGCGTGCCGCGTGAACGCTGCATTGTGATGAAACCCGGCGATGTGGTGAAAATAAAAGACATTGAAATTCATGCGCTTGATGCTTTCGACAGAACCGCGCTTATCACGCTACCGGCTGATGAATACGCGGCGGGCGTGTTGCCCGACGGCATGGACAAGCGCGCGGTGAACTATCTGTTCAAAACGCCTGGCGGCAATCTTTACCACAGCGGTGATTCTCACTATTCCAACTACTACGCGAAGCATGGGAATGACCACCAGATCGATGTCGCACTAGGATCTTATGGTGAAAACCCTCGCGGTATTACCGATAAAATGACCAGTGCCGATATTTTGCGGATGGCGGAATCACTCAATACCAAAGTCGTGATCCCTTTCCACCATGATATCTGGTCAAATTTCCAGGCAGATCCGCAAGAGATCCGCGTGCTGTGGAATATGAAGAAAGATCGTCTGAAATATGGCTTTAAGCCGTTTATCTGGCAGGTTGGCGGCAAATTTACCTGGCCGTTGGATAAAGATCTGTTCGAGTATCACTATCCACGCGGGTTTGATGATTGTTTTACGCTGGAACCGGACTTACCGTTTAAGTCCTTCCTGTAAGGTTAAAGCCGGGCTGATGTCCGGCTTTTCTTTTAGGTATTTCTCACTTTTTCAAATATCATCTTTAAAAATCATCTCTAATCTGGAATATGCATGACAGAAGCACAGCGCCACCAGATCCTGCTCGATCTACTCCAACAAACAGGGTTTGTTACTGTCGAACAAGTGATGGAACGGCTGGCGATTTCCCCTGCTACCGCACGTCGCGATATCAATAAACTGGATGAAAGCGGCAGGCTGAAAAAAGTTCGTAACGGAGCTGAAGCCATTAGCCAGCAGCCTCTGCGCTGGACGCCAATGAATATTCATCTGGCGCAGAATCACGATGAGAAAAGCCGTATTGCCTGTGCCGCTGCCGCCCTTGTAAAACAAGGCGAAAGTGTGGTGATCAACTGCGGATCGACGGCTTTTTTGCTGGGTCAGCAGATCTGTGGAAAACCCGTGCAGATCATTACTAACTATCTTCCGCTGGCGAATTACCTTATCGATCAGGATCATGAGAGCGTTGTGATCATGGGTGGGCAATATAATAAAAGCCATTCGATTACTCTTGGGCCGCAAGAAAACGAAACGTCGCTGTATGCCGGGCACTGGATGTTTACCAGTGGAAAAGGTTTAACGGCTGAAGGGCTGTATAAAACCGATATGCTGACGGCGATGGCTGAACAAAAAATGCTGGGCGTAGTGGGCAAACTGGCGGTGTTAGTCGACAGCTCGAAGGTCGGCCAGCGCGCGGGAATGCTCTTTAGCCGGGCAGAGCAAATTGATTTAGTGATCACAGGTAAGCAAGCAGACCCTGAAGTCGTCAAAAAGCTTGAAGCTCAGGGCGTGCAGGTCGTTCTGGTGTAATCAGAGATGCTCGCTAAAAAATCGGCTGGTCGCCTCAAGCGCCGTTGGGGTAATACGGTGTTTTACGCCCGCTTCGCGCAAGCAGATCATCTGTTTATCCAGTCCCTTCTCGATAAGGGCTTGTTGCAAACGCCAGGTTTCTGCTGCCGGGACCACATCATCTTCCTCGCCATGCCATAGCAAAAGTGGCCGATTACCGATGTTTTCCAACTGATGGTTAATGTCGTAACCAGCAAGTGCATTTAGCGATTCAAGTTCCTCAGTCCTTGGTGGGAATAACGAATGTCCAAGCGACATAAAATATCCTGACCCCATCAAAGACGCCACACAGCATACTTGCGGATACCGCGCCATAATACCAAGAGCCGTCATACCTCCCATTGAAGCACCGCCCACAGCAACTCGTCGCTCATCTACGGGATAGTGTTCAAATAAAGCCTGATAAAGCGGCGAAAACTCATCAATATTGTGTTTAAGAATCGACCAGAATTGATACAGCCGCGCGGTGTCATCACCATTAAATCGCGCACCGTGTTGATCGGCATCGGGCATAATCACGCGAATTCCAGCCTGGGCAAGAGCGACCGCAAAGTAACTGTAAACTAATTTTGATGATGTAAAACCATGATAGAAAAACACCACCGGGAGTTTGCTTTCTTTTTTTCCGGCAGGTACAGCGTGGAGAACTTCAATCCCCGCAAGCTGTTCAGTATATATTTCAATCATGATATTAGCCCTGTGTCGGTGTGATATATCCTTTGTATGTCAGCGTCCTATGGATGGCAAGTCATTGATGGGTTGTGATTATTCTTCACTATGAGATCTGCTTAGCGATTTTCATTCGAAAGTGATTAAAAAGCGCGGGGAAGCTAACAAAATGGGAACATTCCCTCTTCTCAGATAAAAACCGGGGCTACAATATGGCTATTAAGAGACGAGAAACGATCATGCGATTGCTATTAGCTGTGTTGCTTGCGACCACGCTCAGTGCCTGTAGCGTGCTACAAGGGACACCAGAACCAGCGCCGCCTGCAACCGGAGTCCCTCAGGAAATCCAGCGTTATCAAACGCAGGGTTTGACCAAAATAGGGACAGTGACAGCACTTGAGCACGGCTCTCCAATGGACGCAGAAAGAGCGTTAGAAGAGAAAGCTGTTGCAGCCAAAGCGGATTACTACGTCATTTTGTTAAACGATGAGACGGTAGTGCCAGGTCAGTGGTATGCCCAGGCCATTTTGTACCGCAAGTAATTTAGCGCTGTGTTTAATTTATGCATATTTACATAGCTTTGCGTCAACTGATCGTTTGTTATGCACAATGAACCTCAGCCAACGGACAGGTCTGGAGTTCATCCACGCGAAGGAATGCCCTGCTGATTTAGGGTAAGTATTAAAGGAGTAAATTATGAAACGATCGCTTGCCTTAACCTCATTACTGCTGTCTGTAGGGCTAATCACCACGTCGGCACAATCGGCAGAAGATGTTGCCGCAGATTGTGTGACAGGCTTGAATGAAATCGGCATGATTTCAGTAAATGGTATTGCCGGTAGCGTGCAAGATGTGGAAAAAGTCATCGCTCTGAAGGCTGACGAACATGGAGCATCATACTATCGCATCGTTAAAATGCAGGAAAACCAGCTTGCTGAAGGCTGGCGTGTTCAAGCCATTATTTATGCATAAATTAGCCAGCGGCCATTAATATCCCCCCTTATGGCGCTGGCTTTTTGTTCTATCCTGCGCGCCCTGTCGCTCTGAGCAGGACATCAATAAGTACCTGATTCGGTAAAACACTTTCCCCTCGAGAGTCCAGCATCATACGGCACCAGGCTTCACCTGAAGGTGGAGAGAGATGCTGTAAAACCTGGGTACCTGTCGCCAGAAGAGCCAGCATTCGAGCAACTTCCCTGCCCCATTCCTCTTGTGGCTTATGAAGTCGCTGTTGCAACTGCCGCCAGCTACGATCGAAATGCCGATTTTGCCCTTTAACTTCGTCAAACTCCGCATGCAACATCTCCATCGCACCGGGCTGTTTGGCCAGAACACGTAACACATCAAGGCTCATGATATTGCCCGACCCTTCCCAGATACTATTCACCGGCATTTCACGGTAAATACGTGGCAACTCGCTCTCTTCGCAATAACCAGCTCCCCCAAGCACTTCCATCGCTTCCGCAACAAATGGGATTCCTGCTTTGCAGATGCTGAACTTGGCAGCAGGCGTAAACAGACGGCTATAAGCCAACTCATGCGGATTACCGGGTGATTCCCAGGCGCGGGCCAGACGAAAAAGAAACGCCGTTTGCCCTTCAAGTTGCAAAGCCATACGCCCAAGAACCTGGCGCATAATCGGGAGGTCGATCAGCGTTTTGCCGAATGCCTGACGTTGGTGTGCGTGATATAACGCGACAGAGAGCGCACGGCGCATCAGGCCATGACTGCCAAGCGCGCAATCAAAGCGGGTATAGCCACCCATTTTCAAAATCGAACGAACACCTTCCCCCTCTTCACCGATAAGCCACGCCGTAGCATCGCAAAACTCAACCTCACTGCTCGCATTTGAACGATTCCCGAGCTTGTCTTTCAATCGTTCAAAACGAACCTGGTTACGCTGCCCATCAGGTAAAAACCGTGGCAGGAAGAAACAAGAAAGACCGCCTTTCGCCTGCGCCAGAATCAAATGCGCGTCGCTTTGTGGAACGGAGAAAAACCATTTGTGGCCGACTATGCGATACATTTCACCCGGGCCACGTTTGTCGATGGCCTCAGCCCGTGTGGTGTTGCTGAGCACATCCGACCCGCCCTGTTTCTCGGTCATCCCCATGCCAATCAACAGGCCACGTTTTTGAGCGCCAGGTGAGAGGTGCGCATCGTAACGATCGCTGAGTAGCGGCTTTAGCCACGGCTGAAACTCTTTGGGTAGATACTTAAGCAAGAGAGGAATGGCACCAAATGTCATAGTGATGGGGCATAACGTGCCCGCTTCCACCTGCGCGTGCTGAACAAAGCGCGCGGCTCTTGCCACAAATGAGCCCTGCCTCGCATCTTCCTGCCACGGCAAATTATGAACCCGATTGGCACACAACCCCTGCATCAGTAAATGCCAGGCAGGGTAAAAACGCACATCATCGAGTCGCTCACCGCTGGAATCATAGCGAAGTAATTCAGGTGGATTGGCATTCGCCAGGCGGCCGAGTTCCAGCGATTCAGCCGAACCCAGTTGTTGGCCGATACTTGCCAGAAGTTCCGCATCCCAGCCAGCCCCTTCACGAGCTACAGCCTCGGTTAACGAGATATCAGAAAGAAAAAGGTTACTGTTGTTGAGGGGTATTGGTTGGTTGAAAACGGTATGAGTTTGCCAGCGCATCGTGTTCCCTCCTGTAATGGCAATGCCATTAGTATGGACGGTGACAGCGCTTATGCATGGAGGGGGATCACAAAGCGGGGTGCGAAAGCACCCCACAAGGATTTAACTGCGTTGACGCACAGCTTCGAACAGGCAAATACCGGTAGCAACGGAGACGTTGAGGGAAGAAACGGTTCCAGCCATTGGGATGCTAATTAGCTCATCGCAATGCTCACGTGTCAGTCGACGCATACCTTCACCTTCAGCGCCCATCACCAGCGCCATCGGGCCAGTCATTTTGCTCTGGAACAAAGTGTGGTCTGCTTCACCTGCAGTACCGACGATCCAAACGTTCGAGTCCTGCAATAAACGCATAGTTCGAGCCAGGTTGGTCACACTGATAAGCGGAACATGCTCAGCGGCACCACAGGCCACTTTCTTGGCAGTCGCATTCAGTTGTGCAGACCTGTCTTTCGGTACGATAACCGCATGCACACCGGCAGCATCTGCGCTACGCAGGCAGGCACCGAGGTTGTGAGGGTCGGTAACGCCATCCAGAATCAGCAAGAATGGCTGTTCCAGGCTTGCAAGCAAGTCCGGAAGATCATTTTCCTGATACTGACGACCCGGCTTCACGCGAGCAATAATGCCCTGGTGCACGGCGCCTTCAGATTTTTCATCCAGCCATTGGCGGTTTGCCATTTGAACCGGCACACCCTGGGCTTCCAGCGCATGAATTAAAGGCATCAGACGTTTGTCTTCACGGCCTTTAAGAATAAAGACTTCCCGAAAACGCTGAGGGGCGTTATCAAGTAGCGCCTGGACGGCGTGAATGCCGTAAATCATTTCACTCATTACTGTTACTCATTTCAGGTGCTGATGCACCAGTGTTAATTTGCTCGTAAATGTCGGATGTCGCTTACGCTAATCCGACTTACAAAAAGCAGTTTCAGGGTGGATAACAAAGTACCATCCACCCTTTCAAGGCTAGCTCGGTTGCTTTTTCGCTGCCCGTTTAGCTTTCGTGGCTGCCGCTATTTTACGAGTTTTGTCCGATGGCGTTTTTGGTTTCTTCGCCTTCGGTTCAGCGTTTTTCTCGATTTTTTTGTCGGCTTTCGCTTTCTTCGGTTTAGCTGGCCCTTTCTCTTTACGGAAAGTGCTATCTGGCTCGAAGTTGGTGCGTTTACCGCTCTGGCGACGTTTTGGTCCGTTACCATTAGCGCCTTTTTTCGCTTTGTCTTTCTCAGTTTTACCCGCACCGCGAGGTGCTCGAGTACTTGAGAGCAGAGCAAAATCAATCTTGCGCTCATCCATGTGGACGGCTTCAACGCGCACTTCTACACGGTCGCCCAGGCGATAAGTCTGACCACCAGATTCACCAATCAGGCGTTGCCCAACCTGGTCAAAGCGGTAGTAGTCGTTATCAAGCGTTGAAACGTGCACCAGACCGTCGATAAACAGATCGGTCAGGCGTACAAAGAAGCCAAAACCGGTGACGCTTGCAATAATGCCTGTAAAGGTATTACCGACCTGATCCTGCATAAAGTCGCATTTCAGCCAGTCGGCAACGTCGCGTGTAGCTTCATCGGCACGGCGTTCAGCCATAGAACAGTGCTGACCAAGTTGCAGCATCTCTTCCATGTCGTAGTGCCAGCCGCCAGACTCGGTGCTGTTGCCCTTATGGCCCTGCTCTTTCGCCAGCAGATACTTAATTGCACGGTGTAACAGCAAGTCAGGGTAACGGCGAATAGGCGAAGTAAAGTGCGCATAAGATTGCAGCGCAAGACCGAAGTGACCACGGTTTTCTGGGTCGTAAACCGCCTGTTTCATAGAACGCAGCAACATAGTTTGCAGCATTTCATGATCCGGACGATCGGCAATCGAGTTCAGCAGTTCTGCGTAATCACGCGGTTCAGGCTTCTGCCCGCCCGGCAATTCCAGACCCAACTCTGCCAGCACAGAACGGAACGCGGTGATCGCGTCGTTACTTGGGCGGTCATGATCGCGGAACAGCGACGGTTCGTTATGCTTTTCAACAAAACGAGCGGCTGCAATGTTCGCGAGGATCATGCACTCTTCGATTAGCTTGTGCGCATCGTTACGCACAGTTTGCTCAACGCGCTCAATGCGGCGTTCCGCGTTGAAGATAAACTTCGCTTCTTCACTTTCGAACGAGATACCACCACGCTCGGCGCGGGAAACATCCAGCACTTTATACAGGTTGTGCAGCTCTTCGATGTGCTTAACCAGCGGTGCATACTGCTCACGCAGTTCCTGATCGCCCTGCAACATGTGCCACACTTTGGTGTAGGTCAGACGTGCATGGGAGCTCATTACCGCTTCGTAGAATTTAGAACCTGTCAGGCGACCCGTTGCCGAGATAGTCATTTCACAGACCATACACAGACGGTCAACCTGTGGATTGAGCGAGCACAGGCCGTTGGACAGAACTTCCGGCAGCATCGGGATAACCTGCGACGGGAAGTAAACTGACGTGCCGCGGTTACGCGCTTCTTTATCCAGTGCGGTTGGCGGGCGAACGTAATAACTTACGTCAGCAATCGCAACCCACAAGCGCCAGCCCCCACCACGTTTTTTCTCACAGAATACGGCGTCATCAAAGTCACGCGCATCTTCGCCATCGATGGTCATGAGTGGCAGGTCACGCAAATCTACGCGGCCGACTTTGGCCTCTTCCGGCACTTGTTCCTTCAGGGAAGCAACCTGAGCTTCAACTTCTGGTGGCCAGATGTATGGGATTTCATGGGTGCGCAGCGCCATATCGACGGCCATGCCGGTGCCCATGTTGTCGCCAAGCAGCTCGACAATTTTACCCACAGCCTTGGTGCGGCGAGTTGGGCGCTGGGTCAGTTCAACGACCACCACAAAGCCCATACGCGCGCCCATCACACCTTCCGGCGGGATAAGGATATCGAAGCTTAGACGGCTGTCGTCTGGCACTACGAAACTGATACCAGCATCGGTAAAATAGCGACCCACAATTTGCCCGGTTCTTGGCTCCAGCACACGCACAATACGCGCTTCGCGACGGCCTTTACGGTCGGCACCCAGCGGCTGCGCCAGCACGATATCGCCATGCATACACATTTTCATCTGTTCAGATGAAAGGTAGAGATCGTCTTTACGACCTTCTACACGCAGGAAACCAAAGCCATCGCGGTGGCCAATGACTTTGCCTTTTAGCAAATCAAGACGTTCTGGAAGGGCGTAGCACTGGCGACGGGTAAAGACCAACTGTCCATCGCGTTCCATGGCTCGCAGACGGCGACGTAGCGCTTCAAGTTGTTCTTCACCAGTAATATTCAGTTCTTCAGCCAGTTCGTCACGATTGGCTGGTTTTTCACGTTTAGAGAGATGGGCGAGAATAAACTCCCGGCTTGGGATCGGGTTTTCGTATTTTTCGGCTTCTCGTTCCTGAAAAGGATCTTTTGACATTGCGGTTCCTCCGTTGTCATTTGCTGAGGAAATCGTGATTTATTCCACCAGCAATAATTTGTAGAGCGGTTGGTTTTGGTCCACCAAATCGGCCAGCGTGTGCTTATCCAGCTCTGTTAGAAAGCTTTGCACCGCCTGAGCCAGTGCCTGTTTGAGGCGACATGCGGGGGTAATATGACAAAACTCACTGCTACAGTTCACCAAAGATAGCGGTTCCAGCTCGCGCACCACATCACCCACACGGATTGTTTGCGCAGGTTTGCCGAGGCGAATACCACCGTTTTTGCCGCGCACTGCTGTCACATAGCCCGCGCGACTGAGTTGATTGATGATTTTCACCATGTGGTTACGTGATACTCCGTACACTTCTGTTACCTCAGAAATGCTCGTCATTTTGCCTTCTGGCAAAGACGCCATATAAATCAAAGCACGTAAACCGTAATCAGTAAAACTCGTTAACTGCACATCAACCTCTTAGGTGGGAGGGGAAACGCTTTTCATAAGCGAATACTCAATACCCTAAATAATTCAAGTTATGGATAGGCGGCAAGGGAGCAAATTCCCAAGAGCTTACTTCAGTAAGTGACTGGGGTTTGTGAGTGCAGCCAACACCTCCACAGCTTGAAGTATGACGGGTAGATATATTGATGATAAACCAGCCATATGGTTGCCAGCTAATTTATTTAACGGGGAAGGTAGATAAAACGGCAGGATAAAACAGTTGGGGTGCGCTAAGCACACCCCATCACATCATTATGCGTCGAACGGATCGCGCAGAATCATGGTTTCAGAACGGTCTGGACCGGTAGAGATAATGTCTACTGGTACTTCAGTCAGTTCTTCAATACGCTTGATGTAATCCAGCGCTGCTTGCGGCAAACCACTACGTTCTTTCACGCCGAAGGTCGTTTCGGACCAGCCTGGCATGGTTTCGTAGATTGGCTCGATACCTTCCCAATCGTCAGCAGCCATTGGAGTGGTAGTCACTTCACGGCCATCTGGCAGACGGTAGCCTACGCACAGTTTAACTTCTTTCAAGCCGTCCAGTACGTCCAGCTTGGTCAGGCAGAAACCTGACAGGGAGTTGATCTGCACTGCACGACGCACAGCAACGATATCCAACCAACCTGTACGACGACGACGACCAGTGGTCGCACCAAACTCGTTACCTTGTTTGCACAGGAACTCGCCGATATCATCAAACAGTTCAGTTGGGAACGGACCTGCGCCAACGCGAGTTGAGTACGCTTTGATAATACCCAGAACATAATCAACATAACGTGGACCAATGCCGGAACCTGTTGCCACGCCACCCGCGGTGGTGTTGGAAGAGGTCACGTACGGATAGGTACCGTGATCGATGTCCAGCAGTGTGCCTTGAGCACCTTCGAACATGATGAAGTCGCCGCGCTTACGTGCCTGATCCAGCAGATCGGACACATCAACTACCATGCTGGTCAGAATGTCAGCAACCGCCATGACATCGTCCAGAACTTTCTGGTAGT
This sequence comes from Buttiauxella noackiae ATCC 51607, assembly GCF_001654865.1. Lineage (GTDB taxonomy): Bacteria > Pseudomonadota > Gammaproteobacteria > Enterobacterales > Enterobacteriaceae > Buttiauxella > Buttiauxella noackiae. Next base: position 23,997 of record NZ_LXEO01000065.1, on the reverse strand, counting down.
CAACCGCTTCAACTTTATAGAAGTTAACCAGTTGGAAGTTATGGTATTCCAGAACTTCTTTCAGCTTAGTGGCAAAGGTGGCTTTGTCGAACAGGTCGCCAACGCGCAGGCCGCGACGGGCCACTTTGTCTTCATACGCAGGGCCGATACCACGACCGGTAGTACCGATAGCTTTAGCACCACGCGCCTTCTCACGAGCCACATCCAGCGCTACGTGATAATCAAGGATCAGCGGGCATGCTTCAGATAACAGCAGGCGCTCACGTACCGGAATCCCACGGTCTTCCAGCTCTTTCATCTCTTTCATCAGTGCAGCAGGAGAAAGCACAACGCCATTACCGATGATGCTGGTAACGTTATCACGCAGAATACCTGATGGAATAAGATGAAGAACGGTTTTTTCACCGTTGATTACGAGAGTATGGCCTGCGTTGTGACCGCCCTGGTAGCGCACAACATATTTAGCCCGTTCAGTCAGAAGATCTACGATCTTTCCTTTACCTTCGTCACCCCATTGGGTGCCCAGTACGACGACGTTGTTACCCATTTTTCAAAATCACCGTTTGCTTAAAAAAGGATTCTACCATCGGTTTCCTCGATGATCAGCCCTTTTAGTATACAAAATGGTAATCATCTACCTCAATGTGGCTTAGCCGCCGCTTCGACTCAACATGTAGTAGACAACAACACCTGCAACCACTAGTCCACCGCCAAAACGACGTAGCGTGTTGTCGGGTAATTGGATTAAAGCGGCAATCATACGACGCCACATACGCGGATAAAGCATCGGTCCGAGTCCTTCGAGCACTAATACCAGTGCTAATGCCATCCAGATTGTCGAATTCATAATTTCCTCTAACACCCATAAAAAAAGAGCCGGTCAGACCGGCTCTTGATAAAACGCTTGCGAATATTAACGTGAACTGTTCGCTGGTGTTTTCATATAGCGGAAGAAATCGCTATCCGGGCTTAACACCATAACGTCCTGACCAGAATTGAAGCTCGCCTCGTAAGCACGCAGGCTACGAATGAAGGCATAGAAATCTGGATCCTGGCTGAATGCGTCAGCAAACAGTTTGGCAGCTTCTGCATCGCCTTCACCACGGCTGATTCGGCCCATACGCTCGGCTTCTGCCAGAGTACGAGTCACTTCGTAGTCGGCGGTAGCACGCAGCTTCTCAGCCTCTTCCTGACCTTGTGAACGGTGGCGACGAGCAACCGCTTCACGCTCTGCGCGCATACGGTTGTAGATAGCCTCAGAAACTTCAGCTGGCAGGTTGATTTGCTTGATACGCACATCGACCACTTCAATACCCAGCGCTGCCATACTGTTCGGGTTAACCACTGGCACTTTACCTTTGGTTTCCGCCGTTACACGAGCAGCAGCTGATGCAATCGCATCGTCAGCAGCAGGTGTAGACACTTCATCGTCTGTACCTGCAGAACCAGAGTTCAGCGCATCACGAACGTCCAGAGTCAGACGGCCACGAGAATCGGTCACAATGTCTTTCACATCAAGACGACCAATTTCAGAACGCAGACGGTCACTGAACTTACGCTTTAACAGCACTTCAGCTTGAGAAACGTCACCACCACCTGTTGCCAGGTAGTAGCGGCTGAAATCACTGATACGCCATTTGATATAGGAATCGACGATCAGGTCTTTCTTCTCTTTGGTTACAAAGCGATCGGCCTGGTTATCCATAGTCTGAATACGTGCATCAAGGGTTTTAACCGACTCGATAAACGGTACTTTGAAATGCAGACCTGGCTCGTAGACCACCGGCTTGTTTTCATCATCACGCAACACTTTACCGAAACGTAACGTAATTCCGCGCTCACCTTCCTGTACCACGAAGACCGAGGTAAACAGCACTACCAGCACGATGATAATTAAAGCAATGACTGACTTACGCATCGTTATTCACTCCCTACGCGCTGGTTATCAGTGCGCTGTGCGTCGGCACGGCGCTGATCCATGATATCGCCCCGGCTTGACGAGGACGGTGTGCTGGCGCTGCCGCTGCTTGAGCTGGATGCAGGTGGCAGACGCAACAAGTTGTTCGCACCACTCGTATCGCTCTTCGCCGCAGGCTGTGAACCACCTTTAAGCATCTGATCCAGAGGAAGCACCATCAGGTTGCCACCTTTGTCGTTAACCAGAACTTTACGGGTATGGCTAAGCACTTTTTCCATAGTTTCGATATACAGACGCTCACGGGTAATTTCCGGCGCAGCCTTGTATTCCGGCAACAATCTGGCAAAACGAGCAACTTCACCCTGAGCTTCTAACACAGTCTGTGTTTTATAAGCGCGAGCTTCTTCGAGAATACGCTGCGCCTGACCGTTAGCACGCGGCTGAACTTCGTTGGTATACGCTTCTGCTTCACGGATGTATTGCTGTTCGTTCTCACGCGCAGAAATCGCATCATCAAATGCAGCTTTCACCTCTTCCGGCGGGCGAGCAGCCTGGAAGTTGACGTCCAGCAAAGTGATACCCATGTTGTATGGACGAATGGTTTCTTCCAGTTCGCGCTGGGTATCGTTACGAATAATGGTACGACCCTCGGTGAGGATCTTATCCATGGTGTATTTACCAATAACACCACGCAGTGCGCTGTCGGTTGCCTGACGCAGGCTATCGTCTGCGCTGGTCACGCTAAACAGATATCGACGCGGATCGGTAACGCGATACTGAACGTTCATTTCGACGCGAACAACGTTCTCGTCGGAAGTCAGCATCACACCAGAAGCCGCCAATTCACGTACTGCCTCAACGTTTACCGCTCTGACACTATCAATGAATGTCGGTTTCCAGTTCAGACCCGGCTCAACCAAATGGCTGAATTGACCAAAACGAGTCACAACACCACGTTCAGCTTCTTTAATGGTATAGAACCCAGTTGCTGCCCAAATTACGACAGCCACGGCGGCAACGATGCCAACCATGCGGCCACCAATATGAGGACGTGGAAGTTGCGAAGAACCACCACCGGAACCGGAACCGCCGCCTTTACCGCCGCCCAGACCACCAAGTTTCTTACTTAATTTTCGGAAGATATCATCCAGATCAGGTGGCCCCTGATCCCGCCCTCCTTTGTTACCCCCAGAGTCGCCGCCAGGTTTGCTGCTTCCCCACGGGTCGCGGTCCTGTCCGTTATTACCGGGCTGATTCCACGCCATGTTTATGCTCCATATTTGTTGTGCGGTGATATCCCCCGAAGGGGAAAAAGTCTTCAGGACATTCCCTTGACTTGCTAAACGATGTAGTCAGCGAGTGCCGGTTCTTGTTTACAGAGGCGACGCCAGTCAACAATAGGCATACGAATTTGTAAGCCAACACTGCCGTCTTCCTCCATCCACTCTTTTTCTATTGCCTGAAGCTGATAAAACCGGCTCCGCAGTCGGCCTGCCTGGGGGGGTAAGCACAACGTATGCTGTGCAATTTCACCAGATAAACGCTCTGCCAAAGCCTGGAAAAGCAGTGGAACGCCGTCTCCGGTCTGGGCAGAAAGCCAGACCCGAATCGGCATATTTTCATCATCTCTGTCGATACGTGGAACGAAATCATCCAACATATCTATCTTATTCATCACCAAGAGCGTTGGAATTTCATCAGCCTCAATCTCTTCGAGAACGGCATCTACCGCGGCAATGTTTTCCTCAATCCTGAGGTCGCTTGCATCAATGACATGTAATAACAGTGTCGCCTGACGAGTTTCCTGCAAGGTTGCCTTAAACGCCGCCACTAAATCGTGTGGCAGGTGACGAATAAAACCAACTGTATCTGCCAGTATGGTTTCACCAACATCCGCGACGTTAATACGACGTAATGTTGGATCAAGTGTGGCAAACAACTTATCTGCAGCATAAACACCAGCCGCAGTTATCTGATTAAACAGGGTAGATTTGCCGGCGTTGGTGTAGCCCACCAGAGATACGGTTGGGATATCAGCCTTGGCACGTGATCTTCGCCCTTGTTCACGCTGTTTTTCGACTCGTTCTAAGCGTCCAAGGATCTGCATAATCCGATTGCGTAGTAAACGGCGGTCGGTTTCAAGCTGAGTTTCCCCAGGGCCTCGTGAACCTATCCCCCCTCCCTGACGTTCAAGGTGGGTCCAGCCGCGCACAAGGCGAGTTGCCATGTGACGTAACTGAGCCAGTTCAACCTGCAACTTACCTTCATGGGTACGCGCACGTTGAGCAAAAATATCTAAAATCAGGCCGGTTCTGTCGACGACACGACATTCACACAGCGCTTCGAGGTTACGCTCCTGAGCTGGAGACAACGCATGATCAAATAAAACGACCGATGCCCCAGTGGCTTTCACTGCATCGGCAATTTCAATTGCCTTACCTTCACCAACAAAATACTTCGGGTGAGGAGCTTTACGGCTACCAGTAACCACCTGCAATGCTTCGACGCCGGCTGAAGAGACCAGAGATTCAAACTCCTCTAGATCTTCCATGTCTTTGTCTTGCGAAAAATAGATGTGTACCAGCACCGCCTGCTCACCGGCATCATAACGGTCAAACAAGCGTATAACCTCTCAAAAAGACCAGCGGGGAACCCATCATCCCTGGTTCCCCGGCTTGGAAAAACAACGTTACGCCTTATTCAGCGTCTTCGTTATCTTGTTGTGGCGCAGAACCTTGCGCACTTCCACCATGGTGGTAGCTGCCAGAACCGCTAGTACCGGTGTTATTGCTGTGATGAGATACCGGACGTGACGGAACAACAGTTGAAATCGCGTGCTTATAGACCATCTGGCTGACCGTGTTTTTCAACAGGATCACAAACTGATCAAAAGACTCAATCTGCCCTTGCAGCTTAATACCATTCACCAAATAAATAGAAACTGGAACACGTTCGCGACGCAGTGCGTTCAAGAACGGATCTTGTAATGATTGCCCCTTAGCCATTCTATCTTTTCCTTATATGCTTGTTGTTTGTAACTCAAGAACCCTGAGGCTCTGAAAAACTGCGTAAGATACTGCGCACCATAACGATTCAATTGTACACATTCATTGGTGCTTCGCACTAACAACCTGTACTACATCGTTATAAGATTGAGACGGATTCTCACTGTCTAACCAGTGAACACCTTCCCAGCCTCTTAACCAGGTCATCTGGCGCTTAGCCAATTGTCTCGTCGCGCAAATACCACGATAAACCATTTCATCATGTGGAATTTCACCCGCCAGATAAGACCACATCTGCCGGTAACCCACACAACGAATGGAAGGCATGTCCGTATGCAAATCACCACGGGCAAAAAGAGCCCGTACTTCAGCTTCAAATCCAGAAGCTAACATCTGATGAAAACGCTGCTCAATTCGTTGATGGAGCAGTTCACGGCTCGCCGGGGCGATGGCGAACTGATGCACCTGGTAAGGCAGAGCTTCTCCTGACGTTTTCGTCAGTTCCGTTAAAGTTTTACCCGAAATGAAAAAAACTTCCAGTGCGCGGGAAAGCCTTTGTGGATCATTTGGATGAATACGTGCAGCGGCGACAGGATCAACCTGTGCTAACTCTCGATGCAACGTCTCCCATCCTTGCTCTGCAGCCTGTTTTTCTATCCGTTCCCGAACTTCTGGATCGGCAGATGGCAACGGTGACAAACCTTCTAACAATGCCTTGAAGTAGAGCATCGTTCCCCCAACTAACAAGGGGATACGACCGGCGGCAGTAATATCTGCCATTTCAGCCAACGCATCGCGCCGGAAATCTGCGGCGGAATAAGCCTGTGCCGGGTCGAGAATGTCGAGTAACCGATGCGGAGCCTGAGCCAGTTCTTCGGCCGTAGGCTTCGCTGTACCAATATCCATTCCTTGATAGATAAGGGCCGAATCGACGCTTATCAACTCTACCGGCAACGTTTTACGCAAATTAATGGCTAACGCTGTCTTACCTGAGGCCGTCGGCCCCATCAGAAAAATTGCCTGTGGCAGGCTTTGCTTAACTTCAGTCATGTTTCAGGGCGTTCATCGCCAATTGTAAATCAACAGGTTGTAACAAACCGCCAGGTGGTGATTTCACCAGCTGCGGACAAAGGCGCTCTACATCAGCCAGCAAGGCAATTGCCTGTGCCTGATTCCATTGTTCATGAAAGCCGTCCATTTGACGAGCAAACCATTGAGCAATCTGAGTTGCGCTCACCTCTGTCTGTTGCGCCAGGTATCCTGGCAGTTCGTGAATCAAGATTTGTAAATTTTGTTTACGTAAAGGTAAAGGTACGGTGCGAATTGTTATCTGACGCGATTCTGCGACAAATTCGATACCCATTTCCAATAAAAGCGACTGATATTTAACCAGAACGTCCTGCTCTTCTTTCGTCACTTTCAGGCGTACAGGGATCAGCAATGGTTGTGCCCGCGCACCTTCACTACCCGGTACTAACTGAGCCATTTTCAACCAGCGTTCAGCCACGCTTAATGAAAGCAGCATGATTTTTCCGTCGCGTTCCAGCAATGCCATGTCTGGTGCGAGCACCGTCAGTACACGGCCAAAACTTTGTGCGTGGGCGTCTAACGCTGCGTCAGTTTCAGGTTCAGCGGCACGATTTTTTGGCGTCGGGGAGGCTTGCGTATTCAGAAGTTCGCGATACAACGCCCCTTCTTTTTTCTGGAAACCCGGTGCCGCATGAGGCCATAAAGGTGTGTTTTTGCTGACACCACCGCCGCTATATTCGCCGCTATTTGGCGAAGAACTGCGAGACGATGATTCGCGAACAACCGAAGAAGTGGGTGCAGGTGTTGAAAACTGGTTGCGGCCAGATGCCACACGGTTTTCCGGCTGCCAACTCTGTTGCGGTTCTTCGTTAGCCTCTTCCAGTGGCAAACGGTTTTCTGTCTGCTGCTGCAATACGCTCAGTACACCCTGGTAGATAAAATCATGTACCAGGCGAGACTGGTGGAACCGCACTTCGTGTTTGGCTGGATGCACATTCACATCCACCTGATGCGGGTCAATCTCCAGATAGAGCACAAATGCCGGTTGCTGATCGGCTCCAAGCTTATCTTCACAGGCCTGACGAATGGCGTGATTGATCAAACGGTCACGCATCATGCGGCCATTGACGTAACAATATTGAATCTCTGCCAGTGCGGAAGTCGTCGCCGTAGGTTCAGCCACCCAGCCGCGCAATGCCAGGTCACCATGCTGCCATTCAATGGCCAGCGCTTGTTCGAGGAAAGCCGTACCACAAATCGACCCCAGCCGACGTTCACGAGGCGCGCCTTCTGCGACCGCACGATACTGCCGAATGACTTTGCCGTTATGTGTCAGATTGATCGACACATCAAAGCGTGCCAGCGCAATACGTCTGACAATCTCATCAATATGGTTGAATTCGGTTTTTTCAGTGCGCATGAATTTGCGCCGGGCAGGCGTGTTGTAAAACAGATCCAACACTTCAAGCGTGGTTCCGACTGGATGCGCTGCGGGTTTCACCGTCACATCTTGTTCTCGGCCTTCGGCATAGGCTTGCCAGGCCTCATTTTGATCGGCAGTACGTGACGTTAACGTCAGACGGGCAACCGAGCTAATACTCGCTAACGCTTCGCCACGAAAACCAAGGCTAATAATCGCCTCAAGGTCATCAAGTGAAGCAATTTTACTGGTGGCATGGCGCGCCAACGCAAGCGCCAGCTCGTCTTTTTTGATACCACAACCGTTGTCGCGGATACGAATGAGCCTGGCGCCACCGCGTTCGATATCAATATCAATACGAGTAGCACCAGCATCCAGACTGTTCTCAACCAGCTCCTTCACCACCGATGCGGGGCGCTCTACCACTTCGCCAGCAGCAATCTGGTTGGCAAGTTGCGGCGGCAGAACCTGAATCGGCATGAAATTTCCTTATTGAGTAATCGCGACCTGATCGAGACCCGCACCTTGCGAACGTGCGGTTTGCCCCGGTCCAGGTGCTGATTGTAACGGATGCGTCTGGAAATAGTCCCTCAACCCTTGATAAATGGCCTGGGCAATTTTTTGCTGATAATCATCGCTATCAAGCAGACGCTCTTCCGAGTTGTTACTGATAAACCCGGTTTCCACCAGCACAGAAGGGATATCTGGTGAGCGCAATACGCCAAGGCTTGCATGCTCAGGGCGACGCTTGTGTAACGCACCGACGCGTTGCATTTGAGCCAGTACTTTGGTCGCCACATCATACCCGACACGCTGGGAATGGCCGAATTGCAAATCCAGCACCGCCTGGCTCAGATACGGATCGGCCTGGCTATTAGCCAGTACATCGCCCGCACCACCCAGCAACTCGGATTGCTTCTCGTGCTGTTCGAGCCAGCCCGCCATTTCGCTATTTGCGCGACGGTTTGACAACACCCATACCGATGCTCCCGTCGCATCGCGGTTAGGTGCAGCATCAGCATGAATGGAAACCAGAATATTAGCGTTCTGCTTGCGTGCTACGTCTGAGCGCCCCATCACTGAAATGAAATAGTCGCCATCACGGGTCAGCACGCCTTTAAACATCGGGTCATCATTGAGCAAGGAACGTAGCTTACGGGCAATAGAAATAGTGACATTTTTCTCTTTTGTACCACCAGGACCAATCGCACCCGGATCTTGTCCACCATGCCCTGCATCAATGGCCACAACCACGGTATCGGATTGAGTTGTGGTGCGCTGAGTTCGCGCAGGATGCATCGCCGTATTCGAACTGATGGCTCCAGTCACGGTCTGCGGATTAAAGGGATTTTTTGCAGGTTCTGTTGAACGGACAACGGGCGGCGCTTCAACACGTTTAGCCACCACCGGAGGAGGAGGTGGCGGAGGTGGAGCATCGGCGTTAATGGTAAACACTACCGTGTAATTAGAACCATTTTGCTGTTTTACAGCGCGAGTTTTGCCAGGCTCAGTGAGATCAACCACCAGGCGTAAAGAATCGCTGTCTTTTGGTTGCCCTGACCGAATGCTTTTCACCAGGTTATTGCCACTGAACAACAGCGGTAATCCTCTGATCACACCCGTTTGTTTGATATCCAGAGCAACGCTTTTCTTATCATCCTGAGAAAAAGCATATTCAGGATCACCAATAAAACTAAAGGTGATCCGCGCCTGAGAATCACCATTTGATACCTGAATATCCGCTAAACTCGCGGCACCCGACTGTGCCGTAAGCAACAGTAAGCACGCCGCCATCAACCAACTTTTCACGCGAAAGATCATCCCGTCATCCTTGTTATTTGGCAAACCGCGCCAGTAACGACTCACCAGATGAGGAAACTGCTTTCAGGCACGCCTCGCGCCCTTCGGCCTGGTAACTTAGGTGGATTTCGACATCCGGTTCCGGCAGCACACCCTGACCTTTTTGCGGCCATTCCACCAGACTAATTGCGTCATTGGTAAAATAGTCACGAATTCCCATAAATTCGAGTTCTTCTGGATCAGCAAGGCGATAGAGATCAAAGTGATATACCATCAAATCGCCGAGCTCATACGGTTCGACCAACGTGTAAGTTGGGCTCTTAACATTGCCTTTATGGCCCAACGCTTGCACAAAACCACGGCTGAATGTCGTCTTGCCCGCACCCAGGTCACCATACAGATGAATCACTGTGGCACCGATACAGGCTTTTGCCAGACGCGCACCCAATTCTAAGGTCGCAGTTTCATCAGGTAATGCGATAACTCGATTAATCATTTTCTTTGCTATTCAAATCCGGGTTAACAAAAGGGTACATCGTCGAGAATAAGTCGCTTGCTAACATGCCACGTGTACCGAAGCGCTGAGCCAGTACATCAGCAGCAGCGCCATGTACAACACATCCGGCGCATGCCGCATCATACGGGGTTAACTTGTGTGCCAGCAATGCTCCGATGATCCCGGATAGCACATCCCCCATACCGCCACTTCCCATCCCGGCATTTCCCACATCAATGAGTGAGCATTCGCCGCTTTGGCTGGCAACAACCGTACCGGCACCTTTTAAGACCACAATTCCGCCATAACGTTTTACAAGACGGTCTGCGGAAAGTAAGCGGTCACTCTCAATTTGTGATACCGAGCAATTTAACAGCCGGGCAGCTTCACCAGGATGCGGCGTAATAACGCGATTCTGACGTTTATCGGGATTGATTGCCAGAAGGTTGAGCGCATCGGCATCCCACAGCATCGGTTTACGGCAGTTCTCTACTTTTTGTAGGGCTTTTTTGCCCCATTCCTGCTGCCCAAGACCGGGGCCGATAACCACCACATCCGCCCATTCGAGATATTCATCAAGTGAATTTGACGTGAGATCCTGAACCATCAGTTCTGGTCGGGCGGTAATAAGCGGTGCAATGTTTTCTGAACGAGTCAAAACTTTGACCAAACCCGCTCCAGCGCGTAGCGCAGCCTCACCGGTCATGCGAATCGCTCCGGCAGTACCGTGGTCACCACCAATGATGACCAGCCGCCCATTTGTCCCTTTATGCGACGTAGGTTTACGCGGAGGCAACCAGCCCGTCAGTTGCGCGCTATCCACACGGCTTATTGGCGCAGTTTGCCCCTGCAACCAGGTTTCAAGACCCAACGCATTAAAATGCAGTCTGCCCACTACATCGCGCGCTTTCCCGGTCAGTAAACCAGGTTTGAGAGCAATAAACGTAATGGTATGAGAAGCGTTAATCACAACGCCTGGTGTTGCACCAGTTTCTGCGAGTAAACCGGAAGGAATATCCAGCGCAATAACAGGTGCCGAATGCTGATTACACTTTTCGATAAGCCGGGCGGCCGCATCGCGTGGGGCGCTGTTTATCCCTGTGCCGAGCACACCGTCAATCACAAGATCGATATCGTCAGGCCAGACATGCTCTGGTGCATGAATAACGCCTGCAGCACCCAGCCAGGCATCACGTGCGTAAGCGGCTTCTTCAGGCAAAGGTTTGTCGCTTTCAAGCGCCAGTAACGTGACGCGAATACCAGCAGCCTGCGCAAGTCGTGCGACGACATAACCATCGCCACCATTGTTGCCATGCCCACATGCCACAAGCCAGTGCTGAGTTTGCGGGTAGAGTTCGTGGGCAACATTAAACGCCGCTGCCCCTGCCCGTTGCATTAACTCGTATAACGTTAATCCCAGGTAATCCGCTGCCTGTTTCTCAGCGGTGCGCAACCAGTCTGCGGACCAGACTGAGTGTGGTATACTTTTGGCGGTTATTTTTAGGCTCAGGTCCGTCATGTCACAGCCCCTCGATCTCAATCAATTAGCGCAAAATATCAAACAGTGGGGTATCGAACTCGGTTTCCAACAAGTTGGCATAACCGATACCGATCTCTCTGCCAGCGAGCCTGCGCTCCAGATGTGGCTGGATAAACAATATCATGGCGAGATGGACTGGATGGCTCGTCATGGCATGATGCGCGCCCGACCACACGAATTGCTGCCCGGTACTTTGCGCGTCATTAGCGTGCGGATGAACTATCTCCCCGCGAATGCAGCTTTTGCTTCCACGCTCAAAAATCCCAAAATCGGTTACATCAGCCGTTACGCGCTTGGGCGTGATTATCACAAACTGCTACGTAATCGGCTCAAAAAACTGGGCGAGATGATCCAGTCCCATTGTTCCACGCTGAATTTTAGACCTTTTGTGGATTCAGCGCCGATTCTTGAACGCCCATTGGCGGAAAAAGCCGGGCTGGGCTGGACAGGTAAGCACTCACTAATCCTCAACCAGGAAGCAGGATCGTTCTTTTTCCTCGGCGAACTGTTAGTCGATATACCACTGCCAATTGATAATCCCATTGAGGAAAAGTGTGGGCGTTGTGTGGCCTGCATGACTATCTGCCCGACTGGTGCGATTGTGGAACCCTACACCGTTGACGCCCGCCGTTGTATCTCTTATCTCACTATTGAGCTTGAAGGTGCAATCCCGGAAGAGTTCAGGCCGCTTATCGGCAACCGAATCTATGGTTGCGACGACTGCCAGCTGATTTGCCCGTGGAACCGTTTCTCACAATTAACCACAGAAGACGACTTTAGCCCGCGTAGCAAATTGCATGCGCCGGAGCTGGCTGAGCTGTTCACCTGGAGCGAAGAGTATTTCCTGCGCGTGACAGAAGGTTCGGCAATTCGTCGAATTGGCCATTTACGTTGGCTGCGAAATATTGCGGTGGCGTTGGGAAATGCACCCTGGGATGAAGCGATTCTGGAGACGTTGCAGCAACGGAAATGTGAGCACCCACTTCTTGATGAGCACATTGATTGGGCGATTGCGCAACAATTAATCAAGCGAAGCGAGGACGCTACCGAAGTCCAGCTCCCGCAGAAACAGCGTCTGGTTCGTGTGATTGAAAAGGGACTAAAACGTGATGCTTGATATGTCCACAGGATGTGAATAAAAATTTGAACACCTTGTCCTGCAAACGAAAAAAAATCTGCAAGCGATCCGCTTAACATTCTCAAATATTAAAAAAATGATATTAATCAAATAGTTAAAATATTCTTATAAAAATTAAGAAATAGTTAGCGATCTAAGTGAATAGACAAAGGCTGTGGATAAGTCTGTTTACAAGAATTTATCGCGAACGTAAAAACCACCACCGACGCTGGTTAGCGTTGTGGATAATTTGTACTGGATATTAGAATTTGGAGCGGGAAACGAGACTCGAACTCGCGACCCCGACCTTGGCAAGGTCGTGCTCTACCAACTGAGCTATTCCCGCTTGGGTGGTGCGTGGCTGTAAAAGCCAATCAAATTTTGGAGCGGGAAACGAGACTCGAACTCGCGACCCCGACCTTGGCAAGGTCGTGCTCTACCAACTGAGCTATTCCCGCTTGGGTGGTGCTGGCTGTAAAAAGCCTAATCAAATTTTGGAGCGGGAAACGAGACTCGAACTCGCGACCCCGACCTTGGCAAGGTCGTGCTCTACCAACTGAGCTATTCCCGCTCTGTGTAACGCTGCAAATTCTGCATCGGTACGGGAGGCGCATTATACGAGAAATCGTTTTAGTCGCAAGCCCTCAAACGATTTTTTTTGCTATTTTTGTTTGAATGCTGATTAATTCGACAAAATGATTATTTTCCCAGCGAATAACAGGAAAATCTCTCGATCCTGCCTTTTTCGGATGAGTGAAAAAAACAGAACCGAGGCTAACAAATTCTTATAACTTGATAAAATTCTCGCGGTAGAAGGCAAGCTCTGCCACCGATTCACGAATATCATCCATCGCCTGATGGGTACCCTGCTTTTTGAAATCAGCCAAAATTTCAGGTTTCCAACGGCGCGCCAGCTCTTTCAGAGTGCTGACATCCAGATAACGATAGTGGAAGTACTCTTCTAGCTCAGGCATGTACTTAAACAGGAAACGGCGATCCTGGCCTATGCTGTTACCACAGATTGGAGAACTATTAGCGGGAACCCACTCTTTCAGGAACTCAAGTGTCGCCAGTTCAGCCGCACGGTCATCCATGGTGCTTGCCTTCACGCGCTCTACCAGCCCGCTGCCAGTATGGGTACGCACATTCCAGTCATCCATCAACGCCAGCTGTTCGTCAGACTGATGAACCGCGATCGTTGGCCCTTCGGCGAGGATATTCAAATTGGCATCGGTAACCAGAGTGGCAATTTCAATTATGCGATCCCGCTCGGGGTCCAGGCCGGTCATTTCTAAATCAATCCAAATCAGATTGTTTTCATTTCCACTCATGCTATTTTCCACCCTTCTTGTGCGTAGCCCACCTTTGTCGATGGGTTAATTCGTATAAAATAGTGTGTATCATAGAGGTTTTGCCCATCACGGGCGACCAGGAGCCAGTAAGATTGAGCAAAAATAAACTCTCCAAAGGACAGCAGCGCCGGGTTTCAGCAAACCACCAGCGTCGGCTTAAACAGACTGTGGAGAAAGCCGATCCTGACGACTCTCAGTTTGGTGAACCGCGCGATGGTCGCGTAATTAGTCGTTTCGGCCAACATGCCGATGTTGAATCACCAGGTGGTGACATTCACCGCTGCAATATTCGCCGCACCATCCGTTCGCTGGTAACCGGCGACAATGTGGTCTGGCGTCCAGCCAAAGAAGCTGCGGCTGGCGTAACCATAAAAGGCATTGTTGATGCGGTGCACGAGCGCACTACCGTCCTGACACGCCCTGATTTCTATGACGGCGTAAAACCGATTGCCGCCAATATCGACCAAATCATTGTGGTTTCCGCCATTCTGCCCGAGCTGTCACTAAACATTATTGACCGTTATCTGGTAGCGTGTGAAACACTGGACGTTGAACCACTGCTGGTACTGAATAAAACCGACCTGCTCGATGAAGAAGGTCTTGCGTTCGTTAATGAACAAATGGATATCTACCGCAAAATTGGCTACCGCGTCTTAATGGTTTCCAGCCACAAAGTAGAAGGTCTGAAAGAGCTTGAAGAAGCCCTGATCGGCCGCGTCAGCATTTTTGCCGGGCAATCCGGTGTGGGGAAATCCAGCCTGCTGAACAACCTGCTTGGTTTTAAAGAAGCCCAGATTCTGGTTAATGACGTTTCTGACAACTCAGGTCTGGGTCAGCATACAACCACTGCATCTCGTTTGTATCACTTCCCGGGCGGCGGTGATGTAATTGACTCTCCAGGCGTTCGTGAGTTTGGTTTATGGCACTTAGAACCCGATCAAGTCACTCAAGGGTTCACTGAATTCCACGAGTATTTAGGGCGTTGCAAATACCGTGACTGCAGCCACACCAACGATCCTGGCTGTGCGCTGCGCGAAGCTGTTGAACGTGGGGAAATCGCCGAAACGCGTTTCGAAAATTACCATCGCATACTGGAAAGTATGTCCGAGGTAAAATCGCGTAAAACCTTTTCCGATACTGACCGCTGACAATTAAGCTGGGCATCGCTAAAATCGCGCTCCTTTTTGTGTATGCCCGCTAAATATGGGTACTTAGCCAGGAGGCTATCTTGTTAGACAACTTTAAACTTTCGCTCCAGTACATCCTGCCTAAACTATGGCTGACTCGCCTGGCAGGTTGGGGTGCAAGCAAACGAGCTGGCTGGTTGACCAAACTGGTTATCGACCTGTTCGTCAAATACTACAAAGTCGACATGAAGGAAGCTCAGAAGCCGGATACTGCCAGCTATCGCACCTTCAATGAATTCTTCGTGCGCCCACTACGTGACGATGTTCGTCCAATTAATACCGACCCAAATGTACTGGTGATGCCAGCAGACGGTGTTGTAAGCCAGTTAGGCCCTATTGAAGAAGATAAAATTCTGCAGGCCAAAGGTCATAACTACAGTCTGGAAGCCCTGCTTGCCGGTAACTATTTGATGGCCGATTTGTTCCGTAACGGCAGCTTCGTTACCACTTATCTGTCACCACGTGATTACCACCGTGTTCACATGCCGTGTAATGGTATTTTGCGTGAAATGATTTACGTACCGGGTGACTTGTTCTCCGTAAACCATTTAACCGCGCAAAACGTGCCGAACCTGTTTGCCCGTAACGAACGCGTAATTTGCCTGTTCGACACCGAGTTTGGCCCAATGGCGCAAATTCTGGTGGGTGCAACCATTGTTGGCAGCATCGAAACCGTATGGGCTGGCACCATCACCCCACCGCGTGAAGGTGTGATTAAGCGCTGGACATGGCCTGCTGGTGACAACGAAGGTTCTGTAGCGCTGCTGAAAGGCCAGGAAATGGGTCGCTTTAAACTCGGTTCAACAGTAATCAACTTGTTCGCACCAGGTAAAGTGAACCTGGCCGAACAGCTGCAAAGCCTGTCCGCAACCAAAATTGGTGAACCTCTGGCAATCTCTACCGAGCCGGTGATCGAGCCGGAAGTACCAGTGAGTGAGATTTCTGAAATGGAAGTTGCTGCCGATCAGGAAAGCAAACCAGACGTTTAACGCTCCTACCCCAGCCCTCGCGACATCGCTGCGAGGGCTGATTCACCTATAGGTATTCACGTGCGCCTGATAATCACAATTCTGATGGCCTGGTGCCTTAGTCTACCGACGTATGCCGCCACAGCCCCCGACGCCAAACAAATCTCCCAGGAACTAGAACAAGCTAAGTCTGCAAAAGACAAACCTGGCAGCCCTGAAACCGTGGAAGCACTTCAGGCCGCGCTCAACGCGCTTGATGAACGTAAAATCTCGCTGGAGCGTGTCACGCAATATCAGCAAGTTATCGATAACTTCCCCAAACTCTCTGACACCTTACGTCGGCAGATAAATAATCTGCGCGATGAACCGCCAAAAGTGCCAGAAACCATGAGCACCGATGCGTTAAATCAGGAAATCCTGCAAGTTAGCAGCCAATTGCTGGATAAAAGCCGCCTTGCGCAACAAGAGCAGGAACGCACCCGAGAAATCACCGATTCGCTCAGCCAACTGCCTCAACAGCAAACAGATGCACGCCGCCAGCTAAACGAGGTGGAACGTCGGATGGGCACCCAGCCTGCTAGCAGTACACCGCTGGCGCAGGCACAAAATCTCTCTTTACAGGCTGAATCATCACGCCTGAAAGCCCTGGTCGATGAACTGGAACTGGCACAGTTGTCTGCCAGTAACCGCCAGGAACTCGCGCGGCTACGGGCAGAGCTGGCCCAAAAACAGAGCGCGCAACTGGATGCTTATCTCCAGGCATTGCGTAATCAGCTCAATAATCAGCGTCAGCGTGAAGCGGAAAAAGCGCTGGAAAGCACCGAGTTGTTGGCAGAAAGCAGCGCTAACCTGCCATCAGGTATCGTTGATCAGTTTAAAAATAACCGCGAATTATCCCAGGCGTTGAATCAACAGGCTCAACGAATGGATTTAGTGGCTTCTCAGCAACGCCAGGCCTCCAGTCAGACATTGCAAGTGCGTCAGGCACTCAACACACTACGTGAACAGTCACAATGGCTTGGCGTATCGAATGTGTTGGGTGAAGCTTTACGCGCTCAGGTGGCCCGTTTACCTGAAATGCCAAAGTCTCAGCAACTGGATACCGAACTTGGCCAGTTGCGTGTACAGCGCCTGCATTATGAAGACCTGCTGAACAAACAGCAGCAATTACGCCAGATTCGTCAGAACGATGGTCAGGAGCTGACCAGTGAGCAAAATCGTATTCTGGAAGCGCAATTGCGCACCCAACGCGAACTGCTCAACTCCTTGCTGCAAGGTGGCGATAACCTGATTCTCGAACTGACCAAACTGAAAGTGGCGAATAGCCAACTGGAAGATGCGTTAAAAGAGGTCAACGAAGCAACACACCGCTACCTGTTCTGGACCTCAGATGTCAGCCCAATGGGCATCACCTGGCCGGTAGAGATTGTGCAGGATTTGCGTCGTCTGGTGTCGATGGATACGTTCAGCCAGCTTGGCAGTGCGACCATCATGATGCTCACCAGCAAAGAAACGCTGCTGCCTTTGTTCGGAGCATTGATACTGGTGGGCTTTAGTGTCAGCTCCCGCCGCCATTTTTCTGCGTTCCTTGAACGCTCTAGTGCAAAGGTCGGAAAGGTTACTCAGGATCACTTCAGCTTGACCTTGCGTACCGTTTTCTGGTCGATTCTGGTGGCTCTGCCTTTACCCGTTCTTTGGGCAACGCTCGGTTACGGGCTGCAATCTGCCTGGCCATATCCCCTTGCGGTGGCTATCGGTGATGGAGTGACCGCCACGGTTCCGCTGCTGTGGGCCGTGATGATTTGCGCCACGTTCGCCCGCCCAAATGGCTTGTTCATCGTGCATTTTGGTTGGCCGCAGCAACGAGTTGCCCGTGCCATGCGCTATTACCTGATGAGTATCGGCTTAATCGTGCCCCTGATTATGGCATTGATTATGTTTGATAATTTGAACGACCGAGAGTTCTCCGGCTCGCTCGGAAGACTGTGCTTTATGTTGATTTGCGGTGCAATGGCACTGGTCACCCTGAGTCTGAAACGCGCAGGTATTCCGCTGTATCTGGATAAACAAGGTAATAGCGAAAACATCGCTAACACCATTTTGTGGAACCTGCTGCTTGCCGCCCCGTTGCTCGCCATTCTGGCAGCGGCAGTGGGTTACCTGGCAACGGCCCAGGCCTTGCTGGCAAGGCTTGAAACATCAGTAGCTATCTGGTTCTTACTGCTCGTTGTGTACCACATCTTCCGCCGTTGGATGCTGATTCAGCGCCGCCGTCTGGCCTTTGATCGCGCTAAACATCGCCGTGCTGAAATCCTGGCCCAGCGTGCGCGTGGTGAAGAAGAAACCGCACATAGCCACAGTAATGAAGGCTCATCAGAAACTATCGAAGAACCTGAAATCGATCTGGATACCATCAGCGTGCAATCACTGCGTCTGGTGCGTTCGATTCTGATGCTGATTGCGCTGCTGTCGGTCATTGTGTTGTGGTCAGAAATCCACTCTGCATTTGGTTTCCTTGAGAACATCACCTTGTGGGATGTGACCTCAACAGTACAAGGCGTGGAAAGCATCGAGCCGATAACCCTGGGTTCAGTGTTAATTGCCATTCTGGTGCTGATTATCACCATGCAACTGGTGCGTAACCTCCCTGCGCTACTCGAACTTGCACTGCTACAGCATCTGGATTTGGCGCCAGGCACAGGCTACGCCATTACCACCGTAACCAAATATCTGCTGTTACTGATCGGTACGTTAGTTGGCTTCTCGATGATTGGCATTGAGTGGTCGAAATTGCAGTGGCTGGTCGCAGCCCTTGGTGTCGGTTTAGGTTTTGGTTTGCAGGAGATCTTCGCCAACTTTATTTCCGGCCTGATTATTCTGTTCGAAAAACCGATTCGTATTGGCGACACCGTGACTATCCGCGATCTCACCGGCAGCGTCACCAAGATCAACACCCGCGCGACCACCATCAGCGACTGGGACCGTAAAGAGATAATCGTGCCAAATAAAGCGTTTATCACCGAGCAGTTCATTAACTGGTCGTTGTCGGATTCAGTAACGCGTGTGGTGCTAACTGTTCCAGCCCCATCTGATGCAAACAGCGAAGAAGTCACGAAGGTGTTGTTGCAGGCGGCCCAGCGCTGTTCGTTGGTAATTGATAACCCACCGCCAGAAGCGTTCCTTGTGGACTTGCAGGCGGGCATTCAAATCTTTGAGCTGCGTATCTACGCCGCAGAGATGAACCACCGTATGCCGCTGCGCCACGAGATTCATCAGCTCATTCTGCAAGGTTTCCGCGAACACGGTATCGAGCTGCCGTTCCCACCATTCCAGATGCGTCTGGATAGTCTCGGCGGGCAACGTAGCAGTAAGACGCTGACTTCGACAGGGAAAGCAGGCAGGACGCCGGGGAGTTTGTAAAAAAAGCGGGTGAAGCTAAATGCTTACCCGCTCTATTTTTTATTTCATTTAGGGTGGATAAGCGCAAGCTCATCCACTATTTTCTTAAGCCCGGTCTACCGGGAACGCCAGCACATCAGCAAGGCTTTCAGCCTTCAGCGCTAACATAATCAAACGATCCACACCTAGTGCAACACCTGAACAATCCGGCAATCCCGCCTTGAGTGCTTCCAGTAAATTCACATCTACCGGCTGCTGCGGCAAACCGCGCGCGGCACGTTTACGGTTATCCTGCTCAAAACGCTGCTGCTGCTCACGGGCGTCAGTCAATTCGTGGAAACCATTCGCCAGTTCAATACCACGGAAATAAACCTCGAAACGCTCTGCGACGCGGTGATCTTCGGTACTGATTTGTGCAAGGGCTGCCTGGCTTGCGGGGAAGTGATAAACAAACGTCGGTTTGTCTTTACCAATATGTGGTTCAACACCCATGCTGAACAGCAGTTGCAGCAAGGTATCGCGGTCTTCTTCCTGATCGGCGATGTTGCTTAAATCGAGTTTTTTGGCCACTTCACGCAACTGCGTTTTATCCGCAGAAAGCGGGTCAATCTCCAGGTGGCGCAGGAACGCCTGCTGATAAGAGAGAGACTCTGCCGCATCAGTTTCCAGAACCTGTTGCAGTAAATCATCAACTTCATTCATCAGACGATACATATCGTAGCAAGGGCGGTACCACTCCAGCATAGTGAACTCTGGATTATGATGGCGCCCCATCTCTTCGTTACGGAAACTGCGACACAGTTGGAATACCGGGCCAATGCCCGCCGCCAGCAGGCGTTTCATGTGATATTCCGGGCTGGTCATCAGGTACAGATTAACGCCCTGAGCGTGACCTGGGCCAACAAAACGGGTTTCAAACGGGAACAGATTGATATCCGTAACCGTTGCCTGACTCATGCACGGTGTTTCCACCTCCAGTACGCCGCGATCGGCAAAAAAACGCCGAATGATGGTCATGATCGCTGCACGTTTCAACAGGTTGGGGATGGATGCGCTCGGCTGCCAGGTGGCCGTTTCGCTCATGGGGAAGTCTCCGTATTCAAACAAGGCGGAGAAGTCTACCCGCATCGCATAAGGGAGACAAATTTTGCGCAGTAAATTTTCACCGTTTCCAGCCCCTAATTGACATTAATAATCTGTATTTCGTGACGTAACTCATCACCACTATTAATTAATTGCTGCACTGAACAGCAAAAAAATCGAACACGTCAAATTTCCTTAAAAAGCCTGCGGCTATAATCCTCTACCTACAAAGGAGCAGGGATAACCCTTTCGCAATAGCTGGCGCCGTATTGGTGAACTACCTTTGGTTAAATTAGCTGTGCGAAATAACTAAAATCTGGAGGAATGTCGTGCAAACCTTTCAAGCCGATCTCGCCATAATAGGCGCTGGCGGAGCGGGCTTACGAGCAGCCATAGCGGCGGCACAAGCCAATCCACAAGCCAAAATAGCTCTGATTTCCAAAGTCTACCCAATGCGTAGCCACACCGTGGCCGCCGAAGGGGGTTCTGCCGCCGTCACGCAGGATCACGACAGCTACGAATACCATTTCAATGACACCGTGGCCGGTGGCGACTGGTTGTGCGAGCAGGATGTGGTCGACTACTTCGTCCATCACTGCCCTACCGAAATGACTCAGCTTGAACAATGGGGTTGCCCATGGAGTCGCCGTCCGGACGGTTCCGTAAACGTTCGTCGCTTTGGTGGCATGAAGATTGAGCGTACCTGGTTTGCCGCAGATAAAACCGGCTTCCATATGCTCCACACCCTGTTCCAGACCTCCTTACAGTTCCCGCAAATCCAGCGTTTTGACGAGCATTTCGTACTCGATATTCTGGTCGATGACGGCGAAGCGCGTGGCGTGGTCGCCATGAATATGATGGAAGGCACGCTGGTGCAGATTCGCGCCAATGCAGTCGTGATGGCGACGGGCGGCGCAGGCCGTGTTTATCGCTATAACACCAACGGCGGCATCGTGACCGGTGATGGTATGGGCATGGCGTTGAGCCACGGCGCACCGCTACGTGATATGGAATTTGTGCAATATCACCCAACTGGCTTGCCAGGTTCCGGCATTCTGATGACAGAAGGCTGCCGTGGTGAAGGCGGTATTCTGGTCAACAAAGATGGCTATCGCTATCTGCAAGATTATGGAATGGGGCCCGAAACACCGCTGGGCGAGCCGCGCAACAAATACATGGAACTCGGCCCGCGCGACAAAGTCTCTCAGGCCTTCTGGCACGAATGGCGTGCAGGCCGTACCGTTCCGACTCCACGTGGCGATGTGGTTTATCTCGATCTGCGTCACCTGGGTGAGAAGAAACTTCTCGAGCGCCTGCCGTTTATCTGCGAGCTGTCGAAAGCGTATGTCGGCGTTGACCCGGTAAAAGAGCCGATTCCAGTTCGCCCTACCGCGCACTACACCATGGGTGGCATCGAAACTGACAGCCAGTGTGAAAGCCGTATCAAAGGGCTGTTTGCTGTGGGTGAATGTTCTTCCGTTGGCCTGCATGGCGCGAACCGTCTGGGTTCTAACTCCCTTGCAGAACTGGTGGTGTTTGGTCGTCTGGCGGGCGAAAGCGCGATGAAGCGCGCGAATGAAGCACTGCCGGCTAACGATGCTGCCCTGAACGCGCAAGCGGCTGATGTCGAAACGCGTCTCAAGAAATTGGTTAATCAGGAAGGCACTGAAAACTGGTCGAAGATTCGCGATGAAATGGGTCTGTCCATGGAAGAAGGTTGCGGGATTTACCGCACACCAGAACTGATGCAGAAAACCATTGATAAGCTGGCTGAGCTGCAAGAGCGCTTCAAACGTGTGCGTATTACTGACACATCCAGCGTGTTTAATACTGATTTGCTCTACACCATCGAGTTGGGCCACGGCCTGAATGTTGCGGAATGTATGGCGCACTCGGCGATGGCTCGTAAAGAGTCGCGCGGCGCGCATCAGCGTCTGGACGAGGGTTGTACCGAGCGTGATGACGTGAACTTCCTGAAACATACTCTCGCTTTCCGTGACGCCAATGGAACTACGCGTCTGGAATACAGTGATGTGAAAATCACTACGTTGCCACCGGCTAAACGCGTCTACGGTGCGGAATCAGAAGCAGCCGACAAGAAGAAGGAGATGTCGAATGGCTGATACGATGAAGACTCTGAAGATTGAAGTGGTGCGCTACAACCCGGAAACGGATAACGAGCCACACAGTGCAATCTATGAAGTGCCTTATGATGAGCAAACCTCACTGCTGGATGCGCTGGGTTATATCAAAGACAACCTGGCACCAGACCTGAGCTATCGCTGGTCATGCCGTATGGCTATCTGCGGCTCTTGCGGCATGATGGTCAATCGCGTGCCTAAACTGGCCTGCAAAACCTTCCTGCGTGAATACACCAGGGGTATGAAGGTTGAGGCGCTGGCAAACTTCCCTATTGAGCGCGATTTGGTGGTCGATATGACCCACTTTATCGAAAGCCTGGAAGCGATTAAGCCGTACATCATCGGCAACACGCGTACTCCAGACCAGGGGCCAAACACCCAAACTCCAGCTCAGATGGCGAAATACCATCAGTTCTCCGGCTGCATCAACTGTGGGCTGTGTTATTCCGCATGTCCGCAGTTTGGTTTAAACCCTGAGTTTATTGGCCCGGCTGCAATCACGCTTGCTCACCGTTACAACCTGGATAACCGCGACCATGGCAAGAAAGAGCGTATGGCGCAGTTAAACGGCCAGAACGGCGTCTGGAGCTGTACTTTCGTGGGCTACTGCTCCGAAGTGTGCCCGAAACACGTCGATCCCGCCGCTGCCATCCAGCAGGGTAAAGTCGAAAGTTCGAAAGACTTTTTGATTGCTACCCTGAAACCACGCTAAGGAGTGCAAAATGACTACGAAACGTAAGCCATATGTGCGGACGATGACCCCAACCTGGTGGAAAAAGCTGGGTTTCTATCGTTTTTATATGATTCGCGAAGGAACCGCTGTACCTACCGTCTGGTTCAGCATCTTGCTGCTGTGCGGTCTTTTCTCTTTGAAAAGTGGCCCGGAAAGCTGGGCAGGGTTTGTCAGTTTTCTCCAGAACCCTATCGTGGTTATCCTCAACCTGATCACGTTAGCGGCTGCGTTATTGCATACGAAAACCTGGTTTGAACTGGCACCGAAGGCCGCCAATATCATCATCAAAGATGACAAAATGGGGCCAGAGCCAGTGATTAAAGGCTTGTGGGCGGTGACGGTTGTCGCCACGGTCGTCATTCTGTTTATTGCACTGTTCTGGTAAGGGGGACGTCATGATTAATCCGAATCCAAAACGCTCCGACGAGCCAGTATTCTGGGGTCTGTTTGGCGCAAGCGGTATGTGGGGTGCAATCATTGCTCCTGTGATCGTGCTGTTGGTTGGCATTATGCTGCCGCTGGGGCTTTTCCCGGGCGATGCATTAGGCTATGACCGTGTGCTGGCATTCTCACAAAGCCTGATTGGCCGCCTGTTCATCTTCCTGATGATTGTCCTACCGCTGTGGTGTGGGTTGCACCGTATCCATCACGCAATGCACGACCTGAAAATTCATGTGCCGTCTGGCAAGTGGGTGTTCTACGGTCTTGCGGCCATCCTTACTGTAGTGACTTTTATTGGTGTCATCACTCTCTAACGCTAAGTATTCCAGCCACAAGGCCTGCCATGTGCAGGCCTTTTTGTTTGTATT
>NZ_LXEO01000064.1 GCF_001654865.1 Buttiauxella noackiae ATCC 51607 | reverse complement strand
TTATATCAGGACTAGTCATATCTTTCCGCTCACCCCGTAAACATATTCGCTAAGAAACCCCTAAGGACAAATGATAAATTGAGTCGTTCAGGGCATGCTGTCTTGTCACTTTATGGAAGCCATTCAATGATGAAAAAAACACTTTGCTGTGTGCTAATGCTCACAGCCTCCTGCTCAGCGCTTGCCGCCACGAAAACGTTAACCGAAAAGCAGATTGCTCAGACAGTCAATCAGACCATTGAGCCCCTGCTCAAAGAGCAAAATATCCCCGGCATGGCCGTCGCCGTTATTTATCAGGGAAAACCCTATTACTTCACATACGGCCAGGCTGATATCGCCAAAAATTTACCGGTCACGAAAGAGACATTGTTTGAACTCGGCTCTGTCAGTAAGACCTTTACCGGTGTTCTGGGTGGCGACAGCGTAGCCCGTGGGGAAATAAAACTAAGCGACCCGGCAACGAAGTACTGGCCTGCACTCACCGGTCAGCAATGGAAAGATATTAACCTGCTACAACTTGCCACCTATACCGCAGGTGGCTTACCGCTACAGGTTCCAGATGACGTCACAAGTCAGGCTGCCTTGCTCCACTTTTACCAGACCTGGCAGCCACAATGGGCTCCCGGCTCCACTCGTCTCTATGCTAATGCCAGCATTGGCCTCTTCGGCGCGTTGGCGGTGAAACCGTCAGGAATGAGCTTTGAAGAAGCAATGTCCAGGCGCGTATTCCAGCCGTTAAACCTTGTGCATACATGGATAAAAGTGCCCGCAACTGAGGAGCACAATTACGCATGGGGTTACCGTAACGGTAAGGCAGTGCACGTTTCACCGGGTATGCTGGATGCAGAAGCCTATGGCGTGAAAACAACGATTGTAGATATGGCCAGTTGGGTACAGGCAAACATCAAGCCTGAACAGGTAGGAGCGCCAACATTACGTAAGGGAATTGAGCTCGCACAATCACGCTACTGGCGAATTGGAAGCATGTATCAGGGCTTAGGCTGGGAGATGCATAACTGGCCGGTTGATGCCAAAACAGTGATTAATGGCAGCGATAATAAAGTGGCGCTATCCCCTCAAACGGCGGCAGCTATCGAACCACCAGCGCCTGCTGTTAAGGCATCCTGGGTTCACAAAACAGGCTCAACCGGGGGCTTTGGGACTTATATAGCATTTATTCCCGAGCAACAACTTGGCATCGTGATGATGGCAAATAAAAGCTACCCCAATCCCGAGCGGGTTAAAGCCGGGTACAAAATCCTCACAGCATTACAGTGATACATACCGGCCTGCTCAGCAGGCCTTTTTATTTCTTCCCGCATACCGCTCTTTTCCTGCTGCCATCTACACTTAGCTAAAACAGCAGAAGGAATTAGCTATGCGCATCTGGCCGATTATCACCACTATTGCAGTTGCGTTTCTCGTTGTTGCCTGTAGCTCCCCAACCCCTCCACCAGGCACCACGGTGGTGAATAACTTTGAGGCTAAACGTTATCTCGGTAAATGGTATGAAATTGCCCGTTTTGACCACCAATTTGAAAGTGGGCTGGAGCAAGTGACCGCTACATATAGCACCATGGATGACGGTGGAATTCGTGTAATAAACAGAGGATTTAACCCTGACCGCCAAATGTGGCAGCAAAGTGTCGGCAAAGCTTACTTCACTGGAGACCCAAGCCGCGCAGCACTAAAAGTCTCATTCTTTGGGCCGTTTTACGGTGGGTATAATGTGATAGCCATTGATAAAGATTACCGGCACGCACTGGTATGCGGGCCGGATAAAGACTATCTGTGGATATTGTCACGAACTCCGACAATCAGCAGTGAAGTGAAGCAACAGATGCTTACTATCGCGACACAACAGGGCTTCCCGGTCGAGAAGTTACTGTGGATTAAACAACCCGCCAGTTAATGAGTACTAATTTTCAGGCCAATAATCCCGATGACAATCAAAGCCAGGCTCGCAATGCGGGCCAGGTTTGCTGATTCGCCTAACAGCAAGATACCTGTGGTGGCAGCACCTACAGCACCAATTCCCGTCCAGACAGCGTAAGCCGTACCGGTCGGCAACGTTTTCATTGACCAGGACAGCAGCGCGATGCTGACAACCATTGCAACCACGGTGATAACGCTTGGCCACAGGCGGGTGAAACCATGGGTATATTTCAGGCCAACGGCCCACACAACTTCTAATAAACCGGCGATAACAAGAATAAACCAGGCCATATACAGCTCCATTATTGGGGCCGTCCCCGGAAATCAAGAAGCGCTAATGGGTCGTCCCATAAGGCTGGTGAGGGGGCTATTTTAACAATCAGTCGCAGACAGAAAAGTCCAACAGGACTTTCTTATCACAAAAGAAAGTAAAGTTTTGTTTCCACATCTGGAGGAGTTTTGACATTAAGCCGCGAAATGAACGCAATTTAACCCGCAAATCCACAATTCATTTCAGGTGCTTTCTTCATATTATAATGTTTTATTTGGCATTCAGAAAAGGCTGTAATAGTGAGTCACGCGAACGGTAATTATGCATAAGATATTGTTAATTGACCGCTGCCATTATACCCGGCAGGGATTCAAATATTGGCTCAATCAAAACATGGCTTTTTCTATTTCTGAAACTGATAGTTTACTTTTAGCTCGCGAAAAAATAATACAATGGCGGCCTAATCTTGTTATTGCCGATTTCACCAGTTTTGCCAGTGCTCTACACAATATCCAACAACTTTCTTCTATTTATTCTGCCTGCGGCACATCAATTCGATTAATGTTACTTAACAGTATCCGTCACGAAAAAATTGAAGAGTACTGTCTGACACAGGGTTCGCGCTCGCTTTATAGCAAATCCGTACCACTGGTGGAGCTTTACGAGATTATTCAGAAGCAACTGAGTGCCCGCCCACCTTTTCATCCTGCACGGCAGTATATATCTCCTCTTCTTACCCTGCGTGAGGAACGTATATTAAAGTTATGGACCGATGAGGCTAATAATGATTTTATCGCCAGAATAATGGGGATTAGTACCAAGACAGTTTATACCTATAAGCGGAACATCCGTATGAAGTTAGGGATTAATAATCGCTTTTCATTGTTTATAGAACAACAGCATTAAAAAGATGAATTACGGTACGGCAATCATACCGTACCGTCAGTGATGCTTTAATTCTGCGCTTTTGTTGCGGCACCAGAAATCGCCTGACCGCCATCCTGAATATCTTCACCCACACCTTTGGTGGTATTACACGCAGTAAGTAACGACGAAAGCACTATGAGAGAAAAGAACGCTGCAATAGTTTTCTTAATCATGACCGTTTCCTTTTTTGACCATATTGTTTGTGTATAGCAGTTAAAGCATAGACAAGAATTGGCAAGCTGACGGAAAAAGCAGATTTTTTAGGAGTGTTGGAAATTATTTGTTTGCTGCACGTTCGATGGAGCCACCAAGATGCTTGAGATCTTCACCAAAGCCGCGGGTGGTATTACAGCCGGCGAGAAACGAGGTCAACAACGTGATGAAGAGTACATGCTTAATCAAACGGTTCATCTTCCCTGCCTTTTGTAAGCTGCGGTGAAGCTTATTGCACTTCACCGCAAATCTTCACGTATTACTTAACGCGAGAAACGTATTCGCCAGAACGAGTGTCAACTTTGATCACTTCGCCAGTCTGAACGAACAAAGGTACTTTAACCACAGCACCAGTAGACAGTGTTGCAGGTTTACCGCCGGTACCAGCAGTATCACCTTTCAGACCTGGATCGGTTTCAACGATTTCCAGCTCTACGAAGTTTGGTGGCTGTACAGCGATTGGACGGCCGTTCCACAAGGTCACGATGCACTCGGCCTGATCCAGCATCCATTTAGCGTTATCACCGATCGCCTTCTCATCTGCAGCCAGCTGCTCGAAGGTTTCGTTATTCATGAAGTGGTAGAACTCACCGTCGTTGTACAGGTAAGTCAGGTTCATATCGATAACGTCTGCGCCTTCAGCGGAGTCGGTAGATTTGAAGGTTTTTTCTACGCGGGTGCCAGTCAACAGGCGGCGCATTTTAACGCGAGCAAAGGCCTGGCCTTTACCTGGTTTAACGAACTCACTGGATTCAACCGCGTAAGGTTCGCCTTCAAACATGATTTTAAGACCGGCACGAAAATCGTTGCTAGAATAAGTCGCCATAAGGCCCTCTGAAATTGTTAATTGGTAGCTTAGCCAAAAAATGGCACACATTGTAACCCTAAATCCCCCCCGCAGAGAAGATTGGTTAACGCAACTTGGCGATGTTATAACCGATCCTGATGAACTGCTGCATATTTTAGAGCTGGACGCTGATAAAGAGCTGCTGGCAGGACGTGATGCGCGCCGACTTTTTGCCTTGCGCGTGCCGCGAGCTTTTGTCGCTCGCATGGAAAAAGGCAATCCGAACGACCCACTGTTACGCCAGGTGTTAACTTCAAAAGAGGAGTTTATTGCCGCTCCCGGTTTTAGCACCGATCCTCTTGAAGAACAGCACAGCGTAGTGCCCGGCTTACTGCACAAGTATAGCAACCGCGCATTGTTGCTGGTAAAAGGCGGCTGTGCGGTGAACTGCCGTTACTGTTTCCGCCGCCATTTCCCCTACTCCGATAACCAGGGAAATAAGCGTAACTGGCAGGCAGCCATTTCATACATCAGCGATCACCCCGAACTCGATGAGATCATTTTTTCTGGCGGCGATCCGCTTATGGCAAAAGATCACGAACTGGACTGGCTGATCGGTGAGCTGGAGGCTATCGCGCATATTAAACGGTTGCGTATTCACAGCCGTTTGCCGATTGTCATCCCGGCACGTATCACCGACACCCTGGTAGCCCGCCTTGCACGCTCACGGTTGCAGGTCATTCTGGTAAACCATATCAACCATGCTAATGAGATTGATGATGAGTTCAGAGCGGCTATGGTGGGCTTACGGCAAGTAGGCGTCACATTGCTTAACCAAAGTGTCCTGCTGCGCGATGTGAACGATAATGCGAAGACTCTCGCAAACCTGAGTAATGCTCTGTTTGATGCGGGCGTGATGCCGTATTACCTGCATGTGCTCGATAAAGTGCAGGGGGCGGCGCATTTCATGGTGAGTGATGATGAAGCCAGGATGATTATGCGTGAGTTACTGACGTTGATTTCCGGCTATATGGTGCCGAAGCTTGCGCGAGAGATTGGCGGTGAGCCAAGCAAAACACCATTGGATTTGCAGTTACGGCAAAGTTGATTCCAGTAGCTTAAAATGGTGGATGATGCGGTACGCTTATCCACCCTACAACTGAAAGGTTTAGTAGGTCGGGTAAGCGCAGCGCCACCCGACATCATAAAGCGACCACTAAATCAGTTCGGGCACTTATAAACCTGGCCAGTCATTTTGCTGGCTGTCGGAGCAAAGCTCGACAACAGGTTTTGAGTCGGACTGCTCACGCCATACAGCACGTTACCACCCATCGCCGCTGCATTATTACGCAGAGCATTAGCCGCGCCGCGCATAGAACCGCCTTCATCACCATGTTGGCCTGACAACCAATTGCTTTGCTCGCCGGTTGCGGTGCCAATCAGCTGGCATTCAGTGCCTGGCTTCTCTTCAACGAAACGAACGCTCTGGCCATTAGTGCTTAACTCATTGCTGGTGCTACATCCTGCCAGCAGCAGCGCTGCCACAGCTATTCCTGCTGAAACTTTAATGCGCATGTTCTTCCCCGTTATCAATGCCGTCTTGAATAGTAGCGGGCAGTCATCGCCCGGTGAGATCTTATACCAGAGTGCGGCCAAAAAGAAAAAACCCTCAGACATTTCTGCCTGAGGGTTTTCTTAACACGGTGTTACTTCACACCAGGTGTTGGGGCAAATTACATCATGCCGCCCATGCCACCCATACCACCCATACCTGCGCCACCTAAGTCAGGAGCGTCAGATTTTGGCATATCGGTAATCATGCACTCGGTGGTGATCATCAGGCCAGCCACAGATGCCGCGTACTGCAGAGCAGAACGAGTCACTTTGGTTGGATCCAGGATACCCATGTCGATCATGTTGCCGTATTCTTCAGTTGCTGCGTTGTAACCGTAGTTACCGTCGCCTGCTTTCACGTTGTTAGCAACAACAGATGGCTCTTCGCCGCAGTTCAGAACGATTTGACGCAATGGAGCTTCCATTGCGCGCAACGCAACTTTGATACCCACGTTCTGGTCTTCGTTCTGGCCACGCAGTTCAGACAGTTTAGAAGCTACGCGAATCAGCGCAACACCACCACCGGCAACCACACCTTCTTCAACCGCAGCACGGGTAGCGTGCAGGGCATCTTCAACACGTGCTTTCTTCTCTTTCATTTCAACTTCGGTAGCAGCACCGACTTTGATTACTGCAACGCCGCCAGCCAGTTTAGCTACGCGCTCTTGCAGTTTTTCACGGTCGTAATCAGAAGTTGCTTCTTCGATCTGCTTACGAATCTGAGTCACACGACCCTGGATTGCGTCTTCTTCACCATTACCATCGATGATAGTAGTGGTGTCTTTGTTGATAACGATACGTTTAGCAGTACCCAGATCTTCCAGTGTCGCTTTTTCCAGCTCCATACCGATCTCTTCAGAGATTACGGTACCGCCAGTCAGAGTTGCGATGTCTTGCAGCATTGCTTTACGACGGTCGCCAAAGCCTGGTGCTTTAACAGCAGCAACTTTCACGATACCACGCATGGTGTTAACCACCAGGGTCGCCAGCGCTTCGCCTTCAACATCTTCAGCAATGATCAGCAGTGGTTTGCCTGCTTTCGCAACGGCTTCCAGAACTGGCAGCATTTCACGGATGTTAGAGATTTTTTTGTCAGCCAGCAGGATGAACGGGCTTTCCAGTTCGATAGAACCAGTTTCAGGCTTGTTGATGAAGTATGGAGACAGGTAGCCACGGTCAAACTGCATACCTTCTACAACGTCCAGCTCGTCTTGCAGGCCAGTGCCTTCTTCAACGGTGATAACGCCTTCTTTGCCTACTTTCTCCATTGCTTCAGCAATCAGAGTACCAACAGTTTCGTCGGAGTTAGCAGAGATAGTACCAACCTGAGCGATTGCTTTAGAGTCAGAGCAAGGAACAGACAGTGCTTTCAGCTCTTCAACAGCGGCGATAACAGCTTTATCGATACCGCGTTTCAGGTCCATTGGGTTCATGCCCGCAGCAACAGCTTTCAGGCCTTCAGTGATGATGGACTGAGCCAGTACGGTTGCAGTGGTAGTACCGTCACCTGCAGCGTCGTTCGCTTTAGAGGCAACTTCTTTAACCATCTGCGCACCCATGTTTTCGAACTTGTCTTCCAGTTCGATTTCACGCGCTACAGAAACACCATCTTTAGTGATAGTCGGTGCACCGAAAGATTTATCCAGAACAACGTTACGGCCTTTAGGACCGAGGGTAACTTTCACTGCATCTGCCAGTACGTTAACGCCACGCAGCATTTTCACACGAGCGTCATTACCGAATTTTACGTCTTTAGCTGCCATTCTTAACTTTCCTTAAATTCGTTTATGTTCGTTCAGTTTTTGCGCGTATTACGCTTCAACAATTGCCAGGATGTCGCTTTCTGCCATGATCAACACTTCTTCATTGTCGATCTTCTCAGATTTCACGCCGTAGCCATCGTTGAAAATTACGATATCGCCGACTTTAACGTCCAGCGGTTGTACGTTACCGTTTTCCAGGATGCGGCCTTTACCGACAGCGATGATTTCGCCACGAGTTGATTTGCCTGCTGCGCTGCCAGTCAGAACGATGCCGCCCGCAGATTTAGATTCAACTTCTTTACGCTTGACGATAACGCGGTCATGTAATGGACGAATGCTCATGTGATAGCTCTCCTTTGAGAAAGTCATTATCAATTGTTTAGGTAACGCCGGCCCAAAATGGGTTATCGGCTGGTGACCTGAGAGATGGGGATGCGCCTTCCCCCCTTCAAGGGGGAAAGCAAAAAAATTTTCGAAATTTTAACGATTGTGGCGATCGTCGTTGTCATGGTCGTCGAGCTGTTTCGGCGCATCGTCTTTGCGCTGATACTCGCCATCAAATGTCGAACCACCACCAGTGCCCGCGCTAAAACCGCCACCAGGCGTACGTGAGAAACGTAGATGTGGCATCAGTTTCAGCGTCAGATGCTTCTGTACTGGTGGCAGTAACAGCAATAAGCCCAGGAAGTCTGTGAAGAAGCCAGGCAACAGCAACAGCAAGCCTGCGATGATTAGCGAAACGCTTTTAATCATCTCAGCCGCCGGGCTTTCACCCGCTGCCATTTTCTGCTGCATCAGCATGAAGTTTTTAAAACCCTGGTTGCGAACCAGTGACATACCAATGACTGAAGTGAATATCACCAGAATAAGCGTCAGGAAGACACCCATGACGTGGGCGACCTGAATAAACAATGAAATCTCTATGTAGACATAGAGAAAGACGGCAATTAACGGTATCCAGCGCACCGTACACTCCTGTAGTTGGAAGAGCCCGTAGTAAACCTGGGCAATTGTAGCAAGCGCCATCAAGCACTTGCGAAAATAGGTTAGCAATTATGCACAGTCAAAGAGATGGCGACGCCATAGTCAAAAATCAATCTAAGCGCCCTATTATTTTTTTGGAAGTTTTCAACAATTGATCAACATCACATATTAATAATTGTTATGTGAGCAGACCTTTTAATAAGTGATCCAGATTACTGCTTTTAGCTATCATCAGCATATCATCACGGCACGCAGACCGAATATGGACATAATCGTCGGTCTATTCATTGCACAACCACAGATCCTGTGTGTTCAATGATCAATCAATGGCAGCTTTAATTAAGAAGGTTCACATGTTAAATAACATTCGTATCGAAGAAGATTTGTTGGGTACCAGGGAAGTGCCAGCGGATGCCTATTATGGTGTTCATACTCTGAGAGCGATTGAAAACTTCTACATAAGCAACAGCAAAATCAGCGACATACCTGAATTTGTTCGCGGCATGGTTATGGTTAAGAAAGCAGCGGCAATGGCGAACAAGGAGTTGCAAACCATTCCGAAAAGCATCGCAAATACCATTATTCAGGCCTGTGATGAAGTGCTGAATAACGGCAAGTGCATGGACCAATTCCCGGTGGACGTTTACCAGGGCGGTGCCGGTACTTCCGTCAACATGAATACCAACGAAGTGCTCGCCAACATTGGGCTTGAGCTGATGGGCCACCAGAAAGGTGAGTACCAGTTCCTGAACCCGAACGACCACGTAAACAAATGCCAGTCCACCAACGATGCCTACCCGACAGGTTTCCGAATCGCGGTGTACGCCTCTATTGTGAAACTGATTGATGCTATCAACCAGTTAGGCGATGGCTTCCAACGCAAAGCGGTTGAGTTCGAAAATGTCCTGAAAATGGGCCGTACTCAGCTACAAGACGCCGTACCAATGACGCTGGGCCAAGAATTCCACGCATTCAACGTGTTGTTGAATGAAGAAACCCGCAACTTGCTGCGTACTGCAGAGCTGCTGCTGGAAGTGAACCTGGGTGCTACCGCAATCGGTACACGCCTGAACACCCCGGATGGCTATCAACAACTGGCGGTGCAGAAACTGGCTGAAGTCAGCAATCTTCCATGCGTACCCGCTGAAGACCTGATTGAAGCGACTTCCGACTGCGGCGCATACGTCATGGTTCACAGCTCGCTCAAACGCCTGGCGGTGAAAATGTCGAAGATCTGTAATGACCTTCGCCTGCTCTCCTCCGGCCCACGCGCTGGCCTGAACGAAATCAACCTGCCAGAATTGCAGGCTGGTTCTTCCATCATGCCTGCCAAAGTAAACCCGGTTATTCCAGAAGTTGTGAACCAGGTCTGCTTCAAAGTGATTGGCAACGATATCACTGTCACCATGGCTTCAGAAGCCGGCCAGCTACAGCTGAACGTAATGGAACCTGTAATTGGCCAGGCGATGTTTGAGTCCATCCATATTCTGACCAACGCTTGCTACAACCTGCTGGAAAAATGCATTAACGGCATCACTGCTAATAAAGAAGTGTGTGAAAGCTACGTCTACAACTCAATTGGTATCGTGACTTATCTGAACCCATTCATTGGCCACCACAATGGTGACATCGTTGGGAAGATTTGTGCCGAAACGGGTAAGAGCGTACGTGAAGTCGTGCTGGAGCGCGGCCTGTTAACCGAAGCCGAGCTGGACGATATTTTCTCTATAAACAACCTGATGCACCCGGTTTATAAAGCGAAGCGTTATACCGATGAAAGCGAACAGTAACCTTTCCGGTCCTTAACAAAAGGCACGTCCATCGGACGTGCCTTTTTCATTTGCACCACCAACAAAAACACAACAAATAATTATCAATTAATCAAACACAAGGACGGAAATCATGTTTGGAGCAGAACTCGTTATCGTGCTTTTAGCGATATATCTTGGGGCCAGACTCGGCGGCATAGGCATTGGCTTTGCTGGCGGTTTTGGCGTACTGGTTTTAACGCTTGTTTTTCAGGTAAAACCGGGCTCAATCCCATTTGATGTAATCGAAATCATCATGGCAGTTATTGCCGCGATTGCCGCCATGCAGGTAGCAGGCGGAATGGACTACCTGGTCAGCCTTGCAGAAAAACTGCTGCGTCGTCATCCGAAATACATCACCTTCCTCGCTCCACTCGTGACATGGTTTATGACTATTCTTGCGGGAACGGGTCATACTGCATTTTCCACGCTGCCGGTTATTACAGAAGTTGCAAAAGAACAAGGCATTCGCCCATCGCGTCCGCTATCTATCGCCGTTGTGGCTTCACAAATTGCGATTACTGCCTCACCAATTTCTGCGGCAGTCGTCTTCTTCTCCGGTCTCCTTGAGCCAATGGGTATCAGTTACCTGACGCTTCTGGGTATCTGTATTCCAGTCACGCTGGTCGCCGTTATGCTGACGGCAGTCGTGTGTAACTTCCTGGGCAGTGAACTGAAAGACGACCCGGTTTATCAGGAACGTCTGGCTAAAGGCGAAGTAAAACTGCGTGGGGCCAGCGTGTTTGAATTAAAGCCTCATGCAAAACGCTCAGTGCTGCTGTTCCTTATCGGTATCGTTGCCGTCATGCTGTACGCTACCGCCATCAGCGACACCGTTGGCCTGATTCAAAACCCAATCCTGCCGCGTAACGAAGCGATTGTGGTCTTCATGCTAACCATTGCCACGCTTATCTGCTTCACCTGTAAAATTGATACTGGTGAGATCCTCAATGCCAGCACCTTCAAATCGGGCATGAGTGCTTGTATCTGCGTGCTGGGTGTAGCCTGGTTGGGCGATACCTTCGTTAAAAACCATATCCAGGATATTCAGGCCGTTGCGGGCGACTTGCTGCAAAGCTATCCGTGGTTACTGGCTGTAGTACTGTTCTTCGCAGCCACTTTGCTTTACTCACAGGCGGCAACCACCAAAGCACTGATGCCAGCCGCATTAATGCTCGGTGTTAGTCCACTGACCGCTATCGCATCTTTCGCCGCCGTTTCAGCGCTGTTCGTGCTGCCAACCTACCCGACCTTACTGGCTGCGGTAGAAATGGACGACACTGGCTCTACACGTATTGGTAAATATGTGTTTAACCACGCATTCTTAATTCCTGGCGTTATCGCTATTACGCTGTGTGTGATCCTCGGCTTCATTGTCGGCGGCATGGTTCTGTAAATCTTTTAAAACACGGGTCGCACTGCGGCCCGTTTAACGCCCCTGCTCACTCCCGCATGCTATAGTCAACCGCGAATCCACCAGATACGAGGTTAGCTATGCCGACTACTCAGGCTGTTGTCATCCTTTGTACTGCCCCAGATGAAGCAACCGCTCAGGAACTTGCCGCCCTTGTGCTGGCTGAAAAACTGGCGGCCTGCGTCACCTTACTACCCGGTGCGACATCGCTCTATTACTGGGAAGGGAAAATGGAACAGGAGTATGAGGTGCAGATGCTGCTCAAAAGCGACGTTGAGCATCAGGAAGCCCTGCTGGCTTGCCTGAAGTCGCATCACCCATATCAAACCCCTGAATTACTGGTTCTGCCAGTTACCCACGGAGATAGTGAATACCTCTCATGGCTCTACGCATCTTTGCGCTAATTTTTGCGCTGTTCAGCTCACATGCTTTTGCAGGTCTGTTCGACAACCAAAGCAAATCTCAGTTTGTGCCGGTCGACCAGGCTTTTGCGTTCGATTTCCAGCAATCTGACCACCAGCTCAACCTGAACTGGCAGATAAAACCCGGCTACTACCTTTATCGCCAGCAAATCAAACTCAACCCAGCTCAAGCAGAACTCGCCCCGCTGGAGTTGCCAAAAGGTACCTGGCATGAAGATGAGTTCTACGGAAAGACTGAGATCTATACCCAACAACTTAATCTACCGATAACGATTGAGAAGGCGACCAAAGGGGCAACTCTTAGCGTGACGTATCAGGGCTGCGCCGAAGCGGGCTTCTGCTACCCGCCTGAGACGCGCGTGGTGCCGCTGAGTGAAGTTCTGACAGCAGCAAATTCATCATCG
The DNA here is from genome assembly GCF_001654865.1 of Buttiauxella noackiae ATCC 51607. Taxonomy (GTDB): domain Bacteria; phylum Pseudomonadota; class Gammaproteobacteria; order Enterobacterales; family Enterobacteriaceae; genus Buttiauxella; species Buttiauxella noackiae. The sequence continues at coordinate 61,440 of NZ_LXEO01000064.1, read as the reverse complement.
CCCGTCGCTGTTGCGCCAAAACCACCAGCAGATGCTACAGACACTAAAACCACCCAGTTGCCCTTCTCTGCACTTTGGGCGTTCTTAATCGGTATCGGGATCGCCTTCACACCTTGCGTGCTGCCGATGTATCCATTGATTTCCGGTATTGTGCTCGGCGGTAAACAACGTTTATCCACTGCACGCGCCCTGCTGTTGACCTTTGTCTATGTGCAAGGAATGGCGCTGACCTATACCGCGCTGGGCCTTGTGGTTGCGGCGGCTGGCCTGCAATTCCAGGCAGCCCTCCAACATCCTTATGTGCTTATCGGCCTGTCAGCGCTGTTTGTACTGCTCGCGGCTTCTATGTTTGGGTTATTCACCCTGCAACTGCCATCATCACTTCAAACGCGCCTGACGCTGATGAGCAATCGCCAGCAAGGCGGTTCTGCAGGTGGCGTGTTTGCGATGGGCGCATTAGCCGGGCTGATTTGCTCGCCGTGTACGACCGCACCGCTGAGCGCCATTCTGCTGTACATCGCCCAGAGCGGGAATATGTGGCTCGGAGGCGGCACGCTGTATCTCTACGCGCTAGGCATGGGCCTACCGTTGATGCTCATCACCGTATTCGGCAACCGCCTGCTCCCTAAAAGCGGCCCGTGGATGGAAACCGTCAAAATCGCATTTGGTTTTGTGATCCTTGCACTGCCGGTTTTCCTGCTGGAACGCATACTGGGAGATAATTGGGGTATTCGGTTATGGGGTTTGCTCGGCGTGGCATTCTTCGGCTGGGCATTTATCACCAGCCTGCAAGCGACTAAATCATGGATGCGCCTGGTGCAAATAATCCTGCTTGGTGCAGCGCTGGTTTGTGCTCGCCCTTTGCAAGACTGGGCGTTCGGTGCCCCCGTAACCGCCAGCCAGGCACATCTTAATTTCACTAAAATTGCTAACGTTGAGCAGCTCGATGCCGCACTCGTCAATGCAAAAGGCAAACCCGTAATGCTCGATTTGTACGCCGACTGGTGTGTAGCCTGCAAAGAGTTTGAGAAATACACCTTTAGCGATGCGAAGGTACAGCAACAGCTGGGAAATACCGTTTTACTCCAGGCTGATGTTACCGCCAACAACGCGCAAGATGTGGCGCTGTTAAAGCATCTGCAGGTTTTAGGGCTACCAACGATTTTGTTCTTTGATACACAAGGGCACGAGTTACCAGAAGCACGTGTGACCGGTTTTATGAATGCTGACACCTTCCGTGCGCATTTGCAGAAACTGACGCCGTAAACAACACTCATTGTGGGAAGTACACTAAATAATTCAGTTTGCAACGTGGCAACTGAAGTATGACGGGTACAACGGAGGAGATAACCGTGCAACGCGAAACAGTACTAGAGCACGCCTTACACGTACTTGAACGTGAAGGAATTGCCAGCACCACCCTGGATATGGTCGCTACTGAGGCAGACTATTCGGTTACAGAGATCAGCAATTTCTGGCCAAACAGTGAGGCATTACTCTATGACGCGCTGCGTTATTTGAGTCAGCAAATTGATGTCTGGCGCCGTCAACTCGCGCTTAATGAAGAGTTGACGCTCGAGCAAAAACTGTTGAAGCGCTACGAGGCGTTGACCGAATGCGTCAACAACCATCGCTATCCGGGATGCCTGTTTATCGCTGCCTGCACCTTTTACCCAGATGCAACGCACCCGATTCACCAACTGGCCGATCAGCAGAAAAAAGCCGCCTGGGAATTCACTCATGAAATGCTGATGCAGCTGGAAGTGGATGACCCAACGATGGTGGCGCATCAAATGGAACTCGTGCTGGAAGGCTGCCTGAGCCGTTTATTGGTAAAACGCAGCCAGGCCGATATCGAAACTGCCCGCCAACTGGCCGAAGATATTCTGCGATTTGCCCAGTGCCGACAAGGTGGCGCATTGACCTGATGAATTGTTTTCTCGCCATTTTGCATGAAAAGAAAGCACTTAAACGCATTTAACCCCTTTTTTATGACAAAGCCGTTGACGCCTAACGGCCTTTACGGTTTAATGCGCCCCGTTGCCCGGATAGCTCAGTCGGTAGAGCAGGGGATTGAAAATCCCCGTGTCCTTGGTTCGATTCCGAGTCCGGGCACCACTATTTAGAAGAACCCGCCTATGGCGGGTTTTTTGCTATTAGAGATTCGGACTCTTCATCGAACTCTTGTTTGAAACTTAAAGGTTCGATTACTCGTCGCTTCCCTGCGACTCGCCCTGCGGGCCAGCGCAAGCGCTGTTCAAAAACGTTCCCGACGTTTTTGTCCGAGTCCGGGCACCACTATTTAGAAGAACCCGCCTATGGCGGGTTTTTTGCTAATGGAGATTCGGACTCTTCATCGAACTCTTGTTTGAAACTTAAAGGTTCGATTACTCGTCACATCCCTGCGACTCGCCCTGATATAACAATTACCAGAAGTACTTCACACCCGCGCTGGTAGAAAAGGCCTGGTCATTCGCCGTGCTACTTTGCATACCCGCAAAAAGCTGCACGCTATTCAAAATAACGTAATCAATATCTAAGCCATAATCGAAGCTATTTCGGTCAAACTCTGGCGAGTTAAGCGAAATCTCCTGCCCGCTCATATTGGTCGTCAGTCTCATATCGCTGATATCACGTGCCACAATCTTGCTGGCCTGCGCCCATGCTGACAGATGCAATTCATTGCTCACCATATAATTAAAGCGAGAGCCCAGCGCCACGCTGCTCTGGCGCCCTTTCATGCCACTGACACTCGCCCCCTGCAGGTTTCCTTCATCGATACTATCGGTATTAGAACGATCGTATTCAACGCCAAGATAAGGCGTGATATCGGCTTCATGCGGTAAATGAAATGCGTATCCTGATTCAAAGTAGAGGCTCGCGCTGCTCATATCGGCATTCGACTTCTGGCTACTTTGCGTGCCATTGCTGATAACCGGACGTTTAATGTCTGCATCACCACGCTGGTAACTTGCCAGACCGTTTAGATAGAACGCTCCATCGTTGTACTGCCCATAAGCGCCAACACCATTCTGGCTCCCATCCAGGCTCCCACCGTTTCTATCTAATTTTGCAGTGATATTATTTTTATTAACGAAGCCACCCACCAGCAAAGCATTACTAACTCGACCGTCCAACCCCACAGAAGTGTTATTAGTGGTGCTGCTCACCTGGTTCCATCCATCAGGCTGATACTGGTTTTTCATATAATCATAAGATGTCCACACGCCCGGGGTCACTTTACCCATGCCATACATAGCACTTAAACGATTCACGACAGTCTGCGTAAGGCGGTTTTGCTCCGCCAGCAACACAGAAGGCAGCTCGGAATAAATGACGGCAGAATGGCTATCCACAATGCGCTGAACAGCATCTCCTGAACGAGTAGATTGTAGGCCCGCGGAATAATCCAATAATTGCTGCTCATCTAACGTCAGTACTTCACCGTTATGCTGCTTTAATGCAATGTCATTGGCCGCAGCAAAAAGAGTGTCTACCGCTTTGGCTCCTGCCGTTGAAAGATAATCTCCATTACTGACGGCATTTTGCGCAGAGACTTGTGCCACATCGAGATTGACTCTGTCAGGTGTGTAATTAACATGATTAATCTTCAGGAACTTGCTGCCATTGACCTGGCTAAATTGCCCCTGAATATTTTGCGCATGCAGAATGTCGTACGTCCCGTTAACCACGTAATTCTGATTAACTACGTTGACCGTGCCATCCAGCGCCGCGTTACCGCTAATATCAAGCTGATTATCAATGTAGGCATTAAGTATGCCGCTATGGCTCTGTGAATAATCGCCTTTCACTTTCAGTGAGCCGTTGGATAAATCTATCGTCCCATTGTTATAAATCGAACTCACTGAACCAGAACCCGTTAACAACCCTTCTGGGGAAATGTTCACCGAGCCACGATCAATACTGCCACTAACCCATAGAGTGCCCTGATTAATCGTGGTCTTACCGCTGTAGCTGTTATTGCCCGCCAACTCCAGAATGCCGTTACCGTTTTTAATCAGCCCCGCATCACCTGATATATCGTTACTGAAGACGTAATGCGAATCGGGTACTTGAGCATTAAAGTCGCCAAAGAGAGAAGAAAACAGCATTGGGCCATTTTCTGCACGCAGAGCATTTAACTCACCCCAACCATAGGTCGCATTGTAGGGTGTCCCCAGTGGTGAACCATCAGACAGATAATTTGCCGTCGTTAATATTGTCTGTTTTACCTGCTTTGCGGTCATCCAGGGATATTTTTGCCATACATTTGCCGCCGCAGCCGTAACTTGAGGTGCGGCACCTGAAGTACCGTAGAAATAGACATAACCGTTGTTCTTATCGTTCAATAGTGGCCCAACAACATAATCTCCAGCAAGACACCAGGCCGCCGCCCTTCCGCATGCATTACTGCCTTTAATGACACCGTTTTCATCATATCCGCTATAGAGTTGCTTATTACTATCAAGCCCTACCACCGTGATTAATCCATTTTCTATCGATTTATCAATCAATGGCGTCAGGTTTTCTGATGAAGGGTTGTTAAGGAGATCATTTCCGGCAGAAAAAACTATTAAGCCATCACTATTTATCAGATATTTTAATACAGCAGTAATAGGTGAGCTCGCATCATATTTATTATAACTCCCCCATGAAGCATTAAATAAATTGACTCCATGATGCTCATGCAGGTCCATTATTGCGGCAAGTTGGTCATCAATGATTGAATGACCAAGAGGGTCATCGGTCGTTTTCGCTTCATAAAGCTGAACGTTCTGGCTACCAACATATGTTCCACCACTCCCGGTACTGGCAAGGATTTGAGAGACATAGCTTCCATGTCCAGAAGCATCCATATCAGCCAGCGCCAAAGATGCCGTAATATCCTCTGGAGTGAATGCACCTGAACCAAGATTCTTCCCCTGGCCAATATAATGCAAAATAATTGCAACCTTACCGGTTATATTGCTGAGGTTTTTATTAACACCTGAGTCCAGCACCCCAACTTTGACTTTATTATTATTTGCTCCCGGAGTTGGTACATCGGGTTTTATAGCAGGAGTATTTAACGGACTTTTTATTGTTTGAGGAGAGCCTGAACCGCTACCACCACCGCCTCCACCACATGCCGTTAACAAAAGAGGAATAAATAGTGCTATCTTTTTTAACTTTAATATATTCATTGTCTCAGTAATGTCTTTTTTTGGATATTTATTATGAGCTTTACGTGGACAATAAACATTACTGAATAGCTGTGTAAAAATCAAACGCATTATTGAATGGCCAACCGTTAAAAATATCAATTAGATTTATATAAATAGATAAATGCAATATTAATATTCTTAGAGAAAAAATATCACGATTAAAAAAATCTTGATTACTGAAAGAAAAATAAGATGAAGTAATTAAGCCAATAAATTAAAGGGAACATCGAATAATTCGATATTCCACTAAGACGTGCAATTTCAAAATAGTGGCTCAGGCCAAAATGGGTAGCCTTAGGTTAATCCGCTACAAAACCAACGTCATAAAGCGGCTATTCGGGTCGAGTTGATAATCAGCAAACGGTTCACAATCGACAAAGCCATGCTTGAGATAAAGTTGATGGCAAGCAGCAAAACCCGGCTGGGTCCCGGTTTCTAAGCTCAGACGCTGGAAGCCACGCTCACGCGCAACTTGCAAGATATGCAGCAAAAACTGGTTCGCCACACCACGACGTAAAAAGTCCGTCGCGGTACGCATTGATTTCAATTCACCATGCCCATCATCGAGCATTTTCAATGCACCAATTCCGGCTAATTGTTCCCCCTCCCACGCAGACCAAAATGTCACTGCCGGGTCACGGAGTTTTTGCACATTCAGCGCGTGGCTGCTTTCTGGCGGTGATTGTTCCAGCATCCCGGAAATATGGTAGGCCACGAGTGTCTGCACCGCCGGATGCGAAAGGTCGTCAATTTTGATTACGAACATACGAGATTTCCAAATGTTGGGTAGAGAGCAAGTAACATATTTGCAACATCAAAACGAACAATCACCTGTTCGTCCAATAACGATTACTTATAGCTCTCATTTCTTCAGTTGCTGCAGCTGAATCTGATCGGCGTATTTGGCTTGCTCTGCCAGCGCTGAAAACTGTGCCGGAAGATAAAAACTCTCCGGTACTTTAAGCCCACGCATATCGCTGCCGGTGTGGATTTGCAATTCTCCCAGCTGGCTTATCGTCACCCCTGCAACGGCAGCAGGCATCACTAAGCGGTAGGGCTTTGCCTTTTCAAATGGAACAGGAGTCGGGTAACGGTTCTCGCTGAGATCATAGTTACGGTTGAGCACCAAAAATTTATCCGGCACCCGCCGCTTGCTGTTCCACCAGTCACCGTCCACTTCGCGGAATTTTCTTTCTGATTCTGCTTTGCTTACCGCGCCAAGTTGCACCAACGCCTTGTGTAACGCCTTATCTATCGCATGATCGTAAGACTCAATTGACCTGGCGTGTCCGTGCAAAATCACGTTTATCGCAAGCCGTGCGCCCAATAAATTGGAATAGAGATCTTCGGGTGAAAAAGCAGATATCTCCTCAGAAAATCCTGGAACCGACTGAAATCCATACCACTGAGCAATCTCATGCCATTGCGCTAATTGAAAAGCGAGATGCCCCGCAAGCCAGGCGGCAATCGTATAACGTTCAACCATGGACGCAGGTGGATTAAACGCATGAAGCTGAATGCGTCGGACACCCAATTCTTCGCTATAGAACAGCCGCCAGTCCTGGCCAAGCCGTGAGTAGATCTGCGTGAAAAGGTAGAAGGTATTATCAGCAGTATCACGCACATGGGCGATATCAATAAAACCTCCACGGCGAGTGTAAATGAGGCCACTTTTCTCCTCACTCAAACCAACAATATTTTTGACAGCGCCCAGGGCGCTATCGTTGTAGCGATGATGCCCCAGGGTGGTCAGTGTCAGAATATTACCAATCTGGTAGACCGGAATGGGTACACCGATGGCTCGTACTTGCAGGTCATATCCAAAGGCACAGCAAGGCCGTAACGACTCAGGAGCAGTGAGCTCTTGTGTTATCGGCCACACTCGTCTCGCCTTCTCAATAGGCAAGATATCTGCCGATTTTGGTGACGCGCCAAAACTCAGGGATGCCACACCAAGCAGCAGAGAAAGGATCCAGCGCTGCATTAAAATGCCTCCGCAACTTGAAAGTAAAACCCGGCACTCTCTTTGCCAAACCCCAGATCGAGGCGAATATTCATGTCAGGCTTAACCTCGAAACGGTAGCCCGCACCTATAGTTGGCAATAGCGGATGGTCGGAAAGATTTTTCGGCGTGTCTCCCAACGCCCCGGCACCAACCCATAAAACATAGCCGTGCCGCCAGTTGAGTTTTTTACGGTATTCCAGTTGAGTACTGACAACGTCATTATCGCGATAGCGTCCCTGGTAATAGCCGCGCATACGGTTGTCATCTCCCGCCTCAGATAAGCGATCCCATGGTACATCGCCACGTGCAAACCGCCCCCAAAGATCAAACGCCAGAACATCCTGATCGTTGAGAGGGAAGTAGTAATTATATTGCAGTTGCAAAGCGGTGAAGTGGCTATCCGAACCAATAGCAGGATCAAAAAGGCTGTACTCGGCACTGAAAAATTGCCCGTGTCGTGGGCGCGTAATGACATCCCGCGAGTCAAAGTTGATATTTACCGTGACCCCAGAACTTAGCGTGTTGCCACCCGCGTCATAATGCGAAAAGTTATCGCCCGGGTGAGGATCTTTGATGCTTTTGGCATCAAAGGTTGAAAGATCCCATCCAAGACCTGCATACAAATTACCAACGACCTGGCGCATGATCTGTGGATGAAGACTAAACGACTGCTGAGTATATTTTTGCTCGTTACCTTGCGCCGCGCTATAGCCGATTCCCCAAAAACCAGTGGGGATCTTCGCAAGCGATCCATCAATAAACAGCCGCCATTCATCGCCCGTAAAGAAGGTGTAATTCTTCATGCCAAGCCCTAACGCGCCGCTAGTACTAAAAAAACCGGTAAACGACACTGACGAGTTTTGCGTGACATGATCGTTGGGATCAACGCGGTACACTCCCGCGATGGCAGTTCCCAGGCCAAGTTTCAATTCCGGGGTATAAAACGGCCCGGGCAACACGCTCCAGTCAATGCCTTTACCTGGATCATACTCATTATCAGCCCCTACCTTTCCCAGGAAACCGTCAATCTCCTCGCGCGTCATCGCAACCGCCTCAGTCGGTGTATTTATCAGGCTTAATAAGCCCAAAAATAGCGCGCCACGTTTATTCATTAGAATCGATATTCGCCTGCGATAAAGAAGCTATTTCGTTCGTTAAAACCAATTTCCGTCAGCAGGTTAAAGTTTTGAGTAAGTTCATATTGCGCGCCAATCAACGTGTTCCATGGCGAAGTAAGATGCTGTTTAACGTCAAAGCGCCCATCGTCATCCTTATTCACCGAATTGATAAGCGGCTGAAGTTCGGCGGGCATATGCAAGTCAGACAGATTGCCTTTGAACTCCTGCTGAACGTCCTGATACATCGCCCCTATCCACACGCTTAAATGGGATGGGCCGGAAATTTGTGGCATATCAAAGCGATAACCCACGCGTGGCGACACAGTCAGGGCTGAAATTTTGCCGTCCAGAATATCGAAATTAGTACGCGTGTAGTTGGTATCCACTAGCGTAAACCAGTTTTTATACCCACCCGCAAGCGTAATGCCGGTGCCATAAGTGACACCTTCAAAATCGAGTGTGAAATCGATGTTCTGTAAATCACCGCTCTGGTTCAGCCTGTGCACCGAGGAGGCAATAATCCGGTCAATGCCGGTATAACGCGACGGGTCGGCATCCACCGATACGTTCGAAATTGACGAGCCTTTGGTGTAACCCATCAGCCCATAAATATTTAAAAACGGGAATACCCACATATCGAGACGCAGGTTTTCAGTCTTACTACGCTCGCGCGTATGGCCCACGTCAATGGCAAACATATCGCTGGGAATCGGATGCGCGCCAAGTTTCAATCCGGAGAAGGTAATGCTATCAACATCAACATTCTGGCGAATATTCATATAGCTGAGATTCACACCAAACGGCAGCGGAATAGAATATCCGCGCGCACGCGCTTCATCTCCCCAGATGGGAAATGTGCTGCTATCTGTCGCTGTGTCAGTCGCTGCACCAAACGCCGCACTAGATAAAAACAGTAGCGGCAACGTAATAACCCGGCACTGTTGCACACCCCTTTCGATTTTATTCATGGCGTTCTCTTTAATATTTGCATTGTCAGTCAGGCGGCAAATTCCCTCTATAGCCCCGCCCCCACATTGAAATAAACGGCTTGTTCGCTGCCGCTAAAGGCCACATCAATCCCGGTATGCAACCCAAACTTGCGCGCAATCAGGTAGCGAAATCCGCCGCCATACGCCACTTCGGTTTGAGTAAAGAGATCGTCGGCTTCTTTGCTGGCGCTTCCTGCCCCTACAAAACCCTGTAACACCCAGCGCGGCGTCATTTGCCACTCCAACTGAGTTTGCACAGTGCTGACATAATCTCCCTGATAGCGATACTGCGAGATGCCTCGCAATTTGATATAGGGGCGTGCCATCGGTGGCAAATGCCGCTCATGGTTTGAAAGTGACTGATAATTCCCAGCCAGCACCAGCGTGAATTCGGTGCCGAGCGGTTGGAAATATTTACCGTCGAGCGTCAACATGTCGTAGCGATAATCACCCCCGAGGAAGCTGCTATAAAACTGGTATTCCGCCGTGGCTGACAACCCATTGTGCGGATAGAAGAAGTTATCTGTGGTGTCATATTCCATCAGCAACCCAACACCAGAGGTCGCACTTTTATCACCAAGAACTTGTTTGAATACTCGATTAACAATCGCGTTTTCGGCAGAGACTTCCATATTGGCGTAGAACTGGGAACCACCGACGAAAAAGGGTGTATCCGCTACGCGAAAAAGTAATTTTTGCATACCTCCGTACCCTTTTGTTTGGGTACTAATGCCCTTTCCGTGTTCAAACGCAGCAATATCACCAGAATAAATATCAATATTTACATCGGCATATCCGACAGCAGCCAAATAACGGATGCTGTCGTTGTTCCAGGTATGGCGGTGCCCTCCTCCGACAAACCAGGTGCCATTTTGCGTGGTTCCCCCACCAAACGCCGTGACTGCGGGGGGAATAGATTTCCCACCCTTCCGATTTTTTGCCGATTCACTATCAGCGGTATCATGCAAAAAAAGGCCAAACAACCCACCGCCGTAGCCTATTGCCGGTTCGGTGATAACCACTGGAACGGGTAAAAAACCGTAGCTGTTGCTCAGATTTTCGCTCATATCCAGCATGCCATCCGTCTCGTCAATCAGCCCGCTGGCATATGCAACCAGTGGCTGTATCAGCCACAAAAGTACCAACGGGTAGCTGGCCTTCATCACGAGGATTTCTCAGGTTGTATGGCCTGAGCGGCAAACCAGTTATTACGCGGCACCCTAATCTGCACGTTGGATTCGTTAAACACAGCATGAATATAACGATGCAATTCGCTCTTCATCCTCGCCAACGATTCGCCCACGCGTAATTTGAGCTGTAATTCGTACGCGATGTACCAGGCCATCAAATTGAGCCACCTTCAGGCGGGGTCAGGCCAAACTTTGCCTGCAACGTAATAATCGGGTGATGAAAGAATGGGATCGTGTGTGATTGATTTTGTCTGGAGGGCAATTGCCTGGGTTCAACTGCATGCCGCATACCTGTGGTTATCAAAGGTACCCATGCCAAGAGAAATAGCAGCGCCCTGGTCATATGTTTCACCCAAAAAGGAATGATTTTGTTTTATTTTTCAACGACACGAGCAATGTTCTGCCGAGTCATATCTGATTTGAGCATAGACCAGCATTAAGCATATTCAAGATAACAGGAGTGATATTAAAAGGTTGGACAGGAGTAGATATGAAGCAGGAGCGGGGAACTATCGTTGACCCAAAATTATGTATTCAGGAAACATCAAAACCATAAAAACGAAAAAACCCGCCGGAGCGGGTTTTTAAATTTCTGAGCTTAGTTAACGCTAACCTTACAGGCTAGTTACGTTACCAGCTGCTGGGCCTTTAGCGCCGTTCTCGATGGTGAAGGAAACTTTCTGGCCTTCATCAAGAGATTTGTAACCGTCGTTCTGGATTGCAGAGAAGTGAACGAACAGGTCTTTAGAACCGTCGTCTGGAGTGATGAAGCCGAAACCTTTATCAGCGTTGAACCATTTTACCAGACCAGTCATTTTGTTAGACATGTGTATTACCTTTTGAATTGAGTGTGCCTTACGGCGATTTGGTATGCTTTACAGATTTTATGAAGCGGTAGAGGAGCACACGACAAAGGGTATCCAGGGATGACTCTTGAAGGACTGCTTTACTAAGTTGCTTTAAAGGTCTGTACGTCAAACCGATGGGGCGTATTAACTCATGCTTAGGCGATGAATGACAAGGATTATTTTAGCCGTCCACAGCTCTGTAGTTAAATTACGTCTCATTTACCGCTTCGTTTTGGGGGTGCAAATGGCACTCTAGTACCCCCACCCACTGCCACGTTAACTATTTGTTAGTAATCAATTTTAGCTACGCGACGCAGTGCTTCTGGCGTCACTTCTGGCAGGCAAAAAAACTCCATATAAGCAGGAATCATCTCAAACAACATATCTGTTCCAGGTTGTATCTGGCAGTCTCTTTTCATTGCAGCCTGCAAAAATGGCGTGATTTCGCTCTTCATTACCACCTCTCCCACGAAGGTTCCGGGCGTTATCGCGCTAACATCCACCGGTAATTCGTCACTGGCATTCATACCCAGCGGCGTTGCGTTAACGACAATGGAAAACCCTTTCGGGTTGCGCAAACCGGTAAGCACCTTAAGAGACGGATAGTGGCTACGTAGACGTTTTGCCAGCCCTTCGCAGCTTTCCACGCGGCTATCAAACAGCGCCAGCGTATCAACGCCTGCGGCCGCCAGAGACGCAGCAATAGCCGAACCCACACCACCGCTGCCAATGACTAATGCACGAGCTCCCTCCACCTGAATGCCTTTGCGCAACACGCCCCGGACAAAGCCGTCGCCATCAAACATATCGCCACGCAACGAGCCGTCCGGCTCAAGGCGAATTGCATTACACGCCCCGGCAATTTGCGCCGTTGGGCTAATAGTGTGAACTAACTCACAAGTCGAAACTTTATGCGGCATCGTCACCAACGCACCAATAATATTGGTCATGCGGAATAGCGAAGGAATCAGTTGCGCATAATCTTCTGCTTTCACCCCCATCGGCACCACTTTGATATCGATGCCTTGCTCTTCAAACCAGGGGTTGTAAATCATCGGTGCTTTGAAAGTGTTTGTCGGGTAGCCCAGGTGGGCGATTAAACGGGTATTGCCACTCATATCCATTGCATCTACCTCTATCACAGCGACATCAGCTACCCGATGTCGCTGTGATGCATCATTAATTAATCAGCCAGTTCAATACGTTTGATATCGCCAAGAATGAAGACATACGCGAACACACCCAACAGTGCAGCACCGCCGATATACACCAACGCGTAGAAGAAGTTGCCGGTCGCCGCAACGATAAAACCGACAATCAATGGCGTAATGATGGAGGCCAGGTTTGAGCAGAAGTTAAATAACCCTCCTGTCAGACCCGCTAAATTTTTCGGTGCCATATCGGAAATCAGCGTCCAGCCAAGCCCCACCATGCCTTGCCCGAAGAACGCTACCGACATCACCGTAATCACCAGCGCATCGGTTGGCATCCAGTTAGCCGTAATGATAAGGCTTGCCATCAACAGCCCAGAAATGATTGGCAATTTACGGGCAATGTTTACCGAGCCGGTGCGTTTGAGAATTTGGTCGGACACCCAACCACCAAACATCACGCCCACAGCGGCGGCAAGGAACGGCAAAATGGCGAAGAAGCCCACTTTGAGCCATGGCATATGGCGTTCGGTGGCGAGATAAGTTGGGAACCAGGTCAGGAAGAACACCAGCGTCGTATTCCCGGCAAACTGGCCAATGCCCGCACCGAGGATTTGGCGGCATTTAACAAGCCTTGCGACGTTCGCCCAGCTAAAGTTCATCTTAGGTTCAGGCTCCGCCTCTTTTAGATCGTGGCCGATGTACTCAAGCTCAAGCCTGTTAGCCGTTTTGGACTCGTGTGGTTCGTGATAAAAGCGCCACCACACCAACACAAACAAAATGCCCACGACACCGACTGTGATAAATAACGCACGCCAGCCGAAGGTTTCCATAATAAAGAACAGCAACGGAGCAAACGCAGCAAGCCCAACGTATTCCCCGACGGTATACACAGCCGTCGCGCGCGCACGCTCATGCTGCGGAAACCACTTGCCAACCACCCGGCTATTTACCGGGAAGCATGGCGCCTCACTGATCCCTAAACCTAAGCGGCATAGCAGCAGCGTTTTCAGGCCGACGGTTAAACCATGGAACAGGGTAAATGCCGACCAGAAAAACAGTGCCAGCGCATAGGTAACTTTATTGCCGAAGCGATCAAGGAAGATGCCGCCGGGGATTTGCATTGCCGCATAAGTCCAGGCAAACGCCGAGAACACAATCCCCATCGTTGCCGCGCCAATACCAAGATCGGCACTCAGTTGCGGCGCCGCAATACCAAGCACTGTGCGGTCGAGATAGTTAATCATGGTTCCGATAGCCAGAAGGGTCAGGATAACCATTCGGGTACGGGTTCTTTTTACAACACCAGTTTTCTGGGCAGCGATGTCGCCCTGGCCATAACTCGCCATGGTTTATACCTCGGTTATTTGTAGGTTACAGGTGTCTTATTGAACCTTAAGGTTCATTTATTGTTGTAAATCGTATTAACGCATTTGCATTGCAGCCAGCCGCACAGCGGCGTTGGTTGCACCGTATTGTTGATAATCACCTCGCCGCTCAACTAATTCAAAGAAGAAACGGTCCGGGCGGAAAGGGGGTGTATAGGCATGCAAAAACTCATGCTGACGTGCATCTCGTTCATAAAGAATATCCAGGCGTTCAAGCCCTTGTAGCAATGGATTATTTGCCCCGTAGCGCGCCAGCAAATCGTCATAATAGTTTGCCGGAATCGGCAGTAATTTTAGCCCTTGTGATTGCAGGCCCTCGACCGTCGCAAGTAAATCATCACAGGCAAACGCCGCGTGTTGCAGGCCCGTTCCCTGATAGCTTGCTACCGAACGGGCAATTTGCGTATCAAGGCTGTGCGACATATTCAGCGGCAAGCGGATCGAGTGACAAGGGCTATGCATCACCTGGCTTCTGACCAGGCCGTACGGGTCCGGCACGCTCAGTTCATTATCCAGTTCAAAGCCGAACACCGCGCGGAAAAACATAATCCAGTTGTCACGGCTACCTTCTACTAGCCCTAACGCCAGATGATCAATTCCATTTAAGGTGCCCTGGTTGGCTGTTTCCGAAAGGTTGAAATCAGTTTGATAAATATCACTTTCACCCTGCTCTGGCGCCTCTATCAGATAAATCAGGCTACCGTCAGGCGCGCACACTGCCGCCAGCGCACGCTCATCTGGCCCATGCTTTTCATGCCAGATCGGGTAACCGTAATCCTGCGCCCGTTGCAGTACGTTTGCCGCCCCTTTAACACGCCACGCCATTGCGCACAGCGAAACACCGTGGCGACGGTGAAACTCATCGGCCCAACTGTGCGACTGATGGTTGAGAATGACATTCACCCCGCCGTTGCGCCACAGTGAAACATCCTTGGAACGGTGGTCACCCGCTTGTGCAAAACCCAGTGGTTGCAGTGCTTCACCCAATGCCTGTGCGTCTTTTGCATCGGTGGCAAATTCTAAAAACTCGATACCCTGATAACTGGCTTGTGGCGCGCTATGGAACAGCTGCGCATCAATTTGCGGATTACTATTCCAGGTTTGCTCTTCCAGCCAAAGCAGCGAGCGATAACCATCTTTGGCAGTTGGTGCGTTCGGTGTAGCACGGAAACTGTCGTTGAAAATCTCCAGCGACCATGGGCCGCGGTAGCCTTTTTCCGTCAACAAACGGGTAAATTCCACCACCGGCAATTCGCCCTGGCCTGGGAAGCAACGGAAATGGCGACTCCACTCAAGCACATCCATTTTCATCAACGGTGCATCGGCCAGTTGCAGGAAGGTAATTTTATCGACCGGAATGTCATCGAGATTAATCAGTTGATCGCCCAGCGAAAGCACATGGAAGCTGTCGAGAACCAACCCCAGCGCCGGGCTGTTTACCTGCTTTACGCGCTCCCACGCCTGGCGATAACGGTTCACATGGGTGCCCCATGCCAGCGCCTCATAGCCAACGGTTATTTCATTACGTTGTGCTAACTCAGCCAGATGCGCCAGGTCGCTGACCTGCAAATCAAGATTCGGCGAGCAATCGGGTGCCACGTTGCTACAAAGCAACATGGTGTTGCACCCCAGTTCGTGCATCAGTGCGAATTTGCGCCGCGCGCGTTCCAGATTACTGGCAAACTGCGGGCGAGACGCACCTTCAAAATCGCGGAAAGGCTGAAACAGTGTAATAGTGAGCCCGAGATCGGCCGCCATTTTCCGCACATCGGCAGGCGTACCGGGGTAATAAAGAAGATCATTTTCAAAGATTTCTACACCGTCAAAACCAGCAGCCGAAATTGCGGCCAGTTTTTCAGGCAACGTGCCAGAGATAGATACGGTTGCAATTGAACGCTGCATGATGGCTCCTGGTCTGTCGGGATAAGTCGGTTAATGTTGTATCATTTGGTTCATATTGCAAATTTATAGTTAATTTATTGTTACCCCAGATCACACCTCAGCAAGTTAAAAAAAATAGCGGGCGATTACCGAACAAAACAAAGTGGAGTTACACTTTTCAATCTCTCTACTGGCAATTAAAAGGCGACACAACATGTCAGATAATAACTATCAGCCCCCAAAAGTTTGGACATGGCAAAAAGGCGACGGCAGCACCTTTGCTAATATCAATCGCCCGATTGCAGGCCCGACTCACGAACGCACGCTGCCAATTGGCAAACATCCATTACAGCTTTATTCACTTGGCACACCGAACGGGCAGAAGGTGACGATTCTGCTTGAGGAGTTGCTGGCACTGGGCGTAAGCGAAGCCGAATACGATGCGCATTTGATTCGTATCGGTGAAGGAGATCAGTTCTCAAGCGGCTTTGTGGACGTGAACCCGAATTCAAAAATCCCGGCGCTCATGGACCATTCGGTGACACCACCGATTCGCGTATTTGAATCCGGCGCCATCTTGCTGTATCTGGCGGAGAAATTCGGTCATTTCCTGCCAAAAGATCTCGCCGCGCGCACTGAAACCTTGAACTGGCTGTTCTGGTTACAAGGCTCAGCGCCATATCTCGGCGGTGGCTTCGGTCATTTCTATAATTACGCACCAATGAAAATTGAGTACGCAATTAACCGCTTTGCTATGGAAACCAAGCGTCAGTTAGACGTGCTCGACAGGCAGCTGGCGACACATCGTTTTATTTCAGGTGATGAATATACGATTGCAGATATCGCCATTTGGCCGTGGTACGGCAGCCTGGCAAAAGGTGGGCTATATAACGCGGCTGAATTCCTCGACCTCGCTTCGTACAAAAACTTCGTGCGCTGGGCCGATGAAGTGGCAAGCCGCCCGGCGGTTAAACGTGGGCGCATTGTAAACCGCACCTTCGGTGAGCCGTCTGAGCAGTTGCACGAACGCCACGATGCATCAGACTTTGAGTTGCGTACCGAAGATAAGCTGGCGAAATAAATACGTTGTACTCGACTACGCCCTGCAAGTTGCACTATGCAGGGCGTAAAAATTTAAAATTAAACAAACTATGGGTGGTTTAAGCCTAACCGTTGCAGGTAAGTTGCCGTCTGAATTATTCAGTACGCAAACTGCAAGGAAATACCGTGTTAAAAAAATTCGTATTTATATTCACTTTCGTTATTGCCGGCTGTGCTAATCCAGGCGATGAGACGGTCGAAGCCCTAAATACTCTCGAATTCCATCCCGACACAATGTCCCAAGCACTTAATAGCACCCCGGAAGAATTACAAACTTTGCACTCTTCGAATAAAGAAGTGATTACCCGCCTCACTGTAGAAATAAAAGCAGCACGGGTCGATAACCTCAGAAGTGTAGATGTTTTTGATAATCGCTATGGTATTGATGATGTTTTCCAGGCACTGACTCGCCTCGAAGAATTTAATGAGCTGAACAACACTTATCTAAAAGATCAAAACAAAGATGGGTTAGTGCAGATTGGGAAAGCATTAAAACCAATAAAAGAGAAAACATCCTGAGCGAACTAAAATCAGTGGATGTCGCTTACGCTAGTCCACCTGCCAACGACTTACCGTAGTTCGGATAAGCGATGCGCCATCCGACTCTCGTTGACTCAATAATCAGTAAAGTTGCTTTTCAATTAGCATTTGCTGTAACTGCTTTTTTTGTTCCATGGTTAACACCTGGCTGACATTAAACAGGTATTTTGCTCGCTGGTAGCGCACCTTACTCTGAATATCACCGATGGCATTAAGTTGTTTCTTCGCTGCGCTATCATCCCAGACGCCAGAATGGAACATATCAACAATCGCATCTTGTGTTAAAGCATCGGTATTAATTTTTCCGATCTCTTTTTGCGCATCTTCACGTAGTGCTTTTACCTTCTGCGTTTGCTCAGGTGAGAAATTTAATTGCTTCGCCAACGAATCCTGCGGCAGTGTTTCTGTAGCAGAAGATGCAACAGCCATTCCTGAAAATGCCAGCACCGTCATCAACGTGGCAATTTTAAATACTTTTTTCATTCTATACCCTTAAACATAGTGTGTATTAATAGCATCTGAACAC
Source organism: Buttiauxella noackiae ATCC 51607 (assembly GCF_001654865.1). Taxonomy (GTDB): domain Bacteria; phylum Pseudomonadota; class Gammaproteobacteria; order Enterobacterales; family Enterobacteriaceae; genus Buttiauxella; species Buttiauxella noackiae. Next base: position 43,499 of record NZ_LXEO01000064.1, on the reverse strand, counting down.
CCACATTATTAACGCAGTAACAACATCATTAGAAATCATTAATTATTTATTTTTAAACAAACCAATTAATTGTCTTTAAAAGTTTATTATTATAATAAAGGGTATATATCGCCTGGAGTCCCCAATGCTCATCACACAAGTTTTAACCTTGTTCTTATTCGTATTTTTGCAATGGATTATTGTCAAGCGTACCGGTCTTAAACCCTGGGTTTCACTTTTATTACTGCTTCCGCTAATCAATTTATTCGTATACTTTTATATCGCAACTGCACGCTGGCCTAATGAAAAAAAACCAAAATGTCCAGATTGAATCAAGTGAAAAACTACACCACAAAGAAAAACAGAACCGTCAAGGTTGGCTGGCAGGATTGTTTTCATTACTGTACACAATATTTACGGTGATATTTAATGAATACAGTAATTATATTGAATTGAAATACCTACAAACCCCTGTTGAATTTTTAGTTATTGCACTACTCACCTATCTTATCTTTATCAAGAGCAAGATTGGTGCAGTGCTTATGGTTATTTACTTCAGCGCACACAAGGTAATATTATTACTTTCTGGAATTTATCTCTCAGTAAGTAACATCATTATCGATATTGCTTTGTTTTACTGTTATTTTACTGCGGCTCGCAACATTAATTCCCCATACAAAACCTAATAAAAAGCCACACTATGTTGCCATAGTGTGGCTGCCGAGCGCTGACTATTTGATTATGACTTACATAGCCTACTTCCTTATTGGCTAACAACAGAATAGAACCGTTTCCTTCAGCGCTCAATTATCTTTTCATTTAAAAATAAATGTTGCCGCATGGATAAAAAAATACCCGCCGGACAGGCGGGCACATTGTATTGGCACAATAAAGTGCGCAAACAACATTAAAAAAATCTAATCACTCGGGATTGATAATATCAATGAGACTTGATGCATCAACAAAATAATTTTAATGCGCGCTTTGTTATTGGGCAATTGTCTTCGCATATAAAAATAAATTGATCAGAAGTTGAAATTAACCGCGGCATAGCCCCCATCGGCTAAGGTATTATCGCTATGACCATCTTTCCCCTGCATACCTACATAGCGATACCCACCTTCAACTGACAGAGTTGGGTTAACTTTCCAGCGAATGCCTGCATTAGCTTCCCCATACTGCTCAACCCCACTGGAGAGCGAATCAGGCGAATAATAGGCGTCACCAAACAGACTAAAATGATCACCTAGTGGAAGTTGCGCACCACCGCCAACGGCTACAGCATAACCTTCATCACCATCACTCGGATTGAGGTAGAGTGTTTTCCCGCCCAATGTCACCAAAACTGAGCCAAGTGGTATATTCCAGCCCATTCCCAGGCTGGCAATATCACCATCATTATCGCTGTGCGCCCAGTTACCATTAAAGGTAAAACCCGGCTCGTTTGCACCAAAACTCATCCCAAGATTAGTCCAATCGGCACCAGCCTCACCGTGAAATGCCACCGCATTGGCATTGGTTACTGCAAAGGTGTTAAAAACGATTAATGCAATAAGAGTCTTTTTCATCATAATCCTTGAAATCACTGCAGAGAGATAACTCTATGGTTTTGATATTTCAGGGATGGATGGTATTCAGACTCCCAGGATGAGGGAATTTGATTTTTGTTTAATTTTAAATTAAAGAATATTGGGCGAAAATCATTTCGCCAATGCTTTTCATTAATAGTCAGAATGTTAACTTGCCTCAGAATTTCTCCGGCAAGTTGATGACTTCCAGTAAATATCCGCCTCGCTTAATGTCGATGTACCCACCATTTTTTAGTGCAAACATCACATTCAAAATACTGCTGCGCGATAAATGAGTCCTTTCCTGAATGTAATCAAGAACAGATGTTCTTAATCGTGAATCTTCGGGTAGGCGACTCATCTCAATAAGATGTCCACGAATGATGGAATAGGTGCGTTGCTGCACCACTAAAGAATCACGATAGAAAAGATGGCTGGTGTAATAGGAGAGTATCACCGAAACATCCTTCCACATCCCTTCCTGAGTAATTATTTCATGAGCAAGGCTTGCATCAAGGCGCAGCATGGTACATTCAGTTTCTACACGCAAAATATGGCTACGCAATGGCTGGATACTTTCTGCAATACCAAACAGATTCTGTCCAGAAACGGTGGCGATAACCAAACCGTCAGTCGCTCGTAAGACAGAAATCTCACCTTGTTTGAAGACATAAAATTGCGGAATCTCTTTATATTCCCAATTTATTCGTTTACGGGGGATCACCTCCATCGGTGTTCCGTGGGGTTCGAGGACGGCAATCAGACGCTGGATAGCGGATTCCGGGCGGGTTGGAGGAGAGATAGTCATTATTTTTCCTGAAATTACTCACGGTATGCACAGGTTCCTTGAAGTATATACCCAAAATAATTCGAGTTGCGGCCAGGCGGCAATTGAGCTAATGCCAGGAGCTTACTTGAGTAAGTGACTGGGGTTTGCGTATGCAGCCAACACCCCTGCAACTTGAAATATGATAGGTATACCACGCCAAAGATCTCGCTGGGTGCAGTACATTGCTGTGTTTGGCTTATAGATACAACCGTGTTTATTAAAACTAAAACAATATTCAGCAACATTCTTACAACTATTTCCAGGATGCAAAGAATTGTAATTTTTGAGTTTTCCTCTTGCACACTATTATCTACTTTGTGCAATTGAATATTTACCCTCGGTTTATTTTTAAACAAAATAAAAGTGGAGCGATACACGCCTTATCTTTAGTGTCTCCGGACATTTCATCACGGGGGGAACCCATCTATGTTTCTCGATTACTTTGCCTTAGGCGCACTTATTTTCGTGGCATTGACGCTCTTTTATGGTGTTATTGTTGTACACGATATCCCCTATGAAATAGCAGTACATCGTAACCATCCCCATCAGGATGCTATTCATGCAGCTGGATGGGTAAGTCTCTTTACTTTGCATGTTTTATGGCCATTCCTGTGGATCTGGGCGATGTTATATCGTGAAGACAGAGGCTGGGGATTTGCCGTCAAAAATAATGAAATAGAAATGTTACGTGAAAGGTTACTCCGGCTGGAATCCCAGAATGAGAAAAACCAAAGCAAGTCATCAGTAACTGAATAATTGAGCAGGATTCATTGTGGATTTATTACTTATTCTTACATATACCGCAATTTGCTTTGGTATATTTAAATTCTTCAAAATTCCGTTAAATAAATGGAGTGTGCCTACCGCTGTGTTGGGTGGCATTATTCTTATTGGCTCGTTGTTATTATTAATGAATTATAACCATCCCTATACCGAACGAGCCCAGATGGTTACCGTTACGTTACCCATCATCCCTGAAATCCAGGGCGTCGTGATAGAAGTTACCCCTAATGCCAATAAAAAGCTGAAAAAAGGGGATTTCCTGTTTCGGGTTGACCCAACTGCCTATGAAGCCAAAGTCGAATCAATAAAAGGTGAGATAGAAAGCGCTCAGCAAAATGTAGAAATGCTCAAAGCACGCCTTGCTTCCGAAAACGCCGATATCGCGCAGGCAAAAGCAGAGCGCGATTTAGCCTTAAAAGATGCCGACCGTTACCGCAACGGCAGCCGGGACAAACTAAAAAGCCCGTTTACAGATCAAGAAGTGGTTCGCGCACAGCAGACATATCTGGCCGCACAAGCACAGTGGCGCTCTTCCCTATCAAAGAGAGATCAAACAGCGGCACAGCTTGATGCCATGATAAACGGTGAGAACGCCACAGTTTACCGGCTGAAAGCAAACCTCAAAGAAGCAGAATACTTCCTTGCAAAAACCGTGGTTCGCGCACCCAGCGATGGCTACGCGACACAGCTCTTCCTGAAACCCGGTATGTTCGTGCGCCCGTTGCCGCTGCGCCCGGTGATGGTGTTCGTTCCGGATCAAAAAACCAGTGTTTATGCCGTATTCCGCCAAAACTCCGCGCTGCGTTTAACCGCTGGAGACCAGGCCGAAGTGGTGTTTAACGGCCTTCCTGGCAGCGTGGTGAAAGGGAAAGTGAAGCAGATCCTCCCTGCGATTGCTAACAGCAGCTATCAGGCCCAGGGCCATTTGCAGGGCTTGAGCCTTGACCCAAAACTCGACGGAATCTATGCCGAAATTGAACTGAATAACGTTGCAGACGTGGAGAGATTACCCGCAGGAACCATGGGCCAGGTCGCCGTCTATTCCGGTTATTTCGAGCACGTTTCTATTATTCGCAAAATCCTGCTGCGCATGACCAGCTGGATGCACTATCTCTATATTGATCATTAATTTAAGGTGAAAAAGGGAGCCGCCCCATGCAGAAAACAAAAATGTTTATTCTTTTCGCCATCGTTATTCTGACCTGGGGAACAACCTGGCTTGCGATGAAATTTGCGTTGGTCAGCATGCCACCAATATTTGCCACCGGGCTGCGCTTCTTAAGTGCAGCACCTCTTTTGCTATGGCTGTTGCACGTTACGCGCTCATCACTGTTATTTCCTCCTGGGCACCGTTTTTTCCAGTTCTGCGTGTTCCTGTTTTGTTTCTGCCTGCCCTTTACGCTGGTGATTTACGGTGAGCAGTACGTTAATGCCAGCACGGCCGCGATAATCTTCGCCGGAATGCCCGTCGCCGTGCTTCTGATTTCTATTGTGGTACTCAATGCCCCCACCAGCCTGTTGCAGCTCATGGGGGCAATGCTGGCAATGCTGTCCCTGTTTTGTCTCTTGCAGGAAGAGTCCAGAAACAGCCTGAGTAATAACTGGAAAGGCGCTTTTGCTGTCGTGGCTGCCGTCGCCATGCATGCTTTTATGTATGTGCAATGCAAAAAGCGCAGTTGCCAGGTTTCGCTTTTCACGTTTAACGCCCTGCCTTGCCTGGCTGCGGGCTTACTACTCACATTAACTGGCGCAGTAGTGGAAAAGCCGGAAATTGAAAACATCACCTGGTTGTCTTTTTCTTCGATTATTTACCTGGGCGTCGTGGCTAGCGTATTCGGCATCTTGTGTTATTTCTCGCTGCAAAAACGCATTTCGACTTTTAATACCTCTTTGGTATTTATCTGTTTTCCCGTTATCGCGGTGATCCTGGAATGTGTAGTGATGGGCAGCGTGTTTTCTCATACATCGTGGATTCTGCTCGCGGGAATGTTATGCGGCGTGTTGCTATCCGTCATTCCTGTAGAGAGAGAAAAAATGGCCACAACACCAAAACGTCTGTGGAATTAGCACGATTTTTTCATCGCCATATTTACAAGTAATTAATAGCTGTTAAGAATGGATATTATTTGCTCATAATTGTGGTCAATGTCAGAAGAGATACTCAGGCAGCAGATTCAGAACCTCAAAAAGCACAATGCCCGACTCAAAAGAATTGCACACGACTCTCGCAATAAGCTCAGTGCAGCACTGGACGGGACAGGCTTATGTTTATGGCAACTCGATGTGCCAAGCGGCAAGTTGGTTATTTTCAACCGTCGCTGGGGTTCCATGCTGGGCTTTCAGCCCAAAGAACTTAGCGCTCATTTTGATGTGTGGCGTGAGCACCTGCATCCTGATGATAAAGAGATGGTGCTGTCCGCGTTTTATAACCACCTTGAAGGTAAAGCCCCATTTTATGAAGCACTGCATCGAATGCAGGCGAAAAATGGCACCATCACCTGGGTGCTCGACCGGGGCCGTGTGACCGAATGGAGCGATGACGGGAAACCGCTGAAAGTTACCGGCACCCACATTGATATGACCAAAGAAAAGCAGTACGAGCAGCAGCTGGCAAAACTTGCCAATCACGACCCCCTCACAGGCCTTGCCAACCGCCACGCCCTACAGTCGCAATTCGAGCTGTTAAAAAAGCTGGGCCCACTTTCGATAGCCTTTATCGATCTCGATGACTTCAAAAACGTTAACGATACGCTGGGCCATCGCAGCGGTGATGAAGTACTGTTGCAACTCAGTCAACGCCTGCACGAATCCTGCCCGCCAGAGGTCACCATTGGCCGCATTGGGGGAGATGAATTTATTCTGTTATTGCCCTGGTCGCTGGAACATCCTGAGATAAACCACATCGCCAGATGCTGTCTGGATGCAGCCATCACCCCGTTCGAATTAGATAACGGTTCCGCCAAAGTAGGTGCATCTATTGGGGTGAATGAATCCTGGGCGGATGACACTTTTAATAATGCGCTGATTCGAGCCGATGAGTCGATGTACTTGATTAAACGCACCGGCAAAAATGGCATCGCGTTAGGCGCCAGGATTATTATTCAGTCTTAAACCAGGTATTTGCGGAACCACTCAATGGTTCTCGTCCATGCAAGCTCTGCCGCGGCCTTGTCGTAACGTGGAGTCGAATCGTTGTGGAAACCGTGATTCACGCCTGGATAGATGTAGCCTTCATAGACTTTATTATTCGCTTTCAGAGCCGCTTCATACGCGGGCCATCCCTCATTGATTCGCGAGTCGAGCTCACCATAATGCAGTAATAAAGGTGCTTTGATACGCGGTACATCTTCAGTTTTTGGCTGGCGACCATAGAACGGTACGGCGGCAGCTAATTCCGGGTAAGCGACCGCTGCGGCATTGGCGACGCCTCCGCCGTAACAAAAACCGGTGATACCGACTTTTCCTGTCACTGCATCGTGATGCAACAAAAACTCAATCGCGGCAAAGAAATCATTCATCAGTTTGGTCGGATCAACCTGGGATTGTAGCTCGCGGCCTTTTTCGTCATTGCCTGGGTAGCCACCAACCGAACTTAATCCATCAGGGGCTAATGCAATAAAACCCGCTTTCGCAACACGGCGTGCCACATCTTCAATGTAGGGATTAAGCCCACGATTTTCATGCACCACGACCACCCCCGGTACTTTTCCCACGGCTTTTGCCGGGCGCACCATGTAGCCTCTCACCTGCCCATGCCCTTGTGGACTTGGGTACTCAATGTATTCAGCGATAATATCCGGGTCGGTGAACTCAACTTGCGTCGCGAAGGCATAATTTGGCGTCAGCAATGTACCAAGTGCCACCGCCGAAAAGCCACCCACAACAAATTTCCCCGCGATATCGAGAAACTCACGTTTGCTGATTTTGCCGTGTACATAAAAATCGAAGTATTCGAGTAATTCAGGAGGGAAGTCTTTTGCGGTAAGTCGTGTCATTTGCAGGCCCGTCATATTGGTCAGTTTGATGTCGGATGACGCTTCGCTTATCCGACCTACGCGAGCCGTTGTAGGTTGAATAAGCGAAGCGTCATCCACCAACGCCCCATAAATAATGGCCTGTATTTACTGATTTTGCCTGGTCTAATTTAATCGCGACTTAACCACGTTCACGCGCCAGATGCCGAAGCACACCAGCACTAACGCCAGTGCATAGCGCCACTCAAGAATGCTCTCTTGCAGGAAGATAGCCGACAATACCGCACCTGATACCGGGATCAGGAAGTTAAATGGCGCAATCATGCCCACACGGTTGTGTTTGAGCAGCAGGCTCCACAGTGCAAATGCCACGGATGATAACAGCGCCAGATAACCCAGAATGGCCACCGACTCCCACCCATGAAACGCAAGCGTACCGCCACAGGCATAGCCACCAGCCGTTAGCACAAGGCCACCAATAGCCAGTTGCCAGCCAGTCATAATTGTCGCATCCATGGTTTGCGAAATACGCTTACCGTACAACGACGCGGCAGAAAGAATAAACGCCGCCAGCACCACGAAACCGTCGCCCATCAGGCTGAAGCTAAAGTCCATCAACTGGCTGTTGAAGTTCACCACCATCACACCAGCAAAACCGAGCACGCAACCCACGACTTTGTTAATGCTGAGCTTGTCGTTTTGGTAGATAAAATGCGCCAGTAACACGCTAAAGAAAGTACCGGTGGCATTCATAATTGAACCTTTCACACCGGTGGTATAGGCGAGACCTATATAAAAGAAAATGTATTGAATCGCGGTTTGCGTGACGCCTAATACCGCCAGTTGGGAATACTGCTGGCGCGACAAACGCGCAATCGGCTTACCCTGTAAAAACGCAAATGCCAGCAACAACAAACCAGCAATCACAAAGCGGTATCCGGCAAAGACAATTTTGCCAGGCAGGTCATCCGTCGCTATCTGAAATATTTCATAGCCGTTTTTAATTGCCGGGTAAGCACTACCCCATAACAGGCAACAAAAAGCGGCCCCCATCCATGCGATTTTCTTATTAGTAAACCGTGAAACGTTATTGCTCACGCCTCTTCCCTTAACAAAAATTAAACTGTCGTTTCAGAATCGACCATTATCCTTCAATAAAGAAAAATAGCGATAGCGCCATCCACACTTTGCGGGGTGGATGGCACGACGTTTAATTTAAGGTTTAGGAAGATGCGAAGGACGCGCTTTCGGATGCACGGCAAAGTGCCCTTCTGGCGCATTGTCGACCTTCACATGAACCAGATCCGGAGCCTGACTTTTAATCGTTTTATCGCGGAATAGATAGACGTTGAACGGCAGAATAAACACCAGTACAAAGCAGACAATCAGCAAACCACCATACACATCATGTGCGTGGGCACCGGGTAGAGAACTTGGCGGAATAAATGACACAATAAACGCCAGCACTGACACCACCAACCCGGAACAGGCGATAGCCAGTTTAACCGGTTTACCACCCGGAACCTGGAAGGCACGTTTTCTATCACGCTGTTTACGCACCAGTTGGATATATCCCAGGAACAACATCAAATAACTGCACAGATAGATAACTACGGTGAGTGACAGAGCCACGAGGAATGACATATTGCTACCGCCGCCAGTATTGGTCAGGACAATCAGCGCAATGGAAGTGATGATCAACTGAGAGATCACCAGTGCTACAGGTACGCCGTTTTTATTCACTTTGGCAAAACGCGCAGGCAGCAGACCTTGTCGTGCTGTCACTAACATGCCGCGAGAAGGGCCGACAATCCACGAAGCAATTTCTGCTAACACACCCAACATCAGCAATGCCGCTATAACACGCACCGCCCACTCAAAGCCTGGGCCGTAATAACCAATCAACGTACTAAATGCCTGCATCACACCGGCAGAAAGGTTGATTTCATCATGCGGAATAACCGCCGCAACCGACAAACCACCAATCGAGCTAAGTACAATGGCGGCAATCACCAGCAGAATCATCGCCAGCGGATAATCACGCGCCGGATTAGTCATTTCATTGACGTGAGTCGCGGAGGCTTCAACGCCCATGTAACTGAGCACGAACGCCACAAACACCACTAATGTGCCAATTTGTGAAAAATCAGGGAAGAAAGTCGTGGCCGACATTTCAATCGCCAGCGGTTGGCCGTTATACAACCAGGCTACAGCCAGCCCCACCAACACGATCGCAGGGAATAAAATCCCGAAGAAGAACCCCGCTTTTGCGATACGCGCGGTGTAGCGTGTGCCTTTAAATTGTGTAAGAGCCAGGCCCCATAAAATAATCAGGGCTGCGACGGTTTTCACCAGCGGATCGGTATTTAGTGCAGGCCAGTTGAGGATGTATGAGAGCGCGCCGAGCACAAAATAGAGCATCGGAATAAAACCGATGGCGATTTGCAAATAGCTAAAGGAAATCGCCGCAAATCCCCAGCGCTCACCAAGCGTATTGGAAACCCAGGCAAATAAACCGCCCTCTTCCCAGCCTTCTACGGTCGCCATTTCAGCGGCACACAAACCAACCGGAATAAACCAGAAAACCCCGCCCATCAGCAGGAAGAAAATCAGGCTAAAACCTGAGGTAGCAAACGTTGGATATTCATAAACCGCCATCACCATTGAGGCAGTAATCGCGAAAAAGCCAAGCAAAGTCAGCGACCTTGCGGGGGCATTTGTCGTTGTGGTGGACATAAGTCTCTCCGCATCCGCAAGCAAATGCCTGCGGATGTTTTTGGTTAATAGATAAAAAGAGACTGATGACAAAGCTTATTTTGTAGGTTGGCTAAGCGAAGAGTCACCCGACAATACTGGGGGAATGGTGGATGGCGCTATCGCTTATCCACCCTACAAAACCTTTGTCCGCAATCTGAAAGTGTCTTATGCGTGGTTGAAGCCACCCGCTTCTTCGGCGGTCAGCGAGTGTGTAACCGGATTTTTTTCCAATGCCTGAAGAGTGCGTTTCAGATCGGCAATCAGCAATTCAGCCAGGTCGATGCTCATTCCGTGACGAACCAAAATGCGCTGCACCACTAAGTCTTCACGATGTGTTGGCATGGAATAAGCAGGCACCTGCCAGCCACGGCTACGTAAGCGGTCCGCCAGGTCATATAAGGTGTATCCATCATTCTGATGGTCAGCTTTCAGCGCCCAGGTCAGTGCCGGAATGCCGTTCAGGTGGCTGCCGTCAAAAATTATCTCGAATGGACCAATTGCGGCAATTTCTCGCGCCAGATACTGCGCTGTCTCGTAACAGGCCATGTGAATTTTGCGATAACCCTCGCGGCCCAGGCGCAAGAAGTTGTAGTACTGCGCGACAATTTGCCCACCAGGACGCGAGAAGTTCAGCGCAAAGGTCGGCATATTGCCGCCGAGGTAGTTAACGTTAAAGATAAGCTCCTCTGGCAGGTCCTGTTTTTCACGCCATACCACCCAACCGGCACCCAGCGGTGCAAGACCAAATTTGTGGCCAGATGCATTGATAGATTTCACACGCGGTAGACGGAAGTCCCAATCGATTTCCGGCGCACAGAACGGAGCAAGGAAACCACCGCTTGCGGCATCGACGTGCATTGGAATATCCAGCCCGGTCTTCTCGAACAGATCGTCCAGAGCATCGTGAATCTCTTTCACCGGCTCGTACTGGCAGGTAAAGGTAATGCCTAAAGTCGGCACCACACCGATAGTGTTCTCATCAACATATTTCAGTGCTTCTTCAGCCGTCATCATCAGGCGATCGCCTTCCAGTGGCACTTCGCGCAGCTCAACATCAAAGTAACGGGCGAATTTGTGCCAGCAGATTTGTACCGGGCCACACACCATGTTTGGTTTATCGGTGGATTTGCCGGCCAGCTCACGGCGTTTGCGCCAGCGCCATTTCAGCGCCAGGCCGCCAAGCATCGCGGCTTCCGAAGAACCGATGGTTGAGCAACCGAGCGTATCGGTGGCAGCCGGGGAATGCCAAAGATCGGCGAGCATATTCACACAGCGCTGTTCCAGTTCAGCGGTTTGTGGGTACTCGTCCTTATCAATCATGTTCTTATCGATGGAGAGATCCATTAACTGGCGAATCTCATCATCAACCCAGGTCTGGCAGAAGGTCGCCAGATTCTGGCGAGAATTACCATCGAGCATCAGTTCGTCATGAATGGCATGAAAAACATTGCGTGGATTGCTTTCTTGAACCGGGAATACATTTTTTGGCAGTGAGGTAGATAGTTCTACAGATGCATAAACATCATCATTTTCATTTTCGGCGGGCTGAATGAGCATAGTCATCATTAATCCTTTTCATATCAGATAAATTTATTATTCAGTTACTTTAGGGCTGGGGTTATTTCACCTAATTTGGCATGCGGTGTCTTTTGACATTGCTTGAATATTTTCGGCACCGCTACGGTTTCGACCTCATGCCAGTGAACATAATCGCCACCTTTAAAATCGGTATTTCTATTGACGACCCAAAAGGCAATTGGCGTCATGGACTTCGGATTCATATCCATAAATTCCTGACAGGTCATATTTTGTGGCGTCGTTTCCTGTTGCGCAGCAAAAGCAGAATTAAAAGTGGTAGAAAGAGCCGCTGCGGCAATAATTATCGAGATACTTGCTTTAATATTCATAAATTATTCCAGTGGTTATTTAGAATCTTTTACCGCCAGCCGTTTAGGTTGCGCCAGCGCCAACTTCTTACGTAAAGAGATAAAACTCCCGGCACTGAAGATCATCTCCAGACCAATAAAAACAGTGGTGAATAGATAAGACTGCTCAGGGTTCATGCCCAGCCAGATAGCGGCAATCAGCAAGTCAAAAATACCGATAAAAATGTTCCAGATGGCCCCGGAACGACCGCGCATGGTGAAGCCAGATACGATGCGCGAAACGCCACCGATAATGAACAGACAGCAAAATATTATCGATAAAGAGTTCATCCCAACCATCGGATTGGCGACGAAGCTGTAACCCAACAACAACCAGGCGAGAGCGAAAATCACGCTGACAAATTTGGATTTCCAGTGCTGCTGGCGAAAGACAACCAGGCTATAAAGTGTATAAAAGCCGCAAATCATAAACATCATGCCAATTATATAACTGAGATACAGTCCGGACATAAATGGATAGATAAGACAGCAGGCACCACATATAAGTAGCAGAACAGCCATGACCAGAGCATGTTTTTTATAATAAATACGAGAGGCTTCACTCAGCGCCTTCATTCTATATTGGTTAAAGATGAACATATTATCTCCGCCGTAGTTTCAATAATTGAAATGGTAGTCCCCACGTGACTGCGGAGTAAATAAGAGTGAAGAGCCATTTTTATACGCTGAGTCTGACATCTGTCTGTCTCTTCTGACATATGTAAGACTGTGCTTGCATTATTAATCCGGCGCTCTGATTTTCATTATGATACTTATTTTTTATTCTGGTGGCGTTTGGTGATGAACACCCATTTTATTAAGGAGAAGATAATGAAAAAATTAATTCTGGCAGGCCTGTTGGCAACTATGATGAGTTCTGCACCTGTATTAGCAGCAGCAACTGCAACCCCAGCACAGACCGCAGCGGCAACCGCACAAATCCAAAAAGAAGCGGCTGATGTCATGCAAGTTGCGGTTCAGGGTGCCAATGCAATGCGTGATATTCAGTTTGCACGCCTGGCGCTATTCCACGGTGAACCTGCCAGCGCGAAGAAATTGACCGACGACGCAGCAACCTTGCTGAAAGATGACAGCGCTGACTGGAAGAAATTTGTCAAAACCGACGCCAAAGCGAAAATGATCGACGATCAATACGTGATCATTAACGCAACGGTAGCGCTGTCTGAAGACTACATTGCGACCCCAGCAAAAGAGAGCGCCATCAAATCTGCTAATGAAAAAATGGCCAAAGGCGACCAGAAAGGTGCGATGGATACCTTACGTCTGGCCGGAATTGGCGTGATGGAAAATCAATATCTGATGCCACTGAACCAGACCCGTAAAGCGGTTGCTCAGGCCCAAAAACTGCTGGCAGACGGCAAATACTACGAGGCGAATTTGGTACTGAAAGGTGCTGAAGACGGTATCGTGGTTGATAGCGAAATGTTTGCTGCTAGCAATTAATCTGCGTTTGTATTGAGAGTGCGCGCGGGGAATGGTCGGGCAATAACTGCCCGACCATTCAATCTCAGTGGCTCATCAAGCTCTCTATCTCCACCTCAATTTCTCGCATAACCGTAGTAATTTCCTCTAATGCCTCCCGTCGCTCCTCAAGCGGTAGCGAATCATGTCGGCGTGACTCAAAGGGTTCACAAAGTTTCTGTAAAGCTGTGATTTCCAGTATTTGAGCCGAGCCATGCAGACGATGTAGCGCATGCAAAAACATTTGCGGCTCATCTTCTTCTATTGAATGCACAGCTGCCTGCAAATCATTTGCCGAAGCTTCGCGGAACGTTTCCAGAATTTCATTCATCAACTTCCGATCTCCCCCCGTATTCTCGGTCAAAATGCTGAGTTTCAGATGCCGGGTAACACAAGGCATTGAACGGCCAACATCCAGTTTACTGAGCTCATGGGTCAGCGTTTGAATCGACACCGGCTTAAACAGACATTGATTCATCCCACTTTCCAGACACTGTTCGCGTGACTGAGACAAGGCACTGGCAGTAAGCCCCCAGATTTGCAGCCGCTGATTTTGACGACGTAACGACGCCGCCAGTTCGAGGCCATCTTTTTTCGGCATATTCACATCCGTTATCAACAAGTCGTACTGCTTGCTGAGGATTTTGGCTTCAGCCTCCTCGCCATCACAAGCTTCATCAACATTGAAACCAATGGTATTTAACTGCCGTTTGAGTAGCAGGCGATTAGTCGGGTTATCGTCCGCAATCAGAATCGATAAGCGTGGCAATGGCGACAACGCCGCAGGCGTATCGCGCGTTGGCGTTAGCGATTGTTGAGCCGTTTCAACCGCAAGCGTTATCGTAAAAGTGGTACCCAGCGACTGGCGGCTGCTCATTTCAAGCGTACCGCCCATCAGCGTGACCAGCTCTTTACAGATAACCAACCCCAGACCAGAACCCGTTTGCTCACGCCCCTGACGCGCCTGAACGTAGCGGTGGAATAACGTTTCCTGCTCTTCCGGGCTAATTCCACAGCCGGTATCACTTACCGTAATCACTAACGTGCCGTGTTTATCCATTTCGGGGATCAGGCGAGCAGACACCTGAATATGCCCCTGTTCAGTAAACTTCAACGCATTGCCGACCAAATTGGTGAGGATTTGCCGCAAAGCCTGCGGATCGACCAGTACCCGATCTTCGGCTGCCAAATGGCTGATGCAGCGCAGCGTAATGCCCTTTTGCTTCGCCAGTGCATCAAACGAGTGACATTGCAGGTCGATAAGCTGAGTTAAATCAGTCCACTGTGGGGCAATTTGATATTTTCCTGACTCAATTTTATCGACATCAAGAATCTTACCGATTAACCCCAATAGCGATTGGGCCGTCGCCCCGGCAAGTGCTATCGCCTCTTTACGTTGGCTGGAGCTAAGATCCGAACTCGACAGCAATTCTAAAAAACCCACAATCGAACTGACGGGTGTACGTAACTCATGGCTCATACTTGCAAGGAAACGACTTTTTGCTTTAGTGGCCTGAATCGCTTTATCTTTTTCAGCCTCCAGCTCGCGGGACAGTGCCTCTTTCAAATGCAGTTGCTCTTCGAGTTGCCGCTGCGATTGCTTTCTTTTACGCACTTCCCGGGAAAGCGACAGCCCCCAGCCCAGGCTGATGGCGATAAGCACCAGCGCGAAGAGAACCAACTGATAGAACTGTTTGCTGTAAAGGCTCCAGGTATCAATCTGCACGCTGGAAATCTTCGACCACTTCTCCGTCATTTGCAGAATTTCGCGTGGAGGAATCGCTTGCAGCGCCTTACTCAAAATGGATTTGAGTTCCGGCTCATCGCGCGACATCGCAAAGCTGATTGACGCAACGGGCGTACCGGGCAGTCGCATGTAATGCATATTTTGCGGGTAGTAATGATCAATCATGTAGCGTGCTGAAAGCTCGGTGGTGATCGCCGCATCCACCTCGCCTTCCTCAACCATTTTCATCGCCACGCTAACATTATCTGTCTCAACCCAGGTTGCCTGCGGATACCTCTGCTTTAAATCGTGCGCCAGGATATGCCCCGCAGCCAGAGCGATACGCATCGGTCTTGCCTGCAATGTGGCCGCCGTTTCGCGATGTGCGGTGACAATCACGAACGAGACATTCATTAGCGGATCGCTAAACGAGACAAATTTCTGTGCTTCATTACTGAAGGTGGCCGCGGGGATCATATCCCAGTTCCCCTGCGCCATTTTTTGCGCCATTTCGCCGTTGGAATTGACGATAATCGGCTTAAATTCCAGCCCAGTTTGCAACTGGATGATATTGAGCAAATCCGCCATGATGCCGCGCAACTCACCGTCATGATCGACTAGCGTAAAAGGGGGATAATTGGGGTTAATCAACACCCGAACTTCATGGTGATTTTTAAGCCAGCTTTTCTCTTCATCGCTGAAGGGAATTGGCTTATTCAGATAAGCCAGATTGCCGCGATTTAACCAATTCTGCATCACCCGCATATGGGTTTCATTGCTGATAGAGGTAATAAAGCTCTCAAGGATATTTCGCAACAGCGGTTGATGCTGGCTGGTGACAAAATAATTGTATTGTTGCTGCTTGTTAAAGTAGTGCGTAATAACCAGTGATTGCGAAAAATATTTAGAGATACAATTCGCAGTCGTGACGTTATTACCAATGAAATATTGATTCTGCCCGGACATAACAGACGACATCGCCTGGTAATCGCTATCGTAAAAGGTAATTTTTGCATTAGGAAAAGCCGCCTTAGCCACATCCAGAAACGCACAATCTTTCACGCAGGCCAGGGTAACCTCTTTACGCGTGGTCAGCGGTAGCAAAGTGTTTTTGAGTGAGGTAACCAACGTCGGCCAGGTCTTTATCAATGCCGAAGTGCGCAGCAAGTCACTGCCCACTCTTTTATGCTGGGATAGCTGAGTCAACAGCGTATCGACTTCATTTCGTGAGAGTGCCGCCAGCGCCTCTTGTTCGTTATCGTACTGTTTGATAGCAATTTTAATGTTCAGATTCTTTTGCATTAGTGCAAGATAATCTGCATTGACGCCCTGGTAATGTTTACCCTCGCTTTTATAATCAATAGGTGAAACTTCAGGCAACCAGGTGCCGACTGTCAGAGTATTATGATGTGCCAGCCAGCGCGATTCATCGGCGCTTAAACGAATATCCAGTGCCGCTGGTTGATAATTACTTTTCAGCTCAATTAACTGAGCGGCACCAGAAGCCGAAAAAACGCTCAAGAAAAACATTACTGCCAAATAAATATATAATCTAAACCGCATATCACTATCCTATTTTATTTCTTTGCGCATATTCATAAAGTTCCATTAATGAGGAGCAATCTAACTTTTCCATTAAGCGACTTTTATAAGTACTGACGGTTTTATTACTAATATTCATTTTGCTGGCAATGGTTGTGTAATCAATGCCATTGAGGATATAGCGTAATACTTTCATTTCCTGGGTAGATAACGTATCCAGCTTGTCCTGTTCTGTCGTCGCGGCACCGCTGAAGCGCTCGAGTGAGAATGGGAAATAGCTGTAACCATTTTTTGCCGCCTCAATAGCCGCGAGGATGTTGTTCATGCCCTCTTTTTTGCTAACAAAGCCATTAGCACCGCATTCAGCGCTGCGTTTACCGTAGAACAGTTCATTCTTGGCTGAGATGATAATAATGATGCCAACGTAGTGCCGTTTACGTAGCTGTTCCAGCACTTCAATACCACTGATGCAGGGAATATCTACATCGATAATTAATAGTTCAGGCTTGAGTTTCTCGACGGTTTGTACCGCATGCTCACCGCTATCGAGCTCAGTGGTGACCGTAATACCGTTGGTATCGAGCAAATTGCGAATGGCGATACGCGCCAATGGGTGGTCGTCAACGATTATCGCGTTCATTGCGTTAAAACATCCTGGTGTAGTAAAGAATAGCGAGGCCGGTAATATTATTACGTTTAGAGGTAATTCTGAGTTAGATTAAATTATAACTTGTCCGACCAAGTGTTCTAAAATATTTACACCATGAGTAAACAACGAACAGAAAACCAATTTTATTGATTTAGTCTATCTTTTTAATAAATAGGTTAATCAGGGTATAGATGATACTGATCATATTTTGACTACATGTGTAGGAATGGGATTTCAATTACTCAGGCGGGTTCTTAAATAAAAAGTGTTAATTATTTCAATATTATCCCCTCATCCCTTCCCATTGGGAGAGGATGAGGGCGGTACTTAAAGATTAGTTACGGCCAGCCATCACACCACCATCCACATCCCACAACGCGCCGGTTACCCAACCCGCTTTATCGGAAAGCAGGAACCCGACAGTTTCAGCGACATCACGTGGTGTACCTACGCGGCCAATCGGGTGGAAGCTATTGAAACTGTCCATTACGCCGTGAACTTCGTCTTTCGGAATAAAACCTTCATAAATGGGTGTTTGTACTACCGCTGGCGATACTGCATTCACGCGAATCCCGTTACCACCCAGCTCAATAGCTATATTCCTGGTCAGCGCATGCAAGCCTGCTTTTGCCATGGAGTAAGCAGAAGAAGGTGTTGCACCAATCGCTTGTTGCGCCCACATAGAACCGATATTTACGATAGAACCCTGAATGCCTGCGGCAATCATGTTTTTCACAACATCACGGGTGATAAAAAACGTCGCGCGGTTAATGTTCATATACATGTCGTAATCGGCTTCTTCATGTTCAGTAAATGCTTTAGGGAAGAAGACCCCAGCGGCGTTAACCAGCAGATCAATATCCTGATGCTCAGCATTTACTGTTGCCATCACATGCTTCATACCTTCAGTGGTTATCAGGTTGGCAATGATGGTGTCGACCTTACCCAATGGTGAAAGTGCTGCACGCGCTTCATCTGCTTTTTCCTGGCGATTACCCACCAACACCACACTACCGCCCTGTTCCAGCACCAGACGTGCAGTTTCCAGACCCATGCCGCTTGTGCCGCCAACAACCAAAAGTTTTTTACCTGCGAATACGTTGCTCATGATTCTCTCCACAATAATTTCTATGTTAGTTGATACAAGGAGAAGCTTGTCTCCCTGTCGATGAGCAAAGAATGCCAGCTTAGTACGGCATCCACGAACCATAAGAAATAACGCACCGAGAAAGAAAAACTATCTCACTAGCTTCTCCTGCGCTACGCTAATTGCCTGCTAATGAAAAGGCGTATACATGCGAACATTGAATAGACTGAAATGGCTGCAAGCCTTCGAGGCTACGGCGCGCCACGGTAGTTTTACCGGTGCGGCAAATGAATTAGGCGTCACGCCTGCCGCCGTGGGCCAGTTGGTGCGCGCACTGGAAGAGTGGGTTGGACATCCCTTACTCAACCGCAGCCGCTCCGGGAATGAGCGTTTGACGCTGATTCATGAAGCTCAGGAAGCGCTCGACGATATTTCCCTCGGGCTGGATAAACTCGAAATGGGGTTAAAAAAACTTCGTGGCCGCAAAGCACGTTCAGTGTTGGTGATCACCGCGTCGCAAGTATTAGTGATGAACTGGCTAATGCCACGGCTCAACCGCTTTTCCGAACGTTATGAAACGATAGATGTGCGCCTTGATGTCGCAGACCGACTTATCGATCTGACACATGGTGAGGCCGATATTGGTATCCGCTGCGGCCCTGGGAGCTGGCCTGGACTGGTCGCTGACTGGATGATGGATGAAGAGGTGGTGATGATTTGTAGCCCGTCATTACTTCCCGCTGAGGGCGATGCCAATGCCGCCTGGCTGTCTTATCAAAAGTTGATTCAGGATGATACGCCACACCCTGGGGCCAACTTCCCATCATGGGAGAATGTGTTGATGCAAATTGGGCTGGATAATCTTTACCAGACTCGCCAACACATTAACTCGACCGCTACCGTGATTCAGGCTGTACTCACTGGTCGAGGGGTTGCGTTAGTACGCAAGGCGCTGGTGCAACAGGATTTAGATATTGGCCGTCTGGTTCAGCTATTCCCAAAAAACCGCTGGCCGATTAACTGGTCTTATTATGTTGTTTGTTCAAGTGCTTCATTGAAACGCCCGGAAGTTCAGGCGTTTCATGATTGGATTTTGGATGAGGTTCGGGTTAAGTAGCAAATTGGCCCTCTCCTGGAAAGGAGAGGGCCAGGAGGGTTTAAGCATTCGCCAACTGTTTCGCCTTCTCTTCTTCTTCGCGCTGTTGCTGCTCGGTTTCCAGCATCTTCTTCTCGTAAACCTTGAAGAATGGATAGTAGATAGCCAATGAAATAAAGAAGCAGACGAACACCAGCCCACAGGCAACCAGATTCCAGTTAGAGGTGATCAACGCCCCTAACGGAGCAGGAATAGTGAACGGTGGTTTCACCATCATGCGTGGAATAATTCCGGTGATGGTAAACAGATACACCACTACAGTGTTTGCCATCGGCGCAAGAATAAAGGGAACAGCCAGAATCGGGTTCATCACTATTGGTGCACCGAAAATCATCGGTTCGTTGATGTTAAACAGCCCCGGAATAAACGACAGTTTCCCCAACGATTTCAAATAAGCCGCTTTAGAACGGATAAACAACACGACCAGCGCCAGTGTCGAGCCCGTACCGCCCATCTGCGCATACCACTGGAAGAACTGCTCGGTGAAAATATTTGGCAGTTCGTAAGCGCTGGTGCCCGCCTGGAACATCTCCATATTCTGCACAATCGCCTGATCCCAAAGCGGGCGAATCAATGGCCCCATCACCGCATGGCCATGAATACCGAATACCCAGAACAGATCGATAAAGAACTGCGTAACAATGCCGCCGAACAGGTTCGTACCGGTCATAAACCCTTTGAGCGGCATGATGATGTAACTGATGATGGCGTTAATATCGATATTCAAAAAGTGACGCGGGATCCAGAAGATCAACACTACCGCCAGAGTCGGAAATAACGCGGAAAACGAACTAGCCACCACCGGTGGCACGCCCTCTGGCATTTTTATTTCAATATTTCTGACTTTAATAAAACGGTAAATCTCAATAGCAATCAGTGAGGAAATAATCGCGCCAAATAGCCCCTGAGAACTTAGCGAAGTAATGGGAATATAACGTCCGGAAACCGCGTCTCCGGCAACGGTAATGCCTTGTTTGATGTTGACGGGCACAATCATCAGCAATGTCGCCAGCATCGCCAACAGCCCGCTGGTAATATCGTTGAGCTTGTAACTTTTACCGAGGAACGAACCGATAGTAAAAGCAGCATACAGCGACATTAATCCCACGGTAAAACGGAACGGCACATCCAGCATATCGCGATATGGCGCGATGAAATCCATATAACCTTTTATCGGGATATTGAGCAAAATAACGAAGAATGACCCGACAATAGTCAGCGGTAAAATTGAGATAAGCCCATTACGGATTGCCTGCATATGCCGCTGGTTGCCAATGGCATTTGCCACCGGCAGCATTTTTTCAGCCAGTTGTTCAAAGTAAGACATTATTGCGCCCCCTCGAATCCGTTATTTTCAATCACAGCCTTAAACCACAGGCCCGATTTTTTAAGCGAACGCTGCTGAGTTTCTAAATCCAGACGATAAAAACCATAGCGATTTTTATAAGCGTTTTGCCATGACCAACAGTCGATAAACGTCCACATGTGATAACCCAGGCAGTTACTGCCATCGGCAATGGCCTGATGTAAATAACTCAGGTGTTCCTGAAGAAACTCAATGCGGTAATCATCCTGCACCTGGCCGTTAACCATGAACTGTTCTTCGTCAGAAATACCGATGCCGTTTTCCGAGACAAACCACGGCAAATTGCCGTAGCGATCTTTCACCACCATCGCGATGTCATAAAGTGCCGCAGGATAAATCTCAATGCCGCGCGAGGTATTCATCCTGCGCCCCGGCATAATGTATTCTTCAAAAAATCGCTCTGGCACAAAACCGTGCGGTTCTTCGAGCAGGGTTTCACGCGCTTTAACACGGCGCGGGCGATAATAATTAATTCCCAGTAAATCAATACGCGTGTTGGCGATAAGCTCACAATCACCTGGCTGAATTACCGGCAATTGATCGTACTCTTTCAAAATGGCGATCAGTTCATCCGGGTAGCGTCCAAGCAAAATCGGCTCGTTAATACTGCGGGTATAAAATAGATCGGCCATTTCTGCGGCGTGTAAGTCCTCCGGTGTATCGCTGCGTGGATAAACCGGAATAACATCCATAATGATGCCAATCTGCCCGGCAATATTCAGCTCACGCCAGGCAGCAACCGCTTTGCAATGGGCCAGAACGATATGATGCAACACCTGCGCAGCACGGCGGAAACTGGTCACATAAGGGTAATGGCGAGGATGCAAATAACCTGCTTCAGCAGGAATTAGCGGTTCGTTAAAGGTGAACCAGTAGCGCACCCGGTCGCCAAAATGCTCGTAACAAATTCGCGCGTAGCGGGCAAACGCATCTACAACTTCACGGTTTTCAAAACCGCCTTTTTCCTGGAGCGCCATCGGCATATCGAAGTGATAAAGATTAATAAACGGCTCGATGCCCTGAGCATTTAGCTCATCAATCACTGCGTTATAAAAATCGACTGCCTGAGGATTAATTTCCCCGTCACCATCAGGAATAAGGCGTGACCAGGAAATTGAGGTTCGAAATGAATTCAGACCAATATCTTTGGCGCGTTGAATGTCTTCCCGATAGTTCTGGTAAAACGTTGAGGTATCGTCCGCGGTTACGCCACCCAAGAAGCGTTCGTTAAAATGATGTGAGGCATAATCCCAAATATTTTCGCCTTTGCCATCTCCGGCCTGGTGCCCTTCGGATTGTGTTGCGCTGGTTGCTGTACCCCACCAGAAATTCTCAGGAAAACGGTATTTCATGACCCATCCTTATTGTGCGTTTTTTAATAAAGACAGGGCCTGATCCAGCACCTTATCGCCCTGCATTGAGCCGTACAGCATCATATCAATCGCTGCCACCGGCACGCCGTGTGGCGCGGCTGCGCTGGATATACTCTGTAACTGGAATTTCACCTGTGGCCCAAGCAAAATGACATCAGCGTCCGTGATGATTTGGTCAAATTCAGACACCGGCACCGCCGTAATTTCTACTTCAATATTTCGGCTGGCGGCGGACTGTTTCATTCTTTCGACTAACATGCTGGTGGACATTCCGGCGGCACAGCACAAAAAGATCTTTTTCATCACTTCTCCCTGGCGTAGTAAATGAGGTCATCCGCAGCATGCGGCAAAATATATTCTGAGGAGTGGGGGAAAAAGCAGCAAGTGAGGCGCGACACAGAATTGGTTTTATTGTCTGGTACTTTTGCGGGGCTAAATGATACAAAGCATAGTTTAGTGATGATAAACAGAAAGATAGCGCTGTTACTTTTTAGGATGACATTGAAATTTAATATCTAAATTTGCGACATAATAAGAAAATCTTCCGCGTTTAGATATATTTCAAAACCGGTGTAAACGCTGTTTTTAAATCATATTGTATTCATCAGCAACCTCACACCGGAATAATAAGATTTTATTTGGTAAATCCCCCATCAATAAACACTTCATCGACCATCGCACTTCCTAAACGCATTGCGGAACAAATACGTGGCATACCGAGTGAAACGCCCTGATGTGTTTGGGTAGTGGCAAAACTAACGGGCTGATGTTCACTGTCACAATCATCACCAAGCCATGCCATGGCTTCTTTGCTTTCCATCATTCCTGCGGTTGAAGGAAACTTCAGCCACTCGTAGTAGTAATGGCGCGTGCGGGCTGAAGCATTTACATCGTGGGCGAGTTGGCTGATTGCCAGCGCGCGAGCTTGCTCAATTAGCTCTGTGCCCTGCGATAAACGGCCAAAGCGCAGCGCATCACCAAACGCGCCCCAGTACAGTTCCTGCAACGCGACATAACAACGACCAGCAGGAGAAAAGGTAAAATAATGCCCAGCCTGCCAACGTGCAAAAACTTGCTCGCAATGTACGGAACCCAGATGAGCGAGGTCGGTGCCCTGCAATTGTGTTTCCAGTTTGCCGACACGCTGCGCCAGTTGCTGCTGAACCTGAACGAGCTGCATGCGGGCTTCTGAAGCGTCACTGGTCACCCTTGCCGAAGTTAACGCCATAGCAGAGATGCTTTCATACACTTTCTCAATAGCATGGTGTTTTTTCGCCACCCGCTGGCAAAGGTGCCCAAGCATCGCCAGCATAACTTCTGGTTTTTCGAGCAAAACCTCATCCACTGCCCATTTCTGCAACTGACTCTGGCCGATAAACTCCCCGGTCAGCCTCTGGTAATACGCTTTGCTTTGCTGGGAGCGCCATGGCTCACGAGAGATACCGCTATTTCTGGCAAAATCAACGACAAACTTCTCTGCAACACACTCTAAAGCGCCAGTTTGAGTACCTAGTAATACACTGCTCATTGCTGTTCTACCGTAAAAAGCGTCTGAATATCATCCCGCAACAGGCGGGAGTCCTCATGGATGTAACGTGTGATTCTTACGCACTGCTGCAGCTGTTGGCGCAAAGCGGCCACCGCGTCTTCATTTTGCTGACGCACATTCAGGCTTTGCTGCAGGTTCAGACGTATCGCTTCCAGTGCGTGGGAAAAATCGGCAAAGAACGCCGCCATTCCCTCAGTCACAGACATTTCAATTTGCGTGGCCATATTCTGATTAAGCTGCAGCAGAAAATCGCTGACGTGCTGACACAGTTTGTGTTGTACATCGGCTAAAGAAATGACGTAGCGGCTTTGCATCACGGTATATCCTTCCCAGCCCCAATCCTCGCTATTAAGCCAGCGCGCAACCGTTCCACGCATCCCGGCCTGGCGTCGCAGTTGGGAGACAGGAATATCCTGCTCTTCAATGAGTTCATTAAATGCCTGATTAGCATTGAAGTTTAATAAGCCGACGTGAAATACCGGCAGACTGATATTGGTTCGAAATCCTGCTTGCGCTAACCCTTGTGCAACGCGAGCCTCTATCGGTTTTAGGGTGTTACGCAGCGTATCTGCCAGCTCAACTTCCAGATAACTAAAAAGATGAGTTAACTCTTCAGTCATCTTTTCCTGCGCGGCGGTCAGGATGATTTCGCAAGAAGCGCGGATCCTGTGCAGCGCAATTTGTGCCGATTCTTCATCGTCAAAACTGAGCGTTTCATAGCGCGCATCAAAGTCATGACCGCGCTGAGTCCCAAACGACAGAGCCTGCCGTGTCAGCTTTTCAGGCACTTTTCCATGCTGAAAATAGTCCTGAATATTGTCATTAATCTGCTGTTCGTAACGTCGAATAAAATCACTCATTGCTTCAACAGCCAGCTTCATATTGCTCTGGGAAACGACGTTTGCGGCCTTCTGACTGGAAGCGGCAAGACTCATGTCATCTTCAAGGGCTGCGATATTATGCTGCAACTGCTGGCTGGCAATACGCAGGCCCTGGCAGCGGAAATTAAGGTAATCCTCCGCGCCCTGGGTGTAATTCAGCAATTTCTGGCAGGCAGAACGCAGTGCGTACATTGAAGCATTGGCATGTGCAGCATGAAGTACCGTCTGGATGGGCTCAGCAAACTGCGAGTCCTCCCACAGCAACTCAGCTGCCTGGCGCAGCGCACCAACATCGGCCAAATCCTCACTTTGCCAGCGACGCCCCAAAGCAATATCGGCAAAATCCTGCACCCAACGTTGTTCATTCGGGTCCGGTAATTTGCCGTGCAATGCCAATTCATGGCGGGCACGGTTAGCCAGATATCCCCACATCGATGACACAGGGAAGACATGGTGAGGCTCAATCGTTCCTTTCATCAACGTGCCAGAAATTAACGCTTTAACCTGTTCTGCATCGTCACCATTTCTGTCTTTTTGGTCGAACTTATTCACCAACGCATAGAGCGGGACAGATGACGCGGTGCCCAATATCGCTTTACGTACATCTTCGTCAGAAACGGATTTTAATTGGGTGTAATCCAATACCGCCAACACAGCAGACGCCTGCGACAACTGCTCCTGAAGCATTTTTTGCAGATGCGGCTGCCCGGCTTCGTTTGGCCCAGGAGTATCGAGTAATGTCAGTTGCCCGTAGGCTTCATCCATTCCTGCTAAATGGACAAACTCCACTTCAATAACAGGGACATGTTCAATAGCGGCATAGGCCTTAAATGGAAAAGCCACATCCAATGCTTTCGATAAACGCACTAAATCATTAAGGCTTTTCAGGCAATGGAAAATAGGTTGAGCACCAAGATAATGCTTAGCGAAAGATTCCCCCTGGGAAATACGGGTTAATAATCCCGCCATATCCCGATCAATTTCCAGATGCTTTGACAGCGTTTCGCGATCGGTTTGTTGCAAACGAATTTGCAACGTATTCATAAGCTGTTCGATGGGTTGAACATAGGGAAAATGCAGCACGGGCTCACGCTGGCCAGGGGTATGGCGAATGAGTGTCGGTAATGCTGTCATAGGGCGATTACGGTTAGGTAAGACCTCAGTCCCAATAATGGCATTAATGGTGGTTGATTTTCCCGCTTTTACTGTTCCGACAATCGCCAATACCATTTCATGCTGAGTTATTTTGCGTAACTCATTTTGCAGCATAGCCTGCTGCGCCAGGATGCTTCGTGGGCTAAATTTTGCAGGGACAGCCCCTCCAGTTTGGAACTGCCCAAAATAATTAACGTCATGCTGTGTAGTAAAAGAAACTGTTTTTAGTGTATTCAGATTTTGCAGGGCAAGTTGTAATAACCGCTCGGCTTCCTGACTTAACTCAAATATTGCTTGTGTGTGCATAAAAAATCCTTACTTAAATAAAATTCTCCGGATTTTTAAAAACCTTTATACTCATCATTCGTTAAGTTTTTGATGCGTTGGCTGCTCGCCTTCGCCCCAGTCACATAGTTAACTACGCTCCAGGGACGCACGCGCTTGCCGCCTTACCATAACTCGAATTATTTTGGGTATATATTTTGTGTGTCTACTCAGTACCGGAAATTATAATTACGCGCGGAAATCATTTATTCGACAATATTATAATCAGGCTTATTTTTTCATAGAGTGAGTTTCTGGCTAAATAACCAGAAAGAGAGACCATAGCGTATTTTTATAAACTTATTCTGTATTTTCGTCGCGAATTTAGCAATTGATTAACGTTTAAAAATAGCATTTTCTTATTACGATATTCTGGCTGGTGCAAGGCATAGCGGCAATCCTCCCCACAAAAGTAGGGTTTTAATGTATAATCACGCCACTTTTGGCGGGAAACCGCTATTTTTAAAGCTTATTTTTGAGGATATGACGATGACACTCCCTCATTGCCCTAAATGCAATTCCGAGTACACCTACGAAGACAACGGTATGTTTATCTGCCCGGAATGTGCGCATGAATGGAATGATGCCGAACCTGCAGCAGACAACGATCAACTGGTTGTTAAAGATGCCAACGGTAACCTGTTAGTTGAGGGTGATAACGTCACTGTAATTAAAGATCTGAAGGTCAAAGGCAGCTCTTCTATGTTGAAGATTGGTACTAAAGTAAAAGGTATCCGTCTGGTTGAAGGCGACCATAACATCGATTGCAAGATTGATGGTTTCGGCCAAATGAAGCTGAAATCTGAGTTCGTTAAGAAGAACTAAGTAATTTTTCCTCTCCCCCCGGGAGAGGAGAAAAACCACCCTCCCCCGCCTGGCTTGCCCAACTTCCCCCAACTAAACTTCTTGTGCACTCCGCATTATGAGGAATTAGTCATGTCTGTAAGCCCCTACATCTTTTTTGACGGCACCTGTGAAGAAGCGATTGAGTTCTACAAACAAGCCATCGGTGCTGAGCTGTTGTTTAAAATGACTTTTGGTGAAATGCCAAAAGACGAGAATCAGTCGGCTGAAGGATGCAGCAGCGGTTTTAACTGGCCGGACGATAAAATCATGCATGCCAATGTGCGCATTGGCGATGGTGAAGTGATGATGAGCGACGGCAATATGTCCGCCGATAAAGTAAAACACGCGGGCTACTCGCTGAGTTTATCCAGCAAAGATGTCAGTGAGGGAAAACGTTGGTTCGACAACCTTTCCGCAGGTGGTGATGTCACCATGCCATGGAGCGAAACATTCTGGGCAAAAGGCTTCGGTATGTTTACCGATAAATACGGTATTCCATGGATGGTGAATGTCGAAAAACCGATGTAGCCGGTTCGACCTGATGCCAAACGTAGGTCGGATAAGCGCAGCGTCATCCGACAAATCTGACGAAAATGGTGGATGACGCTTGCGCTTATCCACCTACGCAACCCATTCTCAATCTTTTTACCGCGCAATCGCCCAGTTAATGGGGATAGCACCTTCCCCGCGCAGATAATCCTGCAAAGGCTGCGGGCTATATGAACCACTCAGCCATTCCCCATTGATTGCCGACTGCTGAAGTAACGTTGCACCACCACTAAGACGCTCAATCACCGACTGGTGAACCATCATGGATGAAGTGATCGGTGGCGGAAGTTGCCGGGGCATAATGCGCAGATAGCGCGTGGGTGGATACCAGTCACAATGCAGCGGCCCAAGGGGGTCAGCCACCACTTCGCTGGGTGCCAGATTAACGCCCAAATCGTCGAGTGCATCGTGCATCCAAAGGTATGCGCCATTCGACAAGCTGCGGTCCTCGTCCGTGCCAATATAGCCCCCACCGACATCATGATGAATACCGGGAAACATCACCTGCAAAATACGATCGCGGTTATCCCACAACACCGGTGCTAAATCGAGACGTTGCTCGTCAATGGCAATGGCCTGAAGGCCGTATTTAACCCGTGAATGCAGCTCAGTATTGTTAAAACGAAAAACGTTATACCGCTTATCATTGAAATACTTGGGAATGCCCATCTGCCCAACGGTTTCCCACACCGCTACCGCTTCGATGCTCGCCGGTCGAGTTATGCAGGTTGGGTCTACGCTGTCACAAAAAAATCCCGGCAGCTCACGCACCACACCGCCCAAAAGGCTGGGGCTCATATCCGGGGAATGAGCAAGATATTGCGCCCATACGGATGAAGCAAAACGCCACGCTTCATCTTTATTGCGAGCATTTAAATTCAGCTTTTCACGATTTAATAAACCACGGTCGATAATCATCTGTGCCAGCACTCGCGCGGTATAAGCACCCTGGCTAAATCCCACCAGATAGATACGATCGCCCGCCTGCCAGTGCCGACTAATAAAGGTATACCCGCGAATGATCGGCACGATCAACTCGGCGCCAAAAGCACCTCCGAGGCGTTTCACCAGACCATTATGCGGATCGCCCCTACCATAAATGTACTTGGCAACTTGTACGATCCCGCCACTGCTATTGGTCAGGATCTTTTCTTGCTCATTGGCTAACAACAAACTTTGCTTATCAACTGTCCCTTTTAAATCAACAAACAATTGATAAACGTTACTCGCTGCGGCTTCGTCATCCGCTTGATTTTCTACACCGGGAGCGGTCCATGTGCCATCGGCACAAAAAATAATGTTTTTGCTCATCGCTGCTTTCCCAACGACCGACGGGTATCTGTAAGCAAAGACAAAAACGAAGCGTGAAACAATACGACAAATAGTTGATTAGCCTGATGACTTCCAGGCTCCCGCTCACTCTTCATCATATCGAAACTTATCTTTAACAAAATCGTCACATTCTATCGGCACCATGAGGCAACTTTTTAAGGAGCCTGAATGATGCAAACAATTATTCGCGTCAACAAATTGAGCAAAACCTTCAACCAGCATCAGGCATTAAATGCTGTTGATTTGGAAGTAAATGAAGGTGAGATGGTCGCTCTGCTGGGGCCGTCAGGTTCAGGCAAATCCACCCTCTTACGCCATCTGAGCGGTCTGATTACTTCTGATAAATCAGCTCATTGTCACGTTGAATTGCTAGGCCGCACCGTCCAAAAAGCGGGCCGCCTGGCAAGTGATATTCGTAAGAGTCGAGCTCACACCGGCTACATTTTCCAGCAGTTCAACCTGGTGAACCGCCTGACAGTACTGGAAAACGTACTGATTGGCGCACTGGGTTCCACGCCGTTCTGGCGCACCTGTTTTAACTGGTTTACCCGCGAACAAAAGCAACGTGCGTTGCAGGCGCTGACCCGCGTCGGCATGACGCAATTTGCGTATCAACGTGTATCCACCCTGTCCGGTGGGCAGCAACAGCGCGTGGCGATTGCCCGTGCGCTGATGCAGCAAGCAAAAGTGATTCTGGCCGATGAGCCCATTGCCTCACTCGATCCGGAATCTGCACGCATTGTTATGGAAACGCTACACGACATTAACCGCCTGGATGGCATCACCGTAGTGGTGACGCTGCATCAGGTGGACTACGCCCTGCGCTACTGCGAACGCATCGTCGCTCTGCGTCAGGGTCATGTGTTTTACGACGGAAGCAGCTCTGAGTTCGACAACGAACGTCTGGGCAATCTTTACCGCAGCATGAATCGCGTTGATGCGGTTGCTGCTTAACAACTTTGTTATCTCTTTCAAGGAACAGTCAGCCATGAGCTACAAAAAAGTTGCCGCCCTCGCCTTTACCAGCCTGCTAAGCGTCAGCACTCTGTTCAGCACCGCCCATGCGGATGAACAAGAAAAGTCCCTGAACTTCGGCATCATCTCGACTGAATCACAACAAAACCTGAAACCGCAGTGGGACCCGTTCCTGAAGGATATGGAGAAGAAACTGGGCATGAAAGTGAATGCTTTCTTCGCTCCGGACTACGCAGGGATTATCCAGGGGATGCGCTTTAACAAAGTTGATATCGCCTGGTACGGCAATCTTTCGGCCATGGAAGCAGTTGACCGCGCTAACGGTCAGGTATTTGCTCAGACGGTAGCAGTAGATGGCAGCCCGGGTTACTGGAGCGTGCTTATCGTTAACAAAGACAGCCCAATCAACAACCTGCAAGACATGCTGGCAAAACGCAAAGAGCTGACTTTCGGTAACGGTGACCCGAACTCTACTTCTGGTTACCTCGTCCCGGGATACTACGTTTTCGCCAAGAACAACGCATCGGTGAGCGAGTTTAAACGTTCTGTGAATGCCAGCCATGAAACCAACGCCCTGGCAGTGGCTAACAAGCAAGTCGATGTAGCAACCAACAACACCGAAAACCTCGAAAAGCTGAAAACATCCGCACCGGAAAAACTTAAAGAACTGAAAGTCATCTGGAAATCTCCACTGATCCCAGGTGACCCAATCGCATGGCGTAAAAACCTGTCTGAAGCCACCAAAGACAAGATCTACGACTTCTTTATGACTTACGGCAAAACACCGGAAGAGAAAGAGGTCCTGACTCGTCTCGGTTGGGCTCCGTTCCGTCCATCCAGCGACCTGCAACTGGTGCCGATTCGCCAGTTGGCACTGTTTAAACAAATGCAGGGAGTGAAGGACAACAAAGGCATGGATGACAAAGATAAAACAATCAAAGTCAGCGAGTTGCAGAACCAACTTAGCGATCTGGATCGTTTGACTGCGGCACTGTCTGCCATGAGCAACGTGAATAAAGCAGTTCAGTAAATTCACGATTATTCCAGGCCTTTGTAGGGCGGTTAAGCGCAGCGTCACCCGACAATTTGGTAGATGACGCTACCGCTTATCCACCCTACGAAAAGCACAATCCGTAACGGAGCACCCCATGCAACAAACCATTCAAGTCGCCACACCAAAACGTAGCTGGTTCTCGCTACTCGCCTGGGCGATTTTGTTAGCGGTACTCGTTGCCTCCTGGCAAGGCGCGGAAATGGCCCCGCTCACCTTGATTAAAGATTCCGGCAACATGGCCACCTTTGCAGCCGACTTCTTCCCGCCTGATTTCAGCCAGTGGCGCGACTATCTGGGCGAAATGTCTATCACTTTGCAAATCGCCGTCTGGGGCACAGCCCTTGCCATCGTACTTTCCATTCCTTGTGGCCTGATGTGTGCCGACAACCTGGTGCCATGGTGGGTTTACCAGCCAATGCGCCGCCTGATGGACGCCTGCCGCGCCATCAACGAAATGGTCTTCGCGATGTTGTTCGTGGTCGCCGTCGGTCTGGGTCCATTCGCCGGTGTGCTGGCGCTGTTTATCCACACAACTGGCGTCCTTTCCAAACTGCTTTCTGAAGCGGTTGAAGCTATTGAACCCGGCCCGGTGGAAGGCATTCGTGCAACCGGCGCAAACAAGCTTGAAGAAATTCTCTACGGCGTGCTGCCACAAGTGATGCCACTGCTTATCTCCTACTCGCTCTACCGCTTTGAATCGAACGTCCGTTCAGCAACGGTGGTTGGCATGGTAGGTGCTGGCGGGATTGGCGTAACGCTTTGGGAAGCGATTCGTGGATTCCAGTTCCAGCAAACCTGCGCGCTGATGGTCATCATCATCGTCACAGTCAGTCTGCTGGACTTTATGTCGCAACGGTTACGTAAGCATTTCATTTAACGAGGCTTTGTTGAAAATGCACTTATCCAGACATCCGACCAGTTACCCGACGCGTTACCAGGAAATCGCCGCCCTGCTTGAAGTGGAGCTGCGCAAAAACTACCGCAGTGGAGACTATCTGCCAGCCGAAAGCCAACTGGCTGCACGCTATGAAGTGAATCGCCACACGCTGCGCCGCGCCATTGATCAACTTGTGGAGAAAGGCTGGGTGCAGCGCCGCCAGGGAATTGGTGTGCTGGTGCTGATGCGTCCATTCGACTACCCGCTAAATGCACAAGCACGCTTTAGTCAGAACCTGCTCGACCAGGGAAGCCACCCCACCAGCGAGCGCTTACTCGCGGTACTGCGTCCGGCCTCCAATAGTGTGGCAGACGCGCTCGGCGTCACCGAAGGCGAGAACATCATTCACCTGCGCACACTGCGCCGCGTTAACGGAATCGCGGTGTGCCTGATAGACCATTACTTTGCAGAACTTGCGTGGTGGCCCGCGCTGCAACAGTTCACCAGCGGTTCGCTGCACGACGTGATTCAGACCCAACTCGGTATCAACCTCACACGCACCCAAACACGCATCAGCGCACGCCGCGCACAGTCCAAAGAAAGTCGCCTGCTGGAGATCCCGAATATGTCTCCGCTGCTGTGCGTGCGCACCCTCAACCACCATGAAGGTGACGCCTCTCCTGCGGAATACTCCGTCAGCCTGACGCGTGCCGACATGATTGAATTCACCATGGAGCACTAAATGGACGCACCGCATTTTGACACCGCACAGCGCCAGCAGTGGATGGCCGTGCTCGCCCACAGCCTGCCTCAAGAACTGGCAGCACTTTGGGCAGAACAAAAACTCAATCCCGACTATCAGGTAATACGCCAGCCAGAAACCGGCCTGGTACAAATTCAGGCGCGAATGGGTGCCACCGGGCAACGTTTTTTTGCCGGTGATACCACGCTGACCCGTGCGGTCGTACAACTTGCCAACGGGACTTACGGTTACAGCTACATATCAGGGCGCGATAAAGCCCACGCCGAACGCTGTGCCGTAATCGACGCGCTAATGCAAGAACAAGTTCAGTTCAGGACATTGCAGGAAACCTTAATTGCCCCACTGGCGGCCAACCGCGAACAACGCCTGGCCGCCCGTCGCACCCAAATTAACAGCAGCCGAGTCGACTTCTTCACTCTGGTTCGCGGAGATAACGCATGACCCTGATGACCGCTTTTAACCTACCCGTGCAGGATGCACAACAGAGCTTCCGCCGCCTGCTCAAAGCGATGAGCGAGCCGGGCGTTATTGTGGCTCTGCATTCGCTGCAACATGGCTGGAAACCACTGAACATTGCCTCCACCAGCGTGCTGCTGACCCTTGCCGATAACGACACACCTGTGTGGATCAGTGACGCTCTGAGCAACGACGTGACTTTGCAAAACGTCCGTTTTCATACCAACGCCCCGGTTTCCACAACACCTGAGCAAGCGCAGTTTGCCGTTGCCGACAGCGCAATTTCAGCCGGGCAGCTTAACGCGCTGGCACAGGGAACAGACGTGGCACCCGACACCAGCGCCACGCTGATATTGCAAGTGCCGAGCCTGAGTGGCGGCCGCATGTTGCGCTTAACGGGAGCCGGGATTCGCGAAGAACGCATGATTGCTCCACAACTGCCTGATTGTGTCATTCATGAACTCACCGAGCGCCCGCACCCGTTCCCATTGGGTATCGACTTGATTCTGACCTGTGGCGAGCGCCTGCTGGCGATCCCTCGCACCACTCATGTGGAGGTGTGCTGATGTACGTCGCCGTCAAAGGGGGCGAGAAGGCGATAGCCGCCGCCCATCAACTTCAGGAACACAACCGCCGTGGCGACCAAAATCTCGCGGAACTGGGTGTAGCACAAATCGAGCAGCAGCTAGGCCTGGCCGTTGATCGCGTCATGACCGAAGGTGGCATCGCCGACCGCGAACTGGCGGCACTCGCCATCAAGCAGGCCAGCGGCGACATGGTTGAAGCCATTTTCCTGCTGCGTGCTTACCGCACCACGCTGCCACGCCTGGCGGTGAGCGAGCCGCTAAACACCGCCGAGATGCGTTTAGAGCGTCGAATTTCTGCGGTTTATAAAGACGTGCCAGGCGGCCAGTTACTTGGCCCGACTTACGATTACACCCACCGCCTGCTGGATTTCACTTTGCTGGCGAATGGCGAAACGCCAACGCTTAAAACCGCTGACGAGCACAGCGAACCCGCGCCGCACGTTTTCAGCCTGCTGGCAAAACAGGGGCTGGCAAAAGCGGAAGAAGATAACGGCGAAAAGCCCGATGACATCACCCGCCAGCCGCCGGTTTACCCATGTTCCCGCTCTTCGCGCCTGCAACAACTGGTGCGCGGCGACGAAGGCTATTTGCTGGCTCTCGCCTACTCCACACAACGCGGCTACGGGCGCAACCACCCGTTCGCGGGGGAAATTCGCAGTGGCTATATCGATCTGGAAATCATTCCGGAAGAGTTGGGATTTGCGGTGAACATCGGCGAACTGCTGCTGACCGAGTGCGAAATGGTTAACGGCTTTGTCGCGCCGGAAAATGAAGATCCGCACTTTACACGCGGCTACGGGCTGGTGTTCGGCATGAGCGAACGCAAAGCGATGGCAATGGCGCTGGTGGACCGCGCCCTGCAAGCCCCTGACTACGACGAAACCGTGGCAGGCCCGGCGCAGGACGAAGAGTTCGTGCTGGCCCACGCCGATAACGTCGAAGCCGCCGGGTTTGTCTCGCACCTGAAACTGCCGCACTACGTCGATTTCCAGGCCGAACTGGAACTGCTTAAACGTCTGCAAAAGGAACGTCATCGTGACTAAGGCACTCTCCGGCTACAACTTTGCTTATCTGGATGAACAAACCAAACGCACCCTGCGTCGTGCGATTCTGAAAGCGGTAGCAATCCCAGGTTATCAGGTGCCGTTTGGTGGGCGCGAAATGCCGATGCCCTACGGCTGGGGCACAGGCGGTATCCAGATCACCGCCAGCGTGATTGGCGAAAACGACGTGCTGAAGGTGATTGACCAGGGTGCAGACGACACCACCAACGCGGTGTCGATTCGCAACTTCTTCAAGCGCGTGACGAACGTGGCGACCACTGAATCCACCGCCGATGCCACGCTGATTCAGACGCGCCACCGCATTCCGGAAACACCGCTGACGGAAGATCAGATCCTGATTTATCAGGTGCCGATTCCTGAGCCGCTGCGCTTTATCGAACCGCGCGAAACCGAAACCCGCACCATGCACGCGCTGGAAGAGTACGGCGTAATGCAGGTGAAACTGTATGAAGACATCGCCCGTTTCGGCCATATCGCCACCACATACGCCTACCCGGTGAAGGTGAATGAGCGCTACGTGATGGACCCGTCGCCAATCCCGAAATTCGACAACCCAAAAATGGACATGATGCCTGCACTGCAACTGTTCGGTGCCGGACGTGAAAAACGTATCTATGCGGTGCCGCCGTTTACCCGCGTGGAAAGCCTCGATTTTGAAGACCATCCGTTTACCGTCCAGGAGTGGGAAGAGCCTTGCGCGATTTGCGGCTCGCACCACAGTTACCTCGACGAAGTGGTGCTCGACGATGCCGGCAGCCGCATGTTCGTCTGCTCCGATACCGATTTCTGCCGCCAGAACAGCGAGGCCGCATCCAAATGACTCAACCGTTACTTTCCGTCAATAACCTGACGCACCTTTATGCTCCCGGCAAAGGCTTCAGCGATGTGTCATTCGAGCTTTATCCTGGGGAAGTGCTGGGTATTGTCGGCGAATCTGGCTCTGGCAAAACCACACTCCTGAAATCTATTTCTGCCCGCCTCGCCCCGCAAAATGGCGAAGTGGTTTATCTCGACTCGTCGCTGTATGGCATGAGCGAAGGCGAGCGCCGCCGCCTGCTGCGCACCGAATGGGGCGTGGTGCATCAACATGCGATGGACGGTCTACGCCGCCACGTTTCCGCTGGCGGCAACATCGGCGAACGTTTAATGGCAACCGGTGCACGGCACTATGGTGACATTCGTGCCACCGCCGAGCACTGGTTAG
Organism: Buttiauxella noackiae ATCC 51607; assembly: GCF_001654865.1. Taxonomy (GTDB): domain Bacteria; phylum Pseudomonadota; class Gammaproteobacteria; order Enterobacterales; family Enterobacteriaceae; genus Buttiauxella; species Buttiauxella noackiae. The sequence continues at coordinate 7,687 of NZ_LXEO01000064.1, read as the reverse complement.
AAGAGGTGGAAATTCCGGCCTCACGCATCGACGACCTGCCGACCACCTTTTCCGGCGGTATGCAGCAGCGCCTGCAAATCGCCCGCAACCTGGTGACGCACCCGAAGCTGGTGTTTATGGATGAGCCGACGGGCGGGCTGGATGTTTCCGTGCAGGCACGCTTGCTCGACCTGCTGCGCGGCCTGGTGCGCGAACTGAATCTTGCGGTGGTGATTGTCACCCACGATTTGGGCGTGGCGCGCCTGCTGGCAGACCGCCTGCTGGTGATGAAACAAGGCCAGGTAGTGGAAAGCGGCCTGACCGACCGCGTGCTGGATGACCCGCATCATCCGTATACCCAGTTGCTTGTTTCTTCAGTTTTGCAGAACTGACTTTCGTCATCGTCGGATGGCGCTATCGCCTTATCCGACCTACGAACCACGAATTACGAACGACGCACCTGTAGGTCGGATAAGGCGTAAGCCGCCATCCGACGCCATGGCATACGTATTAAGGAATCAATATGTCCCTCTTACGGGTTGAAAACTTAAGCAAAACCTTTGTGTTACACCATCAACACGGCATCCGTTTGCCGGTACTGGCCAATGCCTCGCTGGAAGTCGAATCCGGGGAATGTGTGGTGCTGCACGGCCATTCCGGCAGTGGGAAATCCACTTTGCTGCGCTCGCTCTACGCCAACTATTTACCCGATGAAGGGCATATCTGGGTCAAACATAACGACGAATGGCTGGACATCGTCCAGGCTCCGGCGCGTGACGTGCTGGCGGTGCGCCGCCAAACCATCGGCTGGGTTAGCCAGTTTTTGCGCGTTATCCCGCGTATTTCAGCACTTGAAGTGGTGATGCAACCGCTGCTGGACCTGGGCGTGTCGCGTGAGGTCTGTGAAGACAAAGCGTCAATGTTACTGACTCGCCTGAACGTCCCGGAACGCCTGTGGAACCTGGCTCCGTCGACGTTTTCCGGTGGCGAACAGCAGCGAGTAAACATCGCTCGTGGCTTTATCGTCGATTACCCGATTTTACTGCTTGATGAACCCACCGCGTCGCTGGATGCAAAAAACAGTGCCGCCGTGGTGGATTTAATTCTGGAAGCCAAAGCACGAGGCGCGGCGGTGGTCGGTATTTTCCACGACGAAGCGGTGCGCAACCAGGTAGCAGACAGACTGCATTCTATGGCAACCATCGAGGCTAAAAATGATCATTAATAACGTCAGGCTGGTGCTGGAAAATGAAGTGGTTAATGGCTCACTGGAAGTGGCCGACGGTGTGATCCGCAACTTTGCCGATAGCCCAAGCCAGCTCCCGCAGGCGCACGATGGCGCAGGCGGCTGGTTGATGCCGGGACTTATTGAGTTGCATACCGACAACCTCGACAAATTTTTTACCCCGCGCCCGAAAGTGGACTGGCCTGCCCATTCCGCAATGAGCAGCCATGACGCATTAATGGTCGCGAGCGGCATTACTACGGTGCTGGATGCGGTAGCGCTGGGCGATGTGCGCGATGGCGGCGACCGCCTGGAAAACCTCGAGAAGATGATCAATGCGGTAATGGACAGCCAGGCGCGCGGTGTTAACCGTGCCGAGCATCGCCTGCATCTGCGTTGCGAACTGCCACATCACACCACGCTGCCGCTGTTTCAGCAGTTAATCGAGCGCGATGGCGTGTCGCTGGTGTCATTAATGGACCACTCACCGGGCCAGCGCCAGTTCTCCAACCTGGTGAAGTATCGTGAATATTACCAGGGAAAATATTCGCTCAGCGATGCGCAGATGAACAGCTACGAGGCGGAGCAACTTGCGCTGGCTGAGCGTTGGTCACAGCCCAATCGCCTGGCGATTGCCGCTGAATGCCGCGCACGCAATATCGCCCTCGCCAGCCACGACGACGCAACCAGCGCCCACGTGGTGGAATCCCACGATCTGGGTAGCGTAATCGCTGAATTCCCAACCACGCTTGAAGCCGCACAAGCCTCACGCCAGCATGGTTTAAGCGTGCTGATGGGCGCGCCGAATATCGTGCGCGGCGGCTCGCATTCCGGCAATGTGGCAGCACATGAGCTCGCACAAGCTGGCCTGCTGGATATTCTCTCATCCGACTATTACCCGGCAAGTTTGCTGGACGCCGCATTCCGCGTGGCGCACGACGAATCGAACAGTTTTACCCTGCCACAAGCGGTGGCACTGGTCACACGCAACCCAGCTAAAGCATTGAATCTCGATGACCGAGGCGTGCTCGCAGAAGGCAAACGTGCCGATATGGTGCTGGCGCATCTTCACGGCGACCATGTCCATGTCGGCCACGTCTGGCGTCAGGGAATACGGGTGTTCTGATGAGCAAAATAGTCTGGTTGATGGGGCCGTCAGGTTCCGGGAAAGACAGCCTGCTGACGGCACTGCGCCAGCAGGAGAATAATCAACTACTGGTGGCGCACCGTTACATCACCCGCGCCGCCGACGCCGGATGTGAAAACCATATCGCTTTGAGTGAAAAGGAGTTCGCTCAGCGTCAGAAACAAGGGCTGTTTGCCCTGTGCTGGCAGGCACATCGCCAGAGTTATGCCGTAGGCATTGAGCTGGATATCTGGCTCGATTCGGGGCTCGACGTGGTGGTGAACGGCTCGCGCCAGCATCTGGTGCAGGCGCGGGCACGTTACGGCGATGCGCTGGTGCCGATTTGTCTGCACGTTTCAACGGACGTTTTGCGTAAGCGCCTGGAAGCTCGCGGGCGCGAAACCGCGCAGCAGATTGAACAACGTCTGCAACGTGCAGCTTTGTATGCCCCGGATTTGGATAATTGCATGATACTCAATAACGACGGTAGTCTGGATGAGTCTGTTTCGTCGTTTATACATTTGATCTACTGAGCTGCTTTAATGCCGGATGACGCTTCGCTTATCGGACCTGTGACTCGGGTTTTGTAGGGTGGATAAGCGACAGCGTCATCCACCAAATTCACAAGGAAACGCGCCATGTTGGAATTTCGCCCCGCCACGCTTGCCGATACCGATGCCGTCTACGCTCTGATTTGCGAATTAAAGCAGGCGGAATTTAATCGCCAGGCGTTTAACGCTGGATTTGCGGCAAACCTCCAGGACAACAACTTATGCTATCAACTCGCCGAACTAAACGGCGAGGTGGTGGGCATGATTGGTTTGCATATGCAGTTTCATCTGCACCATGTGAATTGGGTAGGTGAAATTCAGGAACTGGTGGTCATGCCGCAAGCGCGTGGTTTTGGTGTGGGCAGCAAGTTGCTGAGCTGGGCCGAAGAGTACGCCCGGCTCGCTGGCGCTGAATTAACCGAGCTTTCCACCAGCACCAAACGATATGACGCCCACCGTTTTTATGAGCGTGAGGGTTATCAGCAGACCCATTTTCGTTTCACCAAACCGATGGAGACAAACAGTGACTCTGACGCTAACTCTTAGCGGAACCGGCGGCGCACAACTTGTTCCGGCGTTCGGCTGTTTTTGTGCTGCCTGCGAGCGTGCGCGTAGTCATCCGCAACACCGCCGTAAACCCTGTAGCGCGGTGGTGAAGTTTAACGATGCGGTGACGCTACTGGATGCGGGTATTCCCGACTTAATGGACCATTGGCAGCCTGGGGAATTCCAACAATTTTTGCTGACCCATTACCATATGGACCACGTGCAGGGATTGTTCCCATTGCGCTGGGGCGTAGGCGAAAAAATCCCAGTGTACGGCCCCGCTGATGAACAAGGCTGTGATGATTTATTTAAGCACCCAGGGATTCTCGATTTTAGCCACACTCTTGAGCCATTCGTCTGGTTTACTCTGCAAGCGCTGCGCGTAACTCCCCTGCCGCTCAACCATTCAAAACTAACGCTCGGATATTTGTTTGAAACGCCGCACAGCCGCGTGGCGTGGTTAAGCGATACCGCGGGCCTGCCAGAGAAAACGCTGAAGTTTCTGGCGAACAATAAGCCTGATGTCATCGTGATTGATTGCAGCCATGAACCGCGCGCCGATACGCCCAAAAACCATTGCGATTTAAATACCGTTATTGAGCTTAACAAACAGATTGGCTGCCCGCGCGTTGTCCTTACCCATATCAGCCACCAGTTTGATTGTTGGTTGATGGAGAATGCGTTACCCGCAGGATTTGAGGCTGGATTTGATGGGATGGTTATTCGGGTGGATTAGCCGATTTAATCTTGCTGATCACTAACAGTCGATACTGATGAATTTCAGGATCGGTTCCCCAGGCGTACGGTGACCATTTACTGATGAACTCAGTTTCACTCGTAATGCGTTGTAATTCGTTATCTTCTTTTGTGCCATCCCAAATCATGACTTCGTATTCAGGATCGGCAATGGCTTCGGAAATGCGGTATTCCCAAAAACGACGACCATCAGCGGTTTGCTCATTATCAGAAACAACAATCTCATACGTTTCCAATAACCAGGCAAAGATCAATTTTGCTAATCCGTTTAACGCAGCCTGGTGCTCAGCAATAAACGTGCGCCATACCATGACCTGCGTACAGTGCTGTTTGCCTGGCACCACAAATTTCCCGGTAACAATTTTTACCGCGTAGGCGGTGATATCGTCTTTTAGCAGGCGGTATTGTTTACCGTCTGGCGACATCACCAGACGGTATCCCGCCGGAGGAATGTAGCCGGGTAAGCTAAAAGGTTTAACCCCTTTGGCGAGGAACGCCCGGGTGTGTTCCCGGTTACGATCCGGGGCGTTGAGCTTTCTGTTGAAATCCGCGTCGCTTATCAATCTCGGTGCCATCAGCTGTGAAATCCTTATCCCAAGTATGCTTGTTTCTCCCTTTAAAGCCAGCTTAAAAAAACCACATTTCTCCCGATATTACGGGGACTTGTAGTAACAAAAACTAAGCCTGGAAAGAAAATTAACACACTAAATGAATAAGGTTTCACCACTTTTTTGTTTGCTTTTAGTTTTCAGAAGACAACTCGCGAAACGCAAATTTAATGCGCTTTTTATCACTCGACGATTTTCAAAATTTACCGAAAATCATCATCCAACCGGCGCTCGTCATCTTCAAGCTGGCGACGCTGTTGATCCAACTGACGCTGTTGGTCGTCAAGCTGGCGTCGACGGTCTTCGAGCTGACGGCGCCGGTCTTCATACTGGTGGCGATCGTCATCATTTCGGCGCTGGCTTTCATCCCAACGGCGGTCGTCGTTGTCGTCATTACGGCTGTCATTCGGATTGTAAGCGTCGTTAATCGCCTGCGAAATAGACCCCACAATGGAGTTATCAAACAGACCATCCAACGCATCTGCGTGGGCAATGGTTGTCATGGTCAGGGTGCCGAGCAGTAGCACGGTGGAGAGTCGATTCATAAGCCCATCTCATGAAATTTGAGTCTCTGGAAGATAAGAAAAACGCCTCTTTTTCAATAGAGGAGAATTCTCAATTTTCATGCCACACATAATTAACAAATAATCTTTATATTAAACAAATCCACACACGATGAAATTAACGCCTTTGCACTACTCACCTTTGCCTGGCAAACAATTCGAAAATTCCTGTGCATTTTTTTTATTTTAAGGAAATCATATTGATTTAGATTAAAAAACAAACAAGATCATTCTTATTCGTTCGGAAAAACCGCAACTTCAAGATAATGAAATTAAAAAACATGATCGTCATCGGTTATTTTAAATAAAAAATAAAACGTTATTTCAACTTATATGAGTGGTGTGTTTTAATCTTTCCAATTCTAACTAACCCTAAAGAATTAGAGTTACATCGCGGCGGCAATGGAATGAATCCCGATGAGCTTACTCAGGTAAGTCATTCAGACGAGTGAAAACAGCCAACAAAGATGCTGCTTGAAAGATAAAGGGTTTAACTCATACGGACATGGGGCACTCATATGTCTTACGACTACATAGTAATAGCGGGTTATTTCTTATTAATGGTAGCCATTAGTCTGCTATTTAAAAAAATGGCCAGCAACAGTACCAGCGACTACTTCCGCGGAGGCGGCAAGATGTTGTGGTGGATGGTTGGGGCGACCGCGTTTATGACGCAGTTCTCAGCCTGGACGTTCACCGGTGCTGCAGGTAAAGCCTTTACCGATGGCTTCGCAGTACTGGCTGTATTTATCGGCAACATGTTTGCCTATCTTCTGGCGTGGGCTTACTTTGCGCGTCGCTTCCGCCAAATGCGTGTTGATACGCCAACTGAAGCGGTACGTCGCCGTTTTGGCCCGGTCAACGAGCAGTTCTTTACCTGGGTTATTATCCCACTTAGCGTGATTAACGCCGGTGTATGGCTAAATGGCCTTGGCGTGTTCGCCTCCGCTGTATTTAACGCTGACATCATCAGCACTATCTGGATTACCGGCCTTGCGGTTCTGGCCATCTCCATGCTGAGTGGCGCCTGGGGCGTGGTAGCGTCCGACTTTATTCAGACGCTGGTTATCGCAGTTATTTCCGTCGCTTGCGCCGTGGTTGCCTTGTGGGCAGTCGGTGGCCCGGCAAACATCGTGACTGAGTTCCCATCCGGCTTCTTTACTGGCCCGGATATGAACTACCCGTTACTGATGGTCGGCACCTTCCTGTTCTTCATCGTGAAGCAGTTGCAAAGTATCAACAACATGCAGGAATCCTACCGTTTCCTGAATGCTAAAGACTCCAAAAACGCCAGTAAAGCCGCCCTGATGGCGCTGCTGATGATGCTGATTGGCGCGGTGATTTGGTTCATCCCACCATGGGCAACTGCGATTCTGTACCCGAATGCCGGCGCGCAATATCCAGAGCTGGGCGCGAAAGCACGTGATGCGGTTTACCTGGTGTTCGCTCGTGAAGCAATGCCGCTGGGTACTGTAGGGCTGCTGATGGCGGGTCTGTTTGCGGCAACCATGTCTTCAATGGACTCCGCACTGAACCGTAACTCCGGTATCTTCGTACGTAGCTTCTACGCAACGATTGTGCGTAAAGGCAAAGCAACAGATAAAGAACAGCTGCGTGCGGGTCAAATCGCCTGCCTGGTTAACGGCTTGCTGGTTATCTTCATGGCGCAGTTCTTTAACTCGCTCAAGCACCTCAGCCTGTTCGACCTGATGATGCAGGTAGCCACACTGCTGCAATCACCGATTCTGGTTCCACTGTTCTTCGGTATGCTGATTCGCAAAACACCTTCATGGGCACCGTGGGCAACCGTAGTATTCGGCCTGGGCGTCTCCTGGATGGTTGTTGATGTGTTCACGCCACAGTATGTCATGTCCTGGTTCGGTGTTGAGAAACTGACTGGCCGCGAAATTAGCGAACTGAAAACTATCATTCCAATCGTTGCACACCTGGTGCTGACCGGTGGCTTCTTCTGCCTGAGCGCGCTCTTCTATAAGCCGCAAACAGACACAAACGTCGAAGCGGCCAATGCATTCTTTAAAGATGTTGAAACCGAGTGTGTTGAAGATGACGCGCAAGACATCGTTGACCGTATGCAACGTAACAAGCTGGGCGACCTGACCATCTACATGGCAATTGGCTTGTCTGCAATGGTGTTTATTCCAAACCCAATGTGGGGCCGGTTACTATTCCTGTCCTGTGCAGCGGCGGTGTTTATTGTCGGGTATGCGTTAAAACGCAGTGCGAAGATCGACCGCGCAGCGGTGGTGTTCAGGCCAGCAACGCAAAATAATCGGTAACATTATTCCCTGAGCTAAAAAGCCACCGAAGTTTGC
>NZ_LXEO01000063.1 GCF_001654865.1 Buttiauxella noackiae ATCC 51607 | reverse complement strand
TTTTTATTTCCCGGATAACTGATGTTGTTAACATTGATTGGTAACCAACCATTTCTCCTATAACAATCATCATAAGCGAAACGAAAGAATTGGTTATTATTTAGCCTGTCGTTCTTTTTTTTAATTAACCCCAACGGCAAAAAAATCGAATCTAATCATTCGCTCAGAACTCTTCCCCTCTCCCTGAAAAATCAAAAAAAATAATAACCTAACGGTGGTTTATTACTTTTCATTGCAATAATTTAGCTATTTCTGCTGCTGTTATGTTTTTACTGCTCCAGTAAAGAACCTGTAAATCTCACCAGGAATAATCTCAAATACATTCGTAAATATTATGTAATAAGGCCAACTAATACATTCATACTATGTAAATCAGATGTATCATTACCGTTAATGCTACCGAAGCCGCTAACAGAGTGATGCGCTATGTCCAGACAAAGAAACGACAATCCAACCCGTCCACGCCATCATCGTTTCGCTCTGGAGCCTCGGCAGTTGTTCGATGGCGCAGCCGTCGTTGAAGCCGCTCATCATGCGGATAACCCGCTTGATACCCAACACCACGATAACGCACCGGACGCATCGAAAGCGGTTTTTGTCCCGCCTCCATCGGCGCCTGCACCAGCATCAATAACAGCACCAGCCCCTGCAGATGCAACTGCGCCGCATGAAGTTTATGTCGTCGATAGCCATGTCCAGAACTGGCAATCTCTGGTCAGTCAGTTGCCTGAAGGCAGCCGCGTGTTGGTACTGGACTCTCAGCACTCCGGGCTTGAGCAGATTAATGAAGCGCTAAAAAACGATAAAAATATCACGGCGATTCATATCATCAGCCATGGCGCCAGCGATGAGATAACACTCGGTAGCGACAAACTTAATGACAAAACGATTACTCAATATCAGCAGCAATTAGAAACCCTTGGCGAAAAGCTGACCACAGACGGTGATATTTTGCTGTATGGCTGCAATGTCACGGCTAAAGACACCATTCTGATTAGCCGTATGGCGGACTATACCCATGCGGACATTGCGGCTTCGAATGATGAAACAGGTAGCGCGGCAAAAGCGGCTGACTGGACACTTGAATCCCGTACTGGCGTTATCGAAACACGTTCGCTGGAACTGGCTTACGACGGCGTGCTGCAAGCACCTGAACTCACCACCACCAAACCGGATATGGTGGTTTCTGAGCCAAGCTCTCTACACCCTGGTGCCGAAACCGGCAGCTTTAGTGGCATAACGATTAATGCCAGTGATGCAAATGTTGCGATCAGCGTGACATTGACCAACGGCGCCGTAGGCGATTTAGTCAATGGTACTCAATCCGGGAAGACACTCGAATTCGTGGGTTCAGTAGCAGATGCACAAGCCTGGTTAAACTCACTTAAATTTACCGCAAGTGATACTGAACTGGGCAAACAGTCCGCCTCCACGGATGTGCAGTTTTATATCTTAAGTCTGTCCGGCAACGACAGCCTGGTCACGCATGTCACGATTACCCCATCAAACGATCCGGTAACGGTTCCAAATAAAACCTTAATCGTGCCGGAAAAGAATGGCTCCGGTACTGTGATTAACGATCAGACACTGACCGCAATCGACCCTGATGTTGCAGCCGGAGCGCAAAGCGCCTCGCAAATTGTCTACAGCCTGACGGCGATGCCGCAGTACGGTTATCTGACGCTAAACGGCACGCGGCTGGGTATTGGCTCGGTCTTTACCCAGCAGGATGTGCAGAATAACGCTCTGAAATATGTCCATACCGCAACAGGCACTTCGCAAAATACCGCCGACAGTTTTTCTGCCAATGTGAATGACGGTGCTACGCCAATAAATCTTTCCGACTCCGTCACGGTCACACTTCAGATTGCGCCAGAAAACCAACTGCCAACTATTTCGGGTGGCGGTATTGTCTTTGAAGGCCAGCCAGAAAACGCCGTTAATACCGGGAATGTTGGGCAGTACATTGTGGCGGGCAGCGGAGGCGATACACAGGATACCGATCTCACCCTAACCATTACTTCGCTGCCAACCCACGGCACACTCTATTTTAATGGTTTGCCCGTCGTTATAGACCAGCAGATTAGATATGCCGATCGTAATCAATTGACCTATGAAAACGACGGTTCAGAAGGCATTACGCAGGATAATTTTGGCGTGCGTGTTACTGACCAGGGCGGCGGTACAGGCGTTCCTGCCAGTAGCGATGCGATAATTGCACTGACGATTCAGCCCGTTGATGATGACCCGTACCTCAATCCAGATTCGACATTGCATGCGCAAGTCACAACAGGCCCGAATAACGTCGTGCTGCAACCAGAAATGTTGGCAGCCATTGATAGTGACTCATCGGCCGACCGCGTGAGCTTTATCGTTGATGCCCAGGGGTTAACACACGGTTATTTGACCCTGAACGGTCTACTGATGAAAAGCGGCGACACCTTTACGATGGAGGATATCGCCGAAGGCCGGGTGGTTTACACCCAATACCTGGCTTCCAACGTCGGTGGAATAGATGTGTTTAATTTCCGCGTCATCGACCACTCCACCGCGTTGCGCTGGAACCCGGATGGCACAACGTTCACGCGTCAGGGTGGGATATGGGATGGCGGGAATGCCAGTGATCAGCTCACCCATATTCAGTTCACCATTGGCCTGGCCGTCACCGATAATCCAAATAACCCTGACCCAAGCGGCCTGCCGGTGTTAAATGTTCCGGCTACCACCACAAACTCCGGGTATATCGGCACAGACATAAATAACCCTAACAGCGCACCTCATGGCGTGCTTCTCGAGGGGGGAACATTAACTCTTTCAGGCACCGGGAAAATCACCGACAGCACGCCAGGACTGAGTTACGTGGTGCAAGGCGCCACGCCTGAGCAAATCGTTTATACCTTCCTCGGCAGCGCCTCTGGACAAACGGGCCTGACTATCCTGAAAAGTGATGGTCAGGGAGGTTATCGGGTTATCAACGCATTCGGCACCTTTACGCAGGCCGATTTGAACCAGGGGTTAATCAGCGTTCGTCACGACGGCGGTGAAAACTTCATGTTCGACGGCAGCTTCTCGGTTTCTGCGGGCCAGGTGACGTTAGATGCACGAGGCAATCCGGTTGCGGTGACCTGGAACCCGATAATGAACGTGTTCGTCACCCCGATTAACGATGCGCCTGTGATTGCCGGTTCTTCAAACACGGTTTTAGCTGAAGGTGAAACGGTTGTTATCACCAACTCGCAGTTGCAGTTGAGCGACCCGGATGATGCAAATAGCGGCTCATCGTGGGAAGGAGAACTTCTACGACCCGATAACAGCAATAACTACGCCTACAATAATGATGTCAGCGGAGCGGGCGCACTCAAATTTGGCTTCCTGACGCTGCCTACTGGCGGTGCGCTGCAATATTATAATGGCACCAGTTGGGTCACCATCACTAATGCAGATATCGGCACATTGCAGCTTGATGCCAGCATTTTAAAGGGAGATGGAACCAGTGGCCTGCGTTTTGTCAGCAACGGTTCTGAAGTCCGCAGCACCAGCTTTACGACTTATGCGGTGGACCGCTGGGGTTTGCAATCGGCCAACAATGCCACCGTGGGCATTACCATCACTAACGTGAACGATGGTCCGAAAATCCCGCAGACGCCGGATAGCCCAGATATCGTTGTGCCTCCAGATTCGCCAAACCTTGTGGGTGGTGCTGAAGCTCGGCCTCCGGCTAACAACCCGGCGACTGTGGTCGAAGGCGGCTATGTTCAAATTAATAGCTCACAACTTCAGGCTTATGACCCGGACAGCACGCCCGAGCAGGTGCAATTTACCGTCACCACAACGCCAACTCATGGCCGTCTCGCGTACTCAACCGATGGTGTTAACTTTAGCGTCCTCGGCAATGGTTCAACCTTCACGCAGGCTGACATTAACAATGGTCGTATCTATTACCTGAATAACGGCGATGAAGTGACCGGTAACGGCCTGAATGCCGACGGTTTCAATTTCACGCTGTCTGATGGTGACAAAGAACAAGCCAACAACCACTTTGCCATTAATATCACGCCAACCAACGACAAACCCACCGTCACAGCACCTTCCGGGCCGATTGATATTGGAATTTCTCAGGCCGTGAAAGGTTTTACGGTCGCCGACCCGGATATTACGGGCACAAACAGCTCGGTTAACATCCTTCAGACCACAGTGCGCTTGCTGCATAGCGATGGTAGTGCATTCAGCCAGGCCGAATATAACGGTATCGTGCTTGCTGCAAATGCGGCAAGCGGTGCGACGATAACGGGCGGGACAAATGGCTATCTGGTACTGACCGGCACCGTTGCACAAATAAATAGCGCCCTTAGCGGTTTAACCGTGCGTTTCCCGAACGATCGCAACGCAGTTTACCAGGTTCAAGTCATTACCGACGACCGCCTGCGGACGGCTGATGGTCAGTTAACCGGTGAAGCGAACGGCGGGCCGGTTAACCAACCTGCTAATCCGGCGTTTGGGACATCGCCTGGCATAGTCGATAACCAAAATTACAACTGGTATCAGAATGCTGTTCCGCTGACGAACGGCAATATCTCGGCCAACCAGGTCGTGATAAACGCCTCGTCAGTGAACGATCCTGGGCATCTGGTCGTGGGCAATCCAAATAAGTCGACTTTTGAAGATCAGCCGACGTTTATTGGCGGCGATTTTGTTATTACCGACGTGGAATCAACGGCCTTCGGTAAGCCGGTCACCGTGACGTTAACCGTCGCACAAGGGCAACTGGGGATTGGCGGCTTAACCAATGACAGCAACACCGAGATTAACGGCGTTACAATCCAGGGCGATAACTCAGGAACGCTCACTCTTACCGGTACTGCCGACGCCATTCAGGCGTTAATTAATAACTCGGCAAATGGATTAACTTACCAAAGTGCCAACAATGCTAACCACGACCAAAACGGTGCGGCAGCAGGCGATGTAACACTCAATGTTCATCTGGACACGTCAACGGCTACCGTCGGGGATACTTCAGGTGTGGCACCTCCCGATGTACAAATCGCATTAACCATTATCCCGGTGAACGATCCGCCAACCGTCACTGGGCCTACCGATATATTGTTGCTCGACAACAATGCCCCGGGAGGCAACAACGTTAGTGGTTTTGTGATTGGTGATCCTGACATTTCAGATGCAGGCGGTGTTGCGACGGGTGAAAAAGACATTGTGCAGGTCACGGTGCGAATCACCGATGCAAATGGTAACCCATTGTCAGTATTGCAATATCGCGATCAGCAAAACTCCGCGATCAATATTTCTTCGCTAAACACCACTTCCGGTGTGATAGTCCAAACCGGCAGCCCGGATGGTGTTAACCCGCCATCCAATGGGCAGAACGCTCCGTTGGTTATCACCGGCACAGTCGCGCAAATCAATGCCTACCTCGCGCAATTGCAAGTCAATATGCGCGGCGCAATCCTCGATGATGCAGACCAGTATTACCGCGTCGAAGTGATTGTTGACGACCGGGTACGCGATGCGAACGGCAACCTGACTAGCGGTGCCAACGGTGGCAATAACGTTGCAGCAAATGGCGTAGGAACCGCACTTCCACCCAACACGGTTATCAGCCCTTACGCGGCGATTCCTGCCGGGCTTGAGCAAAACGTCGCATCAACTTATCGCACCGTGTTCCAGAGCAGTATTAACGACCCGGCGCAGATTGTGCTGGGTGGAAACCCGGCGCTGAGCACCAATGAAAACAACGCCACCGTGACACTCCCGCCGATTACTATCAGTGATACGGATGCCGGTGGCCAGACCATGACGGTCACCGTCAAATTACCCAATGGCTTTGTCTTTGTTGCCCCAACAGGCAGCGGCGGCTCATTTACGGGTACGGGTACCGACACGCTCACTTTTACCGGCTCCTACGCCCAGGTGAATACTTATCTGGCGGCCCTGCGAGTTACGCTGCCTGATGCACCCGGCAGTGCGAACCGTTCTGACTGGAACGGCAGTTTCGGTGTGACGGTGACGGTTAACGATGGTGGCAACTCGGGCTCACGCCCTGACACGCTCCCCATCGGTGCTAACAACCCGCAACAAGACCCGGGGCAAGTTTCCTACGAGGATGGTGTGGGCGGCACTTCATCGGCGCTCATTACCACACGTGCATTTACCTTCACGGTCAATGCGGTCAATGATGCGCCAGTAGTGGTCGGTACGCCAACTGTCAGCATTCCGACGCTTGAAGAAGACACGCTAAGCGGTTCAGTGACGGGCAAAACCGTGGGCGAGCTGTTTACCGGTTTCTTCAATGACGATCGTGACACCATTAATAACAGCGCAAATGGTGGAACGGGTGGCAGCAGCGCCGATGCATTTTATGGCGTAGCGATTACCAACCACACCACTAATGCCGCGCAAGGTGAGTGGCAGTATTCACTCGATGGCACCAACTGGCTGGCGGTCGGCAACCGCAGCGACAGCAATGCGCTGGTACTCACCGCAACTTCATTGCTGCGCTTTGTCCCGGCTCCAGACTATTTTGGTACCCCTTCAACGCTTGGCGTGCGCCTGGTCGAAACCAACAATAATGGCGATGTTTCCACTACGCCCGTGGTTCCGGCCAATGGTGCGGTAACAAATATCAGCGGCGCTGGCGGGCACGGCGGCACCTCTATTTACAGTGAAGCGCTCGTCACGCTCAGCACCGTGGTCACCAACATTAATGACCGCCCTACGCTTGGTGATAAAACAATTACCATCGCTGAAGATACTAACGGTACGCAAACTATCGGGAACATATTCCAGTCCGTTTACAGTGATGCCACCGATAACCAGAGTGCCATCGCAGGTGGCGGCAACGCCAGCAGCCCTCTGGGTTATATCGCAATTTACGGCGACACCACCGATGCCAGCAAGGGCCACTGGGAATACTTCAATGGCACAACGTGGGCGACAATTCCGTCTGATGTCAGTGAAAGTAATGCCTTTGTACTGGCAAGCAACACGCAGATGCGATTTGTTCCCCTGCCAGATTACAACGGGACTGTGACCGGGGGCTTGCAATTACGCGCCTCAGATACCACTGATCCAGCCCTATCGGGTGTGTCTAACGGGCGGGTGAATTTCTTCGACTTTGCCAATGACAACAACCCGACTTCGCACTGGTCGAATACCGCCACTCTTTCGGTCACTATCACCGCGGTAGCTGATGCACGTGATGACACTTTCTCCACCCACTCCAACGTGCCGTTGGTGATGCCGGGTTCTGACCTGCTGCTTAACGACTCATTCTCCAATGCGGATAAAACCGTCACGACGGTGTCAGCACCGACAAACGGCACGCTGTCGTATGTTAATGGCGTGCTGACCTACACGCCAAACCCTGGTTTTGTGGGCACCGACAGTTATATCTACACCGTCGTAAGTGGTGGTGTGGAGGAAACCGCGAAGGTGACCATAAACGTCACCAACCTTGCGCCAGTTGTGGGCAACGAAATCCAGACCATTGATGAGGACACCACAGCCACGGGCAACGTATTAACCAACGATAGCGATCCCGATGGCGACACGCTCACGGTGAAATCCTTCACTATTGATGGGACAACGTACAATGCGGGTGAGACGGCAATACTTGGGAATAACCACGGTACGCTGACCATGAATGCCAACGGGACTTATACCTACAAGCCTGGCGACGACTGGCATGGTGATATCGCCGTAAGCTATGTGGTTACCGATGGCAACAGCAATGGTGATACCCCTGGCCAGTTGGGCGTGCATGTGACCTCGGTTGTTGATGCCCAGGATAATATCGAAATCGAACATACCGGTACGGTTATCACCACAGATGTGATGGCAAACGACACATTCGTAAACCCGGACAGAACCGTCACAAGCTTTACCCAACCGGAAAATGGCGTGGTTACTCAGGGGCCGAATAACACTCTGATTTACACCCCGAACCCCGGTTTTATTGGTAGTGATAAATACACCTACACGGTGACCAGCGGCGGGATAACGGAAACCGCGAACGTGTTTATCTTTATGACTAACACGCCGCCAACCGCCAGTAACCAGTTTGCTGTAACAGACGAAGATACCCCAGTTAGCGGTGATGTTTTACGTTTGCTAAGCGATCCGGACGGTGACCCGCTACATGTGGTCGACTTCCAGATTGAAGGCTCGTCTGAGAACCATCCGGCGGGCGACACGGTGACGATTGCCGGGAGTGGGACTTTCATTCTCAATCCCAACGGCAGCTATACCTTTACACCTGTTCGTGACTGGAACGGTATCGTCCCAACCATCACATTCAACGTTTCCGATAACACCGGTGGCTCACCAACACAAAGCTCGCTGGATATCACCGTGCGCCCTATCGTTGATATCGCCGACGATTCTGCCTCCACCCATGCGGGCAAGCCGATAACCATTGATCCGTTTATCAATGACAATTTCAGCAACCCTGACAAAATCATAACTAACGTCACCACCCCTGCACACGGCACGGTAACCATCAGTGCCGACCGCAAAACGCTGATCTACACGCCTAATGACGGTTATGTCGGTGATGATGTATTTAATTACACCGTTACCAGTGGCAATCGTACAGAAACCGCCGCGATTACCGTCACCATGAACAATATCGTGCCTGTGTTGCGCAGCACGGCAGACAGCACTGCCGAAGATACCCGGCTGGATGGCAATCTGCTTATCACAGCAAGAGATGGCGATGGCGACACAATCACAGTGACGGATTTCACTGTTGATGGCACGACGTATACGGTAGGAACCCCGGCAGTCCCAGTGGTCATTGCAGGGAAAGGGACGCTGACCATCAACAGTAACGGGTCTTACAGCTTTGAACCGGTGGCGGACTGGAATGGCATCGTGCCACCGATTTCCTTCACCGTCAGCGATGGCAACAACGGCGGCCAGGCGATCAGTACCCTGGTTATACAAGTCCGGTCAGTGGTGGATATTGCCCCAGATACCGCGACCACCCATGCGGATAACGCGGTCACCATAAATGTGCTGGGTAACGATACCTTCATCAATGATACCCAGACCGTCACAGCCATTCGTGACAACACCACGCTTGGGCAAGTATTTGTGCTGTCTGATAACACGATTCGCTACTCCCCACCGCCAGGATTTGTGGGCACCGATACATTTACTTATACCGTTACTAGCGGCGGCATTACCGAAACCAGTACGGTAACAGTCATCGTCACAAATGCCGCTCCTGTCGCCACCGATATGAACCTGTCGATGAATGAAGATGGCGCACAACTTAGCGGCAGACTGACAGTAAGTGACCCGGATTTCGATGTAGTGCGCGTGACCTCCTTCCAGGTTGATGGCATTAATAGTGTGTTCGCAATAAACCGATTCGGCACGGCCACCGCCGTGATTCCGGGCGTCGGCACATTTACACTCTCTTATGATCGTAGTTACACCTTCACCCCTGTCGCTGACTGGAACGGCAACGTTCCGCAGATAACTTATGTCGTAACCGATGACAACGGCGACACCCAGGTTTCCGGCAAGGTGAATATTATCGTGAACCCTGTCGTGGATATCGCTGATGACAACATCTCGCTTCAGGCGGGCACGTCTTCTTCGGACAATCTGTTCGCTAACGACAGCTTCGAGAATGGTGACAAAGCGATTACCGAAGTCACTCAGGGAACCCACGGCACCGTCGTTATCGGCAGCAATGGCATTGTGACCTACACGCCACAGCCAGATTATGTCGGAACAGATTCCTACACCTACACCGTCACCAGTGGCGGCAGAACGGAAATCGCCACCGTAAACGTGACGGTAACGAACACTGTACCGGTCGCGACTCCCGACACGCAGACCAACGTTGAAGACACGACCCTTATCGGTAACGTATTAAGCAACGACACCGACAGTAACGCCACCGACACTCTTAGCGTCACAAGCTTTACCTTACCGGGTGAAACGGTGCCGCATCTGGCCGGGGAAACGGTGACCATCACCGGAATCGGCGCTCTTACGCTTAATGCCGACGGCAGCTATAAATTTGTACCGGTCGCGGACTGGAACGGGTCAGTACCCGTAGTGACTTATAACATCAGCGACGGTCATATCGGCGGCACCGCCAGCAGCACGCTGACACTTGTATTGACTGAAGTCGCAGACATTGTTGGCGATTCGAGCTCCACTCATGCCGGGGTGCCAGTAACCATCGACGTTCTGGCTAACGATAATTTCGAAAACAGTGGCAGACAGATTACTGCCACCAGCGACGGCGCCTTTGGCACCACCACTATCGTTAACGGTAAAGTGGTTTATACCCCTGTTGCTGGTTATGTTGGCCGCGACAGCTTTACCTATACCGTGACAAGCGGTGGCAGAAACGAAACAGCCACCGTAATAGTGGATATGACCAACACGCCACCTGTGGCGAACCCGGACACCAGCACCACGCCTGAAGACAGCACCGCCTCCGGCAATGTGCTGGCTAATGATACCGATGCGGATGATGCAGATAAAAATGCCCTCACCGTCACCGGATTTACCGTCAACGGCACACTCTATACGCCAGGCACTGCGCTCACTCTCACCGGGATGGGTGTATTAACCATGCAAGCCGATGGCCGCTGGAATTTCGTGCCGGTTGCGGACTGGAACGGCACCTTACCGCTAGTGACTTACCAAATCAGCGATGGCAACACCGGTGGTGTTTCCAGCGCGGCACTGAGTATCACCATTACCCCAGTACAGGACGCCTTTAACGATAACATTTCGGTCCATGGCAACAGTTCTGTCACCACCGATGTGTTCGCCAACGACACCTTCACCAATGGCGATAAAATTATCCAGACCGTGACTCAGGGCAGCCACGGTACGGTCACCATCGAAAATGGCAAAATAATCTACAAACCAAACGTGGGTTATGTCGGAACAGACAGCTACACCTACACGGTACTGAGCGGCGGTATTCAGGAAACAGCCACGGTCAGCGTCACCGTGGAAAACACCCTGCCGATTACACGGCCTGATATCAACATCACACCGGAAGATAATGTCGTCACCGGTAATGTACTGTTGAACGATGCCGATCCTGACGGCGATCCGCTGACCATCACGCAATTTAATGTCGATGGGCAAACCGCTCCGGCAGGGTATCCGGTGATTATCGCAGGCGTGGGTGAGTTCACGCTGCGCGCTGACGGCAGCTACACGCTGACTCCGGTGGCTGACTGGAACGGCAGAGTACCGACCATCACCTATACGGTTAACGATGCGCTGATCGGCGGTAATGCCACCAGCACGCTGAATATTATTGTTTCGCCTGTTGTTGATATCGCGCCAGATAGAGCCACGACTCACGCAGGTAATGCGGTAACGACCGACGTATTAGCCAACGATAGCTTCAGCAACCCAGATGCCACTATCACCGCTGTAACCAACGGAACAAATGGCACTGCCACGCTGCAAAACGGCCAGATAATCTACACCCCGCGCAGCGGTTTTGTCGGCACCGATACTTACACCTACACCGTAACCAGCGGCGGGGTAACTGAAACCTCGACCGTAACTGTTTTTGTCACCAACGACGCGCCAGTGGTTAACCCGGAAGGGATCATCACTCCACAAGGTGAGCCTGTTTCTGGCAACGTGTTAACCAACGATAGCGACCCGAACGGTGACCCAATTCATCTGTCTGGTTTCCAGGTTGGCGGCAAAAGTTACGGCGCGGGCGAAACGGCCGTACTGGCAGGTGTTGGTAGCCTGACGGTTCTGAGAGACGGTAGCTATCGCTTTACCCCACTCGCCAGCTGGCGTGGCTTTGTGCCTCCGGTAACCTACACGGTGAGCGACAGCAACGAAGGCGGCGAAACTAACGGCACGCTGCGCATTCTGGTTGCGCCATCGGTGGAAATTTCGGTGAAAGAATCTGGCCTGACGCCGCTTGATCCTGGCGCTCAGGAGGTTAACGGCACGCTGGATATTCTGTCACTCGACAGGCTGCAAACGCTCACCTTCCAGGGGCGCGTCATCACCGCAGAGCAGCTTCTGCGACTGAACCCTCTCTCGCCAATTACTATCGAAACCGAGACTGGCACCATCAAGTTGTTGGCGTACTACAGCAGCGCAGACGGTGTTGCGCGCCTAGACTACAACTTCACGTTACGTGAAGCGGTGTCTCAGCCGGGGCAGGTCAGTACGCACAACGACTACGCAGTTCAGGTGAACGGCACCACTATCGGGCAGCTACGTATTACCGTTTTCAACGACAACCCGACCGCCACTGATGACAGTGCGGAAATCTTACAGGATCAGAACCAGGAGTCGGCCAGCGGCAACTTGTTTAACGATGATCGCATCGGTGCAGATGGTGCAGCGAACAACGGCCCTGTCACGGGTGTCGTATCGGAAAA
This sequence comes from Buttiauxella noackiae ATCC 51607, assembly GCF_001654865.1. Classification (GTDB taxonomy): domain Bacteria; phylum Pseudomonadota; class Gammaproteobacteria; order Enterobacterales; family Enterobacteriaceae; genus Buttiauxella; species Buttiauxella noackiae. The sequence goes on along the minus strand of NZ_LXEO01000063.1, from coordinate 55,580 downwards.
TACGGGTAGTGCAGGCACCATTGGTGGCTCGAGCGGCGGGCAATACGGCACGCTAACCCTCGATAGCAAGGGCAACTGGCGCTACGAAGTCAACAGAAGCGACCCTCGTGTGGCAGCACTTGAAGCGAACGCCACTCTTACTGAGGTGTTTGTTTACACCATCACCGACAGCGATGGCGACGTCAGCGAAGCACGTCTCACCATTTTGATTCACGGCGTCACGGCGATGCCAAATGTCGACGACCGCAATGGCGACCAGATATTTGGCCCTGAAGAAGAAGAGACACTGACCACTTACAGCCAAAGTTATGAGCCGGGCTTGTTTATTCTGCCGCTCGTCTATGATTTACAAAGTGATGCTATTGGCCTTCAGACCCGGCTTAACAGCCAGTTTGCTGCCTATGGCTATGGGATAGAGCATGCGAATGCGCCAGTTATGCAGCAGGCAGTTCTGTTCTCCCGCTGGTACAGCGACAGCCGTGAGCAACGCACTTTACCTGGCTTAGAAAATAACGCCCTTGGGCAGAATTCGCTTGGAAACTCATTTGGCCCGTTTGGTATTGGACAAGCCGATGAGCGCAGCTCATTTGCTCAAACGTTGGTCACGCAGGAAGCGACGCAGGTTGAACAACCGACTGTTATCGCATCGGGAGCACAACCTTTATCCATGCAGCTTGCTGCTTTGGAAAAACAAACTTTGGCGTCTGGAAAGCACATTACAGTCCCGACAATCACTCGCCGGTAACTGGCTGTTTAAGATGGAAAAAACAATGAACGCATATGTGGTGGCACAATATAAAAAACGTGGCGTGCCGTTAGTCAAACCTATTGCTGGGTTGATTGCGGTACTGATCCTGGCGGGCTGTGGCACCATTAAACCGGAACCGCTAACTCAGGATGAGATAACCGCGCGAGTTAATCGTGACCGGGCAGAAATGTACCGCGGCCAGGAATCCCTGAGCGGCCCGATGACGCTATCCGATGCCATGGCACGAGCGTTGAAATATAACCTCGACTACCGTCTGAAAATGATGGAAACCGCGTTGTCGCGCAGTTTGTTGGATGTCTCACAACAAGACATGCTGCCAAAACTGATGGCTGATGCGGGTTATCGCTGGCGTGACAACGATTCAGGCGGCACCAGCGTCGGTATTGATGACGGGCTCGTCAGCTTGCGCCCTTCCACGTCAGAAGAACGCGAACATTATATTTCCAGCGCAACATTTTCCTGGGATCTGCTCGACTTCGGTATGAGTTATTACCGCGCCAAGCAACAGGCCGATGAAGTCAATATTGCCGAAGAACGCCGCCGTAAAGTGCTGCAAAACATTGTCCAGGAAGTGCGTGATGCCTACTGGCGTGCCTTAGGCGCGCAACGTTTGCTCGATGAAACCCAACCGCTGGCTGAGCAAATTGCTCAAGCGCTGGATAAAACCCGTGAAGCAGAACAGGCCGGGATTTTGCCGCCAATTGAAGGGCTGGAATATCAGCGCGCCCTGCTTGATGCCATGACATTGCTGAACCAGAAACGTCAACAAATGGAATTGGCGAAAAGTGAGCTGACCGCGCTTATCAACCTGCCGCCGGGCACACCACTGGTGTTGCAAGACACACCAACGCCGCTGGCACCGCCTCCGACCAACATTGATAAGCTTGAGCAAATGGCACTGGAGCGTCGCCCGGAACTGCGTGAGGAAGATTACAAAACACGCATCGACAGCTATGAAACCAAGCGCCAAATCGCCTCGTTATTCCCGAGCCTGAATCTGTTCGCTGGGTTGAATTACGACTCCAACCAATATCTCTACAACAACAACTGGATTGAAGGTGGCGTCGGTGTCTCGATGAACCTGTTTAAGCTGCTGAGCATTCCGGCAATTAGTACCGCCAACGATGCCCGTGCACAGACCGATGATGCACGCCGCATGGCACTGAGTATGGCGGTTCTGACGCAGGTTCGTGTCGCCACCGAACGCTACAAGCTCGCCTCTTATGACTTCCAGATTGCCGAACAATCCGCCCAAGTCGACCAACGCCTGGCGAGTATCTCCCGCGCCGGTTCAGATAACTCACTGACCAGCGACCTGGAAACGTTGCGTACTCAGGCACGATCGATTGTTTCACGCTTCCAGGAAGCTTCATCGTATGCCGAAGCGCAGGCTGCTTATGGCCGAGTACTGAACTCTGTGGGTATCGATTTGCTACCAGATCAGGTTAATCAAACCGATGTTGCCAGCTTATCGCGACAAATTGCCACCAGTTTGCGCCAACAAGAGAGCAGCGTATTTGCTCGTACTGCCGGAATCGTCGTGGAAAAACACCCGATTTCAGTGCAGATCACGCGCCTGCCATCTGGCGTTTCACGCTCCACCGTTCAGCAATCCATTGGCCGGGTGATTGAAGCAAACCACCTCTCTCTTGAGCCGTCACCAAAAAGCCTCACCTTGCAAATGGGCTTCAACATTGGTGCCAGCAACGGCACACGCAAAGGTGTGTGGACAATGCGTGTGTTGGATGCAGACGGTGCTGAAGTGCTGACTCGCCAGTACACAAGCTATCTGCCAAACGAAACCAGTACACGCTCCATCAGCGCGCTTGCCGAAGCAGCAACATTATCTATTACCACTGATTTACAAAGGCTTGCAGGGGCAACCCCTGTTCTGACTGCAACGCCATGAGGCTGTGTATGAATAACAATAAAACCATGGTGGATGGCGCTAACGCTTCTCCACCCTACAACTTCAATAACCTGAGCGGTTTACGTAGGTCGGATAAGCGCAGCGCCATCCGACAAAAATTCATCGCTGGATTAATCTGCTCGCTGGCCTGGCTATCCGCACCGACATTCGCGGCTGAAACACCTGCAACACAGCCTGCCGCACAGGGCAGCACAACGGTGCGCTTCCTGGTGCTTGCCAACCGCGAAAGCCCGCTCTCAAGCGTGGTACCTGGACGCATGGCGAAAATCAATGTGCAACTGGGCGACCCCGTTACCCAGGGCAAAGTGCTGGCGAGTATGGATTGCAGTGATTTAGTGGCCCGTAAAAATGCCGCCGAAGCGGAGTTTCACGCAGCCCAACTGCGCTATGAAGCCAAAGCAAAACTCCAGGGGTTACAATCAGCTGCTGCACTTGAAGTGGGTTTAGCCGCCTCTGAAGTCAACCGTACCAAAGGCCAGGTCGGCATTTTTGATGCCCAACTGGCGCAGTGCCGCTTTGTCGCACCGTTCAATGGTCGCGTAGCCAAAATCTATGTCAAAGAAGGCCAGGGGATTGGTGCGGGTGCGCCTGTGATTGACCTGGTCGGAAGCGGTACGTTGCGCGCGCGTTTAAACGTGCCTTCAAACTGGGTGGCGTGGTTGAAAATTGGCTCGCAGCTAAATGCCTCGGTAGGTGAAACCGGCAAGCAATACCCGCTCACCGTGACGAATATCAGCGGCAAAGTGGATGCGGTCAGCCAGACTATCGAAATTGAAACTCGCTTCCCGGAAAAAACCGATGACGTGTTGCCGGGTATGAGCGGACAAGCCGTTGCTATCTGCCCACCTGATGAAAACCGTTGCCTGAAAAGCGGAGCTGCAAATTCGTGATGTCCAGTACAGCCTTCTACCAGCTAGCAGCCCGGGTAGAAGCGATAAGCAACTCCGCCGAGTTAGGCTTCGCTATATGTAATGAAACGCGTCAACTGGTGGATTACCGCCAGTCGGCGCTGTTGTCCCTCTCCCCATCCAACCGCGCAAAACTGGTTGCTCATTCAGGGCTTAGTGATACCGACAACAATACACCGTATGCCTTATGGCTTTCTGACGTCGCAAAAGAGATTGCACCGCATTGCCGGGCACTGCCGCCTGAAGCCCGCGTGTTGGCACTTTCACCAGCGCAACTCAGCGAGGGCCTCGCCCCACAGTGGAATGAATGGCTGCCTGCAAATGTCTGGGTACTGCCATTAACCGGTGCCGACGGAGAGATTCACGCGCTATGGTTTTTGGGCCGTGACGACCCGTGGCCAACAACGCTTGCACCAACCTCCCCGGAATTTACCCTGCTGCAACTAAGCGGGTTGTATGGTTATGCATGGTGGGCCTTAACCGCACGACCATCGCGTTTCAAACAATTCTGGCAACGCAATACCGGGCGTCGTCTCGGCTATATCGTGCTGGCGGTGCTACTGGTGTTATGCATTCCGGTGCGTGAGTACACACTGGTGCCTGCCGAAATAATCTCGCTACACAGTGAAGTGATTGCCGCTCCTGACTCCGGTGTGATTAAGCGCATGGTCGTGCTGCCAAACAGCGATGTGGTGAAAGGCCAGGTGCTGGCAACGCTCGATGACACCACGTTGCATAACCGCCTTGCGGTGGCGCAGGCAGAACTGGAAACCGCTGAAACCACCTTGCATCAGGCTTCGCAACAGGCGATTGAAGACCAACAGGCCAAGTCAGAACTGGCGATGGCTGAAGGCAAATGGCGTGAGAAGAAAGTTGAAGTTGAATCGATAACACGCGACCTCGAAAAGCTGACCATTCGTGCCCCTGATAACGGCGTATTTGTCTATTCTGACCCGGACGACTGGGCGGGTCGCCCGGTGCAAACGGGCGAGCGAATTGGCTTGCTGGCAGACCCGGATAATCTTGGCGTTCGCGCCTGGGCTCCGGTAAGTGAATCCACTAACCTGAAGCATGGGGCGCCGATGAAAATATTTTTGAAAGTCGCCCCTCTTGATTCACTGGACGCAAAACTGGGATACGCGGGTTATCAAACGGTGGAAGCACCAAACGGCGTCGCCAGCTATCTGCTGCGCGGTACGCTGGAAGGGAAACCTGCTGTTGCGCGCATTGGCTTGCAGGGAACGGCGCGCGTAACGGGCGATTGGGCAATGCTTGGTTACTTATTGCTACGTCGCCCTATTGCCACTTTACGTGCCGGGAGCGGGTGGTGATACCCGGTGCTGCAACGGCCCCTGCGTGGCCTGCGCTACGTGATGAACTGCGACTTAACAGCGCAGGTACCAACCGCGATGGCTCTCCGGCCTGGCATCTGGCCGATCCCGTGCGCAATCTGTTTTTTCGTCTTGGCTGGCTGGAAATTGAAATTCTTAAGCGCTGGCAACTGGCAGATACCGGGAAAATAGCGCAGGCAATTAATCAGCAAACCACGCTGAATGTCGATGAAGAAGATATCAAAGCTTTTGTACTGTTTTTACAGCAACAACAGTTGCTACGTAGCGCCCGCTATCGTCCGGCATCCTCTGCCTGGAAGTGGTTGTTACACAGCTATTTGTTTATCCGCATTCCGTTGGTTCACCCGGAAAAAGCCCTGCGCAAAGCCCTGCCATGGTTAAAGCCGCTGTTTAGCAAAACCTTCCTATGGTTAACGGTGTTTGTCGCGATTACCGGCATTGTGCTCGCCGCTCGCCAGTGGGACACCGTGGTTGCCACGTTACATAACTCGGTGAACTGGCATGGCGCGGTGGCGTTTGCTATCGCACTGGTGTTTTCCAAATGCTGGCATGAAATGGGCCACGCACTCACCGCCACCAGGCACGGTGTGCGGGTTGGGCACATGGGGGTTGCGCTGCTGGTGATGTTGCCGATGGCCTACACCGATACCGGCGAAAGCTGGAAGCTCATCCGTTCGCGCGACCGTTTAAAAATTGCCGTCGCCGGAATTGCCTCTGAATTAGTTCTGGCAGCATGGGCTACCTTGCTGTGGTCTTTTGCACCAGAAGGCAGCGTCAAAAACGCGTTATTTTTCCTTGCGACCACCGCCTGGATTATGACTGTCGTGGTTAACGCAAGCCCGTTTATGCGTTTTGACGGCTATTACATTCTGAGCGACATGCTGGATTTTCCGGGGCTGCACGAGCGCGCAGGAAACTGGGCGAAGCGGGCGATGCGCTGGCATCTATTTGGCATCAACGATCCAAAACCCGATAACGTCACCCCGGCCTTTGCCCGTTTTCTGACGGTATTTGCCTTCGCCACCTGGATTTATCGCCTGCTGCTGTTTATCGGTATTGCGGTCGTTATCTATCACGCCTTTTTTAAGGCGTTGGGTGTGATTCTGTTCTTGATAGAAATCGTGACTTTTGTGGTGCAACCAATGATCCGAGAAATCAAACACTGTTGGGCACGGCGCGCGGAAAGCCAGCCTTTCTACCGCCGAAGATTGCTGCTGATTGCTCTCGCCGCGTTACTGGTTATTTTTGTGCCGTGGTCGAATAAAGTGAATCTGCCGGGGGTGATTGAAGCCGGTTTTGTACAGCCGATTTATACGCCGTACAGCGCGCGCCTCGAGAAGATTCTTGTCACCGATGGGCAGGAGGTGAAAGCCGGTCAGCCGTTGTTTGAGCTGATTGCACCACTGCCAGAAACCTCGCAGCGAAAAGCTGAGGAGATGCGCCGCGCATGGGAGTTCAGCGCGCGTGGTGCGTTAGGGCTTGATAAAGACGGCCCGGCAAAACAGGTTCTGGCAGAGCAAATGGCGCGCCAGTACTCGCTCCAGCAAAGTGCTGGCAACAATGAGTTGCTGCGTCTGAGGCTGGTCGCGGCTTCAAGTGGCCGTATTGAAGATAGCGATATTTCACTGCAACCCGGTAGCTGGGTTTCCCCTTCTACGCACATTGCCACGCTGGTAAATGCCGACCGCTGGCGGGTGAAAGCACTGGTGGGCGAAGAAGATTTGGCGCGCTTACGCGTAGGAGCACAGGCAAAAATTTATCAGAATGATGAGTGGCAGCCACTTATCGGGCGCGTGGTTTCTATCGACCACAATGTCGTCACTCGCCTGCCATCTTTATTGCTGGCTAAAGATCACGGCGGCCCGGTGCAATTAAACCCAACCGCGCAGGCAAAAGATTTGCGTCCCCAGGGCGTTTGGTATCGCGTATCAATTGAAGGTGATGGAAAAGCTGCGCCCATCAACCGGGAAAATCTCGCGCATATTTCTGTTGAGAGTAAACGCCAGAGTCTCGCGCATCGCTGGTTTAATAGCGTGTCATTGATGCTGATTCAGCAGACGGGTATGGGGAAAGATGGGTAGTTTCGGGCTTGATTGTCGGATGACGCTGCGCTTATCCGACCTACGTTTTTGATTTTGTAGGGTCGATAAGCCGAAGGCGTCATCCACCAGAATTGCACCAAAGTCAGCCCCTCTTTGCAGAGGGGCTAAGTCCTTGCTACAGGATGATCAATGAGGTGCATATCAATGATGAGGCGGCTAAGTTGCATTCCTGAACCCACCCACTTCCTCCTGGGATACTGGAAGGGGTCTTTCTATTAATGTCTGTTTCAGGACTCGGAGTCAATTGTTTGACGATGACCTTTTCATTGATTTGCAAACCTGACACAAAATTTTATTGATGCCGTGCTCGCCGTAAAGCCTGCGCCAGTTTTTGTTGGTTAAATGGTTTACGCAGCAGCTCTACCTGCGGCAATTGCTGCCCGCTGCTGCGTAAATCCTGTCCACTGATTAACAGGCATGTGAGGTGTGGATAATGTTGCTGGGCATGCTGCACCACATCAGCGCCACTCATTGGCCCCGGTAGCATTAAATCACTGATTAAAATCTGAATGTCTGGTACATCTTTCAGCAATTGTATTGCCTGCTGGCTATCACTGGTCTCAAGCGTCAGATAGCCAAGCTGATGCAGTTGCTCGCACAACGTCTGGCGTACATCATGTTCATCTTCAAGCACCAGAACCAGTTGGTCTTCATCAGAATTCACTGCCAGCGGCTCGGGCAACGTTTCGCTCACCGCCTGCGCAGGTGCTCGCGGCAATTGTAAACGCACTAACGTTCCCTGCCCCGGAGCACTTTCAATTTGCACTCGCCCGCCGGACTGGCGCACAAAACCATACACCATCGACAGACCCAACCCGCTGCCGCTACCCGTCTGTTTGGTGGTGAAGAACGGTTCAAATACTTGTGCTTTTACTTCCGCCGACATGCCATGACCGCTGTCGATAACTTCCACTGCCACCATATCCTGCTTGCGCCCGCTCGAGCGCACCACGCGCTGGTTCCAGGTGCGGATTTTGATGGTGCCGCTTTGCCCTTCCATTGCGTCGCGGGCGTTCATCACCAGGTTAATAATCGCGTTCTCCAGCTGGTTAACGTCAATCCATGCGGGCCAGGCCGGGTGCTGCGCTTCAATTTCCAGCGTAAGTGCTGCCGGGAGCGAATGGCGAATCAGCGGGTCGAGGTTTTCCAGTAGCGTTTTCATCGAAACGGCATGTGGATGCAGCGATTGTTTGCGGGAAAACGCCAGTAAACGTTGAGTCAGTTGCGCCCCGCGTTCGGCAGCTTTTAAGGCGCGTTGAATACGTATGGCATCCGGTGAATCTGAAGATGTCAGCTCAAGGCTGCCAATAATCACCGCCAGCAGGTTATTAAAATCATGGGCGAGGCCGCCGGTTAATTGCCCCACCGCTTTCATTTTTTGGCTGTGAACCAGCGCTTCTTCCAGCGCTTTACGCTCACTGCGCTCAAGTACCACATTCACCATACCGCGCCCCGGCACCGGGCTAAAACGCAGCTCAATGGTGCGGTTATCTGCCAACCTTAACTCCTGCGGTTTGGGTAACGGGCGAGAGAGGTTTTCGAGAATATGTTCCTGAAGTGGCGTCACCTGTTTGAGCAGGCTCATGTAATGCTGACCGCGCTGCAGATGTTCCGGAGCCAGCCCCAATAGCAACGGGTATTGCGGGTTCCACACCACTAAAATCCCGTCGTTATCAAACAGGGCAAAACCATCGCGCATCGCGTGGAAGGTGGTTTCCAGTTGAGTACTCTTCTCTTTGAGAAGTTTCGAAGTGTGTTCCAGCGAGGCGGTGTTACGCGCAAAGACGTTAAATGCCCTGGCCAGTTCGCCCAGCTCATCGCGGCGCTGTAAGGCAGGCACGCTAACATCGCGCTCGCCCCGCGCCAGCCGCGTCATCGCGTGGGAGATTGCCGTCAAATTCGAGCCGAGATTGCGGTAAATATACCAACCCGCAAACCCGGTAATCACCAGTGCCAGCAAGGCAAACAGGCCGATAAAGGCAATCATCGATTGCAGCTCTTTATGGCTTTGATCGGTGCGACTAAGGGACTCTTGCGCCACTTTTTGCACGTACTGGTTAATGTCCTGGTTCAAAAACGCCACCAGCGCTTTGATGTGGTACATGTACCAGGAAATACCCAAATCGCTGTTTTCAAGCAGCTGTGAAAGTGGCACCAATTGCTGCAAATGTGCAGTGAAATCCTGCAATATCCCATCGACTAAGGGCGAATCATCATGTGCCGGAAGTTGCGTCATCACCTCGGTCAGTTGTACGACGGTGGCTTTCGGAGAAGGCGTTTGAATGGCAATCAGAATCAGCCTGTCCATTTCAGTCAGCAATCGCGCTTCCGGGGTTACACGCCCGTCGCGAGCATTAATATACTGAATATGGTGCAGGTAACTTTGGTTTTGATACAGCGCGCTCAGCAGTGCATTGCGCTCCAGATGGCGGCGATGGCCCAACTCCAACATCCGCGTGACGCTGCTTTCCAGTTCATTACTACGCTCGGTGATGCGCTTGACCAATTCCGGTTCACGGCTGGCGAGTGGTGCATGCGCCAGATGGTTAAGCGAGTTCTGGAGTGCCTGCTGTGTTTGCTGCAAACGCTGCGCTTCGCTCTGGTATTCCAGCGCACCCACCACTTGCGTGAGACGCACGACAGCTGTCGCCACGTTCGCAGTATCCCGCGCCAATTCCATGCTGCCGGACATATCACTTAGCGTCTGCCCCTGAACCTGTTCCTGCAAACGGCTGGCGTGATTAAAGCCCCACACCGCCACGCCACAGACCAACAATGTCACCGCCACCACCAGCAGATTAAAAGAGAGCAGGCGTCCACGGGCGCTGGTGAGAAAGGGTGTTCGGGGTGCAGGCATGGTTTGGCTCCGTGATTTCTGGTGGATGTCGCTACGCGAATCTCCCCTATAAATGCAGTTCGTCGGTCGGATAAGCGTAGCGCCATCCGGCATCCGCAGACTCAATCCGTCACAGTAATGTGATCCCCATTAACTATTCATCAATATGACAAATATGAACGGCTTCTGACATTTTGCATTTACCTGGGCGTGATTGACTGGCAGCAATCGAAACCCTATCCGCAGGAGTCGCGCCATGAGTAGCGTTCCCATTCTGGAGATGCGCAATATTGCCAAGTCATTCGGCAAGTTTTATGCGTTGAAAGGTGTCGACTTAACGGTGTTTCCTGGCGAAATCCACGCCTTAATGGGGGAAAACGGCGCGGGTAAAAGCACGCTGATGAAAATCCTCGCCGGTGCCTATACCGCCACCAGCGGCGAGATCTTAATTAACGGCGAACCCTGGAGTATCAAGGGGCCGAAAGACGCATTAAACGCAGGCATCACGCTGATTTATCAGGAGATGCAGCTTGCGCCAAACCTGACGGTCGCCGAAAACATCTTTCTCGGCAGCGAGCTGTCACGCGGTGGCTTAGTCAAGCGCAAAGAGATGGTGATGCAAGCCCAGACGGTTATCGACCGCCTCGGCGCACAGTTTAAAGCCAGCGATTTAGTCTCACGCCTGACCATTGCCGAACAGCAACAGGTGGAAATCGCCCGCGCGCTGCACCGCAACAGCCGCATTTTAGTAATGGATGAACCTACCGCAGCACTTTCTTCACGCGAAACGCACCGCCTGTTCGAGCTGATTATGCGACTGCGCGATGAAGGGATGGCGATTATCTATATCAGCCACCGCATGGCGGAAGTGTACGAGCTTTCTGACCGCGTGAGCGTGCTGCGCGACGGGCAATACGTCGGCAGTCTGACGCGTGAACACCTCAATGCCAACGAGCTGGTGCGCATGATGGTGGGCCGCCCGCTAAGCGATCTGTTCAATAAAGAACGCGATATTCCGCTGGGAACGGTACGCCTGAATGTTCACCACCTGACGGACGGCGCAAAAGTGCAGCCGGTCAGCCTGCAGGTGAAATCCGGCGAGATAGTCGGCCTTGCGGGGCTAGTCGGAGCCGGACGTTCTGAGCTGGCGCAGCTGATTTTTGGCGTGCGTAAATCCACCGGCGGCACGATAGAAATCGACGGTCTACCCGTGAAGATTCACTCCCCGCGCGAAGCAATTAGCCACGGAATTGGATTCCTGACTGAAAACCGCAAAGAGCAGGGCTTATTCCTCGAACTTGCCGCGCAAGACAACATCACTATGGCAACACTTGAGCGCGATGCGCACTACGGCTGGCTGGATCGTAAAAAAGCCCAGACTATTTCTGACGATGCTATCAGCCTGCTCAATATCCGCGTGCCGCATGCACAAGTCCGCGCAGGCGGGTTATCCGGCGGCAACCAGCAAAAACTGTTGATCTCACGCTGGGTGGCGATCGGCCCACGTATTTTGATCCTTGATGAGCCAACGCGCGGTGTGGATGTCGGCGCAAAAAGTGAGATCTACCGGATCATGAGCCAGATGGCAAAACAGGGCGTGGCGATCCTGATGATCTCCAGCGAATTGCCCGAAGTAGTCGGCATGAGCGATCGGGTGTATGTGATGCGCGAAGGCAGTATTGCCGGGGAATTGCACGCCGCTGATATCACACAAGAGAACATTATGACGCTGGCAACCGGCGTTGAAGATGCCCACAAAAAGGTGGTTAACCATGGCAACTAATCAACCCAAAGAAACGCCACTGGCGCACACAACTCCCCAGCAAGTCGCCAAATCCGCCTCGCTGAAAAAAGCACTGTTTGGTGATTTGATGCAAACCGTTGGGATTTTGCCGATTTTGATCCTGATCGTCGCCGTTTTTGGCTTTATCACACCGAACTTTTTTACCGAGTCTAACCTGCTAAATATCGCCCGCCAATCGTCGATCAATATCGTTCTCGCCGCGGGGATGACCTTCATTATTTTGACCGGTGGGATCGACCTTTCCGTGGGCTCGATTCTGGGCACGACAGCGGTGACCGCGATGGTGGTTTCGCTCATGCCAGGCTGGGAATCGCTGTCGATCCCTGCAGCGCTGATGATGGGCACCGGGCTTGGGCTGTTTAACGGCATGCTTGTCGCCTGGGCCGGGCTACCGCCGTTTATCGTCACGCTTGGCACTTATACCGCGCTGCGTGGCGCGGCCTATTTACTGGCCGATGGCACCACGGTGATTAACTCCAATATCAATTTTGAATGGATAGGCAACTCGTATCTTGGCCCAATTCCGTGGTTGGTCGTTATTGCACTGGCGGTGATTGTTGTCTGCTGGTTCATTCTGCGCCGCACCACGCTTGGCGTTCATATCTACGCGGTTGGCGGCAATATGCAGGCTGCACGCCTGACAGGTATCAAAGTGTGGCTGGTCTTGCTGTTCGTGTATGGCATGAGCGGTTTGCTTTCCGGGCTTGGCGGCGTGATGAGTGCTTCGCGGCTCTACAGCGCCAACGGCAACCTTGGGATGGGTTATGAGCTTGATGCCATCGCAGCAGTCATTCTTGGCGGCACCAGTTTCGTCGGCGGTATCGGCACAATTACCGGCACGCTGGTCGGCGCGCTGATTATCGCCACGCTCAACAATGGCATGACGCTGATGGGCGTCTCGTATTTCTGGCAACTGGTGATCAAGGGTGCGGTGATCATCATTGCGGTGCTAATCGACAAATACCGTACCCGTCACCATCAAAGTGCATAACGTAAACGGTGGATGACGCTTTCGCTTATCCACCCTACAAAACCGATAACCATGCTCTTTCGTAGGCCGGATAAGCGTGAGCGTCATCCGCCAAAACCAGACAGGAGATTCACCATGCGTTTGAAGATGCTAGCTGCAGCACTCATGATTGCCGCCGTACCCTTTGTTCAGGCCAAAGAATTGAAATCCATCGGGGTGACGGTGGGCGATCTCGCCAACCCCTTCTTCGTGCAGATAACCAAAGGTGCAGAGCTTGAAGCCCGAAAACTGGCGGGGGATAACGTGAAAGTGACGCTGGTTTCCAGCGGTTACGATCTCGGCCAGCAGGTGTCGCAAATCGATAACTTTATTGCCGCGAAAGTGGATATGATCATTCTCAACGCCGCTGATTCGAAAGGGATCGGCCCGGCAGTCAAACGCGCTAAAGATGCCGGGATCGTGGTAGTGGCGGTGGACGTAGCAGCGGAAGGGGCGGATGCAACGATCACATCGAACAACACCCAGGCAGGTGAAATGGCCTGTAAGTACATTTCGGATCGCCTGAAAAACAAAGGCAATGTGGTGATCATCAACGGGCCTCCAGTTTCTGCGGTGCAGAACCGTGTCGAAGGCTGCGTAACTGAGTTTAAAAAGCACCCGGATATCAAAGTTCTGTCTTCTAACCAGAACGCCAAAGGCAGCCGTGAAGGTGGCCTTGAGGTGATGACATCTCTGCTTGCAGCAAACCCGAAGATCGACGGCGTGTTTGCGATCAACGATCCGACAGCGATCGGTGCCGATCTGGCAGCAAAACAAGCACAACGTAACGAGTTCTTTATTGTTGGCGTAGATGGTAGCCCGGATGCTGAAGAAGCTCTGAAACGCGGCGGGAATACGCTGTTTGTAGCAACTCCTGCGCAAGACCCGCAAGTGATGGCGGCAAAAGCGGTCGAGATTGGCTACGACATTCTGCAAGGCAAACCCGCGCCAAAAGAGCCGGTGCTGATTCCGGTGACGATGATCGATAAGGACAATATCGGCACGTATAAGGGCTGGACGGTGAAATAGTTTTTGCCACTGTCTGCCATTTTTGTCGGATGGCGGCGCAAATACCTTATCCGACCTACAACATGTTGATTGTAGGTCGGATAAGCGCAGCGCCATCAGACAACAGCGTGAGGAAAATACTGCAAAATGAAACGATCTGAAGTTAATCAAATCCTCTCTCAAACGCGCCATTTCTTTATGCAGCACGATGTTCATTTGCCTCCATTCGCCTCTTACGACCTGACGAAGTGGCAGCAGCTCGATAAAAAAATCTGGCAGGAAGTATTTGATTTAAAACTCGGTTGGGATGTGACGGCCTTCGGCGGAAACGATTTTCTCGCTCAGGGGCTGACGTTATTCACGCTGCGTAACGGTTCACCCGATGGCGCACCGTATGCAAAAAGTTATGCCGAAAAAATCATGCATGTCCGCGAAGGGCAACTCACGCCGATGCATTTTCACTGGCGCAAACGCGAAGACATTATCAATCGCGGCGGCGGTAATTTGATTGTTGAATTGTGGAATTCTGACCAGTTTGAACAGACCGAAGAGAGCGATGTCACCGTCGTGATTGATGGCTGCCGACAGACTCATGCGGCGGGTAGCCAACTGCGTCTCTCACCGGGCGAGAGCATTTGTCTGGTGCCAGGTATTTACCACAGTTTTTGGGGCGAGCCGGGATACGGCGACGTTCTGGTAGGGGAAGTGTCGATGGTCAACGACGACGACCGCGACAACCGTTTCCTCAAACCCCTTGAGCGATTTAACTCCATTATTGAAGACGAACCTGCGCGGCAATTGCTGTGCAACGAGTATCGCCAGCACTTTTAATTTCCAACACCAGGGGAATCATTATGGCTTTGATATCACTCGCACACGGACTGGCTCATGCACGCGCCAATGGTTACGCATTAGGGGCATTTAACGTTCTCGACAGCCACTTTCTGCGCGCCCTTTTTGCCGCGGCAAGGCAAGAGAACTCACCGTTTATCATCAATATTGCTGAAGTCCATTTTAAGTATGTCTCGCTGGATTCACTGGTTGAAGCCGTCAAGTTCGAAGCGGCTCGCCACGATATTCCGGTGGTGCTCAATCTTGACCACGGCCTGCACTTTGAAGCGGTCGTTCGCGCTTTACGCCTCGGTTTTAGTTCAGTCATGTTCGATGGTTCTACACTTGAATATGAGGAGAACATTCGTCAGACCCGCGAAGTGGTGAAGATGTGCCACGCGGTGGGTGTCTCGGTCGAGGCTGAGTTGGGTGCAGTGGGCGGTGACGAAGGCGGTGCATTGTATGGCGAAGCCGATAGCAACAAGTTTACCGATCCAGCAGTGGCACGTGATTTTGTCGACAGAACCGGCATCGACGCGCTGGCCGTTGCTATCGGCAACGCACACGGTAAATACAAAGGTGAGCCGAAACTCGATTTCGACAGACTTGCCGCTATTCGTAGCCAAACTGGCTTGCCGCTGGTGCTTCATGGGGGTTCGGGCATTAGTGACGAAGATTTCAGAAAAGCGATAAGCCTCGGTATTCACAAAATCAATTTCTATACCGGAATGTCACAGGCCGCACTCGGTGCCATCGAGCAGAGAATGAATCAACGTCATGCCATTTATGACGAGTTCGCCGAGTTATTGCTGGGTATTGAAGAGGCGATTACGGATGTCGTCGCACAACAGATGCGGATTTTTGGCAGTTCAGACAAGGCTTAGAGCCTATCCCAGTAGCCATTAAGGAGAGGTTATGACAGAGCGCAACGGGATTATTGCCGCCGGAAATATGCTGGTCGACCATGTGCACCAAATTGTGCAATGGCCGCAGCGTGGCTGGCTTGCCGAAATAGTTCACAGTGAACGTTCGACCGGCGGCGCACCATTAAACGTGTTGCTAACTTTGGCCAAAATGCATGTCGGGCTGCCGCTTCAGGCGGTGGGTCTGGTGGGTGACGACCATGATGGTGATTACATTATGGCGATGCTCGATCAGTATCATGTGAACCGCCAGCATGTGCACCGCACCACTTTTGCGCCAACGTCTATGTCGCAAGTGATGACCGATCCCAGCGGGCAACGCACCTTTTTTCACTCGCCAGGCGCTAATCGCCTGCTCGATTTACCCGCCTTTGACCGCCTTGAAACATCATTCAAAATATTCCATCTCGGCTATTTGCTGCTGCTTGATAGCCTGGATATGGAAGACGCGGAGTACGGCACCCGCAGCGCACGTTTACTGGCGCAGATGACGCAACTCGGCTATGAAACCTCGCTTGATTTAGTCTCGCGACAGGGCGACCCACGCTATCGTCCAATGGTGCTCCCTGCCCTGCGTTGGCTGGATTACCTGGTGATCAATGAACTGGAAGCCAGTGAGTTTAGTGGATTGGAAATCCGCCGTTCTAATGGCGATCCACATATCGAAAATATCGCCCAGGCAGCGACCTTGCTGATGGATTCTGGCGTTCGGCAACGGGTTGTCATTCATTGTCCGGAAGGTGCATGGGGTATTGAACCAGGCATGGATGGCGTATGGGTGCCGTCGTTTAGATTAACGCAAACGGAAATTATCGGCAGCGTCGGTGCCGGTGATGCTTTCTGTGCCGGAATATTATATGGCTGCCATGAAAAATGGTCGTTGGTCGATAGCCTGAAATTGGCTCACGCCTGTGCAAGAGCGAATCTTTTATGCGCCAATGCGATCGATGGTGCAAAAACATTAACGGAATTACAGAACTTTATAAATGAACAACCGACTGGTTATTAGTGGATAAGTTAATAATCAAGTCATAAATATACTTTCACTCTCTATTCATTAGCCATATAACACTAATTTTTGCGAGCAACCTTCCAGACAAATGTAATTTTCAAAATAAATTACATCGGCAAATTAATATCAAATAAATAAAAACTGAGTAAACTACGCAGCGGGTGCTTAGGGCTTTCAGTCCTGAGCATAAGTGAGGGATATTCTTGAGCGTTAAGAATAAGAAAGCCCCGGGCAACTATACGTTAACCCGAGGCTAGTCCCCAACTCCGACAAGTTGAGGTTAGCCTCTTACTCGCCACAAGGCAAGGAGTAAAAGGCATGAAGCCAACAAAAACTGTTGTCATCTGTTTATTAATTGTTTGCGTAACATTAATAGCAATAACCTTATTAACGCGGCGTAATCTTTGCGAAGTGAAAATAAGAAATGATAAACAGGAGGTCGCGGCCAGGCTGGCCTGCTCCGAATAGTAGGGCTAATCGGGCGGGGTTCGCCCCGCCCAACTTGTGAGGGAATTAGGGCGATGTCTTAAGCACCCAATCTATTATATGAATACATCACATTAAATAATTACTGGTTAAATATAACATGAGCTTTTTTGACGATCTGAAAGCATCTCTTGAAGAAGCTGTCGATATTAAGAATGGTGTAAAAACGCCAGCCAGAGTCACCCGTTATGACATTGCAGATGTGAAGGCGATCAGAGAGCAACTGAATGTTTCACAAAGTGAAATGGCAAAAGCATTGGGGACAAGCGTCGATACCATCAAAAGCTGGGAAACCAAACGACGCAACCCAACAGGCCTGGCGGCTAAAGTGTTGGCGACCATCCAGGCTAACCCTGAGTTTTACCGTGAGCTTGCCGCACATTAGTAGATTTTTGGCTTCAACAACTCACGCAGCATTATTCTCAGCATGAACAACATCAGCTGAAAAAACATAGCCCACGCCGCGGATGGTGCGGATTAATATCGGTTGATGCGGGTTTATCTCTATTTTTCTGCGTAAGCGCATAATCAACACATCTATAGTTCTGTCGAAGACTTCGAGGCTTTCGCTATGGGTCAGTTCCAGCAATCTTTCGCGCGAGAGGACTTTGCGGCCATTTTGCATCAACGCCAGCAGCAGACCGTATTCCCCCTGGGTGAGGTCAACCTGTTCGGATTGAGCGTTAAAGAGCTGGCAGCGATCGGTATCCAGCCGCCAGCCGTTGAAATGTAAGCCACTGGTTTTAGTGGTTGTCGTTTCTAACGCCAATGCGCCAGAACGGCGCAGCACCGCTTTAACACGCGCCACCACAACTCGGGAATTAAACGGCTTGGCAATGTAATCATCAGCCCCCATTTCCAGCCCGACGACGACATCAGACTCACTTCCCAACCCCGTCAGCATCACTACGGGTAAATCTGGCCGCTGGCGCTGAATTTGTTGCAACACCAGCAGCCCGTTAATGTCAGGCAAAATCATGTCGAGCAACACCAGCGCAATTCCTGGGTGCTGACCGATCGCTGTCAGCGCATCACTCCCGGTATGGCAGACCATCACCTCAAAAACGTGCTCATTGAGCACATCGCGCAGCACGTCGCAGATAGCCAAATCGTCATCCACCAGCAAAATGGCAGGCTTCATGGTTGTTCTCCGTGGAGGATGCAAAGAGTCAAATTTAAGTGTGAGCGATTGTTGGAGGAGTGCCGCGAAAATGACAGACAACCGTGCTGAAAATTCAACCAGTGTCACAAACCCTGCATTGGTCGACACGTCACTTTTGACGATGACCTGTGTTTCGTCAGGGTTTTGCCCTCACCTTCTCCGTAAGATGCCTGCTAATCCCGTACTTAATATGTGGCATAGATAATGCATTAAAGCGGGGAGATGTGATCAGCTGTTTAGTGTCACACCACTTTTAACAGCATTGACTGGAGCAACACTGATGAAAAAAGTCGTCACGGTTTGCCCCTATTGTGCCTCGGGTTGCAAAATCAACCTCGTGGTCGATAACGGCAAAGTCGTCAAGGCGGAAGCGGCTCAAGGTAAAACTAACCAGGGCGATCTTTGCCTGAAGGGTTACTACGGCTGGGATTTTATTAACGATACTAAAATCCTCACCCCGCGCCTTAAGTCACCGATGATTCGTCGCCAGAAAGGCGGCAAACTCGAAAACGTTTCCTGGGATGAAGCACTGAACTACGTCAGTACTCGCCTGAGTGAAATCAAAGCGAAGCACGGCTCCGATGCCATCATGACCACCGGTTCTTCCCGCGGTACAGGCAACGAAACTAACTATGTAATGCAGAAATTTGCGCGCGCCGTTATTGGTACTAATAACGTCGATTGCTGCGCACGCGTCTGACACGGCCCATCGGTTGCAGGTCTGCACCAATCGGTCGGTAACGGCGCTATGAGTAACTCAATCGTTGAGATTGAAGATACCGATTTAGTGTTTGTGTTCGGGTATAACCCGGCAGATTCACACCCTATCGTTGCTAACCGCGTGATTAAAGCGAAGCAAAAAGGGGCGCAAATCATTGTTGTCGATCCGCGTAAAATTGAAACCGCGCGCATTGCCGATATGCATTTGCAGTTAAAAAATGGTTCTAACATCGCCCTGCTTAACGCAATCGGGCATGTGATTATCGAAGAAAATCTGTACGACCAGTCATTCGTGGCTTCCCGTACGGAAGGTTTCGACGAGTATCGCAAAATTGTTGCTGGCTATACGCCTGAATCTGTTGAAGAAATCACGGGTGTTACGGCAGCAGAAATTCGTGCAGCAGCACGTATGTACGCGAAGGCGAAAACCGCCACGATTCTGTGGGGCATGGGTGTTACCCAGTTCTATCAGGGCGTGGAAACTGTTCGTTCGCTGACAAGCCTTGCGTTGATGACGGGCAACCTGGGTAAACCGAACGTCGGTGTTAACCCGGTTCGCGGCCAGAACAACGTACAGGGTGCTTGTGATATGGGCGCACTGCCAGATACCTATCCTGGCTACCAGTACGTGAAAGACGAAGTCAGCCGCGAGAAGTTCGCGAAAGCGTGGGGCGTGCCATCGCTGCCTGCACACACCGGCTATCGCATCAGCGAACTGCCACACCGTGTGGCGCATGGCGAAGTGTATGCCGCGTACATCATGGGCGAAGATCCACTTCAAACCGATGCGGAGCTTTCAGCTGTTCGCAAAGCGTTTGAAGAGCTTGAGCTGGTGATTGTACAAGATATCTTCATGACCAAAACCGCGGCTGCGGCCGATGTGATTTTGCCGTCCACCTCCTGGGGTGAACATGAAGGCGTTTATACCGCCGCTGACCGTGGTTTCCAACGCTTCTTTAAAGCAGTTGAGCCAAAGTGGGACCTGAAAACGGACTGGCAGATCATCAGTGAGATCGCCACCCGTATGGGTTATCCGATGCATTACAACAACACCCAGGAAATCTGGGATGAGTTGCGTGGCCTTTGCCCTGATTTCTATGGGGCAACATACGAGAAAATGGGCGAGCTGGGTTATATCCAATGGCCTTGCCGCGATGTAGCTGAAAGCGACCAGGGTACTTCGTTCTTGTACGACGGTAAGTTCGACCGTGCAAACGGCCTGGGCGAGTTCTTTACCTGTGACTGGGCACCGCCAATCGACAAAGTCACCGAAGAGTACCCGATGGTGCTTTCGACGGTGCGTGAAGTGGGCCACTACTCTTGCCGTTCGATGACCGGCAACTGTGCGGCGCTGGCAGCCCTGGCGGATGAACCAGGCTATGCGCAAATCCACATCGACGATGCCGCCCGTTTGGGTATCGAAGATGAAGCGCTGGTGTGGGTGAACTCCCGTAAAGGCCGTGTTATCACGCGTGCGAATGTGAGCGAACGCCCTAATAAAGGTGCCGTTTACATGACTTACCAGTGGTGGATTGGCGCCTGTAACGAGTTGGTGACTGAAAACCTCAGCCCGATTACTAAAACGCCGGAGTACAAATATTGCGCCGTTCGTGTCGAGCCGATCGCCGATCAGAAAGCTGCCGAGCAGTATGTGATTGACGAGTACAACAAGCTAAAAGCCAGTTTGCGCGAAAGCGCTGCGGGTTAATAAGTGTAGGGTGGATAAGCCGCAGGCGTCATCCACCATTTCGCAAGTTGTGGCGGTTGACGCTACGCTTAACCGCCCTACGAAAACACTCGAAAGCTGCCTATCTGGCAGCTTTTTTTTGCTTTTCTTCCCTCTCTCCACCGGATGTATTGATTAAATTTTCAACCATTTAATTAATGCGTGATCTGTCGCCCAAATAATAAACAAAGCTTCCCAGGCACTCTCCGATTAACGTTTATGTGACATATTATTAACATCCTAAAAGGAGAAAAAAAGCATGAGCCAAATACATAAACACGCCATTCCCGCCAATATCGCGGACAATTGCCTGATAACCCCGGAGCAATACCAATCCATGTACCAACACTCGGTACATGATCCCGACGCATTTTGGGGTGAACAAGGTAAGATCCTTGACTGGATCAAGCCCTATCAAAAGGTAAAAAACACCTCGTTCGCACCGGGCAACGTCTCTATTAAATGGTATGAAGACGGCACGCTGAACCTCGCCGCCAACTGCCTGGACAGGCACCTGAAAGATTGTGGCGATCAGACCGCGATCATCTGGGAAGGCGACGACGCCACCCAGAGCAAAACCATTACCTACCGCGAACTGCACCGTGAAGTGTGCCGTTTTGCCAATACCCTGGTGGAACTGGGCATCAAGAAAGGCGATGTGGTCGCAATTTATATGCCGATGGTGCCGGAAGCCGCCGTTGCGATGCTGGCCTGTGCCCGAATCGGCGCGGTGCATTCCGTGATTTTTGGTGGCTTCTCACCGGAAGCCGTTGCCGGGCGCATCATCGACTCCAGCTCTAAACTGGTGATTACCGCCGACGAAGGCATTCGCGCGGGGCGTTCTATTCCACTGAAGAAAAACGTCGATGACGCGCTGAAAAACCCTGGCGTTAAAACCGTTGAGCATGTTGTTGTGCTCAAGCGTACCGGCGGCAATATCGAGTGGCATGAAGGCCGCGACCTGTGGTGGAACGAGCTGGTTGAGAAAGCCAGCGCACACCACCAGCCGGTGGAAGTGAACGCCGAAGATCCGCTGTTTATCCTTTACACCTCCGGTTCAACCGGCAAGCCAAAAGGGGTGCTGCACACCACCGGCGGTTATCTGGTGTATGCCGCAACCACCTTTAAATATGTCTTTGATTATCATCCGGGCGACGTTTACTGGTGCACCGCCGACGTGGGCTGGGTCACCGGCCACAGCTATCTGCTGTACGGCCCGCTGGCGTGTGGTGCTATCACACTGATGTTTGAAGGCGTACCAAACTGGCCAGCACCAAACCGTATGGCGCAGGTAGTTGATAAGCATAAAGTAAATATTCTCTACACTGCACCGACTGCGATTCGTGCGTTGATGGCAGAAGGCGATAAGGCGATTGAAAATACAGATCGCTCGTCGCTGCGTATTTTGGGTTCTGTCGGCGAGCCGATTAACCCGGAAGCGTGGGAGTGGTACTGGAAGAAAATCGGTAACGAAAAATGCCCGGTGGTGGATACCTGGTGGCAGACCGAAACCGGTGGCTTCATGATAACCCCACTGCCAGGTGCGACCGAGCTGAAAGCCGGTTCCGCCACGCGCCCGTTCTTTGGCGTGCAACCAGCACTGGTGGATAACGAAGGTAACCCGCAGCAAGGCGCAACCGAAGGCAATCTGGTGATCACCGATTCATGGCCGGGCCAGGCGCGCACGCTGTTTGGGGACCACGAACGTTTTGAGCAAACCTATTTCTCGACCTTCAAAAATATGTACTTCAGCGGTGACGGCGCGCGTCGCGACGAAGACGGTTACTACTGGATCACCGGTCGCGTGGATGACGTGTTGAACGTTTCCGGTCACCGCCTGGGCACCGCAGAAATCGAGTCTGCGCTGGTGTCGCATCCGAAAGTCGCCGAGGCGGCTGTGGTCGGCATTCCGCATAACATTAAAGGCCAGGCGATTTATGCCTACGTCACGCTGAATCACGGCGAAGAGCCAACGCCGGAGCTGTATACCGAAGTGCGCAACTGGGTGCGTAAAGAGATTGGCCCGCTTGCCACGCCGGATATTCTGCACTGGACGGATTCACTACCTAAAACCCGCTCCGGCAAAATTATGCGTCGTATTTTGCGCAAAATCGCCGCCGGAGACACCAGCAACTTTGGTGATACTTCAACGCTTGCCGATCCGGGCGTTGTTGAGAAGTTACTGGAAGAAAAACAAGCTATTACGATGCCATCTTAACCATTCAGGCCCCCGCCCTCTCATCTCCGGATGTAGGGCGGATAAGTGCAACGCCATCCGCCAGTGAGACGTTCTTCTAAGGTGGATGGCGCTTCGCTTATCCCCCTACGCCGTTTCTGCAGGTGAGAGGCAATTATAAAAACCCAACCTAACCCTAATTCCCAAAGGATTTTGCGTTGCAGGAAGGCGGCAAACGAGCAAATCCCCAGGAGCTTACACAAGTAAGTGACTGGGGTGCGCGAATGCAGCCAACCCCCCTGCGGCGCAAAAGACGAAGGGAATTCTCTGGAGACTTTGTGATGAATGATTCCAACATTTATCAGCGGATAGAAGACAGTGCGCAATTCAGGGAGTTAGTCGAAAAACGGCAACGGTTTGCCACCATTTTGTCTCTTATCGTGCTCGTGATTTACGTCAGTTTTATTTTGCTGATTGCGTTCGCACCTGCCTGGCTAGGCACACCTTTACATCCCGGCACCACGGTGACGCGCGGCATTCCGATTGGCGTTGGGGTTATTTTGATTTCCTTCTTCCTGACAGGCGTATATGTCTGGCGGGCGAACGGCGAATTTGATCGTCTGAATAACGAAGTGGTACGCGAGGTGAAAGTATCATGAAACGTTTACTCGGCGTCATCGCCGCACCGCTCCTGAGCCTGCCTGCATCCGCCTTTGCCGCTGATGCGATTACGGGGGCTGTGCAACGCCAGCCGACCAACTGGCAGGCGATTATTATGTTCGTCATTTTCGTCGCCTTTACCCTGGGCATCACTTATTGGGCGTCAAAAAGAACCCGCACGCGTAGCGATTACTACACTGCGGGCGGCAATATCACTGGCTTCCAGAATGGCCTGGCGATTGCGGGAGACTATATGTCTGCCGCGTCATTCCTCGGTATTTCCGCACTGGTGTTCACCTCCGGCTACGACGGCCTGATTTACTCGCTGGGCTTTTTGGTCGGCTGGCCAATTATCCTGTTCCTGATTGCGGAACGCCTGAGAAATCTCGGCAAATATACCTTTGCCGATGTCGCCTCTTATCGCCTGAAACAAGGGCCAATCCGTATTCTGTCGGCCTGTGGCTCGCTGGTGGTGGTCGCGCTTTACCTGATTGCTCAGATGGTTGGCGCGGGCAAACTTATCCAGTTACTGTTCGGCCTGAACTATCACGTGGCGGTCGTTTTGGTTGGCGTGCTGATGGTGATGTACGTGTTGTTCGGCGGTATGCTGGCGACCACCTGGGTGCAAATCATCAAAGCGGTATTGCTGCTGTTCGGCGCAAGTTTCATGGCCTTTATGGTGATGAAACACGTGGGCTTCAGCTTCAATAACCTGTTTGCCGAAGCGATTGCCGTCCACCCGAAAGGCGTGGCAATCATGAGCCCGGGCGGGCTGGTCAAAGACCCGATATCCGCACTTTCGCTGGGATTAGGTTTAATGTTTGGTACCGCTGGTTTGCCACACATTCTGATGCGTTTCTTCACCGTCAGCGATGCCAAAGAAGCGCGGAAAAGCGTGCTGTATGCCACCGGCTTCATGGGCTATTTCTACATCCTGACCTTTATCATCGGCTTTGGCGCCATCATGTTGGTGGGTGCAAACCCAGCGTTTAAAGATGCAGCTGGCGCGTTGATTGGCGGCAATAACATGGCGGCGGTTCACCTGGCTGACGCCGTGGGTGGCAGCCTGTTCCTGGGCTTCATCTCAGCGGTTGCCTTCGCGACGATTCTGGCGGTAGTTGCAGGCCTGACGCTGGCAGGCGCATCAGCGGTTTCGCATGACCTCTACGCCAACGTGTTCCGCAAAGGCGCGTCAGAACGTGATGAGTTGCGGGTGTCGAAAATCACGGTGGTGATACTGGGTGTGGTCGCTATCGGGCTGGGGATTTTGTTCGAAAATCAGAACATTGCCTTCATGGTCGGCCTCGCGTTCTCAATTGCGGCGAGCTGTAATTTCCCAATTATCCTGCTTTCCATGTACTGGTCGAAACTGACCACGCGCGGCGCAATGGTCGGCGGCTGGCTGGGTCTGTTAACCGCAGTGATCCTGATGATCCTCGGCCCAACGGTTTGGGTGCAGGTGCTGGGCCACGCAACGGCTATCTTCCCGTACGAATACCCGGCGCTGTTCTCGATTCTGGTGGCGTTCGTGGGGATTTGGGTGTTCTCAGCAACCGATAACAGCCCGGAAGGTAATCTCGAACGTGAGAAATTCCGCGCTCAGTTTATCCGCTCCCAGACCGGGATTGGTATTGAGCAGGGTCGCGCTCACTGATTAATTTTAACTTTTCCCGGCTCTTATGAGCCGGGGAATTTTCTCTCCTTCGCTGCCAGGACGGGTTTAGTTTTTTGTTGAAATGTCGATTAAGAGACGACATTTGGCGAAAAATTTAAACTGGCCGACCCGCAAGTTTATGACTGCAATGCACAAAACTAAAAACCGCTCACCCTTCAGTATTCGCCCTATAAGTCGTTAGCTGGTCATTGGCACTTATAGCAATAACCAAACCTTCAGCCACCAGCACGCGCAGATCGCGCCGCGCCGTTTGCGTCGATACGCCTAGTGCCCCGCCTGTTTCTATGCTCGTGAATGTCTTGCCTGGCGTTGCCAGCAGAACGTTTAGCAACGTAACCTGGCGCTGGGTCAGGCGGCTTAAAGCACCGGATTCAAACAAACGACGATCGAGCACCGCGCGGCGGTTTACCAGCGTGTTGATATGCTCCTGCAGCCCGTTAACCACACGGGTGATAACGCTGGCCTGATAATCCAGGAAGTAGGTCAAATCCATGCCGTCCGTTTCGGTGTACTGGTAGCTGTGCGCATATTTGACGGCAGCGTTATGCAACAAGCTGCTGATAGACAAGTAGCGAAATACTTCATAGCCCGATTTCAGCATGCTCCAGTAGAAAAGAGCCCGGCTGGTGCGCCCGTTCCCGTCTCTGAATGGGTGCTCATGAGCAATCATAAAGTGCAGGATACAGGCCCGAATCATGGGATGAATGTAGCCCGAAGTATCGTTAGCCCACTCGCAAACTGTCTCCAGACGGCGAAGGATATTGGCCGCAACTGGCGGCTGGTGAACGATATCGCCGCTCCGGTCTGCAATCACAATGTCATCGGTTTCCCGGAAAAGGCCTGGCGTGTAGGTTTCGTCGTTAATACCGCTCATCCCGACCGCGTGAAAATGGCAGATCAGATCAACGGTTAGCGGCTCATTCAGATGCTCGCCGATTTCAGCCATCAAACGGGCGTTGCCCGCGATCATCTGCTCGCCCTCTGTCCGTGCCCGGCGTCCGGTAGAAAGCATCTCCCGCGCGACCAGGGTTGTGGTGTTTGCGCCCTCAAGCTGCGAACTGGTAATCGCTTCATCGATCTGAAGTTGGGCCAGTTCTGCACCGCTGGCGCTGAGGCGGCGGCGGATGTCATCCAGCGCAAGGCGAGTCGTATATTTATCCACCAGTTCGAGGGTGGCCAGAATGCCTGGGGTCAGGTTAAATCCGGCTTGTTCACCTTTCTCATTACGGTATTCAATGCGCTGAATAGCCGAGTCTCGCGCCATGCGGGTAAACCGCCACGCAATCGCAGGATCGTCGCCATGCGCAACGCGATACTGAAAATCATCAAACGGCAGATAGCGCCCTTTTTCATCCACCAGACGGTTGTAGCGGTTGTAATGAGTTAAGGTTTCCATGCTGATGCTGGAACTCGCCGGGAATGAAGGGGGTTTGCTGATCGCCATAAACTACGCTCAAATTTCGATATTTGAACCTAGTTTAGACGGAGTGGTAAGAGTTTGCCATTGATAAGACGATGCCCACGGTATGTTAGCGCGATCAATCTCGCACTTTTCCCAGAACCACACGCCGTCCTTCACACTTTTCCCCCCGCGCTACGTGATGTGAATCACAGAGAATTTCGCCATTCTGCGAGCGCGATCGCGAGTTTTAGCATTGTTGGGTTTCGCGCCGTTTTACTCACCAGCGCCAGCACGACAACCACATTCCACCTTCTTATGATTATCCCAGCAGACTTAAGGCGAACCTGCGCAACCGTTCGGCGTTCAATAAAACAGAAACATAGTTCGGGCTGCCAGGCGGTGGTGAATCGGCCCAACGTTCCAGCGTATCGGCAAAGCGCAGTAATTTTTCATGGTGATGCATCGCCGTTTTCGTCACCTGCGCGGCATCGCCGTAATGTTCGGCCATTTGCAGGTCGCTTACCGCGAAGGCGACTTGCGAGAACAACTGACCGTACATTTCAGCGTTGCGCCATGCGGCTTCGAGGCGCTCAAGAGTTTCGTTGTGGCAGGTGATGCGCAGTTCGCGGAGCTGTTGTAACGCTGCGGTGGCAATGAAGTGGGCACTCTCTTTTTCAAGCCCGATGAGCTGGCGCTGTTCGGCACCAAGCGCGGGATCATCGGTTGGGAATAACGGCTGAAAAGCCTGCGCCCAGTTGGCGCTGCGAATGTCCGTGTGCAGCAGTTGTTGGGCCTGAGCGTAGCTTTCCGGGATCTGGCTTTGGTAGTGCATGCGCCGCCCTAAAAGATTCGGCGTTTTGCACAACCAGTCGTGGCTGGAAGCGTACAAAGCGCTAAAACGTTGGCGATCTGATTTGCTGCGAAAGCCGAGGTTTTGCTGCTCGATCCAGGTGTCGATAACAGATGAAGGCTCGGTGTTATTGGCGTGGCTCAGGCCAATAAGATTGATGGCGTTGGCGGAATCCGTGGTTAAGCCATCCGGAAGCCATTGCCACGAAACGCGCGACGTGATGGTTTCAATATTGTGGTCGGCAAGGCTTGTCGCCCAACTGAGGCGGCCCTGGATTTCATCGGCCAGATAACACGGCAGGATCGTCCAGCCGTAGCCGGTGCCCCAGAGATCGTATTCGATCCACTTTTTACGCCCGCTGAGCGAAACAATATTGGGATGATTGGCAAAGCCGGGATGGTAATCCAGCTCCGTGGCTTTGATGGACGCCCGAACATCGTCCGGTAAGCCAGATAACACGCGGGAAAGCTGCTGGCGAGGCCAGCTGGTATCAATGAAATCGCGCAGCACCAGTTTTTTGGCCTGAGCACGCAACTGGCTCCAGACGTGGTGCAGGCTTTGCTGCCAGCCGTCTGTCTGAAATTGCGGCGTGGTCAGGCTTAATATCAGGCCGCCAAGGTGCGGTAATAATGGCAGTAGTTGGGACAATATCGACGAATAAAATTGTTGCCAGAAATCCGGCGTGCTGCGCTCATCAAAAGAAAACTCGGGGAATTTACGTCTGATGATGTCATCGGTCGGTGCGGCTTCGCCTTGTAGCCAGAAGCTGAGGTTATTTTCCTGCAAATAAACGCTGACTTTTTTTAAATATTGCAGGGCATTTTTTTGTTGGTGAATAAGGTTTTCAACATCATGGCGGTAACTGAGCGGTGACGGAATGGCAAGTAACGAAAGTAATTCCTGCTGATGAAGAATAATGCCCGTAAAACCGTGAGCTTTAGCCGCATTGACACAAGAAATAAACCACGGCCAGTGCCAAATAAACGGGCTGTTTAACTCCATTAATTGATGCGGAACCAGTTTCATCAGCATTACCGGAAATAACGAATTTCTCAAAAATACCATGACTTCATGAATGAGGACATTATGAAAAAATATGCTTTAGTGGGCACCGGTGGCCGCGCAGGGTTATATATCGAAGCCATCAGCGGTAAATGGAAAGACAATGCGCAACTGGTCGCATTTTGCGATACCAACCAGACGCGTATGAATTACGCCAATAAGCTTTTAAGTAACGCAGGTGCTGCGCCAGTTTCCACCTGGAAAGCGGCTGATTTCGAAACCATGATTCGCGAAACGCGCCCGGATATTATTATCGTCACCACCATGGACCGCACCCATGATGATTACATTGTGCGTGCCCTACATGCCGGTTGCGATGTGATCACCGAAAAGCCGATGACCATCGACGAACAACGCGCTTTGCGCATTCTCAATGCCATTGAAGAGACGGGCCGCCAGGTGCGTGTCGCATTCAATTACCGCTACGCGCCGCACCACAGCAAAATCCGCGAATTGCTGATGAATGACACCATCGGCGAGGTGTTCTCAGTGCATTTTGAATGGCTGCTCAATACCGAACATGGCGCGGATTATTTCCGTCGCTGGCACCGCGAAAAACGCAACAGCGGCGGCCTGCTGGTGCATAAATCCACCCACCATTTTGACCTGATGAACTTCTGGCTGGGGAGTTATCCGGAACGCGTTTATGCGGAAGGCAGCTTGCGTTTTTACGGTAAAGAAAACGCCGAAAAGCGAGGTGTCTCGCAATTTTACCCTCGCGCCCATGGGTTTGCGGCGGCCAAAAACGATCCATTTGCGCTGCATATGGAAGAGAACGCCCAGCTCAAAGCGTTGTATCTGGATGCCGAACACGAAGATAACTATTACCGCGATCAGAGTGTTTTCAGCGACGGAATTACTATCGAGGACACGCTGTCGCTGCTGGTGAAATACCAGAACCAGGTGCAGATGACCTATTCACTGAACGCCTATTTGCCGTGGGAAGGGTTGAACGTGGTGTTCAACGGCAGCCGTGGGCGGCTGGAGATGAAACTGGTGGAGATGTCCTACGTGAATGCCGGCGGCGAGCGTGAAAACGAAGGCAGCCTGGAGAGCTGCGATATCACCGTGTTCCCAATGTTTTCCGCACCGTATAAAGCCGATTTCAGCATTGGTGCAGGCGGCCACGGCGGGGGTGATAACGCGATGCTTGCGGATCTGTTTGGCGAACCGGGTAACGACCCATTAAAACGCGCCGCCGATCACCGCGCTGGGGCAATGTCTATTTTGACCGGCATCGCCGGGAATATTTCAATGCAGCAGCAGCGCCCGGTGCAGTTTAAAGAGTTTGAACTGGTGTCGCGGTTAAAAAGTAAGTAAGCACTTACTGGGTTGATGGGGATCGAGAGATGTGTCGGATGACGCTGCGCTTATCCGACCTACAAATCCTTTTGACGCTCGGCTAAACCGTCTGTCAAAACATCAGCCAACCAACCAATGGTGCAACCAACACCATCACCACGCCGGAAAACATCATCACCAAACTGGCAACCACACCTTCCTGCGGGCCAAGTTCGTAGGAACGTGCGGTGCCAGCGCCGTGAGACGCAGCACCAAAACCCGCGCCTTTCGCCATTCCTTCGCGAATTGCGAGGCGCAAAAACAGCACGTCACCTACGGCCATGCCAAATACGCCCGTCACGACCACAAATAACGCCACCAGCTCCGGCTGCCCGCCAAGTGGTTTGGCTGCGGCTAATGCAAAGGGTGTGGTAATCGAACGCACCGCCAGGCTGCGTTGAATTTCATCAGGCAACGTAAACAAACGCGCCAGCCAAACCGAACTGGTTACCGCAACAACGGTGGCGGTGATAACCCCCGCCGAAAGTGACATCCAATGGCGTTTAATAACGTTCAGATTGTCATAAACCGGCACAGCAAAGGCGATAGTCGCCGGACCAAGCAACCACAGTAACCAGTGCGCTTCACCCATATAATTTTGATAAGAGATATGACCAAAAACTAACATCATCACCAGCAATACCGGCGTTAAAATCAGCGGCATCAGAGGCAGTTTTCGAAAGCGGCGATAAAGTTTTTTATTGGCAAAATAGAGCCCAAGAGTAATAACCAGGCACAGAAGGCTCAGATGAAAGTTACTCACCACGAGCCTGCCTGCGAGCCATTCGCGCCAGCTCATAACGATAAACTTTATCCACCACCAGCGCAGTAGCACCCAGTACCAGTGAAGTGCTGATAGCAATCACAATGAAGATACGCCAACCATCTACCATCAGTAATTCGGCATAGTTCACCACCGCGACCACGGCGGGCACAAAGAACAGCAACATTTCAGCTAATAACCAGCGGGAACCCGCACGAACCCATTTCAACGGGACCACTCGGCAGACAATCAACGCCAGCAACAGCACCATTCCCACGAGGTTTGCCGGGAGCGGTAAATGCCACCAGTCGACCAACTGCTGGGCGAGAATGAACAATCCCGCGTAAAGGGCAACTTGTATCGGAACCTGAATGCGGCGAAAAAGAACAGGCGTAAAACCACGTAACGCCAGGGCCATGAGAGTGGAACTCCAAGAAATGTGAGGTGGCAATTATAGTTAGCTCACGTCATGGGTTGAAATGAATTAAAATCATCACAGGTATAGTCAACGGGAATAGTTATGGACATCAGGACGCTACGTTATTTTGTTGAAGTGGTTCGCCAGCAAAGTTTTACCCGTGCGGCTCAAAAGATGTTCGTCACCCAGCCGACTATAAGCAAGATGCTGCGTAACCTCGAAGATGAGTTGGGTTGCACTCTACTCATTCGTGATGGCCGCAAACTATTACTGACTGATACCGGTGAAGTGGTTTATCAGCGAGGATTAACCATTTTGGCGGAATTTCGCCAGCTGGAAGCCGAACTTGGTGATATCAACCATCTTAATAAAGGCGTGTTGCGCCTCGGTATTCCACCGATGGTCGGCACAATGATGGCCGGGCCAATTAGCCTGTATCGCCAACGCTACCCTGGCGTTGAATTGAAGATTTCTGAATTTGGCGGTTTAACGGTGCAGCAGGCCGTGCTGAATGGCGAACTGGATTTAGCCATGACCGCGTTGCCTTTTGAAGATGAGCACCATACTTTCTGCTCGTTACCTTTGCTGCACAATCCGCTGTGTGTTCTGGTTCCGCGCTCTGGCCCGTGGACAACACGAGAAAGCATCGATCCCATCGAGCTAGCCGCCCATCCTCTGCTTATCTACAACGAAGATTTCGCATTAAGCCGTCAGTTAATTCAGCTCTTCCAGGAGCATGGGTTTACACCGCGTATTGCGGTACGTAGCGGTCAGTGGGATTTTCTGGCCGCAATGGTGCAGGCGGGCGTGGGGATTGCGATTCTGCCGGAGATTATTTGCCAAAAACTGGATAAAAACACGCTGATGTGGCTGCCGTTAAACAGCGATTTAACGTGGCAGCTGGCGATGATTTGGCGCGATGGGGTTTATATTTCGCAAAGTGCGCAGGCATGGATTACCTGCTGTAAGGAGTTTTGGCCGGTCAGTTCATAAGGCCTCATCCCAATCCTCTCCCCCAGAAGAGGGAGAGGATTAGTCGATTACTGCTGTTCGACCAGCAACGCTTCAAGCAAATCAAGATCGTGCAGCAGCTTCATCAGTGTTTCATTGCTGATTTTTTGTGTGGCACGCAGATGGTACAACTCGGCACGTTCAGAGCGTAGTGCTGCCAGGCGGAAACGGCGCTCAAGGTTCTCTTCAAGCTCGCTGCTCTCCACGTCATTGCGCCCGTCTGCTCTGCGGCGCAAATTCCCGATAACCCGCGAACTGACCTCTTTTAGCAGCTGGTCATCAATGTTTTCATTGACGTCAGATTGCAGTCGCTCCTCCATTTTCTGAATCGCGACAATCGCCACTTCAGCCGTTGCCGCACGCGCGGTACGCTCTTCCTGCCGCGCCACAGATTTGTCAGGGACTTCCACATTACGCAGCAAAATAGGCAGCATAATTACCCCGGCAAACAGCGAGAACAGAATCACGCCTGCCGACAGGAAAATTAACTCGTATCGTGCCGGGAACGGTGAACCATCACCCAGAAGCAACGGAATAGAAAGAACGCCCGCAAGCGTAATCGCACCACGCACACCGGCAAATGATGCAATACACAATTCACGTGTTGAGTAGTTACCGAACTCCAGCGGACGCTTTTTCATAAAGCGCAGGCTAATGCGTTTCATGGTCCACAGCCATAAGAAACGCACACCGATCAGAGCAAAATAGATAAGCCCAACATCAACAAATAACATCCAAAGTTCGACGTTCGGATCGGCATTTGCCGCTGCAATGGAGGTTTTCATGATGCCCGGCAGTTGCAGCCCTAAGAGTAAGAACACCATGCCGTTGAACACAAATTCAAGCATCGCCCAGACGCTATTCGCACGCAGGCGCATTGCCAGCGGTGCGCTGCGCAACACGCCAGAACGGGTGATAGTCATACCCGCAGCAACCGCCGCCAGAATGCCAGAAACGCCGATG
The DNA here is from genome assembly GCF_001654865.1 of Buttiauxella noackiae ATCC 51607. Taxonomy (GTDB): domain Bacteria; phylum Pseudomonadota; class Gammaproteobacteria; order Enterobacterales; family Enterobacteriaceae; genus Buttiauxella; species Buttiauxella noackiae. The sequence continues at coordinate 22,681 of NZ_LXEO01000063.1, read as the reverse complement.
TGTTCGGCAATCAGGTAAGAGGCGAACGGCAACAGCAGAAGCAGCAGGATTTGTGTTGCAGGCTCGTCACCACTCCAGCGGCTCATGAGGCGCAGTGATTTACCGTACAGCCAGCTAACTGCAATCCCTGCCAGCAGACCGCCAATCGCCACTTTAAAGAACTCGAGCGTGGCACCGCCGACGGTAAACACCATTGTCCCCACTGCCACGGCAACCGCCATTTTCAACGATACCAGGCCGGAGGCATCGTTCATCAGCGCTTCGCCCTGCAAAATCCCCATGATTTTCTTGGGAATGCGCCCTTCTCCGACAATACCGGAGAGCGCCACGGCATCCGTCGGTGAGAGTACGGCAGCCAGCGCAAACGCTGGGATCAGCGGAATGCCTGGCACCAGGAAGTAAATCAAGAAGCCAATGCCAACCACGGTAACCAGCACCAGAACCAGCGCAAGGCCAATGATTTCCCGTCCGTGGTTGAGAAACTCGTGCGTCGGCGTTTTCCAGCCATCTGCAAAGAGCAATGGCGGAATAAACAACACGAGGAACAGTTCCGGGTTGAAGTCGACATGCAAACCAAAGTGCGGCCAGGCAAGCACAGCGCCTATCGCGATTTGCATTAACGGAAGCGGGATCTGGAACGGGAGCATGCGCGTTGCCACGCCAGAAAGAGAAACCACAAGGGTCATGATGAGAATAGTAAAGAAAATTTCCATGCTTTCCTTGAGAACGGTGTGTCGTGAAACCCTTTTTGCAGGATGTTATTTTACCTGATAGTAAAACAACTTTTTACACCGGAAGGAAACAGGAAAAGACTTGATTGGAAATGAAGGGAGGGAAAACTGTTTACTCTAAATAATTCAAGTTGCAGGTAGGCGGCAAAGGAACGAATCCCCAGGAGCTTACTAAAGTAAGTGACTGGGGTTCGCGAGTGCAGCCAACAACCCTGCAGCTTGAAGTATGACGAGTAAAATTAAATAGCCCAGCCGCCGGCGTAGAAGGCAACTAACGCAATGGCAATCACTACCGTTCCGATATTCAGCTTACGCCACTCACCAGAGACGATACGGCCAATCACCAGAGTTGCGAAACCAATCATGATGCCGGTAACGATGTTACAGGTCAGCACGATAAATACCGCAGTAATCAGGCCCGCCATAGCATCAACAAAATCTTCAAAATCGATTTTGCCCACGTTGCTCAGCATCAGCAAACCAACATACATCAGCGCCGGAGCGGTAGCGTATGCAGGAACCAGATAAGAGAGCGGTGAGAGGAACAGAATCAGCAGGAACAGCACACCAACGGTGATTGCCGTCAGGCCGGTTTTACCACCTGCAGCAGTACCTGCCGCAGATTCGATGTAAACCGCAGCAGGAGCCGCACCCACCAGGCCTGAGAACACGGAGCTCAGGGAGTCGGTAGTCAGCGCTTTGCCGCCATCGATGATTTGACCGTCTTTATCCAGCAGATTTGCCTGCCCCGCAACGGCGCGGATGGTGCCGGTTGCATCGAATACGGCAGTCATTACCAGCGCCAGAACGCTTGGCAACACCACTGGGTTCAACGCGCCCATGATATCCAGGCTGCCAATCAGTGAATTACCCGCTTCATCTTTCAGCGAAGGCATAGCAAAAATGCCAGAGAAATGAACACTCGGGTCGAAGATCAGGCCAAAAATAGAAATACCGATGATGGTCAGCAGAATGCCGCCAGGGACTTTCAGTTTTTCCAGACCGATGATCACCGCAAGGCCAATCAGCGACATAATAACCGGGAAGCTGTCGAAATGACCGAGCGCAACTGGCAAGCCATCAAGTGGGTTTTTGATTACCAGGCCGACACCGTTGGCAGCAATCAGCAGCAGGAACAGACCGATACCGATACCCGTACCGTGCGCAACACCCATCGGCAAGTTACGCAAAATCCAGCTACGAATGCCCGTTGCAGAGATGATAGTGAACAGCACACCCATCAGGAACACAGCACCTAACGCAACAGGTACGCTGATGTGCTGGCCGAGCACCAGGCTGAATGCGGTAAATGCAGTCAGTGAAATGGCACAACCGATTGCCAGCGGCAGGTTCGCCCAAAGGCCCATGACAAGAGAGCCAACACCGGCTACCAGGCAAGTCGCCACAAAGACCGCCGCAGGAGGGAAACCTGCTTTACCGAGCATGCCCGGAACAACGATCACGGAGTACACCATCGCGAGGAAGGTCGTTAAACCCGCCACAACTTCCTGGCGAACGGTACTACCACGTGCAGATATTTTGAACCAGGCGTCAATGCCGCTGGTTGCACGCGGAGAATGATTAGACATAGTGAAAAATCCCCTGAGATTTTTATGATTACGTTGGTATGCGTGGTGGACAATCCACTGCTAATTAAACGTTCATACCCTTCATTTTTCGGGTTACGGACTTTTCCGGTAACGCGAATAAGTTGAGTAGATCCCTATACTGCGTTTGTGACAAATAAGGGCGTCACAAAAAAAGCAAACGTTTAACTCCGCGCATACAAACTAGGTGTCAAAATTAAGGCAAACGATTATCCGGCCTTCTTACATGGATTTTCAACCGAACTTTGCCGCTTTTTGTCGAAAACAGCATTGGCCGGTCAAAATATCGCCACCTCGTGCGCAAACGTTATCGTCGATGCGCAATTTAGCAACAATGATGCAAGATACTGGTTATATATTTTCCTGACTCATAGGATTTTTCGATAACTGGACTTATGGTATTTCAAATGGTCCACCTTGCTGAATTGCTCGCTGCCAGGCCGGACGCATTTGCACTTTACTGTACCAATTTTGCAGATTCGGTAAGTCGTTAATGCCACCACGCGAGAGCAACGCGATCACCGGGAAACTCATCTGAATATCTGCGGCGCTAAACGCCTGCCCGGCAAACCACGGATTTTGTTGCAGCGAATCTTCGAGGTAACGCGCATGGGTCATAATCTGTTTATTGAGATAAGCTTTTTGCACACCCTGCCCTAACACCTTCCCCACTGGGCGCAATAGCCACGGAACTGGCGCTTTCCCGAGACTACCGAATACCAGTTTCATCATTAATAACGGCATTAACGATCCCTCGGCGTAATGCAGCCAAAAACGATAACGGAGTTTGTCTTCGCTGCTGATCGGTTTGAGGCGGCTTTCAGGGTCATAGGTTTCTTGCAGGTATTCAATGATTGCCCCCGACTCCGCGAGGATATTGCCATTATCTTCCACCACCGGTGACTTCCCTAATGGGTGCACGGCTTTTAATGAAGCGGGTGCCAGCATGGTTGGTTCGCGCTCGTAGCGAACAATCTGGTAAGGCACCTGTAGCTCTTCAAGCATCCATAAAATGCGTTGCGAGCGGGAGTTATTGAGGTGATGGACGATAAGCATAAGGTAACCTTTTGTTTAGCAAGATGAGTTAACTATAGGTAAATGTGCAAAGAGTGAAACATTAAAATTATTCAAAAAACACGCGATATCACCTTGAAACCTGGCCGAGCAGAACTACAATTAAATTGTCAGCGCAATCCGGAACCTCCTGAGAATGTGTGATTGAGGGACGCTGATGTCGGGGGAAACCCTCCTTGCGAAAAGCGGGATAGATCGAAAGACAAAGACCGGGAATAAACTAAAGCGCCGAAGTTGGGCGCTTTAGTTTTGCCTGCTATTCCTGCTATTAAGGTTAATCATCTTCCAGTAAACGAGCACCCGTCCCCTCTTCACCGAGTTTATCGCCTGGGTTTCGCAGCGGGCAGTCAGCACCCGATAGACAACCGCAGCCGATACAACCGTCCAGTTCGTCACGAAGTGCCGTCAGCGTATGAATGCGCCGGTCCAGTTCCTCGCGCCATTGCGACGACATTTTTTTCCAATCGTTCTTATTGATTTTGTGTCCATCGGGCAGCACGCCAAACTCTTCACCAATGGTCGACAGCGGAATGCCAATACGCTGCGCAATTTTAATAATGGCTACATTTCGCAGCACATCACGCGTGTAACGACGCTGGTTTCCGCTGTTTCTTCTGCTTTTGATAAGACCTTTGCTCTCGTAGAAGTGCAAAGCCGAAACGGCCACGCCGCTACGCTTCGCCACTTCGCCAGGACTGAGTAAGGGTTTAAAGCGCGGTAATTTCTTTTCCATAATGCTCTTTACCTCAAGTTAACTTGAGGAATTATACTCGCTGCCATTAGAACCAGCTAATTGAAATCGAGCTTGAGGATCGCTTATGGCACATCAGGACATTATTAAAACTTTGACTGAATGGATTGACGATCACATTGATCAACCGTTGAACATTGATGTTGTGGCAAAAAAATCAGGCTATTCAAAATGGTATCTTCAGCGGATGTTCCGCACGGTGAAACGCCAGACACTGGGTGAATACATTCGGCAGCGTCGCCTGTTGATGGCGGCCAAAGAGTTACGCAATACGCAGCGCCCGATCTTTGATATTGCGATGGACTATGGCTATGTCTCTCAACAGACATTTTCGCGTGTTTTCCGCCGCGAGTTCGACCGTACACCAACCGACTATCGCCACCACGCCTGAAGCTATTTGTGGAAGAATTGTTACCTGACAGCCCGATAAAATGGGTCAGAAAATGCGCCGCATAACTGGCGATTAAAAGAACAAGTGTGATATAGTTCACAAATCCTGTGAGACAGGATTCTTCTTACATTTTCTGTACCCACTCATTCCCCTGACGGTCCCTGAGCTGTATTTGCCGCGCCTTGTGTCGCGCGTAACCGTTGAGCGTGATGAGTTATGCTTAAGGAACAGTTTTCATGGCGGCAATTACTACCAGCGTTTTACTTATGCGCTGGCCTTTAGTCAGTGCGGTTTTGATGTTTTTAGCCAGCACATTGAACATCCAGTTTCGCAAATCCGACTACGCATTTTTAGCGCTGGTGAGCAGTGGTCTGGGTATCGCTGCATCTTTGTGGTTTGCAACGGGTTTGTTAGGGCTGACTCTGGCCGATTTCCCAGTAATTTGGGCATCGTTCAAAGACATCATGATTGAGATATCAAGCCATGCGCCGCCAGAATGGCCGATGGTGTTGACCTGATGGGTCTGATTTGAATTGATAACGGCCTCATTGCGAGGCCGTTTTTGTTTGTATCGCAAGCTAATACACATTACGTCCCGGAATAGATGTCGAAGCTAAAGTATTTCGAAGCGAGTTTCTTATAAGTGCCATCAGCAATAATCTGGCTTATCGCTCCATTTAGCGCTTCACGTAATTCGTTATCATCCTTTCGCAAACCAATTGCAGCACCAGCACCGAATAGTTCAGGGTCCTGTAATGCTCCGCCTATCATGGCAAAATCTTTACCCTGTGGTTTATTCAGGAAACTATATTCTGCCATGACCCCAGACAACACAGCACCATCAATACGCCCGGATTCTAAATCCTGAACGACCAAATCAGCCCCCTGATAAGCAACGACATTTACACCAGAATTACGCCAGTTTTTATTGGCATAGGTTTCCTGAGCCGATCCCTGCTCGACACCAATCGTTTTCCCTTTTAACAGTTCAAGCTCAGGTTTAATGTTGGTATTTTTATGTGCAACCAGAAATACTGGACCATTATAAATTTTATCGGTAAAAGCGACCTGCTCCTTTCTTTTCTCCGTCATATACATCCCGGAAAGAATGGCATCAAACTTCCTGGCTTGCAGTGCAGGAATAATCGCATCGAAATTATTCTCCACCCACACGCATTTCGCCTGAAGTTTCTCACAAATAGCATTCCCTAAATCAATATCAAAGCCGACAACTTTGCCAGTCGCGTCTTTTGACTCAAAAGGTGCAAATGTCGGATCAACACCAAAACGGATTTCTTTAATATTATTTGCCAATGCTGAAGTCGTCGCCAGCAGAGCAATTAATGGCAGTATGTATTTTTTCATATTAGCTCCGGCAATTAACGACAATAAGTTTGGACTAAGCGGGAAAAGAATGAGGCGCCGGTAGAAATAATGTCATCATTAAAGTCATACCCAGGGTTATGCACCATACAGCCACCCTTATATCCCTTCTCTCCATTCCCCAATAAGAAATAACTGCCCGGTCTTTCTTGCAGCATAAAAGCAAAATCTTCGCTGCCGGTCGACGGAAGAACTTTATCGAGCACAGCATCTTTGCCAAAGAACTCAACTGCCAGTTCCCGGGCAAATGCCGTTTGCTCATCATCGTTAATCAGCACTGGATAGGAGTCGTAGACTTCCACTTCACAACTTGCACCAAAACTTTTAGCGGTAAAATCCGCTAACTCTTCAATTCGTTTAATCAGCAGATCGCGAATTTCTGGTTTCATGGCACGCACGGTTAATTCCATCACCGCAGTGTCTGGGATAACGTTGGACGCAATACCCGACTGGAAGGTTCCAACAGTAACAATCGCGGTTTCGCCAGGTGTGACATTGCGGGAGACAATGGTTTGCAATGCGGTAATTAACGCCGCGCCCGTCACGATTGGGTCAACGGTACGTTGCGGATAAGCGCCATGGCCGCCGTAGCCTTTGATGGTGATTTTTACGGTATCTGCCGAAGCCATAAAGTTTCCTGAGTAGAAACCTAATTTTCCGGTCGGCAAGCCTGGCATATTGTGCAGGGCAAAAACACGGTCGCATGGGAAACGGTCGAATAATCCCTCTTTAATCATTAAGTCCGCACCGCCAATCGCTTCTTCGGCAGGTTGGAAAATGAGATGGACTGTGCCGTTAAATTCGCAGGATTCGGAAGCAATATATTTTGCAGCCGCTAATAAAATAGTGGTGTGCCCGTCGTGGCCGCAAGCGTGCATTTTCCCGGCCACGGTACTGGCCCAGGGTAAATTCGTTTCTTCAAAAATAGGGAGTGCGTCCATATCAGCCCGCAAGCCAATAGATTTATTCGAGTTCCCTTTTTTCAAAGAACCCACAACTCCAGTAGTGCCAATACCGCGCGTGACTTTATATCCCCATGATTCAAGTTGCTTTGCTACTAAATCGCTGGTTTTAAACTCTTCCAGACTTAATTCTGGGTTTGCATGTAGATAATGACGTATTGCAATCATCTCATCTTCTGATGCTTTTATTTCTGGAATAATACTATCCGTCATGCTGTTCTCCGGTGGAGTTATACCCGTCATACTTCAAGTTGTGGGGGTGTTGACTGCACTCACAAACCCCAGTCACTTACTAAAGTAAGCTCCTGGGGATTTGCTCCCTTGTCTCCTACCCACAACTCGAATTATTTAGGGTGTATAAGTGTGTGTTTGCACAAATTAACTTAGCTGGATAACGTTTTAATGCAAGCAGGAATACTTATGACGCGGAGTAATACATTCAGGTTATTAATAGTCGCTTTTACACACGTTAAAAAACAAAAAACCCCGCAAGCGGGGTTTTAGATAATGCTAAATGCCAGAACCATTATCAAAATGGAATATCGTCATCGAAATCCATTGGTGGTTCATTGTTAGATGGTGCCGGAGCGCTCTGCTGCGGGCGAGATTGTTGCGCACCGCCGCTGAACTGGTTGCCACCTTGCTGCGGTTGTTGAGGCTGACCCCAACCACCTTGCTGCTGGCCTGGAGCACCGCCGCCGGCAGGAGCACCACCCGCTGCGCGTCCACCCAACATTTGCATGGTGCCGCCAACGTTAACCACGATTTCGGTAGTGTACTTTTCAACACCAGCCTGGTCAGTCCATTTACGAGTTTGCAATGCACCTTCGATATAAACCTGGGAGCCTTTACGCAGGTATTCACCTGCTACTTCTGCCAGTTTGCCAAACAGCACTACACGGTGCCATTCAGTTTTTTCTTTGGTTTCGCCGGTTTGCTTATCGCGCCAGGACTCTGACGTGGCCAGAGTAATGTTGGCAACTGCGCCACCATTTGGCATGTAGCGTACTTCCGGGTCTTGACCCAGATTCCCGACGAGAATCACCTTGTTTACGCCTCTGCTGGCCATGATCGTGTCTCCTGAAACGTTTAATAAGTAGTGTAAACCCTCGATTCTACCACGCCACCCCTAATCTTTATAGCTGCGGGATGCATTCCAGAATGTCGGCGGGATATACATTATTGCATTAAAGCACTGGATATCCATTCAGGTTTTATTGTGTCATAATTAGCCGTTTGTGATCGTCGGCGGCCTCCAGTGCGGCCTGGCAAAAAGCGTTTAAACCGGGAAAGGTGAATGGATAAGATCGAAGTTCGGGGCGCCCGCACCCACAATCTCAAAAATATTAACCTCGTTATTCCACGCGACAAGCTGATTGTCGTGACTGGGCTTTCGGGTTCTGGCAAATCCTCACTGGCTTTCGACACCTTATACGCCGAGGGGCAACGTCGTTACGTTGAGTCCCTCTCCGCCTATGCGCGTCAGTTCCTGTCATTGATGGAAAAGCCTGATGTCGACCACATTGAAGGTTTGTCGCCTGCGATTTCTATCGAGCAGAAATCGACCTCTCACAACCCGCGTTCAACTGTCGGTACCATCACAGAAATTCATGACTACCTGCGCCTGCTATATGCCCGCGTAGGCGAGCCGCGTTGCCCGGATCACAATGTTACTCTGGCGGCGCAAACCGTGAGCCAGATGGTCGATAACGTTTTAGCTCAGCCGGAAGGCCGGCGCCTGATGCTGCTTGCGCCAATCATTAAAGATAGAAAAGGCGAGCACAGCAAAACGCTGGAAAACCTGGCAAGCCAGGGCTATATCCGTGCGAGGATCGACGGCGAAGTGTGCGATCTATCCGATCCACCAAAACTTGAGCTGCAAAAGAAACACACCATCGAAGTGGTGGTTGACCGTTTTAAAGTCCGTGAGGATTTAGCGCAACGTCTGGCCGAATCATTTGAGACAGCGCTGGATTTATCCGGTGGTTCTGCGGTTGTCGCCGATATGGATGACGAAAAAGCCGAAGAACTGCTGTTCTCTGCAAACTTTGCCTGCCCAATTTGTGGCTATAGCATGCGTGAACTGGAACCTCGTCTGTTCTCGTTCAACAACCCGGCCGGCGCCTGCCCAACCTGCGACGGGCTCGGCGTGCAGCAATATTTCGATCCGGATCGTGTTGTGCAAAACGGTGAGCTTTCCCTTGCTGGCGGCGCAATACGTGGCTGGGATCGCCGTAACTTCTATTACTTCACGATGATGCGTTCGCTCGCCGAACATTACAAATTCGATATCGAAACGCCGTGGAACGAACTGACAGCCAGCGTGAAAAGCGTAGTGCTTAACGGCTCCGGTAAAGAAAGCATTGAGTTTAAATATATAAACGACCGTGGCGACACCTCGGTGCGCCGGCATCCGTTTGAAGGCGTTCTGCATAATATGGAGCGCCGCTACAAAGAAACGGAGTCTTCCGCAGTACGCGAAGAGCTGGCGAAGTTTATCAGCAACCGTTCCTGCTCAAGCTGCGAAGGCACACGCCTGCGTCGTGAAGCACGGCATGTGTTTGTCGAAAACACCCCGCTGCCGACTATTTCAGACATGAGCATCGGCCATGCAATGGAATTCTTCCAGAACATGAAACTCAGCGGTCAGCGTGCGCAAATTGCTGAAAAAGTGCTGAAAGAGATTGGCGACCGCCTGAAATTCCTGGTGAACGTCGGCCTGAACTACCTATCTCTTTCACGATCCGCAGAGACACTTTCCGGTGGCGAAGCACAGCGTATCCGTCTGGCAAGTCAAATTGGTGCGGGTCTTGTCGGCGTGATGTACGTGCTGGATGAACCCTCTATCGGCTTGCACCAGCGTGATAACGAACGTCTGCTTGAAACGCTGATTCACCTGCGCGATCTCGGCAATACCGTGATTGTGGTAGAGCACGATGAAGATGCTATCCGCGCCGCAGACCATATTATCGATATCGGCCCTGGTGCCGGTGTGCACGGTGGTCAGGTGGTTGCTGAAGGCACCATGCAGGACATTATTGATGCGCCTGAATCCCTGACCGGGCAGTTCCTTAGCGGCAAACGTGAGATTGCTGTGCCGAAGAACCGCGTGCCTGCCGATCCGGAGAAAGTGCTGAAACTGGTTGGTGCAAAAGGCAACAACCTGAAAGACGTGACGCTAACGCTGCCGGTAGGTTTGTTCACCTGTGTGACCGGGGTTTCCGGTTCCGGGAAATCAACGCTGATTAACGATACCCTGTTCCCAATCGCCCAACGCCAGCTTAACGGCGCGACGATTGCGGAACCTGCGCCGTATCGCGACGTTCAGGGTCTGGAACATTTCGACAAAGTCATCGATATCGACCAAAGCCCGATTGGGCGAACACCACGTTCAAACCCTGCGACCTACACTGGCGTGTTTACGCCTGTGCGTGAGCTGTTTGCCGGAGTGCCGGAATCACGTGCGCGAGGTTATACGCCGGGTCGTTTCAGCTTTAACGTGCGTGGCGGGCGTTGCGAGGCCTGTCAGGGCGATGGCGTGATCAAAGTTGAAATGCACTTCCTGCCGGACATTTACGTGCCGTGCGACCAGTGCAAAGGCAAACGCTATAACCGCGAAACGCTGGAAGTTAAGTACAAAGGAAAGAGCATCCACGAAGTGCTGGATATGACCATTGAAGATGCTCGTGAGTTCTTCGATGCCGTTCCTGCACTAGCCCGTAAGCTGCAAACGTTAATCGACGTGGGCCTGTCTTATATTCGCCTGGGTCAGTCGGCAACGACGTTGTCCGGCGGTGAAGCGCAACGTGTGAAGCTGGCGCGAGAGCTTTCTAAGCGTGGCACCGGTCAGACGTTATACATCCTTGATGAGCCAACAACTGGCCTGCACTTTGCGGACATCCAGCAGTTACTGGAAGTTCTGCATCAGTTACGCGACCAGGGCAACACCATTGTGGTTATCGAACATAATCTGGACGTGATTAAAACCGCAGACTGGATTGTCGACCTTGGCCCAGAAGGCGGTAGCGGCGGTGGCGAGATTCTGGTTTCCGGGACGCCAGAAACAGTGGCAGAGTGCGAAGCATCTCATACCGCTCGTTTCCTTAAACCTTTGCTTAAATAGTTATCTCACATACTGCTGTCTGACTTGCTCAGGCAGCAGTGATAGTGCCTGCTGATATGAAGCATCCACCAGGTAATAAATTTGTGAGTCCGGAAGCGATCCATCCAGATAAAGCGTGCTCCAGTGCGCTTTATTGAGATGCGCGCTTGGAAAAACATCCTGATGCTGCGCGCGAAGTAAATCAGCCAGATCGGGACTTGCCTTCAGCGAAACCGCCGGTCTTTGTTCCACATCATGTACCATCGCGTACATCACATCCGCTACTTTGATTTGTGTGGCCTTCCAGTCGCTATGAACCGTTTGTTCCGCTCCGGGTTTGTTCATGCAGTACTGCAATAGATCCGAATTGGTCATTTTATTCCCCCTGAGAGACTCCCGTGAAAACGATGTGCTGACCAGTTTATGTCGCTGGCATCTCTAAGTGTGCGAGTAACTCGCCAAAAGTAAAACTCGAGCAGGGATTTTTGATGAAAAAAACGGCGATTTGCTTTCGCGTATCGCCGTGTTTAATCAGTGAATAAAATCAATATTCAGAGTTAACAATCACTTCCTCACCAAAAGCACCTGCTTTTGGCAACGGTTGATAACTTGAGTTTGAAGCACGTAGCAGGCGAATGCCCCTCGCACCTACGTCCTGAGCAGCAGTAATATCGCCGTCTGAATCACCGTAGAACACTTTGATTTTCTTATCTTTCAGCCACTGCGTCTTCGTATTTTGCCCGGGTTTATCACCCGCAAAAATAACCGGGTTAACGCTGGCTTGCGGGATCAGGAAATCATTTTGTAGCGTTTGGGTCACGGTTTCGGTTTTAGTCGGGCTACGGCCGGTCACAAAGTAGATGCTGTCGCCTCGTTTGAGGTGCATGGCGATAAGATTTTTCGCCACTTCTTTCGGCATACTGAACTCATCCCAACCGTTGTTCATTTTTTCCCAGAACTCAGGATTTTTCAGGTAATCCTGTTTCCCTGGAGAAAACTCTTTTTGCCCGCGATAGAAGCCAGGGCTTGAGAACAGTACCGTGTCGTCAATATCAAAGCCAACCGCTATCGGGGCACGCCCCAACAGGCTATTTTCAATTTGAGCAACAGAAACCCAGTGAACAGGGACTTGCTGCGCCAACTGCGCAACAGTCACGCCAGGGTTGAGTTGTGCAGGTACAGATTCTTTAGCAACAACAGACTGATTCAATCCCAATAACAAACAAACGGCACTTAATGCCATAGTTAGCTTACGCATCATTTTCCCTTTAATTATGATTAGTGAGGGTGATAAAGCAGAACAGATGGTCAAAAATCAATTCGACCATACCGATGCGAAAGCGCCATAGGAAGGAATTTTTCAAGATTTATCATAGAAAAAGGCGATGATCACACATCGCCTTTCTGGGACAAATAGTAAGTAAGCACTTACATTACGGCGGCAAACGCCTGTGCTACACGCTGTACGTTATTGCTGTTAAGCCCTGCGACACACATGCGCCCGCTGGCAATCAGATACACGCCAAACTCATCACGCAGGCGATCAACCTGTGCTGAACTTAGGCCGGTATAACTGAACATGCCACGTTGTTGCAGCAGATAGTCAAAGTTACGCTCTGGCATTTCGGCTTTCAGCACAGAAACCAATGCCTGGCGCATATCAAGAATGCGGCGACGCATGGTTTCAACTTCTGCCAGCCAGTTGGCTTTCAGTTGCTCGTCATTCAGAACAGCAGCCACAACCTGCGCACCAAAGTTTGGCGGGCTGGAGTAGTTACGACGCACGGTTGCTTTCAACTGGCCCAGTACACGGCTTGCCGTTTCAGCGTTTTCACACACTATCGACAACCCGCCGACACGTTCGCCATACAGTGAGAAGATCTTAGAGAAAGAGTTGCTGACTAACGCTGGCAGGCCAGCGCTGGCAATGGCGCGAATCGCGTAGGCATCTTCTTCCATACCCGCCCCAAAGCCCTGGTATGCAATATCCAGGAACGGAATCAGCTCGCGTGCTTTAAGAATTTCAACAACCACATCCCATTGCGCATCAGTCAGATCAGAGCCCGTTGGGTTATGACAGCAAGGATGCAGCAGCACAATGCTTTGTGCAGGTAGTGTTTGCAGGGTTTCCAGCAGTGCTTCGAAGCGTACACCGTTGGTTTCGCTATCAAACCATGGGTAGGTGTTTACCTCGAAACCGGCACCGCCAAAGATGGCGACATGGTTTTCCCACGTCGGATCGCTGACCCATACCTGGGAGTTCGGGAAATAAGTTTTCAGGAAATCCGCACCGACTTTTAAGGCGCCGGAGCCACCCAATGTTTGAATGGTCGCGATACGTCCTTCGAGTAGCGCCGGATGATTTGCGCCAAACAGCAGCGGGGCAATCGCGCTACGGTAGCTGTTCAGACCTTCCATCGGCAGATAAATAGATGCGCCATGCGGCTGAGAATTAAGGCGTTCTTCAGCCAGAGCAACGGCCTGTAGCTGCGGGATGACCCCATCTTCGTTGTAATAGAGGCCAATGCTGAGGTTTACCTTGTCGCTACGCGGATCAACTTTGAAACGTTCCATCAAGGAAAGGATGGGGTCGCCAGCATAGGCGTCAACTTTTTGAAACACGGTGAGGTTCTCCTGGTTTACAGTGTTGCGAACAACCAATGTAAACCGGAAGTTGGGGCGAGATCGAGCGGTTTGGTGAGTCTGCCGATATTTTGTCGGATGCCGAACGTCAGGTGGCGGCTTGCGCCTTACCCGACCTACAAAAACGGAGTTTGTAGGGTGGATAAGCGATAGCGCCATCCACCGAAGCGTTTAGTCCTGGTATTCCATCGCAACCCTTGACGTCAGGCGCGTGATAAGTTCGTAAGCACTCACTTTTGTGATTTCAGCAATACGTTCAACCGGCAGACTATCGCCCCACATCACCACGCTATCACCCACTTTGTCTGCTGACTGTGGGCCAAGATCGACACAAATCATGTCCATGGCAACGCGCCCGACAATGGGCACTTCACGGCCATTCACCAGCACAGGGGTGCCAGAAGGCGCCGCACGTGGATAGCCGTCACCATAACCAATAGCCACCACACCCAGACGAGTATCACGTTCGGCAATCCATGTACCGCCATAACCGACCGCTTCACCGGCTTTGTGCGCACGCACCGCGATCAGGCTGGAAGTCAGTGACATCACCGGCTGGCAACCAAAATCTGTGCCGCACGATTGTTGCTCCAACGGAGAAACGCCGTACAAGATAATGCCCGGACGAACCCAATCCATATGCGAATCCGGCCATAGCAAGATGCCACCAGATGCGCCAATAGAACGCTGGCCAGGCTTGCCCGCGGTAAACGAGTTGAAAATATCGAGCTGGCGCAGCGTGGCGTCAGACTCCGGCTCATCAGCGCGAGCAAAATGGCTGACGATATTCACCGGCTGGCTGACATTTTTACAGCGCGAAAGACGCTGATAAAACGCTTCGGCTTCTTCAGGCAAGATACCCAGGCGATGCATGCCAGTGTCCAGTTTCATCCACACGGTAATCGGATGGCTTAACTCGGCCTGCTCCAGTGCTTCAAGCTGTTCGATGCAGTGGACGGCGGTCTGGAAATTCTGCTCGGCAATGGTCGTAAGGTCGCTTGCATTAAAGAAACCTTCCAGCAGCAGAATGGGCTGAGTGATGCCCCCGGCACGTAAGCGAACACCTTCCTCAAGACGGGCAACGCCGAAAGCATCGGCATCAGTCAGTGTCTGGGCCGTCTCGAGCAGACCATGCCCATATGCGTTTGCTTTCACAACCGCCACCATACGGCTGGCAGGGGCCAGTTCGCGCAGGCGTTGCAGATTGTGTCGCAGAGCGCGGCGGTTAATTTTTACGGTTGCCGCTTGCATGTTTGTTCCTTGCTAAAAATAGTTATTTATTCTCATCAATCCTCTAAATCATTCGAGTCACAACAAGGCGGCCAGGGAGCTCATCCCGATGAGCTTACTAAAGTAAGTGATTCGGGTGAGTGAGTGCAGCCAACGCAGGTGTGGCTTGAAGGATGACGAGGATTTAGTCCTCATCATATTGAGGACCAGCATAGTTATCGAAACGCGAGAACTGGCCATTAAACGTCAGGCGCACGGTGCCGATTGGGCCGTTACGCTGCTTACCGAGAATGATTTGCGCGATGCCTTTCTCGTCACTGTTGTCGTTATAAACTTCGTCACGGTAGATGAACATAATCAAGTCTGCATCCTGCTCGATGGAGCCTGATTCACGTAAGTCGGAGTTTACCGGGCGCTTATCCGCACGTTGTTCCAGGGAACGGTTAAGCTGCGAGAGCGCAACGACTGGCACCTGCAACTCTTTTGCCAGCGCTTTTAGCGAGCGCGAAATCTCGGCAATCTCAAGTGTACGGTTGTCGGAAAGCGACGGTACACGCATCAATTGCAGGTAGTCGATCATGATCAGGCTCAGGCCGCCATGTTCGCGGTAGATACGGCGCGCGCGCGAACGCACTTCCGTTGGCGTCAGGCCAGACGAGTCATCAATGTACATATTGCGTTTTTCAAGCAAGATGCCCATGGTGCTGGAAATTCGCGCCCAGTCTTCATCATCAAGCTGGCCGGTACGGATTTTGGTTTGGTCAACACGCGACAGTGACGCCAGCATACGCATCATGATCTGCTCGCCGGGCATCTCGAGGCTGAAAATGAGAACCGGTTTTTCCTGCAACATCGCGGCGTTTTCGCACAAGTTCATCGCAAAGGTGGTTTTGCCCATCGACGGACGCGCCGCCACGATGATCAGATCCGATTTTTGCAGGCCAGCCGTTTTCTTGTTCAAATCCTGGTAGCCGGTATCAACGCCGGTTACGCCATCGTGTGGAGTCTGGTAGAGCGTTTCGATACGCGAGACGGTCGCTTCAAGGATTTGGTCGATACTTTTCGGACCTTCGTCTTTATTCGCGCGGCTCTCAGCAATCTGGAACACACGGGACTCGGCGAGATCGAGCAAATCTTCACTGGTTCGCCCTTGAGGGTCGTAGCCGGCATCCGCGATTTCATTCGCGACGGAAATCATTTCACGTACTACGGCACGTTCGCGCACGATATCAGCGTAAGCGCTGATGTTCGCCGCACTTGGCGTATTTTTTGATAATTCGGCCAGATAGGCGAAACCACCGACACTTTCCAGGTTGCCCTGAAGTTCCAGAGATTCAGAAAGCGTGATCAGATCGATTGGTTTGCTCATTTCGAGCAAACGCTGCATTTCGGTGAAGATCATGCGGTGTGGACGGCTGAAAAAATCGTTAGCCACGACGCGCTCGGAAACGTTATCCCAGCGTTCGTTGTCCAGCATTAAACCGCCCAACACCGACTGCTCCGCTTCCAGAGAATGTGGCGGCATTTTCAGCCCTTCCATCTGACGATCGCGGTGTTCGTTCGGTTTGTTGAAGGGTTTATTTCCTGCCATAGTGAGGGAGTTACCAAAATCAGATAAGAGAGACGAGAGTTTACTCTATCTCCCTCCGAGGAAACAGAAGGAGTTCTCATGGCAACACGCATTGAATTTAGTCAACATGGCGGCCCTGAAGTCTTAAAAGTTGTCGAATTTAGCCCTGCCACACCTGCAGAACATGAAGTACAAGTTGAGAACAAAGCGATTGGTATCAACTACATCGACACCTATATTCGCAGCGGTTTATACCCACCTCCGATGCTGCCAAGCGGCCTCGGCACTGAAGCTGCGGGCGTAGTCAGTAAAATTGGTAGCGCGGTAACACATATTAAAGTTGGCGATCGTGTGGTCTACGCACAGTCCGGACTCGGCGCTTACAGCAGTGTGCATAACGTACCGGCAGATAAAGTTGCAAAACTCCCGGATGCTATCTCTTTCGAACAAGCTGCTGCTTCCTTCCTTAAAGGGCTGACGGTCTATTATTTGCTGCGTAAAACCTACGATATCAAACCTAATGAAGTGTTTCTGTTCCATGCAGCCGCCGGTGGCGTTGGGCTAATTGCCTGCCAGTGGGCCAAAGCGCTGGGCGCAAAACTGATTGGTACGGTGGGATCGGCACAAAAGGCAGATAGCGCCAAAAAAGCAGGGGCCTGGCAGACCATTAATTACCGCGAAGAGAACCTCGTCGAGCGTGTAAAAGAGATTACTGGCGGCAAAAAAGTGGCGGTGGTGTATGACTCGGTTGGGAAAGATACCTGGGAGTCATCGCTGGATTGTCTTCAGCGCCAGGGGTTAATGGTGAGTTTTGGCAACTCCTCCGGCCCGGTAACAGGTGTGAACCTTGGGATTCTCAACCAGAAAGGCTCACTGTATGTTACTCGTCCGTCACTCAATGGTTACGTGACCACGCGTGAAGAGCTTGAGGAAGCCTGCAACGAGCTGTTCTCGTTGATTGCCAGCGGCGTGATAAAAGTGGATGTGGCTGAAAACCAGAAGTTTGCCTTGAGCGATGCTGCTCTGGCTCATACAACACTGGAGAGCCGCAGTACGCAAGGCTCTAGTTTACTGATTCCATAAAAGAATTTGGGCCTCCCGAGGGAAGCCCATTCTTTTTTTGTTCGCTCTGTATGTAGGGTACAGCGCGATGAATTCGTTTTTTCGTAACCCAGTAATATTGTCAGATTTGGTAAATAATTGATATGCCGTAACCCGCAAACTTAGCCGAAAAGATACGAGGTTGTGATCAACTCCGCAATACCTTAGCAATTTACACGGTTATTGCGGGCAAAAATTAGCGCTTATCCGCGACTAATGACAAAGCATGTTCAACGACAGAAATCCCCGCGCCGGCTTTATGCGCATTTTCACTCAGGTAACGACGCCACTGGCGCGCACCAGGAATCCCCTGGAACAGGCCTAACATATGGCGAGTAACATGGCCTAAATAAGTACCGTTTGCCAGTTCACGCTCAATGTACGGATACATGGCACGCACCGCCGCAACGGTGTCAACTTCCGGCGTATCAAGGCCAAAAATCTCCCGATCAACTGCCGTCAGTAAACCTGGATTCTGGTAGGCTTCGCGCCCAACCATCACGCCATCCATATGTTCCAGATGCGTTTTCGCCTCTTCCAGCGTTTTAATACCGCCGTTAATTGCCATTGTGAGATGTGGGAAATCACGTTTGAGTTGGTAAACACGTGGGTAATCCAGTGGCGGAATCTCACGGTTTTCTTTCGGGCTTAAACCGGAAAGCCAGGCTTTACGGGCATGGATGATAAACATCTCGCATTCACCCTTCCCGGCTACCGTGCCAATAAAATCGCAAAGAAATTCGTAGCTATCCTGGTCATCAATGCCGATACGGGTTTTGACGGTAACCGGAATAGAAACCACATCACGCATCGCTTTAATACAATCGGCAACGCGCTGCGCATCAGCCATCAGACACGCGCCAAACATGCCGTTTTGTACGCGGTCAGATGGACAGCCGACATTCAGATTAATTTCGTCGTATCCACGCTCTTGCGCCAGTTTCGCGCAAATAGCCAGTGCAGCCGGATCGCTGCCACCTAATTGCAGCGCGATAGGGTGCTCGTCTTCGCTGTACGCCAGATAGTCTCCTTTGCCATGAATAATCGCACCGGTTGTCACCATTTCGGTGTACAGCAGTGTCTGACTTGATAACTGACGCAAAAAATAACGGCAGTGGCGGTCGGTCCAGTCAAGCATCGGTGCAATAGAGAAACGATGTGGCTGGAAAGGAGTCTGGTTAGTTTGTGAGGACATAGGCGCTGGCATTTACGGGCTACGGTTAAAAAAGGGTCGCTACTATAGCATAAAGCAGCGTCGGGACACCCGCTCGTCCCGACGGCTAAATTTATCAGAAGGTCACGCTAAGCTGCGCTCCGGCACCCCACGTCTGGTCTTCGCCGTACAATCCCATTAAATCAACATGAACACGATTAAATGGCGCAAAACCAACGCCGCCGGTAAAGACGTTGCTGTCGTTTGATTTGACGTCGGCACGATAACCCGCACGCACGGCAAGCCAGGACAGCGGAGTAATTTCCGCCCCCACGCCTACGTACTGCGAGTTTTCTTCGCTTTTGAAACCTTTGGTTTCGGTGAGATCGCCATCGGCGCTAAGGGTGATGAGATCGTTATGCCAGGCCACACCCGCCGTCACTAATGGACGAATCTGGTATGTGTCTTTGTAGTTCGTTGTCTCACCGGTTCTGCCATTGGTGATCAGAATATCTTTGGTATCAATGTCACGCGAAATCAGGTTCTGGCCGCTCAGACCGACCGTCCAATTTTCGCCGAGATCGGCCGCCAGGCCCGCATCCACGTTAAAACCGGTATCATCATTGCGGTAGCGACTATTGTTCCAGTCATCGCTGTTGTAGGAATAAATCGAAGTGGTGTAGTTATACAACCAGGTTTTTTGCAGCTTAGGCGTAACACCTACGGAAACCGGCACTCCGCCAAGATCAAATTGCTTCGCCATCGCCACGCCGTAATCAGAGACGATTGCCGCACGGCCAGAAGCGGTAGAGTTCAAATTGCTGGTAATAACATCGGAGCCATTAACAGCTGCGTCCAGTGCAACGCTCCGGGCCACAGCCCTGGAGTCTGCGATACTATTGAGATAATCAATATCTTGCTGATCAATTGAAGAGTTGACGTGCGCACGCGCATAAGCCTTCGTGACAAAAGCCACCGACAGCACATCGTTTGGAATACTTACGGCGATGCTGGCACCTGCTTTTGCATTCGCCGTTTTGCCTTTCAGGTCTTCAAGCTCACCCGCCAAATCACCCGCAGCCCCCTGAAGCTGATTGAGCGAACCATTTGGGTTAAAAAGGATATCCTGCAGGGTAAGATCGTCTATAACATCTTTGTATTGATTGACCTTATCGCTAATGTCATCAATCTGATCCTGCAGATTATCTTTATCGGTAATTTGTGCACTCACAGACGGCAGAATCACCGTCACAGTATCGTCCTGCTTAGCCTTAGCCAGCAGTGCGGGGTTCGTAAGCACCCCACTTCCGTAGCTCGCGGAAGCGACACCCGTTCCACCCATTGCATCACTTCGTGCTTCAGACCAGGTGCCCGCCGCAGAAGCGTGATTTGCCATAAATAAAGATGCGGCGCTAAACGCCGCCAAAGTTTTCAATTTTTTCATTCACCACACGTCCGTCTGTTAATCAGATGTAATTACTGCCCCTGCCAGTTATGACTGAACAGAGGCGGACTATTGCTGTGAATAAAAGGCTGAAAAGTGGGCTGTTTCGCCCATCGGAATCCCGTTTCTATCCTTCAGGATTATGAGTTCAAAATTTCCATGCAAACTTATTTATAGTTTACCGTTCGGTTTTCGTGAAGGCTGACCGTCATGTGGACCGAAAAATTGCGGGGGGTGATCAATCCAGCGATCCTGACGCTGTGCGGCATAGCTTGCGTTTAGTGGGTAATAAATTCGGTTCTCAGCTTTGTTTGCCTCCCCCACAATCAGCAGCCGGACTTCATGCTCGGTGTTGTTGATAAAGGTATGGCAGATGCCTGTTCCTGCCGGGAAACCAACGCTATCGCCAGGCTCAAGTGGGTAAAGGTGCCCGTTAATCCATACCTGTGGATGTCCTTCGAGCACATAAGCAAACTCTTCTTCGCTGCTTTCGGCATGAGGATAAGATGTGCGACGACCAGGTAGCAGGCGCTCATGATGAATTCCAAGACGATTAAGACCCAGCTTGCGGGCCAGTGGCGCGCCAATAGAAAACCGTTCTGCACTGTCTGGATAAGTCGAATCATCGTCACCTTCTATTTCCTTCCAGTGGCGAATGCAATCAGGTTTATTTAAAACAAACTCCGGGATAGTCATCTCAAAAGGTCGTGGCTAAGCGCACCACTCGGCGTTTTTTGTGCGTTGTGATAAAGTGTAGGGCTAATCTACGGGGGAATACTGATGGACATCACGACTTCACAAAACGTGTTAGCGCAGGCTGAAAAACTATGCGAGCTGCGTAATGTGCGCCTGACACCACAACGTCTTGAAGTATTGCGTTTGCTGACTCAGCAAGCTGGTGCTATCAGTGCTTATGATTTGCTGGATTTACTGCGTGCCAGCGAACCGCAAGCTAAACCTCCGACAGTGTATCGTGCACTCGATTTTCTGCTCGAACAAGGTTTTATACACCGTGTAGAGTCCACCAACAGCTATGTGTTGTGCAATCTTATCGATCAGCCAATTCACTCATCTGCAATGTTTATTTGTGACCGATGTGGTGCGGTGAAGGAACGTAGTGCGGAAGGTGTGGAAGATATCATGCACCAACTGGCTGCCCAACTAGGATTTGCTTTGCATCATAATGTTATTGAGGCACATGGTTTATGCAGCGCGTGTGCAGAAGTAGAAGCTTGTAGCCATCCTGATGCTTGCGGGCATGATCACTCAATTCAATCGAAGAAAAAGTCGCGCTAAACAGCGTTGATTTGAAAGGAAGGGAAAGGAACGGTACCTCCATGTACCTGGGCGGGTAGCCTATGAGATTTCACACATCTGAGAGTTGCTGATTACCAGCGGTACTTGTTATGTGTTTCCCACTCACCGACTTCTTTCTCTGCCTGATCCTTCTGGTATCCATAGCGTTCCTGGATTTTACCGACTAGCTGATCGCGTTTGCCTTCGATGACAGTCATATCATCATCAGTCAGCTTGCCCCATTTCTCTTTTACTGTGCCTTTGAACTGTTTCCAGTTACCGCCGATTTCGTCTTTATTCATATTAATATCCTCATCGTATCGGTTAAGAACTGCTAAATAATTACCAACGTCCATTGTGTTGCCGTTCGACTAACACCCACTATCTGCTGGACGTGATAATAATTGTAGCCAAGGATATGGCAGTATGGATAAAACTAAGAATCTTTAACCACATGGCTTAAATTTGTACATTGGTAAACCAACTATTTTGCCGCCAGTGGCGACGCCAAATCCACCCCAAAGACAAGCCTCGTAGTGCCAGAAACACCGCGATGGATAGCCACAAGCCGTGATTGCCTAAATATGGAACCGTGAAGAGCGTTAGCCCGAAACCCAGAGCGGCAACCGCCATGCTATTTCGCATCTCAGCGCCTCTTGTCGCGCCAATAAACATCCCATCCAGCAAGTAGCACCAGACACCGACTACGGGTAACACAATCTGCCAGTGGAGATAGCGATCGGCCTGGAGCTGTAATTGGGGAATGGACGTCAGAAGAGAAACAATTTGCTCACCAAACAGGGCATACACAAGGGCAAACATCAGCGCGACCAAACCCGCCTGGCGACAAGCCGCACCCCAGACCTCGAGTAATTGACCGCGATTTTTTGCACCATAGGCTTGCCCGGAATGGGCTTCGACGGCATAGGCAAAACCATCAAGCGCATAAGCGGTAAACGTCAGAAGCGTCATCAACACCGCATTGACGGCTACGATTTCGCTGCCCAGGCGCGCACCGAATATAGTCACTGAGGCGAAACAAACCTGTAGCAGCAGCGAGCGCAACATGATGTCCCGATTGAGCGCCAGCAAGCGGCGAACATTGCCACGCCACGAGTTTTTGAGCATCTCAAAGCTGATACCCCGTAACCCCATCACCTTTTTCACCATCAGCAATCCGATGATAAATGTCGCGTATTCAGCAGTGACAGTCGCAAGCGCCGCCCCCTGAACATCCATATGC
>NZ_LXEO01000062.1 GCF_001654865.1 Buttiauxella noackiae ATCC 51607 | reverse complement strand
AACCCCATCACCAGCCACACATCCAGTACGATATTCAGGACATTGCCGACAACCAGCAAGATAACCGGAGCTCGCGCGTACTGAACACCTAACAACCATCCCAGTAAAACGAGGTTTGCAAGCGAGGCTGGCGCACTCAGCCAGCGGATTTCAAGAAAGCGTTGCGCTTGTACGAGCACATCCTGATTGCCGCCGACAATTTGTAAAGCGAGTGAAATGAGGGGATCACGCAGTAAGACAATTGCCACCCCAGCCCCTAGTGCCAGTAATAATGGCTGCACTAGTGCACGAGCTAACGCTGAGGGATTATTGGCTCCAAAAGCCTGCGCAGTTAACCCTGTGGTACTCATTCGCAAAAACAGCAGCAACATAAACAGGAAGCTGGTTGCTGTCGCACCAATGGCAACACCGCCCAGATAAACAGGGCTATCCAGATGACCAATAACAGCCGTATCGACAAGGCCAAGCAGCGGGACGGTAATGTTGGAGAAAATCATGGGTAAAGCGAGGCGCCAGAGCGCACGATCCGCCGTGGAGAATAATTGCATGACCTCTCCTGAAGGAGATCAAAGAGAATTAAGACGGTGATGCGCACTCTAAATGCGCATCACCTGAAGAGATTTTACAGCCAGTCGCCGTTGCGAATAACCCCAACAGCCAGCCCTTCAATAGAGAAGTTATGCTCACGCAGGTCAACTACAATCGGTTCAAACTCACTGTTTTCTGGCAGCAAATGAACGGTATTGCCCTGTTGTTTTAGACGTTTAACGGTAACTTCATCGTCGATACGCGCGACAACAACCTGGCCATTACGCACATCCTGTGTTTTATGAACCGCAAGCAGATCGCCATCCATAATGCCGATGTCTTTCATCGACATACCGCTGACGCGCAGCAAAAAGTCAGCATTCGGTTTAAACAGTGATGGGTCGACCTGATAATGGCCTTCGATGTGTTGCTGTGCCAGGAGTGGCTCACCTGCAGCAACACGCCCAACCAGCGGAATACCGGAGACTTCTTCCACCAGCAAACGGATGCCGCGTGAGGCACCAGAAACAATCTCAAGCACACCTTTACGGGCAAGTGCTTTTAAATGCTCTTCAGCGGCGTTCGGAGAACGGAACCCCAGACGTTGAGCAATCTCGGCACGAGTCGGTGGCATGCCGGTCTGGCTGATATGATCCCGAATAAGATCAAACACCTCTTGCTGCCTGGTAGTTAACGCTTTCATTCCGCCCCCTGGGTGTTTATACAGTTATGCTGTGAGTATATACAGTCAAAGGTCAATTTGGAACCATAAATTAAGCAAAAAACCAGGCACTTAACTATTCTGGAAAGATCACCGCAAATGCGACCAAAGCAGCGTGACCCAGGTAATTACCGCGAGGATAATTGCGATTAATACAGCGGCCGAGCCCATATCTTTGGCGCGTCCTGAAAGCTCGTGATAATCAGTGCCAACACGGTCGACAAGGGCCTCAATAGCGCTATTGAGAATCTCAACAATCATGACCAACACGACTGAACCGATAAGTAGAATACGGGTGATAGGATCGACATCTAACCAACATGCGATGGCAATGGCGATAACGGCAGAAACGCCTTCCTGGCGGAACGCTGCTTCATTGATCCAGGCAGCTTTAAGCCCTTTCCAGGAATAGCCTGCGGCTTTGATGATACGGGTAAGTCCAGTGGTACTGCTCGCCATTTTGGGAAACCTTTTCAAATTATTTGCATCAATGCTTGTCAAAATTATAACGCCACAGAAATCTGGGTGAGATTCTGATATTCTTGCGGCGAATTTGCATCATTAACCTGAGGCTTTACATCGTTTATGTCAGGCTGGCCAAGAATCTACTACAAATTACTTAATTTACCATTAGGCGTTCTGGTAAAGAGCAAGTCCATTCCGGCTGATCCACAAGCCGAACTGGGCTTAGATCCCACACGCCCAATAATGTACGTTCTGCCTTATAACTCAAAGGCGGACTTATTAACCCTGCGCGCACAATGCCTCGCGCACAACTTGCCCGACCCTCTCGAACCGTTAGAGATCGACGGTGCGGTACTGCCGCGCTATGTCTTTATCCATGGCGGTCCGCGCGTGTTCACCTATTACACGCCAAAAGAAGAGTCGATCAAGCTGTTCCATGATTATCTCGACTTACACCGCAGCAATCCAAATCTGGATGTACAGATGGTGCCGGTATCGGTGATGTTTGGCCGCTCTCCGGGCCGCGAAAAAGGCGAAGTTAACCCGCCATTGAAAATGCTTAACGGCATTCAGAAATTTTTCGCAGTCTCGTGGCTTGGGCGCGACAGCTTTGTGCGTTTCTCTGCACCTGTTTCGCTGCGCCAGATGGCAACCGATCACGGTACAGACAAAAAAATCGCCCAAAAACTGGCACGCGTGGCGCGTATGCACTTTGCTCGCCAGCGTTTAGCGACTGTTGGCCCGCGTCTGCCGGTACGTCAGGATCTGTTTAATAAGCTTCTGGCCTCAAAAGCGATTGCCCGTGCAGTAGAAGATGAAGCGCGCAGCAAGAAAATCTCCCATGAAAAAGCGCAGCAAAATGCTGTTGCCTTGATGGAAGAGATTGCGGCGAACTTCTCTTATGAAGCCGTTCGTTTGACCGACCGCGTGTTAGGTCTGACGTGGAACCGTTTGTACCAGGGCATTAACGTTCATAACGCTGAGCGTGTGCGCCAACTGGCTCATGACGGCCATGAGATTGTCTATGTCCCCTGCCACCGCAGCCACATGGACTACATGCTTCTGTCTTACGTGCTCTATCACCAGGGGCTTGTTCCTCCGCACATCGCGGCGGGTATCAACCTGAATTTCTGGCCAGCAGGCCCGATTTTCCGCCGCCTGGGCGCGTTCTTTATTCGTCGTACCTTTAAGGGCAGCAAACTCTACTCCACCGTGTTCCGCGAATATCTTGGTGAGCTGTTCAGCCGTGGCTATTCCGTTGAATACTTTGTGGAAGGTGGCCGTTCTCGTACCGGCCGTTTGCTTGACCCGAAAACCGGTACGCTGTCGATGACCATTCAGGCCATGCTGCGCGGCGGTACTCGTCCAATTACATTGGTGCCGATTTACATTGGCTACGAGCATGTAATGGAAGTGGGGACTTACGCGAAAGAACTGCGCGGGGCGACCAAAGAGAAAGAGAGCTTCATGCAGATGGTGCGTGGGCTGAGCAAGCTGCGTAACCTCGGCCAGGGCTATGTTAACTTCGGCGAACCAATGCCGTTGATGACATTCCTCAACCAGCGAGTGCCTGAGTGGCGTGATTCAATCGACCCGATTGAAGCCATCCGCCCGGCATGGTTAACGCCAACGGTTAATGAAATTGCTGCCGAACTGATGGTGCGTATTAACAATGCAGGCGCGGCAAACGCCATGAACCTGTGTTGTACCGCGCTACTGGCATCACGCCAGCGTTCACTGACTCGCGAACAACTAACCGAACAGCTCAACTGTTACCTGAGCCTGTTGCGTAATGTGCCCTATTCACCGGACGCTACCGCACCAGATCAGCCTGCAGAAGCGCTAATCGAACACGCGTTGCAGATGAATAAGTTTGAAGTAGAGAAAGATACGATTGGTGACATCATTATTCTGCCGCGTGAGCAGGCAGTGCTGATGACTTACTACCGTAACAACATCCTGCATATGCTGGTATTGCCTTCTCTGCTGGCTGCAATTATCACGCAGCATCGCCACATTTCTCGTAGCGAGCTACTGCGTCAGGTCGAGCTGCTCTACCCAATGCTGAAGGCTGAGCTGTTCCTGCGTTGGGAAAAAGCTGAGCTTGCCAGCGAAATGGATGCGCTGCTCAATGAACTGGTTCGTCAGGATCTGATTACCCTTACGGATGAAGAAGTGGTGATTAACCCAGCACGCTCACGCACTATGCAGCTTCTGGCCGCGGGTGTTCGTGAAACGCTGCAACGTTACGCCATTACTTTCTGGCTGCTAAGTGCAAATCCATCGATTAACCGTGGGACACTGGAGCGCGAAAGCCGCACCGTTGCCCAACGTTTGTCGGTGTTGCATGGCATTAACGCACCGGAGTTCTTCGATAAAGCTGTGTTCACCTCGCTGGTATTAACCTTGCGTGATGAGGGCTATATCAGCGACACCGGAGATGCAGAACCCGCCGAAACAATGAAGGTCTACCAGATGTTGGCAGAGCTGATCATGCCGGATGTGCGTTTGACGATTGAAAGTGCGACGTCGCAGGCTGCGACCGAGTAAGAAAATCTGGCGGATGGCGCGATTGCTTATTAGCCCTACGGTTCTATTTGTAGGGCGGATAAACAAAGTGTCATCCGCCATTTAGTTTCTTATACCGAAGCGACTTCGAGATGCAGGTAGGCGGCAATCGAATGAATCCCGATGAGCTTACTCAGTCAGTGATTCGGGTGAATGAGAGCAGCCAAAAACCCTGCAACCTGAAGGACGATGGGGATATATCAGAGGTGTATGTAACTCAACACCAACCCGATAAACAGTACCAGGCCCACATAGTTATTGTTCAGAAAAGCTTTAAAACAAGCATCGCGGTCACGATTCGCCGTCAGTCGTTGTTGATGGACGAAGAGCATCCCCGCCAGCGCTATAGACCAGTAGAACGCCCCACCTAATCCGTTTAACCAGCCAATCACCGCCAACAACACCATCACCGTAAACTGCAAAATACCGATAATCAGGTTGTCGTAGCGGCCAAATAAGATCGCTGTGGATTTAATGCCGATTTTCAGATCATCATCGCGGTCAACCATTGCGTACTGCGTGTCATAAGCCACAGCCCAGCAAATATTGGTTAAAAACATCAGCCAACAACTAAGTGGAACAGACTCGCTCACTGCTGCAAATGCCATCGGTATTGACCAGCCAAATGCGGCCCCTAGCACCACTTGCGGCAAATGAGTGTAGCGCTTCATAAACGGGTAAACCCATGCCAGCGCTAGCCCCGCCACCGATAATAAAATCGTCATGGTATTCAGCGTCAGTACCAGTAAAAACGAGAGCACTACCAGTACCGCAAATAAGATACGTGCTTCTTTCTCGCTTACCGCCCCGCTCGGCAATGGCCTGTGCGCCGTGCGTTTCACGTGCCCATCAAATTTGCGGTCAGCGTAGTCATTTACCACGCAACCCGCAGCGCGCATCATCCAGACTCCGGCTATAAACACGCATAAAATAGTTAGCGGAGGCACGCCCGGTGTCGCAAGCCACAGCGCCCATAGTGTGGGCCATAACAACAAAAGCGAGCCAATTGGCTTATCAAGCCGCATCAGACGTTGATACGCCTGCCATTTACCCTGTTTCAGACTCCACTCCATTATTTTTCCTCTCGATACAACGGAGATGCAGGAAGGAATAACTCGGTCAACACCAGTGGTTTTCCGGCTAATCTCAGGCGGGAACGACGCCCCAACAGCTCCGAACTGCGGCCAATCTCAATAAAATCCCGTGTCAGGGAAGATGAACTAAACAGATAGCGTCCAAGCGGCGTGGTTCCGAGCCTTTGTAAAGCAAGCTCTGGTCCTTCAAGGGTTGACTCAGGCACCACCGTGCGCCCCAAAAGCCAGGGCTCATCGTCACCGCAAAGCACAACTTCGCGCAACCAATAACGGCCAGACTCCGGCAACATATCAGCTTCAGGAAGAACGACATGTGATTCGAAAAAACCTTCACGCACAATGCGGGCAGTAACTTTGGAACAATACTGCTCAAAACGTTTGGTCATTGAGTCTTCAAGCAACAGCCAGTCAAGGAGTGACGCACTCAACCCTTCTGGAATCGCAGCTTCAAAACGTAAGGCGCGCAGTGGCGAAAGCGCGTCAGACATGGGAATTTCTCCGAAACAAAACCGGCAGTCATTGTAACGCAGAATAGGTAGAGGGTGGCAGGCAAAAGCACAACATCGGTTTAACAATACTGGGCAGTGATAAATCAATCCTTCTAGATCATTCGACTTGAATCAAGGCGGCAAGGGAAAAAAAATCTGTCGGGAACAGATTTGAACAGCGCGCGCGCTGGCCCGCAGGGTGAGCCTCACGATGAGGCTCATCTATCCCAGGGATCTTACTCAAGTAAGTGACCTGGGTTTGTGAGTGCAGCCAACGCAGAGTCAGCTCGAAGGATTTAGAAGGAAAAAAAGGTGCGCATAAACATGCGCACCAAACTTCAAACATCAGCACTGCGGGGAAACTATCACCCCTTGCCTTTTACACTGCTGATAAAGGTTTTACGGGCGCTAGTCGATCCCAGGCGTTCGGCTTCATCCAACAGTTTAAGGGCTTTATCAACATCACCTTTCGCAACTGCATCTTTGATAGCCTGGTTGAAGTAACTCTCTGTATCGCTAAGTACAGGTTCTTTTTTCGCTGCAGGAGCTGGGGCCGGAGCTGCAACCGCAGCAGGTGCTACGTAAGTTGCAGCTGGCGCTGCGGTGTTCCCGACTGTGACCGGTCCAGGGCCTGAGGAACCAAACAATGGGCCGACTAGTACGCTTGATGCCGAAGAAGTTTTAACTTTAATCTTCAGAGTCCCATCAGTGCCATGGCGGGCAATTGGGTCTGGGATATCCGGAACCGCATTACCCGTGCCTTTCGCATAGGCTTTGGCCGGATCGATCATTGTCGTAGTTTGTTGAGTGTCTTTATTGGTGGTAAAGACCAGTAAATAGAGTTTTTGTTGTCCCAGAGCTGGCGTTAATTTCAGGGTACCTTCAAGGCGATCAGCCGACATTACGCCGGGTTCCTGATAGGTGAAGTAACTTGCCGGGAAAAACGCAGCAGGCGTCATATTCTGATCAAGAACTAACACGTTCGGTGCAAATACTGAGTTTTTGTTCACTTCACTGGTTAGCGTAATCGTCAGCTCACCAATATTGGCAGGTACGCTATAGGCTGCAACCGGGCCAGTAATATCCCCGGCCTTCAGGGTTTGGCCACTGGTAGCAAGCGTTGTCGTCAATGTCTTTGATTGATCGACAGGCGTCCATTGCAACTGTTGTAATTCAGATGTCGGCACGCTCGGCGCCATAGAAATATCCTGTGGAACGATATTCACATCAGCCAGGCTTACGGCAGGTACGCTGGCGAGCAACCCTGCGGAAAGGCAGAGTGCGAGGAGACTTTTTTTCATTTTCATTTTTATAAACCTCGAATGGGAAATCAGTGGAAAGTTAGCCAGGCAATAGCGCTTTCCATCGAAGCAGGCATTGGCATAGAGGGTAATCATGATGAGGAGTTCAGTGGCAAACTCCTCATCATTTCTTCACTTCAGATTAATGCTGTATTACCACCAGATTTCCATCTGAGCACCGAAGGTCCACTCGTCGTTGTCACCACGGCTGGTAGAGAAGTTGCTATTGCCGGACGAGTCGCTGATCTGGAAGCGAGTAGCATCACCGTTGCCGTCTTTAGCGTAACCCCATTTCTCATCCCACTTAGCGTAGGTTGCGAAGACACGCAGTGCCGGACGGGACCAGATGCTGTCGCCTGCCTGCCATTGTTGTGCCAGGGTAATTTTGTATTGTCCGTTACGATCGCCCGTTTCCTGGGATTTGACGTTGTCGTAGCCGACTTCCAGCAGGGTACTCATGATTGGTGTCCATTTGAACATTGGACGCACACCGATGGTGTACCACTCAGTCCCCTGGTTATCATCCAGGTTCAGGTTCTGGTACATACCGACGTACATCAGGTCCCATTGGTCTGCCAGGGTAATTGCACCATGGTCGATAACACGGAACAGATAACCGTCGTTATTGAGACTACCGCCCTGCGCCTGGCCTTTACCTTGCGAGGTCATTGAGTCTGTTGCGTACTGCAGAACAAACTTGTTGTAGCCTTTCATCATGCTCTGGGTATGTTCAAGAGTACCCATCCAGCCATCTTTAGAAGCGCCTGGTTGCAGATAATAGTCGTCAGGAATATTGGTGTGGCCGTAATCAACACCCAGCTCCAGGGTACCGCCTGGGTTGGTTTCAATACCTGCCCAACGCACGTCGAAGACGTCGTTTGGAACTTTGTTGCTGTAGTTACGTGTACCGTCTGGATTGAAATCGTTGAATGCAGCCGAACCGCCTGATTCAGAAGAACGAGTTGCAGCAAACGAGAGTTTACCTACGCCAACATCAATGTTTTCCAGACCTGCACCAGGACCAGAAATATCCCAGTAGTAGAAGTCGATCATGTGAACGTCATGACGTTGATAGAAACGCTTACCGGCCCACATATTGGCACCTGGCAGCGCATCAATCAGGTTTTTACCCTGTACGTTAGCTTCACGGAATGCCGGGCTGGTTGCTTCCCAGTCGTTGTCCTGTGCTACGGAGTAAGCCACGTTAGTATCGAAGTAGAAGCTCTTATCGCCTTCTTTCCATACTTCCTGGCCTAGTTTTAATTCCGCATAGGTTTCACATTCGTTACCAAGACGGTATTTAGACTGTGCACCCGTTGCCTGGAAACATTCTTGTGTACCGCCGCTACCGGTCCAGCCGATACCAGAACGGGCATAACCGTGGAAATCCACAGCCAGAGCCTGAACAGACATAACGCCTGCTGCTACGGCAACTGCCAGTGGGAGTTTGCGCAGAGTAATCATCGTTCTATCTCCTGAGATCATTGCTTTTCTTTTTTATGGGAATGCTTAAACACCTGGCTCTTGATGCAGCCGACGACATGCGGTGCCATCTTCTCGGAACAGATGGCAACGCTCTGGCGGCAAGCCAATAGCGAATGTGGCACCCTCTTTTACCAACACCACGTCATTCTGGCGGTACACCAGGTTCTGACGGATGGCGGGGATTTGGATGTGAATCTGAGTTTCATGACCAAGTTGTTCGACAACCTGTACTTCGCCTTCAAGAGTGACGTCAGCGATGTCGCTTGGCAGCAGATGTTCCGGGCGAATACCCAGTGACATATTGGCGCCAACCTGGACTTCTTTGCTTTCCACAGGCAGCCAGACTTGTTGGCGGTTCGGTAATTCAACCTGCACCTGATCAATGGCTGTAGCGGTGACTTTTACTGGCAGGAAGTTCATTTTTGGCGAGCCAATAAAGCCCGCAACAAAACGATCCGCCGGGTAGTGATACAGCTCAAGTGGTTTACCCACCTGCGCCACACGGCCTGCGTCCAGCACCACAATTTTATCGGCAAGCGTCATCGCTTCGACCTGGTCGTGGGTGACGTAAATCATGGTGCGACCAAGGCGCTTATGCAGTCGGGAAATCTCAATGCGCATCTGCACACGCAGTGCCGCATCAAGGTTTGAAAGAGGTTCATCAAGCAGGAATACTCGCGGTTCAGCCACCAGCGTACGGCCAATAGCCACGCGCTGACGCTGCCCACCAGAAAGTGCTTTCGGGCGACGTTCTAATAAATGACCCAGTTGCAAGGTTTCTGAAACCTGGGTGACACGCTGATTGATATCGCTTTTCTTGGCTCCTGCAAGCTTCAGCCCGAAGGACATGTTTTCAGCAACGGAAAGATGGGGATAAAGAGCATAAGACTGGAATACCATGCCGACGCCACGCTCAGCAGGTGGGATGTCGTTCATGCGAGTATCACCAATGAATAAATCACCGCTGGTGATCGTTTCCAGACCCGCAATCATGCGTAACAGTGTGGATTTACCGCAGCCTGACGGTCCAACAAAAACCACGAACTCACCTTCTTGAATGTTGAGGTTAATATCTTTCGATACCACCACATCACCCCAGGCTTTCGTTACGTTCCGTAGCTGTACGCTTGCCATGTACTTCTCCCTTCATTCCGTCACGCTGCTAAACGGCAGGTGATTCAAGATGTGTCGGACTATGACGGATCGATACATTTCGTGAATCCTCCACCCTGCTGTTTTTAATGGGGGAGGAGGCGGGAGGATGAGGAGCTGGATTCTGCAACCGGTTGCAGCGGGCGCGACAGTTTTTCGTGATCGTGGTTTCAAATTTCTGGGTAGTTTTGTGTGCTCTGGTACACATAACTGTCAGTTATGGAATGTAGATCACAGATACCAGGGTGGGGGCGTAGGGCTAAGGAGGATGAGAAGCACTTGCCATCTGCGCAAACTGACATCCGTAACGCCACTACCTTGACCTTGATGTATCCACGCGCATAGCAAATCACCATTCAAAGGATGGGAACAATATGAAAATTAAAACTGGCGCCCGCATCCTCGCTCTGTCTGCCCTGACAACGATGATGTTTTCCGCCTCTGCACTGGCTAAAATAGAAGAAGGCAAACTGGTCATCTGGATTAATGGTGACAAAGGCTATAACGGCCTTGCTGAAGTTGGTAAGAAGTTTGAAAAAGACACCGGTATTAAAGTCACCATCGAACACCCGGACAAACTGGAAGAGAAATTCCCACAAGTTGCGGCGACTGGCGATGGCCCGGACATCATCTTCTGGGCACACGACCGTTTCGGTGGTTACGCACAATCTGGCCTGTTGGCCGAAATCACTCCAGACAAAGCTTTCCAGGACAAACTCTATCCATTTACCTGGGACGCGGTTCGTTACAACGGCAAAATCATCGCTTATCCAGTAGCGGTTGAAGCGCTCTCTCTGATTTACAACAAAGACCTCGTGCCGAATGCACCAAAAACCTGGGAAGAGATCCCTGCACTCGATAAGCAGCTGAAAGCGAAAGGCAAGAGTGCTTTGATGTTCAACCTGCAAGAACCGTACTTCACCTGGCCGCTTATCGCTGCTGACGGTGGTTATGCGTTCAAACTCGAAAACGGCAAATATGATGTGAAAGATGTTGGCGTGGACAGCAAAGGGGCGAAAGAAGGCCTTAGCTTCCTGGTTGACATGATTAAAAACAAAAACATGAATGCGGACACCGATTACTCCATCGCTGAAGCAGCCTTCAACAAAGGCGAAACTGCGATGACAATCAACGGCCCGTGGGCATGGTCCAACATTGATAAGAGCAAAATCAATTATGGCGTAACGCTGCTGCCAACCTTTAAAGGTAAAGCGTCTAAACCGTTCGTTGGTGTGCTCAGTGCCGGTATCAACGCCGCCAGCCCTAACAAAGAACTGGCGAAAGAGTTCCTGGAAAACTACCTGCTGACTGACCAGGGCCTGGCTGAAGTGAACAAAGACAAGCCATTGGGCGCGGTTGCTCTGAAATCTTACCAGGATCAACTGGCGAAAGACCCACGTATCGCCGCAACCATGGATAACGCCCAGAAAGGCGAAATCATGCCGAACGTGCCGCAAATGTCTGCGTTCTGGTATGCCGTTCGTACCGCAGTCATCAACGCCGTTAGCGGTCGCCAGACTGTTGATGAAGCGCTGAAAGACGCTCAGGGACGTATTACTAAGTAAAAAAATGGCGGGTGGCGCAAGCTTACCCGCCCTACATATCCCGTGATTGTAGGGTGGATAAACGCAGTGCCATCCACCGCATTAAGACGTTGTAGAGGTAGAGGAAGACCCCATGGATGTAGTTAAAAAGAGCCACTGGTGGCAAAGCGATGCACTGAAATGGTCAGTCATCGGCCTGTTGGGACTGCTGGTTGGATATCTGATTATCTTGATGTACGCCCAGGGGGAATATCTGTTCGCCATTATGACGCTGATTTTAAGCTCACTTGGTTTATACATTTATGCAAATCGTAAGGCTTACGCCTGGCGTTATGTTTATCCAGGTCTGGCCGGTATGGGGCTGTTCGTTCTGTTCCCGCTGGTTTGCACCATTGCCATCGCTTTCACCAACTACAGCAGCACCAATCAGCTGACGCAAGAACGTGCTCAGCAGGTATTGATGGACCGCCAGTATCAGGCGGGAAAAACCTTTAACTTCGGTCTTTATCCGGCGGGTGACGATTGGCAACTCGCGCTGACTGACGGCGAGTCGGGCAAGAATTTTATCTCCGATACCTTTAGGTTCGGTGGTGCTCAACACCTGAAATTGAAAGAAGCGGATACGCTTCCAGGTGGTGAAAAAGGCAATCTGCGCGTGATTACGCAAAACCGTGCGGCACTGACGCAAATCACCGCTGAAATGCCTGACGAAAGCACGCTGACCATGAGTTCCCTGCGCCAGTTCTCCGGCACTCGCCCGCTGTATACCGAGGGTGAAAAGGGTGAATTGACCAACAATCAAAGCGGCGTGAAATACCGCCCGAACAACGAAGTTGGTTTTTATCAGTCAGTCAATGCTGATGGCAACTGGGGCAACGAGCAGTTAAGCCCAGGCTACACCGTGACTATCGGCTGGAAAAACTTCCTGCGGGTATTCCACGACGAAGGCATTCAAAAGCCTTTCATGGCAATTTTCGTCTGGACCGTAATTTTCTCAATCCTTACCGTGATTCTGACCGTTGCCGTAGGCATGGTTCTGGCGTGTGTCGTGCAGTGGGAATCGCTGAAAGGCAAAGCAATTTATCGCGTGATGCTGATTCTGCCCTACGCGGTGCCATCGTTTATTTCTATCCTGATTTTCAAAGGCTTGTTCAACCAAAGCTTTGGTGAAATCAACATGATGTTGAGCTCACTGTTTGGTATCAAACCGGCCTGGTTCAGCGACCCGACCACCGCGCGATCAATGATTATTATCGTGAATACCTGGCTGGGTTATCCCTACATGATGATCCTGTGCATGGGCTTGCTGAAAGCGATCCCGGACGACCTGTACGAAGCCTCGGCAATGGATGGCGCAGGCCCGTTCCAGAACTTCTTTAAAATCACGCTGCCGCTGCTGATTAAACCGCTGACGCCGCTGATGATCGCAAGTTTTGCCTTTAACTTTAACAACTTCGTGCTGATTCAACTGTTAACCAACGGCGGGCCAGACAGGCTCGGAACCACAACGCCTGCGGGCTACACGGACTTGCTGGTGAGCTACACCTACCGCATCGCCTTTGAAGGCGGCGGCGGTCAGGACTTTGGCTTAGCTGCGGCTATCGCAACGCTTATCTTCATTCTGGTTGGCGCATTAGCGATTGTTAACCTGAAAGCCACCCGCATGAAGTTTGATTAAGGAGCGACACTCATGGCTATGGTTCAACCCAAATCTCAGAAACTGCGTTTATTAACCACGCACTTACTGCTGCTGATTTTTATCGCGGCGATTATGTTCCCACTGCTGATGGTTATTGCGATTTCACTGCGCCCGGGTAACTTCGCAACGGGCAGCCTTATCCCGGACCAAATCTCCTGGGAGCACTGGAAATTAGCGCTTGGTTTCAGCGTGCAACATGCCGATGGCAGCGTAACGCCACCGCCGTTCCCGGTGCTGTTATGGCTGTGGAACTCGATTAAGATTGCGGCAATTACTGCGCTGGGGATCGTAACGCTCTCAACGACCTGTGCTTACGCTTTTGCCCGTATGCGCTTCCCTGGCAAAGCGACGCTGCTAAAAGGGATGCTGATTTTCCAGATGTTCCCGGCAGTGCTGTCACTGGTGGCGCTGTATGCCTTATTTGACCGCCTCGGCCAGTACATTCCGTTTATTGGTTTGAATACGCATGGTGGGGTGATCTTCGCCTATCTTGGCGGTATCGCGCTGCATGTATGGACGATTAAAGGCTATTTCGAAACGATTGATAACTCGCTGGAAGAAGCAGCGGCACTGGATGGTGCAACCCCATGGCAAGCCTTCCGCCTGGTGTTACTGCCGCTCTCGGTACCGATTCTGGCGGTGGTGTTTATCCTGTCGTTTATCGCCGCAATTACTGAAGTGCCGGTAGCGTCGTTGCTACTGCGTGATGTCAATAGCTACACCCTGGCTGTGGGTATGCAGCAGTATCTCAACCCACAAAACTACCTGTGGGGCGATTTTGCCGCAGCCGCTGTGCTTTCCGCTATCCCGATTACCGTGGTGTTCTTACTGGCGCAGCGCTGGCTGGTGAGTGGCCTGACGGCTGGCGGGGTGAAAGGTTAAGATTTCCTGTAAGTTATTGCTTCACATTATGTAATTTTACCCGATAGATATTGGGTTAGAGCAAGGCGGCAACTGCAAGAGTCCCCAGGAGCTTACTAAAGTAAGAGACTGGGGCGAATAAAGGCAGCCAACGCAGCGCTAGCCCGAGAGATAAAGGGTAAGCCACTGCAAACCCTCATTTGACCTTAGTATCATTTCCGGCGGCCCCTGGGCCGCCATTTTTTTTATTCGCGCTTCAGGCGGGTGCTGTTACACAACCACAGCGTTATCACCAGCAACAAAATAGCACCGGAGTAAATCAGCACGTCACCCGGATCTTTATGGTCGATGATGATAAGACGCACAATGGCGGTGATGCCGATATATATAAAATAGCGCAGCGGGAAGTGATAGCCCGATTGAAAATACTTAACGATCAAAGCGATAAATTCGAAGTAGAGGAAGTAAACCACCAGCCCTTCAATAAGCTGGTACTTGCTGGCTTGATCGGTAGGTGCAAACAACGATGTGGCTAAATGCAGCGTTTCTTTACCCAGGAAGATGATGAGGATTAGGCCAAGCGCAAGCAACGCCAGATTGAGGACCATTTGCATAACTTTAGCGATTAGCTCAACGCCGGGAGTGGTTGTCATAGGAACGCCTCGTGTTCGGGTATCGAGGTATTGTTATACGTTAAAAATGTGATGCAGATCTCAATATTTTACTTATATAACCGTTCACTGCCGGAGGACGGTCCTATGGCAGGCCAGTGAAGGTTCCGTTCACCGAGCCTTCAGTGATACATGAAATTACCGAACCGGTGAACGTATCAAGGGGGCTACCGTGCACCGTAATCCCCCTGACACGTTCACCGTTAGCAAGTGTCTCCGGGAACACAGGATTTATGGGTGAACGGAAAACCTCCGATCGCCCATACTCGTAATTATTGGAACCCCATCAGGTTCCAATAAACCCTCATTAGCGGAAATTAATATCCCGATCGCTCGTCATCCCATACAACTCAAACTTACGCCCAACCATCTGCCCGCCGTCACGCGTCAGCGGCGTCCAGCTCACTTGCGCGCGGCTGCGGGTCGGTGATGAAGAGAATATATCGAGTGGTACATTGACGTAGAAACCTTTGGTGAAATCCCCTTCCCCATACTCTTCTTTCGAAACGTTGGTAATCGTCGCATAAGTCCCGACCACCACGCCGCTGT
Source organism: Buttiauxella noackiae ATCC 51607 (assembly GCF_001654865.1). Taxonomy (GTDB): domain Bacteria; phylum Pseudomonadota; class Gammaproteobacteria; order Enterobacterales; family Enterobacteriaceae; genus Buttiauxella; species Buttiauxella noackiae. The sequence continues at coordinate 23,454 of NZ_LXEO01000062.1, read as the reverse complement.
CAAAGCGTTTGGAGATCTCCAGCGTGCCGCCTTTATCTTTCGCCAGATACTGGCCGATGCTCAGTTTAACCAACACGTCATCAGCAAACGGCGGTGTCCAGTAGCCGGTGATATGGCCGGTTGGCGCACTGTAATCGGTGAACTTCATCATGTCCTGCGCACTGCGCCAGTCACGCTGTTTTACATAGTTGGCGTTGGCACCAATCGCCCAATTGCTGTCGACCGGGCGATACAACACTTCCGCGCCCACGCCGCCGTACATAGTTTCGAGATAGCCGCCGTATACCTGCCCGTACCAGCTGTTCCCCAGATACTGGAAGTAGTTGGCTTGCAGGTTGTTGACGTAAATGTCGTTCTCTACATAGTCGCGCACGTGGGTTCGCACGCGCGGTAGCGTCGAGTCATTTGGCGGATTGGTGTAGTTAAATTTGTCGTAGTTATTAGCGATGTTGGCAAACAGGCTACCGGTCGTCAGCAGGTGATCCGTCACCCACCAGTCGGCGGTTCCCATCACGCCAACCTGATACATGTAGAAGCTTTCTGGCCCGCCAACCGACTGGTTCAGTACCGGGTTAATCGAGAAATTCACCTTCGATTTATCGATATAAAAGCCCTGCTCGGTTTTCTCCGGAATAACCGGTTCAACACGTTTTTGCACCAATGGTGTTTCGCGCCCCAGCGGTTCCCCTTCCAGATGGTTACGCAGGCTGGAAACATCCGTTTCCGTTGTTACCTGCGGCATATTCAGGCGGGTTTCCGTCACGCGGATGGTGCGAATATTCTCTGGCAGGTCATTCATGATGATGCGGTTTGCGCGCTCAATGCCTTCACGGGAGTCGCGGTATTTCACCTGTTCACCCGTTACATATAGGGTATCGCCCTTCACCTGGATATTCGGGTTTGCCAGCCCGGCATTGTATTTGAGCGACGTTAACTGATTTGCTACCACCGTAGGCTGCAAAATTTCATCTTGCGGCTGCGGCTGGTATTGCGGGCGGCGATTATCGTTATAGCCTGGGCGCAAGTCGTTGAAGTTAGTTCTCAGCGTGACACCAAACATAAAGGTATTGCCGCGTTCATAGCTGACGTTAACGTCGGCCCAATCGGTGACGCGATAAATAGCGCCGACGTTAAAGCTGCTACGTTGCTCGAGTTTGCCGGCAAAATCCTGCGTGTAATTATTACCTTCGTATTCTGCTTTCAGGCGCAGCGGCTGCCACGGTGTCTGATACTCGACGCCACCAAACAGTGACGCAGGGCCGTGGAACATGCCACTAAAGTTGAACGAACCCGCATGGTTGTAGCTGTTATCGCGATAGCAGAAACCATCGCTGACTTCACAAAACGGGTTCTTCACATTGCCGCTGGTGCCCATGTAACCCCACCCCATGCCGAGGCTAAAATCGAACGGCCCCCAAGCTTTGCTCGCCACGATATATTCGCTGTCGAACAGCCCGGTACCGCCTAAATCACGCACACCAACTGCCACCTGCGGCAGATAATAGCCTTCTTCCCAAAGGCGCACTTTCATGTCGAAGGCTTTATCTTTGTAAGTCTGGTCGCCCGAAAAAGCTTCGACGCTGCTGTACTCTCTGGTGCGCACGTCGGTGTAGCGCAAAGTGGTTTCCAGCCACGGGAAAAGCTGCACCGAGGCTGAATAGAAGCGGTACTGATCGTTATCGCGATAGTTAAGGCTAAACTCGCCTTCTCGCGCCATGCGGGCAGTTGGTGTTTGCAGCAAACCCACACCACCGAAATCCGATTGCGACGGGCCTACAGGGTCTGGAAAGGTTTCTGCCTGGCAGGCAGTGGATACGACCAGCGCGAGCAGGCTGTAGAGATATTTTTTCTTCATCAATCCGGTCTCCGATGAGTCAGAGAGTTAAGGATTTGCTGATTCAGGTCGTTGAAATCAGAATTAAATAGTCGCTCTTTAAAGCCGACAAACAGGATGCTGCCCGGTGTGAGTTCGACATGGCGGTTATTCCAGTAAGCGACTGGCGCTTTTTGAGTTTTGCCATCCGGGTAAATCACCCATGCGAAACTGCGGTCGGCTCCGCTGAGTTTGTCGATACCATCGAGATATTCATCAACGCTGCGCCCCGCAACAAAAGGTTTCGTGCCCGGTGAACTCACCAGCCCCATCAGCGTGATAGTGGTTGGCTGCGAGCCAGCCCACAGACTGTAATCGCCCTGCAACGGAACATTGGCGCGAGGATGTACACGCACCCAGTCGGGATCAAGATCGACAAACTGCCGTCCTGTCACGTGAATAGCCTGCATCTGTTGGCGCACGCCGTTGATGGCTGCGGCATCGTCACCGTCCTCTTCAGCGGCGAATCCAGCTAAATTCGCCAGTAGCTTCTGATGCTGTTGTTCTTCAGTAGCAGTTGCCTTGCGCTCGCTGATGACGGCGCCCGGCCACCAGGCGTTAACCAGTGAAGGTTGAGTCACTAAGTCGGCCAGCCGATCTATGTTTTTAATCGTTTGATTTTGTGGATAAATAGTTACATTTCCGGCAGCGTAAGCACTGAAATGTAGGGTGGATAAGCAAAGCGCCATCCACCATTTCGCAGAAACCCTTCGGATGACGCTGCGCTTATCCGACCTACAAAACCGTTCATTCGTCGTTCTTAACAATCTGGCGTTTATTTTCATTCTTTCGCCGCCTTCAACAGAATCGTGGTGACAGGCCAATAATCCGGGCCAATATATTGTTTTGACTGACGTATATGACCTTCGCTGTCTATCCAGAAGCGGTTATGCCAGGTTTTACCGGCAGCGGTAACTTCTTCATCCAGAACACGAACGGGCGTACTGCTTTGGGCGACTTTCAGTGTGTCTGAACCATTCCAGGTAAAGATGGAATGCGCTGTCGCCATTCGCACCTGCTGATGTTCAGTCCAGGCCATTTGCCGTGTCCAACTCGCGCCATCTGTTATCCGATTTGCGTGTACCAACGGGTCATTATCCGTATTGGTCACTTGCTGGAGGTTATCCCCAAGGCCGGTAGTTTTTACGATGCGGCCCTGTTCGGTGACGATCATCGCCCGGTCTTGTGTTACCCATTTTTGTTGGTCATTTTCGTCATACGCCAGAACCACAAATATTTGCGGGCCGTTATTAATGCTCATGTACTGGCTGGCGTAGCGCATATTCTGAATATCGTCATGGGTAAGCTGCACACCGTCACTGCCCACAATACTGTGCCAGAGCGATGAGCCAAGACCTTTAGTGGTGACAGAGCAAGCCTGAAGTAACAGGCAAACAAGAAGAATTACGAGTCGCTGCACGAGGTTTCCCCGGAGTCGAAAAATGGCTAACAAGCAGGTTCAAAATAACCACACCGAAGTGTGGTTAGGATTAAATCACCCGGGATTTATCGGGTGCTGGTCGTTGTGGTTGTTGTGGTCCCGGTATTGGAACCATCACCGCCACCGGTTGCAGCAAGCGCTACACCCACTGCTGACCCGACAGTGCTGGCACTGGCCGCAGTCGAACTCCCTGCGGACTCATAAGTAGCTTGTGCACCAGCGGCTTCACCTACAGCAACCGGGTCAGCACTCGCCGCACCAGCGGCTGCCAGCGAGAATATGGCTAAAGCGCCATAAAGAGCTTTCTTCATAACAATTTCCCTTCATTGAATGAATGGAGATTTGCCCAAAAGAATTTCAGGCGTTTTCGAGTATACACAACAAGAAATAAAATCAGACCGAAACGGGAAATATGAATGGCGCTTTAAGATAAATGGAAAATAATAATATGATTAGAGATTGTATTTATATAATTACATTAAAAACAACAGGTTGAAATATTTACTCGAAGGAGTTAAATCTAATTAATCCGAAAGTTACCCAGCTAAATTATCAGGATATAGGTACTTTTAGGATTAACCTCAGAGGAGTATTGCGGGGATATTATGCGACAAGGAGATTTGTCTTATAGTTATTAAAATAAAGAAGCCGACATAACGTCGGCTTATATTTCATGTCTATTGCCCATATCCTAAATAATTCGAGTTGTGGCCCAAACCGCCATAACTCGAAGTATGATGGGTATTAAGCGCGCCAGGATTTATAGCGGTTAATCAGGCCATTGGTAGAACTGTCATGGCTGTTGATTTCTGCCGCATCACCCAGCTCAGGCAGAATACGGTTAGCCAGTTGCTTACCTAATTCCACGCCCCACTGATCGAAGGTGAAGATGTTCAGAATTGCACCCTGAGTGAAGATCTTATGCTCATACAGCGCAATCAGCGCCCCCAGGCTGAACGGCGTGATTTCACGCAGCAGGATGGAGTTGGTTGGGCGGTTGCCTTCGAATACTTTGAACGGCACAACGTGATCCAGCGTTTTAGGATCCAGACCCTGAGCTGCGTATTCCTGTTCAACCACTTCGCGAGCTTTACCAAATGCCAGTGCTTCTGTCTGAGCAAAGAAGTTAGACAGCAGTTTTGGATGATGGTCAGAAAGCGGGTTGTGGCTGGTCGCAGGTGCGATGAAGTCACAAGGAACCATTTTGGTACCCTGGTGAATTAGCTGATAGAACGCGTGCTGGCCGTTAGTGCCCGGCTCGCCCCAGATGATTGGGCCAGTCTGGTAATCCACAGCATTGCCGTTACGGTCAACATACTTACCGTTGGATTCCATATTGCCCTGCTGGAAGTAAGCAGCAAAACGGTGCATGTACTGGTCGTATGGCAGAATGGCTTCGGTTTCAGCGCCGAAGAAATTGTTGTACCAGATACCGATCAGCGCCAGCAGTACTGGCAGGTTCTGTTCTGCCGGAGTGTTAGCAAAATGCTGGTCCATGGCGTGTGCGCCAGACAGCAGTTCTACGAAGTTTTCGTAACCCACAGACAGGATGATGGACAGGCCAATTGCAGACCACAGGGAATAACGGCCGCCGACCCAATCCCAGAACTCAAACATATTCGCGGTATCAATACCAAACTCGCCCACCGCTTTAGCATTGGTAGACAGCGCGGCGAAGTGTTTCGCGACGTGTTTGTTGTCGCCAGCCGTTGCCAGGAACCAGTCGCGCGCGCTGTGGGCGTTGGTCATGGTTTCTTGTGTGGTGAAGGTTTTAGAGGCAACCAGGAACAGCGTGGTTTCCGGATCAACGTTCTTCAGCACTTCGGCAATGTGAGTCCCATCAACGTTAGACACAAAGTGCATGTTGAGGTGGTTTTTATAAGGACGCAGCGCTTCGGTCACCATGAATGGGCCGAGGTCTGAACCGCCGATACCGATGTTAACAATGTCAGTAATCGCTTTGCCGGTGTAGCCTTTCCAGTTACCGCTGATGATGCTCTCAGAGAAGGTTTTCATCTTCTCAAGCACCGCGTTCACTTCTGGCATCACATCTTTGCCATCAACGATGACTGGCGTGTTGCTGCGGTTACGCAGTGCAACGTGCAGCACAGCACGGTCTTCAGTGCGGTTAATCTTCTCGCCAGAGAACATGGATTTGATTGCACCCTGCAAATCCGTCTCTTTTGCCAACGCCTGCAGCTTGGCCAGGGTTTCTTCGGTGATGCGGTTTTTGGAGTAATCCACCAGCATTAAATCGTCGAAAGTGGCAGAGAATTTACCAAAACGGTCGGCATCCTGAGCGAACAGCTCAGCGATAGTGACGTCTTTCATTTCGTCAAAATGCGCCTGTAAAGCCTGCCATGCAGCGGTCTGCGTTGGGTTGATATTTTTCATAGCGTTACCCTTTTGATTTGAGAACTGTGACTGCGGTCAATTGTATATCCACAAAACAGGATTTGTGATGATTTTTCTACCATTGCACCGGGAATACCGTTTCAGATTATGTGCCCGCGAAGAAGTTACCAGGGTGGACTGAACACTCGATGACCCCGTCTACACTGAGAAAAACAGTATGGTTCATAGCACTCAGACGTTGACATCTGGCACGTAACATTTTATTTGTATACGGCTACTTGCTCACTTGTGAGTAAGCCAGAAGAGGCGCGCCGCCCAGGTATCGTGTTTGAGGAGCCAATCCGAAGACGACACAGGAGGGGGAGCGGCGCCGAGGTAATGTGCGTATGGCAGCGTGCATTATCGGCCACGGGGGCTGAATCCCTTGGGCTGTCACCAGGAGCATTTCACAACCGAATGCTCCAATTTATTCCCCGAATTTATTGGCATTACAGCAAGGCGACAAGCTTATGAATCCCGATGAACTTACTTAAGTAAGTGATTCAGGTGAGTTAGCGCAGACAACGCCGCTGTAGCGTCAAGAAATCGGGGAAACAAGGTGGGGCGCTTCTGGGTGTATCGTAGTTCAGAACTTCTATTCTACGTCTGCCCCGTATCCCGCTCTTCCCTTGTGCCAAGGCTTATTTATTTTTTTGCCATGAAAATGGCTCCCTGACACGAGGCTGTAATGTCCTACCCACAAACCGTTATTGCCAAATTTGGCGGCACCAGCGTTGCTGATTACGACGCGATGAACCGCAGCGCCGACGTGGTGCTGGCTGACGAAAACGTTCGCGTTGTTGTCCTTTCCGCATCAGCGGGTATCACCAATTTGCTGGTTGCGTTGGCAAGCGGCCTTGAAGCAACAGAGCGTTTTGTTAAGCTCGATGCGATTCGCAAAATCCAATATGACATTGTTGAGCGTCTGGCAAATCCGCAAATCATCCGCGAAGAAGTTGAACGTCTGCTTGAAAACATCACCACTTTAGCTGAAGCGGCATCCCTTGCTACTTCCTCAGCGTTAACCGATGAGTTGGTTAGCCATGGTGAATTGATGTCTACGCTGCTGTTTGTCGAGATTATGCGTGAGCGAAAAGTCGATGCCCAATGGTTCGATATCCGCAAAATCATGCGCACCAATGACCGCTTTGGCCGTGCTGAACCAGATGTCGCCACATTAGCAGAACTTGCAAGCCAACAGCTTCAACCTCGCCTGGCTCAATCTCTGGTCATCACTCAAGGTTTTATTGGTAGTGAAGCGAAAGGCCGCACTACCACGCTTGGACGTGGCGGCAGCGACTATACAGCGGCACTGTTGGGTGAAGCACTGCATGCCAGCCGAGTTGATATCTGGACTGACGTGCCAGGGATTTACACTACCGACCCACGTGTCGTGCCAGCGGCAAAACGCATCGACAAAATTGCCTTTGAAGAAGCAGCTGAAATGGCAACATTCGGCGCAAAAGTACTGCATCCGGCAACATTAATGCCTGCAGTGCGTAGCGATATCCCAGTGTTTGTCGGCTCCAGCAAAGATCCCAAAGCGGGCGGTACACTGGTTTGTAACAAAACAGAAAATCCACCGCTGTTCCGTGCTCTGGCACTACGTCGTAAACAAACCCTGGTGACACTCAATAGCCTGAGCATGCTGCACTCCCATGGTTTCCTGGCGGAAGTGTTCAATATTCTGGCGCAACATAATGTTTCTGTTGATTTGATTACCACTTCAGAAGTTAGCATTGCGCTGACGCTCGATACTACGGGTTCAACTTCCAATAGTGATAGCCCGCTGACCACATCGCTCCTGACTGAGCTCTCCTCACTGTGTCGTGTCGAAGTGGAAGAAAACCTCGCCCTGATTGCCATCATCGGTAATAAGCTTTCTAAAGCCTGTGGTGTGGGCAAAGAGGTGTTTGGCGTGCTCGACCCGTTTAACATCCGCATGATTTGCTATGGCGCATCCAGCTACAACCTGTGCTTCCTAGTGCCTGGCGACGACGCTGAAAAAGTGGTGCAAAAACTTCACCACAATCTGTTTGAATAAAATTTCCACTTACTTAAAGTAATTAATACCAAATGCCGGGCTCGATCCCGGCATTTTTATAACCATAAAACAACACAACACTTGCAAGGATCTCACTATGCTCGCTTCATTAACCCGACTGTTTCCGCTGTGGGCGGTGCTGCTGTCTGTACTCGCCTATTTTACTCCCAATACCTTTACCCCCATTGGCCCGTGGGTCAGCACACTTTTGATGCTGATCATGTTCGGGATGGGCGTACATCTGCGCATTGATGATTTTAAACGCGTGCTGTCGCGACCCGCGCCCGTAGCGGCTGGAACCTTCCTGCATTACCTGGTTATGCCGCTGGCGGCCTGGGTTTTGGCGAAGTTGTTTCATATGCCACCTGACCTCTCCGCGGGTATGGTTTTGGTTGGAAGCGTGGCTAGCGGGACTGCATCAAACGTAATGATTTATCTGGCAAAAGGGGATGTGGCGCTCTCGGTGACTATATCTTCCGTTTCCACTCTGGTCGGTGTTTTTGCGACACCGCTCCTTACACGTCTGTATGTTGATGCAGATATCAAAGTAGACGTGATGGGCATGTTATTAAGCATCCTGCAAATTGTGGTTATCCCGATTGGTCTTGGCTTGATTGTGCATCATCTATTCCCACGCCTTGTGAAGCGCGTTGAGCCCTATCTACCTGCATTTTCGATGGTCTGTATTCTGGCAATTATCAGCGCTGTGGTAGCAGGCTCAGCCTCTCACATCGCCTCTGTAGGTTTGATGGTCATTGTTGCAGTCATTCTGCATAACGGAATTGGCTTACTAAGCGGCTATTGGGGTGGACGTCTATTCGGTTTCGATGAATCCACCTGCCGTACGCTGGCAATTGAAGTAGGGATGCAGAACTCAGGTCTTGCTGCGACACTGGGTAAAATATACTTCTCACCACTGGCGGCACTTCCTGGCGCGCTGTTCTCGGTGTGGCATAACCTTTCTGGCTCTCTTCTTGCGGGATACTGGTCCGGTAAACCTATTGATGAAGAAAAGGAAAAGCGTTTGAAAAAGCATCGTGCATGAGTGATTTCTCATCTCAAAAAATGCCCGGGAAACCGGGCATTTTGCTTTTATCAAACCGAAACGCTGGCGGGCAAGTCGGTGTAGTTGAACAAAATTATCTACACTTTAGGGGTAACGTTGATACCAGAAGCTGATTTTTACTGAGCTTGAGGGCGGTTTGCTTTACACTGGAGGCCACTTCTTAAGAGGCCGCAACGATGTCCACATCCAAACTTACACAGCAAGACATGACCGAAGCCGAGCAGCGCGAATTGAAAACGCGGCTAGACCGCGCACGCATCGCCCATGGTCGCCCCCTGACAAACTCAGAAATTAACCACGTTAAAAAAACCTATATTGACCAATTGATTGCGGAACGCGAACTGGCAGCTAAAAAAGCCCGCCAGGTTAAAAAACAAAAAACAGCAAAACAGGATACGTCTGCAACCTACTCCTGGTCTGCAAACAACCACTCTCGTGGAAAGCGCTAACTTAGCGCCCTTTCTTCTTACGCCCTGGCTGGGCAAAGCGTTTACGTGAAGCTAGCTCTGCCGGGGTTTTAGCGGTACTTTTCGGTCCGCTGACAACCGGTTTTTTCACCGCGGCTGGTTTAGCCTTTGGCTTTGCAGTTTTTGCCGGTTTTGCTTCAGAAGAAGAGTTCTCAATCAGCTTAAACAATTCAACTAACTCATCGTCGGTCAAGTCACGCCACTCACCCAATGGCAGCCCTTTCATGCTGACATTCATGATGCGGGTACGCTCAAGCTTCGTCACTTCATAACCAAAATGTTCGCACATACGGCGAATCTGGCGGTTGAGTCCTTGCACCAACGTGATACGAAACACAAAGGGAGCTTCTTTCTTCACTTTGCATTTCTTGGTTACGGTTCCCAGCATCGGAACGCCCGCCCCCATCCCGCGAATGAACTCATCGGTTACTGGTTTGTTTACCGTAACGACATATTCTTTTTCGTGGTCATTGCCGGCACGCAGAATTTTATTCACCAGATCGCCATGATTGGTGAGGAAAATCAGCCCCTGAGAATCTTTATCTAAGCGTCCAATAGGGAAAACGCGTTTGCTGTGGTTAACGAAATCGACAATGTTGTCTTTCTCACCATCTTCGGTGGTACTCACAATGCCCACCGGCTTGTTCAGTGCGATAAGTACCAGATCGTCTTCGTCACGGGGCTCGATTAACTGACCGTTGACCTTCACCACATCTCCGGCAAATACCTGATCGCCAATCGCGGCGCGTTTGCCGTTAATAAAAACATTTCCCTGTTCGATGTAACGATCGGCGTCGCGGCGGGAGCAGATACCGCTCTCGCTAATGTATTTGTTCAGACGTATAGATGAGTTGGTCAGCATGGTTCCTCCGTAAAACCCGGAATATACCTTACATAAAGGGCGATGCGAACAGACTCGGGCAACAAACGCGAAGTTCATTGCCCGCAAAGGGGATTATTTAGCAGGCGTCGCCGCAATTACGGCTAATTTTTTCTGAATATCTTTATCCAGATTATTCACCCAATGATTGTACGAGCGGTGAATTTCGCCGTCGGATGCCAGTAAATTTACGCTGCTGACATAGTTAATCGAGTAGTTTCTTTCACTGTAGTTAATGCGAACAGTCACGCTGTGTTTACGGATATTTTGTGTCGCATTAATCACCCCTGGCCCTGCAACTGACATTATCCAGTCACGCCCCTGCCCTGCATTGATGATTGCGTCTTTGACCTGCTCAGTTGTCACATGCTGAGTGATGATGGTCTGTGGTGTCCGAACGGGTTCCGTTCTTTCGAGTGCCTTACACCCAGCCAACGCCGATATACAGAGTGCCGCTATCATCAATTTTTTTATTTTCACTGTCGAATCCCTTTGGTTTTATGAATTTAAGCGGCAGGATTATAAACGGTGTAAATATCAAGCAGAAGAAAAAACAGGCAACTTAGTAAAAGGCACCTTCATTTCGGAAAGTGCCTTTTCGATTAGTACTCGTCCCTTTCGTCATCGTCAGGCTGTTCAAGTACGCTGTATGCGACCGCGCAGAACAGTGAGTTCAGGCGCTTCATATCGCCAAGCAAACCAAGGTGCAATGAGCTTGTTTCAATGCTCTGCACGTTTTGCTGATGCAGGCGGTCAACGTGGGCGTGTGAGAATCGGCGGTTAAGAATACGGAAGCGATGTTTATTACGGCGCAAACGGCGCGCGCTGTTCACATCGGCGGAGAAAAATACCGACAGGCTAAGCTTCAGGTTGCTGGTTAATTGTTGGAGCAGAATATCCAGCTCTTTCAGGCCATCTGGCGAGAATGCCCGACGCGTGGCCAGCGATTTATCCGCCACTTCACTCCCCATGCGCTCAAGGATATCTGCCGCCTGCTCCAGGTTTAGCGACATTTCAATAATCTCTGCCCAGCGACGAGATTCAACCTCTGCCAGTTCCTCTTTCTGCATTTGCGCCATATACAGTTTGATTGCGGTATAGAGCACATCGACATCATCGGCGAGCTTACGCAGTTCCTTCTCCTGGCGCGGCTCTCCGTGCATCACTTTGCTCCAGGTTTCCAGCATTTGCTCCAGCACATCACCCATACGCAAGGTTTCACGCGCTGCGTTGGATAAGCCAAGTGCTGGGGTATCCAGAGCCGTTACATCAAGATGTTTCGGCTTCATCCGGGCATCAACTTCAGGCGTTTCACTAATCACCTTACGGCAAAAGCGTGCCATTACGCCGGCAAATGGCACCATCGCCAGGCAGCGAATCAGGTTGTAGAACACGTGGAAGTAGATAACCAGTTCGGATTCCGGCTGGGAGAGTTTTTGCATCGCATCCGCCAGAATATGCACGAACGGCAGCACAATCACGCCGCCCACCAGCTTGAACAACAAACTGCCGAGGGCAACGCGACGGGCAGCAGCGTTAGCGGTGCTGTTGTTGATCATCGCCAATAGGCCAGAGCCAAGGTTGGCACCAATCACCAGACATAGCGCGACATCAAACGAAATAATTCCCGCAGAAGTCAGCGTGGCGGTCAGTAAAACCGCAGCAAGGCTTGAATAACTGATGATGGCAAACATTGCGCCAATCAACGCATCGAGCATGATATCGCCGGTTAACGAGGCGAAAATGACCTGCACGCCGGATGCCTGAGTAATTGGCGTCACCGCAGCAACAATCAACTCCAGTGCCAGCAAAATCAGCCCGAGGCCAATGCCCACGCGGCCAAGTTGTCCGGCACGCGTTTGTTTGCGGCTGAGGAAGAAAATAACGCCAATGAAGATGAGTAACGGCGAGAGCCACGAGAGATCAAAGGTCAGAATTCGCGCCATTAACGCGGTACCAACATCCGCCCCCAGCACAATCACCAGCGCAGGGGTAAGCGCCACCAAATCCTGGGCCACAAAAGAGGTGACCAACATTGTGGTGGCGTTGCTGCTTTGCACCAGTGCGGTAACGCCAATACCTGCGCAAAAGGCGAACGGTTTTTTTTCAACACTGCGGCTAAGTACGCTACGGAGATTTGCACCGTAAACGCGCATGATGCCGGTACGCACAATGTGCGTGCCCCATACCAATAGCGCCACCGCAGAAAGCAAATGCAGTAAAGTCAGCACACTTTCTCCTGGTTAGTTTGAGCGAAGAAATTCCTTCTCTTTCCAGTATATAACGCCTGGTGAGATTTAAACGTTTCGGGATGTAAGAAGGGGAAAAGGAAGGAATTTAGGGTGGATAAGCGCACGCCATCCACCCTTTTTGTCGGATGACGCTAACGCTTATCCGACCTACAAAGTAAAAACTAATCCGCGTCATACCCCAAATTCGGTGCTAACCAGCGTTCCACATCGGTAACAGACATCCCTTTACGGCGCGCATAGTCTTCCACCTGGTCGCGCTGAATTTGCGCCACGGCGTAGTACTTGCTATCAGGATGGCTGAAGTACCAGCCGGAAACCGAAGCGCCAGGCCACATGGCGTAGGATTCAGTAAGTTTCATCCCCACCACATTTTCGACGTCCAGCAGTTCCCAGATAGTCGCTTTTTCAGTGTGTTCCGGGCAGGCCGGATAACCTGGTGCCGGGCGAATCCCTTGATAGTTTTCACGGATAAGCTCTTCGTTGCTGAGGTTCTCTGTTGGCGCGTAGCCCCAGTAAACTTTACGCACACGCTCATGTAAATATTCCGCAAAAGCTTCGGCCAGACGGTCAGACAATGCTTTCACCATGATTTTGTTGTAATCATCATGCTGTGCTTCATAACCTTCCGCTAACGCGTCTTCTTCCATGCCACCAGTGACCGCAAACGCACCGATGTAGTCAGCTTTTCCACTGAGTTTCGGTGCCACAAAATCGGCCAGGCAGTAGTTAGCAAAACCTGTTTTCTCGGTCTGTTGGCGCAAATGGTGTGCAACGGTCTGCACATGGGTGCGCGATTCATCACGATAGATTTCGATGTCATCATCCACACGGTTTGCCGGGAACAGACCGACGACACCACGCGGCGTCAGCAATTTTTCCGCATGCAATCTGTCGAGCATATCGTTGGCGTCTTTAAACAGGCGTTTCGCCTCTTCACCCACAACTTCATCTTCGAGGATGCGCGGGTATTTCCCGGCCAGCGACCAGGTCATAAAGAATGGCGTCCAGTCGATGTAGTTACGCAGCGTTTCGATACTCGCCGTCACTTCCTGCACACCAGGGCGATGCGGGACGGGCGGTGTATAGCTTGCCCAATCAAATGCAAAATCGTTTTCACGGGCAGCAGCAAGAGTGACCGGCGGAGTACGCGGCTTTTTGCGACCGTGCTGGGTTCGAACAGTGACATATTCTTTGCGCGTGCGTTCCACAAACTCGTCATGCTGAGTCGGAGAAAGCAGTGCCGCCACGACACCTACGGTACGCGAGGCGTTCTGCACATAAACTGTCGGGCCGCTGTAGTTCTGCTCGATTTTCACCGCCGTGTGCGCTTTCGAGGTTGTCGCCCCGCCAATCAGCAGCGGTAGCGTAAAGCCCTGGCGCTCCATCTCTTTGGCGACGTTCACCATTTCATCCAGCGACGGCGTAATCAGGCCAGACAGGCCGATAATATCGGCACCCACTTCACGGGCAGTTTTCAAAATCTTCTCGCCAGGCACCATTACGCCAAGATCGATGATTTCATAGTTGTTACATTGCAGCACCACACCCACGATGTTTTTGCCGATGTCGTGAACGTCGCCTTTTACCGTGGCGAGCACGATTTTGCCGTTGGTGGAGCCTTTCTCTTTACTGGCTTCAATGTACGGCTCGAGGTACGCCACCGCTTGTTTCATCACGCGCGCAGATTTCACCACCTGTGGCAGGAACATTTTCCCTTCACCAAACAGGTCGCCAACCACGTTCATGCCGTCCATCAGCGGGCCTTCAATGACCTGAATCGGGCGTTCAGACTGCTGACGGGCTTCTTCTGTATCGAGTTCAATAAACTCGGTGATGCCTTTAACCAGCGAATATTCAAGACGCTTTTTCACATCCCAGCTACGCCACTCGGCTTGCTGAGCAGTCGCGCCATCGTCGCTTTTCGTACCGCGATATTTTTCAGCCAGATCGAGCAAACGCTCGGTGCTGTCGTCGCGGCGGTTAAGAATGACGTCTTCAACCGCATCGCGCAATTCCTGCGAGAGATCGTCATATATCGCCAGTTGTCCGGCGTTAACAATCCCCATATCCATGCCGTTGCGAATGGCGTAGTAAAGGAAGACCGCGTGGATCGCTTCACGCACCGGGTCGTTGCCCCGGAAGGAGAACGACACGTTCGATACGCCGCCTGAAATCATCGCATGAGGCAGTTCGCGCTTGATATCGGCACACGCATCGATGAAGTCCTGTGCGTAGTTATTATGTTCTTCAATCCCGGTCGCAACGGCAAAGATATTCGGGTCAAAAATAATGTCTTCCGGCGGGAAGCCCACTTCTTCGGTCAGAATTTTGTAGGCGCGGCGGCAAATTTCAATTTTGCGCTCACGGGTATCCGCCTGGCCGACTTCGTCAAACGCCATTACCACCATCGCGGCACCGTAACGGCGCACCAGTTTTGCGTGACGGATAAACGGCTCCACGCCTTCTTTCATGGAGATGGAGTTAACAATGCCTTTTCCCTGAATACACTTCAGGCCTTTTTCGATGACGTCCCATTTCGAGGAGTCAATCATGATTGGTACACGGGCAATATCTGGCTCACCGGCAATCAGATTGAGGAAACGTACCATCGCCGCTTCGGCGTCGAGCATCCCTTCATCCATGTTGATGTCGATGATCTGCGCGCCACTTTCAACCTGCTGAAGTGCCACTTCCAACGCTTCGTTATATTTTTCTTCTTTGATCAGGCGCTTAAACTTGGCAGAACCGGTGACGTTGGTACGCTCACCCACGTTGACAAACAGGCTATCGGCGCCAATGTTCAGCGGCTCAAGCCCCGCCAGGCGGCATGCCACTGGCAGGTCTGGTATTTTACGTGGGGCAACGCCTTCTACGGCTTTGCTCATTGCCGCAATGTGTGCAGGTGTGGTACCGCAGCAACCGCCGATAATGTTCAGGAAACCTGCCTGAGCCCATTCGCCAATCTGGTTGGCCATCTCAGTTGCATCGAGATCGTATTCACCGAAAGCATTTGGCAGGCCGGCATTCGGGTGCGCGGTAACGTAACAGTCAGCAATGCGTGAAAGCTCAGCGACATACTGGCGTAGCTCATCTGGCCCCAATGCACAGTTCAGACCGAAGGTCAGCGCATCGGCGTGACGCAGTGAGTTATAGAAGGCTTCGGTCGTTTGGCCGGAAAGGGTACGGCCTGAAGCGTCGGTGATGGTGCCGGAAATCATGATCGGTAAATCAACACCCAGCGCTTCAAATTCAGTTTTAACCGCAAAAATAGCCGCTTTGGCGTTCAGAGTATCGAACACCGTCTCAATCATAATCAGATCGGAGCCACCTTCCACCAGCGCGCGTGTAGATTCGCGATAAGCGTCTACCAGTTGATCAAAGGTCACATTGCGGAATGCAGGGTCGTTCACGTCCGGTGAAATAGAGGCAGTACGGTTAGTTGGGCCTAACACACCTGCCACGTAGCGTGGTTTTTCAGGTGTGCGTGCTGTCCATTCATCAGCACAAGCACGGGCGAGTTTAGCCGCCTCAAAGTTGATTTCTGCCGACAGGGATTCCATTTGGTAATCCGCCATCGCGATGGTCGTTGAGTTGAAGGTGTTGGTTTCGACGATGTCAGCGCCAGCTTCAAAATAGGCGTAGTGAATAGCGGCAATGATTTCCGGCTTGCTCAGGACCAGCAAGTCATTGTTCCCTTTCAGGTCACATGGCCAGTCCGCAAAGCGCTCTCCACGGAAATCACTCTCATCAAGACGGTAGCTCTGGATCATGGTTCCCATACCACCATCCAGTACCAAAATGCGTTGTTGCAACTGCTGATGCAGTTTTTCTAATTTATTGCTCACTCTAACTCCCACCTGTTTACCCAAGCCTGTCAGCCTACAAGGCATACTGTCATAACTTGTAATAGTCGCAAAGCAATGGAACATGAGACATGTTCACCTGACTGATCCGATGAGTCCAATGCTGGTTGCATTATCGCCAAATAAAACGAAAATGATTTCCACGATACGAAAACAGGAGTTAGTTATGGTTGCTGCCGTTCCCGCCAAACGTGGAAAAAAACCGCGTGCTGCCACAGTGGCCGCACCACAACCCACCGGACAGGTTCAGTCGCTTACTCGCGGCCTGAAATTGCTTGAATGGATTGCTGAATCACACGGTAGTGTTGCCCTCACCGAGCTGGCGCAGCAAGCAGGTTTACCTAACTCCACGACTCATCGTCTACTGACCACCATGCAACAACTTGGCTTTGTACGCCAGATCGGCGATCTCGGGCACTGGACGATTGGCGCACATGCGTTTGTTGTGGGTAGTAGCTTCTTACAAAGCCGCAATCTGTTGGCAATTGTTCACCCGATACTGCGCAAGTTGATGGAAGACTCCGGCGAAACGGTGAACCTGGCAGTGCTCGACCATAGCGATCATCAGGCGATTATTATCGACCAGGTGCAATGCGCGCAGCTTATGCGGATGTCAGCCCCAATTGGTGGCAAATTACCCATGCATGCATCCGGTGCAGGAAAGGTGTTTCTCGCGAATTTGAGTGACGACCAGGTGGCAACTCTGCTGCATCGCAAAGGGCTGCATAGCTATACCCCTGCGACGCTCACCTCTCCGTTACATTTGAAAGAAGATTTGGCGCAAACGCGTAAGCGCGGATATTCATTTGATGATGAAGAACATGCGTTGGGGTTGCGCTGTGTAGCGGCGTGTATCTATGACGAGCATCATGAAGCCTTTGCCGCGATTTCAATTTCCGGGCCGATTTCACGTATCACTGATGACCGCGTTACCGAGTTAGGCGCGTTAGTGATTAAAGCGGCGAAGGAGATTACTCAGGCTTATGGCGGCGGGCGCTAACCCGCCTGCTGTAATTGTCCAAAACGCTGGCAGAAACGCTGGCGTTTGCGATAGGCAAAAACATCTTCCACATGGCCGTTACGGATTCGCTCCTGCAACGCCCGCCAATAATCGGCGCGAAACAGATCGCTGTGCATCTCATCAAACAGCTGACGGATACGCGGGTCGGCGCATAAGTAGTGGCGGAATTCTTCCGGGAACACATCCCCCAGCGCTACGCTGTACCACGGCTCGGCAGAGAGTTCATCCTCAGGGTAACGCGGCGGCGGTACGTTGCGAAAATTCACTTCTGTCATGTAGCAAATTTCATCGTAATCGTAGAACACCACGCGCCCGTGGCGTGTCACACCAAAGTTTTTAAACAGCATGTCGCCGGGAAAGATATTGGCGGCGGCAAGCTGGCGGATAGCGTTACCGTATTCTTCCACCGCATCGCGTAATTGCTGCCCTTCTACCTGCTCAAGCCACAAATTCAGCGGCACCATTCGGCGTTCAATATAAAGATGGCTGATGGCAATACGGTCGCCGAGATCGGTCAGTTTTTCAGGCACTTCCTGCTGTAATAACGCCATCAATGGCTGGCTAATTTGATGTTTAGACAGCACAAAGTTTTCAAATTCCTGGGTATCGGCCATGCGCCCGACGCGGTCATGCTCTTTGACCAGTTGATAGCACTCGCGCACCCGCTCAGCAGTAACCTCTTTTTGTGGCGCGAACTTGTCTTTAATCACTTTGAATACCCGGTCAAAACCAGGCAGCGTAAACACCAGCATCACCATGCCACGGATACCCGGTGCTTCAATAAACTGCTCATCAGTAGCAGAGATATATGTCAGATATTCACGGTAACTTTCAGTTTTACCGTGTTTCTGGCAACCAATTGCCATATACAATTCGGCCGTCGTTTTACCGGGCAACAACTCGCGTAGCCACTCCACCAGAGCCGCAGGTTGTGGCGCATAAACCATGAAATAGGAACGGGCAAAACCAAAGACAATACTCGCTTCGGCGGCACTGGTTAAACAGGTATCAACGACCAGATAGCCATCATCAGTGCGATGAATTGGCAGTAAAAACGGCACTTTACCACTCGGCAAAACCAGCTTACCTACAAGCCAGGCGGCTTTATTGCGATAAAACAGCTCATTGGCGACCTCAAGGGATGCCTGCTGCAAAGCATCAGAACCAAAGGTTTCCGTCAGATGCGCAATGATGTAACCCGCATCTCGCGCCAAATCTTGCCACGGCAAACGCAAAGGCAAATCTCTTAGCAAGGAGCGCAGAAGTGGCTGCCATCCTAAAGCTGGGGTAAAGGATTTCGATAACGGACGAGGGATCTCACGAAAACGCTTTTCTTCCTGAGAGCTAAAGATAAAAAGCCGCTCGGGAGATAACGAGCGGTGATCGAATAGTCGACAATAAACAGAATTGAAAAAGCTTTCGGCGATTTCAAAGCGAGGGTAATCGGGTAGCAATTGTGTGTACTGCGCTTTGACTCGCAGTAAAAACTCGTCGTCAGTATTGTGGCTGCCAGTGATGCAACGCAATTGCTCCACCACCAGGCCAACATGGTGATCGTAGAGATGGATGCGACTTTTCATCGCCTGCTGAACTGCATGCCAGTCTGCTTGTTCAAAGCGCTGCTGGGCTCCTGCGGTCACTTCAAGAAAGCGGCCATACTGCGCGTCAAAACCTTGCAGGATAGTGTGGGCAATTAACAGTTCCAGCCTACGAGTCATAACGCACCCCATCTAAATTTAGGGTGGAAAAGCGAAGCGTCGTCCACCTTCGACTTTAAATGGTGGATGACTCGGTGCTTATCCGCCCTACAAGAACTCAGAATTGCTCTTCTTCCGTTGACCCCGTTAATGCCGTCACCGAAGAAGCTCCCCCCTGAATAATCGTCGTCACACGGTCGAAATACCCGGTGCCCACTTCCTGCTGATGGGAAACGAAGGTGTAACCTTCAGGTGCTGCGGCAAATTCTGGCTGCTGCACTTTTTCCACGTAATGGCGCATCCCTTCACCCTGCGCGTAGGCGTGTGCCAGATCGAACATGTTGAACCACATGCTGTGGATGCCCGCGAGTGTAATAAATTGGTATTTGTAGCCCATTGCTGACAGTTCCTCCTGGAACGAAGCAATAGTTTTGTCGTCGAGGTTTTTCTTCCAGTTAAATGATGGTGAACAGTTATACGCCAGCAGTTTGCCTGGGAAGCGCGCATGAATGGCATCGGCAAAGCGGCGTGCCTGCTCAAGGTCTGGCTTAGAGGTTTCACACCACACCAAATCGGCGTACGGCGCATAGGCAAGCCCACGGCTGATTGCCTGCTCAATACCCGCGCGAGTGCGGTAGAAACCTTCTTGCGTGCGTTCACCAGTAATGAATTCGCGGTCGTATTCATCGCAATCCGAAGTAATCAAATCCGCAGCATCGGCATCGGTACGGGCAATAACAAGTGTCGGAACACCCATAACGTCAGCGGCCAAACGTGCCGCAACCAGTTTCTGAATCGCTTCTTGAGTAGGAACTAATACTTTGCCGCCCATATGGCCGCATTTCTTAACCGATGCGAGCTGATCTTCAAAGTGAACGGCTGCCGCACCGGCCTGAATCATCGATTTCATCAACTCGAAAGCATTCAGTACGCCACCAAAACCGGCCTCTGCATCCGCCACGATCGGCAGGTAGTAATCAACATAACGCGGATCACCTTCTTCAATGTTCGATGCCCACTGGATCTGATCGGCGCGACGGAACGTGTTGTTGATCCGATCAACCACTGCCGGCACCGAGTTCGCCGGGTACAACGATTGATCCGGGTACATGCTGGAAGCCAGGTTGGCATCTGCCGCCACCTGCCAACCGGACAGATAAATGGCTTCGATGCCTGCTTTCGCCTGTTGCAACGCCTGCCCGCCGGTTAACGCACCGAGACTGTTGATGTACCCTTTTTTCGATTCACCATGCAGCAGGCGCCACATTCGCGCCGCGCCATTTTGCGCAAGCGTACATTCAGGGTTCACCGAGCCGCGCAGCTTAACCACTTCTTCTGCACTGTACGGGCGCTTGATGCCTTCCCAGCGTGGCTGCGTCCAGTCTTGTTGTAATTGTTCGATTTGTTGGGTGCGTGAGGTTTTAGTCATGGCAGATGCTCCTTGATTTTTATTTAAGTAGGGTTCAGGCAAGCAGGCGGTAGCCCGGCAGCGTCAGGAAGTCGATTAACGTATCGGAGGTGGTGATTTGTTCCATCAGGCGAGCCGCTTCATCAAAGCGCCCTTGGCTGAAACGCTTGTCGCCTAACTCTTCCTGAATCACGAACATCTCTTCGGCCAGCATCTGGCAGAACAGCGCTTTGGTAACCGTTTGGCCGTTGCTCAATGTTTTTTCGTGACGGATCCACTGCCAGATTGAGGTTCGCGAAATTTCGGCGGTCGCGGCATCTTCCATCAGCCCGTAGATCGGTACGCAGCCATTGCCTGAAATCCACGCTTCGATGTATTGCACCGCGACGCGGATGTTCGCGCGCATTCCCGCTTCAGTGCGTTCACCAGGACACGCTTCCAGCAGCTGTTCGGCGGTAATCGGAGCATCTTCTGCGCGTAAAACATGCAGCTGGTTTTTGTCATCGCCTAATGCTTTGGTAAAGACTTCCATTACTGTGTCAGCGAGGCCTGGATGCGCAATCCATGTACCATCGTGGCCGTTGGTGGCTTCCATTTGTTTGTCGGCTTTAACTTTATTGAGCACCCACTCATTGCGTTGGCTGTCTTTACTCGGGATAAACGCCGCCATGCCGCCCATGGCAAACGCTCCCCGGCGGTGACAGGTTTTGATCAGTAAACGCGAATAGGCATTCAGGAACGGTTTGTCCATGGTGACGGACTGGCGATCGGGCAGGATACGATCCGGATGATTTTTCAGGGTTTTAATGTAGCTGAAAATGTAATCCCAACGGCCACAGTTCAGCCCGACAATGTGATCGCGCAGTGCATGCAGGATCTCGTCCATCTGGAATACCGCTGGCAGTGTTTCAATCAGCAGCGTCGCTTTAATGGTGCCGCGTGGCAGCGAGAAATGATCTTCTGTAAAGCTGAAAACTTCGCTCCACCAGGCGGCTTCCTGCCAGGATTGTGTTTTTGGCAGGTAGAAATAGGGGCCACTGCCTTTGGCCAGCAGGGCATCCACGTTGTGGAAGAAGTAAAGAGCGAAGTCGAACAGGCTACCCGGGATAGGTTCATCGCGCCAGGTGACATGTTTTTCCGGTAAGTGCAGGCCACGAACACGGCAAACCAGTACCGCGGGATCAGGCTTCAACTGATAAATTTTGCCTGCTTCGTTTGTCCAGCTAATGGTGCCGTTTATCGCATCACGCAGGTTGATTTGGCCATCAATAACTTTGCTCCAGCTTGGTGCCAGTGAGTCTTCAAAGTCGGCCATGAACACTTTGACGTTAGCATTTAAAGCGTTGATCACCATCTTGCGTTCAACCGGGCCTGTAATTTCGACGCGTCGATCCAGTAAATCGGCTGGGATTCCACGAATAGTCCATTCAGATTCACGAATGGAACTTGTTTCCGAAATAAAATCTGGAAGCTTTCCAGCATCAATTTCTGCCTGCTGTACGGTGCGTGCCGCCAGCAGCTTATTACATTGCGGTGTAAAGCGGGTGACGAGCTCACTGAGAAACTCTACTGCATCAGGCGTCAGTATCTGTCGCTCTGGTTCACCAAACGGTTGGCTAAAGGCCAACTCTGCGCTAACTGTCTGTTGTGTCATTGGATCTCTCCCCTCATATCATCCCGTCAATAACGCCAATTCTATCTGGTACGTCCAGTGTCTGGTTTTCACTCAACAGGATTAAGACTACTTCATGATTATTTAAAATCAAAAACAATTTCCATTTTTGAATTTAAAATCTTTTATCACATTGATATTTATGAAGTTAAAAATTATTCAGTCAGGGAAGTGGTTTTTAGAAAATAAAAAAGGCACCCAAAGGTGCCTTGATCGTAGAGGTGACGGGATGCTGAAACGCTTAATCGAGCGTTGGGTTCATATGACGCAGATCGAAAGGTGTGATCTGATAAACGTAGTAGTTCAGCCAGTTTGTGAACAGTAAATTCCCGTGACTACGCCAGGTTGCATGCGGCTTCTTCTGCGGGTCATTACCCGGGAAATAGTTATAAGGCACATCTGGATTCAGACCTGCTTCTACGTCGCGGAAATACTCACCTGAAAGCGTGTGTGAATCATATTCCGGATGGCCCGTTACAAATGCAATGCGTTTATCTTTGCTACCAAAAAGGTAAGCATCCCCTTCTTCTGACTCGGCCAGAACTTCGAGATCGGTGTAGTCACGGATCAACGATGCAGGGAAATCGGCGTAACGCGAATGTGGCGCCAGGAAAGTATCATCAAAGCCGCGAGTTAGCAGCGCGTGCGGGTAAGTGAGGTTATGCTCATATACGCCCGACAATTTCTCTTTGCGCGTTTGCTTAGGAATACCGTAAATAATATTGAGTGCAGCTTGCACAGCCCAACAGACAAATAGCGTTGAGGTGACGTGATCTTTAGCCCAATGAATCACTTGTTCGATCTGCGGCCAGTAGGCCACATCGTTAAACTCAACCAGGCCCAATGGCGCACCGGTAACGATAAGCCCATCAAAATTTTCATCCTGTATATCGTCGAAATTACAGTAGAAGTTATTGAGGTGCTCAGTTGGTGTATTACGGGATTCGCGCGAATCAATGCGTAACAACTGAACGTCAACCTGTAGAGGAGAGTTAGAAAGCAGACGTAAAAACTGGTTCTCCGTCTCAATCTTTTTCGGCATCAGATTAAGTATGAGCACCTTGAGCGGACGGATCTCCTGATTGCTTGCGCGCGATGTTGTCATGACAAAGACATTCTCATCCCGCAGGAAATTGACAGCTGGTAACTCATCCTGCACCCGAATTGGCATAACCTTATATCCTCAAAACATACGTTTAAACGTTTAGACATCCAGATAGCTGAAGATAACTCGCGGACTGTCAAATGTCGAGTATTCATAAGATAGTTGAAAATGTTTCACTTAAGCGCGAATTTTATAGGCAGGGGGTTAAACTAGTTTATGGCGTGATTTTCAGAGGATTATATCGAGGAAATGAGAGTGGTTTTCGTAAATT
>NZ_LXEO01000061.1 GCF_001654865.1 Buttiauxella noackiae ATCC 51607 | reverse complement strand
CCGTGATGAGGTCCTAAATTTTGCGAGCGTGACGCAAACGTTTTCGCTACAATGCACCCGCAATAATTGGATGCCCCGTTTTGGGGCGTTAGCTGAGTTTTAGGGAAAATAACTAAAATTCAGCTAACGCTCTTCTATATGCGAACCAAAGCTAAGGGATCAAACCATGCAACAACGTCGTCCTGTACGCCGCGCTCTGCTCAGTGTTTCTGACAAAGCCGGTATCGTCGAATTCGCCCAGGCGCTCTCCCAACGTGGCGTGGAGCTGCTGTCCACTGGCGGAACCGCTCATCTGCTGGCTAAAGCTGGCCTGCCGGTAACCGAAGTCTCTGACTACACCGGTTTCCCGGAGATGATGGATGGACGCGTCAAAACCCTGCATCCAAAAGTCCATGGCGGTATTCTGGGTCGTCGCGGCCAGGATGATGCGATCATGGAACAACACGCTATCTCCCCAATCGATATGGTTGTCGTCAACCTCTACCCGTTCGCACAGACTGTTGCCCGCGAAGGCTGCTCTCTGGAAGATGCGGTAGAGAATATCGATATTGGTGGCCCAACCATGGTGCGCTCCGCTGCGAAGAACCATAAAGATGTGGCAATCGTAGTAAAGAGCAGTGACTACGAAGCGATTATTAGCGAGCTGGATGCTAATGAAGGATCTCTGACGTTAGAAACCCGTTTCGATTTGGCTATTAAGGCTTTCGAACACACCGCCGCTTACGACAGCATGATCGCCAACTACTTCGGTAGCATGGTTCCTGCATACCATGGCGAAAGCAAAGATCCTTCTGGTCGCTTCCCTCGCACGCTAAACCTGAACTTCATTAAGAAGCAGGATATGCGTTACGGTGAAAACAGCCACCAGCAAGCCGCCTTCTATATAGAAGAAGAAATTAAAGAAGCCTCCGTTGCCACCGCAACTCAGGTTCAGGGCAAAGCGCTCTCTTATAACAACATTGCCGATACCGATGCGGCACTGGAATGTGTGAAAGAGTTCAACGAGCCTGCCTGCGTTATCGTGAAGCATGCCAACCCTTGCGGTGTGGCTGTTAGCGATTCCTTATTAGATGCCTACGACCGCGCCTATAAAACTGACCCAACGTCTGCATTCGGGGGCATCATCGCGTTCAACCGTGAACTGGATGCCGAAACCGCGCAGGCGATTATCTCCCGCCAGTTCGTTGAAGTGATTATTGCCCCGTCAGCCAGCGAAGAAGCGCTGAAGATCACATCTGCTAAGCAAAACGTTCGCGTTCTGACTTGCGGCCAGTGGCAACAACGTGTTCCGGGCCTGGATTTCAAACGCGTTAACGGCGGTGTGTTAGTACAAGATCGCGATCTGGGTATGGTTACAGCCACAGACCTGCGTGTTGTTAGCAAGCGCCAGCCGACAGAGCAAGAACTGCGTGATGCGTTGTTCTGCTGGAAGGTAGCAAAGTTTGTTAAGTCCAACGCGATTGTGTATGCCCGCGAGAATATGACCATCGGTATAGGCGCAGGCCAAATGAGCCGCGTTTACTCCGCTAAAATTGCCGGTATCAAAGCTGCCGATGAAGGCCTGGAAGTAAAAGGCTCCGCAATGGCATCCGATGCCTTCTTCCCGTTCCGTGACGGTATTGATGCCGCAGCGGCAGTTGGCGTGAGCTGTGTTATCCAGCCTGGCGGTTCGATCCGCGATGACGAAGTGATTGCCGCCGCTGACGAACATGGGATCGCCATGATCTTTACCGATATGCGCCACTTCCGCCATTAATCCTGGAGCGTCTATAAATGAAAGTATTAGTGATAGGTAATGGCGGGCGCGAACACGCGCTGGCCTGGAAAGCGTCGCAGTCACCCTTAGTGCGCACGGTATTTGTTGCACCTGGCAATGCCGGCACGGCTCTGGAACCCGCTTTGCAGAACGTGGCGATTAGCCCAACGGACATCCCTGCTCTGCTCAGCTTTGCGCAAAACGAAAAAATCGATCTGACGATTGTTGGCCCGGAAGCGCCACTGGTGATTGGCGTGGTTGATGCATTCCGCGCGGCTGGCCTGAAAATCTTTGGCCCAACTCAGGGCGCTGCGCAGTTAGAAGGTTCCAAAGCGTTCACTAAGGATTTCCTGGCTCGCCATAAAATCCCAACGGCTGAATACCAGAACTTCACTGAAGTGGAGCCAGCGCTGGCCTACGTCCGTGAAAAAGGTGCACCGATTGTGATTAAAGCCGACGGACTGGCTGCCGGTAAAGGCGTGATTGTCGCGATGACGCTCGAAGAAGCAGAAGCCGCGGTAAACGATATGCTAGCTGGTAACGCGTTTGGTGACGCTGGGCATCGTATCGTGGTGGAAGAGTTTCTCGACGGTGAAGAAGCCAGTTTTATCGTGATGGTCGACGGCGAGAACGTGCTACCCATGGCAACCAGCCAGGATCACAAGCGCGTGGGTAATGGCGATACCGGCCCGAACACCGGCGGCATGGGCGCTTATTCTCCGGCACCCGTCGTAACCGATGAAGTCCACCAGCGTGCAATGGACCTGGTTATCTGGCCAACCGTGCGCGGCATGGCGGCGGAAGGTAATACCTATACCGGTTTCCTGTATGCTGGCCTGATGATCGACAAACAAGGTAACCCGAAGGTTATCGAGTTTAACTGCCGCTTTGGCGACCCTGAAACCCAGCCGATTATGCTGCGCCTGCAATCAGACTTGGTTGAGCTGTGTCTGGCCGCCTGTGATGGCAAGCTGGATGTGACAACATCCAAATGGGACGAGCGCCCATCGCTGGGTGTCGTGATGGCCGCTGGCGGCTACCCTGCTGATTACCGTAACGGTGATGTGATTCATGGTCTGCCACTTGAAGAAGTTGCAGACGGCAAGGTGTTCCATGCCGGAACTAAACTACGTGAAGACGATATGGTCGTGACGAATGGCGGACGCGTTCTGTGCGTGACCGCATTAGGCGATACCGTTGCACAAGCGCAGCAGCGCGCATATGAGCTTATGAAGGATATCCATTGGGATGGCAGTTTTAGCCGTTCAGATATTGGCTATCGTGCTATTGAGCGTGAAAACGCAAAGTAAGATTCAAAACTCGATGTGATATTCAAGACCGCCCGCGT
>NZ_LXEO01000060.1 GCF_001654865.1 Buttiauxella noackiae ATCC 51607 | reverse complement strand
GGGTGTCCAACTTTTTGGGTGCAGTTCACGCGTGGCGGTTTTTTATTTAGAACGTAGCAGGCTTAGGCTGCCAGCTACAGAAATCCTGATTCGCTACCAGTAACAACTGAGAACCTTCAGGCGCTTCAAGCCAGGCAATACTCACATCCAGCGATGAATGACGTTGGCGATTCTCAATATGATTAAGCGACACGCTGTCGAGTTTAGGCTCGATGGTCTCACCTTCGCAGGTCGTTACTGTGCCATTGTCATGCCAGCGGCCTTGTCGCAAAACAACACGCCCGATGCGCAATGCTTCGCTAGTCACTTTAGTCTGGCTTGCCTGATACTGATACAAAGCGATTTGGTCATTAGAAAGCTGCTGCTTTTGACCATTCACTTCACGCTGCATGAAGCTCAGCTCACCGTGATCGTCAAAACGTACTTTTACATGCTCTGGAGGCTGGCTCTGAATCGTCATCTCAATTGAGACAAGTTGCTCGCCCTGCCAACGATAATCATTGCTAGACGTCACCCCCTTCTGCAACGGGCTAAACACCGCAAGCATATGGATGCTGCCATCATCGCTATTATCTTTACGCCAGATACGCACCACATCCTGATCGGCAATATAACCGCTCGCGGTAAATGGCGGGATAGGAGGTTGGCTGCTGCATGCCATTAGCAGCACTGTGCCTGCCAGCGCGACCAAAGGACGGCAGGCAAACAAAAGGGGCGTAAACGCCCCTCTGCTAAAACTGTTCACTGACACTTGTTAACTTACTTAACAGCGTCTTTCAGTGCTTTGCCTGAAACAAATGCCGGCACGTTAGCTGCGGCGATTTTGATTTCATTACCAGTCTGTGGGTTGCGGCCAGTGCGCTCAGCACGGTGGTTTACCTTGAAGGTACCGAAACCAACCAGTTGGACAGCATCACCTTCTTTCAGAGACTCAGTAATTGCAGCCAGGGTGGATTCCAGAGCAGCTTTAGCCTGTACTTTAGACAGATCAGCCTTGTCAGCAATTACATCAATCAGTTGAGTCTTGTTCATAAGTTATCCTTACAATGTGTTTATCGCTTGCTAAGCATCGAGTGCGACGGAAATGCCAAAAAAGCACTCTCCTGCATACACGCACCGATAGCCACTTTTTTTCGCCCCACAAATGTAGACCAGACGGGGGGCTAATTGGAAGCCTTCAGGGGTGACAATTCGGACTGTAAGTCACGTTTTGCTGTCTTACTGCTGCAAATTTATACCAATATTGCTGCTACCCGCTTCACGCAGGTCCGCACGAAGCCCTTTGATCAGCTCAACATCGCGTTCTTCGCAGTCAGCTAACAGGCGGAAAATCTCCCACTGAATGTCCCATTCTTCTTCAACAGCCGGGTTTGCTCGCAGCTCTTCATCGGTCATTTCACGACCAGCCTGGGTCATTTCCAGCATAGCAACCGTGGTGATTGATGCTTTACTGACTTCAATTGCATGCTCCAGAGTTTCCCCTGAAAGACGTGAGTGAATCAATTCGCTAAGTGCAACGCATGCATCAATCGCCGGGTAGACACCGTAAATATCATAGTCGTCGGCAGACGGAATGCCTTCTTCGAGTTTCTCAAGTTGGCTATCAAAGTTTACTTTCGCATCTTTGACCGTCAGCGTTTCCCAAATCAAGTCGAGAATACGGCGATACAACTGAGGATCACCAAATTCAGTCTGCTGGCAGAACATGGCGTAATTTGGATACATGCGTTCGCATAAAGAAGCCATGAAAGTGACATGTTGCCAGCTTTCCAGTTTCTCCAGGCGCAGATGGATTGGGTTTTGTAACATAGCGATGTCTCAAAGACGGAATATTAGCGGCAGTTTACCTTAATCACCCCTGAATTGCTTGCCACCGCGTGAAAGCCGGGCGACCAGATGCTACAGCATCTGCCCAGCGAGTAGGTTCAGGTAAGCGGTAACCCATCAGACAGCGATTCACCCATAACAAGGCCGTATCAAGGCCTACACGATGGCCTGTGGAGACAAACAACGGATTGCAGCGTTTTTTACTGCGTAACACCCACGCAAGCGGCTCGCTTTTGTCAGTCAGCAACTGGCATGAGCCGGGCTCTTCGGATAACGGTGCAAACTTCCCGCATAAACGTTTCTTGGCAACGCCTATCGTTGGGACGTCCACCAGCAGGCCAAAATGGGCGGCAACGCCCAAACGCCGTGGGTGCGAAATACCGTGGCCATCCACAAACAGCAGGTCTGGTTTTTGCGACAGCATTTCCCAGGCGGCAAGCAGCGCAGGATATTCGCGAAACGAGAGGAAACCGGGGATATAAGGCATTGAGGTGGCAACACGCGCCACCTGATACTCAACCAGTTCGAGGGAAGGATATTTCAATAACACAATGGCGGCTCGTGTAACCTCACCGCCCTGCTCAAACCCAACGTCAGCCCCGGCGATTAACCGAGGAGGATCCTGCTCAAGACGATCCTCACGGATCACCTGTGAAGCTAATTCGATCTGTTGCTTACGAAGATTTGCGAGATCCATTCCCTCTCCTGATTTTTACAGGTGATACGGTTTCGACAAACGATGTACCGCTTCAACAAATGCACCCGCGTGTTCTGGCGGAACATCCTGGTGAATGCCATGGCCCAGGTTAAAGACGTGGCCTTCACCTTTACCGAATCCTGCCAGAATCGTTGCGACTTCTTCTTCGATACGTGCAGGCTGAGCATAAAGCATGGATGGGTCCATATTGCCCTGCAGTGCGACTTTATGGCCTACACGGCGACGAGCATCGGCGATATCGGTCGTCCAGTCTAATCCCAGCGCATCACATCCCGTTTCAGCCATCGCTTCCAACCATTGACCGCCACCCTTAGTGAACATAGTCACTGGCACGCGACGACCTTCGTTTTCACGTAGCAGGCCATCAATGATTTTGTGCATGTAATAGAGTGAGAACTGCTGATAATCACGCCCGGTCAACACGCCACCCCAGGTATCGAAAATCATTACCGATTGCGCGCCAGCTTTGATTTGTGCATTCAGATATAGCGTGACGCTTTGCGCCAGCTTATCGAGCAGAAGATGCAGCGCTTGCGGGTCGGCATACATCATCTTTTTAATCACGGTAAAGGCTTTGCTGCTACCGCCTTCAACCATATAAGTCGCAAGCGTCCACGGGCTACCGCTGAAGCCAATCAGCGGCACTTCGCCTTTTAGCTCGCGGCGAATGGTGCGCACTGCATTCATCACATAACCCAGTTCACCTTCCGGATCAGGAATCGGCAACTTTTCAACATCAGCACGGCTGGTGATAGGTGAGCGGAAACGTGGGCCTTCGCCCGCTTCAAAATAGAGGCCAAGCCCCATCGCATCCGGTACGGTGAGGATGTCGGAGAAGAGGATCGCCGCATCCAACGGGTAGCGACGCAGCGGTTGCAAAGTCACTTCGCAAGCCAACTCCGCATTTTTGCACAGCGACATAAAATCGCCGGCCTGGGCACGTGTTGCTTTGTATTCTGGCAAGTAACGACCTGCCTGCCTCATCATCCATACTGGCGTGGTATCTACAGGCTGGCGTTGCAGCGCCCGCAGGTAACGATCGTTCTTCAGTTCAGTCATTTTGCATTTCCTTTGGCTGGAACTCTAAATACATTCCGCCAGTTTACCACGTCATTCATACTCTGCCCGACACAGGGCGACAGTGTCTTCAATCAGTCGACGAGCAACCGTACCAGGTGGCGGCAATAACGGAAGTTGGTCATACCGATACCAACCCGCATCAAGTAACTCTTTCGGGTCAATTTCAATCTCACCACTGTGATATTCCGCCATGAATGCGGTCATTAAAGATTGCGGGAACGGCCATGGTTGGGAAGTCACATAACGCAAATTTTTCACGCGAATGCTGCTTTCTTCCATCACTTCACGCGCCACTGCTTGCTCGAGGGTTTCCCCTACTTCGACAAACCCGGCCAGCACGGTATAAACTCCACCGCGATGGCGTGTGTGCTGAGCAAGCAGAATGTGGTCGTCACGACGGATAGCCACGATAATGCACGGTGAAATTTGTGGATAGTAGCGTTCACGACAATGGCTACACAGCATCGCCCATTCGGTTTTGCTAACGTGCATTTCATGGCCGCAGTAACCACAGAATTTATGTGAGCGATAGAACTCCGCCAACTGCACGCCACGCCCGGCAAGTTGAAATAACCCTGGGTCCTGGTCAATAACCTGGCGCACTGAGCCCATATCTGCACGGCGATTTTGTCGCACTAACCACACCGGCTCACTTTCCCACTCGCCGATATGCATCCCAACCGCACCATCAAGCTGAAAATCTTGCGCCGCTCCGTGAGGTAGCTCACCTTTCGGCAACCACAATTTTTGTTCATGACTGACGATAAACCAGCCCTGATCTAACTTTTGAATTACACGTTCCATAACCTGGTGCACATCCCCGAGTTCGCTGGTATAAACAAATGGTCGTAACAATTTTGGGTACGTTTGCGTTACATCTTTTACTCACGGAATCACGGAGTCAATCATGCTTAACCAGTTAGAAAATCTGACTGAGCGCGTCGGTGGTAGTAATGAGTTAATCGACCAATGGCTACATGCCCGCAAACATTTATTGGTGGCTTATTACAACATGGTAGGGATCAAGCCTAACAAGGAATCCCATACCGCGCTCAATGAAAAGGCTCTGGATAACTTTTGCCATAATCTGGTGGATTATCTTTCTGCCGGTCATTTCAATATTTATGAACGCATTATCAGCGAAATGGAAGGTAGCAGCCCACTTTTAGCCGCAACTCACCTTTATCCGCAGCTTGAAGCCAACACCCAACACATCATGGATTTTTACGATTCGCATCTCGAAAGTGCTATCGATGATGATAACTATATTGAGTTCCAGAAAGCGTTATCCGGCATCGGCGAAGCGCTGGAATCACGTTTCTCGCTGGAAGATAAACTCATTCTGTTGGCGTACGACAATGATTTAAATGACAGTGCTAACGATACCGGCAGCCTTGCACGTCCGGCTTGAGTTCTGCTCTGTTAACGAGTAGTTTACATAGCGACCCGTAGCAATACGGGTTTATCTTGTCGGAGTGCCGAGTGTTTAATTGAACACCGGCTGAGACCGTTAATTCGGGATCCGCGGAACCTGATCAGGCTAATACCTGCGAAGGGAACAAGAGTAATTCTGCTTTTGGGTTCACCCGTACGCGGGCGCCCCACATTCATTACTCCTCCGTTGTTCTGACAAGCCACTTCCTGATAACCACTGGAATGAGCTATGTCTACTACTGAAAAAAAACTAAACCGCCGCGAACAACGCGCTGCTGCCCAACATTTTATCAATACGTTGGAAGGTACTGCTTTCCCCAACTCCCAACGTATTTATCTAACTGGCTCACGCGATGATATCCGCGTACCGATGCGCGAAATTCAACTCAGCCCAACCGCAACTGGCGGTACCAAAGAAAACCCTTTATTCACCCCTAACGATGCGATACCGGTGTATGACACTTCTGGCCCGTATGGCGACCCGGCAATCAGCATCGACGTTCTGCGCGGGCTTTCACCACTGCGTGAAAACTGGATTGCTGAACGTGATGACTGCGAAATACTGACCGACCGTAGCTCTGCGTATACCAAAGAGCGCCTTGCTGATGATGGTCTGGACGAATTGCGTTTTGAAACACAACTCACGCCTAAGCGCGCTAAGGCTGGAAAAATCGTTACGCAACTGCACTATGCTCGACAGGGAATTGTGACGCCGGAAATGGAGTTTATCGCGATACGCGAAAACATGGGGCGCGAGCGGATCCGCGATGAAGTATTACGCCACCAGCATCCAGGCCAGGGTTTTGGCGCACGCCTGCCAGAAAATATTACCCCTGAATTTGTGCGTGACGAAGTCGCCGCAGGCCGGGCAATTATCCCTGCCAATATCAACCACCCCGAATCTGAGCCAATGGTTATCGGGCGTAATTTCCTTGTCAAAGTGAATGCTAATATCGGCAACTCAGCGGTCACCTCCTCCATTGAAGAAGAAGTGGAAAAACTGGTCTGGTCAACACGCTGGGGGGCGGACACCGTGATGGATCTATCTACTGGCCGCTATATCCACGAAACCCGCGAATGGATTTTGCGTAATAGCCCTGTGCCAATCGGAACAGTGCCAATCTACCAGGCACTGGAAAAAGTAAACGGCATTGCTGAAGACCTGACCTGGGAAATGTTTCGCGACACGCTTCTGGAACAAGCCGAGCAAGGCGTGGACTACTTCACTATTCACGCTGGAGTGTTGCTGCGTTATGTACCGATGACAGCCAAACGCCTGACCGGAATTGTATCGCGCGGCGGATCGATTATGGCGAAATGGTGCCTGTCGCATCATCAGGAAAACTTCCTGTATGAGCACTTCCGCGAAATTTGCGAAATTTGTGCCGCTTACGACGTTTCACTCTCACTGGGCGACGGCCTGCGCCCTGGCTCCATTCAGGATGCCAACGATGAAGCGCAATTCTCGGAACTGCATACACTGGGCGAGTTAACCAAAATCGCCTGGGAATATGACGTGCAGGTAATGATTGAAGGGCCAGGACATGTGCCAATGCAGATGATCCGCCGCAATATGACCGAAGAGCTGGAACATTGCCACGAAGCTCCGTTCTATACGCTCGGCCCGCTGACCACGGACATTGCGCCTGGTTACGACCATTTCACTTCCGGTATTGGAGCCGCCATGATCGGCTGGTTTGGCTGCGCGATGCTCTGTTACGTGACGCCAAAAGAGCACCTCGGCCTGCCGAATAAAGAAGATGTAAAACAGGGGCTGATTACCTACAAAATTGCGGCACACGCCGCAGATCTGGCAAAAGGCCATCCCGGCGCGCAAATCCGCGACAACGCCATGTCAAAAGCCCGCTTCGAGTTCCGCTGGGAAGATCAGTTTAATCTCGCGCTCGATCCCTTCACCGCTCGCGCCTATCACGATGAAACGCTGCCGCAAGAATCCGGCAAAGTCGCTCACTTCTGTTCGATGTGCGGGCCAAAATTCTGCTCGATGAAAATCTCCCAGGAAGTGCGTGATTTCGCCGCGAAACAGGCGATTGAAGTCGGCATGGAAGATATGTCGCAAACGTTCCGGGCAAAAGGCGGTGAAATTTACCTGCGCCAGGAGGAAGTGTGATGAGCGAATCAGCTTTTTCAGATGTTCCAAAACGCCTGGGATTGTATCCGGTGGTGGATAGTGTGGAGTGGATCGAGCGTTTGCTAGAGGCTGGTGTTCGCACCATCCAGCTACGAATCAAAGACAAAGTCGAAAGCGACGTAGAAGCCGATATTATCGCGGCCATCAAACTGGGCGATCGCTACAACGCCCGTTTATTCATTAACGATTACTGGCAACTGGCGATAAAACATCGCGCTTACGGCGTGCATCTCGGTCAGGAAGATATGGATGTGGCAAATCTGGATGCTATTCGCGATGCGGGTCTGCGGCTTGGGCTTTCCACTCACGATAATATGGAAATGGATCGCGCCCTCGCGGCACGCCCCTCGTACATCGCTCTGGGGCATGTTTTTCCAACCAATACCAAACAGATGCCGTCTGCCCCGCAGGGGCTAGAGCAATTGACTGCACATATCAAAACCCTCGGTGATTATCCCGCCGTGGCGATTGGCGGAATTAGCCTGGAACGAGTTCCTGCCGTCCTCGCCACTGGTGTTGGCAGTGTTGCGCTGGTTAGTGCAATAACTCAGGCTGCTAACTGGCAAACTGCTACTGCGCAGCTACTGGAACTGGTGGGGGCTGGCGATGAATGATACAGATTTCATGCGCTACAGCCGCCAGCTGTTGCTGGAAGACATTGCCATCGAAGGGCAACAGAAGCTGCTCGCAAGTAAAGTTTTAATCGTCGGGCTTGGCGGGCTAGGCTCGCCAGCCGCGTTATATCTTGCAGCTGCGGGCGTTGGCACTTTGATTCTTGCTGATGATGACAATGTGCATATCAGTAATTTGCAGCGCCAGATTTTGTTCACTTCAGCAGATCTCGACCAGCCGAAATCACGAGTCGCACAGCGCCATCTTCAACTGCTCAATCCTGATATTAAACTCCAGGTTATTAGCGAACGCCTGGCTGGAAAATCATTAGCTCAGGCAGTAAAAAGCGCCGATCTGGTGCTGGATTGCAGCGACAACATGGCGACACGACATGGGATTAACGCTGCGTGTATCGCGCATAATAAACCGTTGATTTCCGCCAGCGCCGTAGGGTTTGGCGGGCAGTTGATGGTTCTTACGCCGCCGTGGGAAAACGGTTGTTATCGCTGCGTCTGGCCGGATGAACAAGAGCCAGAACGCAATTGCCGCACCGCAGGCATTATCGGCCCGGTAGTTGGGGTCATGGGGACATTACAGGCACTTGAAGCCATAAAACTGATAAGCGGTATGGTTCCCGCTGCCGGGACTTTGCGTCTGTTTGATGCCCGTCAACATAGCTGGCGAACTCTCGCCATGCAGAAAGCAGCTAATTGCCCGGTATGCGGAGGGCAACATGCACATCCACTTTAACGAAGAACCAATGCAGTGCCCGGATAATCTGACGCTGGAAAATTTGTTGGAGCGGTTGCGTCTAATAAGGCCAGGGATCGCACTGGCCATCAATCAGACTATCGTTCCACGCGAGCAATGGGAGACACATTTATTGAATGATGGCGACCAAATCTTGCTTTTTCAGGCCATAGCCGGGGGTTAACATGCTTCAGATTGCTGATAAAACTTTCTCATCACGATTATTCACCGGTACCGGGAAATTCTCTTCACCGCAGGTGATGGTCGAGGCCATTCGTATCTCCGGTTCCCAACTGGTGACGATGGCAATGAAACGTGTCGATTTGCGTAACCATAACGATGCGATCCTCGCGCCATTGCTTGAGGCAGGCGTGCAGTTGCTACCGAATACGTCCGGAGCCAAAACGGCGGAAGAAGCGATTTTTGCAGCTCAACTGGCC
Organism: Buttiauxella noackiae ATCC 51607; assembly: GCF_001654865.1. GTDB lineage: Bacteria > Pseudomonadota > Gammaproteobacteria > Enterobacterales > Enterobacteriaceae > Buttiauxella > Buttiauxella noackiae. Next base: position 14,856 of record NZ_LXEO01000060.1, on the reverse strand, counting down.
CGCGAAGCGCTCGGCACTCATTGGGTAAAACTGGAGATTCATCCCGACGCCCGCTACTTGTTACCCGACCCCATCGAAACACTGAAAGCTGCAGAGAAACTCGTCAAACTGGGATTTGTGGTGCTGCCATACTGCGGTGCCGATCCGGTATTGTGCAAACGGCTTGAAGAAGTGGGATGTGCGGCAGTCATGCCGCTCGGAGCGCCAATAGGTTCCAATCAGGGCTTACAAACCCGCGCATTCTTAGAAATCATTATCGATCAGGCCCGCGTGCCGGTAGTGGTTGATGCTGGCATTGGTGCGCCAAGCCATGCCGCAGAAGCGTTGGAAATGGGGGCTGCTGCTGTACTGGTGAATACTGCCATTGCGGTTGCACGAGATACCATTCAAATGGCCCACGCTTTCCGCATGGCTGTTGAAGCCGGAGCAATTGCCGCTCAATCCGGTTTAGGGGCTCGCCACCAGCAGGCACAAGCTTCCAGTCCGCTAACCCAGTTTCTGCAATTCAGCCAGGAGGGTTTGTGATGGCACAAACCTTCACCGACCGCTGGCGAGAGCTGGACTGGGATGACATCACGCTTCGTATCAACAGCAAAACCGCTGCCGATGTAGAACGTGCATTAAACACCCGCAAGATTACCCGCGATGATCTTATGGCGCTGTTGTCTCCGGCTGCCAGTCAGTACCTTGAACCGCTCGCACAGCAGGCCCAGCAGTTAACTCGCCAGCGCTTTGGAAACACTGTGGGTTTTTACGTTCCGCTTTATCTCTCCAATCTTTGCGCCAACAACTGTACCTACTGCGGCTTTTCGATGAGCAACAAACTCAAGCGTAAGACGCTGGATGAGCAAGAAATTGAGCGGGAATGCGAGGCGATTCGCAAGCTGGGATTTGAGCATTTGTTATTGGTGACGGGTGAGCATCAAACCAAAGTCGGCATGGATTATTTCCGTCAGCATCTTCCGGCGATTCGTCGCCGCTTCAGCTCGCTGCAAATGGAAGTGCAGCCGCTGGATGAACGCGAATACGCTGAACTCAAAGCGCTTGGGTTAGACGGCGTAATGGTCTACCAGGAAACCTATCATCAGGCGGTATACGCGCAGCATCATCTACGGGGCAATAAGCAGGATTTCTTCTGGCGCCTGGAAACACCGGACAGGCTGGGCCGTGCGGGGATAGATAAAATAGGCCTCGGCGCGTTGATTGGTTTATCAGACAGTTGGCGCACCGACTGTTTTATGGTGGCAGAGCACTTACTTTGGCTTCAGCAAAACTACTGGCAAAGCCGTTATTCGATTTCATTTCCACGATTACGCCCCTGTGCGGGTGGAGTAGAACCGGCATCGATAATGACAGAAAGCCAACTGGTGCAGGTGATATGCGCATTTCGCCTGCTTTCGCCCGATGTAGAGCTTTCACTTTCTACTCGTGAATCACCATGGTTTCGGGATCATATGATCCCGCTCGCCATCAACAATGTCAGTGCGTTCTCTAAAACTCAACCGGGTGGTTATGCCGACAACCACCCAGAGCTCGAACAGTTTGCTCCGCACGACGGGCGCACACCAGCTGAAGTCGCAGCAGCATTAACACGCTCTGGCTTACAGCCAGTATGGAAAGACTGGGATAGTTTTTTGGGAAGAACGTTGTATTAGCGAGTCAGGCTGACATGGCTGGAAACTCAAAATGTAACCGGTTTCAGTCCATCCAAGTTTCTTTTGTGACCCCTCACACACAATCACCGCAAAGCGGTTGTTGTACCGAGGCGTGACGGATAATTATCTGTGTATCCAACGGACACTGAGAGCAGATCTATGAAGAATATCGTTTTGTGTTGTGCAGCGGGTATGTCGACTAGCATTTTGGTCCAACGTATGAAGGACGCCGCTCAGAAGAAAGGTATTGAAGTCTCAATCAAGGCAGTGCCGGTTGCAGAATTTAAAGACAATATCGACACCGCCGATATCGTGCTGCTGGGTCCACAGGTTAAATATGAACACGCTAAGCTACAGGCGATTGCAGAGCCAATGGGTAAAACAGTTGCAGTCATCGACATGATGGATTACGGCATGATGAAAGGCGATGTTGTGCTCGAGAAAGCTTTGAAAATGATGGAGTCATAAGACGTGGAAGATTTAGAAACGATTATCATGGAATTGTTGGTTAACGCAGGTAGCGCGCGCAGCCAGGCGTTGACAGCTCTGCAAATGGCTCGTAAAGGGGATTTCGTAGCAGCTCAACAAGCAATGGAAGAGTCTCGTGAGTTTGTGAAACATGCTCACAAAATTCAGACCCAACTTATCGGGTTAGATGAAGGCACTGGCAAACTGCCGGTTAACTTGATTACCGTACACTCCCAGGACCACCTGATGAACGCGATGGTGATTCAGGATTTGGCCGAAGACATGATTGAACTGTATCGCCGTCTGCCGCTAGCCAACTGATTTATCTCAGGTATTTCAAGTATAAAAAAACCGCTCTTTCGAGCGGTTTTTGTTTTTAGCGTATCGGACGATTACTCGTCGTTACCACCCAGATTACCTGCATTCAACAGCTCTGCCAGGCTGGCAGTAGCGTCTGCTGCAGTCACCTGAGGTACAACTGGCGCTTCGCCCGCTGCACGACGGCGCATACGATCCTGGTGGTACGCATAACCGGTACCAGCTGGGATCAGACGACCAACGATAACGTTCTCTTTCAGGCCGCGCAGTTCGTCACGTTTACCCGCAACAGCTGCTTCGGTAAGCACACGAGTTGTCTCCTGGAACGATGCCGCGGAGATGAAGGACTCGGTTGCCAGAGAGGCTTTGGTGATACCCAACAGATCACGTGAGAAGGACACGTTAATCTTGCCGTTCGCTTCCAGTTCGCGGTTAGCGATCTTGACGCGAGAGTATTCAGCCTGCTCACCTTCCAGGAAGTCAGAACTACCAGCGTTAACGATAGTTGCTTTACGCAACATCTGACGCACGATGACTTCGATGTGTTTATCGTTAATCTTAACGCCTTGCAGACGGTAAACGTCCTGCACTTCGTTGGTGATGTAACGAGTCACAGCATATACGCCACGCAGACGCAGAATGTCATGCGGAGATTCTGGACCATCGGAAACAACGTCACCGCGTTCTACAACTTCGCCTTCGAACACGTTCAGCTGACGCCACTTAGGAATCATCTCTTCGTAAGCATCGCTGCCGTCGAGTGGAGAGATTACCAGACGGCGTTTGCCTTTGGTTTCTTTACCGAACGAGATGATCCCGCTGATTTCAGCAAGGATAGCTGGCTCTTTCGGACGACGCGCTTCGAACAGATCCGCAACGCGTGGCAAACCACCGGTGATGTCCTTGGTACCACTTGATTCCTGAGGAATACGCGCCAGCGCGTCACCAGAGTGAATCTGAGTACCATCTTCCAACTGAACAATTGCTTTGCCTGGCAGGAAGTACTGAGCTGGCATATCTGTACCAGGAATCAGAACGTCGTTGCCTTGAGCATCAACAATTTTCAGTGCTGGACGCAGATCTTTACCACCCGCGGTACGTTCTGCAGAATCCAGAACAACCAGAGATGACAGACCTGTCAGTTCGTCAGTTTGACGAGTAATGGTCTGACCGTCGATCATGTCAGTAAAGCGGATGAAACCACTTACTTCAGAAACGACTGGCATTGTGTGCGGATCCCAGTTTGCTACGGTTTCGCCCGCTGCAATCTGCTCGCCATCACCTTTAGCCATTACCGCACCGTAAGGAACTTTATAGCTCTCTTTAGTACGACCGAATTCGTCAATCAATTTCAGTTCAGTGTTACGAGAAGTCACTACCAGTTTACCGGCAGAGTTCACAACCGACTTCGCGTTGCTGAGCTTGATGCTACCTTTGTTCTTAACCTGAATGCTGGATTCAGCAGCAGAACGAGATGCCGCACCACCGATGTGGAACGTACGCATCGTCAGCTGAGTACCTGGTTCACCGATGGACTGTGCCGCGATAACCCCGATAGCTTCACCTTTGTTGATGATGTGACCACGTGCCAGGTCGCGACCATAGCAGTGTGCACAAACACCAAAGTCAGTTTCGCAACCTACTACGGAACGGACTTTAACGCTGTCAACAGAGTTAAGTTCTAACACGTCACACCACTGTTCATCGATCAGGGTGTTACGAGTTACCAGGATGTCTGCAGTACCCGGCTTGATCACATCTTCAGCCGTTACACGGCCCAGAACGCGATCGCGCAGTGGCTCTTTAACATCGCCGCCTTCGATAACCGGAGTCATCGTGATACCTTCGAGGGTGCCACAATCGTCTTCGGTCACTACCAGATCCTGTGCAACGTCAACCAGACGGCGGGTCAGGTAACCGGAGTTCGCAGTTTTCAGTGCGGTATCCGCCAAGCCTTTACGAGCACCGTGCGTGGAGATGAAGTACTGGAGTACGTTCAGACCTTCACGGAAGTTCGCGGTAATTGGCGTTTCGATGATGGAGCCATCTGGCTTAGCCATCAGACCACGCATACCAGCCAACTGACGAATCTGTGCTGCAGAACCACGAGCACCTGAGTCGGCCATCATGTAAATGCTGTTGAAGGAAACTTGCTGCTCTTCGACGCCGTCACGGTTAATAACGGATTCAGTTTGCAGGTTGTCCATCATCGCTTTAGATACACGATCGTTCGCCGCAGCCCAGATATCGATTACTTTGTTATAGCGTTCGCCTGCTGTTACCAGACCAGACTGGAACTGTTCCTGAATTTCAGCAACTTCAGCTTCCGCTTCAGAGATGATTTCAGTTTTCTTCGCAGGGATGACCATGTCATCGATACCAACGGATACACCTGAACGCGCTGCATAAGCAAAGCCGGTATACATCGTTTGGTCAGCAAAGATTACTGTAGGCTTCAGGCCCAGAATACGGTAACAAGTGTTCAGCATTTTGGAGATTGCTTTCTTACCCAACGCCTGGTTGACGATGGAGTAAGGCAGACCTTTCGGTACAATCATCCAAAGAATCGCACGACCAACGGTGGTGTCGATTAAGCTGGTCTTCGCAACGAACTCTTCGTTCTCGCCTTTTTCATATTCAGTGATACGCACTTTTACACGCGCATGCAGAGAGGCCAGACCTGCGCGATAGATACGCTCAGCTTCTTTAGGGCCAGTCAGCACCATGCCTTCGCCTTTGGCGTTAACACAGTCACGGGTCATGTAGTACAGACCCAATACAACGTCCTGAGAAGGAACGATGATTGGCTCGCCGTTCGCTGGTGACAGGATGTTGTTGGTAGACATCATCAGCGCACGCGCTTCCAACTGAGCTTCAAGCGTCAGTGGAACGTGTACTGCCATCTGGTCACCATCGAAGTCGGCGTTATATGCCGCACAAACCAGCGGGTGCAGCTGGATAGCTTTACCTTCGATCAGTACAGGTTCAAATGCCTGGATACCCAAACGGTGCAGAGTTGGTGCACGGTTCAGCAGTACCGGGTGTTCGCGGATAACTTCGTCCAGGATATCCCAAACGACAGCTTCTTCGCGCTCAACCATTTTCTTCGCAGCTTTAATGGTGGTAGCAAGACCACGCAGTTCCAGCTTGCCGTAGATAAACGGTTTGAACAGCTCCAGTGCCATTTTCTTAGGCAGACCGCACTGATGCAGACGCAGGTATGGACCTACGGTGATTACAGAACGACCGGAGTAGTCAACACGTTTACCCAACAAGTTCTGACGGAAACGACCCTGCTTACCTTTGATCATATCGGCCAAAGATTTCAGAGGACGCTTGTTAGAACCGGTGATCGCACGACCGCGACGACCGTTATCCAGCAGGGCATCAACCGCTTCCTGCAACATACGTTTTTCGTTACGTACGATGATGTCAGGAGCAGCCAGATCCAGCAGACGTTTCAGACGGTTGTTACGGTTGATAACGCGACGATACAGATCGTTCAGATCTGAAGTTGCGAAACGACCACCATCCAGCGGAACTAATGGACGCAGGTCTGGCGGCAGAACCGGCAGAACTGTCAGGATCATCCACTCTGGTTTGTTACCAGATTGAACGAACGCTTCCAGCAGTTTGATACGCTTGGTCAGCTTTTTGCGTTTGGTTTCGGAGTTGGTTTCATTCAGCTCTTCACGCAGAGTTTCACACTCTTGCTCCAGATCCATGTTTTTCAACAAGGCCTGAATAGCTTCCGCACCCATCTTCGCATCGAATTCGTCACCGAACTCTTCCAGCGCATCCAGATACTGCTCTTCAGTCAGGATCTGACGACGCTCGAGGTTGGTCATACCGCCTTCGATAACCACATATGATTCGAAGTAAAGTACACGTTCGATATCACGCAGTGGCATATCTAGCAGCAAGCCGATACGAGACGGCAGTGACTTCAGGAACCAAATGTGTGCAGTTGGGGAAGCCAGCTCGATGTGACCCATGCGCTCACGGCGCACTTTAGTTTGGGTTACTTCAACGCCGCACTTCTCACAAATTACACCACGGTGTTTAAGGCGCTTGTACTTACCGCACAGGCACTCATAGTCTTTTACTGGCCCAAAAATACGAGCACAGAACAGACCGTCACGTTCTGGTTTGAACGTACGATAGTTAATGGTTTCCGGCTTTTTAACTTCGCCGAACGACCATGAACGGATCATGTCTGGCGATGCCAGAGCAATTTTGATCGCATCAAACTCTTCGGTCTTAGTTTGCGCTTTCAGAAACTTAAGTAAGTCTTTCACGGATTAGCTCCCGTCGGAGTGAGACTTCTCAGAGACGTCCGGTGTGACCCGGACATCCTGTAACCAGTACAGCAAATGCGAGTAATTACTCGTCTTCCAGCTCGATGTTGATACCCAGCGAACGGATTTCTTTCAACAATACGTTGAAGGATTCCGGCATGCCTGGTTCCATCTGATGGTTACCATCCACGATGTTTTTATACATCTTGGTACGGCCATTAACGTCATCAGACTTAACAGTCAGCATTTCCTGCAAGGTATAAGCAGCACCGTATGCTTCCAGTGCCCACACTTCCATCTCACCGAAGCGCTGACCACCGAACTGAGCTTTACCACCCAGCGGCTGCTGAGTAACAAGGCTGTAAGAACCGGTAGAACGCGCATGCATTTTGTCATCAACCAAGTGGTTCAGTTTCAGCATGTACATGTAACCTACGGTTACTGGACGCTCAAACTGTTCACCGCTACGGCCATCAAACAGTGTGATCTGACCGGAAGTCGGCAGGCCACCCAGTTGCAACAGCTCTTTGATTTCCGACTCTTTTGCACCGTCGAATACCGGAGTAGCAATCGGCATACCTTTTTTCAGGTTCTCAGCAAGACGCAGAACTTCATCATCGGTGAAGGTGTTCAGGTCAACTTTCTGACGAACATCTGAACCCAGATCATATGCTTTCTGAATAAATTCGCGCAGCTTGGAAACTTCTTCCTGCTTCTTCAGCATGGCGTTGATTTTCTCGCCGATGCCTTTAGCAGCCATACCCAAGTGGGTTTCCAGAATCTGACCGATGTTCATACGAGATGGTACGCCCAGCGGGTTCAGTACGATGTCTACCGGCGTGCCGTTTTCATCGTAAGGCATATCTTCGATCGGGTTGATCTTGGAGATAACACCTTTGTTCCCGTGACGACCTGCCATCTTGTCACCAGGTTGGATCTGACGTTTAACGGCCAGATATACTTTCACGATTTTCAGCACGCCAGGTGCCAGGTCATCGCCCTGAGTGATTTTGCGGCGCTTAGCTTCAAGTTTCTTCTCAAACTCGTGCTTCAGCTCGTCGTACTGCTCTGCCAGCTGTTCCAGCTGGTTTTGCTTCTCTTCGTCAGTCAGACCCAGTTCCAACCAGCGATCGCGTGGCAATTTGTCGAGCTTCTCAGCTTCGACACCGCCTGCAACCAGCACAGCATGGATACGAGCAAACAGACCAGCTTCAAAGATTTGCAGTTCTTCAGTCAGGTCTTTCTTCGCCTGCTTCAGCTGCATCTCTTCGATTTCCAGCGCGCGCTTGTCTTTTTCCACGCCATCGCGGGTAAAGACTTGCACATCGATAACGGTACCGGAAACGCCGTTTGGTACGCGCAGAGAAGAGTCTTTAACGTCAGACGCTTTCTCACCGAAGATTGCACGCAGCAGTTTCTCTTCTGGAGTCAGCTGGGTTTCACCTTTAGGCGTTACCTTACCAACCAGAATGTCACCACCGGTCACTTCAGCACCGATGTAAACGATACCGGATTCATCCAGTTTGGAGAGAGCTGCTTCACCCACGTTAGGGATATCTGCAGTGATCTCTTCAGGCCCAAGCTTAGTGTCACGAGACACACATGCCAGTTCCTGGATGTGAATAGTTGTGAAACGATCTTCCTGAACAACACGCTCGGATACGAGGATGGAGTCTTCGAAGTTGTAACCGTTCCACGGCATGAACGCTACGCGCATGTTCTGGCCAAGAGCCAGTTCACCGAGGTCAGTAGACGGACCGTCTGCCAACACATCGCCACGTTCAACTGGCTCACCCAGAGACACACAAGGCATCTGGTTGATACAGGTGTTCTGGTTAGAACGGGTGTATTTGGTCAGGTTGTAGATGTCGATACCAGCTTCACCAGCCAGCATTTCGTCTTCGTTAACTTTGATAACGATACGAGACGCATCAACGTACTGAACAGTACCGCCACGTTTAGCAACAGCAGTAACACCGGAGTCAACGGCAACAGCACGTTCCATACCAGTACCAACCAGCGGCTTATCAGCACGCAGAGTTGGAACGGCCTGACGTTGCATGTTCGCACCCATCAATGCACGGTTGGCGTCATCGTGTTCCAGGAACGGGATCAGGGACGCACCGACGGAAACTACCTGTTGGGTAGAAACGTCCATGTAGTCAACCTGGTCGTTGCTGAACAAGCTGGATTCGCCTTTGCTACGGCAAGTTACCAGGTCGTCTACGAAACGGCCTTCTTCGTCCAGGTTGGTGTTCGCCTGAGCGATAACGTAGTTACCTTCTTCAATAGCAGAAAGGTAATGAATCTCGTCAGTTACAACACCTTCAACAACGCGACGATACGGAGTTTCTAAGAAACCGTATTCGTTAGTCTGTGCATAAACAGACAGGGAGTTGATCAGACCGATGTTTGGACCTTCAGGGGTTTCGATTGGACATACACGACCGTAGTGGGTTGGGTGTACGTCACGTACTTCGAAGCCTGCACGTTCACGGGTCAAACCACCCGGGCCAAGTGCGGAGATACGACGTTTGTGCGTAATCTCAGACAACGGGTTGTTCTGGTCCATAAACTGAGACAGCTGGCTGGAACCGAAGAACTCTTTAACCGCAGCAGAAATAGGCTTAGCGTTGATCATATCCTGAGGCATCAGGGTATCAAGGTCGCCTAAAGACAGACGCTCTTTAACCGCACGCTCAACACGTACCAGGCCCACGCGGAATTGGTTTTCCGCCATTTCGCCTACGGAACGGATACGACGGTTGCCGAGGTGGTCGATATCATCCACTTCGCCCTGGCCGTTACGGATACCGATCAGCTTGCGCATAACTTCGATGATGTCGTCTTTGCTCAGGATACCTGAACCTTCGATCTCATCACGCAGCAGTGAACGGTTGAACTTCATACGACCAACCGCTGACAAGTCATAACGGTCTTCGGAGAAGAACAGGTTCTCGAACAGGTTTTCAGCTGCTTCGCGAGTTGGTGGCTCGCCAGGACGCATCATGCGATAGATTTCAACCAGTGCGCTCAAGCGATCGTTGGTTGGATCGACACGGATGGTCTCAGAAATGTATGCACCGTGATCCAGGTCGTTGGTAAACAGCGTTTCGATACGCTTATGACCACACTGGCTCAGTTTAGCTAACAGATCCAAAGACAGTTCCATGTTCGCCGGGCAAATCAGTTCGCCAGTCGATGCATCAACGTAGTCTTTAGCCGCGACTTTACCAGCAATGTATTCAACCGGAACTTCGATAAGCTTGATATCGTCTTTTTCCAGCTGACGAATATGGCGCGCAGTAATACGGCGGCCTTTTTCGACATAGATCTTGCCGTCAGCTTCGATGTCAAAGGATGCAGTCTCACCACGAAGGCGTTCTGGCACCAATTCCATCTGCAGCTTGTTGTCGCGGATTTCGAAATTAACTTTCTCAAAGAACAGATCAAGAATCTGCTCAGTGGTGAACTGTAACGCACGCAGAATAATGGTCGCTGGTAATTTGCGGCGACGGTCAATACGTACGAACAAGTTGTCTTTCGGGTCGAATTCGAAATCCAGCCAGGAACCACGGTAAGGGATGATACGTGCGTTATACAGCACCTTCCCGGAAGAGTGGGTTTTACCTTTGTCACTATCAAAGAACACACCAGGGCTACGGTGTAACTGAGAAACGATAACGCGCTCAGTACCGTTAATAACGAAGGTGCCGTTATCTGTCATGAGTGGAATTTCACCCATGTAAACTTCTTGTTCTTTAATATCTTTAACGGTGCCTTCCGGCGCTTCACGCTCGTAGATCACCAGACGCAGTTTCACGCGCAGGGGAGCGGAATACGTCACGCCACGGATCTGACATTCTTTAACGTCAAATACCGGCTCACCCAGACGATAGCTCACATATTGCAGCTCGGAGTTACCGCTGTAGCTTGCAATAGGGAACACGGAACGGAAAGCTGCTTCCAGACCGTACTGGCCTTCAGGATCTTGCTCGATAAACTTCTGGAACGAGTCAAGCTGGATAGAAAGGAGATAAGGAATGTCCAAAACTTGTGGACGTTTTCCAAAATCCTTACGAATACGTTTTTTCTCGGTATAGGAGTAAACCATTAGGGTTCCTCAGCTCGCTGACAAGTCGACCCATCTGCCCGACAAGGGGACAGTTTGTGCAACACTATTTTGTGGACCGGAAAGTGGAACACTCTCCGCAATACCTGTTTCTATCACTCTTAAACCATTTCGCCACGCTTTACCCCGGAACTCCCGGTGTAGAAAGTCGTAGTATATTAAGGCGTAGATAGAGACAAACATTGAAAGGAAACCAGCAGTCAAACAGTGTGAAACGCTACTGGTACCCTACAGCGCAAAAAGGCTGGTGACTAAAAAGTCACCAGCCATCAGCCTAATTTCTCAGGCTGCAACCGGAAAGGTTGGCTTATTTAACTTCAACTTCAGCGCCAGCTTCTTCCAGAGATTTTTTCAGAGCTTCTGCGTCATCTTTGCTCACGCCTTCTTTCAGCGCAGCTGGAGCGGATTCAACCAGGTCTTTAGCTTCTTTCAAGCCCAGGCCAGTTGCGCTACGAACTGCTTTGATAACGGCAACTTTGTTAGCGCCAGCAGCTTTCAGAATAACGTCGAACTCAGTTTTCTCTTCTACAGCTTCAGCAGCAGCAGCAGGGCCTGCAACAGCAGCAGCAGCGGAAACACCGAATTTTTCTTCCATTGCAGAGATCAGCTCAACAATGTCCATTACAGACATAGCGGATACTGCTTCAATGATTTGATCTTTAGTGATAGACATAGCAATTGTTCCTGAAAATCAGAATAAGTTTATACGTAAGCAAATGCGTGAGAAAGGAAAGCGCAATTAAGCTGCTTCTTTCTGATCGCGTACAGCAGCCAGAGTGCGAACCAATTTGCCTGCAGAGGCTTCTTTCATGGTTGCCATCAGGCGTGCGATTGCTTCTTCGTAAGTTGGCAGAGTTGCCAGGCGATCGATCTGGGCCGCCGGGATCAGCTCACCTTCAAAGGCTGCAGCTTTAACCTCGAATTTTGCATTCGCTTTAGCGAACTCTTTGAACAGACGAGCAGCAGCGCCCGGGTGTTCCATAGAATATGCAATCAAGGTTGGACCAACAAACGTGTCTTTCAGGCACTCAAACTGAGTACCTTCAACAACGCGGCGCAGCAAGGTGTTACGAACAACACGCATGTAAACGCCAGCTTCACGACCTGCTTTACGCAGTTCAGTCATTTTACCTACGGTCACGCCACGGGAATCCGCAACAACCGCAGACAGCGCACCTTTGGCTACTTCGCTGACTTCAGCAACAATCGCTTGTTTGTCTTGAAGATTTAAAGCCATTAGCTTTGCTCCTGGATATTAGCCGGGGTTTCCCCCGGAACTCACTTCATTCATTACCAAAACGATAATGAACGTCGACATACGGTGAGCAGAAACAAGCCAAAGACTATCAAAAATATTCTTCAGGTTCTGTCACCGTCTACGCAGGGAATTAAGTCTCTTGCGAAACTCCTGCGGTCTTGGACGGAGGCCTGGATAAGGCCAGGCTCCAACCGAAAATTCTTTGTGCCTTACATTGTAAGGCAACGGGCGTAGGATTTTAGACCAATCTAACGCCCGCGTAAAGCAGTGAATCTTAGTTCACTACTGCGCTCAGACCAGATTGGTCGATCGCAACACCTGCACCCATAGTGGTAGACAGGCTAACTTTCTTAATGAAAACGCCTTTAGCTTGAGATGGTTTAGCTTTTTTCAGCGCAACCAGCAGAGCTTCCAGGTTTTCTTTCAGTTTGTCAGTGTCAAAATCCACTTTACCGATGGTGGTGTGAATGATGCCGTTTTTGTCGTTACGGTAACGAACCTGACCAGCTTTAGCGTTCTTAACCGCTTCAGCAACGTTAGGAGTTACAGTACCAACTTTCGGGTTAGGCATCAGGCCACGTGGACCCAGAACCTGGCCCAGTTGGCCAACAACGCGCATTGCATCTGGAGATGCGATAACAACGTCAAAGTTCATTTCGCCTTTTTTGATCTGGTCAGCCAGATCTTCCATACCTACCAGCTCAGCGCCAGCAGCTTTAGCTGCTTCAGCGTTAGGGCCTTGGGCAAATACGGCTACGCGAACTGAACGGCCAGTACCGTGCGGCAGTACAGTTGCACCACGTACGTTCTGGTCAGATTTACGAGCGTCGATGCCGAGGTTTACAGCAACGTCAACGCTTTCTACGAATTTCGCAGTGGCCAGCTCTTTGAGCAGAGCAACGGCTTCGTTGATGTCATACTGTTTAGTTGCATCAACTTTGTCACGGATCACGCGCATGCGCTTGGTCAGTTTAGCCATTTCTTAATCCTCCACTACCAGGCCCATGGAACGAGCAGTACCTTCGATGGAGCGAATCATCGCTTCAACGTCAGAACCAGTCATGTCCGCAGCTTTGGTTTCTGCGATTTCACGCACCTGAGCACGGGTCACTTTACCCACTTTGTCTTTGTTCGGCTTACCGGAACCAGACTTGATACCTGCAGCTTTCTTCAACAGAACAGCAGCTGGTGGAGTTTTAGTAACGAAAGTGAAAGAACGGTCAGCGTAAACGGTAATAACAACCGGAATTGGCAGACCTTTCTCCATGGATTCAGTTTTGGCGTTGAACGCTTTACAGAATTCCATGATGTTAACACCTTGCTGACCCAGAGCTGGACCAACTGGTGGACTTGGGTTCGCCATACCAGCTGCAACTTGCAACTTGACGTAGGCTTGTACTTTCTTAGCCATCTTAATTTCCTCTAGTGGGTTATAGCGCCTTAGACAATGAAGGCTCCCCGTGAATAATTCGTTCTACGCACACAAGATGCGTAAAAACAAAAGGCGCGAAATTGTATTCCAATCTCGCGCCTTGTGCAACGAATAATCGCTGCTTTTACAACCTAATTATTAGGCTTTCTCTACCTGAGCAAAATCAAGCTCAACCGGCGTAGCACGACCGAATATAGACACAGAAACCTTCAGGCGGCTCTTTTCGTAATCTACTTCTTCAACTACACCGTTAAAGTCAGCAAATGGACCATCGCTGACACGTACCATCTCGCCTGGCTCAAACAGCGTTTTAGGACGCGGCTTATCACCAACCTGCTGCAGGCGGTTCATAATCGCATCAACTTCTTTGTCGCTGATTGGAGCAGGACGGTCAGAAGTACCGCCGATGAAACCCATCACACGCGGAACGCTACGCACTAAGTGCCAGCTCGCGTCATTCATAACCATCTGGACCAGAACATAGCCCGGGAAGAATTTACGTTCGCTTTTGCGACGTTGGCCACCACGGATTTCGACCACTTCTTCGGTCGGTACCATGACTTCACCAAACAACTCTTCCATGTTGTGCAATTTGATATGCTCACGCAGCGATGTTGCTACGCGGCCTTCAAAACCGGAAAACGCCTGAACGACGTACCAGCGCATTTTAGGGGCTTCAGACATCTCAGAACCTCAGGCCAGTAATAAAAGAAACCAGGCGGACAAGAATACCATCCAGCCCCCACAGAATCAGTGACATTACAGCTGTAACTGCTGCCACGATTAAGGTGGTGTGTAAAGTCTCCTGGCGAGTTGGCCAAATCACTTTACGAACTTCGGTTCTTGCTTCGCGTGCGAAAGCAACAGTTGCTTTGCCTTTCGTCGTTAACAGCGCGACACCACCCGCTGCAGCAATCAGAACAACCACTGCCAGGGCACGCAGAGGCAGAGATACATCACGATAAATGTAGTTGCCCACGATCGCCACAATCAGCAGAGCAGCAACTGCCAGCCACTTCATCACTTCCAGGCCGCGCCCGCTTCCTTGAGCTTCGGTATTCGCACTCATAAACCAACCCGTCACAATAATTCAGACAAACATTTTTGCCCCGCATACGCGAGGCAAAACCAGACCGAATGGCTCTTTTCAGGCACTATTCGGTATAACGCCATCTTCAGAGCCTGTCTCAGCAATGATTATGAGTAAAAAATCACTGATAAGCCAGGTTCTGGACAGAGAGCGTGCAAAAAGGGCATCAAATGATGCCCTTTTCTTGCGCGTTGCGTCAAATGTT
>NZ_LXEO01000059.1 GCF_001654865.1 Buttiauxella noackiae ATCC 51607 | reverse complement strand
TCGATTGTCCCTCTAAGACACGGATAAATCGGTGATATCACCACATCAACCAGGCAATAGCCTGAATTTGTTGAATTAATTAACAGAAGAAAAACAGGGAGGATAAAGGAGGTGGTGCTGATAGGCAGATTCGAACTGCCGACCTCACCCTTACCAAGGGTGCGCTCTACCAACTGAGCTATATCAGCACATCTGGAGCGGGCAGTGGGAATCGAACCCACATCATCAGCTTGGAAGGCTGAGGTAATAGCCATTATACGATGCCCGCATCTCTGGAACTCGGCTACCTGCTTGAATTCTGTATAGAACCTGAGGAGTGGCTCCTCAGTATTCGAGTCGACTAGTTGGATCTCGTCGCCTCGGGCTACGCATAGCGCGGCCTGAAAATGGTGGTGGGGGAAGGATTCGAACCTTCGAAGTCGATGACGGCAGATTTACAGTCTGCTCCCTTTGGCCGCTCGGGAACCCCACCAAGCACTTGATGGTGCCGACTACCGGAATCGAACTGGTGACCTACTGATTACAAGTCAGTTGCTCTACCTACTGAGCTAAGTCGGCATCAAGTAGCGCGCATTCTAGGAAGACCGGCTCCTTGATGCAACAAAAAAATTAAAGAAAATGCACTACCGCTTATATTTTGCGCGATAGCTCGTAAAAATGATGAATTAAACGGCATTTCGGAGCGATTTTGTACATCAAGTACAGTGATGCATTATGCAAAATAGTGTCAGTATGCTCTTCTACTACATGCATACATCACATAGTGCCTTCTTTTAATGTTCTGCCGGGCACGGCTCTCACTTCATTAACTTTGAAATGATCGCTTTATCCTCTACTACCGCTTTTAGGCATCTTTTGACTTAGTTGCAATCTCAGCCCCACATCGTAAGCTGCAAACACTTATTCTATTTATAAGGTGCGTAACGAATTAAGGCTTTGCCACAACGTGATGCTTTCCTCTGAAAGAATCACCGCTTTTTTTTCTTATTATTCTTACCCATCTGGTGTTACCCTCCTGCCCATTGTGAAAAGTAATATACGTTGCACGCCTTTGATTACCTGAGATGAGTCTCTTTTTCTTAGTCTGCGTACTACGTTCATTTTTGTCCTGAATTACAGGCAGAAGCATGCTTATGAGTAATAAAGAGCAAATGTTGACGACTCCTTATATGCAGTTCAACCGCAACCAATGGGCAGCCTTGCGTGACTCTGTACCGATGACGCTGACCGAAGGTGAAATCGCCCGGTTGAAAGGCATCAATGAGGACCTCTCGTTAGAAGAAGTGGCCGAAATTTATCTGCCACTTTCACGTCTATTAAATTTTTATATCAGTTCAAACCTGCGCCGACAGGCTGTGTTAGAGCAATTTCTGGGCACTAATGGCCAGCGTATTCCTTACGTCATTAGTATTGCAGGGAGTGTTGCTGTCGGTAAAAGTACTACTGCTCGTGTGTTACAAGCTTTGCTTAGTCGCTGGCCTGAACATCGTCGCGTTGAGTTGATTACTACTGACGGTTTTCTTCATCCGAATAAAGTGTTGAAAGAACGCAATCTGATGAAGAAAAAAGGATTCCCGCAATCCTACGATATGCATCGTTTGGTGAAGTTTGTTTCTGATATTAAATCAGGGGCACCTAATGTGACCGCTCCGGTCTACTCTCACCTTATTTATGATGTTATTCCTGATGGTGACAAAACAGTTGCTCAGCCTGATATTTTAATTCTCGAAGGATTAAATGTTTTGCAAAGCGGCATGGATTATCCGCATGATCCACATCATGTATTTGTTTCTGATTTTGTCGACTTTTCGATTTATGTCGATGCGCCAGAAGATCTGCTGCAAGATTGGTATATCACTCGCTTCCTGAAGTTCCGGGAAGGTGCATTTACCGATCCAGACTCTTATTTCCATAGTTATGCAAAGCTTTCAGAAAATGAAGCTGTGAATGTTGCACTTCAACTCTGGAAAGAGATCAACTGGTTGAATTTAAAAGAAAACATACTTCCCACACGCGAACGTGCAAGCTTGATCATGACAAAAAGTGCAAATCATGAAGTCGAGTGTGTAAGACTTAGGAAATAAAAAATGGGGGGACTTCTTCTCCCCCATTTATATCAATTAATCCCACGTAGCGATATTTCACCACCAACCCAAGGTTTAATAACACCATCTTGCTCTAATAACAAACCACCTTGTTCATTAATTCCCCGAGAAATACCATAAATTTCTCTATCGCCAATAATCAATTTAACCTGACGATTAATAAAGTTATCCAGTGTTTTCCAACGAGGTAAGAAAGGAATTAACCCTTCTTCTTCAAAAAGGTGTAATGCTTTACGCAATTCTTTTATTATTCTAATAGCTAATGCATTGCGATCTATATTAATTCCGGCTTCCTGAAGATTAATCCAACTTTGATTAATCACATTAGTCGCCACATTTCGCATGGCAAGATTGATACCTGCACCGATAACAATCTGCGCTGCATCACCTGTTTTCCCAGTTAACTCAACCAGAATGCCAGCAAGCTTGCGATCGTTTAAATAAAGATCATTTGGCCATTTAACTCGGACATTTTCAGCACCTAATCCACTCAGTACTTCTGCCATCACTATCCCGATGACAAGGCTTAAGCCCACGGCTGCTGCTGGGCCCTGCTCGAGTCGCCAGAACATAGAAAGGTAAAGATTGGCCCCAAAAGGTGAAAACCATTGCCGACCCCGACGTCCTCGACCAGCCTGCTGATATTCAGCAATACATGCATCTCCAGACTGAAGTGTTTCAATACGATCGAGCAAATACTGGTTAGTAGAGTCAATTACAGGTAACACTGCAACTGATCCCGTTTCAATTTGCGATTTTATCAGCTCTTCATTAAGCAACTGGATAGGATCCGGGAGGCTATATCCTTTACCTGGAACGGTAAAAACATCAACGCCCCAGTCTCTTAATGTCTGAATATGTTTATTTATAGCTGCACGGCTCATACCCAGTTGCTCACCCAACTGCTCGCCAGAGTGAAACTCACCATCGGCCAGGATGCTAATCAGCGTTAGAGGGATTTTATTATCTTTCATGCAATTGTCTCCACTGCACTTACTTCCCCACATGCTCCGATAAAACGGACTTCTGGTTCAAGCCACACATTAAATTTTCCACCGACACACTGACGTATATGATGTGCAAGCTCCACAACATCCTGACCAGAAGCACCATCTTCGTTTATCAATACCAGGGCCTGCTGTTTGTGAACACCTGCCCCGCCGATTTGAAAACCTTTCAATTGGCATTGATCGATAAGCCACCCGGCAGCAAGTTTTACTGAACCATCAGGCTGAGGATAATGTGGAATAGTAGTGAAGGATGACAGCAACTTTTCCGCCTGTTCAGCTGCAAGAACTGGGTTTTTAAAGAAACTACCTGCGTTCCCGTTAATACGTGGGTCCGGAAGTTTTGTGGTTCGCATGTGGCAAACTGCGTTGAAAACTTCCTGCGGAGTGACATTCGCAGCATCAAGACGAGTCAAATCACCATAAGTTAACACTGGTCGCCATAATTTTGGCAATCGTAGACCAACAGCAATAATTGCATAATGATCCTGATATTCATGCTTAAAAATACTGTCACGATAGCCAAACTGGCATTGTGAATTATCCAGACGATGCATCTCACCGCTGAGTAAATCGACACAATCAACATAGTGACAAACACTTTTGAGTTCAACACCGTACGCACCGATATTCTGGATAGGTGAAGATCCTGCGCAGCCAGGTATCAAAGCCAGATTTTCCAGGCCCGGCATACCTTGTTGCAAGGTATATTCCACCAGGTGGTGCCAGTTTTCACCAGCCCCGACATGTAGATACCAGGCATCATCCGCTTCTGTAACCTGGATACCTGGAATACGATTAATGATTGCGGTACCGGAATAGTCTTCAAGAAAGAGAACATTACTCCCCTCACCCAGGATCAAAACAGGCATCTTTGCAGCCACTGACTCACTCCAGGCATCTTTTAGCTGCTGGACTGTTTCAACAATGACAATACGCGATGCGTCAGCCTGAATACCGAATGTATTGAAGGGCTTAAGAGAAGTGCTCATAGTAGATATCTTTCCTGAGTTTAAACGTGGTTAGTTTACCTTATATGCTGGAAGTTGGCTTGTGTGGTGGGATATACGCAGGCTTAATAACGTAAATC
>NZ_LXEO01000058.1 GCF_001654865.1 Buttiauxella noackiae ATCC 51607 | reverse complement strand
GAGCTGACAAGTGTTTATTGCAAAAATATGACTGAGCGCGTTTTTTTTATCCAAAACGTGTGTTTTGGACACTATTTGCTGTTTAAGTGCACTATCTCATGGGCAAAACGAGCTACCTGCGGCCAATCTGTATAAACAACTTCTTTGCTAATATCCGTTTCACCACCAGTCATCTTCATAATCAAACGAATCATCATGCGATCGTACCAACGATAACGCGGGTAACGCAGTGCTCCAGCGAATACGGCGCAGTGATTTGGTTGCCACGGCGAGGTCAACAAGAACTTACGTGTATAAGAGTTGGTTTGTGGTGAACGCTTCTCTGGTTTGCGTGCAACCAGGTTTACGGAAAAGAAAGCGCTTGGGATGTTGTTCAGCGCTTGCTGATGCTTCTTCACAAACGCCGCAACTGATGAATGAAAGTGTCCGTACCGAATAGACGCACCAATAACGACCCGCTCATAGTTATCCCAGGCAATATCTTTGGTGCGATGCAGATTAACCACATCGCTCTCTACACCAAGCTCTTTCAACTCAGATGCTATATAAGAAGCAATCTCACGAGTTTGACCATCACGGGTCGAAAACAGAATCAAAGTTCTCACTACAGGCTCCGGTTACTCTCGCCAGAAAGTTGGCGTGAACAGTACGAGTAAGGTAAACACTTCAAGACGGCCAAACAGCATGTTGGCAATCAATATCCATTTTGCCACTGGGTTCATGCTGGCAAAATTGTCTGCCACAACACCCAACCCTGGGCCAAGGTTATTTAATGTTGCAGCAACGGAAGCAAAGGCCGAGAAGTCATCCACGCCAGTCGCAATAATCGCGAGCATGCTGACGATAAAGACCAGTGCATAAGCAGAGAAGAATCCCCATACCGCTTCAAGGATTCGTTCCGGTAACGCACGGTTCCCAAGCTTGATGCTATATACCGCGTTGGGGTGCACGAGGCGTTTAAGTTCACGGTTGCCTTGTTTGAACAGCAACAGAATACGAATGACCTTGAGCCCACCACCCGTTGAACCCGCACAGCCACCTATAAAAGCAGAGCACAGTAACAACACAGGTAAAAACAGAGGCCAACGCGCAATACTGTCGGTGGTGAAGCCGGCGGTCGTCGCCATCGATACCACCTGGAAGAATGCCTGGTTCAGCGTGAGCAAAGCAGTCTGGTAAGTATTATGGAACCACAATACCAGGGTACAAATAGCCACCAGCGTCAGTTGCACGCCAATGAACATACGGAACTCAGGATCGCGCCAGTAGACTTTTAAATTACGCCCACTTAATAAAGAGAAGTGCAGGCCATAGTTACAACCGGAGATCAGTAAGAAGATGGCGATAATAGTGTTAATTGTTGGGCTATCGAAATAGCCAATACTGGCGTCATGAGTGGAAAAACCACCAATAGCTATAGTCGCAAAACTATGGCCTATTGCATCAAATGCAGGCATGCCCGCAAACCAGAGCGCCAGAGCGCACGCAACGGTTAACAAGACATAGATGAGCCACAGGGTTTTTGCTGTATCCGCGATACGCGGACGCATTTTATTATCTTTAAGCGGCCCCGGCATTTCAGCGCGATAAAGCTGCATCCCACCGACGCCCAGTATCGGCAAAATTGCCACGGCGAGAACAATGATCCCCATACCGCCGAACCACTGCAACATCTGCCGATAAAAGAGAATGGCGTGAGGAAGCGTATCGAGCCCAACGAGCGTTGTCGCCCCGGTAGTGGTTAAGCCCGAGAACGATTCAAAGAACGCATCGGTAATAGTGAGATTAGGCTGTTCCGCAAAAATAAAGGGCAACGCCCCCACACTCCCCAGCACTGTCCAGAACAATACGACGATCAGGAACCCTTCTCGAGGTTTGAGCTCACTTTTCTGTCGTCTGTTAGGCCACCACAAAAAAGAACCAATGAGTAACGCTGCGAAGAAAGTCTGGGTAAAAGCTCGGCCAGCACCATCGCGATAAATTAAAGCTACCAACCCTGGAATAATCATGGTCACGGAAAAAAGAATAACTAACAGACCAACGATTCGGGTTATGGCGCGAAAATGCATTTCAGCCGCTTCCTTAACTATCAAAAAAATAACGAGAGGGAATTATTATTCAGCCGGCAATAAATGCAATGCACCGCGGCTAAAATCAGCAAGTCTGACTGAAAAATCAGTGAATTTTGCCTGTGGCAATGCCACACGTAATAGTACAGATGCCTGGAAATCACTTTGCATCACAATACCGTCGTACTGCTTGAGTAGCGTTTCGATTCCCGCAAGCTGTGCGTAGTCACATTGCAAAGTATATTCGGTTAACGGAACTTTGAGCACAGTAGGCAATTGGTTTAATGCCGCCTGCACCCCGCCGCCGTAGGCTTTGACCAAACCGCCTGTTCCGAGTTTGATTCCGCCAGAGTAGCGAACGACTACAGCAGTAATTTCACCTATACCACTTCCCATAAGCTGGGCAAGCATTGGTTTTCCAGCAGTACCTGCGGGTTCGCCATCATCAGAAAAGCCTAACTGCTGCGAGTCATCCGGCGCACCAGCCACCCAGGCCCAGCAATGATGCCGGGCATCCGGGTGTTCAGAACGTATTTTTTCAAGAAACGCTTTCGCCGCTATTACGCCAGCCGTATGCGCGACCAGCGTAATAAAACGACTTTTCTTGATTTCCTCACTGACCGTGACGGATTCAGCAGGAATCAGCCAGCTATCCATTACGCCAGTTTCAAATCACGCGTCATGTTTTCAACACTGTTTTCGTAAACAATGACGTTGTCTTCAATGCGAACACCACCGAAAGGTTTCATTGCTTCAATGCGCTGCCAGTCAAAGTGTTTGCTGTACTGGCCTTCGCGCCATGGCGCGAGTAAAGACTCAATGAAGTAAATGCCCGGCTCGATAGTCAGAACCATACGCGGCTCCAGAATACGCGTGCAGCGCAGATACGGATATTGAGAAGGAGCAGCAAGGTGCGTACCGGTATCATCCTGCATGAAGCCAGCGACATCATGAACCTGCAGACCCAACGGGTGACCCAAACCGTGCGGCATAAACGGCCCAGTAATACCGGTTTCTACCATCGCTTCTTCGCTAATGCCCGTAACTAGCTTATGGCGGTTCAGCAACTTCGCGATACGTTGATGGAACTGAATATGATAATCGGTATAGCGCACCCCCGCTTTCAGGGTGTCAATTAACGCAAGTTGCTCGGTGTTAACGTCTTTCACCAATTGAGCATAATCATTGTCGCTATTAGCCGACCAGGTACGCGTTAAATCAGCCGCATAGCCGTTGTATTCCGCGCCAGCATCTAAAAGGAAGCTACGCATTTCCGCAGGCGCGCGATTATCTAATTTGGTGTAGTGCAGAACTGCTGCGTGCTCGTTGAGTGCCACAATATTGCCATATGGCACATCGGTATCGCGGTGTCCGGTTGCCGTCAAATAAGCCAGGTTGATATCAAACTCGCTCATTCCAGACAAGAAGGCTTCATGAGCTGCCTGGTGGCCAACCACTGCGGTTTTCTGCGCTTCACGCATACACGCCAATTCATAATCTGTTTTATAAGAGCGATGGTAATGCAGGTAATCAATCACCCCTTTCGGATTGATATTCGCACCCTGAATTTCAAGCTGCACAGCACGCTCTGGCACAGGGCCGATGTAACCGATATTGCCACGTGCGGCAGGCAACTGGCTGCCAATGCCATCTGCTTTTGGCAAAGCAATGACTTCAATTTCGTCAGTCCAGAAGGATTCTGGCAGCGGCTCAACGTTGTGCCAGTAATCAACCGGCAAGTAGAACCACAGTTTCGGTTTGTTAACACCATCCACCAGCAGCCAGCAGTTGGGCACTTGTGTCACCGGAACCCAGGCTTTGAATTGTGGGTTAACTTTGAACGGATACGGATGATCATCGAGGAAGACGTTGACCAACTCGCCCGAGTGAATCAACAGCGCGTCGAGATTAAAACGCGCCAGAACATTGCGGGTACGCTCCTGCAAAGTTGCCACATGATCTTTATAAAGTGAGGCCAGTGAATCCATGATTTACCCTTCTGTTTTTTTCATAAACTGAACGCCACGCATCTTAGCACACCGTAAAGTTTGCGAACTTATTTCCAGTGGCTGTGATCATCTTTGCAAATATTTAAAGAGCTATTTGCATTTCATTAACATCAATTCCACACTCCTCTCCATCTGGTACGACCAGATCCCATTGCTGGATTCAGGAGACTGACATGCTCTACCAAGGTGAAACCTTACATCTCGACTGGCTGGAAGATGGCATCGCAGAATTGGTATTCGATGCACCCGGCTCAGTGAATAAACTCGACACCGCGACCGTAGCAAGCCTCGGCCACGCGCTGGATGTGCTGGAAAAGCAGCCGCAGTTAAAAGGCCTGCTGCTCAGTTCCAATAAAGCAGCGTTTATCGTTGGCGCTGATATTACCGAATTTCTGTCGCTGTTCCTGGTTCCTGCGGAGCAACTGACTCACTGGCTGCAATTCGCCAACAGCGTTTTCAATCGCCTGGAAGATTTACCGGTCCCTACCATTTCGGCAGTTAATGGTTATGCCCTTGGCGGCGGATGTGAATGTGTCCTGGCAACAGATTACCGTCTGGCCACGCCTGACACCCGTATCGGCCTGCCGGAAACCAAGCTGGGCATCATGCCTGGTTTCGGTGGCTCTGTGCGTCTGCCACGTTTACTGGGTGCTGACAGCGCGCTGGAGATTATCACCGCCGGGAAAGATGTTGGTGCAGTTGAAGCACAAAAACTCGGTTTAGTTGACGGTGTCGTCAAAACTGAAAAACTGCGCGATGGCGCACTGGCAATACTGCGCCAGGCGATTAATGGCGATCTGGACTGGAAAGCCAAACGCGCACCGAAACTCCAACCTCTGAAACTGAGCAAAATCGAAGCCACCATGAGCTTCACCATTGCTAAGAGCATGGTGATGCAAATTGCCGGTAAACACTACCCTGCTCCGATGACGGCAGTAAAAACCATTGAAGCCGCGGCGCGTCTGGGGCGTGATGAAGCATTAAAACTGGAGACTCAAAGTTTCGTGCCGTTGGCACGTTCCAATGAGGCCCGTGCGCTGGTCGGGATTTTCCTTAACGACCAATACATAAAAGGTCAGGCGAAAAAGCTGACCAAAAATACCGAAACCCCGAAACAGGCAGCCGTTCTTGGTGCCGGGATCATGGGCGGCGGCATTGCTTACCAGTCTGCCTGGAAAGGCGTACCGGTATTAATGAAGGATATTAATGAGAAGTCGCTGGAACTGGGTATTAACGAGGCCAGTAAGCTACTGAACAAACAGCTCGAACGCGGCAAAATCGACGGCATGAAACTGGCAGGTGTAATTGCCACTATTCATCCGACGCTCGATTACGCCGGTTTTGAGCGTGTCGATGTAGTGGTTGAAGCGGTTGTTGAAAATCCGAAAGTTAAGAAAGCCGTTCTGGCAGAAGTGGAAGATAAAGTACGTCCAGATACCGTTCTGGCGTCAAACACATCGACCATTCCTATTGGCGAGTTGGCAAACAGCCTGAAGCGCCCGGAAAACTTCTGCGGCATGCACTTCTTTAACCCTGTGCATCGCATGCCGTTAGTCGAAGTCATTCGTGGAGATAAAACGTCTGAGCAAACTATCGCGAAGGTCGTGGCGTGGGCCAGCAAAATGGGCAAAACCCCGATCGTTGTGAACGACTGCCCAGGCTTCTTCGTCAACCGCGTGCTGTTCCCGTACTTTGCAGGTTTCAGCCAACTGATGCGCGACGGTGCCGATTTCCGTCAAATCGACAAAGTGATGGAAAAACAGTTCGGTTGGCCAATGGGCCCGGCGTATCTGCTAGACGTGGTTGGTATTGATACCGCGCACCACGCGCAAGCTGTTATGGCCGCTGGTTTCCCACAGCGTATGCAAAAAGATTACCGCGATGCGGTTGATGCGATGTTTGACGCAGGCCGTTACGGCCAGAAAACCCAGCAGGGTTTCTATCGCTACAAACAAGACAGCAAAGGCAAGCCCCGTAAAGAACAAGACGAAGCCACCGACAGCCTGCTGGCAGATGTCAGCAAGCCACGTCATAACTTCAGCGACGAAGAGATCATTGCTCGCATGATGATCCCAATGGTCAACGAAGTGGTGCGTTGCCTGGAAGAAGGCATTATCGCAAGCCCGGCAGAAGCTGATATGGCTCTGGTTTACGGCCTGGGATTCCCTCCGTTCCACGGCGGTGCCTTCCGCTGGTTAGACACCATCGGCAGCGCCAAATATCTCGATATGGCCCAGCAGTATGAGCATCTCGGCCCGCTATACCAGGTGCCTGATGGTCTGCGTACAAAAGCGTCCCGTAACGAGCCGTACTATCCACCGGTTGAAGCCGCGCGCCCAACCAGTGACCTGAAAAGTGCCTGAGGAGTGATCATGGAAAAGGTTGTAATTGTTGATGCCATCCGCACCCCGATGGGCCGTTCAAAAGGCGGGGCGTTCCGTAATCTGCGCGCGGAAGATCTTTCCGCCCATTTGATGCGTGGGATTCTCTCACGCAACCCGGCACTTGAAGCCGCAGCACTCGATGATATTTATTGGGGATGCGTGCAGCAAACTCTGGAGCAAGGTTTTAATATTGCGCGTAATGCATCACTGCTGGCAGAAATCCCACATTCAGTCCCGGCTGTAACCGTAAACCGGTTGTGCGGTTCTTCAATGCAGGCACTGCACGATGCTGCTCGTATGATTCAAACCGGTGATGCACATGCTTGTCTGATTGGCGGCGTGGAACATATGGGCCATGTACCGATGAGCTACGGTGTTGATTTCCATCCGGGTCTGAGTCGTAACGTTGCAAAAGCGGCTGGCATGATGGGCTTAACCGCCGAAATGCTGTCGCGCATGCACGGTATCAGCCGTGAGATGCAGGACCAGTTTGCTGCTCGTTCACACCAACGAGCCTGGGCTGCGACAGAAGCAGGTCATTTCAAAAATGAAATTCTGCCGACCAGCGGCCATGACGCAGACGGCGTGCTCAAACGTTTTGATTACGATGAAGTCATTCGTCCAGAAACAACCGTTGAAGGGCTGGCGGCGCTGAAACCGGCGTTTGACCCGATCAACGGCACCGTCACCGCAGGCAGCTCTTCTGCGCTTTCCGATGGCGCTTCCGCCATGTTGCTGATGAGCGAATCACGCGCCAAAGAGCTTGGTCTGAAGATTCGTGCTTATGTTCGCTCTATGGCAGTTGTTGGCTGTGACCCTTCAATTATGGGTTACGGACCGGTTCCGGCATCACAATTGGCGTTGAAAAAAGCGGGCCTGACTGCCGCTGATATCGACCTGTTTGAGATGAATGAAGCGTTCGCCGCACAGATCCTGCCATGTATTAAAGATCTGGGCCTGATGGATAAGATCGACGACAAAATTAACCTGAATGGTGGTGCGATTGCACTGGGTCACCCGCTGGGTTGTTCCGGTACTCGTATTAGCACTACGTTGTTGAATCTGATGGAACGTCGCGATGCGCAGTTTGGCCTCGCCACTATGTGCATCGGGTTGGGACAGGGTATTGCCACTGTAATTGAACGCGTTTAGACGTTTTCTTTGTCGTTTTTTCAAAGCCATTGGTGCTATGGCACGGCGGCAACTGAGTGAATCCCCGGGAGCATAGATAACTATGTGACCGGGGTGAACTAAGGCAGCCAACAAAGCTATAGCTTCAATGAGGCAGAAAAAAGTTTAGTTGCCGTTTTTCCCGCCTGTCAGGGGCGGGTTTTTTCTTTTCCCCGAACCTCCCTCGTTGTACATATATTGCTCTGACTATCTCAACGTTCTATATTTCGCCTGGCTATGACGCCATTCTAATTAAGGGAATAAGATGAAGATTGTTCAGGCTTTACTGATGACCAGCCTGTGTCTGGCCTCTATCGGGGCCAATGCAGCAGAATCTGGTGATGTCAAAATGGCTAAAGATTGCCTGGCGTATGGAAAGCGGGTCATGAAAAACAGCCCAGATATGATGGTCTTGTTAAATCAAGCAAAAATAAAAAACGAAGGGATTCAGATTAACAGATACGAAGAAAAGCTAGGCAAGCAGCCTGTGTCTAGCGAGGTTGTGGCAACGATTAGCAGTTCGCAAAAAAGGCTCGGCTCTATACTGTGTCTGTATGAATCAGACAAAAAACCGCTCTATTTCCATTACACACCGTTTGAATAAACGTTGTTAACACTTGGCCACCGTAGAAAACGGTGGCCTTTATGCATCAGATAAATGAGAACGCATCACCAAACATACGATCAACCTGCGCGCTACGTTCATTGCAGAACAAGTCGCGGGCAATTTTCGCCATCTCAAAACGCCCGGCAATATAGATGTCGTGCCCGGCAAGCGTTCCGTAATCCTGCATTACCGCAGTTAACACTGTGCCAGTACGTCCACGCCAACCTTCTTCCGGTTGTTCAACAACCGCTTCAACACGCAGATTTGGGTGAACCACGGACAGCGCTTCCAGCTCAGACAGATCATAAAGATGTTTATCTTCACGGCCGCCCCAGTAAATCGCGATTTCACGTTGTGGATTACGCGCAAGAGCCGTCAGCAAAATTGAACGCACATAAGAGAAGCCGGTGCCGCCTGCAATCAGAATCAGCGGACGATCTTCGTCGTCACGCAGCCAGGCGTCGCCGTGTGGAATATCAACAACGATCTCTTTTTCTTTCAAAATACGGTCCATCACCGCCATGGCGTACAGATTAATCTCTGACGCGCCAATGTGCAGCTCGATAAACTCGTGGTCGCTCGGCGTGGATGCCATGGAGAACGGGCGTTTGTCGCGCTCATCCATCACCACCATCAAATACTGCCCGGCCTGAAAGGAGAACTTCGCTTCCGGCAGTAATCGAACGCGATATACCGTATCAGTTATCGCTTCTACCGAGGTCACTTTACAGCTTAAGGTTGTCATGCTTCCCCTCTGTCGGGTCAATAATGCAAAACCGTAAAATCCGCCACTCAGGCGTTTTTACTGTCGTCGAAAATAGCCAGTTCATACCAGATTGCATCAATACGCGCACATACTTCTGCATCTTTCTTAATAGGACGACCCCATTCACGTTGGGTTTCCCCAGGCCATTTATTGGTGGCATCCAGTCCCATTTTTGAACCAAGACCGGAAACCGGCGAGGCAAAATCCAGGTAATCAATTGGCGTGTTTTCTACCAGTACGGTATCACGCGCCGGGTCCATACGCGTGGTGATGGCCCAAATTACATCGTTCCAGTCACGCGCGTTGACATCATCATCACAAACGATGACAAACTTGGTGTACATAAACTGTCGCAGGAAAGACCAGACTCCCATCATCACGCGTTTAGCATGGCCCGCGTACTGCTTCTTAATGGTGACAACCGCAAGGCGATAAGAGCAGCCTTCCGGCGGCAGATAAAAATCAACAATTTCCGGGAACTGCTTTTGCAGAATCGGCACAAACACTTCATTCAGCGCAACACCCAGAACCGCGGGCTCATCCGGTGGGCGTCCGGTGTAAGTTGAGTGATAAATAGCATTCTGCCGCTGAGTAATATGCGTCACGGTAAATACCGGGAAGTCATCTACTTCATTGTAGTAACCCGTGTGGTCACCATATGGCCCTTCCGGTGCCATTTCACCTGGCTCGATATAGCCTTCCAGCACAATTTCCGCACTGGCAGGCACTTCGAGATCGTTGGAAATACACTTCACGACTTCGGTTTTTGTGCCACGTAGCAAACCGGCGAACGCATATTCGGAAAGCGTATCAGGCACCGGCGTTACCGCGCCAAGAATAGTCGCAGGATCTGCGCCTAAAGCAACTGAAACTGGGAAATGCTCACCCGGATGTTCAGCACACCACTCCTGGAAATCAAGCGCACCGCCGCGATGCGACAACCAACGCATGATCAGTTTGTTTTTACCAATAAGCTGCTGGCGATAAATGCCCAGATTCTGACGCTCTTTATGCGGGCCACGCGTTACCGTCAGACCCCAGGTAATCAGCGGTGCCGCATCTTCCGGCCAGCATTGCATGATAGGGATGCGGGATAAATCGACTTCATCACCTTCCCAAATTTGTTCCTGACAAGGGGCGTTACGCAGCCGCTTAGTCGGCATATTCAGGACTTGCTTAAACTGTGGCAGTTTATCGAACAAGTCGCGGAAACCTTTCGGTGGCTCCGGCTCTTTCAGGAAGGCCAGTAACTTACCCACTTCGCGCAGCGCCGACACATCTTCCTGCCCCATCCCCATCGCGACACGTTTTGGCGTGCCAAACAGGTTGCACAACACTGGCATGTCGTACCCTTTAGGGTTCTCAAAAAGCAGCGCAGGACCATTGGCGCGCAAAGTACGATCGGCAATTTCAGTCATTTCCAGGTACGGATCGACTGGCATTGCGATACGCTTTAGCTCACCGCGTTGTTCGAGTAGTTCCAGAAAGTCGCGTAGGTCGTGGTATTTCATGCAATTAATCGTAGTCAGGATTTGGCGCTCATTATACGGGCTTCATGCACAGCATGCTGTATTTTTGTTAATAACGCGTAAATGCTTATCTGATGACCAATCAGTGATTGGTTATACCTGAGCCGTCTATCCCTGATAACGGCCTTTTGCTATTCTTCCTCGATTAATGAGGAAAAGAGAAACTATGGAATCCTGGTATTTGTTGTACTGCAAACGAGGTCAATTACTACGGGCGCAAGAGCATCTCGAGCGTCAGGAAGTGAATTGCCTTACCCCGATGATCAAAATTGAAAAGATCGTTCGAGGCAAACGCACTGCGGTCGATGAACCATTATTCCCAAACTATATGTTTGTCCGGTTTGACCCTGAAAATATTCATACTACAACCATAAACTCCACGCGCGGTGTGAGCCATTTCGTTCGTTTCGGCAGCCTGCCGGCTACTGTACCGAGTGATGTGATTGAGCAGCTCATCAACCACACCCCAGAGAACGTTCTGGACCCGGATACGCCGTACGAAGGCGATCGCGTGGTGATAACCGAAGGGGCGTTCGAAGGTCTGGAGGCGATTTTTAGCGAACCGGACGGAGAAGCCCGCTCTATGCTGCTGCTCAACTTGTTGAATAAACAAGTGATGCAGAGCGTGAAGAATACGGATTTCAAAAAGACGTAAAAAAGGCCAGCGATGACTGGCCCTACATTTTGACTCTAGCGCTGCATTTGCTCATCGTGTAGCCACTGCGCTACACGCTTCGAGAAGTACGTCAACACGCCATCTGCCCCAGCGCGTTTAAAGCACAGCAACGATTCCATGATAGCCGGTTTTTCTGCCAACCAACCGTTCTGGATTGCGGCCATATGCATCGCATATTCACCAGAAACCTGGTAGGCGAAAGTCGGCACGCCAAAGGTGTCTTTCACGCGGCGAACCACATCCAGATACGGCATACCTGGTTTCACCATCACCATATCAGCACCTTCTTGCAGATCCTGCGCAACTTCTTGCAACGCTTCATCGCCATTGGCCGGGTCCATCTGATAGGTTTTTTTATTGCCACCTTTCAAGTTGCCGGATGAACCAATTGCGTCACGGAACGGGCCGTAATAGCACGATGCGTATTTCGCGGCATAAGACATAATCTGGGTATTCACAAAACCATCCAGCTCAAGCTGGTCGCGAATTGCTCCTATACGACCATCCATCATATCGCTTGGCGCGATGATTTCAGCCCCGGCTTCTGCATGAGACAGTGCCTGCCGCACCAGAATTTCACGCGTAATGTCGTTAATAACGTAACCGTCTGCATCAATTACGCCATCCTGGCCGTGAGTGGTATACGGATCAAGCGCCACATCAGTCAGCAGACCTAATTCCGGCACGGCATCTTTCAGTGCACGAACTGCACGCTGAACCAGACCATTCGGATTATAAGCTTCTTCAGCATGCAGAGACTTTCCAGCGCTCTCGATGACCGGGAACAGGGACAGTACCGGTACACCCAGCTTCGCAACGGCTTCCGCTTCTTTGAGCAGTAAATCGATAGTCATACGGTAAACGCCCGGCATTGACGCCACTTCTTCCTGACGATTCTGACCTTCCATCACAAAAACAGGGTAGATCAAGTCGTTAACCGTTAGTTGATTCTCCGCCACAAGGCGACGGCTGAAATCATGGCGACGGACGCGGCGCATACGGCGGCCAGGAAACGTGCCTGGAAATGCATAGCTCATTTACTTTCTCCTGAATTAAGCCAGCCGGAAAAGACGGCGGGCATTGTCATCTGTTACTTGCTCAAGCCAGGCAGGATCTTCTCCACGCCATTGGGCCACCTTGTTCAGGATATGTGGCAAGTAGCAGGGTTCGTTCCGACGGGAAGCAGGTTTTGGTTTTAGATCCCGCGGTAACAAATAGGGGGCATCAGTTTCCAGCAGCAGTTGATGCGCGGGAATCACGGGTAGCAACTCACGTAGTTCAAGGCCACGGCGCTCATCGCACACCCAACCGGTCACGCCAATAAAAAGTCCACGTGCCAGACACTCACGAGCTTCATTTTCTGTACCGGTAAAGCAGTGCAGCACCACACCTGGCAATTTATCGAGCCAGGGGTCAAGCAGAGCAATAAAGCGTTCGTGTGCTTCACGGCAGTGTAAAAATACCGGCATCATCAGGTCAGCCGCAAGGGCCAGTTGTGCGGTAAAAGCACGCTCTTGTTCAGCAGGTGTGGAGAAATTACGGTTGAAATCCAGGCCACACTCGCCGATTGCAACCACTTCAGAAGCACCAGCAAGTTTGCGAATGGCCTCTGCCGTTTCGTCTTGCCACTGGCTGGCATCATGAGGGTGAACACCAGCCGTGGACCAACATCCTTGATACTGTTGCGCCAGTAACAAAGCCTGCTGACTTTCATGCAGATTCGTACCGGTCAGCAACATGCCACTGACTCCCGCTGAATGCGCTCGAGCGACAACCTCTACGTGGTCTTTCGCAAACTGTGAGCTGGTAAGATTTACACCGATATCAAACATAGCGCCTTCCAAACGACGACCGCCCTGATGGGCGGCCTGAAATTATGACTCTTTATTAGAGTGTTGGTCTTCTGCTTCTGGAGCATCTTCCGGGTCTTCTTCACCTCTTCTACGTCCTTTACCGACATAGAAACGAGAGAAGAACACACCGACTTCAAACAGGCAGTACATCGGAATTGCCAGCAGTGTTTGCGAGAAGACATCCGGCGGAGTCAACAGCATGCCAACCACAAATGCACCAACCAGAATGTACGGGCGCTTTTTCTTTAACGCTTCCGGGCTGGTTACACCCATCCAGCACAAAAGAATAATCGCCACCGGTACTTCAAACGCCACACCAAATGCCATAAACAATGCCATGACAAAATCGAGGTATTTCGTTATGTCAGTAGACATCACGACGCCTATAGGCGCGGTTTTCGTCAGGAACCCAAACGCTAGCGGAAACACCACGAAATAGGCAAAAGCGATGCCGATATAAAACAGCATCGTGCTGGAGAACAGCAGTGGCATAACCAGTTTGCGCTCGTGTTTATAAAGCGCAGGCGCAATAAACGCCCAGATTTGATAAAGAATGACCGGTGCTGACAAGAAAACCGAGACATAAATCGTCAGTTTAATTGGCGCAAAAAACGGTGATGCGACATCGGTAGCAATCATCGTCGAGCCTATCGGCATCTGGCTGATAAGCGGTGCGGAGACGATTTGGTAAATGTCGTTGGCAAAGTAAACCAGTGCCAGGAAAATCACCAGCACAGCGATAATGCTATTTAACAGTCGCTTGCGTAGCTCAATCAGATGGCTGATAAGCGGTTGGGTATCTTCTACGGCCATGTTTACTGTTTATCACTCGAAGGTTGAGAAGACGCTGGTATTTTGACTGGTTCTGCCACGGGTTTAATCTGAGGCTGGATCAACTCGTCAGAAACTGCCACAGGTGCAGGAACTGTTTCAGACTCAACGGCAGGAGCCTGATCGGGCGCACTGGCCTGGTGTGCAGCAGCGGCTGGTGTCACGCCATCGTGCCTATCCTCGGCATCTTTTATCAATGGGTTATGAATGGTATGAGCCTCGTCGCTCCCCTTTTCAGGTTCATGAGTATACGAGCGCTTCATTGACTCAGCGGCTTGACGCAGCTCATCCATTGATGCCTTTAGCTCCGGAGTGAGATTATCCATGCTCGCTTTTTCAACCTTCTTAAGGCTGTCTTGCAACTCCTGGATTTTCAGTTCCTGAACCAGTTCATTTTGCACAGTTGCCGCAAGCGAACGCAAAGCGCGAACCCAACCGACAACCGTTTTAACTGCCACAGGCAAACGTTGTGGCCCGAGGACAATCAGGCCAATCACGAATACCAGCAGCAACTCACTGAAACCAATATCGAACACGGTTTACACCTGCTCTTTATCGTTGCTCTTTGCTTCGTCTTTTTTCACTTCGCCAGGCTGCTTATCTGCAAGCGTTTTCGCTGTGAAATCAGCATCCTGAACGGATTTATCTTTCTCTTTGTCTTCATCATCGCTCATGGCCTTTTTAAAGCCTTTGATGGATGCGCCCAAATCAGAACCGATAGAACCCAGTTTCTTGGTGCCGAAAAGCAGAACGACGATCACGGCAATGATCAACAATTGCCAAATACTGATACCACCCATAATGTTGCCTCAAATCACAGTGATGAATAGATTACGGCCTGTATTGTACCGCACGTTGTCTGTTAAAAACGATTAAAAACAACTCAGGTTGAGCGCCGCCAGCCGATCAACCAGGTCACAATACCCCCGGCCATCAACCAGGCAGGCATAAATTCCCATTCTGGTTTATTAATCAATAATAAAGTCCCGCTTAACATCAGCGTAGCGCCAATACCAAACAAATAGCGCGATTGCGATTGACGTACCTGATTGCGTTGCAAATCTCGCGTTATTTTATCAACACTGTGCTGTAATTGTTTACCCTGGCGCAAACTGTCGTACATCAATTCTGGCAATTCTGGCATTTTTTCTATCCAGAACGGTGCTTTTTCTTTAAAAGAACGGATAAGTGCAGGAATCCCCACCTGATCTTTGATCCAATCTTCCAGGAAAGGTTTGGCGGTTTTCCATAAATCAAGTTGCGGATAAAGCTGCCTTCCAAGCCCTTCAACGTAAAGTAGCGTCTTTTGTAGTAAAACAAGCTGTGGCTGCACTTCCATATTAAAGCGACGTGCCGTATTGAACAGGTTCAGCAGTACATGGCCAAAGGAAATTTCCGCTAATGGCTTTTCAAAGATAGGCTCGCAAACGGTACGAATGGCAAATTCGAAGTCTTCGACATTGGTGTCTGGCGGTACCCAACCTGAATCCACATGCAGTTCAGCGACTTTACGATAATCGCGATTAAAGAAGGCGATAAAGTTTTCTGCCAGATAGCGCTTATCTTCTTTATTGAGCGAACCCACAATGCCGCAGTCAATACCAATGTATTGCGGGTCTTCTGGATGGTCGTAACTGACAAAGATATTGCCTGGGTGCATATCGGCATGGAAGAAGCTGTCACGGAACACCTGAGTGAAGAAGACCTGCACTCCGCGTTCTGCCAACAGTTTCATATTGGTACCTTGCTGATGCAGCATCGCAATATCAGAAACCGGAATACCGTAAATTCGCTCCATCACCATCATGTCCTGACTGCAATAGTCAGAAAACACTTCCGGCACATACAACATCGAGCTGCCTTCAAAATTGCGGCGCAATTGAATGGCGTTTGCCGACTCGCGCAGCAAATTTAGCTCATCAATTAAGGTCTTCTCATATTCGCGTACAACTTCAAGCGGACGCAAACGACGACCATCAGGCAGTAAACGCGGCACCCATCGTGCGAGGCGATAGATGAGTTTCATATCCGCTTTGATGATCGGCAGAATATCCGGACGAATAACTTTGATAACCACTTCTCGCCCATTCTCTTTCAGACGAGCGGTATGGACCTGGGCAATGGAAGCTGACGCGAGCGGCTTGATTTCAAAATCGTCAAACCAGGCTTCTACAGGAAGCCCTCCCATCGCTTGTTCGATTTGTTTTTTAGCTAATGCTCCGTCAAACGGTGCAACGCGATCCTGCAACATAGCCAGTTGATCGGCAATTTGCGGCGGGAACAAATCACGACGTGTAGAAAGCATCTGCCCAAACTTGATCCACACCGGGCCAAGCTCTTGTAAAGCCAGACGTAAACGCTCACCCAGAGGCTTTTCTTTATGGCGGTTTGGCATCCAGAACAGCATACGCCGCCAGATACGTAATGGCAGTGTAATGCGGACACGAGGTATCAGTTCATCCAGACCATAACTAAGAAAAGTGCGGACAATGAAATAGAGGCGACGAATTTCTCCAGGCGTCATTTGTTCTCCAGTTTGTTCAGTCGCGCGATGAGTGCGTCAACATTCCTTTCGACTGCTGCCGTTTCCTCAGCAAACCATGCAACCTCAAGCGATCCCGGTGCCATTTTCCACTCTTCCGTAATGGCTTCTGACAGGTATTGCTGATTACGAGTAAATCCTTTTTTGAATAACTTACCGCCACCACGGATAACCTTGCTGATACCTTCGGCGGCAATATCGCCAATATACGGAGCTAACAGTTCGGCTGGGTCAAATTCGGCAAGATCCGTCAAAGCAACCCAATTCTGGACCACCTGAAGATCGCCTTGTACTTCCAATTCACCGCTGCGAATTAGCGCAGTAAGCTGCTGCCTGTCGCGTAGTTTTGGCAAGGTGCTAAGCCCTGTGATCACCAGGCAATCGGCTTCGCCTTCCCACTGGGCTAAGACATCAATTTGCTGTTCGCTAAACACCAAAACGATAGGCGATGAAAACTCTTTGAGTTCAAGACGCAACACCTTACCCACTAAGCGCTGACGTGCCGCCTTTAAGCCACGGTCACGCCAGAGAAATGTATTGAGGATATTTTCAATTCCAGCCGTCATCAGGGGTGTAAATGGCATCACGAACTCCCTGTCAGAATTTATAGCCACGGTGCAGAGCAACTACGCCCGCAGTCAGGTTGAAGTAGGTAGTATTTTCAAAACCTGCATCTTCCATCATCGCTTTCAGCGTATCTTGATCCGGGTGCATACGAATAGACTCAGCCAGGTAGCGGTAGCTTTCTGCATCCTGCGCAACAATTTCACCGATACGCGGTAAAATGTGGAAGGAGTATGCATCGTAAGCTTTGCTCAGTGGTTCGATAATTGGTTTGGAGAATTCCAGCACCAGCAGGCGGCCACCTGGTTTTAACACGCGGTACATCGAACGCAGCGCTTTCTCTTTGTCTGTCACATTACGCAGGCCGAAAGAGATAGTGATGCAATCAAAAAAGTTATCCGGGAATGGCAGAGCTTCAGCGTTAGCCTGAACATAGTTCACGTTGCCAACCACACCGATGTTGCGTAGTTTTTCACGGCCCATTTTCAGCATGGAATCGTTGATATCCGCCAGAACCACTTCGCCCGTTTCGCCAACCAGACGGGAGAACTTCGCGGTCAAATCGCCAGTCCCTCCGGCTAAATCCAGTACACGTTGACCACGGCGAACACCACTGCAATCAATGGTAAAACGCTTCCAGATACGATGGATGCCGAATGACATCAGGTCATTCATCACGTCGTATTTTGCCGCTACAGAATGGAACACATGAGCGACCATATCGGCCTTTTGTTCCTTCGCTACAGTGCGGAAGCCAAAGTGTGTTGTTTCCTGGGATTCTTCAACCATCTCGATGCCTGCTTATCCAAAAAATGTTTGTGAAGTGTAACAGAATGAGGCCTAAAGCCCTATGCTTCAAGCCGCGAGCTTAGGCAGCGCTTAACGCTCACCTACGATGCGTCGATCTTCTAAACTGTTCTCTGCGTTGTTTTCTTCGTCGTTTTCATACCCATGGCGCTCGGTGTTATCGCCGTCTTCAAGTCTGGCCTGCTCGACTAAATCTGGATTAATCTCACGTTTAACCTCAACACCAAGGCCACGAAATGCATCGGCCTGGAGCAGAATATTTCCGCGTCCGGTAGCGAGTTTTTTCATAGCCTGCCGGTAGTTATCCTGCGCTTTATCCAGGCTTTGACCAATTGCCGACATATCATCAACAAAGAGGCGCATTTTGTCATACAGGCGGCTGGCGCGTTCGGCAATTTGTTGCGCATTCCGGCTTTGGTGCTCGTAACGCCACAAATTGGCAACTGTTCGTAGCGCCACCAGCAAAGTGGTCGGGCTAACCAGCATGATGTTATTTTTGAGGGCTTCGCTGATCAGTTCCGGCTGGCGATCGATAGCCAGTAAAAATGCAGGCTCTACAGGAATAAACATCAGCACATAATCCAGTGAACGTAGCCCAGGCAACTGTTGGTAATCTTTACGGCCAAGCATGCGGATATGGTTACGTACCGCAGCAATGTGTTCGTTGAGTGCGCTTTCACGAGTTAATTCGTCGTCACCATTGTAGTAACGCTCATAGGCCACCAGCGTCATCTTGGCGTCGATCACCACGTCTTTACCTTGCGGCAAACGCACGATCACATCAGGCTGCATGCGGCTATTATTTTCTAGCTGAATATTCACCTGGGTTTCGTATTCATAACCTTCGCGTAAACCGGATGCCTCCAGAACACGCGTTAATACAACTTCACCCCAGTTGCCCTGCGTTTTATTGTCCCCTTTCAGCGCTTTAGTAAGGTTCAGCGCCTCTTGCGCCATTTGAGCATTAAGCTGCTGAAGGTTACGAATTTCGTGGGTTAGCGTGTGGCGCTCGCGAGCTTCCTGCCCAAAACTTTCCTGAACCTGGCGGCGAAAGCCATCCAGTTGTTCACGCAAAGGGGAAAGTAAGCCGTTCAGACTCTGGCGGTTTTGTTCTTCAACTTTGCGGCCACTTTGCTCAAAAATACGGTTGGCGAGGTTTTCAAACTGTTCGCTCAGGCGCTGTTCACTATTGAGCATCTGACGATGTTTATCATCGGCATTAAGGCGGGTTTGTTCTAGTAGCGTGGAGAGTTCGCGGATATCTGCTTCCTGGGCACTGTTAATTTCAAGCTGAGTGCGCAATTCGCGATTGAGTTGCTCGCACTCATCCTTCCAGTGCTGATTTTGCTGTAACTCCTGCCGGGCGGCAGTCAGCTCGCCGTAGATTTCTCGTTGTTCTTCATGCAGTGCGGATTGCCGCTGTGCTGCCCGCAAACTTGCCAGCAGCCAGCCAGTCAGAACACCAACCAGCGCAATACCGAGCCCGAATAAAATAGAAATATCCACAGTCACTCCCACAAGCCATGCCAGACACCAGCAAAATAAAATTGTGCTGTATAAATGTCCAGATGAAAAGGAGTTTACTGCGAGGCATTACGCAAAGCATAAAAATAAGCCGGCTTGCGCCGGCTTTAGCGGAATTAGATTAGGCGACGAGCTGCTTCTACAACGATTTTCACTGCGTGGCTTTCGGTTTTCTTCATCGTTTCAGCGTTAGGAATTTCTTGCTGAGTACGGTTCACAATCACGCCTGCAACCATACCCGCACGCAACCCCTGGCTTGCACACATGGTCAGAAGTGTTGCAGATTCCATCTCATAGTTCATCACGCCCATCTGCTGCCACTCTTCCATGGAGCCTTTGTAGCGGTTAACTACGCGGCCTGAGAAGGTGTCGTAACGCTCCTGGCCTGGGTAGAAGGTATCGGAAGATGCAGTCACACCAATGTGTGTGGTCGCGCCGATAGATTTCGCGGCTTCAACCAGTGCGGTAGTACAGGCGAAGTCAGCAACGGCTGGATATTCCATTGGTGCAAAGTGCAGACTGGCACCATCAAGGCGCACAGAAGCAGTTGTCACCAGAACATCACCAACATTGATATGTGGCTGGATGGCACCGGTCGTCCCGATACGCAGGAAAGTACGAATCCCCAGCTGCGCCAGCTCTTCAACCGCGATAGAGGTTGATGGACCACCGATACCGGTGGAACAGACGATAACTGGCTTGCCATCTAACTCAGCACGCCAGGTAGTAAATTCACGGTGGGCAGCCAATTTGACCGGCTTGTCCATCAGCACAGCGATTTTTTCAACTCGCTCTGGATCGCCCGGGACGATGGCAAGTGTTGCCCCTTGCAGATCGCTTTTAGTGAGGCCGAGGTGAAAAACATCAGACTTGGACATAACAGACTCCTGCGTTGAATAGGTTGGCTTACATTGCTATGGGGGTACTGTACAGAACCCCCGCAAAGAATTTCGTGACGCATTTCACTTTGAATCAAACAAGTTACATTATTTTCAACTGCAATAGTGATGAAAATCACACTTAAAGGGGTGGTGTTCGTCGTTCTGATATTGAGATGAGAGCAACCAAACAATCCACCAGCAACTCGAAGAATAACGGGGAAAAGCTATAGTTATCGCAATGCGCTATTTCTGGTAAGGAGAATACCAATGAAAGAAGAACATATAGATAAATCACCGGGCGGGCATTTTGCGCCAGCGGCCTCCCCTCTTGCTTCAACCGCATTGCATACCCCAAATGATGCTCTTCATGCAGGGGAAACCTCAATTCCTACGCAGGGCGAAAACATGCCTGCTTATCACGCCAGGCCAAAAGATGCTGCTGGCCCCTTACCCATCGTGATTGTAGTGCAGGAAATTTTCGGCGTGCATGAGCATATTCGCGATGTCTGCCGTCGCCTGGCGCTGGAAGGGTACCTGGCAATCGCGCCGGAGCTCTATTTCCGCCAGGGTGATCCTAATGATTATGCCGATATCCCTACCTTGTTCAGCGAGCTGGTTTCAAAAGTGCCCGATGCACAGGTGCTCGCGGATCTGGATCACGTCGCCAATTGGGCGGCAAGAAACGGTGGTGATGCACATCGTTTGATGATGACGGGGTTTTGTTGGGGTGGCCGAATAACCTGGCTGTATGCCGCACATAATCCGCAGTTGAAATCGGCCGTGGCCTGGTATGGCAAATTAGTGGGCGAAAAGACATTAAATTCTCCGCATCACCCTGTCGACATCGCAGTCAATTTAAATGCGCCAGTGCTTGGGCTTTATGGCGGGCAGGATACGGGCATTGCGCAGGATACTGTGGAAACCATGCGCCATGCGTTGCGTGCTGCTAATGCCAACGCAGAAATCATCGTTTATCCGGAAGCTGGACATGCTTTTAATGCCGACTATCGCCCGAGCTATCATGCAGATTCAGCCAAAGATGGCTGGCAACGGATGTTAGCGTGGTTTGAGCGCTATGGTGCAAGCAAGTAACCCATTTAATTCAAAGCCCGTCAGGCTCACATTATTGCGACAATTTTTTAGTGCCTGACGGGCTTTTACATCAACTTTTTTGCAGTTGCCCGTCCACAATTTGACCCCTCTCACAATTCATCTCCAGCACTTGTTAATCAATTTCGTTAATGCAAATTATTCGTTGCACCCACGGAAACTATTTCGCTGTTTTAAGCAGCACATCTTCTGAATACTCGTCTACAGACAATGTAATTATTCACCTGGTGAACTGGAGATTTTAAGATGACTCATGCTTTTGAAGCTCAACCTTTTGCTCTGCCCTTTGATCGAAAAACAACCGCGCTGGTGATGATTGATATGCAGCGTGATTTCGTGGAAGCCGGTGGTTTTGGCGAAGCGTTAGGTAATGATGTTTCACTGGTTCGCAGTGCGATTGAACCGTGTAAACACGTACTGGAAGTGGCGCGAAACAAAGATCTGTTGGTTATCCACACTCGTGAAGGCCATCGCCCGGATTTGACCGATTGCCCACCAGCCAAACTCACTCGCGGCGGTAAGACTTTTATCGGCGAACCAGGCCCAATGGGCCGCACATTGGTACGTGGCGAAGCCGGGCACGACATCATTCCTGAACTGTATCCCGTTGCCGGTGAGCCAATCATCGACAAACCGGGTAAAGGTGCGTTCTACCAAACTGATTTACATCTGATTCTGCAAAACAACGGCATCAAAACGCTGATTGTGTGCGGCGTAACGACCGAAGTTTGCGTGAACACCACGGTGCGTGAAGCGAACGATCGCGGCTACGAGTGCATCATTCCAGAAGACTGCGTAGGTTCTTACTTCCCTGAATTCCAAAAATACGCGCTGGAGATGATCAAAGCCCAGGGCGCGATCTTTGGCTGGGTCAGCAACGCCGATGCCATCATCAAAGGTCTGAAAGGCTAAGCAACATGGCTATCGTCACGCATGCAGCCGTATCCATTGGGTATCTCGCTGCCACACGGTTACCGAAGAATGCGCATGTTCATAGCTGTTTTGCGCACACTTTAAACCTTATCGCTGACGATGGCTATCTTTTCACGCTTTTAGATGCAGAGTTTTACCAGAACTTACCCGATGCCGTGTGTGTGGATTTACCCCACAACTGGGACTGGCGACAGCAGGCAAACCGGGGTGAAGCCGTTCAACTGACAGCGGAACACATTCAGTCGCTGCATTGGCAGGTGAAGTTAAGTGAAGCGGTAGTCTGGCAACCCAGGCTTAGCGGCAAGTCGTTAAGTCTGAACGCGCTGCCAGAGGCTTTGCAGCACTACGAAACGCTGGCCTCGCAATTGCTGCTCTACTGCCTGGAACACCGGGTGGAAAGCGATCTGTTTTGGGCCTCCGCTCCGGTGAGCCAAGACGAAAGCAGGCTGCGACTGATACCACAGGAACAACCTGAGTCGCTCGAAAACCAGGTCGTGAAGCTAATCGGCTATGGCAAAGGTTTAACGCCGGATGGCGATGATTATCTGTTGGGTTATCTGGCAGCCCTTAGTCCCTGGAAACTCACGCCAGAACTACAAACGCACCAGAAGCGGATGCAATCGCTGATAGCGCAGCACCTGACGCGAACCACGGACATCAGCCGTCACTATCTCAGCCGGGCTTTGGAAGGTCATTTTTCACAGCCCGTTTGCGCGTTGCAGGAACAACTCACCTCACAGGCGCAGACTATGGCGGTTGTCCACGCTGCCGAACAGGTTATGCAGTTTGGCGCCTCATCAGGCGTGGATTGTCTCGCCGGAATGCTGCACGGGTTGCGTAACTTAAAAGCCACGCTCTGACATTACAAAATCCCCCCTGTAGAGCCACAGAAACTCTGCACGGGATCGCTTTGCCCGAATTTCACGATTGGGCAGTAAGAAACAGGCATAAACCGATGAAAGTAGATTATAAAGTTTTCAAAAATCTCTATCAGGATTCCGTCTCCCTGATGCAGATTTCAGCCCAAATCAGCAAGTTACCCGGCATTCAGCAGGCATCGGTCGTTATGGGCACCGCCACCAACCTCGAACAACTGCATGACGTCGGGCTTGGGGACAACATCAGCGCCGGGCCGAACGACCTGATCATTGCAGTGATGGGCGAAGAAGACGCCTGCCAGGAAGCGCTGGCTCTGGCCCATGAACGCCTGAACAGCAAACCTGCACAAGACAATAACGACGGTGTACGCACGCCAGATTTGGTCAGCATGGAGATGGCGCTGGAAAAAGAGCCACAGGCGAATCTGGCACTGATTTCCGTCCCTGGCGATTACGCCGCCGCCGAAGCCATGAAAGCGCTGAACCTCGGCATGAACGTGATGATGTTCAGCGATAACGTCAGCGTCGCGCAGGAAAAAGCGATTAAAGTCCACGCCCGCGAACGCAACCTGATTGTGATGGGGCCGGACTGCGGCACCGCCATTGTTAACGGTATTCCGCTCGGCTTTGCCAACGTTGTGAATCGTGGTGCGATTGGTGTAGTCGGTGCATCCGGCACTGGCGTGCAGGAAGTCACCTGCCGTATCGACCAGCTTGGCGCGGGTATTTCCCAGGCACTCGGTACCGGCGGGCACGATTTAAGCGAGGAAATCGGCGGCATTTCTATGTTGTTCGGCCTGCAAGCACTGGCAGAAGATGAAGCGACAAAAGTGATCGTGTTAATCTCCAAGCCACCTTCAAAAGCCGTAGCTGAACGCATTCTGGAACAGGCTCAGGCGGCAGGTAAACCGGTAGTTGTTAACTTCCTCGGTGCCAAATCAGAAGATATTACCCGCCCTAACGTTACCGCAGCGTGCACCCTCGCCAGCGCAGCCGACCTTGCCGTCGCACTGCTGAATAAAACGCCCCTGGCTCAGCACGCCTTGCAGCCAGATGCCGCACAAATCGCCGCGCTGGAAAAAGCCTGCCTTCCCTTGCCTGCAACTCGCCAGTTGATTCGCGGTGTATTTGCTGGCGGCACCTTCTGTTACGAAGCGCAGCTACTTTGCCAACAGCACGGCTTTACAGCTTCGTCCAACACACCTGTTTCCGGCAACAGCAAACTGGCCGACATCTGGAAGAGCGCGGGACATACGCTGATCGACATGGGTGACGACGATTTCACTCGTGGCAAACCGCACCCGATGATCGATCCAACGCTGCGTAACCAGCGCCTGCTTGCAGAACTCAACGATC
The DNA here is from genome assembly GCF_001654865.1 of Buttiauxella noackiae ATCC 51607. GTDB lineage: Bacteria > Pseudomonadota > Gammaproteobacteria > Enterobacterales > Enterobacteriaceae > Buttiauxella > Buttiauxella noackiae. The sequence continues at coordinate 32,331 of NZ_LXEO01000058.1, read as the reverse complement.
CGCAAACCGCCGTTGTGCTATTTGACCTGGTGCTGGGCTATGGCGCAGCCGAAGAACCCGCCGCCGAATTGCTGGAGTTGCTGGCAAAAATCGACAAAGCCAACGCTCCGCTGCTGATCGCCCACGTTTGCGGCACCCAGGCAGATCCGCAACAGCGCAGCCGCCAGATTGATGCCCTGCGCGCGGCAGGCGTTATCGTTGCCGATTGCAACGCACAGGCCGCCACCTGGGCGAGCATCGCTGCACAGATTCAGGTTAAGAAAAACGGAGTATCCGCATGAACACCTTATTTAATCAGCCGCTGAAAGTGGTCAATGCGGGGCTTGCGGGCTTCGCCAACAATATTCAGAAAGTGGGTGGCGAAGCCATCGCGCTAAGCTGGCAACCCCCTGCGTTGGGGAATATCGACGCCGGTTTAGATCTGGCGGATTTACTGCGCCACCCACTCGTTGAGCAAGCCAACCAGGTGGCGATGGAGCGTTACCTGAACGCCCAGCCGGTGCTGGTTGACGTGATGATGGCCGATGAAGCCATTCCGGCAATGGCCGAACGCAAACTGATTTTGCACTCTGGCCCGCCGATTAGCTGGGAAAATATGTGCGGCCCGGTGAAAGGCGCGATTGTCGGCGCGATCCTGTTTGAAGGCTGGGCCACCAGACATGAAGAGGCCGAACTGCTCGCCAAAAGCGGCAATATAGATCTCGAGCCATGCCACCACTACACCGCCGTCGGCCCAATGGCGGGGATTATCAGCCCGTCCATGCCGCTGTGGGTGATTGAAAACAAAACAAACGGCCAGCGTGCGTTCTGTAACTTCAACGAAGGGCTGGGCAAAGTTTTACGCTTTGGCGCGAATAACGACGAAGTGTTGCAACGTCTGCACTGGATGCGCAACGAACTGGCTCCGGCGCTGAAAGTGGCGGTACGTCATATCGGCGAGCTGGAATTAAAACCGCTGATGGCACAAGCGCTGCACATGGGCGATGAAGTGCACAACCGCAACGCTGCTGCCACAGGCTTACTGATCAAACGTCTGGTGCCTGCTCTGCTGGCCAGCAATCTGCCGCTGGAAGTCATGCAACGCGTGGTGGCGTTTATCACCGGCAACGACCATTTCTTCCTTAATCTTTCGATGGCGGCCTGTAAAGTCATGATGGACGCCGCCGCTGGCGTACCGTTCAGCTCAATGGTTACGGTCATGGCGCGCAACGGCGTGAATTTTGGGATCCGCTTATCCGGCACGGGCGACCAGTGGTTCCAGGCTCCGGCGAACCCGGTTGAAGGCCTGTTCTTCCCAGGCTACGGCGTGGACGACGCTGCGGCGGATTTGGGCGACAGTGCAATCACCGAAACCGCAGGCGTCGGCGGCTTCGCTATGGCCTCTTCTCCGGCAATCGTGAAATTCGTGGGCGGCACCCCTGCTGATGCTACCAATAACAGCCGTCGTATGCAGTTCATCACGCTTGGCTCAAACCCGGCGTTTACTCTGCCAGCGCTGAACTTCGCACCAACGGCGGCGGGCATCGACGCACGCAAAGTGGCTGACCGCGGCATTCTGCCGGTCATTAACACCGGTATCGCCCACAAACAGGCAGGCGTAGGCCAGATTGGCGCCGGGATCACCACCGCGCCGATGTCCTGTTTCGTAGATGCAATTCAGGCACTGGCGCAAACCGTAATGCAGGGAGCAAAAAAATGAGCAAGCCTTTAGCTGTCGTCGCTGTAGGCGGCAATGCCCTAATCCAGGACGATCGCCACAACAGCATTCCCGATCAGTACGAAGCGGTGATGGAAAGCGTTAAGCACATTACCGATATGGTCGAAGCCGGATGGAATCTGGTGCTCACCCATGGTAACGGTCCGCAGGTCGGCTTTATTCTGCGCCGCTCCGAACTTGCCAGTGCAGAAGTCGCTCCGGTACCGCTGGACTATGCAGTCGGCGATACCCAGGGCGCAATCGGCTACATGTTCCAGAAAGCGTTGCACAACGAACTGGCGCGCCGTGGCATTTCAAAACCCGTTGTCACTCTCGTAACTCAAACGCTGGTGAATCAAAACGACCACGCTTTCGCTAATCCGAACAAACCCGTTGGCGCGTTTATGGACGAACAAACCGCCGTTCAGCGCCAGCAGGAACTCGGCTGGACGATGATGGAAGACGCGGGTCGCGGCTGGCGTCGTACCGTACCGTCACCGGCTCCGCTCGAAATCATCGAACGCGACACCATCGCCAACCTGGTTAAGCAGGGTTATATCGTTATCGCCTGCGGCGGCGGCGGTATTCCGGTGGTTCGCGATGAACAGCATCAACTGAAAGGCGTTGAAGCGGTGATCGATAAAGATCTGGCGTCTGCGCTGCTGGCAAGCCAGCTCGGTGCGGATCTGCTGCTGATCCCAACCGGCGTGGAGAAAGTGGCGATTAACTTCGGCACTCCACAACAGCAATGGCTGGATACGCTGAGCATCGCGCAAGCCCAAACGCTGCTTGATGAAGGCCAGTTCGGCGTTGGCAGCATGCAGCCGAAAGTGGAAGCGATTCTTGGCTTCGTCAACGCCAGCCAAAAAAACGGCAAAAATGCCAACGGCCTGATCACCAGCCCACAAGCGATTAAAGCCGCACTGAATCATCAAAGCGGCACCTGGATTACCTCTGAGAATAAGGAATAACACCATGACAGCAACAACGTTACTCGCGGTAAACGGCACCCTGATGCGCGGCCTGAAACTGAACCCAAACATGCAAAAAGCAGGCGGCATCTTCGTGCGTGAAGACCGCACCGACCCGCACTATCGCCTGTGGAGCATTAACGACGATCATCCTGGCATGATCCGTGTGATGCATGGCGGCACCAGCGTGGAGCTGGAAATCTGGGAACTGCCACTGGCAAGCTTTGCCGCTCTGCTGGAAAGCGAACCGGCTGGCCTGTCTATCGGCAAAGTAAAACTGGCCGACGGCAGCATCGTGCTGGGCGTACTGGCAGAAAACTGGCTGACCGAAGGCCAGAAAGAGATAACCGAGCTGGGAAGCTGGCGCAAATACACCGGGCATTTCCATACTGCGTAAAACGCAATTCAGAAGGAACAAGATATGCGTAAGACAGAAGAAAGTCTCAACACGGCGTCAGGGTTGCGTATTGCCATGATTTTGCTGGGGATCGCTGTAACACCGGTCCTGCTATCGTCCTCAAGCCTGGGAAGCCAGCTTTCCAGCTCAGGCCTGGTTAGCGTGGTGATTATCGGCGGGTTGATCCTGACCGTTCTCGCCGCCATCACCATCAGCGTAGGCGAAAAAGCCCGTCTGCCCACCTACGGGATTGTGAAATATCCATTTGGTGAAAAAGGTGCAATTGCTATCAACATTCTGATGGCAATCAGCCTGTTTGGCTGGATTGCGGTCACGGCCAATATGTTCGGCCATTCGGTACACGATTTACTGGCGCAGCACGGGCTGGAAGTGCCGGTGCAACTATTGGTTGCGGCAGGTTGCGTGATTTTTGTCGCCTCTACTGCGTTTGGCTTCGCGGTGCTGGGCAAAGTCGCGCAAATTGCCGTTCCGGTCATTGCCGCCGTGCTTTGCTACTGCCTGTATGTCGCCACTCATACCGACGTTGCCGCACCCGCTGCGGTAGTCAGCATGAATACCGGCGTTGCGGTTTCAACGGTCGTGGGCACGATTATTGTGCTGGTTGCTACCCTACCCGATTTTGGCAGCTTCGTGCATAACCGCAAACACGCCATTATTGCCGCTGCGATAACCTTCCTGGTGGCCTATCCGCTGCTGTATTGGGCGGGAGCCACTCCGAGCGCACTGAGTGGGCAAAATTCGTTGTTAGGAGCGATGGCAGTATTCGGTGCAGTAATGCCTGCCGCGCTGCTGCTTATTTTTGCCTGCGTAACGGGTAATGCCGGGAACATGTTCCAGGGTACGTTAGTAGTTTCTACGCTGCTGACCCGTTTTCCGAAATGGCAAATCACCATCGCACTTGGCGTGCTGGCGGCGATAGTCGGCAGTATGGATATCATGGCGTGGTTCATTCCGTTCCTGCTGTTCCTCGGCATTGCCACACCGCCGGTCGCCGGGATCTACATCTCCGACTTCTTCCTTTATCGCCGTAATGGTTATGAAGAGTCGGTGCTGACACGCGAGCCACAAATCAAAGTGCTGACGTTTGTTGCGTGGATTCTGGGCTCAGCAGTAGGCTTTATGACCGTTAAAGGCCTGTTTACGCTAACAACCATTCCCTCACTGGATTCCATTCTTGTGGCCTGCGTTGCATATGCAGTGCTAAGCAAAATACGTAGCCACAACTAAATCCTGGGTATAATGGGCATAATCAAATGGCCGGAACGAGGAACGATCCGGCCATTCAACGCCACCAGGGAATCTCAATGTTTATCTCCGATGAAACCATTCGCGTTGTCCATCTGGTCGCTAAATACCAGAGCATTACGACGGCTGCTGAACAACTGAACAAAGTCCCCTCGGCGATAAGCTACACCATCAAAAAAGCAGAAGAAGCCATTGGCGCCGAACTCTTTATCCGCAAAGGCCGTTACATCGAGCTGACATCTGCGGGCGAATATTTCATCCAGCACAGCAAAAATATCCTCAACGATCTGGAAGCCCTGAAACGTAATACCGTGCTGATTCATGACGGCGTTGAACAGGAACTGGTGGTCGCGGTGAATAACATTATTCCCACGCCGGTTCTGGTGGAGTTTATCTGTGATTTTGAGCGCCAGTTTCCCTCGACCACGTTGAGAATCAATCTTGAGGTTTACAACGGCTGCTGGGATGCGCTCTACAGTAAACGCGCCGATTTAGTGATTGGCGCACCGCATGCGGTGCCAAGCACTGAAGGGATTATTAGCGAGCCTATCGGCCAACTGGAATGGGATTTTGTTGTCGGCCCGCAGCACCCGCTGGCAACCCAGGTTCAGCCACTGCAAAACGCCGAATTACGCCAATATCCTGCTATTTGTATCCGCGATACTGCGGTTAATTTTATTCCTCAACAGGCCTGGCTACTGGAAGGGCAAAAGCCCTTATTCGTACCTGACTTCCTGACTGCCATTTCGCTAATCCAGAAAAACGTCGGTATTGGTTATATTCCCCATCACCTGGCGCAGCCATTACTGAATAACGGCCAACTGGTAAAAAAGCCAATGCAGGAACACAAGCACGCCACAAAACTCTTTCTGGCCGCCCGTTCCGACGGCATGGGGAAAGTTTGCCGCTGGTGTATGGAGTATTTGCAGCATCCTGCGGTGAGCGGGAAATTGAGTGGGGGGAACTGATTTTGTTGGAACTCTCTAAGGTAGATTAGCGTAGCAACATCCGGTATTAATTTGACGTTCAGGACAGTAGTGATGAAGCCAGCAATCTGCCTTTTTCACCAAACATAAACGCCTTCCCCGAAAACAGAGAAGGCGCTGACTCTTAAGCGCTACGCAAGTTCTTCGCCGCCTTCACCATATTAGACAACGCGGCACGGGTTTCCGGCCAGCCGCGGGTTTTCAGGCCACAGTCAGGGTTCACCCAAAGGCGCTCGGCTGGGACAGATTCAGCCGCTTTCTTCAGAAGCGCTTCAATCCATTCCACACTTGGGACATTTGGCGAGTGAATGTCATACACGCCCGGGCCGATTTCGTTCGGGTATTCGAACTCTTTAAACGACTCCAGCAGGTCCATATCTGAACGTGATGTTTCGATAGTGATCACATCCGCATCCAGCGCCGCGATGGAATCCATGATGTCGTTGAACTCGCAGTAACACATGTGAGTGTGGATCTGCGTGTCATCACGCACGACCGCAGCGTTCAAGCGGAAGGCTTCCACGCCCCACTGCAGATATGCCTGCCAGTCGGAGCGGCGCAGCGGTAAACCTTCGCGCAGAGCCGGTTCGTCAATCTGGATGATGCCGATACCTGCCGCTTCGAGATCCGCCACTTCATCACGCAATGCCAGCGCGATTTGTTTGGCAATGGTTTCACGGCTGACATCTTCGCGCGGGAATGACCAACAAAGAATTGTCACCGGGCCAGTCAGCATGCCTTTCACCGGTTTGTCAGTCAGGGATTGCGCGTATTTCGCCCATTCTACGGTGATCGCTTCCGGGCGGCTGATATCACCAATAACCACCGGTGGCTTCACGCAGCGGGAACCGTAGCTCTGCACCCAACCGTTTTGCGTAAACACAAATCCGTCGAGGTGCTCGCCGAAGTATTCCACCATGTCGTTACGCTCGGCTTCGCCGTGGACCAGCACGTCGAGACCTAAACGTTCCTGCTCGGCTACGGCCTGTTTGATATGCTGCGCAATACCAGTGCGGTAGTTGTTGGCATCCAGATTTCCCTTTTTGAAATCGAGGCGTAGGCCACGAATTTCAGTGGTTTGGGGGAATGAACCGATGGTCGTGGTCGGCCATGCTGGCAGATTGAAGCGCTGACGCTGAGCCTGCGCGCGAACGGTGTAGTTGTTCTGGCGTTGGCTGTCTTGCGCAGTGATCGTCGCCAGGCGTTGTTCCACTGCCGCGTTATGTACGCGCTGTGAATGGCGACGGGCCTGAATCGGCGCACTCCACTCAACCAGTTTTTCTGTATCACCACTGTTGAGCGCCTCAGTCAGTAAAGACAACTCGGCACATTTTTGCAGGGCGAAGGCAAACCAGCTCTTCACTTCAGCGTCCAGACGAGTTTCAACGCTCAGGTCGATTGGACTGTGTAGCAGCGAGCAAGAAGAGGCGACCCAAAGTTCACGTTTGCCAACAAGATCCTTCAGTTGCGCGTATTTCTCAGTTAAATCAGCACGCCAGACGTTACGGCCATTAATCACACCCGCAGACAAAAGCCAGTCTGCCGGGAGCTGCTGATGCAGAGCGTTGATATCATCTTTACCATGTACAAAGTCAACGTGCAGACCCTGTACTGGCAGCGCAGTAATAGTATTTAGATTTGGCGTCACACCTTCAAAATAGGTAGTCAGCAGCAGCTTAACGTTGCCAGCAAGCGCCTCGTAAGCCGGTTTGAATGCGTCCAGCCACTCTTGCGGCAACTCCAGCACCAATGCAGGTTCGTCTATTTGCACCCATTCGATGCCGCGTTTTGCCAGTTCAGCCAGCACTTGCTGGTAAACCGGAAGAATGTCTTTCAGCAGGCTCAGGCGGTCAAACTGCTCGCCCTTCACTTTGCCCAACCATAGATAAGTTACCGGGCCAAGCAGAACTGGCTTCACCTTGTGGCCGAGTGCCAGCGCTTCGTCAACTTCATCCAGAAGCTGGGTCCAGGTCAGTTTGAACTGCTGGCCTTTAGTGAATTCCGGCACCATATAGTGGTAGTTGGTGTTAAACCATTTGGTCATTTCAGCGGCGGCGGCAGGCGTACCGGTTGGTGCCCGGCCACGGCCCAGGCGGAACAAAGTGTCGATATCGACGCTACCGTTCACGTTCTGATGACGAGCCGGCACGTTGCCAAGCAGCAAGCTGGTGGTCAGAACGTGATCGTACCAGGCAAAATCACCCACCGGCAGCAGTTCCACACCAGCTTCTTTTTGTTGGTTCCAGTGGCGAGCACGCAGTTCGCGACCCACTGCCAGTAATTCTTCCTGAGTGGAGTTGCCCGCCCAGTAGCTTTCTTGTGCTTTTTTCAATTCGCGACGCAGGCCGACACGTGGGAAGCCGAGGGTGTGATTTTTAATCGTCATTTTTTCTGCCTCTTTATATTTCAATTTTAAATTCTATGGATTTCGAGTTGCAGGTAGGCGGCCAGGGAGCGAATACCGATGAGCTTACTTCAGTAAGTGATTCGGGTTCGTGAGTGCAGCCAACACCCCTGCGGCTCGAAAGACGACGAATTTTTTAGACGTCTGGATGTTTACACATCTATCTTGTGCAGGTACTGTATATTCCTCAAGCGCAATTTGCTCATGCCGAAGTGAAGGACTTTCATGATCGAGATAAAACACCTGCGGACGCTCCAGGCGTTACGAAATTGCGGCTCTTTAGCCGCCGCCGCCGCCGCGTTGCATCAGACCCAATCGGCCCTCTCCCATCAGTTCAGCGATCTGGAGCAGCGTCTTGGGTTCCGCCTGTTTATCCGTAAAAGTCAGCCGCTACGGTTCACACCGCAGGGAGAGGTTCTGTTGCAACTGGCTGAACAAGTGTTGCCGCAGATAACCCGTGCGCTTCAGGCTTGCAATGAACCGCATCAGACCACACTGCGTATCGCCATCGAATGCCATAGCTGCATTCAGTGGCTCACGCCTGCGTTGGAAAATTTCCACAAGACCTGGCCACAGGTGGATCTGGATTTCAAATCTGGTGTGACATTTGACCCGCAGCCAGCGTTGCAGCAGAGCGAACTGGATATCGTTTTAACATCCGACATCCTGCCGCGCAGCGGCCTGCATTATTCGCCAATGTTTGATTATGAAGTGCGCCTGGTGCTGGCAACGGATCACCCGCTGGCGGCTAAAACGCGCATTGAGCCGGAAGATTTGAGCAGCGAAACGTTATTGATTTACCCGGTACAGCGCCAACGTCTGGATATCTGGCGACATTTCCTGCAACCGGCCGGGGTTAGCCCGTCGCTGAAAAGTGTGGATAACACGTTGTTGTTGATTCAGATGGTGTCGGCACGCATGGGAATTGCCGCGTTGCCACACTGGGTAGTGGAGAATGTTGAACGCCAGGGTCTGGTTGTGACCAAAACCCTGGGTGAAGGACTGTGGAGCCGGTTGTACGCCGCAGTGCGCGATGGCGAGCAGCGTCAACCGGTGACGGAAGCCTTTATTCGCTCGACGCGTTCACACGCTTGCGAGCATCTGCCGTTTGTGAAGAACGCGGAGCGACCCAATGGCGATGCACCCATAGCGAAGCCATTATCACAGACCCGCCAATAATAAAACTCGGCCAGTGAGGCTGCTCTTGCCAGATGGCGAGGTTAACCAGCAGCCCCGCCGGAACATGCACGTTGTTCATGATACCGAGCGTGCCCGCATCCACCTGCGTGGCACCGTAGTTCCACATAAAGTAACCCAGCCCTGAAGCCACCACCCCAAGCCACACCAGGATGCCCCATTGCAGGTTGGTGGTCGGGAGTTTTTGCGGGTTCCCCAGCGCAAACCACGCGATGACCGCTACCACTGCCGCCCCGAGATAGAACCAGGAAAACGCACAGCGTTGCGGCATCGGACGCGTTTCCATCAGGCGCTTATAACCCACCATGCCGATGGCAAAGCAGATGTTCGCCGCCTGCACCAGCAGCAGGCCGATCCAGAAGTGATCGCTGATTTTGTCGTAGCGAATAATCGCGGCGCCAATCACCGCCAGCCCGGCACTTAACGCATATCCCCAGCGCAGCTTATTGCCGCTAATCAGGTCATAAATTAGCGTGACGTAAAGCGGTGTCATTACCGTAAACAGCAGGAATTCTGAGACGGTGAGGTAGAGATAAGCCTGGAAGCTAAACAGGTACATCACGCCGAGTTGTAACGCCCCCACCAGCATGTACAGCAGCAACGTTTTCGCGCTGTAGCCTTTAAAACGCAGGAACGGCAGGAACACTAACGCCGCAAGTCCGACGCGCATCAGCACAGAAAAATAGCTGTCGACATGCCCGGCAAGGTATTCGCCAATCAGGCTAAAAGAGAAGGCCCACAGAATGGTGGTGATGATGAGTAACGGCACGATGAAGTCTCTACTACGGGAGATTAATGCTTCATTGTAGCGAAGGGAATGTGCAGAAGTTGGTTTATTTGGTTGACGAGTGGTGGTTAATTCACCACTCGTTTATCGCAAATCAGTCTTTACCGAGGAACATCTTACGCAGGTAATGCGGGACCGCGTTATCACCGTTGGTGCCGATGACTTCCAGCTCTGGCAGCAGGTCTTTCAGGCGCTGGTGGGCGTTGCCCATGATGCAGCCTTTACCCGCCATGCTCAGCATTTCAGCATCGTTCATGCCGTCGCCAAAGGCGATACACTCTTTCAGGCTGTAACCCATTGCTTTGGATACAGCTTCCAACGCGTGCCCTTTCGATACGCCGCCTGCCATGACTTCCAGGCAAGTCAGGGTTGAGAAGCTGACGTTCACACGATCACCCCAACGGGCAATTAATGCTTGCTCAAGTGGCAGAAGTTTTTCGTGAGAATCGCAGGTGAAGAACACTTTGCTGACGCCATCTGCTTCCAGCAAACCTGGCTCAAAGAGAGTGTAGTTAAACACCGCTTCTTTGAAATATTTCATCTCTTCAGGGCGATGGCGGTTCATATACCATTGATCGCCGCGGTAGACGTTGGTCACGATATCCTGGTTGGTATGCACCACCCCGAACAGGTCCTGCGCGATGTCGTGGTCGAGATCGTGGCTGAATACCAGATTGCCGTCAGTATCGTGAACGCGCGCACCGTTAGAGGTGATCATGTAGGCTTTGATTTCGAGGTTATCGCGAATCTGCCCCACGTCGATATGGTGGCGGCCCGTTGCAAAGACGAAATGAACACCCTCAGCGGTGAGCAGTTTCAGCGTTTCTTTAGCATACGGGGTCAGAAGATGATCGGGGGACAGCAACGTGCCATCCAGGTCAGACGCAACGACATGGTACATAGGATTTGGAACCTCTGGTGTTGAATTCAGATTAATTATGCCTATCAAAAAACGCGATAATGGCATTCAGCGCTTCGGTTCGCATATCGTCCTTTTCGAACAGGATCTCATGATACGCACCGTTTATGACGTAAGGTTTTTCCCCCTCACAAGGGTGGCCCGCCGCGGCACGAAGCTCACAGAATTGGTCATGCGCACGGTTATCAACGACGCGTTCCTCTTCTGCCTGCAGGATAAATATCGGCGTGGTGATAGCAGTGGCTCCTGCTAAAACCTGTTCTCCTGCGAGTATCCCTTCTCTTACCCAATGATTCGTTGGCCCACCCAACCGTAATGCTGGCTCATCAGCATAAAAACGCAGGTTACGGCGGTAACGCTCACGGCTATGGGTCAGGACATTAACGCTAAATGGTAATGCACGCCAGCGGCCTGTTCCGATTGCATAACCCTCACGAATACGTTGGTGGCCTTCAGCCCAATCAAGAATATGGCGCACCATCCAGTCGGGCCAGCGCAAGGCGATGCCAAACATTGGCGCACATAGCGCGACAGCATCAAAGCATAGTGAATTCTTTTCAAGCCACAGTGTGATGATTGCGCCACCCATAGAGTGCGCTAAAGCGTAGCGTTTTCTCCATGGGCCATTTGCGAGTTCGTGCTGATAAAAGCGGTCAAAATCGTCAACGTAGTCGCTAAATTTCGCCACATGGCCGCGATGTGAATCCGAAAGCATGCGCCCGGAACGCCCCTGGCCACGATGATCGATAATTAAAATATCGAATCCACAGTGGAAAAGGTCATAGGCAAGCTCGGCATATTTGACGTAACTTTCGATACGCCCAGGGCAAACCACAATGACCCTGTCATGATCCTGCGAGCGAAACCGTACGTAGCGTACCGGCACTTCGTCGACGCCTGAAAATTCACACTCTTCGCGCTGGCGCCAGAAGTCCATCTGTGGACCCGTGGTGAAAGCCGCAAAGGCGTTTTCCCTGTTAGACCATCCATTTTTATGCTGAGTCATATCGCTTTTTTGTGATTCATAGCACGCTCATCAACAATAGCGTATTGTGGCATAAAAGTGTTCTTTCAGGGAATTTCACATGAGCGTTGAGTGGTGGTTAACCTATCTCCTGACCACAATAATTCTGAGTCTTTCACCCGGTTCCGGGGCAATTAATACCATGACCACCGCCATTAGCCACGGCTATCGCGGCGCGGCTGCATCTATCGCCGGGTTGCAAACCGGGCTTGCGATTCATATCGTACTGGTTGGGATTGGGCTTGGTGCGCTGTTCTCACACTCGCTGCTGGCTTTTGAAATTTTGAAATGGGCGGGTGCAGCTTATCTTGTCTGGCTTGGCATTCAGCAATGGCGTGCCGCAGGTGCGCTGGATTTAAATACGCTGGCTAACACCCAACCACGCAGCCGCCTGTTTAAGCGCGCGATTTTTGTGAATCTCACGAACCCAAAAAGCATCGTCTTTCTCGCCGCACTTTTCCCGCAGTTTATCTCTCCACATGAGCCACAGGCTTTACAGTATTTAGTGCTCGGCGTAACGACAGTAGTGGTCGATATTATTGTGATGATTGGTTATGCGGGGCTTGCGACACGAATTGCAGGCTGGATTAAAGGGCCGCGCCAGATGAAAGCATTGAACCGCGTTTTTGGTTCTCTGTTTATGCTGATTGGCGCGCTGCTTGCCACAGCACGCCAATAAGGGGCAGACAACGATTAGCGGGAAATAATCAGGTGAATGCCGAATCCGGCAAACAAGGCACCGGCAACACCATCAATCCACTTCGCAAGGCGCTGATAACCGCGGCGCATTTGCGGCAGTGCGAACAAGCTGGCAACGACGGTAAACCAGGCCAGCGTTTCCAGTGAGATCAGAACAAACAGCCCCCAACGCTCCGCGCTACCCACGTTATCGCCGACAAACAGCGAGAACACGCTACCGAAATAGATAATAGCTTTTGGGTTAGCAAGATTGGTGAGCAACCCTTTCATAAAGCTGCGCCCGCTACGAGCCAGTTCCACTTCTGGCGCTTGCTCGGAAGGTTTATCTTTTTTCAGTGCGCCGCGCAGCATCTGGTAGCCCATCCAGCACAGATATAACCCGCCACCGACCATAATGATGTTATGCAACCACGCCATTTTTTCCAGCAGCAGATGCAGGCCAAGTAGTGCTACGCCTGACCAAATCATGACACCCATGGTAATCCCCAGTACACCCATCATCGCCTCTTTACGGGAACGACTTACGGCTGTCTGAGAAACAAAGAAAAAGTCAGGACCGGGGCTTAATAGCGCAACAAGATGCACCAGTGCCACCGTGAGGAATAGCATCAACATAGGAATTAACTCGCCGAATTATTATTTGGAGAATAACTATACGAGTTGCAGCAAAGACTGGCTACTACTCATCTTCGCCGTCGACATGACTGCGGATAAGCGCCATAAACTCACGCCCAAAGCGCTCCAGTTTACGCGTACCCACACCGTTAACACCTAGCATTTCACCAGGTGTAATCGGCATTTGTTCGGCCATTTCAATCAGTGTGGCGTCGTTAAACACCACATACGGCGGGATGTTCTCTTCATCTGCAATGGCTTTGCGCAACTTACGTAATTTGGCGAACAGCTTGCGGTCGTAGTTTCCACCGAATACTTTCGGACTGGATTTCGATTTGATTGCCACAATGCGCGGCACTGCGAGCATTAAAGGTTCTTCTCCGCGCAAGAACGGGCGTGCTGCCTCGGTAAGCTGCAATGCCGAGTGTTGCGCGATATTTTGCGTCACTACACCGAGGTGAATCAGCTGGCGAATAACACTGACCCAGTGTTCGTGCGTCTGGTCCCGGCCAATGCCGTAGACCGGTAATTTATCGTGCTGAAACTCACGAATACGTTGGTTATTGGCACCGCGCAGCACTTCCACAACATAGCCCATCCCAAAGCGCTGGTTAACGCGATAAATACAGGACAACGCTTTTTGCGCATCCACCAGCCCGTCGTAACGACGCGGTGGATCGAGGCAAACATCGCAGTTACCACAAGATTGCTGGCGACCTTCACCAAAGTAATTCAGCAACACCAGGCGGCGACAGGTCTGCGCTTCCGCAAACGCGCCCATGGCATTGAGTTTGTGGCGTTCAATATCCTGCAATTGCCCGACGGGTTTTTCTTCGAGGCATTTACGCAGCCACGCCATGTCGGCCGGATCGTAAAACAGCATCGCTTCCGCAGGCAGGCCGTCACGCCCGGCTCGACCCGTTTCCTGGTAATAAGATTCGATATTACGAGGGATGTCGAAGTGCGCCACAAAACGGACGTTGGGTTTGTTGATGCCCATGCCGAACGCTACAGTCGCAACGACAATTTGCAGGTCATCACGCTGGAATTTTTCTTGTACTTCGGCACGCACCTGGTGCTCAAGCCCGGCGTGATAAGCCCCGGCGCTGATACCTTTGCTTTGCAGACGCGCAGCCGTGTCTTCCACTTTAGCGCGGCTGTTACAGTAAATAATGCCAGATTTTCCGCGCTGTTCCTGCACGTAACGCATCAGTTGATCGAGAGGTTTAAACTTCTCCATCAGCATGTAGCGAATATTCGGGCGGTCAAAGCTACTGATTTGAATGAGCGGGTCGTGCAGGCCTAACAGGCGCACAATGTCTGCACGGGTAGTGTCATCAGCCGTTGCAGTTAAGGCAATGAATGGCACCGAAGGCAGGCGTTGACGCAGTTGGCCAAGTGCAGCATATTCCGGACGGAAATCGTGCCCCCACTGCGAAATACAGTGCGCTTCATCAACCGCAACCATCGACAAGTGCCAGTGACTGATTTGGTCGATGAAGTTATCCATCATCAACCGTTCAGGCGCGATGTATAACAGGCGAATCTGTCCGGTACGGCAACCCGTCATCACTTCTTGTTGCTGTTCGCGATTTTGAGTGGAGTTAAGACATGCTGCCGCAACGCCGTTTGCCAGTAGCTGATCGACCTGGTCTTTCATCAGGGAAATCAGCGGGGAAACCACAACCGTCAGCCCACCAAACACCAGCGCTGGAATTTGGTAGCACAGTGATTTACCGCCGCCGGTCGGCATGACAACCAGGCAGTCGCGCCCTTCCAGCACCGTTTCAATGATGGTTTCCTGACCCGGGCGGAACTGTTGATAGCCGAAGGTATCTTGCAAAACCTGTCTGGCCAGCACTGCCTGATTAATTACTTCCGCCTGTGTCACGCTTTCCCCACCACTAAAACCGCCGAATTCTTAGAACAGATCGTTAAGCATAACGCCGACACCGAAGCGTGTCTGGTTAAAGTTGTAATCAATTAATGACTCACCGTAACCGCTGTAAAGCTGGGTATAAAGACGTACATGCCTGGTGACCGGATAGCTAAAGCCTAATTCCGCGCCGCCGTAACCCGTATTCCAGTTGTACTGGCCTTTCATGCTCAGAATCGCATCGCCAAACTCATAGCCGACTCGCAGCTGGTAATAGCCCAGGTATTTGGTAATGTCCGGGTTGTCATCGGTGCTGCCAATCACATACCAGGGCTTCACTTCAACCATCCAGTTGCCGTGCTCAGCCATCAGACGCGTGTATAAACGGTTCCAGCTACGGGACGTTGGGTCTGAACGACCATTTGAGTCATGGTTATAACCAAACTCGACATCTCGTAATGTCCAACCGGCGAAAGATTCATCGGTCGCAAAACCGAGGAAAAGCTGCGGTTCATAGTTGGTTTCACGGAAAGGAGAAGACTCTCCACTGTTCGACAACTGCCACCAGGATTTTTGGGTATATGAGCCACCTAAAACTGAGTTAGGCCCCAGAATACCGCGCCAGATGGGGAACGCGAGGCTCAACTGATATTTCACTTCATCTTTTTTAGCGTTATCAGCCCAGTTGTAGGTTTTGATCGCTTCTTTATTGAGGTCGTCTGTCACCGTATAAATTAAGTAGTTGGTTTCATACGGATAAAGTGTAAATGGATTATCGTGTTCCAGAAGCATATTGGCGATGATACTGCCGCGAACTGCGGGTTTGTCATGCACTTCTTTAATCGTTGCTTCTTGTGCGTAAGCGGTCAAAGGCAACAGGCTTGCTGCCACTAACCATCCCAGAAACTTGCGCATCGGCAATATTCTCCTGAACAAAAAAGGTTTCAAATTATTATCAGGGACACATTCTACATAGTTCTGAATGTGCACGCTCGGTCTACAGTTCTTAAAGTAGCAATCAACGAATACGAAGCATAAAATAAACAATTAATTAACATTGTTGTTTTGATCGAGGATGATCCATGTCTACGCCATTTCTGACCCCTGAAGCCGCCTTACAACTGGTCGGTGAGATTTTTGTTTATCACATGCCATTTAACCGTGCGCTGGGGCTGGAACTTATAAAATATGAGAAAGACTACGCCGAGCTTAGTTTTAATAACCAACCAATGATGGTGGGCAACTGGGCGCAAAGTATTTTGCACGGCGGCGTGATTGCTTCTTCGCTCGATGTCGCAGCAGGCCTGGTTTGCGTGGGCAGCACGCTCACTCGTCATGACAGTATTAGCGAAGAAGAACTGCGCCAACGTCTGTCGAAAATGGGTACTATCGACTTGCGAGTTGATTATTTACGTCCGGGGCGTGGGCAGCGCTTTACCGCCAGCAGCAGCCTGCTGCGAGCCGGGAATAAAGTGGCCGTGGCGCGTGTTGAATTACACAACGAAGACCAACTGCATATCGCCAGCGCGACCGCCACCTACATGGTGGGGTGAAGTAATTATTGCTGATACAATTAGGACACTATTCATCAACGAGTTCTTTTCATGGATGCGAAACAAACCCGCCAGGGCGTGTTACTTGCGCTGGCGGCGTATTTTATTTGGGGCATCGCGCCTGCTTACTTCAAATTAATCCACTACGTTCCGGCCGATGAAATCCTGACGCATCGCGTGATTTGGTCTTTCTTCTTTATGGTGGTGTTAATTAGCCTTAGCCGCCAGTGGCCTCAGGTAAAGAAATCCTGTCAGAACCGCAAAAAAGTATTCGCCATGGCACTTTCTGCGGTGCTAATTGGCGGTAACTGGCTGCTGTTTATTTGGGCTGTGAATAACAATCACATGTTGGAAGCTAGCCTCGGCTACTTCATCAACCCGCTGGTTAACGTGCTATTGGGCATGATTTTCCTCGGTGAACGCTTCCGTAGAATGCAGTGGGTTGCCGTGGGCCTTGCTGCTTGTGGTGTTCTGGTTCAGCTTTGGACATTCGGCTCGCTGCCCATCATCGCGCTTGGCCTGGCGTTCAGCTTCGCGTTTTACGGGCTGGTACGTAAGAAAATCGCCGTTGATGCACAAACCGGAATGTTAGTTGAAACGCTGTGGCTGCTACCAATTGCGGCTATCTATTTGTTTGGTATCGCGGACAGTTCAACCAGTCATATGGGGCAAAACCCAATGTCGCTGAACTTAATGCTTATTGCGGCAGGCGTAGTAACAACAATTCCATTGCTGTGTTTCACCGCAGCAGCAACGCGCTTGCGCCTCTCAACACTGGGTTTCTTCCAGTACATTGGCCCGACGTTAATGTTCCTGCTAGCCGTGACATTCTACGGTGAGGTGATCGGCAAAGATAAGATGCTGACCTTCGGCTTTATCTGGGCAGCACTGGCGCTGTTTATTCTTGATGCAGTTTATACGCAGCGAAACTCGCGGATAGCAGCGCGCACCGTCGCACAGAAGTAAAAAAGGGAGCCAATCGGCTCCCTTCTCATTTCATCTCACAACCAGTTTTTCCGCTTGAAGTAGAGATAAGGCGCAAGCCCGGCAAGAATCATCACGATGATCGCCGCCGGATAACCGAAGCTCAATTTCAACTCGGGCATAAACTCAAAGTTCATCCCGTAGCTGGATGCCACAAGCGTTGGTGGCAGGAATACAACGGATACAACCGAGAAGATCTTGATGATGCGGTTCTGCTCGATGTTGATAAAGCCCATCGCTGCCTGCATCAGGAAGTTCACTTTCTGGAACAGAGATTCGTTGTGCGGCAGCAGGGATTCGATATCTCGTAGAATTTCACGAGCCTGCTCAAGCTGCCCACTCGGCAAACGCGCTTTACGCACCAGGAAGTTCAGAGCACGCTGGGTATCCATCAGACACAAACGGACTTTCCAGCCGATATCTTCAAGCTCAGCAAGCGTTGAAAGTGCTGCGTCATACTCATCGCCCTGATGCCCTTCCATGATGACACGGCTGAGTTTTTCCAGGTCGCTATAGATGTTTTCGATTTCGTCTGCCAGCTGTTCGATTTTGGTTTCGAACAAGTCGAGCAGTAATTCGTAAGCGTTGCCATCCACCATATTCTGGCTACGAGCACGCATACGATAGAGGCGAAATGCAGGTAATTCACGTTCACGCAGCGTAAACAGGCGGCCTTCACGAATAGTAAATGCCACGGTGCTGTTGCCCGCGTGATCGTCTGCATCTTCATAAAAGAAAAATGAGTGGATATGCAAACCGTCTTCGTCTTCAAAGAAACGCGCGGATGCTTCGATGTCTTCCAGTTCCGGGCGGGTTGCCAGGCTTTGACCAAGTTCCGTTTGCACGCGCTGACGCTCGCTCTCTTCAGGCTCGACCAAATCAACCCAAACAGAATTGCTCAGGTTATCGGCCTCATCTAATTCAAGACGGGACAGACGATTGTTTTCCAGTTGAAATGCGCTCAGCATGACCGGTACTCCCAATGCAAAAAATATCAGGGACAGTTCGGTTGGCACACAGACAGAAACTAACTAGGTTTCAGACCATTAAAAAGTCTGACTCATTGCGACGGGATATACGAGATATGAGGTCGCCGACAACCACTAAGGCTATCAGCATTCGAGGATAGCCTTAGAAGTTGTACCTGGATGACAGGTTATTGAGCCAGTATTTACTGGGTGTGTCCAAGGCGAGTGTCCTCTTAGCGTAATCGTGCGCGCATGTTACGCCACCATAAATATGGCGTCAACACGCAACGGGACACCATGGAGTAATAAACTATGGTGATATTTATAAGGTAGCAAAAGCGTGAAAAACTATGAGTTAACTCGCTAATTTACGCCGATTCAAGGCGTGCATAAGCAGCAACTAGCCACTTAATTCCCTGCCCAGGGAAAGCCACCTGAATACGGCTATGTTCACCACTCCCTTCCAGGTTAACGACCGTGCCTTCACCAAATTTTGCATGGCGCACACGCTGCCCGAGTTTGAAACCTGAATCATTCTCAGAGATTGGCGTGCCCATGCGTTGGTGGCTGACCGGGCGGCTGACACTGGCACGCAGGCGAACTTCTTCCACGCAGTTTTCTGGCAGCTCGCCAATGAAGCGTGACGGGCGGTGATACACCTCTTTGCCATACAGACGGCGGGTTTCAGCATAGGTCAGTGTGAGTTTTTGCATCGCACGCGTCACGCCAACGTATGCAAGACGACGTTCTTCTTCCAGGCGGCCACCTTCATCCAGTGACATCTGGCTCGGGAACATGCCCTCTTCCATACCGACGATAAAGACTTGTGGGAACTCCAGCCCTTTTGCTGAGTGCAGCGTCATCAGTTGCACCGCATCTTGCCATGTATCGGCTTGCCCTTCTCCGGCTTCGAGTGCCGCATGAGACAAGAATGCCTGCAACGGCATCAAGTCTTCGTCTTCATCCTGGTAACTGAACTGGCGCGTGGCCGTGACCAGTTCTTCTAAGTTTTCAATACGCGTCTGGCCTTTCTCGCCCTTTTCTTGCTCGTACATCACCATCAGGCCCGAGTCTTTGATAACGCGGTCAGTTTGTACGTGCAGCGGCATATCGATGGTTTCATGTGCCAGCGCGTCGATAAGCTCCAGAAAGCGTTGCAATGCAGAAGCCGCACGGCCCGCCAACACTTTTTCCTGAAGCAACAAACGACAGGCTTGCCACATTGTCAGTTGCTGGTCGCGCGATGTCTGGCGCACCACGTCCAATGTACGGTCGCCGATACCACGCGTTGGCGTGTTTACCACGCGTTCAAACGCCGCGTCGTCATTGCGGTTAGCAATCAGGCGCAGATACGAGAGCGCGTCTTTGATTTCCTGACGTTCGAAGAAGCGCATACCGCCATAAATGCGGTATGGCATGCCGACCTGCAATAACGCCTCTTCCAGCACACGCGATTGGGCGTTGCTACGGTAAAGAATCGCGCACTGCTCGAGTGCACCACCCGCTTCCTGCCACGTTTTAATGCGGTTAACCACAAAACGCGCTTCATCTAATTCGTTAAATGCGCAATACAGCGAGATGGGCTCGCCGTCGCTGCCATCCGTCCACAGCTCTTTGCCTAAACGGCCTGAGTTGTTCGCAATCAGGGCGTTGGCGGCATTTAGAATGTTGTTGGTTGAGCGGTAGTTTTGCTCAAGGCGAATGGTTTGTGCGCCAGGGAAGTCGGTCAGAAACCGTTGGATATTCTCAACTTGCGCGCCGCGCCAGCCATAGATTGACTGGTCATCGTCACCAACAATCATCACTTTTCCGGTATCACCCGCCAGCATGCGGATCCATGCATACTGAATGCTGTTGGTATCCTGGAATTCGTCGACCAGAATGTTGGTAAAGCGTTCGCGGTAGTGGTTGAGAATGTGCGGTTTATTCAGCCACAGTTCGTGGGCGCGCAGCAATAGCTCGGCAAAATCCAGCAGGCCTGCGCGATCGCAGGCTTCCTGATACGCCTGATACACTTTTTGCCAGGTCTGCTCTACCGGATTACCATAGCTTTCAATATGATGTGGGCGAAGCCCTTCATCTTTCTTACCGTTGATAAACCACATTGCCTGGCGTGCTGGCCACTGTTTATCGTCGAGATTCATGGCTTTAATCAGGCGCTTTAACAAACGCAGCTGATCTTCGCTATCCAGTATTTGGAAATCCTGCGGCAGGTTAGCGTCCATGTGATGCGCACGCAGCAAGCGGTGAGCCAGGCCATGGAAGGTACCAACCCACATGCCGCCCTGGCTGGTTCCCATCAACTGACTGATACGGTGGCGCATTTCTGCCGCTGCTTTGTTGGTAAACGTCACCGCCATAATGGAGTATGGCGAGCAGTTTTCTACGCTAATCAACCACGCGATGCGATGCACCAATACGCGCGTCTTACCGCTTCCTGCACCAGCCAGTACCAGCATGTTGCTACGCGTGGCCGCGACGGCTTCGCGCTGTTTGTCATTAAGGCTGTCGAGCAGGTAAGAAACGTCCATTGGCACCGCCGTTGAGGAGATAGAAATATACTGTGATTTTATACAGAACTAAGCAGATTATATCAGCGCAGTGAGGGATGCCAACTGCGAAATTTCCAGATGTGGCAATAAACGGCTGTCATCAATCTGCATCAGATCGCCATCACGCAGGTTTATCCAGCAGGCTTGCATTCCACAGCGAACAGCTCCTGCAACATCAGTGGTCAGGTCATCACCAACATGTAAAATATGGGCAAGCGGAACATCCAGCTTTTCTGCCGCCAGGTGATACATGTCGTTAAATGGCTTGGAACGCCCGTGCGGACCCGCGCGCAGCACAAACTTGAAATATTTATCGAGGCCAAAAAGATGGGGTTCGGCGTTACCGTTGGTAATCGCCACCAGCGGCCATTTTTCTGCGAGACTCGCTAATGTGTCGTGCGTTTCTTGCGGCACGTCGATTTGGCTACGCCAGTAAGCGAAATTCGCCATCGAAGCCTGCGCGCCTGCGGCGGCTTCTTCCACTGACAAGCCCACGTCTAACATGGCCTGTTCAACGGCACGACGACGCCATTCGGTGACATCGTGATAAATATCGGGTTCTGCGAGGCGCAGCGCATGTCGAATGCGCAAAAAGTCGGGGCGTTGCAGATGGCTGAGTTTCGGATGGTAATTCTGCACAAAGCTCATTGATTCGCGCTCGGTGCGTAGAATAACCTCACGGTTGTCATACAGCGTGTCGTCGAGATCAAAAGTGAGCGCGGCAATAGGCCCAAGTGGACGGTAAAAATGCATTACGATTTCCCTCGTTTAGCGCGTGGATGCGCAGCATCATACACTGTGGCTAAGTGTTGGAAGTCGAGATGGGTATAGATTTGTGTCGTGGAAAGGTTGGCGTGGCCCAGTAATTCCTGCACACCACGCAAATCCCCGCTGGACTCCAGCATGTGCGTGGCGAATGAGTGACGTAGTTTGTGTGGATGGACATGGCTGTTCAGCCCCTGCTTTATCCCCCACTCGCTAAAACGTTTTTGAACGTTGCGCGTCGAAATTCGCTTGCCTTGTTTGGAGAGAAACAACGCATCATCGTCCGGGCCAAAAAGCTCGCGCAGGTCAAGCCAGTGTTCAACCCAGGTCACCGCCGTTTTGCCAATCGGCACGCGGCGCTCTTTGCTGCCTTTACCCATCACCCACACTTCACCTGTCGTAAGGTCAATGTGGCGACAATCCATATTAACCAGTTCGGAAAGACGCAGCCCCGCACCGTACATCACCTCAAGCATCGCGCGATCGCGCACGGCAAGCGGGTCGTTGATGTCGATATCCAACAGACGACTAACGTCATCGACGTCGATATTTTTTGGCAGATGGCGGCCAGCTTTCGGCGTAGTAATGCCTTTTGCAGGATTAGCTTTGAGTTCGCCCTGGCTCACACACCAGTCGAAGAAACTACGAAGTGCAGAAAGACGTAATGCGAGGCTTGATGACCCGAGGCCAGCCTTGCGGCTGCGAACCGTGATTGAGCGAACCGCGGCGGCATCACACTGCTGCCATGTGCTCATTTTCATCTCGCCTGCGAGGGTGATTATCGCGGCCAGTTGGCGGCCATAGTTGAGCAATGTCAGCGGGCTTAACTGGCGTTCTACTTTCAGGTAGCGCATAAAGCCGTCGACTAAAGGTTGCAGTGGGGAGGCCGTCATACTCGCTCGACCCAGCGCTCCAGCAAGTCTGGCAACATCAGCGCCAGTTCGTGAAGTAATTGTGTGCCTTGCCCTTCCTGGTAATGCTGAGGGTCGCGGCTACTGAAAACCAGTACGCCTAAATCAGCCTCACTACCCATCAGAGACACGGCCACTGAACCAATGGCTTTCGCCTGAGGTAAAACAACCAGTAATTCAGGGCCATTTAATGGCCCCAAATAATGCTGATGGCCCCCAAGACGTTGAATACGCAACGGCTCGAAAGCCTGCCGATTCAGTGCTAAATGGGTAAAATCAGAAGGAGCACCAATCCGCCAACGGTCCGCAAAAAGACGCACATTTGCGCCAGCCAGACCCATTTCGCGCGCCCAACGGTGCAAGCGGTTAAGCATATCCTGCAAACTCGTGGCAGAAGCCAGACGACCCTGCAACTTCAGTAAGCGATAAAACAAACCTTCGTTGGCACTCGCCTGCTCCATCAGCAGGGTCATGTTTTCTTCAAGGAAATTGATATGGTTACGGCTACGCGCCATGTGCCACTCAACCAACGAAACAGTGCCACGTACCGGATGCGGCACTTGCATCTGTTCTACATGCTGGGCATTACGAATAAAGAAATCGGGATGACGCAGCAGATATTCCGCCACCATTCGGTCATCCAGTTCCAATACGGCTTCTTGCTGTTCCTCGGCATTCTTCATAGATGTATAAACCCATCATAGACGTGGGCCGCTGGGCCGGTCATAAACAACGGCGTTCCCGGCCCTTTCCAGGCGATATCAAGACGACCACCAGGCAGCTCAACGCGAACCTCTTCCGCAAGTATCCCTTGCAAGATGCCCACAGCAACTGCGCCGCAAGCACCGCTGCCACAAGCTTGTGTTTCCCCGGCGCCACGTTCATAAACGCGCAGACGGATATGTTCTTTGGTTACAACCTGCATAAAGCCAATGTTTGCACGCTCAGGAAAACGCTCATGGTTTTCCATCACTGGCCCCAGTGTTTCCACAGCGGCCGTTGTTACGTCATCAACCTGAATCACGCAATGAGGATTACCCATCGACACGACGCCACACATAATGGTTTGTTCAGCGGCACGCATAATATAGGTCTTTTCCGCTTTGTTTGCGCGGAACGGCACAGCAGAAGGCTCGAAATTGGGCTCGCCCATATTCACGCGTACCAACTCATCTTCCGTCACGCTGAGAATCATGCGGCCATTGGCGGTACTAACGCGAATATCACGTTTGTTGGTAAGCCCCTTCAGGCGCACAAAACGCGCAAAGCAACGTGCACCATTACCGCATTGCGAGACTTCGCTGCCATCGGCGTTAAAAATACGATAATGGAAATCGAGGTCAGGATCGTATGGCGGTTCAACCACCAACAACTGATCAAAACCCACTCCCAAATGCCTGTCGGCCAGACGGCGGATAAGCTCAGGGGAGAAATAGACGTTTTGAGTCACCGCGTCGACGACCATAAAGTCATTGCCAAGGCCATGCATCTTCGAAAACTGCATCTTCTGCTCCATATACGCGGCTACTTATTAATAATGTGCTAGTAGACAACCTGAGTCGGCGCGTTATCAGTACCACGATTATTACGATCTGGCGTGGTTGATTGCGGCTGTGGCTTAGGGGTGACCTGAGATGTAGGCTTGGTTTTACCATCTGCTGGCGGGAAATAGAGAGGCCCTTTGAGGCCACAGCCAGAAAGACTAAAAAGTGCCAGCATGAGAGCGAATGGGCAGAGAATTTTCTTCATTATTGAGATGCCTGTAAGCCAATATTCTGCTGTCTATCATCGCAGGTGATCCCTGAAAAGCAATACTCTTTTCTATTCACCTGTGTTGCTTTTATACTGCCCGCAAGACGAACAACTGAGAAAAAGACATGAACGACAGTGAATTTCATCGCTTAGCTGACGGCCTGTGGTCAACAATCGAAGAACGCCTGGATGACTGGGATGGTGATAGCGATATTGACTGCGAAATCAATGGCGGCGTGCTGACCCTGAGTTTTGAGAACCGCAGCAAGATTATTATCAATCGCCAGGAGCCTCTCCATCAGGTATGGCTTGCCACCAAAAGTGGCGGTTACCATTTTAACCTGAAAGACGACAAATGGATTTGTGACCGTAGCGGCGCAGAGTTTTGGGCATTACTCGAAGAAGCTTGCACACAGCAAGCGGGTGAACCAGTTAGCTTTAGCTAGCTGTTGCTGTACTGCTGAAGTAGCGGCGCATTGCTATCATCATGATTAGTCGGCGTCGCTGCTGTAATAGTCTGGGTGCGGAACGGGATCACCTGCGAGCGCCCATCGACTTTCACAATCTGATAGAACTGCGGCAAGTTGAAGTTAATGAAGCTTGAGCCGTAGGTGAAACGATCGTGCGAAGACGAGTAGAAACGGCTGACATCACGCACTAAATCTTCTTTACTGCCCTCACAGTGGTGATACACCTCTGCGCGGTTCGTCTCATCGAGGATATAGATATTGAACCCGTGATCCTCACTCGCTTCTTCAAAGAAGAATTGAATGATCCCTTCACTGGCAAACCCATCTACCACTGACGGCAACTGAACCTGATTGGTTTCCACCTGCACTGACAGACCGTGCAGTTTGTTGTGCGAAATCGCACCGTAGAACTCGACTGCATTCTCCAGTTTTTGCACTGAAACGCTCAGCCGTTCGAAGAATAGCCCCCACGTTTGGCCCGAAATACGCAGCGCTTTAAAACGGCCAGGTTCCTGGCGTGTGCTGGACAAGCGGAAGTCGATACATTCAGAAACCAGCTGCTGAACGCGTGTGCGGATAAGCCCACGCAGATGCTGGCTATAACAAAACACTTCAACACTATCTGGCGGCGCTGCATCCTGGTGCATTTTGCCCAGAATAGTTTTCAGCGCCTCAATCATCGATTGCTCGCCGTTGAAATGCAGGGTACGCACTTCATTCCAGGAGTTGCGGTAAAGCAGGTCAACGCTTCCCACCAGGCACTGTTGCTGTTGCCCGAAGCTGAACACATCCAGCTTACGGAAATCGAAATGAACAACCTGATTGCGGAATGCCGCAGTCGGGTCGTATTCGAGGTTAACAATAATAGCCAAATGGCGAATTTCGCATGGGCTATACAACGCTTTCGCGGTTGGCGCAGGCAGACGCAGCGGGAAGTGGTGCGAAACGTCGGCAACCATTTCCTGCAATTTTGGCAAATCACAGATTCCGTTGCCCTTAATAAACAGGCGGGTGCGCGAAGTCAGCAGGCCGTTGAAGTAGGCCCATGCCACCAGCTTATTAAGATAACGGTTATATTCCAGCGGTTGATGGCTGATGATGGAATCCATGTTTGGCGCACGGTTGTAGAGATACCAACCTGAACGGTTGGCACGACCAGGCGGAACATGGATAAAGGTCAGATTCGGCTCTGACAAATCAGGAGAAATCTGCGGGTTAACCAGCGTGACTTTGCCTGGTAGCGCTTCAAACGCTGCATACAATTTACGGGTCAACACACCGATATCTTGCGGACTTGCGCTGACGCTCAGGTTGTTACGGCGAGCGAAACGAATCAGGTTGCGATAGCTTTGCATCATCGCATCAAGGAGTTCGTTGTGCGCATCGCGAACCTGGTCGATTTTCCAGTTAGCGCGGTTATCAAGCATCGCCAGACGTAGCTCGTCCCAGCCCCAGTCTTTGACCAGTTGGCTTAAGACTTCACGACGCCAGCCTACACAGGCACGCTCACGGGACAGTTTTTCGCACACTTTCAGATAGAAGCAGCGGCGTACTAAGTCCAGACGCGCCGTGTCTTCAATTTGCGTGAGGTAATGAGTCACACGCTCCAGCATCATGCAGTAAGGATCAAGCCCAAAAGAGACTATCTCGCCATTATGCAGACGTTGTTTAATGTCTTTTGCCAGTAAGCGAGTATTCGGGTATTCCCAGGAATAGGCTTCCAGCAGCAGCGTTTTGAGCACGGCTTTATAAGGTGAATCAATACTCTTATAGAGCTGCCACAGGCTGGCTCCAAAGTATTCTTCCGCTGACAGAGAGCTTAAACCACCGAGATCCAGCCATTCGTTTGGCGTAAGCACGCCCTGCGAGTAGAGGCTCATTACGTAATCGTCGTAATGATCTTCTTCATCGCCCGGCACCATACTCCAAAGAATACGTTTCCCGGCCAGGCGCACAGCGGTGCGGTAGAATTCGTCCAGCAACAATATATGTTGTGTTGAACCACAGTCTTCGCCGCCCAGACTGCCACTTTCGTTATGGCGGAAGCGGTTTTCGTCAATCAGGAAGAAGCTAACTTCAACACCTAAAGATGCAGCCCAGCTTTCCAACACGCTACATTTACGTTGTAGCAACTGACGCTCGTCATTATCGAGCCATGACTGGTGACAAACCCAAATATCCAGATCGGATGAACAACTCTGCCCAACGGACGATGTACTGCCCATGGTATAGAGGCCCGTGATAGGCAATTCACCGGATTCTGATTTCTGCGGCGGCATACCGCGCATCAATTCGAGTTCGTTAAGATAGTGGCGTTGGGTTTCATCAGGCGTGTAGATGCAAATGCCATGTGGAACGTTACCTTCAAGGTAACCTGGCATCAGCGGGTGATGATAATGTAACAATGTTGGCAGAAGACTGTAGACCTGTTGAAAAGCAGGGCCCATTGCCGCAAGTGCGCGATCTACACGCAGTTGGTTGATGGCATCCAGTCTCTGTTTAAGAGTCTCAATATAGAGGTACAAGACATATCGCCTGATGGTTTCAGTATTACGAAAAAACCCGTTTCCCGGTTGTTGCCTCTATTATAAACGACAAGGCAAAGAATTGCTGGAAACGTGATCAATTTAACACCTTGCTGGTTGACCGTAAAGAAAGATGCGCTACGCGCCAACTTCCGCTCCGCCTACCGGCTTTATCTTCCATAATACGAAATATGTCCCTCTTTTCCGCAAACCCGTTGAAACTGACAGCCTTCCTTGAAGAGTGGTAGGATGGTCAGAGACGATAATTACGGTAACTAGCAATGTTAGACAATGTATTAAGAATTGCCACTCGCCAAAGTCCATTAGCACTCTGGCAAGCACATTATGTCAAACAACGCCTGGAGGCGTGCCATCCCCAGCTCATGGTTGAACTGGTGCCTATGGTTACGCGTGGCGACATCATTCTTGATACACCGCTGGCGAAAGTTGGTGGCAAAGGATTGTTTGTCAAAGAATTAGAGTTAGCACTGCTTGAAGGCCGCGCGGATATCGCCGTGCATTCAATGAAAGATGTGCCAGTCGAATTTCCTGAAGGCTTAGGGTTAGTGACGATTTGCGAGCGTGACGATCCGCGTGACGCTTTTGTCTCCAATAATTTCTCTAGTCTTGATTCTCTCCCGGCAGGCAGCGTTGTAGGCACTTCCAGCCTCCGCCGCCAATGCCAGATCGCCGAGCGCCGCCCGGACCTTGTGATTCGCTCATTGCGCGGCAATGTGGGAACCCGTCTGGGTAAACTTGATAACGGCGACTATGACGCAATTATTCTGGCGGTAGCCGGGCTTAACCGTCTTGGCTTGCAATCACGTATTCGCTACGCATTGCCTGCGGAAATATCTCTACCCGCTGTAGGCCAGGGCGCGGTGGGAATCGAATGCCGTCTTGATGATGAATACACTCAAGCGCTGCTCGCTTCACTTAACCATGAAGAGACTGCAATTCGCGTCTGTGCTGAACGCGCCATGAACATGCGCCTCGAAGGTGGATGCCAGGTGCCGATTGGCAGTTATGCTGAATTGAAAGATGGCGAGCTATGGCTGCGCGCATTAGTAGGCGCGCCAGACGGTTCGATATTGGTGCGTGGCGAACGCCGTGGTAAACCAGAAGATGCCGAAGTCATGGGCATTTCGCTTGCGGAAGAGCTTCTCGATAAAGGCGCGCGCGAAATTCTTGCCGCCGTTTATGACGGAGATGCTCCGGCATGACGATACTTGTCACCCGCCCTTCCCCTGCCGGGGACGAATTAGTGAGCAGACTGCGCGCACTGGGGCAGGTGGCGTATAGCTTTCCACTTATCGAGTTTTCCCCCGGCCGACAGTTGGACAAACTGCCTCAGATGCTGGCAAGCCTGAATGAAGGCGACCTGGTGTTCGTGTTATCGCAGCACGTCATAAATTATGCCCACCCCCAATTACGCCAAAACGGCATCTCCTGGCCTTCACATATTGCCTGGTTTGCCATTGGGCGTACGACAGCCTTAGCGTTTCACACGGTTAGCCATTTGCCGATTCGCTATCCGCAAGACAGGGAAACGTCGGAAGTGTTGCTACAATTACCTGAATTACAGAATGTTGCCGGAAAGCGGGCACTCATTTTACGTGGAAACGGTGGACGCGAGCTATTAGGTGAAACACTAACTGAACGCGGTGCAGAAGTGACATTCTGCGAATGCTACCAAAGAAGTGCCAGAATTTATGACGGAATGGAAGAAGCCTTTCGCTGGCGCGAACGTGGGGTTTCAACGCTGGTCGTGACAAGCGGTGAAATGCTACAACAACTTTATGCACTCATTCCGGAGTGGTATCGCAAAAACTGGTTACTACACTGCCGACTGTTAGTTGTCAGTGAGCGTTTGGCAGACCTTGCCCGGGATTTGGGCTGGCAAGATATTCGGGTCGCCGATAACGCAGACAATGACGCGCTGCTTCGCGCGTTACAATAAATCAATCCCCAAAATAATTTGAGTTGCAGTAAGGCGAGGCCAATGTACATGCAACTTGAAGTATGAAGGGGAAACAATATGGGACGCCACAATGACGGAACAACAAAACAACTCCGCCATGGTTGAAGAGACCACACCTGCGGTAGAAAGCGCTCCGCTTTCAGAACAGCCACCACAAAAAAATCGTAGTGGTATTGCCGGAATTGCGCTAGGTGCTATCGCCATTGCTATTGCCCTTGCGTTAGGTGGCGGTCTTTACAGTTATGGTAAGCATCAGGCAGCGGCGCAAAATGCCAACACCGATGCATTGGCAACGCAGCTCACCGCCTTACAAAAGCAACAAGAACAGCAGCAAGCTTCTCTGGAAACAACCATCAAGCAGCAGGCAACTGCACTGCAGGAGTCGGATCGTCAGCAGGAAAATCTGGCTCGCGAACTTGATGAAGTGCAGCAAAAAGTAGCCACGATTTCCGGCAGCGATGCAAAAACCTGGTTGTTAGCGCAATCCGACTTCCTGGTGAAACTGGCCGGGCGTAAATTGTGGAGCGATCAGGATGTCACCACGGCGGCAGCACTTTTGAAAAGTGCTGATGCCAGCCTCGCTGATATGAACGACCCGAGCTTACTTAGCGTTCGCCGTGCTCTGACGGACGATATTTCTGCGTTATCAGCAATTACTCAGGTCGACTACGACGGGATTATTCTCAAGCTCAATCAGCTTTCTAATCAGGTCGATAATCTACGTCTTGCAGATAACAATAGTGACGATACGCCGATGGATTCCGACGGCAGCGAGCTATCCAGCACGGTGACGGAATGGCGTGAAAATCTAACTAAAAGCTGGCACAACTTTATAGATAGTTTCATTACTGTTCGCCGCCGCGATGAAACCGCCGTTCCTTTATTAGCGCCAAATCAAGATGTTTATCTGCGTGAGAATATTCGTTCACGCTTGCTGGTTGCGGCACAAGCGGTTCCACGTCATCAGGATGAAACCTACAAACAGTCGCTGGAGAATGTTTCCACTTGGGTTCGGGCCTATTACGACACCAACGACAGCGTAACAAAATCCTTCCTTGATGAGCTGGACTCTCTTAGCCAGCAAAGCATCAATATGGATGTTCCGCAGACGCTGGAAAGCCAGCCTTTACTGGAAAAGCTGATGCAGACTCGGGTACGTAATTTACTTGCCCAACCTGCTGCGAGCGCAACCACTCCCGCTGAACCTGCCGCGCCTGAACAAGCGCCTGCAACAACTCAAGGAGAATAAGCATGATTAAAGTCTTATTACTCTTTCTGCTGTTGATCGCCGGGATCGTTCTTGGACCAATGCTCGCCGGACATCAGGGTTATGTGCTGATCCAAACTGACAATTACAACGTCGAAACCAGCGTAACAGGCCTGGTGATCATCCTGATCCTGACAATGGTGGTGCTGTTTGCTATTGAATGGATACTGCGCCGTGTTTTCCGTACCGGGGCTCGTACTCGTGGCTGGTTTGTTGGGCGCAAAAGCAGTCGCGCGCGCAAGCAAACCAAAGCTGCACTGCTGAAATTAGCAGAGGGTGACTATCAGCAAGTTGAGAAGCTGATGCTGAAAAACGCCGATCATGCTGAACAACCAGTGGTGAACTACTTGTTGGCAGCTGAAGCAGCGCAACAGCGTGGCGATGAAATTCGTGCAAACCAGCATCTGGAACGTGCAGCCGAATTGGCAGATAGCGATCAACTCCCGGTAGAAATTACCCGCGTGCGCCTGCAACTGGTGCGTAACGAAAACCATGCTGCGCGCCACGGCGTGGATAAATTGCTGGAGACCGCACCACGTCACCCTGAAGTGCTGCGCCTTGCCGAAATGGCATATGTGCGTACCGGTGCATGGGGTTCACTGCTTGATATTTTGCCAGCGATGGACAAAGTGCAGGTTGGCGATGAAGCACACCGTGCCATGCTGCAACAACAAGCCTGGATTGGCTTGATGGACCAAGCGATGGCTGATCAGGGTAATGATGGGCTGAAGACCTGGTGGAAGAATCAAAGCCGTAAGACACGCCATGAAACCGTACTACAGGTGGCGATGGCGGAGCATCTTATTGAGTGTGACGATCATGATGCAGCACAGGAAATCATTCTTGATGGCCTAAAACGCCAGTACGACGAGCGTTTGATTTTACTGATGCCACGTCTGAAATCAGGCAACCCGGAGCAACTTGAAAAAGCCCTTCGCCAGCAGATCAAGACACAAGGCGATCGCCCATTGCTCAATAGCACACTCGGTCAGTTATTGATGAAACACGGTGAATGGCAACAGGCAAGCGAGGCTTTCCGTGAAGCACTCAAACAGCGTCCTGATGCCTTTGATTATGCATGGTTGGCTGATTGCCTGGATCGTCTGCACAACCCAGAAGAGGCGGCCTTGATGCGCCGTGATGGCCTGCTGCTAACCCTACAAAACAACCCCAATTCATAACACCCCAAGGGCGCTAACTGTCGCCCTTATCTATTTCCTCCATGCAAAAAAAAACACCTGCCAATTGGCAGGTGTCAAAACAGGTCTTTAAGACAACTAAGTGGTGCTTCACTCAACGTTATGTCCATGGTGTTGGATGAGGCCTGAAAGACGACATCTGTCGGTGGACGATAAGCACCGTAATCGGCTCTGCGTCATTCCTGGGTTTATGAAGCCTAAGCAAACATAATAAGTGGAATGAGCATCTACAGGTATATTATTGCACGATGCATGCCAGGTTTGAATTCATAATTATCCGTCACCAGGAATCATTTTATATTCATGATGTTATCTGGCACTCCTCTGGCAATGGGTGAGCTATTTTTGTACCTGAGAAGCACTGCAATAGTGTCTCTTTTTAGAGACACTTAAGTTAGAGTTTGGAATTATTACTTTTTATCAATGAGTTAATAGTCACCAAACAGCGACAATAAAAATCGCGATGTCGTGGTTTTGAGACGAGGTTTTAGATTAGCGATTTTGTCGGATGTCGCCGTGCCAATCCCACCGACGAAGCCCTAAACTGCATGACTAGTCCTGATATAA
>NZ_LXEO01000057.1 GCF_001654865.1 Buttiauxella noackiae ATCC 51607 | reverse complement strand
AGCAGATGCAAAAAAGCCAACGCGAATGTTGGCTTTTTCAAATTGAATGGGAGAGAGGGGTTACCCTACAGGCCGTAGCTAAAGCAACGTTGTCTCACTTCGCTCGGCTCAAACCTTCTTCGGAGATTCTCTTTTTCTATAAACTACAAATGCAAAAAGACCAACCCGAAGGTTGGTCTTTTCTAAATTTGGTCGGCGAGAGAGGATTCGAACCTCCGACCCACTGGTCCCAAACCAGTTGCGCTACCAAGCTGCGCTACTCGCCGAAATACTGCATTTACATCTTACTGCTTTCAACTTAGAGATGGTGCGAAGAGAGGGACTTGAACCCTCACGTCCGTAAGAACACTAACACCTGAAGCTAGCGCGTCTACCAATTCCGCCACCTTCGCAATATCACTAAATTAATGGGGTGGCTAATGGGACTCGAACCCACGACAACTGGAATCACAATCCAGGGCTCTACCAACTGAGCTATAGCCACCACTGTAAATCTTTTCGCGCGGTCCACCTTCTTAACAAGAAGTACCGCCGCAGCTCTGGCCCCATTCAATCAATGGTGCGCCCGACAGGATTCGAACCTGAGACCTCTGCCTCCGGAGGGCAGCGCTCTATCCAGCTGAGCTACGGGCGCATAGCGCCGTTGCGGGGTCGGATATTACGGGCTTCATGCTCAGCTGTCTAGTGCTTATTTAAATAAAATGCGCATTTGGTTACGCTTTGCACATTCTGATGATTATCCAGCCAAATTCAGCCGTAATACTCACTTTAACAGGATGCCGAACCGCATTTTATAGCCGACCGGTATAATGCCAGGCCAGATAACGCAGCAACTTTATTTGCCGTGTGATGCGGCTCGGTTGCGACAATAAACGATACAACCACTCAAGACCCAGGTTTTGCCAGATTTTTGGTGCGCGTTTCACGTGCCCGGTAAAGACATCGTATGTTCCACCCACACCCATATACAGAGCATCAGAGTAAACCTTGCGGCAATCGCGCATAAAGAGCTCCTGCCGCGGTGATCCCATCGCTACAGTGATAATAGCGGCACCGCTTTCCCGGATACGCTCAAACAAAGCCTGCTGCTGCTCGGCTTTAAAGTATCCATCCTGGCTACCAACAATATTGACGTTCCACTGCTTACGCAGTTTGGCTTCGGTTTGCGCCAGTATTTCAGGTTTACCACCGATCAGGAAAACAGGAGTGCCTTCACTACCTGCACGTTGCATTAAAGCTTCCCAGAGATCGGCTCCCGGAACGCGCGACACAACGGCACCTGGAAACTTTTTGCGAATCGAGCGCACCACACTGATACCGTCAGCGTATTTGTATTCTGCATTATCGATTAACGTTCGTACTTCTTGGTCACGTTCCGCGGTAAGGATTTTCTCAGCATTAATCGCAACCAGCGTACCGCTACGCAGCGAACCTCCTGCGTAGAGATAATCCAATGCATGCTGCATATCGCGCCAGCCCAAAAGGCTCAAGCCACGAATCGTATAAGAAGGGGCTGTCGTGAGTTCTGTCATGATATTCCCTGCGATACATTTTGAGAGCCAGAAACAGCTTGCGGTGAACGGCGTAGACGTTGATGTATCAACCCCGCGCTATCAAATAGCCAGTAAAGCAGCTTCGCAAACAGCAAACAGATACCAAAGATAACCATGAAAAACACTACTCGGGAGACAAAAGAGTCCAATCCCTCACGTGCCAATACAATCATGTTAAAAATCGCCCCAAAGCAGAAACTATGCAAAATGGCGGCTTTGTACCTGTTGGTCTCACGATTACCCAGGTCATACAACCAGTCGAACCATTTAATAATCAGTCCGACTACAACTGCGCCTAATGGGATAAACCACACGCCGCCCATAACCACCAGTGAACCGATTAACGTTGGTGAAATTGCCAGACCAGAGTGGTTGTTAAGAACTTCCCAGGTAAAGTAGTTCGCACTATTCAGGACAATCCCCGGACGGCCAGGCCATAACCAGGTCGGAATAAAGACATAGAAATCACGTACGATTGGTGCCAGACCCTGGAACTCAATTTTGTCGTAATTCTGCAGCAGCAACCCTAAATTTTCCCAGGGTGAAAAGGTATCGCGAGTCAGGTACAAGAAGGTGTAAAACGCCTCTTCACCATTGACGTTAAGCCCATAACGTTTCAATGCCAGCCAGAACATACCTACGATGCCAAATACACCCGCCGCCGCCAGCATCCACAGCGAGATCCAGCCGCGAATAATACCGATGAACAAAAAGATGGCGAACGCGATGATAATATTGGCCCGAGTCCCACCAACAATCATGTAGGTCAGCAGACCAAACGCCACGGTGCTCACCAGGAAAAACATCCAGGCACGGCCATCTTGCTTAAGAAAATAGACCACCAGCATCGCAGGGATGAAAAAGTAGAAGAAACGTTTTAACGCAACACCTGACACTTCACTCGAGAAGATCTGACTGTATGAATGCAACTTAAATAGTAAAAAACCGTTATGCATAAAGAAGATGCCAACACTCACCAGCGCCACCACCATCAGCATTACCCATGTCAGATGAGTTTCAACACGGTTCATAGTAAACAACTGACGCCGAACCTCTGTAGTTCGTTTCTCCCGCAACCGTGTTTTGTAGGCGACATAGTAAATACCATAGAAGCAAACGGCAGCGAGTTGCGCTTGCAATAATACATCTGCCGGTACAACCGAGACCCCGAAACGAAATACCAGCGTACAGGTGAAGGGGAAGCCAAAGAAAAACGTCAGCAAAAATAGTATTGAGAAGAACACATTGAAATTGAAACGCACCCGGCGGAATTCCTGGTACGTTAAAATACCAATGAACATCACTGATAAAAACCAGACCGCAAATAAACCGCCAAACTCCAGCAAACTCATGCGGCTTCTCCTGATGCTACGTCCAGCGCCCGCTTCCAGCCGTCTATATAATTAGGGTTAAAGAAAGCAATCTGTTGCTTGTCCAGTAAGCGTAATTGACGCTGTGCTTCGCGCACCACCGACTCATCAAGCAGATCGCCTGCAAACAACACCGGAATATGCTGCTCAGTCATATCCTGCCAGAAAGGATTTTTACGACTCAATACGCAAGGAATACCCGCCTGAATCAGCAAACAAAGTGTGCCAATACCTTGCTGGCGGTCAAAAATGAAATAGCCCAGCGAGCACTGGCGCAAAAGAGCCAGATAATCATCAAAGCCCATGCTTTCCTTCAGTATATGTAGGTTTTCTTTACTAAATAGCGCAAGTCCAGCTTGCTGAACTTCATTGATGTAAGCGTCATTGTTGGTTGGATAGCCCATCGGCACGACCACGCGCACCGAATCACCAAATTGAGTATGAATCGCTTTTAATGCTGCAATATGCTGGTTGCTACGATCGCCAGAGTTACCTACCAGAATCGTCATTTTGCCAACTTTTTCTTCACTGTTGGCCAGAATATTAAGAGACGGGTCCATACGCGTCGGAAAGTAAATTAACTCCCCTGGAATCTGCGGGTGGTGCTGATGGAAATAATTCAGGTCACCTCGTGTAGCAAACACTCTCCCCACTCGGCCCTGCGCAATTCTTCGCAGTAAGTAAAACGCCCGAAACTTGAGACTTTTTGAGGCCTCGTAAAGATCGGCGCCCCAAATGTGCCAGTTCATCTGAGCTGGTTTCAAGCCACCAGTCAGCAACGCAATCCACAGTGAGCTGTTAAACTGGCCATGAAAGAAAAAGCGTTGCTGCCGATTGGCACGCGCTTTTGCCACAACGGCCTGCGCCAACGCTTTTTTCGTTGGATAGAGTGTCACAAGAAGAGTCGGAAAAGAGGACAAAAGTGAGTCGTCCTTCGAGACCACCATAAACTGGCGCGCATGCGGATTTGAGGCAGCCAGAGCATCATTGAAGAAGCGCAGCACCGTTTGGTTATGATGCGGGATATCCGATCCCAAAACGTGAATCAGTGTTGTCATGCTCGTCTACGATAAATGAGGAAAACGCTGCAACAGAGCGTGAAATAAATAATATACGTTGCCATATAAGCCTGAGCAGCCCCTAAAGCACCGTGCGCAGGTATAAGCCAATGTGAAAAACCAGTCAACAACGCAAACTGGCTGATTTCAGTCAAAACATAGAAGCGAAGTGATGCTTTCGCTATCACCAG
Organism: Buttiauxella noackiae ATCC 51607; assembly: GCF_001654865.1. Taxonomy (GTDB): domain Bacteria; phylum Pseudomonadota; class Gammaproteobacteria; order Enterobacterales; family Enterobacteriaceae; genus Buttiauxella; species Buttiauxella noackiae. The sequence goes on along the minus strand of NZ_LXEO01000057.1, from coordinate 30,029 downwards.
ATATCCAAACACATATGAGCCAACTTTCAACACATCGCCTACCAACTGCCAGGCGAAGAGATCACGCATCGCAATAAATTTATGCGAGAAAAGCAGCCAAATCGCGAAGTCGCGTAACAGCCAGACGGTGAAACTTGCCAGAGCCACAGCGGGCAGAACGAACTTTAAGGAACGAACAATCTCACGGCTGATGTCATGTTTGCTGGTTAAGCGCGAGAGCGTTGGCAAAAGATAAACGCTAAACGAGGCGGTGATGAATTGCAGATAAGCATCGGAAATGCTGCTGACCCCCTGCCAGATCCCGACATCATCCCAACTGTAGTGGGCCGCCAGCAAATTTCGCATCATCACGTAAGCGACCGGCAGTGTCACCGAGGTGATTAGCGCCATGATGGTGAATTTACCTAGGCTGCTGGCATACACTTTATCCCACTGCGGTTTCAGATAACTAAGCGGCACGTGTTCGCGGCGAACCAGCATAATCCCCGCAGGAATGAGCACCAGTGCAGGCACTAACGCCAGGCCCAACAACGCACCTTGATAGCCGCCGAGGCGATAGCAGAGGTAATAGGCAATCACGCCAATAATACTGCCACCAATCAGTGCCAGCGCATTACCGGCAGCATCACGAAACCCTTTCATGATGGCTAACGACAAGTTCGCCCAGGCTATGCCCATCTGTACCAGCGCGACTAAACGAACCAGCCCCTGGTAATCTTCGTGTCCGAACAAGCCAAGGCTAATGGGCTTTGCCGCGACGACAAAGATGATGGCTAACAGTGTGGAGAAGCCCATCACCATCGCCGACGATGTACCAATGACTTTCCGAAGTTGCTCAGGCTGGTCGTGATACTGCGCGACATATTTTGTCACGCCATTGAAGATGCCCGCTCCGGCAAGCACGCCTAATACCGTAACCATCTGACGGAAGTTTCCAGCTTGCCCTACCCCACTCGGCCCAAATGCCACAGCGAGCAGCTTTACCACCAACAAACCGGCAGCGATTTTTACCAATGTGGACCCGGCGGTCCACACTGAGGCTTTCGCAAGCGACATATCAGGAGAAGAAGCTTAACAACGTATTAATGACAGTACGTTGGTTAGCAGGAGATAAGTTATAGAACAGCGGTAAGCGCAGCAGGCGCTCACTTTCTTGAGTGGTGAAACGATCTTCGCCATGGAAGTAACCAAACTTCTCACCCGCTGGGCAGTCATGCAATGGGATGTAGTGGAACACCGCCAGAATTTCTGCTTCTTTCAGATACGCGATCAGAGCACTACGGTCTTCGATATCACGCAGTTTGATATAAAACATATGCGCATTCTGCACACAGTCTTTTGGAACAGAAGGCAGTTCAATGCGCCCGGCTTTTGCCAACGGAGCCAGGGCATCATGATAGGCATGCCACAGCTTCAGACGCTGCTGGTTAATCTTTTCTGCCGCTTCCAACTGCGCCCAAAGATAAGCCGCCTGGAGATCGGCCATCAAGTAACTTGAACCGATATCACGCCAGGTATATTTGTCCACCTGCCCACGGAAAAACTGACTACGGTTAGTGCCTTTTTCACGAATGATTTCTGCGCGCTCAATCAACGATGGATCGTTAATCAGGGTCGCACCACCTTCACCACCTGCCGTGTAATTTTTGGTTTCATGGAAGCTGAAGCAACCAATATGACCAATTGAGCCCAATGCGCGGCCTTTGTAGGTCGACATCACGCCTTGTGCGGCATCTTCAACCACAAACAGATTATGTTTGTTGGCAATGGCCATTATGGTGTCCATTTCACAAGCTACACCAGCATAATGAACAGGCACAATCACGCGAGTCTTCTCAGTAATTGCCGCTTCAATCAGCTTTTCATCAATATTCATGGTGTCCGGGCGCACATCGACAAAGACGATTTTTGCACCACGCAACACAAAAGCGTTGGCAGTAGAAACAAAGGTATAACTCGGCATAATCACTTCATCGCCGGGTTCAATATTCAACAGTAACGCTGCCATTTCCAGCGATGCAGTACAGGAAGGTGTGAGCAGAACTTTTTTGCTGCCGAAGCGATGCTCCATCCATTGCTGACAACGACGGGTGAAACCACCGTCACCACAGAGCTTGCCGCTACCCATTGCAGCCTGCATGTATTCGATTTCCGTACCTACTACTGGAGGAGCATTAAATGGGATCATTTTTTCACCTGTATAACCAGAAGGCGGTGCTTTCAATATTGGCACCGCTTTGAATATAACGTCGCAGGGCTGCGGTATTACTGGTTTGCGTTGCCACGCGCAGCGTTTCTACTCCGCGTTGCTGACACCAAAAACGTGCGGCATCCATTAACTGACCACCCACACCTCGTCCTGCCAACAAACCAATACGCGCCTCGCTCTCATTAAGTTGACGCATGCTCACAAAGCCCTGAATCGCGCCACCGTTCCTCAACAACAGGCATTCATGGTCAAAGGTGCCCAGCACAGCGTTTTCAACCCACTGCGCGTAAAAACGACCACTGTCAGCGGGTTGATACCAGGGTGCACGAAAGCGGCTTTGTGTAAAAATTTTAGCGGCCAAATCTCGCAAAACAGGAATATCAGCACTTGTTGCCAGCTCTACAGAAGTCGCAGCATTTTGCGTGCCAACTGCCAGTGCAAGGTCAACTTCTCCTTCAACCAGCTTAAATCCGAGCAGTTGCAAACCATCCAGCAAGACGATTTGCTGGCCGGATATTTTCGCCTGTACACGGGAAAAGGTATCAAGACGTTGCGCCGTAAGCAGTGGCGCACCATCTTTAATACGAAGGATTCCGCTGTTGACCGCAAAGAATTGATTTTCCCAACTAAGAGATTCAATCCGGGCGTGAACAGGAATGGAGAAGGTGGTCATCGGCTTCACCCGCTGCTGGCAGAACCTAGCGCCAGACCCCTTTGGTATCAACAATCCAGCGTTGCTGAACTTGCGTACCCGGAATCGCCTTGAAGGATTGATGATCGACCAACATCACCAGCACATCGGCTTGTTCAAGAGCCTCTTCTGTCGTGGCTAACTCACAATGTCCGCTCAGTTTTTTCGGCAACTCATGGATATTTGGCTCAACGGCTAGTGTTGTACCGCTATGCCAGCTGCTCAGAAGCTGTGTGATTTCCATGGCAGGGCTTTCACGCAAGTCATCAATATTGGGTTTAAACGCGAGGCCAAAGCAGGCAATAGTAATTTCACTCGATCGTTTACCCGTTTCTGCCAGACAATCTGCGACAGCTGCTTTCACCTGGTTTACTACCCAGTGTGGTTTGCCATCGTTGACTTCACGTGCAGTGCGAATCAGCTGCGCTTGTTCAGGGTTTTGAGCAACGATAAACCAGGGGTCAACGGCAATACAGTGCCCGCCAACTCCCGGGCCAGGCTGCAAAATATTGACTCGCGGATGGCGATTAGCCAGACGAATCAACTCCCATACGTTGATCTCTTGAGCCGCACAAATCAGCGATAGCTCGTTGGCGAATGCGATATTCACATCACGGAAGCTATTCTCGGTTAGTTTGCACATTTCAGCTGTGCGGGAATTCGTCACCACGCACTCGCCTTCAAGGAAGATTTTGTAAAGCTCGCTGGCACGAACAGAGCAAACGGGCGTCATGCCGCCAATAACGCGATCGTTTTTGATAAGCTCAACCATCACCTGGCCCGGCAACACACGCTCAGGGCAATAGGCAACATTAATATCTGCCGCTTCACCAGCCTGGTGAGGGAAGGTCAGGTCAGGACGCAGATCCGCTAACCAACCCGCCATTTGTTCGGTGGAGCCAACTGGAGAAGTTGATTCCAAAATCACCAGAGCGCCTTTTTTTAGCACTGGTGCTATAGATTCCGCTGCTGCTTTAACAAAAACCATGTCAGGTTCATGATCGCCTTTGAAAGGCGTTGGCACTGCAATTAAAAAAGCATCAGCTTCAACAGGCAGTGTGCTGGCGCGCAAAAATCCGCCTTCTACAGCCGTTTTAACCACCTTATCCAGGTCTGGTTCAACAATATGAATAGCACCACGATTAATGGTGTCTACAGCATGTTGGTTAATATCGATACCGACAACGTTTCGCTGTTTTGAAGCAAATGCCGCCGCAGTTGGTAAACCAATATAACCCAGACCAATAACAGAGATGGTTGCAAAACTCATTGTTGTGTCACCTGATTCTTTTTCAATGCAGCCAAAATTTGCTCACAAGCCTTGCCATCACCATAAGGATTATGTGCGCGACTCATAACTTGATATTCATTTTCGTCTTTCAATAAGCGCGTAACCTGGCGAACAATTTCTTGTGTATCCGTACCGACCAGACGAACGGTTCCTGCATCAACGGCTTCAGGGCGCTCAGTGGTATCACGCATGACTAACACCGGTTTACCCAATGACGGTGCTTCTTCCTGAATGCCACCTGAGTCAGTCAGAATCAGATATGCATGGTTCATCAAGTAGACAAACGGTAAATATTCTTGTGGGTCAATCAGCACCACATTTTTGACATCGCCAAGAATGCGCGTCACAGGCTCGCTGACATTCGGGTTCAGGTGCACAGGGTAAACAATCTGGACGTCACTGTTTTCTTTGGCAATCTGTGCCAGTGCGTGGCAAATGCGCTCAAAACCATCACCAAAGCTTTCACGACGGTGGCCAGTGACCAAAATCAGCTTTTTGCTGCTATCCAGGAATGGATAACACTGCGCAAGAGAACTATGCAAAGCATCATCGGCAAGTACGCGATCGCGAACAGAAATCAGCGCATCAATCACCGTATTACCGGTGACGAAAATCTTATTGTCACTGATATTTTCACGTAATAAGTTTTGTCGAGAATTCTCGGTTGGGGCGAAGTGATACATAGCCAAATGCCCGGTCAAAGTTCTGTTCGCCTCTTCCGGCCACGGAGAGTAAAGGTCGCCAGTACGCAGACCTGCTTCAACATGACCGACAGGAATGCGCTGATAAAATGCGGCAAGACTAGTGGCAACTGTAGTCGTAGTATCACCATGAACCAGCACAACATCAGGCTTGAATGATTCAAGGATCGGCTTCAGTCCTTCGAGAATGCGGCAGGTAATTTCCGTAAGTCCCTGCCCCGGTTTCATGATGTTTAAATCATAATCCGTCTCGATAGAAAATAAATTCAGCACTTGATCCAACATCTCACGATGCTGCGCTGTCACGCATACTCTTGCGTCAAAAAACGCGTCTTTTGCCAACGCATCAACCAGAGGAGCCATTTTAATAGCTTCCGGGCGCGTGCCAAAAACAGTTAACACTTTCACAGCAATTCTCTTTTGTTAAAAAAGGTGAAGGCCGTCCATCGAGCCTTCACCGGGTAAGGGCGTTACAAATATTTTGGACGGCGAGCTAATGCCACACCCGCGCCAATCAGGGCCCCAACCATACCCCACATAATCATCAAGAATGCCCGGCGTGGACTATCACGCTTCACAGGTTCTTCAGGGGTACGTAAATAGCGATATGTCTGGAAACGCGCATCAAGCGTTGGCCCAACGTTCAAAGTCGCCAGCATGGCTCGATTCTGGTCGTAGTCGATGCTGTAACTCGGACCGACAGCTTGCAGGCTTTCAAGACGAGCTTGCAGCATAGGGCGTCCTAACATGAACATTTCAGAATCAGGCAACTCATCGGCAGGAACTTCAGTTTCACTCTTTGCAATATTTTGCTGCTGCGCAATCTTCAGCGCTTGTTCCACACTGTGCACTTTGCGGTCGAAAATTGACTGAGCCACCGCTTCCTGACGCTTAACTTGTGCTTTCATCTGGATTGTACGTGCAGCCCAGGCGCCCGTCAGTTCTTCGTTTAGATGGCTCGCAGCACGCTGGCTGGCAAAAGCGACGTACTGGCGCAACAAGTTATTCGCATCAGCAGCTGTTTCTGCAATAAGTTTCACGCTATCACTGATATTGCGCGTGGCATCACCAGCTGAAAACTGAATATTATCAACCAGTTCATCAAGCAGAGCGGCATCAATTTTACTGTTGCCAACCTGACGCTGTTTGTAATAATCAGTCTGTAGCCAAAAATCACGACGAGTATCATATGCAGATAACTGCATGATGAACTCTTTATAGGCTTCATCCATCACTGAGGGCTGATCGACGGAAACCATATTAGCTTTAGCATCAAGATTACGTAGGAATTGCTGTTGCGAATAATATCCACCCATCATGTTAACTGTTGGGCGATCGGTTATCGCGTTAGCACTCCACTCCTGCCTGGCAAAGAAGGTGTAGATGAATGCAATGGCCGCAAACAACACTGCCAGACCAACAATCCACAGCTTTCCTTGCCACAGTGTCCGGAACAAACCACGAATGTCCAACTCGTTGTCTACCATTCCCGGGTTATTTCCTGGCACGTTTTGTTTCATCACTTCCCCAATTACATTCAGAATTAAGAAATGCTGCTGGTATTTCTACGTTGCCGACGTTTATGACGTCTTATAAAGCGAGCAACTTTCCAGGCTCGTTTAATGCAGTAATCATAGAGAACAAATGCAAGCAAGAATAATGCCAACATCACCCATTCCGGAATGAAATGCATGTATTCAGCCGCTACGCCAATTGAAGCAAGCAGAGCTGCAGCAACTGTGATAAGTACGAATGCTTGCCGAGAAGTAAACCCGGCACGCATGATCAAATGATGAATATGCTGGCGGTCTGGGGAGAAGGGACTCATACCTTTGCGTAGTCGGCGATACATGATGGCAATCATGTCCATCAACGGAATAGCAATAATCCATAATGCGGTGACAGGACTAATAGGATGGGTTTTGCCCTGCGTAGTTTCAAGCAAGATCCAGATGACGGTAAAACCAATAAGAGTACTCCCCGCATCACCCATAAAAACTTTATAACGACGACCAAGTATCCCAAGGTTTAGAAGAATATAAGGCAGAATGGCAGCAATCATTGCGAAGCACCACATCGCCAGACTCAATTGTCCATCGAAATAAAGAATGATCCCCATTGCCGCAAATGATACGCAAGAAAGTCCGCCCAGTAGACCGTCAATACCGTCAACCATGTTGAAAGCATTTATTGCGGCCCAAACCGCAAACAAGGTCAAAAAGTAACCAAATGGACCAAGAACCATTTCCCAGGAGCCAAAAATATACCCTAGACTGAGCAGGTACAATTTCCCGACAACCATCATCACAATACCGATTAAAGCCTGAACCGAAGCCCTAATTTTTACACTGATATCAAAGCGGTCATCCAGAGCACCGACAAATACCAGCACTCCAGCACATATCAAATAAAGCCATGCATGCGGGATATAGTAATTAGCAATCAGAAAAGTAAAACAGATCCCAGCATAAACCGAAATGCCCCCGACCAAAGGAATGAGCCCTTGGTGGCGTTTACGGAAGTTGGGTTTATCTACCAGACCAATTTTTTTCGCCGCTTTGCGCGCAAAAAAAAGAAAAATGGTGGTGAACAAGAAAATACAAACCAGGTCAGTTCCAGCGGTGATTAAATTCACAGTGCAAGCTCTCTGCAAAATAAAAGGTCAAGGACAACTTATTTGAAGTCTACCCCGTCCAATGGTTATATACATCTAATCCTTGAATAACCTGGTTATTACTCAAACAACACCATCCAGCGTTGCTGCAAATAACATGATGGCATTCCTTGCCACAATATGTGCTTAGCCGCGATCATTACAGCTATATCGTATATACCAGAAATGAAAAACGCCACGTCTAAGCGTGGCGTTCCCCGAGTTTTTGTTACTTACGAGCGCTTCATCATATCAAAGAAGTCTTCGTTGGTTTTCGTCATCGCTAATTTGTTGATGAGGAATTCCATTGCATCAATCTCACCCATTGGGTGGATGATTTTACGCAGGATCCACATTTTCTGCAGTTCTTCCTGGGTAGTAAGTAACTCTTCTTTACGTGTACCTGAACGGTTGTAATCGATAGCAGGGAACACACGTTTCTCAGCGATTTTACGCGCCAGATGCAGTTCCATGTTGCCGGTACCTTTAAATTCTTCGTAGATAACTTCATCCATTTTAGAACCGGTATCAACCAACGCTGTAGCGATGATAGTCAGACTACCCCCCTCTTCTACGTTACGTGCAGCACCGAAGAAGCGTTTTGGACGATGCAGGGCGTTAGCGTCCACACCACCAGTCAATACTTTACCTGATGCAGGTACAACGGTGTTGTACGCACGTGCCAGACGAGTGATCGAGTCGAGCAGAATAATAACGTCTTTCTTATGCTCAACCAGACGCTTCGCTTTCTCGATAACCATTTCGGCAACCTGAACGTGGCGAGATGCTGGCTCATCAAAGGTAGAAGCAACAACTTCACCTTTAACCAGACGTTGCATCTCGGTCACTTCTTCCGGACGTTCGTCGATTAGCAGAACCATCAACACACAATCAGGGTGGTTGTAAGCAATGCTCTGCGCAATGTTTTGCAGCAGCATGGTTTTACCGGCTTTCGGCGGCGCCACAATCAGGCCACGCTGACCGCGACCGATTGGCGATGCCAGATCCAGTACACGTGCAGTTAAGTCTTCGGTAGAACCGTTACCACGTTCCATGCGTAAACGAGAGTTAGCATGCAGCGGGGTTAAGTTTTCGAACAGGATTTTGCTACGCGCGTTTTCCGGCTTGTCGTAGTTGACTTCGTTTACTTTCAGCAGTGCAAAGTAACGTTCACCTTCTTTCGGCGGGCGAATCTTACCGGAGATGGTATCCCCTGTGCGGAGGTTGAAACGGCGGATTTGGCTGGGAGAAACGTAGATATCATCAGGACCGGCGAGGTAGGAGCTGTCTGCAGAGCGGAGGAAACCAAATCCATCCTGCAATATCTCCAGTACACCGTCACCAAAGATATCTTCACCACTCTTCGCATGTTGCTTCAGGATGGAGAAAATAATGTCCTGCTTGCGCATACGGGCTTGGTTTTCCAGCCCCATATTTTCGCCGAGAGTAATCAGCTCAGAAACCGGCGTATTCTTTAATTCGGTAAGATTCATAATGGTGGGTTCTTAAACTCGGGGTAAATCTCGAACATGTATCGTGAATGGTATGGCAGGATCATCCATGCCTGTTTAATGGCCACCACCACATGTCTTATCGCTGTCTGGTCATAGGAAAAACGCAGAACTGAAACGACACGACGGAATGGGTGATACGCCCGAAATCGATTATGCAACCACGTGCGCACTGCACTGTGTAGAGAATTAATGGCAACTTGTGGGAGCATTGGGTAGTACAAAGAGTCAAACTACAAGGCAAGTTCTAAATGCAGTAAAAGTAACTTAGCATGACTGACGCCGGGCGTCCAGCGGCTCACAAAAAATTGCGAGCCACGCACGCACCGGCTGAGATTCCATTATGCCAGATTAGCGTCGAGGAACTCTTTTAACTGGCCTTTGGACAACGCGCCAACTTTGGTCGCAGCCACTTCACCGTTCTTGAACAGCAACAGAGTTGGGATACCACGGATACCATATTTTGGTGCAGTGCCCGGGTTCTGATCGATATTCAGTTTAGCAACGGTCAGATTGCCCTGATATTCATCAGCGATTTCATCAAGAATCGGGGCGATCATCTTGCATGGACCACACCACTCTGCCCAGAAATCAACCAGAATCAACCCATCAGCTTTTAGCACGTCCGTGTCGAAACTGTCGTCAGTCAGGTGAATAATTTTATCGCTCATGTTCTACTCCGCAGGATTATGTCTACCTTGTTGGTGTAGCATTAACCAACTTAAGGTTGACTTTATTTCACCGGATACGCTTTCGTAAAGCAATAGTTAGCTGATATTCTACCACACTATGAGCAAAACACATTTGACCGAACAGAAGTTTTCCGACTTCGCCCTGCACCCTAAGGTGATTGAAGCCCTTGAAAATAAAGGGTTCCATAACTGCACCCCTATTCAAGCACTGGCACTACCGCTGACACTAGCGAATCGTGACGTTGCAGGGCAGGCGCAAACCGGTACTGGCAAAACGATGGCGTTTTTAACGTCAACGTTCCATTATTTACTCTCTCACCCGGTTCCAGAGAATCGCCAGGTGAACCAGCCGCGTGCTTTAATTATGGCGCCGACTCGTGAACTGGCAGTACAAATTCACTCTGACGCAGAGCCGCTAGCACAATCGACCGGCCTTAAACTCGGCCTGGCGTACGGTGGCGACGGCTACGATAAACAGCTTAAAGTGCTGGAAAGCGGTGTTGATATTCTTATCGGCACAACTGGTCGTTTGATTGATTATGCCAAGCAAAACCACATTAACTTAGGCGCAATTCAGGTTGTGGTGCTGGATGAAGCCGATCGTATGTACGATCTGGGTTTTATTAAAGATATTCGCTGGTTGTTCCGCCGTATGCCGCCTGTAACACAACGCCTGAACATGCTGTTCTCTGCCACACTTTCTTATCGTGTGCGTGAACTGGCGTTCGAGCAAATGAACAACGCGGAATACGTGGAAGTTGAACCAGAGCAAAAAACGGGTCACCGCATCCAGGAAGAGCTGTTCTACCCTTCCAACGAAGAAAAAATGCGCCTGCTGCAGACTCTTATTGAAGAAGAGTGGCCAGATCGCGCAATTATTTTTGCTAACACTAAACATCGTTGTGAAGATATTTGGGGCCACCTTGCAGCAGACGGCCACCGCGTTGGTCTTTTAACTGGCGATGTTGCTCAGAAAAAACGCCTGCGCATCCTTGAAGAATTCACTCGTGGCGATCTGGATATTCTGGTTGCAACCGATGTTGCCGCCCGTGGTCTGCATATCCCGTTAGTAACTCACGTTTTCAACTACGACCTCCCGGATGACTGCGAAGATTACGTTCACCGTATTGGCCGTACCGGTCGTGCTGGCGAAAGTGGTCATTCCATCAGTCTTGCATGCGAAGACTATGCGTTGAATCTGTCTGCAATTGAGACTTACATCGGTCACTCAATTCCGGTCAGCAAGTACAAAACTGAAGCACTGTTAAGCGAACTTCCTCCACCGAAACGTCTGACACGTGCCCGTCCGGGTAACGGTCCTCGCCGTAATGGTGGCGCTCCTCGTGGTAATCGCCGTCGCACAGGTTAAAAATTTATGCTCAGCTCCACCTCGCTGTATGCTGCAATAGATTTAGGCTCTAATAGCTTTCATATGTTGGTTGTACGTGAGGTGGCAGGGAGCATACAAACCCTTGCTCGGATTAAACGAAAAGTACGTCTTGCTGCTGGTTTAAGCAGCGATAATACGCTTTCACGTGAAGCAATGGAGCGCGGGTGGCAATGCCTGCGCTTGTTTGCTGAACGCCTTCAGGATATTCCTCAAACCCAAATTCGTGTTGTCGCAACTGCGACACTCCGCCTTGCCACCAACGCCAATGAATTCATCCAGCAAGCTGAAGTTATTCTCGGCTGCCCGGTGCAAATTATCCACGGTGAAGAAGAAGCACGCCTGATTTATCAGGGTGTTGCTCATACTACAGGTGGAGCCGATCAGCGTTTAGTCGTTGATATCGGTGGTGCCAGCACCGAGCTTGTTACAGGAACAGGGGCACAAACAACCGCGCTGTTTAGTTTGTCGATGGGCTGCGTAACCTGGCTTGAGCGCTTTTTCGCTGACCGAAACTTAGCGCAAGATAACTTTGATGCAGCCGAACTCGCGGCAAAAGAAGTGCTTCGTCCTGTGTGCGACCAGCTAAAACATCATGGTTGGAAAGTATGTGTTGGTGCATCAGGCACCGTGCAAGCACTACAAGAAATCATGATGGCGCAGGGAATGGATGAACGCATTACACTTGCCAAACTACAACAGTTGAAGCAAAGAGCGATTCAATGCGGGCGTCTTGAAGAGCTGGAAATTGAAGGTTTAACGCTGGAAAGAGCGCTGGTATTCCCAAGCGGCCTGGCTATTTTAATCGCCATTTTCGAAGAGTTATCGATTAACTGCATGACGCTTGCCGGCGGCGCGCTGCGTGAAGGTCTGGTCTACGGAATGCTTCACTTGTCCGTTAATCAGGAAATCAGAAGCCGCACGATCCGCAACATCCAACGTCGTTTTATGGTCGATACCGGTCAGGCAGAGCGTGTACAACAGCTCGCTCAGGCTCTCGCCAACCAGGTTACGGATTCATGGAACCTGACACCACTCAGCATAGAAATGCTCAGCAGTGCAGCATTGCTCCATGAAATTGGTCTGAGTATTGATTTCAAACAAGCACCACAACATGCTGCCTATCTGGTTAAGAACCTTGATCTTCCAGGATATACGCCAGCGCAGAAAAAACTGCTGGCAACACTAATGTTAAACCAAACAAACCCAGTCGATCTCTCCTCTCTCCACCAGCAGAACGCGGTACCACCACGAATTGCGGAACATCTTTGCCGCCTGCTACGCCTGGCGATTATCTTCGCCAGCCGCCGCCGGGATGACATCCTGCCGGAAATTACGCTGAAAGTTAAAGATGAATCCCTGAATCTTGAACTCCCCGAAAAATGGCTCGAATGCCACCCTCTGGGTGCGGAACTGCTGGCACAAGAAAGCCTGTGGCAGAGCTACGTTCACTGGCCTTTATCGATTCACTAACTCAACTTTTACGCGCTTTTGCCAGCATTTCACGGATGTTGGCAACATTACTCTGCCCTTTTGTCATTCGCTCTTCAGCGGAAACGACTTTGCGTTCCGTCTCCCACTGCAAATCATCTTGTGGCAATTCCAGCAAGAAACGGCTCGGTTCCGGGCGGATCAATTCACCATACTGACGTCGCTCTTTGCAAAGCGTAAAGGTTAGCTCTTTCTGTGCCCGAGTAACCCCCACGTAAGCCAGACGGCGTTCTTCATCAATATTATCTTCATCAATGCTGCTCTGATGCGGCAAAATGCCCTCTTCCATCCCTACTAAAAATACGTACGGGAACTCCAGCCCCTTCGAAGCATGAAGGGTCATCAATTGGACCTGGTCCGTATCTTCATCACTCTCGCCGCGTTCCATCATATCGCGCAGCGTAAAGCGGGTGACAACTTGTGTAAGTGTCATTGGCTCTTCCATTTCCGAGCCCTCCAGCATTTCCGTCATCCAGCTAAACAGGAGATTGACGTTCTTCATGCGCATTTCAGCAGCTTTCTGGCTGGGCGAGGTTTCATACAGCCAGCTTTCATAGTCGATGCCGTGAATCAAATCCCGCACCGCAGCAATCGGTTCGCGTTCGGCCAGCGTCGCAACATCGCGTAGCCAGTGAGTAAAACGCTGCAACGACTCAAGACCACGGCCATTCAGCGTCTGGCTCAGGCCCATATCAAAACTTGCGCCGAACAAACCTTTATTGCGCTGCGTCGCCCAGGTTCCCAGCTTTTGCATGGTCACCGGGCCGATCTCGCGCTTCGGCGTATTCACAATCCGCATGAATGCACTGTCATCATCCGGGTTAGTCAGCACGCGCAGATAAGCCAGTAAATCTTTGATTTCAGGGCGTGAGAAGAATGACGTGCCGCCAGAGATACGATACGGAATACGGTTCTGCATCAGCATCTTTTCGAAAACGCGCGACTGGTGATTGCCGCGATATAAAATGGCGTAATCTTTGTAGTTGGTTTTATTAATAAAGTGATGGGCGATGAGCTCGCCGGTAACGCGTTCGGCTTCATGATCTTCACTGTTAGCCGTCACCACTTTTAGCTCCGCGCCGTAACCCAGCTCAGAAAAAAGGCGTTTTTCAAAAACGTGTGGGTTATTGGCAATCAAAATGTTTGCCGCTTTCAGAATGCGCCCGGAAGAACGGTAGTTCTGCTCAAGCTTAATAACCTGAAGTTCTGGGAAATCCTGACTTAGCAAAACGAGGTTTTGCGGCCGTGCGCCGCGCCAGGAGTAAATAGACTGATCGTCATCACCCACCACGGTAAAGCGCGCCCGCGCTCCCACCAGCAGCTTCACCAGTTCATATTGGCTGGTGTTGGTGTCCTGGTATTCATCCACCAGCAAATAGCGGATGCGATTTTGCCAACGCTCGCGCACTTCTTCATTACGCTGCAAAAGCAGCGTCGGCAGCAAAATCAGATCGTCAAAATCCAGCACGTTGCAGGATTTGAGGTGGGTATCGTAAAGTCCGTAACAATGAGCAAAGATTCGATCGCGCTCGCCTTTTGCCTGGGCAGCCGCCTGCGACGGCGTCATCAGATCGTTTTTCCAGTTTGAGATCGTCGAGATCAACTGCTGCAATAATGTCTTATCATCTTCGAGCAAACCTTCAGTCAGCTCTTTGAGCAACGCTGTCTGGTCGGTGTCATCAAACAAGGAGAAATTCGATTTCATCCCCAACGCGGCAAACTCACGTTTGATGATCTCAAGCCCCAGTGTGTGGAAAGTGGAGATCAGCAAACCGCGCGATTCTTTGCGGCCCAGCGTTTGTGCCACACGTTCTTTCATCTCACGCGCCGCTTTATTGGTAAAGGTAACCGCCGCGATATGCTTAGCCTGATAACCGCACTCGCGGATCAAATAGGCCATTTTATTGGTAATGACACGCGTTTTGCCCGAGCCTGCACCAGCCAGAACCAGGCAAGGTCCTGTGACAAATTCGACGGCTTGTTGTTGACCAGGGTTTAAACGCATGATGTATTGCTCAATCTTCGAACGGGGGAAGGATTGTAGCAGAAGTGGGTCGGATGATGCAGCGGGCAGCCCAATCGAGCTGCCCGAAAAATCAGGAAGCGGCAGAAGCCAGAGGTGTATAGCCATTACGTTTTGCACGGGCAACCCAACTACATGAGCCCATAATCGCAATTGCCGTCAACAGAACATACTCAAGCGACATCGCGTAAACACCCTGAATGGCATAGATAACCACGCTTATCACGTCAATCACGACCCACAGCAGCCAGTTTTCCACATATTTACGGGTCATGAGCGCCATTGCCACTATCGAAAGCACCAGCATGGTTGAGTCCCATAACGGCATCGCATCAGGTTGCAGTTCTGGCATCGCTACGGATATACCCACGGCCTGCAAGATGGAAATCATCATATGGGTTAGCGCCGCAAACACCGGGTCGATAAATAACGTCATCAGCATAATTGCCACAATACAAATCGCACCCAGTACGACGGTTTGCTGACGAGATAACCAACGAACCTTCAGCGCGGCCTCGTTATTTTCGGTCTGCCGACTCCAGGCGTACCATCCATAGATGTTGGCTGCAAAAAAGAACACCTGCAGCAGCAAGCTGGCATAAAGCTGGATTTGGAAGAAGATAGCCGCAAACAGCGTGACGTTAATCAACCCAAACAAGTAGTTGATGATTTTTTCCTTGCTGGCAAACCAGATACACAACAAGCCAAACAGCGTACCAACCGCTTCAATCCACGACAGTGCATAACCACCTTCGCCCAAAGGAATCGTGACCATCACATTGTTAATACTGAAAAAATCCATTATTTTTCTCCTTGCTGACTATCAGCATAGATTGCACGTAGTGCCAGCAGGATTTGTCGCTCTTCACCCTCCAGACACAAAGCTTCCTGCTGCACATAGTCGTTGATACTGCTACCCAGGCAACCGTTATGCTCGACAACCACGTTCAACAGTGACGCCGTGCGCAGTCCGCGTAATGCTCCAACAACCATCAGTGCGGCACTCTCCATATCCGCACCAAGAATCCCCCGCGCTGACCATTCAGCATCCAGTTGCGCTTCTCGCTCGGTATAAAAGCTGTCATGACTACGCACCAGTCCATAAACGGCGGGGACACCCATCTGTTTTGCCTGCTGGACTAACGTTGCGGTAAACAGCGGATCGGCGCAGGCCGGATAACAAGCTGGCGCATAGGTTCTGCTGGTGCCATCATCCGCAACCGCACCGTGAGCGATAACGATATTCCCCAGTGCCAGGTCATCCTGCAACGCACCGCAGCTGCCAATACGTATCATCGTTTTCACACCAATCTGGCACAGCTCTTCAATGGCTATCGCCGTTGACGGGCCACCAATACCCGTGGATAGCACAAGAATTTCAATACCCTGAAACCAGCCGCGTACAGCTCGAAACTCACGGTTTTGACCCAATTTCTCAGGGTTATCCAGAAAGCAGGCTATACGATCGACCCGATCCGGGTCACCCGGTAGCAATGCGTACTTCGCATTCGTCATATTATTTTCAAGCCGAATATGTGGCTGAAGCGACATCATGCCTCTCCTTATCTTTCCCTTTATTTAGATATTTGCCTCCTGCTTGAGTTGCTCAGGAGCCAGCAATAAAACTCTTTCTCCTTCGGTATCAATAATCCGAAGCGATTTCAGGTCATGTAAGATGCGATTAATACTGCGCGTTGTGGCTGCAAATTCCTGGCTGATGTTTTGTTTATCAATAAAAATTTCTGTCGTCTGCTGCTGTTGAAACCTCTGCCAGAGCGCCTGACAAACCCGCTGATGAAGTGAATAAAGATTGTCGCTGCTTGCCTTTCTGGATAGCTGGTAATATTGCTGGCTGAAAAATCTCAGCATCCGCTGATTAAAATAATTATCCAGTGCTAACCAACGGCAAAAATGTGTCTGCGATAAGCTCAATATTTGCGTATTAGTCACAGCAGAAACTGAGCAGATGTAGTGCCGTGACTCAAATATTTCCAACTCACCTAACATGTCACCTTTGTTATAACGAGCCTGTCGATAACGGCGGCCATCCTCAGCTTCAAAAAAGACGTCAACTTCACCAGCAACAATTAATGAAAAACGCTGGCATTTATCCCCTTGGCGGCAAAGCATTGCTCCACGAGGTACTTCTTCAAAAACCCAGCGCTGCATAATTTCCAGCGGGCAATTTTTTAGTAGTTCATACAGCACTGGATCACGTACAACCCTTGTCAGACCTGATAGCCAGCTATCTGAAAATTCAGTCTCTTTCATTATGTTTATGATAGCGATCTCCATTACGGGAAAGACAGGACGGGCGTCCTGCGTAATAAGGAGAAGGGCTTTAGAAAAGTAGCCTACCTCCCGATTCCTTCAATCAGACGGGACATCTGTCCTGCTAAGCCAAAGTGTATATACCTGACGTATCAATGAGTGGTAAAGAAGGGATTGCTGCAAAGTAAAAGGCAAGTAAACCAAATTTGGCTATCACATGACGCATGCTATTATTGCCGCCAGATTTATATCCACCCAATCAAGGCACTATCATGGCAAAAACCGCGGCAGCATTGCATATCCTTGTTAAGGAAGAAAAACTGGCTCAGGAAATTCTCGAACAGCTGAAAAATGGCGGCGACTTCGAAAAACTGGCTAAAAAGCATTCTACTTGCCCATCAGGCAAAAAAGGTGGTCACTTAGGTGAATTCCGTCAGGGTCAGATGGTTCCGGCGTTCGATAAAGTGGTGTTCTCTTGCCCACTGCTTGAGCCCGTTGGCCCACTGCACACGCAGTTTGGCTACCATGTGATTAAAGTTCTCTACAGAAACTAAAAAGAAAGCCCGGTGACTAAACGCACCGGGCTTTTATTGTTTTGTAGGTCGGATAAGCGCTAGCGCCATCCGACAAAATCGATTAACCCGCTACAGCGATACGCTTCATATCTTTCATGTAGCCGCGCAGTTTCTTACCAACAGTTTCGATTTCATGATTACGAATCGCTTCGTTAACATCACGCAGTTGCGCGTTATCAACCGCACCCGCCGGAATTTCTTTGCCCAAATCACCCGCTTGCAGAGTTGTCATGAACTCTTTCAGCAATGGAACTGCTGCGTAAGAGAACAGATAGTTGCCATATTCAGCGGTGTCAGAGATAACCACGTTCATTTCGTACAGGCGCTTACGAGCGATGGTGTTCGCAATCAGCGGCAGCTCGTGCAATGATTCGTAGTAAGCAGACTCTTCAATGATACCCGCATCAACCATGGTTTCGAATGCCAGCTCAACGCCCGCTTTAACCATAGCGATCATCAGAACGCCTTTATCAAAGTATTCCTGCTCAGAAATTTTGCCGTCAAACTGTGCAGCGGTTTCGAACGCAGTTTTGCCGGTTTCTTCACGCCAGGTCAGCAGTTTTTTATCGTCATTTGCCCAGTCAGCCATCATGCCAGAAGAGAACTCACCGGAGATGATGTCGTCCATGTGTTTCTGGAACAACGGAGCCATGATGGTTTTCAGTTGCTCAGATAACGCATAAGCACGGATTTTTGCCGGGTTGGACAAACGGTCCATCATCAGTGTAATGCCGCCTTGTTTCAGCGCTTCGGTGATGGTTTCCCAGCCGAACTGAATCAGTTTTTCTGCATATGCCGGATCAGTGCCTTCTTCCACCAGCTTATCGAAGCACAGCAGAGAACCCGCCTGCAGCATACCGCACAGGATAGTTTGCTCGCCCATCAGGTCAGATTTCACTTCTGCCACGAAGGAAGATTCCAGAACACCTGCACGGTGACCGCCAGTCGCCGCAGCCCAGGCTTTAGCGATCGCCATGCCTTCGCCTTTCGGATCGTTTTCCGGGTGAACCGCAATCAGCGTCGGCACGCCGAAACCACGTTTGTATTCTTCACGAACTTCAGTACCCGGACATTTTGGCGCAACCATCACAACGGTGATGTCTTTACGAATTTGCTCACCCACTTCAACCACGTTGAAACCGTGGGAATAACCCAGCGCAGCGCCATCTTTCATCATTGGCTGTACAGCTTTAACTACTGCGGAGTGCTGCTTGTCTGGCGTCAGGTTAACAACCAGGTCAGCCTGTGGGATCAGTTCTTCGTAGGTGCCAACTTTAAAACCGTTTTCGGTCGCTTTACGCCATGAAGCACGTTTCTCAGCGATAGCTTCTGCGCGCAGAGCATAAGCAACATCCAGACCGGAGTCGCGCATGTTGAGACCCTGATTCAGGCCCTGTGCGCCACAGCCGACGATGACGACTTTTTTGCCTTTGAGGTAGCTTGCTTCATCGGCGAATTCTGCTCGCCCCATGAAACGACATTTACCCAGTTGCGCCAACTGCTGACGCAGGTTCAAAGTGTTGAAATAATTAGCCATCGTGGTGGTACTCCGTAGTCGTTGTGTTGTGCTTTTATAAGGTTCGCCAGCCGTGTCTTGCTTGCGATAATGAACCCACTATATGACAGGAAATGCGTTGCTTAAATTGATATATTAACAACGTGACGTTGCAATTTATGCAACGTAAAAAAGAGAGCTGATGACCATGGACTTACGGGATCTAAAAACGTTTCTCCACCTTGCTGAAAGTCGCCATTTCGGCAGGAGCGCACGCGCGATGCACGTAAGCCCTTCAACACTTTCGCGCCAAATCCAGCGCCTTGAAGACGATCTCGGCCAACCTCTGTTTTTACGTGATAACCGCACCGTGACGCTGACTGAAGCTGGAGAACAACTCAAACAGTTCGCCCAGCACACGCTTTTGCAGTATCAGCAGATGCGCCACACCATCGGGCAGGAAGGGCCATCGCTGACTGGCGAGCTCCATCTTTTTTGCTCGGTCACCGCCGCGTATAGTCATTTACCCCCAATTCTCGACAGATTCCGTGCTGAACATCCCAATGTGGAGATCAAACTGACCACAGGCGATGCCGCCGATGCGGTAGAAAAAGTGGACTCCGATGAAGCGGATCTCGCCATCGCCGGTAAGCCAGAAATGTTACCGCCCGGCGTTGCTTTCTCGATTCTGGATAACTTATCCGTGGCACTTATCGCGCCGGCATTGCCCTGCCCGGTTCGTGCGCAGGTGAACCTGCCCGATCCCGACTGGGCCAAAATTCCGTTTATTCTGCCAGACCAGGGGCCAGTTCGCCGCCGCATTGAATTGTGGTTTCGCCGTCATAAAATCAGTAACCCATTTATTTATGCAACGGTGGCAGGGCATGAAGCGATGGTTTCAATGGTGGCGCTGGGCTGTGGTGTCGCACTGATCCCTGAAATCGTGCTGGAGAACAGCCCTGAACCGGTGCGCAACCGCGTGCAGATTCTGGAACGAAACGATGAAACCACGCCGTTTGAACTGGGCGTTTGCGTACAAAAAAAGCGGCTCAATGAGCCGCTTGTACATGCATTCTGGAAATTACTGCCCGGTAGTCACTAACCCGCCAGGAAGAAACGGAACGCCGGATTATTTGTCTCATCGTGGCAGTCGTAGCCCAGCTCATTGAGCCGGGTTTCGAAATCCGGCTCATTGTCGCCCAGTTCGAACGCCGCTAGCACTCGGCCATAATCCGTACCGTGGCTCCGGTAATGAAACAGCGAAATATTCCAGTGTGTACCCAGCGTTTGCAGGAATTTCAGCAAAGCGCCCGGTGATTCAGGGAATTCGAAACTGTACAGCCGCTCACGCAGTGGTTTAGACGGACGCCCACCCACCATGTAGCGCACATGCAGTTTCGCCATCTCGTCGTCAGACAAATCGACAACGCCGTAACCGCCGTCATTAAGCAGGGCGATAATTTCCTGCCGCTCTTCAACGCCGCGCGTCAGCCGGACACCAACAAAAATGCAGGCTTCTGACGAACTGGAATAACGATAATTAAATTCCGTAACCGAACGCCCGCCAAGCACCTGGCAGAATTTCAGGAAGCTGCCCTGTTGCTCAGGAATGGTCACCGCCAGCAGCGCTTCACGCTGTTCGCCAAGCTCACAACGTTCAGAGACATAACGTAAGCCGTGGAAGTTTACGTTCGCGCCGGATAATACGTGCGCAAGGCGTTCACCACGGATCTGATGCTGCTGGATGTATTTCTTCATCCCAGCCAGCGCCAGCGCGCCAGATGGCTCAGCGACCGCACGAACATCTTCGAACAGATCTTTCATCGCAGCGCAAATCGCATCGCTATCCACGGTGATAATGTCGTCGAGATATTCCTGGCACAGACGGAATGTTTCATCGCCGATGCGTTTAACCGCCACACCTTCAGCGAACAGACCTACACGCGCCAAATCTACCGGCTTTCCTGCATCCAGCGCGGCTTTCAGGCAAGCTGAATCTTCCGCTTCAACGGCAATCACTTTGATTTGTGGCATCAGCTGTTTGATAAGCACCGCGACACCTGCCGCTAAACCGCCGCCACCAACCGGAACAAATATACGATCGATATGTGCATCTTGCTGCAGCAGTTCCAGCGCCAGCGTGCCCTGCCCGGCAATGACTGCCGGGTGGTCAAACGGAGGAACGTAAGTGAAACCCTGCTGCTGCGAAAGCTCGATTGCGCGCGCTTTCGCTTCATCAAAGTTTGCGCCATGTAGCAGCACTTCCCCACCAAACGCTCTGACAGCATCCACTTTGATGTCAGCCGTGGTAACCGGCATAACAATCAGAGACTTGATGCCTAAACGCGTTGAGGAAAGCGCAACACCCTGGGCGTGGTTGCCAGCCGAAGCCGTAATCACGCCGCTAGCTTTTTGCTCACTATTCAGCCCGGCAATCATCGCGTATGCGCCGCGCAGTTTGAAACTATGCACCGGCTGGCGATCTTCACGTTTCACCAGAATGACGTTATCCAGACGCGAAGAGAGCTTTTCCATCTTCTGTAATGGCGTGACCTGCGCGACTTCGTAAACCGGGGCGCGCAGCACGGCTCGCAGATATTCCGCCCCGCAAGGGGCGTCAGGTAGCGGTTGTGACTCGGCCATCATTAGCCTCCAAGCTTACTTTTATCACGCACCGCGCCTTTATCGGCACTGGTGGCAAGCATTGCGTAAGCGCGTAGAGCGAAGGAGACCTGGCGTTCACGCGCACGTGGAGTCCAGGCTTTGTCACCGCGAGCTTCTTGCGCTTCACGACGTGCTGCCATTTGCTGCTCGGACAATTCCAGTTGGATACCACGCGAAGGGATATCAATGGCAATCATATCGCCATCTTCAATCAGCGCGATATTGCCACCACTTGCGGCTTCCGGAGAAACATGGCCGATTGAAAGACCAGAAGTACCGCCGGAGAAACGCCCATCGGTGACCAGTGCGCACGCTTTGCCCAGCCCCATCGATTTCAGGTAGGTGGTTGGGTAAAGCATTTCTTGCATGCCCGGCCCGCCTTTTGGCCCTTCGTAACGAATAACAACCACGTCGCCCGCGACAACTTTGCCGCCAAGGATCGCTTCAACCGCATCATCCTGGCTTTCGTATACTTTTGCAGGGCCACGGAATACCAGGCTGCCTTCGTCAACACCGGCCGTTTTCACGATACAACCATTCTCTGCGAAGTTACCGTACAAAACGGCTAAACCGCCGTCCTGGCTGTAGGCGTTTTCCTTCGAACGGATACAACCGTTTTCACGATCAACGTCCAGCGAATCCCAACGGCAGGATTGTGAGAATGCCTTAGTGGTACGGATACCCGCAGGGCCTGCAGAGAACATACTTTTCACGCTTTCGTCTTTAGTCAGCATGACATCGTACTGTTCCAGCGTTTGCGGCAGCGTCAGACCCAACACGTTTTTCACGTTACGATGAAGTAAGCCTGCGCGATCCAGTTCGCCCAGAATACCGATGACACCACCCGCACGATGCACATCTTCCATATGGTATTTCTGAGTACTTGGCGCGACTTTACACAGCTGTGGAACTTTGCGGGAAAGCTGGTCGATATCGGTCATCGTGAAATCGAGTTCCGCTTCCTGAGCTGCGGCCAGTAAGTGCAGAACTGTATTTGTTGAACCACCCATGGCGACATCCAGCGTCATGGCATTCTCAAACGCTTCTTTGCTGGCGATGCTACGTGGCAATGCACTTTCATCATCTTGCTCGTAATAACGTTTTGTCAGAGCGACGATGCGTTTACCTGCATTCAGGAACAGCTCTTTACGGTCAGAGTGCGTTGCCAGCAAAGAGCCGTTACCCGGCTGAGATAAGCCCAGCGCTTCGGTCAGGCAGTTCATGGAGTTCGCCGTGAACATACCGGAACAGGAGCCACAAGTTGGGCAGGCAGAACGCTCAACCTGCTCGCTTTGCTCGTCACTCACTTTCGGGTCGGCGCCCTGGATCATCGCATCAACCAGATCGAGTTTGATGATTTGGTCAGACAGTTTAGTTTTCCCGGCTTCCATCGGGCCGCCGGAAACAAAAATCACCGGGATGTTCAGGCGCAACGAGGCCATCAGCATCCCTGGGGTGATTTTGTCGCAGTTGGAGATACAAACCATGGCGTCTGCGCAGTGCGCGTTCACCATGTATTCCACGGAATCAGCAATCAGTTCGCGCGACGGCAGAGAATAAAGCATGCCGCCGTGGCCCATAGCAATACCATCATCAACGGCAATGGTGTTGAATTCTTTAGCAACGCCGCCGGAGGCTTCGATTTGTTCGGCAACCAGTTTGCCCAAATCGCGCAGGTGAACGTGGCCTGGCACGAACTGAGTAAAGGAGTTTACTACCGCAATAATCGGCTTGCCGAAATCGTCATCGGTCATCCCGGTTGCGCGCCACAATGCGCGGGCACCCGCCATATTACGGCCATGGGTGGTAGTGGCTGAACGGTACTTAGGCATGCTTATTTACTCCAGTCTGTCTGTCGAGCGGACGGTGATCACCCTCCGCCTGGTTATATTTTTACTTAGGGTTGACCTGATCTAACCAGCCCCATTTATCTTCTGTTTCGCCAGTGAACAGACCAAAGAATGCCTGTTGAATGCGTTTAGTAACCGGACCACAACGCCCTTCACCCACTTGAATACGGTCTACGCTACGAACTGGTGTTATTTCTGCGGCAGTACCAGACATGAAGACTTCATCCGCCAGGTAGAGTGACTCGCGAGACAGCACTTGCTCACGCACTTCGATACCCAAATCTTTTGCCAGTGTGATAATCGCGTCACGCGTAATGCCTGGTAGTGCGGAAGAGGTAAATGGTGGGGTGAAAAGAATGCCATCTTTCACTTCAAACAGGTTTTCGCCAGCACCCTCAGACAAGTAGCCATTCACGTCCAGCGCGATACCTTCCTGATAACCATGGCGGCGCGCTTCGCTACCAACCAGCAAGGAAGAAAGGTAGTTACCTCCGGCTTTTGCCGCGGTAGGAATGGTGTTTGGTGCCACACGGTTCCATGAGGAAACCATGGCGTCGATCCCTTGATCCAGCGCTTCTGCGCCGAGGTATGCACCCCATGGGAAGGCTGCGATGATCACATCAGTGGTATAACCGTCTGGCGGGTTCACACCCATCCCCACGTCGCCAACAAATACCAGAGGGCGGATGTATGCGCTAGTCAGATTGTTTTTCCGAATAACAGAACGGCAAGCTTCCATCAGCTCATCAACACTTTGTGATACAGGGAAACGATAGATTTTTGCTGAATCACGCAAACGCTGCATGTGTTCACGATGGCGGAACACCACTGGGCCAATGTGAGATTCGTAGCAACGGATGCCTTCAAACACCGATGTACCGTAATGCAGTGCGTGTGACATTACGTGAACCTTTGCCTCGCCCCACGGCGTCATCTCACCATTGAACCAGATGTAATCAGCTTTCTTCGTCGTCATTATTCTTTTCCTTCTACGCTCAGGCGCGGATTTGTTGTGTTGTTGTTTGTTGCTGGATTTCGACGCGACCAACGTCAACCAGTTTGCTTAATTGACTAAACAGTAATTCGACTGGGCGCAGGCTGGCAACGGTCAATTCAATATTAATATCGTCGGTGTTCCCCACCGTGACCATGTTCATAGAACACACCTGAAAACCACGATGGCGCACGACACGTAATACGCGCTCCAGGGTTTCTGGACGAAAACGGGCCGTTACTGCGAGCTGATGTTGCATCATGATAATTTCTCCAGCATTTGTGAGTTACTGGCACCGGGCGGCACCAACGGCCAGACGTTTTCGTACTCATCAATAGAGACGTGAAGCATAAATGGACCATCGCTATTGAGCATCGTGTCGATGGCAGCTTCTACCTGGTCTTTACGAGTAATGTGAAGGCCAGGGATACCGAAGGCACTGGCCAGCATGAGGAAGTCGGGGTTATCGGAGAGGTTGGTTTCGCTATAACGTTCGGAGAAAAACATCTGCTGCCACTGGCGAACCATCCCTAAACGTTGGTTATCCAGTAAAACGATTTTCAACGGCAGCTGTTTTCGTTTTACGGTGCCCAACTCCTGAACGTTCATCATGAAGGAACCGTCACCGGAGATACAGATAACCGTATCGTTCGGTCGGGCAACTTGCGCACCTACAGCGGCTGGCAAACCGAAGCCCATCGTTCCCAGGCCGCTGGAAGTGATGAAATTTTCCGGGCGCGTGAAAGACATATGCTGAGCCGTCCACATTTGGTGCTGGCCCACATCTGTGGTTACCACGCAGTCGTGCGGTTTGCGGTCAGAGATTTGTTTCAACAATAACGGAGCAAAGATTGGCTGGCCTGGATGATCGTAACGCCAAGGGTTTTCGGCCCGTAAGGTTGCAACTTCTTGCTGCCATTCAGCGATCTCCAGCGGCTGCTGCAACGCTTGCAATAACTGAGCCAAATCACCTTGTAAACCGACATGCGCCTGGCGCAATTTACCCAGTTCTGCCGGGTCGATATCCATATGAATAACTTTGGCGTGTGGGGCGAAAGTATTCAGCTTGCCAGTTACGCGATCGTCAAAACGCGCACCAACTGCAATCAGCAAGTCGCACTCTTGCACCGCGAGGTTAGCCGCTTTGGTGCCGTGCATGCCTAACATGCCGGTATAAAAAGGGTTGTCCGCCGGAACCGCGCCCAAACCTTTCAGCGTAACGGTGGAAGGCATATTGGTGACGGCGATAAATTCGCGCAGCGCCGGAACTGCCTGCGCCATACCGACACCACCACCGACATACAACATAGGCTTGCGAGCATTGGCTATCATTTCGCGAGCTTGTTGCAGCTCGGCATGTGGCATTTCGAAACCATTTTCTACAGTCGATAACCACGGCTCCAGCTCACCTTGTGCTAACTGAATATCTTTTGGGATATCCACCAGGACAGGACCCGGACGGCCAGAGTTTGCAATTTCGAAAGCTTCTGCAAGCACGCGAGGTAAATCATCGAATGATTCAACGAGGAAACTGTGTTTGGTGCACGCGAGGGATAATCCTAAAACATCCACTTCCTGGAACGCATCGGTACCAATGAATGGTGCGGCGACCTGGCCGGTGATGGCAACGACTGGAACGGAGTCTAACAGCGCATCGGCAAGGCCAGTGATTAGGTTAGTTGCACCAGGCCCGGAAGTGGCGATGCAAACCCCTGTTTTTCCAGTAGAACGTGCATAACCAATGGCTGCCATTGCTGCGCCTTGTTCATGTCGACAGAGCAAGTGTTCGACCCCACCGTCATACAACGCATCATAGACGGGCATGATTGCGCCACCCGGATAGCCGAAAACTGTCTCTACACCCTGCGCTCGCAACGCATGTACCACCCACTGCGCACCATTCATAGTTAGTTCCCCGTCTCATTATCGGAGAAACAGCATTTTATTCTGCAACGCATCATCTGTTCCTCTCCGTATTTCTTTGCCCAACAAAAAACCCCCGGACCTTTCGGTGCGGGGGTTCTTTTCGATTCAGGCTTGATTTTTAAGCCTTTCTTTCTCCAAGTGCAGCCCCGCACGGTGGGATAATAATCACCACCACGCTAATCACGACCAGGCTAATCACTTGTAGGAGGGCTTTCATGTTTGTTTATTCTGTCTACTTGTTCGAAGTAATGCCTACAGAGTTATCACAGAGTCAGAGACAAGCACAAGATTTTTTTATGGCAAGAAAGAGGCTACAAAAATCAGCCAACAGAAAAACTATTTGTTTTCAGCAAATAACGAGATAGTGAAAATATTTCATATAGAGCGAATTCTTATTCCTCTCCTCCAAATTCCTTCCAAAAATAAATCTTTTGCGAAGCGCATCGCAGAATAATTTTCAAAAAAGAAATCTTACCCGGAAGTCTGGAAGGCGTTACGAGGAACGTTATTTCGCCGCTTTCAGCATCATTAGCAAGCTGGCAGGATGAAACCTCACCCCAGAGGAAAGAACTATGTCACTGGCAGTTGTTAATACAAGGGCAGCATTAGGTATTGCCGCCCCTTTGGTAACCGTTGAGGTTCATATCAGCCAGGGGTTGCCAGGTTTGACGCTCGTGGGCTTGCCCGAAACGACGGTCCGTGAAGCACGAGACAGAGTGCGAAGTGCCATCATCAATAGTGGCTATACTTTCCCGGCTCGAAAAATCACGATAAATCTCGCGCCGGCAGATCTTCCTAAAGAAGGCGGAAGGTATGACTTACCTATTGCTCTGGCATTACTGGCAGCGTCTGAGCAGCTCTCTATTGATAAGTTAAGTCAATATGAGTTCGTTGGTGAACTCGCACTTACTGGGGCGCTACGAGGCGTCCCAGGCGCAATTTCATCGGCTATGGAGGCTTTAAAATCAGGGAAGAAAATAATCGTTGCCGATGAAAATGCCGCTGAACTTAGTTTGATAACACAAGCTGGCTGCCTTATTGCAAGCCACCTCACTGAAGTCTGTGCATTCCTTGAAGGCAAAGCCGAATTATCTGCTCCAGAAAAACGACAGCTGCAACATATTGAATATCGGCAAGACCTTAATGAAATTTTTGGTCAGTCTCAGGGAAAGCGAGCACTGGAGATCACCGCAGCAGGTGGGCATAACCTATTGCTCATTGGCCCGCCTGGAACGGGTAAAACCATGCTAGTCAGCCGCCTGAATACTTTACTCCCCCCATTAAGCGACAGTGAAGCGCTGGAGAGTGCAGCTATTCTCAGCCTGATCAATCCACACTCTTTACAACAACAGTGGCGTCAGCGCCCATTCAGAGCGCCTCATCATAGCGCTTCGCTGAGTGCGATGGTGGGTGGAGGTTCAATTCCAAGACCTGGTGAAATATCGCTGGCGCATAATGGCGTATTATTTCTCGATGAACTCCCGGAATTTGAACGCCGTGTGCTTGATGCATTACGTGAGCCTATAGAATCAGGGGAAATTCATATTTCCCGTACCCGTGCAAAAATTAGCTACCCAGCCAATTTCCAGCTTCTGGCTGCGATGAACCCAAGTCCAACAGGTCACTATCAAGGTAAGCATAATCGCTGCACACCCGAACAAACGCTACGCTACCTCAGCCGTCTTTCAGGACCTTTTCTTGATAGATTTGATTTATCCGCAGAGATCCCACTTCCACCCTCCGGAATGCTAAGCAATCCAGGTGTGAGCAGCGAAAGTAGCGCAGACGTAAGAGCTAGAGTCATCGCTACACAACAGCGGCAGTATGATAGACAGCAAAAGTTAAATTCGAGACTGGATAACCATGAAATCAGAAAACATTGTGTCATTGAGCACAATGATGCCATGTGGCTTGAGGAGACATTGGCGAAGCTGGGGCTATCGGTACGTGCATGGCATCGATTATTAAAAGTTGCACGAACAATTGCAGATATTCAGGAGCATAAACAGATACAGAGGGAGCATCTTCTTGAAGCATTGAGCTACCGTGCGATTGACCGCTTACTCATTCACTTACAACAGTTAACAGGATAAAAAATGGGGCTTTCGCCCCATTTTTATTAATCTTCACTGTCGGTATAGTCTTCAACCGCATCCGCCTGCGGCTTGCCACCGGAGAGGGTATGGAAACGTTTAGGACGCTTAATTCGCGCCATATACTTGCTCCACACACGTTCTGCATCTGTTACCGGCTCACGTTCACCACGGCATACAGCTACAAACAGAACTTCCTCTTCAGTACCAGGTTCACGCTTGCCAAGATCCAGCTCATTGAACGCATAACCATGACGCTCTAGCAGCTGGGCTTCTTTAATTGTGAAATCACCATGGCGAGCGAACCCGCGCGGATAATGTTTATTGTCGAAAAACCGATTAGTCGTCGTAAAGCTTTCCGCCATCCTGCACGCTCCTAATTCTCTTGGTCGAGCTATTTATGGCGCGGAGTATTAGTTACGCTTGACAGAGCGTCAAACAAAACATTTAAATCATAACGACAAATTATTTTTGGGAGAGGGTTGTGGATACTGAATTATTAAAAACGTTTCTAGAAGTGAGCCGAACACGGCATTTTGGGCGGGCTGCGGAGGCGCTTTATCTAACGCAATCAGCAGTTAGCTTCAGAATTCGTCAATTAGAGAATCAACTTGGTGTGAATCTTTTTACTCGTCATCGTAATAATATTCGCCTGACAACAGCAGGTGAGCGTTTATTGCCCTATGCAGAAAACCTCATGAATACCTGGCTGGCTGCCAAGAAAGAAGTTTCCAATACATCTCAGCACAATGAGCTCACGATTGGTGCAAGTTCCTCACTTTGGGAATGCATGCTTTCTGAATGGCTTGTTGCACTTTATCAACAGCACAAAGGACTTCAATTTGAAGCCCGTATTTCCCAACGCCAGTCACTCGTTAAACAATTGCATGAACGTCAGCTTGATCTGCTGATCACGACAGAATCGCCAAAGATGGACGAATTTTCATGCCAGTTATTAGGGCATTTTAACCTGGCACTATTTTCTTCTTCGCCACAAAGCTCAAAAACAGGGTTAACGTATCTACGCCTGGAGTGGGGTCCTGATTTTCAACAGCATGAAGCGGGGCTTATCAACAACGATAGCATTCCGGTTCTCACGACTAGCTCCGCACAAATAGCCTATAAATTGTTAGCACCGCTCAATGGTTGCTCATTTTTACCCATCGAATGGGCTAAAGAATGCGAAGGAATTTACCAGGTACCCGATACAAATACACTTTCACGTCCTTTGTATGCGATCTGGCTGCAAAATAGTGATAAACAAAGCGCAATCAAAGAGTTATTAAAGACACCACTTATGGCGCAGTAATGCGCTTTTGTTGATTTGAGGGATAGCTTGAGGAATTTTAGGCAAAAAAAATCCTTTGCCGAAGCAAAGGATCATTATATGGCAGGGGCGGAGAGACTCGAACTCGCGACACCCGGTTTTGGAGACCGGTGCTCTACCAACTGAGCTACGCCCCTAAATAACGCTTATTATTAAGCCCGCTAATTAAGCAGGCATAATTTTTT
>NZ_LXEO01000056.1 GCF_001654865.1 Buttiauxella noackiae ATCC 51607 | reverse complement strand
TTTTTATTTCAACCGTCGCTTTTTTATTCAAAATCGCTGCATACAGCTAGTTTTTCAAGCCTTGGGAAGCCATAACGCTGTAAAACGGGTGCTAATTGAGCAATCTCTGGCGTGAGCCCCATGCAGAACGCAATATTCTCATCTGCAGATAATGCATTCGGAGATTCATGTTCTAAAAGCCATACCGTACGGCGAGCAATCGCAGCACCTGAATCTATCAACCGAGTGCCTTCCGGCAGGACTTCCAGCAACTCTTCTTCTAATAGAGGGAAATGGGTGCAACCCAATACCACTGTATCTGGTGGTTCTTTCATTCTTAGCCACGGCCGAAGGATTTTACGCAGTTCCTCAAGGTCGACAGGTTGACCATGTAACTTGGCTTCTGCTAATTCCACCAACTCCGCCGAACCGAGCATTTCGATTTTGCATTCCGACGCAAAGCGTGCAACCAGTTCGTGCGTATAAGGACGGCGAACTGTACCGCGAGTCGCCAGTAAACCCACCACACCATTAGTCGTCAGGCGTGCAGCTGGCTTAATAGCTGGAACAACGCCTACAACAGGGAAAGCAAATTTCTCACGGAGCGCGGGAAGCGAAACGGTACTCGCCGTATTGCAGGCGATGATAGCGAGTGCGAGTGGGTAGCGTTCCTGAACCGCAGTAACAATTTCAACTACGCGCTCAACTATGAACTCTTCGCTTTTCTCGCCGTAGGGGAATGCTACGTTATCGAAAGCATATATATAGTGCAGGTCAGGCAAAAGCTGCCGGACTTCGTCATACACAGAAAGCCCACCGACACCGGAGTCAAAAACCAGTACGGTGGGACGTGTATTAGAAGGTATAGCTGCCAGTGAGGTAATATTCCCGTCCTGGGGTTTGATAGCCATAAACCGTCTCGTAATCTTTATCGAACAGGTTGGCGATTCTACCACGAACGGTGAGATGAGAGGTTATTGGATATGAGGCAGCAATATCGACCAAGCTGTAACTCGGCATCCGACGCTGAGTTGAAGCGAATTGGTTGGTATTATTATTAAAGCTCTTACTAAAATATTGGTAAGCCACATCCATATCAAAACCAAACATATTCCAGTCCAGTTGATATTTATACTGTTGCTTAGAGCGATGCGCTAAGACCTCATCATCTTGATCACGACGCGGGTCCAAATATCCTAAGGTTATTTGATGGCTGAAAATACCCGTATCGAAGCTACCAGTCCATTCTATACCTTTAATTGTCGCTGACTGAATGTTGTAGTAAGTCCCCTGCCAAGTGTCATCATCGTAATAATAGGTAATAAGGTTATCAATTTTGTTGCGATAGGCTGACAACTGCCAATTCAGTGGCCCAGTTTGTCCTTCAAAGCCAATTTCCCATTGCTGCGATTTTTCTGGGTCTAGATCAGGATTAGGTATAATACTCAGGCGCTTCTGCCCATACATTTGCCCTAACGTTGGTGCCTGGAATCCAGTACCATAAGATAGAGTCACGCGATAATCGGGAACAAACTCCCACCCTGCAGCGGTTTGCCAAGTGCCATTCCAACCAAACTGATCATTATCATCACCACGGGCTGAAGCCTCGAGGGTTACGGTTTTAACATGCTGCTGTGCTGTAAGGTAGTATCCAGTGTTGTCACGCTTATAGGTGTCAGCGGTGAAAGTATCAGATGAAGTCAGTTCCTGCTGCTGCCAGTCAATGCCAGCACTGATAGTGCCTTGGCCAACAACAAAACTATTTCCCCATTGCAGATTCCGCTGGGTCATATCGTCAAGAGAAGTACCAACGTTATACAACCCCAGCGTACTAGCATAATTGTAATCCTTATAACGCTGATAGCTACCAGTCAGTACGGAAGAGTAAATCCCATTGGTGAAGTTCAGGCCAGTCTCATAAGTGTGGTTGTAAAGCTGCCGCTCATCACCACCATCACGATAACCTGCGTCATAGCCTGTCTTATTACTATAACCATAGCCACGTGCAAATCCGCTG
This sequence comes from Buttiauxella noackiae ATCC 51607, assembly GCF_001654865.1. Classification (GTDB taxonomy): domain Bacteria; phylum Pseudomonadota; class Gammaproteobacteria; order Enterobacterales; family Enterobacteriaceae; genus Buttiauxella; species Buttiauxella noackiae. The sequence goes on along the minus strand of NZ_LXEO01000056.1, from coordinate 5,953 downwards.
AACTGATCGTTAAAGGTGTGATTCACACCAGCCCAGAAGGTTTTATTGCGAAAACCATCACGATCACTATCAACACTGTAGGGAGAATCAGGACGGACGTTAAATCCTTTGGTGTCTTCAAAAGCACCCGCTACCGTCACTAAAGTCTTATCGCCAACCTGCTGACGAACGCTTCCATCATATTGTTGAAAATGATTGGAGCCGATACTCGCTTGGATTTGACCGCCGGGAGTATTGTTTTGAGTAATGACATTAATTACACCACCGATAGCATCAGCGCCATAAACCGCAGAGCGCGGGCCACGGATCAATTCAATACGCTGCACAAGCGATAAAGGAATCTGGCTGAAATCGGCTGTCCCAGCAATACCCGATTTTGCAAGAGGGATACCATCGACCAACACCAATGTATGGCGTGACTCCGCACCACGAATATAGATATCACTATTTTGCCCAATACCACCGCTAACAGCTATATCAACACCCGGTAAACGACGCATAACATCAACAAGAGATTTAGCCTGCCACTTGTCGATATCTTCACGCGTTACGATAGAAGTTGGAGCCAACACAGTATTCACCGGTTGCTGAAAACGGTTTGCCGTTACGATTAGAGTGTCATCAGAATTGCTGTCTTGCGCCCAGGCAGAAAAAGCCGTTACGGACACAGCCGTAACCAGCGAAAGTTTTTTAATCATCATTTATATAAGCATCCACTTCCATTAAGGATGCCGCAGACATAACAGATAGCACGCGATAGTTATGCAGATTGCGACGTATACCGGCAGGTCTTCGGGCTTGGATGTGTTTTACGGATGATGACTTCCCACTTTATTAAGCAGTGTCTGCACTTGGCTCTCATCCCACTATTCCTTACCGCTGCGCGTCAGCCCCAGAATTGCACTGGGTTCCCTTTTAACTTGTAAAAAGGCCGGAAACGCTATGCTACGACGTTGTTAATAATCTTGTCTATAAGCATCAAAATGCAACAGCACTGGACATCACGCACCTATTCCCTACAATTCGCCGCGTAGTTTGACTTTACTTACAGGTATCAGCTCATGACCCCCGAACATCTCCCTATTGAACAATACGACGCGCAACTGGCCGAAAAAGTCGCCCGCTTGCAAAGCATGATGGCCCCTTTTGCAGCTCCCGCGCCGGAGGTGTTCCGTTCGCCAGTCAGCCATTATCGGATGCGCGCTGAATTCCGCATCTGGCACGATGAAGACGACCTGTACCACATCATGTTTGACCAGGAAACCAAGCAGCGTATTCGAGTCAATAGTTTCCCGGCAGCAAGTGCGCTTATCAACGCGCTAATGCCAGCAATGCTCGATGGTGTGCGTGATATTCCCGCCCTACGTTATAAGCTTTTCCAGATTGATTATCTGACTACCATGAGCAATCAGGCTGTGGTTTCGTTGCTTTATCATCGCAAGTTGGATGAAGAGTGGCAGCAACACGCTGAAGCATTGCGCGATAATCTGCGTGCTCAGGGTTTCAACGTTCATTTAATTGGCCGTGCTACAAAGACCAAAATCGAGTTAGATCAGGATTTCATTGATGAGCGTTTGACCGTTGCCGGTAAAGAGATGATTTATCGCCAGGTTGAGAATAGTTTTACTCAGCCGAATGCCGCGATGAATGTTCATATGCTGGAATGGGCACTGGATGCAACTCAGGGTTCCAGGGGCGATTTGCTGGAATTGTACTGTGGTAACGGTAACTTCTCCCTGGCGCTGGCACGAAACTTTAACCGTGTGCTGGCGACTGAAATCGCCAAACCGTCAGTTGCGGCTGCACAGTACAACATTGCGGCGAATGAAATTGAAAACGTGCAGATTATTCGTATGGCAGCAGAGGATTTTACTCAGGCAATGAATGGCGTACGTGAGTTTAAGCGCCTGAAAGGTATCGACCTGAAAGGCTATCAGTGCGAAACCATTTTCGTCGATCCACCGCGTAGCGGCCTGGATGCAGACACCGTGAAGATGGTGCAGGCATACCCGCGTATTCTCTATATTTCCTGCAACCCACAAACCCTGTGCGAGAATCTGGAAGTATTAAGCGAAACCCATAATGTGTTGCGTCTGGCGCTCTTCGACCAGTTCCCGTATACACATCATATGGAATGCGGTGTGTGGCTGACACGCAAATAGCAAAACGGACGCCGAGGCGTCCGTTATTATTTCTGGCTAAGAATACTATTCAGTGACCTGCGCTTTACGGGCACGAACTTTGAAACCAATCCAGAACAGCAATGCGACTGAAAGCACCGCAGGCAAGAAGTTAGAGCCAATCGCCGGATACTCAGCCCGTACAACCGCGCTATATAACAAGACCCCCAACACGAAGCACGCCGCAGCAATACTTGGTAGGCCAACTGGCATCGTACGGTTCAGGTAGCGTTGATGCAAACAGTACACTGTTAGCACCAGCGTGATCATCGGGAAAATGGAAAACGGTACGACCGAGCTAAATAGCGCGACAAACGTTCCGTTAATTGCCAGGCCCGCAATAAACGCCAGCCCGAGCGTGCCTCTCTCTTGTAACTGTTTCATTGCTCTTCCTTTACTCACTCTTCAGATATTTGAGCTAATGCCACTTTTTCTTGCTCCCGGCGATACCAGTAGTACGCACCTTTTGAAATCATGCGTAACTGAAGTACCAGGCGCTCTTCAAGCTGACGACGCTGATCGGCATCAACGTCCAGCGCTTCAGCACCAGCACTAAAGACAATCGTAACCATTGCTTCTGCCTGCGCTTCAGTAAAGCTGCGAGGCATGCGATTTTCGAGTTCCAGATAGTCAGCAAGTTCCGCAATAAAGTGCTGAATTTCACGGGCAACAGCGGCACGAAATGCGGCAGAAGTTCCGGAACGCTCACGCAACAACAAACGGAACGCGTTGGGATTATTACCGATAAATTCCATAAATGTTGAGACGGAGGTACGGATTACACTTCCGCCTTTAGCAATTCTTTGCCGTGCCTGACGCATCAACTGGCGCAACATCAGGCCACTTTCATCAACCATCGTTAAACCCAGTTCGTCAACATCACGAAAGTGGCGATAAAACGATGTTGGCGCTATACCAGCCTCACGGGCGACCTCGCGCAAACTCAGGCTGGCAAAACTTCGTTCAGCACTTAACTGGCTAAACGCGGCTTCGACCAGAGAACGCCTGGTTCTTTCTTTTTGTTGCGCTCTTACACCCATCATATTGCCTGAATCTCTTAATCGAACTCGCACTATACCAGAGAATAACTTAACTGGTTTTATACAGGATTGTGAATGATTGTTTACGCGAGCCGCCTCGCGTTACACAGCAAAAAGCACAAGGATAATTGGGTTATCCCGCTGTTGATGTTACCATTGTGTTGCTTTTATGTATAAGAACAGGTAAGCCTTACCATGTCACACACCTACGATTATGACGCAATAGTAATTGGTTCCGGTCCTGGCGGCGAAGGTGCCGCAATGGGGCTGGTGAAACTCGGAGCAAGGGTAGCCGTTGTTGAGCGCTACCATAACGTGGGTGGCGGTTGCACTCACTGGGGAACCATCCCCTCAAAGGCGCTGCGCCACGCAGTCAGCCGCATTATCGAATTTAACCAAAACCCTTTATATAGCGACCACACCCATCTCCTCCGTTCTTCCTTTGCCGACATTCTTAATCACGCTGATAGCGTCATTAACCAACAAACTCGCATGCGCCAGAGCTTTTATGAGCGTAATCGCTGCGAGATGTTGCAGGGGGATGCACGTTTTGTAGATGCGCATACTATTTCGCTGGAATGCCATGATGGCTCGGTGGAGATGATCACCGCCGAGAAGTTCATTATTGCTTGTGGCTCGCGCCCTTATCGTCCGCCAGAAGTCGATTTCAGCCATCCGCGAGTGTACGACAGTGATTCCATTCTTAACCTGCATCACGAACCACGCCACGTCATTATTTATGGCGCAGGGGTGATTGGTTGTGAGTATGCGTCGATTTTCCGTGGCATGAACGTCAAGGTTGATTTGATTAATACCCGCGATCGCCTGTTGGCATTTCTCGATCAAGAGATGTCCGACTCGCTCTCTTACCACTTCTGGAATAGCGGTGTCGTTATTCGCCACAACGAAGAGTTTGAGAACATCGAAGGCGTGGAAGATGGCGTTATTGTCTCGCTAAAATCAGGCAAAAAAGTGAAAGCCGACTGCCTGCTTTATGCGAACGGGCGCACGGGTAATACCGATTCGCTGTCACTGGAAAATGTTGGGCTGGAAGCCGATGGCCGCGGTCTGTTGAAGGTCAACAGCATGTATCAGACCGCACAACCGCATATCTATGCCGTCGGCGATGTGATTGGTTACCCAAGCCTGGCATCTGCGGCTTACGATCAGGGCAGAATCGCGGCCCAGGCCCTGGTTAAAGGCGAAGCAACGGCGCATCTGATTGAAGATATTCCGACCGGCATTTATACCATTCCGGAAATCAGTTCAGTCGGCAAAACCGAGCAGCAATTAACGTCGATGAAAGTACCGTACGAAGTGGGACGGGCGCAGTTCAAACATCTCGCTCGCGCGCAAATTGTCGGTATGAACGTGGGCACGCTAAAAATTCTCTTCCATCGTGAGACGAAAGAGATTTTAGGGATTCACTGCTTTGGTGAACGCGCGGCAGAAATTATTCACATCGGCCAGGCAATTATGGAGCAGAAAGGTGGCGGCAACACGATTGAGTACTTTGTTAACACCACCTTCAACTACCCGACTATGGCGGAGGCCTATCGGGTAGCGGCTTTAAACGGCTTGAACCGCTTGTTTTAACTCTGACTCAAAATGGCCATCCATATGTGTACGGATGGCCTCTGCGAGTTGCTCATAGCGGCCACGTAGTGGAGAACCCGGACGATAAACCAGGCCAATAGTACGACGCGGCTCTGGTTTATAACATGGCAGATAAACCACGCCGTCACGGCAGCGCTCGTTTGGAACGGCCAGCGCAGGTAACAATGTTATCCCACTTCCGGCAGCGACCATGTTACGCAGCGTTTCAAGGCTGGTTGCACGGAAATGCGTGTCTTCTTCAGCTCCCGCTTCAAAACAGAAACCCAGCGCCTGATCGCGCAGGCAATGCCCGTCTTCGAGCATCAGCAACTTTTCACCGGCAAGATCCGACAATGGTACGCGATCACGGTCCGCCCACGGGTGATCCTGATAGATCGCCAGCATCATTGGCTCATCAAACAACGGCACTTCAATAAAGGCTTCGCTCTCTTTCACCAAAGCGAGAATCGCACAATCGAGTTTTCCGCTATCAAGCTGCGCTAACAGCTGATGGGTTTGCGCCTCATGCAGATACATTTCTAGTTTGGGGAAAGTTTTATGCAGCATTGGGATAATCTGCGGCAGCAGATAAGGCCCAACGGTTGGAATTAAGCCAATGTGCAGCGGTCCGGACATCGCCTCGCCCTGCTGACTCGCCATTTCTTTAAGGACTTTAACTTCTCGCAGTACAGTGCGAGCCTGGTCCACCAGCAACAAACCCGCCTGAGTGAACAACACTTTACGGCTGGTGCGTTCAAGCAACATCACGCCGAGTTCATCTTCAAGTTTCCGAATCTGGCCGCTAAGCGTTGGCTGACTGACATGGCAGGCATCCGCTGCCCGACGAAAGTGACGATGCTCAGACAGCGCCACCAGGTATTCTAGATCACGAATATTCATTCTCTATCCTCCGTCGCCATGATAGCCCATGGCGATAGAAATCATAGCAACGAACGATTATCCCTATCAACCATTCATATTGAATAATAGCCATCAACAGCACAAACCATCCATGAAGCATGGTTGTGTTGTAGGGAAACGCCTGTTCTCCGAACTAAGTACTGAAGCCAACGTGAATCATTTAGCGGACATTAAGTCCGCTCTTTTTTTTATTCGTTATGACTAGTCCTGATATAC
>NZ_LXEO01000055.1 GCF_001654865.1 Buttiauxella noackiae ATCC 51607 | reverse complement strand
ATTAGATACAAAAAAGCCCGGCAGAAGGCCAGGCTCATTTTATCCTGCAAATCATTTACACCAGGCGCTGCTTCGCATCGGCAATCGCCAAAGCCACCTGTTTAGGAGAGACGCCGCCCTTAGCTGCACGTTTATCCAGGCACGATTGCAGAGACAAAATCGGATAAACATCATCACCGATTGTGCCACTAAATTTCTGTAAATCAGCAAGCGACAATGCCTCCAGTGCTTTGCCCTGGCGAATTGCTTCTACCACCGCTTCACCCACGATATGGTGCGCTTCACGGAACGGAACGCCTTTCGCTACCAGATAATCAGCCAGCTCGGTTGCGTTAGCATAACCCTGCTCAGCAGCTTCTTTACAACGCGGACGTTTCACCTGAATGCCATCGAGCACCAGCACGGACATATGCAAGCAATCAAGCCAGGTGTCGAGCGCGTCGAACAGGCCTTCTTTGTCTTCCTGCATATCCTTGTTATACGCCAGCGGCAGCCCTTTCAGGGTCATCATCATGCCAGTCAAAGCTCCCTGCACACGGCCACATTTGCCACGAATCAGCTCCAGCGCATCCGGGTTTTTCTTTTGAGGCATCAATGAAGAGCCAGAGGTCACGCGATCAGATAACTCAACAAACCCTGCTTCGCCGGTGTTGAAGAAAATCAGGTCTTCAGCAAAGCGAGACAAGTGAACCATGCCGATAGATGCGTCAGAAAGCAGTTCAAGCACGTGATCACGGTCAGACACACTGTCCAGGCTGTTGCGCGTCGCAGATGCAAAACCTAACCAGCCCGCAAGTTGATCACGGTCGATTTCATAGGCTGTACCAGCCAATGCGCCGCTGCCCAACGGGCTAACGTCGAGACGCTCAAGCGTGCTTTGCAAACGGCTTTCATCGCGCGCCAGCATTTCAACATAGGCCAGGCACCAGTGTGCAAAAGTCACCGGCTGCGCGCGTTGCAAGTGCGTATAACCCGGCATTACCGCATCCTGGTTATTTTCGGCGGTTTCAACCAGCGCATGTTGCAGTTGGCGAGTGGCCCCCAGCAGCTCACTGATTTGCATTTTGCACCACAATTTAAGGTCAGTGGCGACCTGGTCATTACGGCTACGACCAGTGTGGAGTTTCTTACCCAACGCACCGACTTTATCGATGAGTTTGCCTTCCACCCAGCTGTGAATATCTTCCGCATCGCTCTCAAGAATTGCCTGCGGATTTGCCAGCACTTCTTCCAACAGGAAGTTCAATGCCTGCTCAAGCTCCTGCTGCTCAGCAACAGTCAGAACACCAACAGTAACCAGCGCTTTGGACCAGGCGACAGAACCCACAATATCTTGCTCAGCCAGTCGGTAGTCAAAGCGCAATGAATCATTGAACGATTTGAACCGCTGATCTGCTGCCTGAGTAAAACGTCCACCCCAAAGTGCCATATTGATGCTCCATTAAATTAAGTTACTTAAATACCCTCAGGCGTTATCGTCGAAGACAGTTTGGACACGGCCAGCACGCAGGAACCGGAGCGTACATGTAGTACGCGAGGATTCTGAGCACTGCCCGGGTTCAAAATGGCAAGTAAGATAGCCTGATTACTTCTTCAATTCGTTCAAAGCACGAATCCGTGACGACAACGAGAACAGACGGATAAAACCGCCAGCGTGGCTGTGGTCATAAACTTCATCTTCGCCGAATGTTGCGAACTCTTCGCTATACAGGCTGTTTGGAGACTTTTTCTGCTTCGCAGTGACATGGCCTTTATACAGCTCAAGAATCACTTCACCGTTCACTTCTTCTGCCAGAGATTCAGCAGATGCCTGCAGAGATTTACGCAGCGGTGCGAACCAACGGCCATCGTAAACCACGTAGGACATTTCCAGCCCCAGTTGCTCACGCCATTTGAAGCTATCGCGATCCAGAACCAGCTGCTCAACGCCACGCAGTGCAGCCATCATAATGGTGCCTCCTGGGGTTTCGTAGCAGCCACGGGATTTAATCCCCACCAGACGGTTCTCTACGATATCAATACGACCGATGCCGTGCTTAGAACCAATCTTGTTCAGTGTTTCCAGGCACTGGAATGGCGTCATCGCTTCACCGTTAACGGCAACGACTTTGCCTTTCTTAACGGTAACGGTAACGTCTTCAGCCTGATCTGGTGCTTCTTTAGGATCAACAGTCCAGACCCAGCAATCTTTGTTCGGTGCATTCCAAGGACTTTCGAGCACGCCGCCTTCGGTGGAGATGTGCCAGGCGTTTTCGTCACGGCTGTAGATTTTTTCAAGAGAAGCGGTAGTTGGGATATCACGCTCTTTCAGGTAATCAAGCAGCGCTTCACGGGAACGCAGGTTCCATTCACGCCATGGCGCAACCACTTTCAGATGTGGTGCCAGTGCCGCCCATGCAGACTCGAAACGCACCTGGTCGTTACCTTTGCCGGTCGCACCGTGGCACAGCGCATCTGCGCCAACTTTATTTGCTACATCCACCAGCGCTTTAGCGATAAGCGGACGTGCCATAGAAGTCCCCAGCAGATAGGTGCCTTCGTACAGCGCGCCGGTCTGCAATACTGGGTAAACATAGTCACTGATGAACTCTTCACGTGCATCTACGACGTAGCACTCAGTTGCGCCAGAGCGCAGTGCTTTTTGTTCTACGCCTTTCAGGTCTTCACGATCCTGGCCAATATCTACAACACATGCGACCACTTCACAGCCGCCGTAGTTTTCTTTCAGCCATGGAATGATGGCAGAAGTATCCAGGCCGCCAGAGTATGCGAGAACGATTTTTTTGATGCCGTGATTTTGCATTGTCTTATCCTTCAAAAACTTATTTTTAAACTAGGCCAGAATCCGGGTGCCAATGGCTACACCGTTGAACAAAGAAGGTAACTGCTCCGCGTGACGCCAGGATGCGATATCCACCGGGCGACCCAGCGTGCGTGCTGCATCCAGCGCCGCGTTAACTTTAACTATCATGCCGTCGGTAATGATGCCCTGAGCAATTAACTGCTCAGCTTTCGCCGCCGTCATTTCTGCAATACGTTGCCCTTTACCATCCAGAATACCGCTGACGTCTGACAGCAGAATTAAATCCGCGCCGAGGGTTGCTGCCAGCGCCGTAGCCGCCTGGTCAGCATTCACATTCATCAACTCGCCTTCGACGGTCACGCCAATAGAGCTGACAATCGGCAGGAAACCAGAATCTAAAAGCGTGGTAATCAGTCTGGCTGAACCCGGTTTTGCCAGGCCCACATGGCCCAACTCTTCATCCAGTTTAGTGACGGTGACGCTGTCGCCATCGCCGAGGCAAAGACCGACACCATTGATGTCATGTTTTTTTGCCCACGCCAACAAGGTTTTGTTCGCCGTACCCGCCAGCGCACCGGTAATGATGTCAATCTGATCGGCAGGCGTTACGCGCAGACCATTTTTTTTGGTCACTGGCAAAGAAAGCTTTTTCATCAACTCATCGACCAGGCAACCGCCACCGTGAACTATCACCAGCGGGCGTTGATGAGACTGACGATAGTTCACCAACGCGGTAAACAAACGTTCCAGCGCTTCTTCGCTATCCAGCAGTACGCCGCCTAATTTGATAATTAATGGATTCATGATGATTTCACTCGACCGCTGGTTAAATAAGAGACTGCGTTTCGGCAAAGCCAAAACGGATATTCAGGCACTGCACGGCCTGTGCCGATGCGCCTTTCAGTAAATTGTCTTCGGTGGCGACGACAATCAGATGCTCGCCCTGCACGGCAAAACCGATATCGCAGAACGGCAGGCCAACCACATTTTTCAGTGCTGGCACGCCTTTGTCGTACAAGCGCACCAACGGTTTATCCTGATAAGCCTGATTAAACGCATCGGCTATTTGCTGATGCGTAACACCTTTGTTCAGACGACAGGTAATGGTCGCCAGAATCCCACGCGGGAAGTTGCCCAGGTGAGGTGTGAAAATAACTGGGGTGCCGAGATGCGTTGCAATTTCTGGATGATGGCGATGATTAAAAATGCCATACGGTTGCAGGCTCACTTCGCAAAAGCTGTTGGAAATCGCCGCTTTACGCCCTGCACCACTCACACCGCTGGTCGCGTTGATCACAGGCCATTGGTTCAAATCCAGCAATCCGGCTTCAATCAGCGGTTTTAGCGCCAGCTGTGAAGCAGTTGGGTAGCAGCCAGGAACTGAAATCAAACTGGTTTCTTTTAGCTTGTCGCTCTGCCATTCAGCAAGGCCATAAACCGCCTGTTCCAGCAATTCGGGATGTTGATGGGTAAAGCCGTAATAACGCTGATAAAACTCGGCATCGTTAACGCGAAATGCACCGGAAAGGTCGATAACAACGCAGCCTTTTGCCAGAAATTGTGGCGCCAGATCGTGACTCACTTCATGGGCTGTTGCGAGGAACACCACATCTACGCCGTCAGTAAATTCGCTGATATCCGACATCGCCTGTAACGGCATGTCGACGATACCTTTTAATTGCGGATGCAAGTCAGATATCAATTTTCCTGCGTCATTACTTTGCGCTGAAACCGTCAATGCGGTTATGTTCATATGAGGATGGCGATTCAAATAGTTCACAAGCTCTGCGCCTGCATAACCGCTGGCACCAACAATCAGCGTATTCAACATCTCGGCTGTACACCTTCTTAGGTTGTGTCTGCTAAAGGTGCCAGCTGGTAAGCCATCACCCAACGTATAATTACGTGGTTAAATCCACCGGAACCAGGGGTTCCCTTACGGCAGTGAATATTGTATTTTTATTCAATATAACTGCATGATTATGTATACCAACCCTAGCTAAGGCCTGTCAACAGTGAAGATGAAATTACCTCCTTTTATCGAGATTTACCGCGCGTTGATCGCGACTCCTTCCATCAGTGCCACCGACAGTGCGTTGGATCAGAGCAATGAGTCTTTAATCAATTTACTGGCGGGATGGTTCCGCGACCTGGGCTTCAATGTAGAAGTACAATCGGTTCCCGGCACGCGAAATAAATTCAATATGTTGGCGAGCACCGGAAATGGTGCTGGCGGCTTACTGCTGGCGGGGCATACCGATACGGTGCCGTTTGATGATGGTCGCTGGACACGTGACCCGTTTACGCTGACAGAGCATGAAAATAAACTTTACGGCCTCGGCACTGCCGATATGAAAGGCTTCTTTGCTTTTATTCTAGATTCGCTGCGCGATGTTGATGTGACGACGCTTAAAAAGCCTCTCTATATTCTGGCGACAGCGGACGAAGAAACGACGATGGCGGGCGCGCGCTATTTCTCTGAAACTACGCATATTCGCCCGGATTGCGCGATCATTGGTGAACCAACCTCTTTACAGCCTGTACGCGCCCACAAAGGGCATCTTTCAAATGCAATTCGTATTCTTGGGCAATCTGGCCACTCAAGCGATCCGGCTCGCGGCGTAAATGCTATCGAACTGATGCACGATGCTATCGGCCATATCATGTCGCTGAAAAACACCTTGAAAGAGCGTTATCACCACGATGCTTTCACTGTGCCATACCCAACGCTAAACCTCGGACATATTAGTGGTGGCGATGCCGCCAACCGTATTTGTGCCTGCTGTGAACTGCATATGGATATTCGCCCGCTGCCAGGCCTGACATTAAATGATCTGAATGGTTTACTTAATGAAGCATTAGAACCCGTTAGCCAGAAATGGCCTGGCCGCCTGACGGTATCTGAACTTCATCCACCAATTCCGGGCTATGAATGCGCTAAAGACCATCAATTGGTGCAAGTCGTTGAGAAATTACTGGGTGCGCAGACCGAAGTAGTGAACTACTGCACCGAGGCGCCATTTATTCAGACCATTTGCCCTACGCTTGTTCTGGGGCCCGGCTCCATAAACCAGGCTCATCAGCCAGACGAATACATCGAAACACGCTTTATAGAGCCGACTCGCAAACTCATTACACAGGTAATTCATCATTTTTGTTGGCATTAAAAAATAGCGATTCAGGGGGTTTTGCCCCCTTTTTACGCTGCTTTTTAGCGGATCCTCATAAGAAACGCTTATCTACGAAGTTAGTAATTAAATTTCATGAATTAGCGTCATTTATTCGTTTGCTGAAACGATTTCGTAGCAATTGACGAATGATGACTTACGTGGCTTTATAAAGACGGTGTTGAACCTTCACGGGTGAAATTAAGTTACATAAAAAGATGGGGTGTGTGGGACTACAATGAACGAACAATATTCCGCTTTGCGAAGTAATGTCAGTATGCTCGGCAAGTTGCTCGGGGATACCATCAAAGATGCATTAGGTGAAAACATTCTTGACCGCGTAGAAACAATCCGCAAATTGTCTAAGTCCTCACGGGCGGGCAATGAGGCGAACCGTCAGGAGTTGTTAACCACGCTACAAAACCTATCTAACGACGAACTACTCCCAGTAGCCCGCGCATTCAGCCAATTCCTGAATCTGGCCAACACCGCCGAGCAATATCACAGCATTTCAGCCAATGGCGAAGCTGCCAGTAATCCCGAAGTTATCGCTAAGACTCTCCAAAAATTAAAAAATCAGCCTGACCTTAGTGAAGCCGCCATTCGTGATGCTGTTGAGTCTCTTTCATTGGAATTAGTGCTGACCGCACACCCAACAGAAATTACCCGTCGCACCCTGATTCACAAGCTGGTTGAAGTAAACAGCTGTCTGAAACAACTCGACCACAGTGATATCGCCGACTACGAGCGTAACCAGATTATGCGCCGTCTGCGCCAACTGGTAGCTCAAGCCTGGCACACCGATGAAATTCGTAAGCACCGCCCTTCTCCAGTAGATGAAGCAAAATGGGGCTTTGCGGTAGTAGAAAACAGCCTGTGGGAAGGTGTTCCAAACTACCTGCGTGAGCTGAATGAGCAACTCGAAGACAATCTGAATTACAAACTGCCAGTCGATTTTGTTCCGGTACGTTTCACTTCCTGGATGGGGGGCGACCGCGACGGCAACCCGAACGTGACCGCTGATATTACCCGTCACGTCCTGCTGTTAAGCCGCTGGAAAGCAACCGACTTATTCCTGCGTGATATTCAGGTGCTGATTTCCGAACTCTCGATGGTGGAATGTACACCTGAGCTGAGCGAACTGGCTGGCCCTGACGCGTCACAAGAACCGTATCGCTGCATTATGAAAGGCGTTCGCCAGCAATTACTGGCTACTCAAGCCTGGCTCGAAGCGCGCCTGAAAGGCCAGCGCCTGCCGAAACCAGAAGGTTTGTTAACGCAAAACGAACAGCTCTGGGACCCACTTTATGCGTGTTACCAGTCGCTGCAAGCTTGTGGAATGGGCATTATTGCCAACGGCCAGTTGCTCGACACCCTACGCCGCGTGAAAAGCTTCGGCGTACCGCTAGTGCGCATCGACGTTCGCCAGGAAAGCACCCGTCATACCGAAGCTCTGGGTGAAATGACGCGCTACCTGGGTATTGGCGATTACGAAAGCTGGTCTGAAGCAGACAAACAAGCTTTCCTGATCCGTGAACTGAACTCTAAGCGCCCACTTTTGCCACGCCAGTGGGAACCAAGCGACGATACTCGTGAAGTACTGGAAACCTGTAAAGTGGTTGCCGAAGCGCCACGTGGTTCTATTGCCGCTTACGTTATTTCCATGGCAAAAACACCATCTGACGTGCTGGCCGTTCACTTATTGCTGAAGGAAGCGGGTTGCACTTTCGCTCTGCCTGTCGCACCACTGTTTGAAACACTCGACGACTTGAACAACGCCGACGACGTGATGACTCAGTTGCTGAACATCGAGTGGTATCGCGGATTTATCCAGGGCAAACAGATGGTCATGATTGGCTATTCTGACTCTGCAAAAGATGCAGGCGTAATGGCAGCATCCTGGGCACAGTACCAGGCTCAGGACGCGCTGATCAAAACCTGCGAGAAAGCCGGAATTACTCTGACGCTGTTCCACGGACGCGGTGGTTCTATCGGCCGTGGTGGTGCACCAGCGCACGCCGCACTGCTTTCTCAACCGCCGGGTAGTCTGAAAGGTGGCCTGCGTGTGACGGAGCAAGGCGAGATGATTCGCTTTAAATACGGTCTGCCAGAAATCACCATCAGCAGCCTGTCGCTCTATACCAGCGCGATTCTCGAAGCCAACCTTCTGCCGCCGCCAGAGCCTAAGAAAGAGTGGAAACATATCATGGAGGATCTGTCTGTAACCTCCTGCGATATGTATCGTGGATATATTCGCGAAAACGAAGACTTCGTGCCGTACTTCCGTTCGGCAACACCCGAGCTGGAACTGGGTAAACTGCCGCTGGGCTCGCGTCCTGCCAAACGAAAACCTAACGGTGGCGTTGAATCTTTGCGTGCGATTCCATGGATCTTCGCCTGGACGCAGAACCGCCTGATGCTGCCGGCCTGGTTGGGTGCCGGTGCCGCGCTGCAAAAAGTGGTGGAAGATGGCAAACAAGACGTACTGGAAACTATGTGCCGCGACTGGCCGTTCTTCTCCACACGCCTCGGTATGCTGGAAATGGTATTTGCCAAAGCAGACTTGTGGCTTGCGGAATACTACGATCAGCGCCTGGTGAAGCCAGAGTTGTGGGCCCTTGGCGCACAATTACGTGACCAACTGGAAGCCGATATCAAAGTCGTTCTGGATATCGCCAACGATTCGCACCTCATGGCTGACCTGCCATGGATTGCCGAATCCATCCAACTGCGTAACATCTACACCGACCCTTTGAACGTGTTGCAGGCCGAATTGCTACACCGTTCACGCCAGTCTGAAGAGAAAGGTGATGAGCCGGATGCTCGTGTTGAACAGGCACTGATGGTCACCATCGCAGGTGTCGCAGCTGGTATGCGTAACACGGGTTAAGTCTGAGAATGGGCTTAACTAAAACCCCGCGCGCATGCGGGGTTTTTTATTTTTACTGATGCGCAAAACAGTACCAATGTGGCACCATAACTTATCCCTGTTAACCCGCTGCGGGCCACCATGAATTACGACGTAAGCCAAATTATTTCACGCCTGCTGAACAGCCCATCGGGCATTCAACACGTCTGGTTTGCTAATAACCAGATTGCCCCATCGGAGCTTGCATATCAGGTTGATTTCCCAAGAATTGAAGTGGTGTTGGATGGTGTTTTGATGGATGCCTGTGACGCAGGTATGCCCGCCAGACTAGAACAACATGATGTGCTTTACGTTCCGGCAAAATGCTGGAACAGCCCACAATGGAATACGCCAGTTACAACGTTAAGTATTTTGTTTGGTAAACAGCAGCTTGGGTTCAGCATTCTGGAATGGGATGGCGTGACTTTTAAAATACTGGGTAAACAGAACGTCGCCCGCCGCGGGCCAAGAATCGGCTCGTTTTTGTTACAGGCGCTTAATGAGCTAGTGATGCAACCTCACGAACAGCAAACGGCGCGGTTTATCGTCAGCAGTATTCTCAGCCATTGCACTGACCTGCTTGGCAGCCAGATCCAGACAGCATCACGCGGCCAGGCATTATTCGAAGCCGTGCGTGAATATATTGATGAAAAATATGCCGAGCCGTTGACCCGAGAATCCGTCGCTCAAGCGTTTTACATCTCACCCAACTATCTTTCACACTTGTTCCAAAAAACGGGCGCGGTGGGCTTTAATGAATACCTTAACTACACCCGCCTGGAACATGCCAAAACGTTGCTTAAACGCTACGATCTGAAAGTTAAGGAAGTGGCTCACGCCTGCGGATTTATCGACAGTAACTATTTTTGCCGCCTGTTTAGAAAAAATACGGACAGGTCACCATCTGAATATCGACGCCAGTATCACAGCCAGTTCACTGAAAAATCCATCAACTCAGAATGATATGCGTATGTTGCGGAGTACCAAAAATTCGTCGCACTGCTGACATCGTTTTTTGCGGCTCCCGAAGGAACGCATTAATACCGGTTTGTACGCAACGGCAATGAGTGAAGCGTGTCGCGCCCGCCAGTTCAATATCAGTAATTAGCAATACAACGTCTGCTTGCTCAATATCCATTTGAGTCAGTTCGTTTTCAATTCCCAGCGCTCCCTGAGTCTCTATTTTTACCGACCACTTTTCTTGCTGGCAGAGTTTTTCGAGCCGCTCGGCAGCCATATAGGTGTGAGCGACACCACTGACACATGCCGTTACTGCAACCAGATGTCGAGTCATCCTCACGATCCTCCATTAAGGCTAGCCACCCATTGTCACACGGAATCCTGCATTTTCTGCCATCTGTTGCAACGGGGCGATAACTGATACATCAGGTGGTGCAATACCCTTCATATTCCACGGCCGACCCAGTAACTGATATTTCGGCTCACCGTACTGATGGAATGGAAGTAAATGAAGTTCAGTAAGTTTTAATGGAGCCAGAAACTTCAGGATTTCCGCCATATTACTTCTTTCAAGAGTGTAGCCGGGTATCAGCGGAACCCTTGGAATCACATGAACTCCAGACTCCACCAGCATCTTTAGATTTTGCAGAACTCTGGGCTGGTTGATGTTCAGCACTGATTTTGCCTTTTCACTGTCCATAATCTTCACATCGAACAACACTTCGTCACACTGCTTTGCCAGTGCAAGGACTTTCTCAGGAGCAGCATCACCGGCCGTCTCAATAGCGGTATGAATACCTAACAATTTTAGACGTTTTAAAAATCGCGTGGCAAAAGCCGCCTGCATCAAAACTTCCCCGCCAGAAAGCGTTACACCACCACCTGAAGAACGGAAGAAAACGTCGTCTTTAAGCACCTCTTTTTCCAGTTGCGCCAGAGAGTAATCGCGACCGATTCTTTCCATAGCACCAGAAGGGCATTCATCTGCATCATTCAGACAGGCTGAGCAATGCAGACACTTCGACAGTCGTCTTACGGTTTCAATTTTCCCGGAGATAGACTCCGGGTTAGCGCACCATGGACAGTAATGTGGGCAACCTTTAAAGAAAACGACTGTGCGGATTCCATGACCATCATTTAGAGAGTAGCGCTGAATATTGAAGATCCGTGCTTTTATTGCATCGCCTTCAATAACCTCACAGTTGATGCGCTGTACGGCGGATAATGTCATCCTGAATCTCCTTCGACAGCTCAACAAAGAAGGCGCTGTATCCAGCCACACGGACCACCAGTCCAGCGAAATCTTGCGGACGTAATTGTGCCTCACGTAGGGTTTCAGCATTCACAACGTTGAATTGAATATGCTGCAATTTAAGCTTCGTGAATGCGCCAATGAAATCTGCCAGCTTATGAAGCCCGGCATCGCCTTCCAGCGTGCTGGGAGTGAATTTGACGTTCAACAACGTGCCGTTGGAAAGTAAGTAATTATCCAATTTACTGACCGATTTCAGTACCGCCGTTGGCCCCTGACAGTCCTGACCCAGCATTGGAGATAAACCACCATCAGCCAATTGCTCACCCGCATAACGCCCGTCCGGAGTAGCGCCGACGACTGCCCCCAATGGCACATGTGCTGAAACGGTGTAAGAGCCTGGAGTAAAATATCCGCCGCGTGGATTACGATACTTCTCTACCTCTTTACAGTAGAAACGCAGCAGATCAGCACTAATGTTATCTACTTCATCAATATCGTTGCCGTACTTATCGAAGCGGTTCATCAGCCGCGCGCGTATTTTTTCCCCTTCTGGGGTAGCAAAGTTCGCTTTCAATACCGCCAGAAGTTCATCAAAACTTAAGCGTTGCTGTTCAAAAACCATGCCATTCAGCGCATATAGCGAATCACTAAGGTTAGCGATACCTATCCCTTGAACACCAGAGAAGTTATAACGAGCTCCACCCTCAGTAATATCTTTGCCATGTGAAAGACAATCATCGATAAATGATGAAAGCAGCGGAACAGGAGCCCAATCACGGTGGCCGATATCACAAATGTTACTTCCCTCAACCATCAGCTTGATGTAGTGGCGGATTTTGTCACGGATCTGCTGCAACAAATTCTGATAATCCAGTTCGCTGTTCCCTTCGTTTTCCAGCAGCACAATTTCCATGACCTTCAAAAGATTGAACATGGCAATATCATGCAAACCGTAGGTTCTCCCAGGAATAGATAGTTCCACGCAACCAACAACGGCGTAATCACGAGCATCCTCAAGCGACACTCCACGATTAAGGAAAGCAGGCACCACAACTTCGTCATTAAAAATTTGTGGAATCCCGGTTCCCAGCCGCACAGTTTCAGCTGTTTTTAGCAGGAAAGGACGATCAATCAGTTCATTCACGCGCACCCCAAGATTCGGCTGCGGCAACTGAATGCTCTGGTAGGCATCCAGACACAAGAAGGAGAGTACATTCACCGCGCTGCGCCCATTTTCTGTCAGGCCACCAAGCAAAATGGTGTATCCCGTTGGGAAGCCAGCGAAATAACGGGCGCTACTGGTGGAGCGTAGCAGGACGATGTCATTGCATTTCACCCACAGCGATTCCAGCAGCTCGCGCAGGAATGCAGGGCTTTCACCACGATTAAGCGACACTTGATAAAATGGCAGCATGTACTGATCAAATCGGCCAAGCGATAGCGAACTGGCGTTGGATTCGTACTGCAATATGATATTCATGTACCAAAACAGCTGACATGCCTGCCAGAAATCTTCTGGTCTGGAAGTTGCGTTATGGCGCGAAATCTCGGCAATTTTCTGTAACTCAGCGCGACGACAGGTGTCTGTGCATTCTGCCGCCAACGTCTCGGCTAACTCGGCATAGCGCAAGATATGTCGCTGTGAAGCTTCCAGTAAAATCAATGCCGCTTGATAGAAGTGATTTCCTGGTGCCTGCTGGCAATGCTCACGCAGTTCCGCCACCAACCTACCCAACCCATTTTGCAGCAGACGCGGGTAATCAATAATGATATGCCCCTGCCCTTTATCGGTCTGGTTGACGCTAAAAATTTGCGTTTTTACTGCCGCTTTGACTTCATCTGTCATCTGGCTATTGATGAAGTCTTTCATTGAGCGTTTTTCCCAGTAAGGATAAAGCTGCTCGCGGTACAGCTCTTTATCCTGTTCGCTGATCTCAAAACGGTCTTGCGGGCGAGTCGAAAACTGTTCCAACTCTTTTAGCAGCCAGTAAGGGTCCATCTCCGGTGACATAATCCCGGCACGCGGTTTCACGGTACGATTACCCGCGATCAACTCATCGTCACGAATCACTATCTGCACATTATCCAGGATGTACGCCGTTGCCTTAGCGCGACGTAACAACACATGTTCACCTTCTGTTGTACGGTGGCTAGCGGTATACAACATGGCGCGTTCCAGCGAAATTTCTCGCGGCTGGGCAAACAGTGCTAATTTCAGGCGTTCGATACGATGAGTCATGATGTGTTCCTTACTGGTCATTCAAAGGCTCAGGCGGTTTGCGCCAGATGGGCTTCAATTTTGCTCATGATGGCGTCAGCACGTTTCACCGCATCGCTAATATTGACACGCACAATGGTTTTACCGGCAAAGCGCTCTTCCATTTTGATGCCAATATCTTTGGTCAAAATCACCATATCAGCACTGGCAACATCTGCGGCACTCAGTTCATTTTCAAGACCAATAGAACCCTGGGTTTCAACTTTCACTTCCCAGCCTTTTGCTTTAGCTGCACTTTCCAATGCTTCAGCTGCCATGTAAGTATGAGCAACTCCAGATGGACAAGCGGTAACAGCAATAATCTTAGTCATGGTTAATTCCTTTTCTGTTCAATCAGTTAATTTCAAAATCCAGGTCTAAATCATCTTCCGCTTTCGCTGGCAGATCGGTCTGTTTTTTGCGGGCAAAGGTTTTCAACAGGTTCACACTGACTGCCGTAACAACCGCGCCTACCAATAACGCCACGATAAAACCAAACTTGCCTTCAACAACCGGCAACACGATTAACCCACCCCAACCTGCGTAGCATTGTGCCCCCATCAACGCAGCGGTAACCGTTCCGCATACAGAACCCAGCATGATGGAAGGAATAACGCGTAACGGGTCAGCCGCAGCGAATGGAATAGCGCCTTCAG
Organism: Buttiauxella noackiae ATCC 51607; assembly: GCF_001654865.1. Taxonomy (GTDB): domain Bacteria; phylum Pseudomonadota; class Gammaproteobacteria; order Enterobacterales; family Enterobacteriaceae; genus Buttiauxella; species Buttiauxella noackiae. The sequence continues at coordinate 53,250 of NZ_LXEO01000055.1, read as the reverse complement.
TCACACCAACACAGCCCATAACCACCGCAGCTTTACCCGCTTCACGTTCTTCTCCGGTGAAGTTTTTACGGTTCATTAGCGTTGCCAGGCCAAGACCCAGAGGTGGAACGGCAATACCGACAGCAGCAATTGCCACTACGCTATACACGCCCTGTGCTACGCAAATCAGCATAAAAGCGTAAGCAACTTTGTTAACCGGGCCGCCCATATCAAACGCCAACATTAGCCCCATAATCACCGCCAGAACGACGATGCTTCCTTGCTGCATCCCTTGTAACCAATGGGTTAGATTGCTGGTCAATGCACCGACAGGTTCACCCAGACCCCACATCATGATGCCCGCAGTAATAAAAGTGCCGATAATAGGAATGACAAAGATAGGCATCACCGAGCGCAGTATTTTTGGTACGGGGATTCTCTTGAGATAGAAGACAACAATGCCACCGATGATCCCAGCAATAATCGCGCCGAAGAAACCAGCGCCAAAACTGTTCCCGACCCAGGCTCCAATCGCACAAGGTGCCAGCGCTGCACGCTCTGCAATGGAATAACCGATGTAAGCCGCAAGGAAAGGCACCATCAGCGTTAAACCAGCCACGCCAATATCGAATAGTTTTTTCAGGTTGGGATCGTTGAGCGCATCTGGTACCGCACCCTTGCCATACAACATGACGGAAACAGCCAGCAAAATACCGCCTGCAACCACGAATGGAATCATATGCGACACGCCTGTCATTAAATGCTGCCGCGTATTTTTGAGGATCTGGACCAACTCTTTCATAAAGCACTCCTGGCCTAAGCGGCTCATGTCCTGAATATTGCGGACACAATAGGCAATCCCGACGTTGGCAGACAGTGGATAAAAATGCCATTTACTGGATTTTTGTAATGCTTAAGGAAAAATGAGATCCGTCTCAAAAGTTAGAGTTAATGGCTTCACTATTAACTAAGACTGGTTTTGTGAGATATCTCGCAAATAAAACCAGACAATACATTTGTCCAGCTTTTGACAGTTTTGTCCCGTGGCGACTCCCATTGAAGGGCTCTTATTCTGTAGCCATTGTTTAGAGTTGGCTCAGGAGAACGTCTATGGCACTGGTTATAAATTTCCGTTGTGACTTACCCAACGGGGTACACGCCCGCCCAGCGAGTCATGTTGAAACACTGTGCAATCAGTTTTCTTCGACTGTTGAATGGATTAACTTGCGCACAGAGCGCCGTGGCAATGCCAAGAGTGCATTGGCACTTATTGGTACGGGGACGTTAAAAGGAGATGACTGCCAGTTACTGATCGCTGGCAGTGATGAAGAAGGTGCTTTCAACAGGCTTTCCGTTTTCATGCAAGACGAATTCCCTTACTGCGATGCCCCTCTACCAGAAACTAACAATAGTGAAGCTGCACCGATTCCTGAATCTCTCGCACGCCTGAATCCCACGCTGTTTCATGCAAATCCGGTTTGTGGAGGAAGTGCCAGTGGCAAGCTGATACAACTCGCGTCCCTCGATTTAAACAAACTGGGGGAGTTACCAGCGGCTGGAAATATTGATGAAGAGCAGGAGAAACTTGAGAGCGGGCTCGAAAAATTACTGAAAACCATCAATCTCCAGTTACTAGGAAATGATGGCACAGCGAGCGCTATTCTTGAAGCCCACCGTTCTCTGGCAAGTGATGCGTCATTGCGCACTCTGCTTCTGGAACATATCCATCATGGCGCCAGCTGTGCAGCTGCAGTCGTAAAAACAGCAGAACACTTTTGTAATCAATTTTCCCAGTCAGGCAGTGCTTATCTGCAAGAGCGAGTGCTTGATGTTCGGGATGTCTGTTTCCAACTACTGCAGCATATCTATGGGGAGCAGCGCTTCCCAGCACCAGGCAAGCTTCAGCAAGCTGCTATCTGTTTAGCTGATGAAATTACGCCGAGCCAGTTTCTTGAGCTGGATAAAACACTACTCAAAGGTCTTCTGTTACGTAGTGGCGGAACCACCTCCCACACGGTCATTCTTGCTCGCTCATTTAATATTCCAACCTTGGTGGGCGTTGATATCGACGCACTCACGCCGTGGTTGCAACAAACCGTGCAGATTGATGGTGATCTTGGTTTGGTAGTAGTAAATCTTAGCGAAACGGTAAAACGCTATTACCAGCAAGAAGCGTATGTGCAGCAAGTCCTACGCGATCAGCAAAAAGTCTGGCTTAACCAACCAGGACGTACTGCTGATGGCCTTCGTCTGGAAGTGGCTGCAAACATTGCTCATTGCGTTGAATCGGCTCCTGCATTTAATAACGGAGCAGAGGCTGTGGGCCTGTTTCGCACTGAAATGCTATACATGGACCGCGCTCATGCACCCTCCGAAGATGAACTTTACAACATTTATTGTCAGGCGTTGGAAGGTGCAAACGGGCGCAGCATTATTGTGCGCACAATAGATATCGGTGGCGATAAACCGGTGGATTACCTGAATATCCCTGAGGAAAACAATCCATTCCTCGGCTATCGTGCCGTACGTATTTACCAGGAATATCTGCCGCTTTTCCACATTCAGTTGCGCTCCATTTTGCGGGCATCTGCACACGGATCGTTAAAAATCATGATCCCAATGATCTCCTCAATGGAAGAGATCTTGTGGGTTAAAGATCAACTCGCGGAAGTGAAACAATCGCTACGTAGCGAACATATCCCATTTGATGAAAAAATTCCGTTGGGCATCATGCTTGAAGTGCCCTCAGTAATGTTCATCATCGACCAGTGCTGTGAAGAAATTGATTTCTTTAGTATCGGCAGCAACGACCTTACGCAATATCTACTGGCCGTTGACCGTGACAATGCGAAGGTCACCCGGCATTACAACAGCCTGAACCCTGCTTTCTTACGGGCTCTGGATTACGCCGTGCAGGCAGTGCATCGCCAGGGGAAATGGATTGGGCTGTGTGGCGAACTGGGAGCAAAAGGCTCAGTTCTCCCACTGCTTGTGGGTCTGGGGCTTGATGAAATCAGCATGAGTGCACCTTCCATACCCGCAACAAAGGCACGTCTGGCCCAACTCGATAGCCGAGCCTGTCGCCAGTTGCTTAATCAGGCGATGGCGTGTCGAACTTCCCTTGAAGTCGAACACTTATTGGCGCAATTCCGTATGACTCAGCAGGATGCACCGCTGATCACAACTCAATGCATCTCTCTTGATAACAACTGGCGTAGCAAAGAAGAGGTCATTAAAGGAATGACCGATAACCTGCTTATCGCTGGGCGCTGTCGTTACCCACGCAAACTTGAGGCCGATTTATGGGCTCGGGAGGCCGTGTTTTCGACAGGTCTGGGCTTTAGTTTCGCTATTCCCCACAGTAAATCAGAACATATTGAGCAATCGACGATTAGTGTCGCCCGGCTCCCTACCCCCGTTCAGTGGGGAGACGATGAGGCACAATTTATCATTATGTTGACGCTAAATAAGCATGCGGCAGGTGACCAGCATATGCGAATTTTCTCCCGACTAGCACGCAGAATCATGCATGCAGAATTCCGTGACGCCCTGGTAAATGCCACAAATGGCGAAGCCATCGCGGTTCTGCTAGCCCGCGAACTGGAACTGTAATTCACCCAAGAGGAAAAATTAATGGAGCTTTATCTCGATACAGCAAACATTGCGGAAGTAGAACGTCTGGCGCGAATCTTCCCATTACAAGGAGTGACAACCAATCCGAGTATTGTTGCCGCCAATGGCGAATCTATATGGGACGTACTGCCACGCCTGCAAAATGCAGTGGGCAAAGAAGGCCGCCTGTTTGCACAAGTGATGAGCCGCAGCGCGGATGGAATGGTTGCAGAGGCGCAGAAACTCAGAGAGTGCGTTCCAGGTCTGGTGGTAAAAATTCCCGTTACCTTTGAGGGGCTGGCGGCGATTAAGCAGCTAACTGCTTTGGGTATTCCTACGCTGGGAACAGCTGTTTATAGCGCTGCTCAGGGATTATTAGCTGCTCTCGCTGGAGCGGAGTACGTTGCTCCATATGTTAACCGCGTTGATGCGCAAGGCGGGGACGGCATTCGCATGGTTCAGGAGTTACAAGCTTTGCTTGAGCTTCACGCTCCTGACAGCAAAGTTCTGGCAGCCAGCTTTAAAACTCCGCGTCAGGCACTGGATTGCTTACTGGCAGGATGCGAATCCATCACGCTTCCCCTTGATGTCGCACAGCAATTTTTGGCTGCGCCAGCAGTAGACTCGGCGGTGGTGAAGTTTGAAGAAGACTGGCAGAAAGCGTTTGGTCGCCTGAGCCTGTAACGGACACAAAAGGAGGCAGTGAATGGATCGCATAATACAGTCACCGGGTAAGTACATTCAGGGCGCTGAGGTTATTTCCCGCCTCGGCCACTATCTCAAACCACTGGCTGAGCGCTGGCTAGTGGTCGGAGACAAATTTGTCTTAGGATTTGCCGAGTCCGCACTAGAAAAAAGCTTTAAAGATGCCGGCCTGGTGTTGGAAATAGCACCTTTTGGCGGCGAATGCTCGCAAAATGAAATCGATCGTCTGCGCAGTATTGCAGAACAGACACAGTGTGGAGCAGTACTCGGTATCGGTGGCGGCAAAACGCTCGATACCGCCAAAGCACTGGCGCATTTTATGGGTTTACCTGTTGCCATCGCACCCACTATCGCCTCTACCGATGCGCCATGCAGCGCGCTCTCTGTTATTTATACCGATGAGGGTGAGTTTGATCGTTACCTGATGTTGCCGAACAATCCAAATATAGTGATTGTTGATACCAAAATCGTGGCAGGTGCACCTGCACGCCTTTTAGCCGCCGGGATCGGCGACGCATTGGCAACCTGGTTTGAGGCACGTGCCTGTTCACGTAGCGGTGCGACCACAATGGCCGGCGGCAAGTGCACTCAGGCTGCATTAGCGCTGGCTGAACTTTGCTATAACACGTTAATTGAACAGGGTGAAAAAGCGATGCTGGCTGCAGAGCAGCATGTAGTCACGCCAGCTCTTGAATGCGTAATTGAAGCCAACACCTACTTGAGCGGTGTCGGCTTTGAAAGTGGAGGCCTGGCCGCTGCACACGCAGTGCATAACGGTCTGACGGCAATTCCAGACGCACATCACTATTATCACGGTGAAAAAGTCGCTTTCGGTACGCTGACCCAGTTAGTTCTGGAAAATGCGCCACTAGAAGAGATTGAAACCGTAGCGGCGCTGTGTCACTCCGTCGGGCTGCCAATTACGCTGGCACAACTTGATATCAAACAAGACGTTCCCGCAAAAATGCGCATTGTGGCGCAGGCATCCTGCGCAGAAGGCGAAACTATCCATAACATGCCTGGCGGTGCTACGCCGGATGAGGTTTATGCGGCACTTTTAGTTGCCGACCAGTACGGTCAGCGCTTCTTGCAAGAGTGGGAATAGCGTAGATAAAAAAATCCCCGCATCTGCGGGGATTGTTACGTCAGATACCGGCTTATTTCAGGTCAAAGCGATCCAGATTCATCACTTTCACCCATGCCGCAACGAAGTCCTTCACAAACTTCTCTTTCGCATCACTGCAGGCATAAACTTCCGCCAGTGCGCGCAGTACGGAGTTTGAGCCAAAGACCAGATCCGCGCGTGTCGCTGTACGCTTCACTTCACCAGTTTGACGGCAGCGCCCTTCAAACAGTTCTGAAGAGTCATCAGTCGCCTTCCATTCCGTGCCCATATCCAGCAAATTGACAAAGAAATCGTTGCTGAGCACACCTAAACGTTCGGTGAATACGCCATGTTTGCCGCCATCAAAATTCGCACCCAGCACACGCATGCCACCAACCAACACGGTGAGCTCCGGTGCGGTCAGCGTAAGTTGCTGTGCTTTATCAATCAGCATGGATTCTGTTGTCGCCGCATCCACACGGGCACGGTAGTTACGGAATCCATCTGCTGCAGGCTCCATCAGGTTGAACATCTCGATATCGGTCTGATCCTGGCTGGCATCCACACGCCCCGGAATAAACGGAACGCGAACGCTGATACCAGCCGCTTCCGCCGCCTGTTCCACACCCACAACACCTGCCAGCACAATGATATCGGCCAGTGACGCTTTACCAGACGCTTTCTGAATGGCTTCTAACGCAGGCAATGCACGAACCGCTAAAGCATTCACATCCCAGTTGCGCTGAGGTGCCAGTGCCAGGCGTGCACCATTGGCTCCACCACGTTTATCACCGCCACGGAAAGTCGATGCCGACGCCCAGGCTACAGAAATCAACTCACTGACAGAAAGGCCAGAATGGGAAATTTCTGCTTTCAGGTGATCGATATCAGCAGGCGTTGGACTGAATGTCGCTTTTGGCAACGGGTCCTGCCAAATCAGTTCTTCTTTTGGCACTTCCGGGCCGATATAACGCGCAATTGGCCCCATATCACGGTGGGTCAATTTGAACCATGCGCGAGCAAAAGCTTCATTGAAAGCTTGTGGATCATTGAGGAAGCGACGGGAGATTTTCTCGAATTCCGGATCGAAACGCAGCGTCAGGTCAGTAACCAACATTGTCGGTTTACGTTTTTTCGATGGATCAAACGGATCAGGAATAATTTCAGGCGCATCGACCGCTTCAAACTGAATAGCACCAGCAGGGCTGCGTGTCTGTACCCATTCAAATTTGAACAGGTTCTCAAAGAAATAGTTACTCCACTGAGTTGGCGTTTGTGACCAGACAACTTCCAGGCCAGAGGTAATTGCATCAGCACCTGCACCACTGCCGTAGCTGCTCGTCCAACCTAAGCCTTGCGCTTCAATCGGTGCAGCTTCTGGATCAACACCCACATGCGTTGCCTCCGCCGCACCATGGGTTTTGCCCAACGTATGACCGCCAGCGATAAGTGCCACAGTCTCTTCGTCGTTCATCCCCATATTGCCGAAAGTAGCACGAATGGCAGCGGCGGCTGAAAGCGGTTCACCGCTGGCATTTGGCCCTTCAGGGTTTACATAAATCAGCCCCATCTCGGTTGCGGCTAATGGGCGTTTAGCAAGCGCTTCTGGGTCGCGATGTTCCAACCAGGCTTTCTCATTACCCCAGTTCACATCCAGATCCGGCTCCCAAACATCTTCACGCCCGGCACCAAAACCAAAGGTACGGAAGCCTGAGTTTTCCAGTGCTACGTTCCCCGCCAGCACGTACAGGTCGGCCCAGGATATTTTCTGACCATATTTCTGTTTGATAGGCCACAGCAGGCGGCGAGCTTTATCAAGGCTTACGTTATCTGGCCAGGAGTTGAGTGGAGCAAAGCGTTGCTGACCACGACCTGCACCACCACGTCCGTCCAGGGAACGGTAAGTGCCGGCACCATGCCAGGCCATACGAATAAATAGCCCGGCGTAGCTACCCCAATCGGCTGGCCACCATGGCTGGGAATCGGTGAGTAATGCTTTCAGGTCGCCTTTCAGCGCGGAATAATCGAGTTTGCTGAATTCTTTGCGGTAATCAAAATCTTCGCCGAGGGGGTTAGAGCGGTTTGAGTGCTGATTGAGGAGGTCAACACGGAGTTGTTTCGGCCACCAGTCTCGCGTGCTTGTTCCGGCTCCTGCACTCACATCATGACTGCCCTGATGAAACGGGCACTTCCCTGCGGACAACGTATTATGATCGTTTTCGTTTGTGCTCATCTTCCTGCTCCCTTCACTATTTTAATACCAGGATATACGGCTCTGCAGATAAGTTATAGATGAAAAAAACTACAGATTTGATAGTTATTTCCTGTTGGCTAATGAGCAACATAGCAAAAGTTTTTCTCAGAAACGTCGACAGCAACATAAACTTTCAAAACTTAACATTACAAATGAAATGGGTATTTGGAAGGGGAGTGGATGTGCAGGGGAAAATCATGGCCCTTGCGGGCCATTGACTGAATTATACTAACGGGCGAACACCCAGTGTGTGGCAAATCGCGTAGCTCATTTCAGCACGGTTAAGCGTATAGAAATGGAAATCTTTCACGCCTTCACGGCTGAGGATTTTCACCATATCCATCGCAATATTGGCACCGACCATTTTGCGAGTTTCTGCGTCGTTATCCAGCCCTTCAAACATTTGAGCCATCCAGTGCGGAACACGCACGTTGGTCATGGTGGCAAATTTATGTGCTTGCTTGTAGTTACTGACTGGCAGAATGCCTGGCACGATTTCCACGTCGATACCGGCAGCGGCACAACGGTCGCGGAAGCGCAGATAGCTTTCTACATCGAAGAAGAATTGAGTGATGGCGCGGTTTGCACCGGCATCAATCTTGCGTTTCAGGTTGATTAAATCAGCCTGTGCACTTTTCGCTTCCGGGTGAACTTCCGGGTAAGCCGCAACGGAAATATCAAAATCACCGACATCTTTAAGCAATGTCACCAGATCTGAAGCGTACATATCTGGCTTGCCGCCGCCTGGTGGTAAATCACCGCGCAGGGCGACGATATGACGGATACCGCTGTTCCAGTAATCCTGTGCGATTGTGCGCAGTTCGTCGGGAGAGGCATCAATACAAGTCAGATGCGGTGCAGCTTCCAGACCTGTACGGTCTTTAATACCTTTGATGATGCTATGGGTACGGTCACGCTCACCGGAGTTTGCGCCGTAAGTTACGGAGACAAATTTTGGTTTCAGGCTACTTAGTCGATCAATTGAGCTCCACAGGGTCTGTTCCATTTCACTGGTGCGCGGCGGGAAAAACTCAAAGGAAACGTTAATTTGCCCGGCAACTTCGGCCAGACTCTGATTTAGTGCTTCCCGCTGGTTGGCGTGAAAAAAGCTCATACCCTTACCTCATTAATCGCATTTTATTATGTGATGTTGTGTTTTGTTGCTATCCAGACGTTTAGACGTCCAGATAGCAAGATGAAGGAAAAGCATGATTCCGTCAACTGAAAATTCAACACAAGAAGTGAGGAATTCTCAACCAAATTGAATTTTTCTCATGTTCGATTGAAAAGAATAAAAAAGGCCAGCAATAGCTGGCCTCGGTATTTTTGTGTTTCCGCAGTTAGAGCAATTGCGCCAGACGATTGAGATCCGATTGAATAGCGCCAGCTGTTACGTCACGACCAGCCCCTGGCCCACGAATAACCAGCGGGTTATCACGATACCAACGGCTTTCGATAGCAAACACGTTGTCGCAAGGTAGCAGCGAAGCCAGTGGATGCTCAGGGCGCACAGCTTCCACACCGACACGCGCTTTACCATTAGCATCGAAACGTGCGACATAGCGCAGCACCAGACCCATTTCCTGAGCCGCTTCAAAACGCTGAAGCATTTGGTCATTCAATTCATCGCCATTTTCAAAGAAATGGTCAATTGAGCCCGTTTCGCTGCCGTTTGTAACCAGCGATTCAACACGAACCTGATCCGGCTCGATGTCGTAACCCGCTTCGCGAGCCAGGATCACCAGCTTGCGCATCACGTCTTTCCCGGAGAGATCGACGCGTGGATCGGGTTCCGTCAGCCCTTGCTGCCAGGCCTGGTCCACCAGCTCGGTAAATGGCACAGTGCCATCGAATTGCAGGAACAGCCATGAAAGCGTACCGGAGAAAATGCCGCTGATAGCCAGAATGGAGTCGCCGCTCTCGCGTAAGTCACGAACGGTATGGTTTACCGGCAAGCCAGCGCCCACGGTGGCGTTATACAGCCAGTGGCGACCCGTCTTGGTAAAAGCGTTACGAATTTCACGGTACTTCTGGCTATTACTGGCACCCGCAAGTTTATTAGCGCTGATAACGTGGAAACCGTGGCTGGCAAAATCGAGGTATTGATCGGCCAGTTGTTCACTCGCCGTCACATCCAGAACCACCAAATCATCATAAGGATGGGCACGCATCCACTGGAATAGTGATTCTTCATCCTGCTCTACCGCTTCGTCATTGAAGAAAGCGAGAGCACGGCTTGCATCCAGACCTTCGTAATTCAGCAAGCTGCGGCTGCTATCTACTACGCCTGAAAGCACGAATTCAAAACCAGTTCGTGCAGAGATAGTTTCTTGCTCGCGGGCGAACAGCTCCAGCCAGCGTGAACCAATGTTCCCTTTACCGAACAAAACCAGACCAATACGTTTTTCGGCACGGAACAGTGACTTATGTAGACCCTTAATGAGATTTTCTGTTGGGCCAACACGTAATACCGCAACCAGGCTAATACCATCTTCGGACTGCCAGATAAACTCAACAGGCTGATCTTTCAGTTGCTGCCAGAAACGGTGGCTGTGCAGTGGGTTACGGCAAACGCCCGCACCCACCATTGCTACTAAAGCCAGGCCTTCACGCAGACGTAATTCGCCCGGTAGGTCAGCATTTTGTAGAGTTTGCAGCACGCTGCCAGCCACTTCGGAGGTGTAGCAAAGTTGAAGCAGATTGCGGTCAGGATGTACACCAATCGACAACGGGCGAATCTGGGCGCGGTTTAACAGCGTATCGAGCTCTTTGTGCGCCAGTTTAAAATCTTTCTGTGCAGAAACTTCAAGTTCAATCAGGCAAATATCGTCGTGGCTGGTAACGATTCGTGCACCAGTACCAGAAGCCAACACTCGTTCGATACGAGTTGAGCCTTGTTCTGGTGAATAGCTACAACGCAGTTGCAGATCGATATCGCTACCGGAAACAGGTTGCAAGGTACGAGCATGCAGCACCGGGGCAGCAAGACGGGCCAGTTCACTGGCTTCATCCAGACGCAGCAGCGGCAGCAAGCAAGCATCTTTCACTTTACGTGGGTCTGCGCTGTAAACCCCGGCAACGTCACTCCAGATGGTCACGCGGGAAACCCCAGCCAGTGCACCAATTTGAGTTGCGGAATAGTCAGAACCGTTACGGCCCAGCAGAACGGTTTCGCCCGCGTCGTTACGGCAGATAAAGCCAGTAACCACGAGGCGTTTGTTCGGGTGCTGCGCCATAAGTTCTTGCAGCAGCGGCCAGGATAAGCCTTCATTGACTTGTGGCTGAGCTGCACGTTCTGCACGCATAAATTCGCGTGCATCCAGCCATGCAGCCGGATGACCTAACTGATTTAGCACCGCAGACATCAGGCGAGCAGACCAAATTTCACCATGGCCTACAACTTCGGCATACACGGCGTCGGTCATTTTGCCATCCAGCAAACCCGCCAAACGCTCAAGATCGTGAACAAATTGACCGATTAAAGCATCAGCAACATCAGGTGTAACAAGGCCACTAATCAGCTCGCTCTGATAACGGCGCAGAGCTTGCTGAACCTGATGGGCAGAAAGGCGATCGCTTTGGCTTAATTTCAACCAATTAATCAACTGGTTGGTCGTACTACCCGCTGCGGAAACAACCATCATGTCGCCAGGTTTTGAATACTCGGCCATGATCCCCGCAACGCGCAGATAGCACTTCACATCTGCCAGACTACTGCCACCAAATTTATGCAGCTGACGACCCGACGCCCCTGCTGGTGCTGAAACACTCATGCTTACCCCTCGGCTGCAACCCGGAACGCATTTTCCAGGTCAGCAATTAAATCTTCGCTATCTTCAATGCCAGTCGAAATACGCAACAAGGTTTCAGAGATCCCCGCTGCAGCACGCGCTTCTGGCGCCATGCCCGCGTGGGTCATCGTCGCCGCGTGTGAAATCAAACTTTCTACTCCACCCAATGATTCCGCCAGAGTGAAGAGAGTCAGGCTACTCAGGAATCGACGCAGCGTTTGCTCGTCGCCATTAAATTCAAAACTTAGCATCGCCCCAAAACCTTTTTGCTGACGAGCAGCAATTTCATGGCCCTGGTTTTCAGGCAGCGAAGGATGATACAGCTTTTTCACCAGCGGTTGCGTCTTCAGGAAATCGACAATCGCCTGAGCGTTACGTTGTGCCACTTCCATACGAGGTGAAAGTGTACGCAGGCCACGCAGCAGCAGGTAGCTATCGAAAGCACCACCGGTCACGCCAATGTTATTTGCCCACCAGGCAAGTTCAGTGACGGTTTCAGGATCTTTCGCAATTACTACGCCCGCAACAACATCTGAGTGACCATTCAGATATTTGGTACATGAGTGCAGAACCAAATCCGCACCCAATGCCAGTGGGTTTTGCAAAGCCGGGCTCAAAAAGGTGTTATCCACCACACTAATTGCCCCTACTTCACGCGCTGCGGCGCAGATTTTCGCAATATCTACTACTCGTAACAAGGGATTACTTGGGCTTTCGACCAGCACGAGTTTTGGTTTTTCGTTGAGTGCCGCAGTTAAAGCCGCTTCATCTCCTTGATCGACAAATAAAACGCGATATGCACCGCGTTTTGCCAGGCTATCAAACAAACGGTAGCTGCCGCCGTAACAGTCATGCGGAGCCACCAGCAGGTCGCCAGGCTTGAGGTAAACGGTGGTTACCAAATGGATTGCCGACATGCCGGTATTCGTCAGCACAGCGCCCGCTCCGCCTTCCAGCTCTGCCAGTGCGCGCTGAACAACATCACGCGTAGGATTGCCACGGCGCGAATAATCATGCGCTCGCGGTTCGTTAAACCCGGTGAAATTATAAGTACTGGAGAGATGGATTGGCGGTACAACGCAGCCGTATTGCTCGTCATCGTTCAAACCGCTACGTACTGCGATAGTTGCCTGTTTGCGCGTCATGGCTCTCGAATCCTTGCTGGTCGAATAAAGGTCAGGCACCAGAGTAAACACTGCCGAGTTAGACGTCAATACATCTGGACATCTAAACTTCTTTGCGTATAGATTGAGCAAACACGCAATAGCCGTTAAAATTATACGCTTTAGGGTGATAGCGTCGCAGACCGCGAATCAATAAACGCTTACACTACGACCAGATAATCGCTTCTACCGCGCATATGACCGGTGGAAGCCTAAATACATTGATTAAGAGGATTAAGTATCTCATGGCTGAATGGAGCGGCGAATATATCAGCCCTTACGCTGAGCACGGGAAGAAGAGTGAGCAAGTAAAGAAAATTACGGTGTCCATTCCTCTGAAGGTGTTAAAAATCCTCACCGATGAGCGTACCCGTCGCCAGGTGAATAACCTGCGTCACGCAACCAACAGTGAACTGCTGTGCGAAGCGTTTTTGCATGCGTTTACTGGGCAACCGTTGCCAAATGATGCAGACCTGCGCAAAGAGCGTAGTGATGAGATTCCTGAAGCGGCGAAAGTGATTATGCGCGAGCTGGGGATTGATCCGGAGACGTGGGAATACTAGCTTAAGAAATTACTGGGTTACCCTATAGCATTCGAGTCGCAGGACTAAAACGCTGAAAGCGTTTTGAACAGCGCTTGCGCTGGCCCCAAAGGGGCGAGGCCAGAGGCCGAGTAACGCGGCAAGTGAGTAAATCCCTGGAGCTTACGTAGGTAAGTGACTGGGGTTTAGGAGTGCAGCCAACACTCCTGCGGCTTGAAGGATGACGGGTAACAAAAAAGGCGCCGTTAGGCGCCTTTCTCTTACCGTGCAGCGAATTACTTCTTCGCGCCTGGAACGCTGAAACGCTTGTTGAAGCGGTCAACGCGGCCACCGGTAGCAACATCACGCTGCTTGCCAGTGTAGAACGGGTGGCATTCGCCACATACGTCCAGGTTCAGATCATGACCCACGGTAGAGCGAATCTTGATAACATTACCGCATGAGCAGTTTGCAGTAACTTCTGCGTAGTTCGGGTGAATATTCTTTTTCATGGAAAACCTCTGTATAAGGCCGCGTCGCTCTTCCAGCCCTAACGCCAGACACCACGCGAAGTTGATAAATTAGGTTTTTTGATACCAAAAACTGCGCATCAAAGGCGGCGAATCATACAGAACCCCACCGTTGGATGCAAACTGATCCGCATTTTCTGGAACACACAGTGTACACTATCTCGTCATTTTTATCAGCCTGGAAGCTTTAATGCCTGTTGCTCACGTCGCTTTGCCGGTTCCTCTTGCCCGCACTTTTGATTACTTCGTTCCTGCTGGAATGCAGGTGGCATCAGGTTTTCGCGTTAGGGTGCCGTTTGGTAAACGCCAGGCTGTCGGGATTGTCGTTGCCGTTAGCGAGCACAGCGAATTGCCGATTAATGAGCTAAAGCCAGTTGCTGAAGTTCTGGATGGCGCTTCGTTGTTTCCTGTTTCTCTGTGGCGCGTTCTGCTGTGGGCGGCTGAGTATTACCACCATCCGCTTGGCGATGTGCTCTTCCACGCCCTACCGGGTTTGCTGCGCGAAGGAAAACCCGCGCACCATGCGCCATTGTGGTACTGGTTCGCTACAGAAGAAGGCAAAGCTATCGACCTGAACAGCCTGAAACGCGCGCCTAAGCAGCAACAAGCACTGGCGGCGGTACGGCAAAATATCATCTGGCGTCACCAGGTGAGCGAGATGGAAATCAGCGAACCGGGGTTACAAGCGCTGCGGGCCAAAGGGTTATGTGATCTGAAAAGTGCAGCGCCTTCAACGACAGACTGGCGCGATAGCTATTCTGTTGAAGGTGAGCGTTTACGGCTGAACACCGAGCAGGCTACTGCTATTGGCGCTATCCACAGTTCTGCCGACCATTTTGCGGTCTGGTTGCTTGCAGGTATTACCGGTTCGGGCAAAACAGAAGTTTATCTAAGCGTGCTTGAAAACGTGCTGGCACAAGGCAAACAAGCGCTAGTTCTGGTACCTGAAATTGGCCTGACGCCACAAACTATCGCCCGGTTCCGTGAGCGTTTTAACGCGCCGGTCGAAGTGCTGCACTCCGGACTTAATGACAGTGAGCGTCTTGCTGTGTGGTTAAAGGCTCGTAGCGGCGAAGCAGCTATTGTGATTGGCACCCGCTCGTCTCTATTCACACCGTTTTGCCGACTTGGCGTCATTGTTATAGATGAAGAGCACGATAGCTCTTACAAGCAGCAAGAAGGCTGGCGTTATCACGCTCGTGATTTAGCCGTATACCGCGCGCATGCGGAAGATATTCCCATCATCCTTGGCTCAGCGACCCCCGCCCTTGAAACATTGCACAACGTTCAACTGGGGAAATATCGCCAGTTACGTCTGACAAAACGCGCCGGTAATGCACGCCCGGCAACACAGCAAGTGGTGGACTTAAAAGGGCAGCCACTGAAATCCGGCCTGGCGCCTGCGCTTATCAAAAAAATTGGTCAGCACCTTAACGCTGACAACCAGGTGATCCTGTTTCTTAACCGCCGAGGCTTTGCCCCCGCACTGCTGTGCCATGAATGCGGCTGGATAGCGGAGTGCCCACGCTGCGATCACTACTACACCTATCATCAAGGCCAACGTCATTTGCGCTGCCACCATTGCGACAGCCAAAGAGCTATCCCACAGCAATGTCCACATTGTGGCTCCACCAATCTGGTTCCAGTAGGTATGGGCACCGAACAGCTCGAACATAGCCTGACACCGGAATTTCCTGGCGTGCCGATTTCGCGTATTGATCGCGACACCACCAGTCGAAAAGGTGCACTTGAGCAGCAACTGGCAGAAGTCCATCGCGGCGGTGCACGCATCCTGATTGGCACGCAGATGCTGGCGAAAGGCCACCACTTCCCCGATGTGACGCTGGTGGCTTTACTCGATGTCGATGGCGCACTGTTTTCGGCTGATTTCCGCGCAGCGGAGCGTTTTGCACAACTTTATGTTCAGGTGTCTGGCCGCGCTGGCCGCGCCGGTAAACAAGGCGAAGTCATGTTGCAAACTCACCATCCCGAGCACCCTTTATTACAAACGCTGCTCACCAAAGGTTATGACGACTTCGCAAGCCAGGCACTGAAAGAGCGCCAGACAGTGTTCTTACCGCCGTTTACCAGCCACATCATGTTTCGCGCAGAAGACCAGAATAACCATCAGGCACCGCTCTTCTTACAGCAGTTACGAAACCTATTGGAATCCAGCCCATTACGAGATGATCAACTCTGGGTTATGGGGCCGGTTCCCTGTTTGCAGCCCAAACGCGGTGGGCGCTTCCGTTGGCAGATTCTGCTGCAACACCCTTCGCGCGCGCGTCTGCAACGCCTGGTCAGCCATTCGTTGAAGCTGGTCAATACCTTACCGGAATCACGCAAAGTGAAGTGGACGCTGGATGTTGATCCGATAGACGGCTAGCACAAAGCCCTGTGGTTATGCGAAGCGGATCGAAAATTTCAACAACCATCACACTTTTAATGAAATAACTGTAACCAACGAACATCAATTTCTGCTAAGAATGTGGACATGGTCAGACACCACGGACGTTGTCAGCACCTGTACAGTGCACGCGAGGAGAAGAAGTTGAAGCCGAAGAATCAGGTTGCCAATGCAACCATGAAAGATGTTGCCGTTCAGGCGAAAGTATCAACTGCAACAGTGTCCAGGGCATTAATGAACCCGGACAAAGTATCGCAAAGTACTCGTAATCGTGTGGAACAAGCGGCAATAGCCGTAGGTTATTTACCCCACTCCCTGGGGCGAAATTTAAAGCGTAATGAATCACGCACCATTCTGGTTATTGTCCCGGATATCTGCGACCCCTTCTTTAGCGAAATCATTCGCGGTATCGAAGTGACGGCTGCTGAACAGGGCTACCTGGTGCTGATTGGCGATTGCGCCCACCAAAATCAGCAGGAAAAAACCTTCATTAATCTGATTATCACCAAGCAGATTGATGGCATGCTGCTGCTCGGCTCGCGCCTTCCCTTTGATGCCAGCATTGAAGAACAACGCAATTTACCGCCGATGGTGATGGCAAACGAATTTGCTCCTGAGCTGGAACTGCCTACGGTTCATATTGATAATCTTACTGCTGCATTTAACGCTGTTTATTATTTACAGCAACTCGGCCATCAAAAAATTGCCTGTATTGCAGGCCCGGAAGAGATGCCGCTTTGCCACTATCGCTTGCAGGGGTATGTTCAGGCACTGCGTCGCACGGGTGCAGTAATCGATCCGCACTACATTGCACGTGGTAACTTTACCTATGAAGCCGGTGCCGCAGCATTGTCGCAGTTGCTGGCGCTGCCAAATCCGCCGACTGCTGTGTTCTGTCATAGCGATGTGATGGCGCTGGGCGCACTGTCTCAGGCCAAGCGAAATGGCTTACGCGTGCCAGAAGACTTATCGATTATGGGCTTTGATGACATCGCACTTTCACAGTTCTGTGACCCACCGCTCACCACCGTAGCGCAACCCCGTTTTGATATCGGGAGGGAAGCTATGCTGTTGTTATTGGATCAACTTAACGGGCACACCGTGAGTAGTGGTTCGCGTTTGCTGGACTGTGAACTCATTGAAAGAGGCTCCACCAGCGCACCTGGCAGTAGAAAATGACCCGCTTTAGGACACTGGATTCTGGTCAAAGGGATATCCATTAAGTAACATGGCGGGCTGATAAACGAATAAAATATAGCGAATCAATAGTGGCACAACGAGATTATGTACGCCGCGGGCAATCGGCAGGTACGCGGCGTAAGAAAAGTAACACCCGCAGCAAGCAACGCAGCCTACCATCTGTCTCGCCGACAATGGTCGCAATTGCGGCCGCCGTTCTGGTGACCTTTATTGGTGCTCTCTACTTCATTACTCATCATAAAAAAGATGAAAGCGAAACCCTGCCTGGACACAAAGTCACAGGAAATGGTCTGCCACCTAAACCAGAAGAACGCTGGCGTTATATCAAAGAACTGGAAAATCGCCAGACGGGGGTGCGTGCCCCAACCGAACCTTCTGCCGGTGGTGAAGTGCAGAATAAAGATCAGCTCACCAGCGAACAGCGCCAATTGTTAGAGCAAATGCAGGCGGATATGCGTCAGCAGCCGACTCAGCTCAATGAAGTGCCGTGGAACGAACAGACGCCCGAACAGCGTCAGAGTACCTTACAGCGCCAAAAAATCATTCAGCAACAACAAGCTCAACAGCAACAATTCAATACTCAAACTGTTACAGCACAACCACGGCCTGTTCAGCAATCACAACCTGTAGCGCAGCAGCCCCGTCAGGCACAGCAGCAACCTCGTACAGCGGCAACTCAGCAGCCGTATCAAGATCTGCTACAAACACCACCGCACACTCAGCAACGAGCGGCCAATCCTACCACTCAACCGGCAGCGCCGATTACCCGTGAAGAAGTTGTGAAACAAGCTCCGGCACCTCAGGACAAGCCAAAGGATGAGAAACGCTGGATGGTACAGTGCGGCTCCTTTAAGGGCAGCGAACAGGCGGAAACGGTACGTGCGCAGCTTGCTTTCGAAGGCTTTGACTCACGCATTACCACCAATAATGGCTGGAATCGAGTCGTAATTGGCCCAATCAAGGGCAAAGAGAAAGCTGACGGTACAATTAGCCAGTTGAAGATGGCAGGCCACTCTAACTGCATTCGTCTCGGCACTGGGGGTTGAAACCCCCAAAATCCCCCCCATCTATAATTGCATTCAGCCCCGATATAATGTCGGGGTACTTATTTAGCTGATGCAATAAGGGGTCTGCTCGTGACAACAATAGTAAGTGTGCGCCGTAACGGCCATGTCGTAATCGGTGGTGATGGTCAGGCCACGCTCGGCAACACCGTAATGAAAGGCAACGTTAAAAAAGTACGTCGTTTATATAACGACAAAGTGATTGCCGGTTTTGCTGGCGGCACTGCGGATGCTTTTACCCTATTCGAACTGTTTGAGCGCAAGCTAGAAATGCACCAGGGCCACCTGGTTAAAGCTGCGGTTGAACTGGCAAAAGACTGGCGTACCGATCGTATGCTGCGCAAACTCGAAGCGTTGCTTGCAGTCGCCGATGAAAATGCATCTCTTATCATCACCGGTAACGGTGATGTTATTCAGCCAGAAGATGATCTGATTGCAATTGGTTCCGGTGGCCCGTATGCCCAGGCTGCGGCACGTGCACTACTTGAAAATACCGAACTGGGTGCTCGTGACATCGTAGAGAAATCGCTGGGGATTGCCGGTGATATCTGCATCTACACCAACCATTTCCATACTATTGAAGAATTAGCGTCTAAGGCGTAAGGAATCCCCATGTCTGAAATGACTCCTCGCGAAATTGTCAGCGAACTGAACAAACACATCATTGGCCAGGACAATGCCAAGCGTTCCGTGGCGATTGCGCTACGTAACCGCTGGCGCCGTATGCAGCTTGATGAAGAGCTGCGTCATGAAGTTACGCCAAAAAACATTCTGATGATCGGCCCAACTGGCGTGGGTAAAACCGAAATCGCTCGTCGCCTGGCAAAACTTGCTAACGCACCTTTCATTAAAGTTGAAGCGACCAAATTCACCGAAGTTGGCTATGTTGGTAAAGAAGTGGATTCTATCATCCGCGATCTGACTGATTCTGCAATGAAAATGGTTCGCCTGCAATCCATCGAGAAAAACCGCTACCGTGCCGAAGAAATGGCAGAAGAGCGCATTCTTGATGTGCTGATCCCGCCTGCTAAAAACAACTGGGGCCAAAACGAAACGGCACCAGAGCCATCTGCAGCGCGTCAGTCTTTCCGTAAAAAATTACGCGAAGGGCAGTTAGACGATAAAGAAATTGAAATCGACCTGGCTGCGGCACCGATGGGTGTTGAAATCATGGCTCCTCCTGGCATGGAAGAGATGACTAGCCAGTTGCAGTCTATGTTCCAGAATCTGGGCGGCCAGAAGCAAAAACCACGCAAGCTGAAAATCAAAGACGCGATGAAACTTCTGATTGAAGAAGAAGCGGCGAAGCTTGTGAATCCGGAAGAACTGAAGCAAGACGCCATTGATGCCGTCGAGCAACACGGCATCGTGTTTATCGATGAGATCGACAAAATCTGTAAGCGCGGTGGCAACAGTTCCGGCCCGGACGTTTCCCGCGAAGGTGTTCAGCGTGATTTACTGCCACTGGTTGAAGGCTGCACCGTTTCGACTAAACACGGTATGGTCAAAACTGACCACATCCTGTTTATCGCATCTGGCGCCTTCCAGGTCGCAAGTCCATCAGACCTGATCCCAGAATTACAGGGACGTCTGCCAATTCGTGTGGAACTTCAGGCACTGACTGTTGAAGATTTCGAGCGCATTCTGACTGAGCCAAACGCTTCTATCACCGTGCAGTACAAAGCACTATTGGGCACCGAAGGCGTGAATATCGACTTCACCGAAGACGGTATTCGCCGTATTGCTCAGGCCGCATGGCAAGTGAACGAGTCCACCGAAAACATCGGTGCGCGTCGTCTGCACACTGTGTTAGAACGCCTGGTCGAAGACATCTCTTACGATGCCAGCGAAATGAACGGCCAATCCATTCTGATTGACGGCGAATATGTCAGCAAACATCTGGATGAGTTGGTAGCAGATGAAGACTTGAGCCGTTTTATCCTATAATCCCGCTCAACGTATTTTCTTCATTTGAAATGGAGGGCTTATGCCCTCCATTTTTTTATATCTAACAGAGAGAACTATGAGCGAATCGCACTCTGTAAGCACGACTCAAGCCTGGCTTGAAAGCTTGCGCCCACGCACATTACCACTGGCATTTGCCTCTATCGTCTGTGGATCCGCGTTGGCTTTCTGGCAAGGCGTGTTCAACCCCGCTATTGCACTGCTGGCACTGCTGACTGCCGGGTTGCTGCAAATCCTCTCAAACCTGGCGAATGACTACGGTGATGCGGTAAAAGGCAGCGACAAAGAAGACAGAATCGGGCCATTGCGCGGAATGCAAAAAGGGGTGATTACCCAGGCGCAGATGAAAAAAGCGCTGGTTATCACTGTAGTATTAATCTGTGTTTCTGGTCTGGCGCTGGTCGCGGTTGCTTGCCGTACGCTGGCAGATTTCCTCGGTTTCCTGGTCCTCGGTTTGCTGGCTATCATCGCGGCTATTACCTACACCGTCGGAACCCGTCCGTATGGTTACATGGGGCTTGGGGACATTTCAGTACTGGTCTTCTTTGGCTGGCTAAGTGTGGCTGGCACCTGGTATCTCCAGGCTCATGCTCTGGCCCCGTTAGTGTTTTTACCCGCGACGGCTTGTGGATTACTGGCAACAGCTGTGCTGAACATCAATAACTTACGTGATATCGACAGCGACCGTGAGAACGGTAAGAACACACTGGCTGTGCGCCTGGGTCCGGTGCTTGCCCGTCGCTATCATGCTTGCCTGTTGATTGGGGCGCTGGCGTGCCTGGCAGTATTTAACCTGGTTTGGTTGCAAAGCCTCTGGGGATGGCTATTTGTGCTCGCAGCACCGCTACTGATTAAACAGACGCGTTTCGTGCTCA
Organism: Buttiauxella noackiae ATCC 51607; assembly: GCF_001654865.1. Taxonomy (GTDB): domain Bacteria; phylum Pseudomonadota; class Gammaproteobacteria; order Enterobacterales; family Enterobacteriaceae; genus Buttiauxella; species Buttiauxella noackiae. The sequence goes on along the minus strand of NZ_LXEO01000055.1, from coordinate 32,079 downwards.
GTGAGATGGAGCCGGTCGCCATGCGCCCAATGCTTGAACGAACGGTTAAAGCCGCATTACTCACTAACTTGTTGTTTGCGGTAGGAGTTGTGCTCAGTACGGTGTCGTTTTAGCTGACAAATATCAATTAACAATTGATGATTTTGCCAACAGTTACGATTAAGCGATATACTGACAACTCGTGCAGCAACAGAATCTTAATCCTATGAAATATGATACTTCCGAGCTTTGCGACATCTATCAGGAAGATGTCAACGTCGTTGAACCGCTGTTTTCCAACTTCGGTGGGCGGTCGTCCTTTGGCGGGCAAATCATCACGGTGAAATGTTTCGAGGACAACGGATTGTTGTATGATCTGCTCGAACAAAATGGCCGTGGCCGAGTGCTGGTAATCGATGGTGGCGGCTCTGTTCGCCGTGCTTTGATTGATGCAGAACTTGCCCGTCTGGCGACTCAAAATGAGTGGGAAGGCATCGTGGTATACGGTGCAGTACGCCAGGTCGACGACCTGGAAGAGCTGGATATTGGTATTCAGGCAATTGCCGCTATTCCGGTAGGTTCAGCAGGAGTTGGCATTGGCGAAAGTGATGTGCGCGTTAACTTTGGTGGCGTGACATTCTTCTCCGGCGACCATCTGTATGCAGATAACACCGGCATTATCCTTTCCGAAGATCCCCTCGATATTGAATAACCCAATCGAATAACAAAACGGGCGCCCTTGGGCGCCCGTTCTTCTTCTAAAGAAAACAATAACCAAAATAATTCGAGTTACAGTTAGGCGGCAAGGGAGCAAATCCCCAGGAGCTTACTTGAGTAAGTGACTGGGGTTTTTGAGTGCAGCCAACGCCCCTGCGGCTCGAAGTATGACGGGTATTTAGACTTCTTCCATCTTACCCAGCAAGGCATGCAGACGATCCTGCCACACGTGCTGTTGTTCTTTCAGAGAATTGTTTTCGCGCACTAATTCTTCATGGTTGTTCTGAGATTGCTGAACTTGCTGAGACAAATTATTGTTGGTCTCTTTCAGCTCTTCAATTTCCATTTGCAGCAGGGTAATGGTGTCAATCGCCTGCTGTACTTTTGCTTCCAGTTTCTCAAACACTTCAAATGACATTTCTGAACCTCTTCTGAATTGCAAGGCGTTGATGGATTTCTAAATCCCCGTCCCGGATATTCCCGATGACACCTTATGAATATATGCGCTCCACGCAGCGTGTCTCGATTGTAAGTAGCGTGAGTAGCCGTGTCCAGCGAGTTCAAGCGCTCTTTGCATAACATAACGTTTTTCAGCATATGCCGAATGACCTGGAGCGCTAAAATCACTATTTGTTAACGCATTGATTACTTCCATGAGCGTTTGCGTTGTCTTTTCTGGGTGATAATGCGCACAATTTAGCGCGTAATCGCTCATTTTTATGACGAACAACACAATTTTAAAGTTCGATATTTCTCGTTTATGTTCGTTAACGATAAATTAACACTATGCCTACATGGCACCTGCGCGGCAGGGAAGCCCGAACAAACAATAATCATTAATTTTGCCTTCAGGACCCTACTATGAGTCAGACAGCTCCATCAACTTTGAAAGGTCAGTGCATCGCCGAGTTCATGGGTACCGCGTTGTTGATTTTCTTTGGTGTCGGATGTGTCGCCGCCTTAAAAGTCGCGGGCGCAAGTTTCGGGCAGTGGGAAATCAGTATCATCTGGGGTTTGGGAGTGGCTATGGCTATCTACCTGACTGCAGGCGTTTCCGGTGCGCATCTTAACCCGGCGGTGACTATCGCACTTTGCCTGTTCGCCTGCTTCGATAAACGTAAAGTGGTGCCGTTTATTCTTTCGCAAGTTGCAGGTGCGTTCTGTGCCGCAGCTTTGGTCTACGGCCTGTATTACAATTTATTCCTCGATTACGAGCAGACGCACCACATGGTACGTGGCAGTGTGGAAAGCTTGGATTTAGCAGGTATCTTCTCAACCTACCCTAACCCACACATCAATCTGGTACAGGCGTTTGCCGTAGAGATGGTGATCACCGCCATTCTGATGGGCGTTATTCTGGCGCTGACTGACGATGGCAACGGCATCCCACGTGGCCCGTTAGCACCATTGCTGATTGGCTTACTGATTGCGGTAATTGGTGCCTCAATGGGGCCATTGACCGGATTTGCGATGAATCCAGCACGTGACTTTGGCCCGAAACTTTTCGCCTGGTTAGCTGGCTGGGGCGATGTCGCCTTTACCGGTGGCCGTGATATTCCTTACTTCCTGGTGCCAGTATTTGGCCCGATTGTAGGTGCGGCGTTAGGTGCCTTTGGTTACCGCAAGCTGATTGGCCACCATTTACCTTGCGATGTTTGTGTTGCAGATGAAGAAAAATCCAGCGCATCCACTCAACAAAATGCTTCTTTGTAAGACTGACTTCAGGACAAAATTATGACCCACGAAAAAAAATATATTGTCGCACTCGATCAGGGTACAACCAGCTCCCGCGCCGTCGTCCTGGATCATGATGCCAACGTAGTTAGCGTTTCACAGCGCGAGTTTCAGCAAATCTATCCAAAAGCAGGATGGGTAGAACACGACCCAATGGAGATCTGGGCAACACAAAGCTCCACGCTTGTAGAAGTGCTGGCTAAAGCCGATATTAACTCAGACCAAATTGCCGCAATTGGTATCACCAACCAGCGTGAAACCGCGATTGTCTGGGAAAAAGAGACCGGCAAACCAATTTATAACGCCATCGTCTGGCAGTGCCGTCGTACCGCTGAAATCTGCGAGAAACTCAAACGCGATGGCCTGGAAGAGTACATCAAATCCAACACAGGCCTGGTCGTTGACCCATACTTTTCTGGCACCAAAGTGAAATGGATTCTTGACCATGTAGAAGGCTCACGTGAACGTGCTCGCCGTGGCGAACTGCTGTTTGGTACTGTCGATACCTGGCTTATCTGGAAAATGACCCAGGGGCGCGTACACGTTACCGATTACACAAACGCCTCACGAACCATGCTCTTTAACATCCACAGTCTGGACTGGGATGACCGCATGCTGGAAGCGCTGGATATTCCACGTGCGATGCTGCCAGAAGTACGTAAATCTTCCGAAGTGTACGGCCAGACCAACATCGGTGGTAAAGGCGGTACGCGTATTCCAATCGCCGGGATCGCCGGTGACCAGCAGGCGGCACTCTTCGGCCAGCTGTGCGTAAAAGAAGGGATGGCGAAAAATACCTACGGCACCGGCTGCTTTATGCTGATGAACACCGGTACTCAGGCGGTGAAATCAACTCACGGGCTGCTGACCACTATTGCCTGCGGCCCACGCGGTGAAGTGAATTATGCACTGGAAGGTGCGGTATTTATGGGCGGCGCGTCTATCCAGTGGCTACGCGATGAGATGAAACTAATTAGCGACGCGACGGACTCCGAATACTTTGCCACCAAAGTCAAAGACACTAACGGTGTATATGTCGTTCCCGCTTTTACTGGCCTGGGCGCTCCTTATTGGGACCCGTATGCCCGCGGCGCAATCTTCGGCCTGACTCGCGGCGTGAACGCAAACCATATTATCCGTGCAACACTAGAGTCCATCGCTTACCAAACGCGTGATGTACTGGAAGCGATGCAGGCTGACGCAGATATTCGCCTGCATGCTCTGCGCGTAGACGGCGGAGCTGTCGCAAACAATTTCCTGATGCAATTCCAGGCGGACATTTTAGGCACCCGCGTTGAACGCCCGGAAGTCCGTGAAGTCACAGCGTTAGGCGCAGCTTATCTGGCAGGCCTGGCCGTTGGTTTCTGGCAGAATCTGGATGAAGTCAGCGAGAAGGCGGTTATCGAAAAAGAGTTCCGTCCGGGTATCGAAACCACTGAACGTAACGTCCGTTACGCTGGCTGGAAAAAAGCCGTTAAGCGTGCGCTGGCGTGGGAAGAGCATGACGAAAGTTAAGTTCTGACACCACCAACCTACTCTCTCCCTATCCTGGGAGAGAGTTGAGATGAGTCCTGAATCCACAGCAACATCCCACCTTCCCCCGACGATTCCTCACCTGTGCTAAAATGCGTCGCAATTGAGTTTGCTAAATGAGTGTGCAATGAGACGAGAACTTGCGATTGAATTTTCCCGCGTAACCGAAGCCGCAGCACTGGCTGGTTATAAATGGTTGGGCCGTGGCGATAAAAATACGGCGGATGGCGCAGCCGTTCACGCCATGCGTATCATGCTTAATCAGGTCAATATTGACGGCCAGATTGTGATTGGTGAAGGGGAAATCGACGAAGCGCCGATGCTCTATATTGGCGAAAAAGTCGGGACTGGCCAGGGGGATGCGGTAGATATCGCCGTTGACCCGATTGAAGGCACACGGATGACCGCCATGGGTCAGGCCAACGCGCTGGCTGTACTGGCGGTGGGTGACAAAGGTAGTTTCCTCAACGCCCCAGACATGTACATGGAAAAACTGATTGTTGGCCCTGGCGCGAAAGGCATTATCGACCTCAATCTGCCGCTGGCTGAAAACCTCTATAACATCGCCGTTGCGCTCAACAAGCCACTGAGTGAACTAACCGTAACTATTCTCGCCAAACCGCGCCACGACGCCACCATTGCTGAACTGCAAAAGCTTGGCGTACGCGTTTTCGCAATACCTGATGGTGATGTTGCGGCATCCATTTTGACCTGTATGCCAGATAGTGAAGTCGATGTGATGTACGGTATCGGCGGCGCGCCAGAAGGGGTGATTTCCGCAGCTGTCATTCGCGCGTTGGACGGCGACATGCAAGGCCGCTTGTTGGCTCGTCACCACGTTAAAGGTGATAGCGATGAAAACCGTCTGATGGGTGAGAAAGAGCTTGAGCGCTGCAAAGCGATGGGCATTGAAGCGGGCGTGGTATTGAAACTCGACGATATGGCGCGTAACGACAACGTGATTTTCTCCGCGACCGGTATTACAAAAGGTGATTTGCTGGACGGCATTACCCGTAAAGGGAATATGGCGACCACCGAAACACTGCTGATTCGTGGTAAATCGCGCACCATTCGCCGTATCAAATCTATTCACTATCTCGACCGCAAAGATCCAGACGTACAAACGCATATTCTGTAAGACTGCCGTTTGTCTGAATGAGCTTTCCAGCTTTAACCGGCTGGAAATCTCGCACTTTTCTGGTGAAGATAGGGAAAACACAACAAAGGGGAACGTGCATCATGGCGGAATGGGTCAAAGGTAAAGTCGTTCAGGTTGAAAACTGGACCGATGCTCTGTTTAGTCTCACTGTTCATGCGCCTGTCGCTCCTTTCACCGCCGGGCAATTTACCAAGCTTGGCATGGAAATCGATGGTGAACGCGTGCAGCGCGCCTATTCCTACGTCAATGCGCCGAGCGATCCTAATCTTGAGTTTTATCTGGTCACCGTACCTGAGGGCAAACTCAGCCCACGCCTGCATGCTCTGCAACCCGGCGATGAAATCATGTTGGTTAGCGAAGCTGCGGGTTTCTTTGTGCTGGATGAAATCCCGGATTGCCAGACGTTGTGGATGCTGGCGACAGGTACCGCATTAGGCCCCTATCTTTCGATTTTGCAGGAAGGCAAAGACCTGGATCGTTTTGAGAATATCGTTTTACTTCATGCCGTGCGTTATGCACAGGATTTGAGTTATTTGCCATTGATGCAAAAACTCCAGCAGCAATATGAAGGGAAATTACGGATTCAGACAGTGGTCAGCCGGGAATCACTTCCAGGCTCGTTAACCGGACGTGTACCCGCACTTATCGAAAGCGGGGAACTTGAAGCGGCGGTAGGTCTGCCAATGAACATTGAGACCAGCCATGTGATGTTGTGCGGTAACCCGCAAATGGTGCGTGATACGCAGCATTTGCTGAAAGATACCCGGCAGATGACCAAACATTTGCGCCGCCGACCGGGCCATATGACAGCCGAACACTACTGGTAGCGTTAGCGGTATTTCACTTCGCTGGTGTCTTTACCAAAGCGGTTCTCGCCCTGGGTGCCAACAAATGCACCCAGGTCCATAATGACCATCACCAGAATCAAGGTTGGGATAAAACGCCCAAGTCCCCACTGCGCTAATGTGCCGAATGTCTCCCAGTTTCCGGCAAGCAACAGCCAAGCCGGAATAAACAGTAGCGCCCACCAGCCCTTCTTATTGCGATCGTGCAGGCGTTTCACAATCACAGCGGCAGTCGGAATCAAAGAGCCCGACAAGAAGAAACCGGCGGTGGAATAAGGCATAATTTCAGCACCCGCAAGGGTGAAGAGAATGATCAGCGCGATTAACCAAACGCCAATCCAAATCCAAAAGTCACGGCGTCCAATACGTCCGTTAAAAGAGAACAGCCATTGCTGTATGGTCATGGTAAGGTCCATTTTATTGTTTAGCGCCGTAGTGTACCCTGGCTATGCCGGGTTTTGACAAGCCAACGGAATGCCGATTTAATCGGGAAGCAGAATTCACAGGAGAATTTGTCAATGAGACATCTGTTTGCAGCTCTGGCTTTACTGATGCTACCCGCTGCGGTGGTTTGGGCCGATCCGCCTTCAGATTCCACCTCACCACTGCAAGCCGCGCCCTATTTACTGGCCGGTGCACCAACATTTGATATGAACATTACGCAGTTTCGGGAAAAATTCACCGCAGAAAACCCTTCTTTGCCGATCAATGAATTCCGCGCTATCGACTCCAGTACCGATGAGGCAAACCTGATGCGCGCTGCCAGCAAAATAAACGAAAATCTCTACGCATCTACGGCGCTTGAGCGCGGTACGTTGAAAATAAAGTCGATGCAGATAACGTGGTTGCCGATTCAGGGCCCCGAGCAAAAAGCGGCGCGAGCAAAAGCGTCTGAGTATATGTCAGCGCTGATTCGCACCTTTACCCCGTCGCTTTCAAAACCGCAAAGCGGGGCAAAACTCACTAAATTACTTAGCGATGGGAAGAACAAACGTTATTACGCGCAAACCGATGGCGCGATTCGTTATGTTGTTGCGGATAACGGTGAAAAGGGGCTTACCTTCGCAGTTGAACCGATTAAGCTGACGCTATCTGAAACCCTTAACAACGGCGAATAAATGACAAAAAGCAAAGCCTTTCGCTTGCTGAGTCTCTATACTGTTTCACAGACCATGCTGCCCTGAATGGCAGCGATTCTTTTATTAGTTTGACCTTGTGGAGAATTAAGATGCGACATCCTTTGGTGATGGGTAACTGGAAACTGAACGGCAGCAAGCACATGGTACACGAGCTGATTGCTGGCTTACGCAAAGAACTGGCTGGCGTTGCTGGCTGTGGCGTTGCTATCGCTCCTCCAACAATGTACCTGGATCTGGCTAAACACGCCGCTTCTGGCAGCCACATCATTCTTGGTGCTCAGAACGTTGACCTGAACCTGTCTGGCGCATTCACTGGCGAAGTTTCTGCAGAAATGCTGAAAGATGTTGGTGCTAAATACATCATCATCGGTCACTCAGAGCGTCGTACTTACCACGCAGAGTCTGACGAACTGATCGCTAAAAAATTCGCTATCCTGAAAGAAGTTGGCCTGATCCCAGTACTGTGCATCGGCGAAACTGAAGCAGAAAACGAAGCTGGCAAAACTGAAGAAGTTTGCGCACGTCAGATCGATGCAGTTCTGAAAACTCAGGGTGCTGCGGCATTCGAAGGCGTGGTAATCGCTTACGAACCAGTATGGGCAATCGGTACTGGCAAATCTGCAACTCCAGCTCAGGCTCAGGCAGTTCACAAATTCATTCGTGACCACATTGCTAAAGCTGATGCGAAAGTTGCTGAGCAAGTGATCATCCAGTACGGCGGTTCCGTAAACGACAAAAATGCTGCAGAGCTGTTTGCTCAGCCAGACATCGATGGTGCCCTGGTTGGCGGCGCATCTCTGAAAGCTGACGCATTCGCAGTAATCGTTAAAGCTGCGGCTGAAGCGAAAAAAGCGTAATTTCTCGCGCTTAAAATATTAAGGCTCTGCTCCGGCGGGGCCTTTATTATTTCAGCAGTTCACAGCTGTGATCCTGCAACTGCTCCGCAGAAGCCAGATTCAAATGTAGTAAGTTGCGCTCCGTCGCCAGTATGACCCACTCTCCGTCAGCTAATTTCGCCATCGCCAGGCTATAACTCCCCATATGCTCGCGTGCTTGTGGAACCTGAGATGCCAACAAAATAAACGGGCTACGCTGCACAAACTCCGCTTCGCTTACCTTCCGTGCGATGTATTTATTTCCGGCAAGCGGTGCCGGGAAATCTTGCCAGCCGTTGTTCAACGTCTTTGCATACTGATTTAACTGGTTACGCACATCCGGGCGCAAACATGAAATATGGATGTGTAACTGATTCTGGGTGCGCCCGGAGGTGGAGTTAATTGTCAGCGAGATAACGTCATCAGGTACCGGAGATCCACGGCGCAGGCTCATAAAATTGCGCTGCTGCCACGCTAGCCAGAAAAAATTAGCGGTTTTCGCCTGCAATAATTCCGGGCTTTCCATCCCTTTCATTTTGGTCGTGGGTAATAACAGGTATTGAAGCGGGCCATGAATATCTTTCAGCAGTACGAATCCAGACTGCAAATCCACTTTGGCACAAGGCTCAGGGTTTTGGCGATCACGCTGATGAGGAACGCACTGCTGGCTGACGATGCGCCACAGGGCGTCTGGGTGATGGAGATATTGCCGGAGGCTAAACCAGCACACGGCTGCGAGAATCAGCAAAAAAACACAGACAACTATTGTGCGTCGACGCCGGAGCATACAAAACCTCAGACATGATGAGAGGGTTGCCCAGCGTATCCCAAACTCCCGTAACCCAAAAGCAAAACGGCCCCTTTCGGGGCCGCCATTTCGTTTAACGCTGGCTAATTTGGTCGAAGGTTCCGCCATTCGAGAAGTGTTCTTTCTGCGCTTTGGTCCAGCCGCCAAACTCTTCATCAATGGTGAACAGTTTCAGTTTCGGGAAGGCATTTTCATACTTCTTCGCCACTTCTGCATTGCGAGGGCGATAATAGTTTTTCGCCGCAATTTCCTGGCCTTCCGGCGAGTAGAGGTATTTCAGATACTCTTCAGCAACCTTCTGAGTTCCTTTCTTATCGACCACTTTGTCGACTACGGAAACAGTCGGCTCGGCCAGAATAGATTCGCTCGGAGTGACAATCTCAAACTTATCTTTACCCAGTTCGTTAGTCGCCAGTAACGCTTCGTTTTCCCAGGCAATCAGCACATCGCCGATACCGCGCTCAACAAAGGTATTGGTTGAACCACGTGCGCCAGAATCCAGTACTTCTACGTTTTTATACAGCGCCTTCACGAAATCCTGCGCTTTGGCCTGGTCGTTATTGTTGTGATGCAGAGCGTAGCCCCAGGCAGCAAGATAGTTCCAGCGCGCACCGCCGGAGCTTTTTGGATTCGGGGTAATAACGGAAACGCCCGGTTTAATCAGATCGTTCCAGTCATGAATTTGTTTTGGGTTGCCTTTACGCACCAGGAAAACGATGGTTGAAGTGTAAGGCGCGGAGTTATCAGGCAGGCGTTTGATCCAGTTTTTGTCGATACGGCCACGCTCAGCAATCGCATCCACATCATAGGCCAGCGCCAAAGTCACGACATCAGCTTCAATACCATTGATTACTGATGTGGCTTGTTTACCGGAACCACCATGAGACTGGCGGATAACGACGTTATCGCCTGTTTGTTGCTTCCAGTGTGCACTGAACGCCTTGTTGTACTCGTCATAAAGTTCGCGAGTGGGATCGTATGAGACGTTAAGTAACTGAATATCTTTTGCCAGTACGCTGGTTGACGCCAACAGTAATGTAAGTCCAACTCCCCACTTATTCATCGTTCGCTCTCTTTAATCAGATTTGATAAAAGCAGCGTGCCAGAAATTTAACCATTCATTAAAGAATAAAAAAAGATTGGCTATAACTATCGAGCATATAACAAACGATAAAAAGCCGGGTTTCCCCGGCTTCAGATTTCACAACAAGTGAATTAGTAGAGTTTCTTGGCGCAATCCAGCCAGTCACCTTTGAATGGACGCTTCATGCTTTCAATAGCGTCAATGATGTCGTGGTGAACCAGTTTCTCATTCTGAATACCGACGCAACGACCACCATGGCCTTGCAGCAGCAGTTCGATGGAGTAAGCACCCATGCGGGAAGCCAGAATGCGATCGTAGGCAACCGGCGAACCACCGCGCTGAATGTGGCCCAGGACGGTGGCGCGAGTTTCGCGTTTGGTTTCCGTCTCGATATATTGAGCCAGCTCGTCGATGTCACAAATGTGCTCGGTAATAGCGACGATAGCGTGTTTTTTACCTTTCGCGATGCCCGCTTTGATCTCTTCAACCAGGTCTTCGCGATTAAACTCAACTTCTGGCAGCACAACAAACTCACAGCCACCAGCAATGGACGCAGCTAAGGTCAGGTCGCCACAGTAACGGCCCATCACTTCCACGATAGAAATACGCTGGTGGGAGGAAGAGGTGTCACGCAGACGGTCGATTGCTTCCACGACTGTTTCCAGAGCGGTGAAGAAGCCGATAGTGTAGTCGGTACCTTTGATGTCGTTATCAATGGTGCCTGGCAGGCCGATGCATGGGAAGCCCATTTCGGTCAGACGCATAGCACCCATATAGGAGCCATCACCACCGATAACAACCAGCGCATCGATACCGCGTTTTTTCAAATTCTCGATAGCCACTTCACGGATTTTCTCATCACGAAACTCCGGGAAACGAGCGGATCCCAGGAAGGTACCGCCGCGGTTAATCATATCGGACACGCTGTAGCGGTCCAGATTCACCATGCGATCTTCATACAAGCCGAGATAACCGTCATAAATACCTACGACTTCCAGACCTTCCGACAATGCAGCACGGACAACACCACGAATCGCGGCGTTCATACCTGGCGCATCACCGCCACTCGTCAACACACCAATTTTTTTGATCATGACTACCTCTGAACTTTTAAATGCAAATTAATCCTGTTGCCGGAAACGGCCTGCGGCATGCCGAGGCGTCGACTCTGCTACAAATAGTATAACAACCGCTTCTTGCTGAATTGATTCAGGTCAGGCCATATGCCGGTATCTTAACCACAAAATATCGGTTCAGCCTGACCTTACAACGAAAAATTAAAGCTCAAAATGCCCTTGTTGCTGCGTCGGAACAACCGAGCAGGGGTCCTGGTGAATTATCACATCTGACCCAGGGAAGCGACGTAAAATCGCTTGCTCCACTTGTTCGGCAATAACATGCGCCTGAACCAGTGGTAGATTGTCTTCCATTTCAATATGGACTTGAATAAAGCGGGTCGGCCCTGACTGCCGCGTACGTAAGTCATGCGCCCCTTTGACCCCTGGCCATGCATTGATGACATCAATAATTGCCTGACGTTCATCATCTGGTAATGCACGGTCTAAAAGAGATTGTACGGCTTCATGCCCCATACGAATCGCGTTATATAAAATATAGACGCCAATACCTAAAGCAAATATCGAATCCGCACGATGCCATCCATACCAGGACAGCGCCAGTGCAACAAGAATTGCTCCGTTCATCATAACATCAGACTGATAATGAAGCATATCTGCCCGAACGGCCTGACTTTGCGTCTTCCTCACAACCCAGCGCTGGAAAGTCACAAGTATTAACGTGCTGAATAATGCAATGACCGTGACTACGACACCAACTAATGGTTGTTTCATCTGTGACGGTTCAGCTAGATGTTGGATCCCCGTCAAAAAAAGGAATAGTGCAGAACCTGAAATAAACATACTTTGCGCCAGAGCAGCCAGCGATTCAGCTTTACCATGGCCAAATGTATGTTCTTCATCCGCCGGTTGCAGTGAGTAACGTACGACAAGAAGATTAGTCAGCGACGCAGCAATGTCCACCAGCGAATCCACCAATGCAGCCAGAATACTGACCGAACCGGTATACCACCAGGCGAAAATCTTAATCAAAAGTAACAATGATGCCATTACCGTCGCGGCGATTGCCGCACGGCTGACCAGTTTCCCATATTGTTGATTCATAGGGGCTCCAGCAAATGATTGCTGGCTAGTATAGCGGATTCACCTGAACCTTCAGGCAAAAAAAACCCGCCGGTTAAGGCGGGGAAGACAGGGATGGTGTCTATGGCAAGGAAAACAGGGTTTGTTACTGGTTACTACGCTTACTGCTACTACTCAGTGCCTGCATCGAAGACATCTGTTGCAGGTCCGCCAGTTCACGGAATTGATCCATGCGCTGTTGGTGTTTGTCATTTAAAACGGCCTGTTGCTCAGGGCTTAACAAGCGGTACATTTGGTTGCGTACTTTCGCCATTTCAACCTGGCGAGTCACTTGTTCTTGTGCCATTTTTTCAGCCTGGGCACGCACTGCCGTTTCATCAAAATTGTCTGCGGTGACCAGGTTATGCATGGTCTCCATTTCGCTTACATTCACGGGTGGGCTATCATGCCGTGCCCGTTGCATAAGATCGCGCATTTGCTGGCGCTGTTGTTCGGTCAGGTTTATCCCATCGAACATATGGCTCTGAAGGTGATTACGCTTCACTAAACCTTCACCGCCCTGGTACCAGTTATCGCTGGCCGGTAACTCTTTGGCCTGACTAGCCAGGGTTATCAGAGTCAATGTAGAGGCCATGACGGCAGCGGTAACATTGCGCATCACTTGCTCCTGAAATCATCTGTGCTGCGATTCAACGAGATTCAGTCTACGATTCCCGCTGCAAACTAGCGTCAGGGGGTGTAAAACAACGTAAAGTCATAGATTAGCGCGCCTTGATGACGTAATTTCTGCCTCGGAGGTAATTTAACAATGAATAAAATTCTGCTAGTTGATGATGACCGAGAGCTTACTTCCCTATTAAAGGAACTGCTCGACATGGAAGGTTTTAACGTAATTGTTGCCCACGATGGCGAACAAGCGTTGGAGCTTCTTGATGACACCATTGACCTTTTATTGCTCGACGTGATGATGCCAAAGAAAAATGGCATTGATACATTGAAAGAGTTGCGCCAGTCACACCAGACTCCAGTCATTATGCTGACAGCACGAGGAAGTGAGCTGGATCGCGTTCTCGGCCTTGAACTGGGTGCAGATGACTATCTGCCTAAACCCTTTAACGATCGTGAGCTGGTGGCCCGTATACGCGCTATTTTGCGTCGTTCACACTGGAGTGAGCAGCAGCAAAACAGTGACAGTGGCTCACCGACTGTCGAAGTTGACGGTTTAAGCCTTAACCCAGGCCGCCAGGAAGCCAGCTTTGATGGACAAGCGCTGGATTTGACCGGTACCGAATTCACCCTGCTCTATTTGCTGGCACAGCATCTGGGCCAGGTGGTTTCACGCGAACATTTAAGCCAGGAAGTTCTGGGTAAACGCCTGACACCTTTCGACCGTGCAATCGACATGCATATTTCCAATTTGCGTCGTAAGTTGCCGGACCGCAAAGATGGCCATCCGTGGTTTAAAACATTACGTGGCCGCGGCTACCTGATGGTGTCTGCTTCATGATAAGTAGCCTTACCGCGCGTATTTTTGCCATCTTCTGGTTGACGTTGGCGTTAGTGCTAATGCTAGTGCTGATGCTGCCTAAACTGGATTCGCGTCAAATGACCGAGTTGATGGAGAATGAGCAACGTCAAGGCATCATGATTGAACAGCATGTCGAAGCGGAACTTGAAAACGATCCACCAAATGACCTGATGTGGTGGCGTCGTTTGTTCCGGGCCATTGATAAATGGGCACCGCCGGGACAGCGTTTATTACTCGTGACCAGCGAAGGGCGAGTTATTGGCGCCCAGCGTAATGAAATGCAGATCATTCGTAACTTTATCGGCCAGTCTGATAACGCCGATCATCCGCAAAAGAAAAAATATGGTCGCGTAGAATTGGTGGGGCCATTCGCTGTGCGTGATGGCGAAGATAACTACCAGCTCTACCTGATTCGCCCTGCAAGTAATTCCCAATCTGATTTTATTAACCTGCTGTTTGATAGACCTTTACTGTTACTTATTGTCACGATGCTGGTCAGTTCACCGCTGCTATTATGGTTGGCGTGGAGCCTGGCAAAACCTGCGCGTAAGTTGAAAAACGCCGCTGATGAAGTAGCCCAGGGTAATTTACGCCAACACCCTGAACTCGAATCCGGACCGCAAGAGTTTCTCGCAGCTGGTGCCAGCTTTAACCAGATGATTACCGCGCTGGAAAGGATGATGACAAGCCAGCAAAGGCTGTTGTCTGACATTTCGCATGAACTGCGTACTCCGCTAACTCGTTTGCAATTAGGCACCGCCCTGCTGCGCCGTAAAACGGGTGAAAGCAAAGAGCTTGAACGTATTGAAACGGAAGCTCAGCGTCTGGATGGCATGATCAACGATCTTCTGGTGATGTCACGCAATCAGCAAAAAAATGCACTGGCGAGCGAGACGATGAAAGCCAATCAAATTTGGTCAGAAGTGCTGGATAACGCAGCCTTTGAAGCCGAACAGATGGGTAAATCATTAGAAGTCACTTACCCGCCAGGCCCGTGGTTGATGTACGGCAACCCTAACGCACTGGAAAGTGCATTAGAAAATATCGTCCGCAACGCATTGCGTTATTCGCACACGAAAATTGCAGTCAACTTCTCTGTTGATAATCAAGGGATTACTATCACAGTTGATGATGATGGCCCAGGCGTCAGCCCGGAAGATCGTGAGCAAATTTTCCGTCCGTTCTATCGTACAGACGAAGCGCGCGATCGCGAATCTGGTGGTACAGGTCTGGGGCTTGCGATTGTAGAAACTGCCGTTCAGCAACATCGTGGCTGGGTGAAAGCCGATGACAGTCCATTAGGTGGTTTGCGACTGGTACTTTGGTTACCACTCTATCATCGCTAATTTTCCATCATAAATTACAGGCCCTTCGGGGCCTGTTTTCCTTCCAGCGATAAATTGTTATTCTGCGCGCCTTGTCTTATGGGGGCCGTATGCTGAATATCGTGTTGTTTGAACCTGAAATCCCACCGAATACCGGAAATATCATCCGTCTTTGCGCCAATACGGGCTTCCGGTTACATATCATTGAGCCAACGGGTTTTGGCTGGGATGACAAGCGTCTGCGCCGCGCAGGCCTGGATTATCATGAGTTCGCTGCGGTTAATCGCCATAAAGACTACAGCGCTTTTCTGGAAGCAGAAAACCCGCAACGCTTGTTTGCATTAACCACTAAAGGCACGCCGGCCCACAGTGCCGTGAGTTATCAGGATAGTGACTATTTGGTGTTTGGCCCGGAAACGCGCGGCCTGCCAGCTACGATTCTTGACGCTTTGCCTGCTGAGCAAAAAATCCGCATCCCAATGATGCCGGACAGCCGCAGCATGAATTTGTCGAATGCAGTATCGGTGGTGGTGTATGAAGCATGGCGCCAGCTTGGCTATCCCGGCGCCGTTCTGAGAAGTTAGATTCCGTCGCCGTACTCAAAACCATTGTTAGCACCGTTGAAGTGCTGATCCATATCGATGGCAGGCATATCGCTTTCAGGCTTGCCAACAATTCGAGCTGGAACACCAGCCGCCGTGGTATGAGGCGGCACTGGTTGTAACACCACAGAACCTGCACCAATTTTCGCCCCACGCCCAATTTCAATATTGCCAAGGATTTTCGCACCGGCACCAATCATCACGCCTTCACGAATTTTCGGATGGCGGTCGCCGCTGGTTTTTCCAGTACCGCCAAGTGTTACCGACTGCAAAATTGACACGTCGTTTTCAACGATTGCCGTTTCACCGATCACAATGCCGGTCGCGTGATCGAGCATGATCCCACAGCCAATTCTCGCAGCTGGGTGGATATCTACCTGGAATGACACAGAAACTTGATTTTGCAGGAAAATCGCTAACGCCCTACGGCCCTCTTTCCACAGCCAATGGCCGATACGGTAAGACTGTAAAGCATGAAAACCTTTCAGGTATAACAGCGGGGTAGAATATTTATCGACTGCCGGGTCACGGGTGCGCACCGCCTGAATGTCATGAGCTGCTGAGGCAATCATTTGTGGTTCTGCGGCATATGCTTCTTCGACAACTTCACGAATCGCAATGGCTGGCATAATCGGGGAGGCGAGTTTGTTGGCGAGCATATAGCTCAGCGCACTGCCCAAGTTTTCGTGTTTGAGGAGAGTTGCGTGGTAAAAACTGGCCAACATCGGTTCACAATCGGCAAGCGCTCGCGCTTCGGCTTTAATGTTGCTCCACACCAGATCCAGTTCTTCAGACGACATTGCTCTCTCCAGACAGAAAAACAGCGCCCGGCACAAAGTACCGGAACGCTTCAGTTATTGCGGTTTTGTCGTTCCATCATCCGTAACTATACCCACAACTTGAAGTATGACGGGTATTAGCTGCCGCTCCGTTCATCCTTGCGCGTTCGACCAAGCAACGTTAATGCTGCCTCGCGCGCGTTTTTTCCGCAATACAATACCTGATAAATTTCCTCGGTTATTGGCATTTCAACGCCAAAACGCGCCGCCAGCTCCCGCACTTCTTTAGTGTTGCGGTAACCTTCAACGACCTGGCCGATTTTCTGCTGTGCCGAATCAACATCCGCACCCTGCCCCAGCGCCATACCGAAGCGACGGTTACGTGACTGGTTGTCGGTACAAGTCAGGACCAAATCGCCCAAACCGGCCATTCCCATAAACGTTTCAGGGTCTGCGCCTAAAGCAGTGCCAAGACGCGTCATTTCAGCGAGGCCACGAGTGATCAACGCAGTACGGGCGTTCGCACCAAAGCCAATACCGTCTGACATCCCCGCGCCAATCGCAATAACGTTTTTCACCGCACCGCCCAACTGCACGCCAATGAAATCTGGGTTGCTGTAGACACGGAAGCTTTTGCCGCAGTGCAGCAGTTGCTGGAGATCCTGCGCGAAGGTTTCGTCAGTTGCCGCAAGAGCAATTGCCGTTGGTAAACCCGCTGCAAGTTCTTTAGCAAACGTTGGACCGGAAATTACCGCTAAAGGAATTTCGTCACCCAAAGCTTCACGCGCAACGTCTTGCAAAAGACGCCCGGTTTCAGCTTCCAGACCTTTAGTCGCCCACACGATACGCGCATCTTTGCGCATAAGCGGTTTGATTTGGCGTAGAACTTCGCCAAAGACATGGCTCGGCACTACTACCAGAATATTACGGCTGGCAGATAACGCTTTCGCTAAATCGCTTTCGAGGTGAAGTGTGTCAGGGAAAGGAACGTCAGGAAGAAACGCCGCATTACAGCGATCTGCCTGCAATACAGCAAGGTGTTTAGGGTCATGGCCCCACAGAACAACGTGGTGGCCATTACGTGCCAGGGTGATGGCAAGAGCGGTGCCGTACGAACCGGCACCGATCACAGTCATTGAAGCATTAAGGCTGTTCATCAGGCATCCTGATGGTTTTCAGCACCTTCGCCTTCGCCAGATTGCTGCTGCAGATAACTCATGAACAGCGCATCGAAGTTAACCGGTGCAAGGTTCAGCTGCGGGAAGGTGCCACGAGAAACCAGGCTAGTGATTGCTTCACGTGCATAAGGGAACAGAATGTTCGGGCAGTACGCACCCAGGCAATGTGCCATCTGCGGACCTTCGATCCCACCGATGGAGAAGATACCTGCCTGCTGAACTTCGCACAGGAATGCAGTGTCTTCGCCAAGTGTTGCGGTCACAGTTACGCGCAACACTACTTCATAAACGTCGTCTGCCAGCTGGCTTGAAGCGGTATCGAGATCCAGCTTCACTTCAGGCTGCCAGTCTTTCTGGAATACGTGTGGTGCATTTGGTGCTTCGAAAGAGATGTCCTTGGTGTAAACACGCTGAATCTGGAAAGCCATTTCTGTGTTGTTTTGTTCTGACATTGTTAAACCCTTAAAAAATTAATACGTCCTTAAACGGCAGTAAGCGACAAAGGAACTGCACTAGCGCAACAGGGGATCAAGTCCACCACGAGCATCAAGTGCATACAAGTCATCGCAACCACCAATGTGCTGTGCGTCAATAAAAATCTGCGGCACTGTGGTGCGCCCACTGCGTTTAATCATCTCTTCACGCTTTACGGCATCGCCGTCAATCGCCAACTCCTGAAACGAGACCCCTTTGCTTTGCAGCAGGTCTTTTGCACGGTGGCAAAACGGACAGGTTGCTTTGGTATAGATTTCAATATTCGCCATGGTTTACCTCAGTGTACGTAGCATTATTTTCCGCGAACTAATGGCAGGTTTTCCCCGCTCCAGCCAGCGATACCTTCTTTCAGCAAGGTCACTTTTTCAAAACCGGCTTTCGTCAGCAGTGCGGCTGATTCTTGAGAAGAAACACCATTAGCGCAAACCACAATCACTGGTTGTGCTTTATGTTTTTCCAGCTCACCAAAGTTGCCAGTTTTAATATCAGCAGGCAGAACATTCAATGAGTTAGCAATATGGCCTTTGCGGAAATCATCACGGGAACGCACATCTACAACAACAGCGTCTTCTTTGTTGATAAGACGTGTCGCTTCACCACGGGTGATAACCTTAACTTTAGAAGTTAAACCTTTAAAGGTCATGAAAAGTACGGCGGCCAGTAAGCCAACCCACGCCAGACTAAGTATGGGATGACGACTAACGAATTGCATAATTTCTTGCATGGGGGGGTGTAACTCCCGACTAAGTAATATAAAAAAACCAGGTGAGGAGTATACATTTGCGTTGTGCCAAATACAGCCAGTCTGCGCCAGGTAATGTAGATTCTGCGGACTGTTACGAAAAAAATTACCGCAACGACGTAAAACCGATCACAATCCAGCCTCTTTCTTTGATCTTCTGCGGCTATTTACCCCGCAGCCTGTAGTAAAATTACGCAAATTTTGTCTTTGACTTAGAGGTTGTCGCAATGTCAGTTACTAAAAAACCTATGGTTCTGGTGATTCTGGATGGCTATGGCCACCGCGAAGAGCAGCAGGATAACGCTATTCTGAATGCTAAAACCCCGGTTATGGATAGCCTGTGGGCGAAGCGTCCACACACTTTAATCAACGCATCCGGCCTGGAAGTCGGTCTGCCAGAAGGCCAAATGGGTAACTCCGAAGTTGGCCATGTAAACCTCGGCGCTGGCCGTATTGTTTACCAGGACCTGACTCGTCTGGACGTTGAAATTAAAGAACGTACTTTCTTCGCAAACCCGACGCTGACTGCAGCAGTAGACAAAGCGGTTGCTGCTGGCAAAGCAGTACACATCATGGGTCTGGCTTCAGCCGGTGGCGTTCACAGCCACGAAGAACACATTCTGGCAATGATTGAACTGGCAGCTGAACGTGGCGCAGAAGCCATCTACCTGCACGCATTCCTCGATGGTCGCGATACACCGCCACGTAGTGCAGAATCTTCTCTGAAGAAGTTTGCCGATAAGTTTGCTGCACTAGGCAAAGGCCGCGTTGCTTCTCTGATTGGCCGTTACTACGCTATGGACCGCGACAACCGCTGGGATCGCGTTGAACTGGCTTACGATCTGCTGACTCTGGCTCAAGGCGAATACCAGGCAGAAACCGCTATTGCGGGCCTGGAAGCAGCATACGCACGTGATGAAAACGATGAATTCGTTAAACCGACTGTGATTCGTGCACAAGGCGAAGCAGAAGCCGTAATGAACGATGGCGACGCGCTGATCTTCATGAACTTCCGTGCTGACCGTGCTCGCCAAATCACCCGTACTTTTGTTAACGCTGACTTCGACGGCTTTGCACGTAAGAAAGTGGTTAACTTCGGCGATTTCGTGATGCTGACCGAATACGCAGCAGACATCAAAGCCGCTTGTGCTTACCCACCTGCTTCACTGACCAATACTTTCGGTGAATGGATGGCGAAGCACGATAAAACTCAGTTGCGTATCTCCGAAACTGAAAAATATGCTCACGTTACCTTCTTCTATAACGGTGGAGTTGAAGAGCCATTTGCTGGCGAAGACCGCATTCTGATTAACTCCCCGAAAGTTGCTACTTACGATCTGCAACCAGAAATGAGTTCTGTAGAACTGACCGAAAAACTGCTGGCAGCTATCAACAGCGGTAAATACGACACCATCATTTGTAACTATCCAAATGGTGACATGGTCGGTCATACCGGTGTTTATGAAGCGGCTATTGCTGCGGTTGAAGCACTGGATGGTTGCATCGCTCAGGTTGTCTCTGCGGTTGAAAATGTTGGCGGGCAGTTGCTTATCACCGCTGACCACGGTAACGCAGAACAGATGGCTGACCCGGCAACTGGCCAGGCGCACACCGCGCATACCAGCCTGCCTGTTCCATTGATTTATGTGGGCGATCGTAGTGTGAAAGCGGTAGAAGGCGGCAAGCTTTCTGACATCGCGCCAACAATGTTGAGCCTGATGGGTATGGAAATCCCGCAAGAGATGACTGGCAAGCCGCTGTTCATCGTGGAATAATCCCTCCCCATGAGGGGAAAGGCGATTTTTTCAATAACATGGGCCGTGAAAACGAAACTGTTTTCAGTCAGGCCTATGATGTACGCCAGCGTTTTAAGCGCTGGCGTATTGTTATGCCCCTCGATCAGCCATGCCGACGATCGAGCCGAGCTGAAATCTATCCAGCAGAATATTGCTACTCAAGAACGTGCGGTACGTCAGCAACAGCAGCAACGCTCTACATTACTCGCTCAACTCCAGGCACAAGAAAAAGCGATTGCCGAAGCCAGCCGCAAGCTGCGCGATACGCAAAACACGCTTGCCGACCTCAACCGCCAAATTGACACCATGAATGCTTCACTCGCGAAACTGCAAAAACAGCAGGCCTCGCAGGAACGTAATCTGGCGGCACAACTCGATGCTTCTTTTCGTCAGGGTCAACATACCGGCATTCAGCTGATATTAAGCGGTGAAGAAAGCCAGCGAGGACAGCGCTTACAGGCTTACTTTGGCTATCTGAATGCTGCGCGCCAGGAAACGATTGAAGGGCTTAAGCAGACGAAAGCTGAGGTGGCGGAGCAAAAAGAGAGTCTGGAGTCCAAGCAAACCGAACAGCAAACACTGCTTTACGAACAACAAGCCCAGCAAACTAAGCTGGAAAGCGCCCGTAACGAGCGCAAAAAGACGCTATCCACTCTTGAATCTTCTTTGCAGCAAGATCAGCAAAAGCTGAGCGAAATGCGCCAGAACCAGTCTCGCCTTCAGGGGCAAATAGCCCGGGCAGAAGCGGCAGCCAAAGCGCGGGCAGAGAAAGAAGCACGTGAAGCTGAGCAGGTTAGAAATCGTCAGAAAGAAGCCACCAGCAAAGGTAGTACCTACAAACCAACAGAAAGCGAACGCTCACTGATGTCACGTACTGGTGGCCTGGGATCGCCAAACGGACAAGCTTTCTGGCCGGTGCGCGGTTCAATTCTGCATCGTTATGGCGAACAGCTTCAGGGTGAGCTACGTTGGAAAGGGATTGTTATCGCCGCAGGTGAAGGCACTGAAGTTAAAGCCATTGCCGATGGACGTGTGATCCTTGCCGACTGGCTGCAAGGCTATGGTTTGGTTGTGGTTGTCGAACACGGCAAAGGCGATATGAGTTTGTACGGTTATAACCAAAGCGCATTGGTTAATGTTGGAACACAAGTACGCGCCGGCCAGGCAATTGCACTGGTGGGCAACAGTGGTGGTCAGGGCCGCCCGTCACTTTATTTCGAAATTCGTCGCCAGGGCCAGGCAGTCAATCCACAACCGTGGTTGGGAAGATAAGTTTTGCTTCAATTCCGTCGTGTGTTTTTCTCTCTCGTCAGCACACTCATGCTGGCAAACCCCGTTTACGCCGGAAAGCTGGCAATCGTTATAGATGACTTTGGTTATCGCCCCGCGCAAGAAAATCAGGTTATCGCTCTTCCTTCTAATATTTCCGTGGCTGTTTTACCCAATGCCCCTCACGCACGCGAAATGGCAACCAAAGCACATAATGCCGGGCATGAAGTGCTAATCCATTTACCGATGGCTCCACTGAGCAAACAGCCGCTGGAAAAAGATACTTTGCGCCCGGATATGAGCAGCGGCGAAATCGAACGCATTATTCGCGAAGCGGTTAATGATGTTCCTTATGCTGTGGGACTCAATAACCATATGGGCAGCGCGATGACGTCCAGCCTGTTCGGTATGCAAAAAGTGATGCAGGCATTAGGGCAATATAATCTCTATTTTCTCGACAGCATGACAATCGGCAACAGTCAGTCGATGCGGGCCGCAGCTGGAACCAGCGTTAAAGTTATCAAGCGCAAAGTGTTCCTCGACGATACGCAAAACGAAGCCGATATCCGTTTCCAGTTTAATCGTGCTGTAGAGTTAGCGCGCCGAAATGGCTCCGCGATAGCCATCGGCCATCCACACCCAACAACCGTGCGCGTATTGCAACAGATGGTCTACAACTTGCCTTCGGATATTACGCTGGTCCGCCCGAGCAGCTTGTTGAACGAGCCGCAGGTTGATACCTCAAAACCAAACAATACTCGCCCTGTAGTGCCCGGCAAACCAACGGAACAACCGCGTAATCCATTTAAAGGCATTAGTTTGTGCAAACCGAAACAACCTTTGCAACCTGTCTATGCCACTACGTTCTTCACTGTGTTGAGTGAAAGCATCAGCCAGAGCCAATTAATGCAATATATGCAGCATCAGTGGCAGGGCTGGGGAAAAAGCACACCCACAGTTGGAAATGTCGCGGGATAGTTATCACGGTTGATAGCCCTTATAATGCCGCGTTGAATAAAGCTACAGGAGTCGGTCTACGATGACGCAACAGCGGCATAAAATTCTCTTGCTGGATAACGGTAAAGAGTGGGGCGGCGGGACCAACAGTATGTTGGAACTGCTCAAACGTATTGACCGCCAACGGTTTGATATCACGTGCTGCTTTTACTACAACTACGCGCGTGGTGAAGGTGAAACCATTGAGAAAGTGCTGACCAGCATTCAGATTCCTGTCATTTTTATCCCCCAACGTAAACAACCTGGCTGGGCAAAAATCTGCAAGGAAGTCGCTCGCTCATTTTTGTTTTTCAGCAAGTCAGGGCGCAAAAAGGTAACCGCCTATATTGATGAGCAATGGCGCATCAAACCTAACGCAATGGCGTTGCGTGAGCGGTTGCAGAAAGATGGCTACGAAATTCTATATATGAATAACCAGCCGGGCTCTAACCTGGAAGGATATCTGGCAGCCGAGCCGCTCAATGTTGCGGTCGTGCAACACTGTCGTATCGAACCGGTAATGAGTCAGGCGATTACAAAAATCGTGAACCGTACAGGCAACGCTATAATTGCTGTCTCTCATGGTGTGGAAAGCGTGCTGCTTAACCACGGCGTGAAAAAGTCGCTCTGTACTACTGTTCCTAACGCCATTGATGTTCACCAGCCCTTACCTTCTGGCGAGGCGGTACGCCGCTCGTTGGGCATTGGCGACGATACATTTTTGTTTGGTAGTATCGGCTCGCTTATCCCAAGAAAATCCTGCCACCATACACTGGAAGCTTTGCACCGTTTTCAGCAACAGCATCCCGACGCAAAATGGAAATTTATTCTGGTAGGCGAAGGGGCCGAACGCGAAAAACTAAAACGCCAGGCCGCTGATTACGGATTTGCAGATCGGGTTATCTTTACCGGCTTTCGTAACAACCCGCTGGATTTTCTGGCCGCATTTGATGTCTTTATTCTGGCATCGAAAAGCGAAGGACTACCGCGTGTCGTGCTCGAATCCATGCTGCTTAAAACCGTAGTAATCGGTTCAAATGTGACGGGGACGGCAGAGTTAATCGACTCAGGACGTACCGGTCTGCTTTATCCTTATGGCGATACCATCATGCTCGCTTCGCATCTTCAGCAGGTATGGCAAGATAGCGCATTACGTGATGCCCTCACACAAGCCGCCTACCAACGCGTGATTGATAACTATGCGATCGAACACTATGTTGCCGGTGTCGAAGCCGTACTTGGCGCAGTAAAACCAACCCGGAATGAATATGTTTAAATTTCTGAACCCAAAATATCGCCATATTACGGCGCGACATAATATCCCTTATCAGGAACCTGCGGCCGGAAGTGCGGCAGTGCCAGTGACATCGATTGTCATTCCTTGCGCAGGTGTGGATTACATCGAAGAAGGCTTACTTTCTGCGCAATTCGCGGCTCGTTTTGCTCCTGAAGTTGAAGAGATCGTGATTGTTTCCGATCGCCCTGCGCACGAATTTGGTGAACTTCCACCGAAAACCCGCATCGCAACTCTTGAGCTTCCACAACGCGAGGAAGGGTACCGTTATAAGCAAATTTATCTCAGCCGTTTAATCAAACTAAACGCACCATTGCAGGCCCGCACAGACGGTATTTTGATGATCGATTCCGATCTCAATTTGCTGCAAATGCCGCGTTTTAAAATTGAAGAGCACCACATTTACTCCAGTTTCCGTCAGGGCAAAATGATCGCCAAACTGGATAAAGCTCCGGTCGATAAAGTCCCCGCCTATTATAAAGATACCGTGCGTCCATATATTGTGGATCACGTTAACGGGGCATTCCTCGCGGCAACGCGTAAAACCTGGCGTCGAATTTGCCCGTTATGGCTCACGCTCTTCCAGGACACCTGGGAGTTGATGGACGATAGCCAGCCACCAACAGATCAACTGCCGCTAGCCGCGTTGCTGGATATGCTCGATATCAAAACCGTGAATTTAGGTGACTGGATGAACTGGCCGGTATCCAAGAAAATTGGCGGCACACCATCGGTGATTCCGAAACAAGTTGTGGGCGCGCATGGCGGTTTCCCACTTTCTGAATGGCAAAAATATCTGGTTTCGCCAGAGAGTGAATTACTGTTTAAAGGACAGGATTACACGCGCAAAGTGCGTTATCTGACAGATGCTGAAAAACAGATGGCAAGTGAATAAAAATGTTAAAAAGGCCGGTTTCCCGGCCTTTTTAAATCAACTGAGCAACAATTAATCCCAGCTAAGAATGACTTTACCAGACTGCCCGGAACGCATGGCATCAAAACCTTTCTGGAAATCATCGATACCAAAACGGTGAGTGATGATTGGTGACAGATCCAGACCAGACTGAATCAGCGCCGCCATTTTGTACCAGGTTTCGAACATTTCACGCCCGTAAATGCCTTTAATGAACAAGCCCTTGAAGATGACTTTTGTCCAGTCGATAGACATATCTGACGGCGGAATACCCAGCATCGCAATACGGCCACCGTGGTTCATGGTATCGAGCATGGTACGGAATGCCGGTGGAGCACCAGACATTTCCAGACCCACATCAAAACCTTCGGTCATGCCCAGTTCTTTCATTACGTCGGCCAGGTTTTCTTTGCTGACGTTGACCGCACGGGTCACACCCATTTCACGCGCAAGTTCCAGACGGTATTCGTTAACATCGGTGATCACGACATTACGCGCGCCAACGTGTTTTGCTACAGCCGCCGCCATAATACCGATTGGGCCAGCGCCTGAAACCAGTACATCCTCACCAACCAGATCGAATGACAGCGCAGTGTGAACAGCGTTGCCGAACGGGTCAAAGATAGAGGCTAAATCGTCAGAAATGTTGTCAGGGATTTTGAAAGCATTGAACGCAGGCAGCACCAGGTATTCTGCAAAACAACCCGGACGGTTTACACCAACGCCTGTCGTGTTACGGCACAAGTGAGTACGGCCGGCACGACAGTTACGGCAGTGGCCACAAGTGATATGGCCTTCACCGGATACGCGGTCGCCAATTTTAAAACCTTTAACTTCCTGGCCGATGCCAACCACTTCACCCACATATTCGTGACCAACAACCATCGGAACCGGAATAGTTTTCTGCGACCATTCGTCCCAGTTATAAATATGCACATCGGTGCCGCAGATTGCGGTTTTACGGATTTTAATCAGCAGATCGTTATGACCCATTTCAGGCTTGGGTGCATCCGTCATCCAGATGCCTTCTTCTGCTTTCAGTTTCGCTAATGCTTTCATGACCGCTCCCTCAGGCGATAACGCCCAACTGTTTACCGATACGCGTAAATGCGTCAACCGCACGTTCAATTTGTTCAGTCGTGTGAGCCGCTGACATCTGAGTACGAATGCGAGCCTGACCTTTTGGTACTACCGGGAAGAAGAACCCAGTGACATAAATGCCTTCTTTTTGCAGTTCACGCGCAAAGTTCTGCGCCACAACCGCTTCACCTAACATCACAGGGATGATGGCGTGATCCGCACCCGCCAGGGTAAAACCTGCTGCAGACATTTTCTCGCGGAACAAACTCGCGTTAGCCCAAAGACGAGCACGAATTTCGGCACCGGTTTCCAGCATTTCCAGAACTTTGATGGATGCCGAAACGATAGCCGGTGCCAAAGAGTTAGAGAAAAGGTATGGGCGAGAGCGCTGGCGCAACCACTCAATCACTTCTTTACGACCCGCAGTGTAGCCACCAGATGCACCACCGAGCGCTTTGCCTAACGTGCCGGTGATGATGTCTACACGATCCATCACATCGCAATATTCATGCGTGCCACGACCATTTTCACCGACAAAACCGACGGCGTGAGAATCATCGACCATCACCAGCGCGTCATATTTATCAGCTAAATCACAAACACCATTCAGGTTGGCAATCACGCCATCCATAGAGAACACACCGTCGGTGGCAATCATGATGTGACGAGCCCCTGCTGCACGCGCTTCTTTTAGGCGAGCCTCAAGTTCTTGCATATCGTTGTTTGCATAGCGATAACGCTGCGCTTTGCACAGACGCACGCCATCAATAATGGACGCGTGGTTCAGGGCATCAGAAATAATCGCATCTTCCGGGCCGAGTAGCGTTTCAAACAGGCCGCCGTTAGCATCGAAGCAGGAAGAGTAAAGAATCGCGTCTTCCATTCCGAGGAAGCCTGCAAGTTTGCCTTCCAGCTCTTTATGGCTGTCTTGTGTTCCACAAATGAAACGCACAGATGCCATCCCAAAGCCGTGTGTGTCCATGCCCTGCTTTGCGGCATCGATCAGTTGCGGGTGGTTAGCGAGCCCCAGATAGTTATTGGCGCAGAAGTTAATAACATGACTGCCATCAGCAACAGTGATATCTGCCTGTTGGGCAGAAGTGATAATACGTTCTTCTTTAAACAACCCTTCCGCTCGTGCGGTTTCAAGTTGGGATGTTAACTGTTGGTAAAAATCTCCGCGCATTGCGATTCTCCAGGCATGGCTAATTTCGGCACATATTACCCAAACCTATACCAGGACACGAGATTACGCTTCAATGAAATTGAAATTTGCAGCATAAATCACGAGGCTGAGAAACTTCCTCTGATTAGGCGGGTCCATCAATGTAATGGTATGATAAGAGCCATTAGCGCGTGAGGTATTGTGCCTTACGGCCCTCTTTTTTTAAGGTTTTCGCTTATGATTATTGTCACCGGCGGTGCTGGCCTTATTGGCAGCAACATCATTAAGTCACTGAATGATATCGGCCATACTGATATCCTGGTAGTCGACAACCTAAAGGATGGCACCAAGTTCGCCAACCTCGTAGATTTAAATATTGCCGACTACATGGATAAAGAAGAC
This sequence comes from Buttiauxella noackiae ATCC 51607, assembly GCF_001654865.1. Taxonomy (GTDB): domain Bacteria; phylum Pseudomonadota; class Gammaproteobacteria; order Enterobacterales; family Enterobacteriaceae; genus Buttiauxella; species Buttiauxella noackiae. The sequence continues at coordinate 4,483 of NZ_LXEO01000055.1, read as the reverse complement.
TTCTTAATCCAGATTATGGCAGGTGAAGAATTCGGCGATATCGAAGCAATTTTCCATGAAGGTGCTTGTTCTTCCACCACCGAGTGGGATGGAAAGTACATGATGGACAATAACTATCAGTACTCAAAAGAACTTCTGCATTACTGCCTCGAACGCGAAATTCCATTCCTGTATGCCTCATCAGCTGCAACTTACGGCGGCCGCAACAGCGATTTTATCGAGTCTCGTGAATTCGAGCAGCCGCTTAATGTTTACGGTTACTCCAAGTTCCTGTTCGACGAATACGTACGCCAAATCCTGCCTGAAGCTAGCTCCCAGATTACTGGCTTCCGTTACTTCAACGTCTACGGGCCACGCGAAGGCCACAAAGGCAGCATGGCAAGCGTTGCGTTCCATCTGAACACTCAGTTGAACAACGGCGAAAATCCAAAACTGTTTGAAGGCAGCGATAACTTTAAGCGCGACTTCATCTACGTGGGTGATGTTGCAGCGGTTAACCTGTGGTTCTGGCAGAACGGCGTATCTGGTATCTATAACTGCGGCACCGGTCGTGCGGAATCCTTCCAGGCCATTGCCGACGCAGCCCTGGCATTCCATAAAAAAGGCAGCATTGAGTACATTCCGTTCCCGGAAAAACTCAAAGGCCGCTATCAGGCGTTTACTCAGGCCGACTTAACCAATCTGCGTGCTGCAGGTTACGACAAGCCATTCAAAACTGTAGCCGAAGGCGTAACAGAATATATGGCCTGGCTGAACCGTGACGCAGCTACACAAAATCATTCAGGCGGGATCAAGGCGGCAAATGAGTGAAGCACCAGGAACATAGGATAACTATGTGACTGGTGTGAACAAATGAAGCCAACGCAGAGACAGCTTGAAGGATGAAGTGTATGAAAATACTGGTGATTGGCCCGTCATGGGTGGGCGACATGATGATGTCGCAAAGTCTCTATCGCACGCTCAAGGCTCGCTATCCCCAGGCAATCATTGATGTGATGGCACCGGCCTGGTGCCGTCCGTTATTGTCGCGTATGCCGGAAGTGAACGAAGCGTTGGCGATGCCGCTTGGCCATGGCGCTCTTGAGATTGGTGAACGTCGCCGCCTTGGGCACGCCCTGCGTGCTAAACGTTACGATCAAGCTTATGTGCTGCCAAACTCATTCAAATCTGCATTGGTTCCTTTCTTTGCCAACATCCCACAACGTACCGGCTGGCGCGGTGAAATGCGCTATGGGTTGCTCAACGACGCCCGCGTGCTGGATAAGCAAGCCTGGCCATTAATGGTCGAGCGTTATGTTGCGTTAGCATATGAGAAAGGGGTAATGCAGTCGGCTAAAGATCTCCCCCAGCCGTTGCTATGGCCTCAGTTGCAAGTCAACGAAAGCGAAAAGCTCCAGACAACTGCAGCGTTTAGCCTCGATGCTAAACGCCCAATTATTGGTTTCTGCCCTGGAGCTGAATTTGGTCCGGCGAAACGCTGGCCGCATTATCACTACGCAACCCTTGCTGGCAAACTCATTGATGATGGCTATCAAGTTGTGTTGTTTGGTTCGGCAAAAGATAAAGAAGCCGGGAATGATATTGTCGCCGCGTTAACCACGCAACAGCAGGCGCATTGCCGTAATCTTGCAGGTGATACCGCTCTTGAGCAAGCCGTTATACTCATCGCCGCTTGTCAGGCTGTGGTAAGTAACGATTCAGGTTTAATGCACGTTGCCGCAGCTCTCAATCGCCCACTTGTTGCGTTGTATGGCCCAAGCAGCCCAGACTTTACCCCGCCGCTTTCGCATAAGGCACGAGTCATCCGACTGATTAGCGGCTATCACAAAGTGCGTAAAGGCGACGCCGCAGAAGGCTACCATCAAAGTTTGATTGATATTACTCCTGAGCGAGTAATGGAAGAGCTTGCAGCCCTGCTGCTAGCGGAGAAAGAAGCGTAATGCGGGTATTAATCGTCAAAACATCGTCAATGGGTGACGTGCTACATACTTTGCCTGCGCTGACTGACGCAATGAACGCCATTCCTGGTATCCGCTTCGATTGGGTAGTTGAAGAAGGCTTTGCACAAATCCCCACCTGGCATCCAGCTGTCGATAAAGTTCTTCCAGTGGCGATTCGTCGCTGGCGTAAAAGCTGGTTTTCAGCCGCAGTGAAAGCCGAGCGTGCTGCATTCTACCAGGCGCTACGTGTCGAGAATTACGATCTCATCGTTGATGCCCAAGGTTTAATAAAGAGCGCTGCTCTGGTTACCCGGAAAGCCCGTGGGATAAAACATGGTATGGACTGGAATAGCGCCCGTGAACCGTTAGCCAGCCTCTTTTACAATCGCCGGCATTCAATCGCGAAACAGCAACATGCCGTAGAACGTACCCGCGAGTTATTTGCCAAAAGCATTGGTTATCAAAAGCCTGAAAAACAAGGTGACTATGCAATAGCCCGGCATTTTCTGGCTACCGCGCCGTCAGATATGGGGGAATATATGATTTTCCTTCATGCCACCACACGCGATGAAAAACACTGGCCGGAATCACACTGGCGAGATCTTATTCAATTAATGCACAATACTGGCTTACGTATTAAACTCCCGTGGGGCGCAAATCACGAGCACGAACGGGCAATTCGTTTGGCTGAAGGATTTGATAATGTTGAAGTGTTGCCACGTCTGTCCCTTGAACAGGTAGCCAAACAACTTGCTGGAGCCAGAGCTGTTGTCTCCGTCGATACCGGATTAAGTCATCTGACCGCCGCATTAGGTCAGCCAAACATCACATTGTATGGCCCAACCGATCCGGGTTTAATTGGTGGCTACGGTGAAAATCAACATGAAATCAGGGGCGCAGGAAAAAATATGGCTAACATCACCGCTGTAGAAACGTTTACCGCACTCCAGAAAATTAGCCACTTAACGACAGAATAACGATTAATGAGCTATCTAATCCTCTTTATCCTCTTTCTTCCGTTCAAATTGATCGGAAAACTGTTTTATAAAAAAACCGGCCGAAACTTACTCATTCAAACGGCAAAAATAGGCGATTTTGTCAACGTTACGCCTTTACTCGCCCATCTGAAGCATAGTGATGTTTTGATCAGCAAAACTGTTCTTCCTTTGGCTAAGCATGATGAAACTATCGATACCATTTTCTTGATTGAAGAACATAAAAAGAGCCTATGGCGCAAATTTCGCCTGGCTTTCAAAATTATGAATTGCTACGAAAATGTTTACTTGTTACATCCAAATAGTACGAATCTGTTCTTTGCATCAGTCTGTAATGCGAAGAACAAACAGTATTTGTCGACTTATACGCGTCGCTGGTATCAAGCTCCACTTTACTTTACGGCTACAGGTACTGTTGAACATAGTAAAAACCAATTAACTGTCGACGATTATCTTAAGCTCGCTGATCGTACTTTGACCTGGCGTAATGTCCCTAAGCATGCCACCCGGCCATTACGAAAGCCTGAGTCCTACCCAATATCGCTTGATAAACAAAATGTTATAAAAATCGGCCTGAGTATATCTGCAGGAAACAAGTCAAAAACAATTCCAGCTGCTGTATGGAAAAAAGTATTTGATGCTTTAGGTGACTTAAATTGTATTTACTATGTCTTCGGTCCTCAAAGCGAACAAGTATGGCTCGATGACTTGCACCGTGAAGTTGGTGAACGAGAAGATATTGTGAGTCTGATTGGCGAATTACCTTTGGAAGATGTCCCTTTTGCTATCAGTAAAATGGATTTCTATATTGCATCAGATTCTGGAAATGTTTATATAGCAGATGCAATTGGTGTTCCTATTGTCCTCATTTATGGTCCGTGCTGCATTGAGGAGCAACGTCCATTAGGCAACGTTCTGTTGATTGGCCACAAAGAGTACGAAAAATCATATATTTTTGAAGCTCCTTACTATTTTGATCGCTCAAGAGAAGAGATGTTTGCGTTGAGCAAAGATGATCTTATAAAAATACGCACATTCATTTCAAGAGAAAACAATATCTCCTGACTTATGATATTTTTGGAGCTGACTTGATGTCATTAAACCACCATAAAGACAGTTATTAGATAGAGTGATTCTTATGTCTCAACCCCATAAAAAATTCGCCAAGCTAAGACAATGGAACCGGCGTCGGAACTATTATTTAAAATCATTGCGCATGCGCTTTGCAAAATTGCTCTGGGATTACCGTTCTCGCGCCCCTTTCGAGCTTAATGACATTAAAAAAGTATTGCTCTTACGGGATGATGGTAAAATAGGAGATATGGTCGTTTCCACATCTTTATTCAGGGAATTCCATTCACGCGGTTATATCGTGGATGTCCTTGCAACTCCTGAAAATGTTATTATTATTGAAAACAACCCTTTTATCAGGAAAATATTAACAACGAACTCTAATAATTTGGTCGATTATTTATTTAAAGAACAATATGACGCAGTCATTGATATGGGTGACAAAATATCGCCTGCCAGTTTGCATTTTCTCCGAAA
>NZ_LXEO01000054.1 GCF_001654865.1 Buttiauxella noackiae ATCC 51607 | reverse complement strand
GCCTGCCAGTTTGCATTTTCTGCGAAAAATAAAACCCAAAAATATAATTGGTTTTAATAAAGAAAATTATAATATATATAATAAAAATATTCCTTTTGATGGTTATCATAAACATATCAGCGCACGCTATTCACTTCTCATGGAGAATATGAAATTTAAAGGATACTCTATTGATTATGATTTATATATACCTGATAACATCAATACTCAGGTACTCAACTATCTTGAAGAACTCCCGGGTAAATATAATATTATTATCAATCCATTCACGGCTAGTGATAAAAGAGATCTTTCAGACTCGCAACTGCAAGACCTGGTGAACAAGCTTCATAAAAAATATAATCAAGTAAATATATTGGTAATAGGCCTTCCAGAGAGAATAAAAAATATTTCATTGCAAGGCATTTTCATACATCCAAATATGTCTATATATAGTGCAATGAGTTTAATCTATCATGCAAACTTGATTATTTCACCAGACACTTCCATCGTGCATATCGCCGCAGCATGGAAAAAACCCTTGGTAGCGCTTTATGGAAATGACAAGCACGGGATGTTTAATAATAACGATGTCTGGGGTCCTGGATACCCTGAAGCTATTCAAGTAACCACTCAAGACAAATATCACGCAATATCCACGATTTCAACTATTGAAATATTACAGGCTGTAGATACTGTTTTTTTTAAAGAGGATTAATATGTTAACCAACATATTGTTGATAAGTAAAAGAAAAATCACTCTATTAATTTTAGGGCTAATCTCAATTTCCTTAGTGTTAAATTTTATCAGCAGCTCCTGGGGTAGAGTTTTTTTCTTCGTTGCATCTTATCTTTCAATCGTGTCAATAATTTTACATTATAAAATAAAACCAACAAAAAACTTACTACTCCTTACCTGCGCGTTTATTCTGATCGGATTAAGTAAATATCTCTGGTTCTGTTTTGAATATATTGGAAATCCTGACTACAATAAATATAATTCATATTTCAATACCGGGCAAAGACTTATTTTGGGCGGGGTGATTTCCTATGCATTATTTTCCATGGTTGATAAACTCTCATACAGTAAAGCTAAAGTAATAGAATTAACTATTCTTGTCTCATTCTTCATTGCGACTATAATTGGTTTGGTGCAGGCAGTAAGAAGTCCGGGGCGGATAGACTTCTATTTGGGTTTTGCAACAGATAGTGCATATATGTATTCAACCCTATCTATTTGCTCAGTGATTTACTTGCAGCAATATAAATCATTGTTTTATCGGCTACTAACTGTTGCAGTATTGCTTGTATCACTATTCATGATATTTAAGACAGGCACTCGAAATATATTGATTAGCTATCCAATAATACTTACTATCTCTCTGCTGGTATGGAAAAAACATAGCTGGAGAAATATATTTTGGTGCGCGATTTTATTATCCGCAGCATTCGCCGCAGGTTATAATAACTATATTAAGCCGAAAATTAATGTGACGTTAAATGAAATTCAATCATATGAAGTAAATAACGGTAATTTTAACGGTTCGCTTACAGCCCGTCTTGCTATGTGGGCGGTTGGTTATGAAGCCTTTAAACATAACCCATTAAGCATGAGCCTTGAAAAAAGAGAAGATTTTTTCAAAAAAGAAGTCAATGAAACGAATAAAAATTCTTCTGCATTAGCATTTACACGGATACATTTGCACAATGAAATTATTGAAACAGCATCGCTGCAAGGCATTTTTGGCATCATCGCACTACTGCTTACCTATGCTTTATTATTAGCATGTTGCATACGTGATAAAAACAATGTTCTGCTTGGAGTTTCGTTGACAATCATTACAATCGGTTTGACGGACGTTGTATTTATTAGCCGTGAGCAGACCATATTCTTTTCTATTATTATTATTTTCGCTGCCCTACATCAGCATATAAAAAAGAAAGCTCAAGATAATAAATAAGAACGTCCCCCATCTTACTGTTTGGTTGTAAAAATAACCAGACAGCAAGATGGTCGTTGATAACATGCTATTCAGTATGTTTTATTTTTTCTTTCATAATACTCAGCCAGCGTCATTCCCACCGTTCTTTCAGCAAGCCAGGAAAATAACTTATCTAAATCCTTGTATAACTGCTCTATGTCCGCTTCATCTTTGAATGTTGGGCTACCACCGGGCATAAATTCCGACGAATGGAGCATAAACTCCACGTAGTCATTGCCCTCAGCTAATGTTTTTTCCGCAACTGCTATCATTTGCGCGGTATTTCCACCCGATGGGCGCAGCCAATTAACGGAAGGGCTGCGATATTTCCCACGAAGCCGGTCATAGCTTTGTTTAAAGCTATTCATTAACGGACCGTGCTTATATTGAATGCTCATCGGCACTTCGAGTAAATCTGAATGCCCTGGCTGGCTAATATTTCCCAAATCCATGAAATAAGCCTGGGTCGGGAAATGTTGATAATCCGTTCCACCATTGCCTGTTGGGGCGCCCTTAGCATTTCGCCAGTTAATCCTTGGGGTTACCGAACAATCTACCTTATAACCCAACTCTACCAAAAGTTTGGCGTAACGGCTATCAAATGCCCAACGCCCTGCCCTGTGGCTGATCATTTTTGTGCCGAAAGTTTCTTCCAACAGGGTGGTCATATAAACCACCTTCTCGCGCAGGACCTCATCAGGGTACTCAATCAGATAAGGCTGCCAACGCCAGTCATCACCGGTTAAATCATAATCAGGCGGGCTATTCCATGCATGTAAATGCATGCCAACTTCACCCTGGCCACGAGTAATTACATCCTTAGCAAATTCGATGTAATCCGGGTCGATAGCCATTTCATAATTTGTCAGCCAAACCGGTTTAAAACCATATTTCTCACACAATGCCTGGAAACGAGGTAAAAAACGGGCATTCTCAGTTTTGATTTGCCGGTGGTTTTGCCACAGATTATCGCCTTCGGTATCAATAGTAATGATGAATGCAGGTTTAGTCATTTCCGTCTCTGAGCTAACACGAGGTTTACATCATGTTACGCAGCCTGTCTGATTAGGGCAAACCGCTTGCGTTCAAATTTATGGCTTCTGAGCACAAATGTAGCAACCATACTCAAGGTCTATTAGAATCACCCTTTGGTTGATCACCTAAAGATGATAATGAATAACGCCTTGAATTCTCTCGCAAGCGAGCCACCTGCTCGCATTCTACTGATTAAGTTGCGCCATCATGGTGACATGCTGCTCACCACTCCAGTGATCAACTCATTACATCAGGCATGGCCACAGGCAGAAATTGATGTCCTGCTGTATGAAGAAACACGCGATATGCTTGCAGCTCATCCATTCATTCATCGTATTTATGGCATTGACCGTAAGTGGCGCAAACTCGGTACTCGCCAGCATTTATGCAAAGAGTGGCAGTTGCTCAAAACGCTGCGCGAGCAAAAATATACTTTGGTTATCAACCTTGCCGATCAGTGGCGTAGCGCCATTGTGACTCGTTTCACCGGCGCCCATTCACGCATCGGTTTCGATTTCAATAAACGCCGCGGGTGGCTCTGGCAGCATTGCCATACTCAGCTTGCTTCCGTGGCCGGTCATCAGGCACTGCACACCGTTGAACAAAACTTATCCATTCTTGCGCCCCTTGGCATACCTGGCAACAACAACGTCACGATGAGCTATCAGTCTGACGATTGGCAGACTGTGCAAACCAAACTGCAAAGCAAAGGGGTTGAAGGTTCATTTATCGTGGTGCAGCCTACATCCCGCTGGTTCTTCAAATGCTGGGATGAGAGCAAAATGGCGCAAACTATCACAGCGCTACAAAATGACGGCCATACTCTTATTTTGACTTCCGGTCCCGATAAGAATGAAAAAGCAATGATTGAGAAAATCCGCGCATTATGTCCGCCAGAACGCATTCATTCCCTCGCAGGTGAATTAACCCTGCGACAATTAGCTGCACTCATCGATCATGCTCGCCTTTTTATTGGTGTAGATTCGGTGCCCATGCATATGGCTGCCGCACTAAGAACGCCCTGCATCGCATTATTTGGCCCGTCAAAATTAACATTCTGGAGCCCGTGGGATGTCGTCGGTGACGTTATCTGGGCGGGTAACTTCGGTGAGCTTCCCGACCCAGATAAGATTGATACCAATACAAAAGAACGTTATCTCGATGCCATTCCGGTTGATGTTGTTGTGGCCGCAGCAAGGAAACAGTTGTTATGAAGCACTGCCGTCTGGCAATAGTCCGCCAAAAGTATCGCCCGGATGGAGGTGCGGAGCGTTTCGTTTCACGCGCACTTGAAGCATTAAGTGCCCATGACATGGAGCTCAACGTTATCACCCGGCAGTGGGAAGGCGAACGCCAGGATAACTGGCATATTCATATATGTGACCCAATGAAGCTTGGGCGAATCAGCCGTGAAAAAGGTTTTTCTGATGCAGCCAGGAAACTTTGGCAACGTGAAAATTTCGATATTGTTCAGAGCCATGAGCGCATTGCAGGGTGTGATATTTATCGGGCTGGTGATGGCGTCCATCGACGCTGGTTAATGCAGCGAGCCAGAATTTTGCCAGCCTGGCGTGGAAAGTGGTTGTTTTTGGACAGATATCACCGCTATGTCATGCAAGCTGAACGGGCTATGTACCAGGCTCCTGAGCTAAAAGCAGTCATCTGTAATGCCGAAATGGTGAAGCAAGAAATCATCGAAGATTTCTCTATACCTGCTAATAAGATACATGTCATCTATAATGCCATTGACTCCTCCCGCTTCGTTCCAGCGAGTGAAGAACTGAGGAACAAGCTACGCAATGAGATGGCTATCCCGCAAAATGCGGTGGCGCTGGTCTTTGTAGGATCGGGATTTGAGCGCAAAGGGCTTGCCAGTGCGATAAGAGCCATCGCGAATACCGATCGCTATCTTGTCGTTGTCGGACAGGATAAAGCCGATAAACAGTACCAGGAACTAGCACAGTCGTTGGGGTGCCTGAACCGAGTGCGGTTTATGGGAATGCAGAAAAACACACTACCTTTCTATCAAGCTGTTGATGGACTATTACTGCCAACGCTATATGATCCATTCCCTAATGTGATACTTGAAGCAATGGCATGTGGTTTACCGGTTATTACTTCGCACACCTGTGGTGGTGCTGAATTTATTACAACCGGACAAAACGGATACGTTTATGATGCACTCGATATCCCACGATTGTCAGAAGCGGTAATGGCAATACCATCGCGCTTTGTTGATGAAAGTATGGGGATATTTGCTCGTGAACGAGTCAAGGATGCGACACCGGAAAAACTTTCACAGCAACTTATTTCGCTGTACCAAAACATACTGGATTAGATGATGCGTATCCTAATGGTTATTGATGGTTTACCTGGCGGCGGTGCTGAAAAAACCGTTCTAACCTTATCGCAAGGTTTGGTGGGCATGGGCCATCAGGTTTCCGTATTTTCTCTGCGCCGCGTTTGTGACTACGAAATCCCTGAAGGCGTCGACTATCAAGTCATTCTGGATACCTGCAAAAAACCCTGGCGCAAGCTAACTGAGCTCTCTCGCCGTGCAGCTCTGCTCGATAGCACAGTTGAACAAGCGCAGAAAAAAGGGAATTTTGACCTCATCTTTTCGCATCTGCATAAAACCGATCGCATTGTTGCCCATACAAAATCTATACCACGTGAAAAGCTGTGGTATTGCGTGCATGGCATGTTCTCTTTCTCGTATCTCCAACATCGCCATGGCTTCTCCCGCTGGTTAAAACGCAAAAAAATTCAAAGTGTTTACCAGAATAGTAATGTCGTCGCTGTGTCTCAGGCGGTGCTACAAGATATTACTACGGGTTTTGACATTACCCTTACTAAGCAGACCGTCATACATAACCCATTCGACATTGACGGGATTCATTTACGAGCGAAAGAGCCATGTGAGATGGCAGATCAGGACTATCTCATTCATGTTGGTCGTTTCCATGAACATAAGCGCCATGATCGACTCATCAATGCCTATGCACTTAGTGAGATTCAGGCTCCATTGGTCTTGATGGGCAGCGGTAGCGAAGAACGCGTTGCCGATATTAAAGCAATGGCAGCTGCCGCAGGCGTTGCTGACCGCGTCATTATCAAATCATTCGTTCCGAATCCTTATCCGTGGATTGCCAATGCACGCATGCTGCTGTTGAGCTCAGATTGCGAAGGGTTTGGTAACGTATTAGTGGAAGCTCTTATTTGCCAGACACCTGCTGTCAGTACGCGCTGCCCGGGTGGGCCTGCGGAAATTCTTACAGAGGGGCTTGCACGCGGTCTTTCAGGTATGACTGCTCAGGAACTTGCGAATACCATGTTGGATATTTATAACAATCCGCCGATTATTGATTCCACGAAGATTGAGTCTTATAGCATTGGTGCCATCTGCCAGCAGTACTTGTCGCTGGCAGCAGAAGAAAGATAACGAAATTTTCAGGTAATTTTATGCCACAAAACCTACGTCCAATTCTTAGCGTTGTCGTTGCTGTTTATAACGGCGAACTTTTCCTGGCCAAATTTTTTGCCTGCCTTGAAGCTCAGAACATAAACAACATGGAAGTCATTATGGTGAACGATGGTTCAACCGATGGCTCGATGGCGATCATTGAAGCATGGCGCAGCAAATTCCCTGGTATGAAAGTTCTGGAGCAGGAAAACCAGGGCGTTTCGATTGCACGTAATACCGGACTTGCAGTGGCTACAGGCCAATACCTTTCCTTCCCGGACATTGATGACGACTTCAAGCCTGGCATGTACCGCCATCTGCTTGATTTAGCGTTGAAAAACAACCTGGATGTTGTCACCTGTAATGGTAATTACGTCTATGAAAATAATAAGAAACCTTCACGCCCAATTTTCCCGCAGGATAAACTTCAGTCTACTGATGTTCTGACAGGTCCACAGTGGCTGAAGCGCGCTCTGGATTCACGCAAGTTTCTGCATGTCACGTGGCTGAATCTGTATCGCCATGATTTTATTCGTGAACATGGATTTACGTTTGAACCTGGTTTGCGCCACCAGGATATTCCGTGGACAACAGAAGTGTTACTGGCCGCAGAACGTGTTCAATATACTGACGAGCAATACTACGATTACTATATTCATTCAGCCTCGGTTTCTCACAAACCCGATACTGATGACACGTTAATCCGCTCGGCTCGCCACTACATGAAAATTTTGGAAATGCTGGATGCTATTAACCAGCGCTATCCCGAAGCAGTCAAAAACATTCCAGCCTGCAACTGGCAAATTGCAAAAGAAGGCCTTGGGATTCTACATACTTTCAATAACATGAAAGATCCGCATAAAAAGAAGATGATCATCCAGGAGTTTTTTGATCGTGGCATCTGGCGCCTTATCTGGAAAAATGCCCGCGGTTTCCGCCTGCGCTGGCGCCTGGGTCGCCGTTATCTAAAACTGAAGAAAGCAACACGAGTACCTGGTTGAGAAGCATTTCTTTTACGGGTAGTGCTGACTACCCGTCATTTCTGCTACACAAACACAAACTGCTCCGAATATTAAGCAATGCCTCCGCGAAGTTACCAAAACAATAGCTTTAAGCTTCCCGAATGCTTAGAATTTGCCCGCCGATAATGAAAATACGGAAAATTCGCTTGGAATCGTTGTATACCGCCTTGTTCTATCTTATTCAGCCAATTGTATGGCTGCGACTATTACTCCGTAGCCGTAAAGCTCCCGCGTATCGTAAACGCTGGGCGGAACGCTACGGTTATTGCCGTGGAAAAGTGGAGCCCGATGGTATTCTTCTGCATTCAGTTTCCGTAGGTGAGACACTAGCGGCAATTCCGTTGGTGCGAGCCCTACGCCATCGTTACCCGACGATTCCGATCACCGTCACCACGATGACTCCGACCGGCTCTGAACGTGCTCAGTCAGCGTTTGGGCAAAACGTGCATCATGTCTATTTGCCTTACGATCTCCCCTGCGCAATGAAGCGCTTTTTCAACACTGTGCGCCCGAAATTGGTCATCGTGATGGAAACCGAGCTGTGGCCAAACATGATCAACGAATTACATAAACGTAAAATCCCGTTGGTCATTGCCAATGCCCGTCTCTCTGCCCGTTCGGCAAATGGATATAAAAAACTGGGTAATTTCACTCGTCGCCTGATGAGCAAAATCACGCTTATTGCTGCACAAAATGAAGAAGATGGCGGCCGTTTCATCGAACTAGGATTGAAACGCTCGCAACTGACGGTAACCGGCAGCCTGAAATTTGATATCTCTGTGACTCCAGAGCTTGCCGCACGTGCGATTACGCTACGCCGCCAGTGGGCTCCGCATCGCAAAGTCTGGATTGCTACCAGCACCCATGATGGTGAAGAGAGCATTATTCTTGATGCGCATCGCCAGTTACTGGCCAAATTCCCTGATTTATTACTCATTCTTGTCCCGCGCCACCCGGAACGTTTTAAAGACGCACGGGATATGGCTCAGAAAGCTGGTTTCAGTTACATCATGCGCAGCAGCGGAGAAAAACCGTCCAACAGCACGCAAGTGGTGATTGGCGATACGATGGGCGAGCTGATGATGCTGTACGGGATTGCCGATCTCGCCTTTGTTGGCGGCAGCCTGGTTGAGCGTGGTGGCCATAACCCGCTGGAACCCTCCGCTCATGCCATTCCGGTCTTGATGGGCCCACATACCTTCAATTTCAAAGACATATGCGCCAGATTGCAGAATGCTGATGGGCTGATAACCGTCACAGATGCCAATTCACTGGTCAATGAAATCACCACTTTGCTGACTGATGAAGATTATCGTCTTTACTACGGTCGCCATGCCGTTGAAGTGCTTCACCAGAATCAAGGCGCACTGCAACGCTTGCTACAATTACTGCAACCGTATCTGCCGCAACGGAGCCATTAATGCCCAATCGTTTGTCCGTCGTGATGATCGCTAAAAATGCGGCAGACGTATTACCAGAATGCCTGGCCTCAGTCTCATGGGCAGATGAGGTAGTGTTGCTGGATTCAGGAAGTACCGATTCTACCGTCGAGATAGCCCTTGAGGCAGGAGCAAAGGTTTTCATTAATGAAGACTGGCAGGGTTTTGGCAAACAGCGTCAGCTCGCACAGAACTACGCCAGTCACGATTATATTTTGATGATCGATACCGATGAGCGTGTCACACCTGAACTGGCTAGCACACTCAAAGCGGTACTAGAAAACCCTCAGCCAGATACTGTTTACAGTATTGCACGCCGCAACCTGTTCCTCGGGCGCTTTATGCGCCACAGCGGTTGGTATCCGGATCGTGTGACTCGCCTCTATGCCCGTTCACGCTATAGCTATAATGACAATCAGGTTCATGAATCTCTGGAAGCACCCGGCGCAAAAGTTGTCCCACTTAAAGGGGATTTGCTCCATTTGACCTGCCGTGATTTCGCAAGCTTCCAACGTAAACAGTTAAATTATGCGACCGCGTGGGCGCAAGAGCGTCATCAACGCGGCAAACGAGTCTCCATTGCAGGTATTTTCGGTCATACCTTCGGGGCATTTTGTAAAACTCTGTTGTTGCGCGCTGGTTTTCTCGATGGGAAGCAGGGCTGGTTACTTGCGGTCGTCAATGCACAATACACGTTTAACAAGTACGCTGAACTCTGGGCACTGAATCAAAGCTACACGGAAAACAAACCACTATGACCACCCGAGCGATTTACCCAGGCACGTTTGATCCCATTACCAATGGCCATCTGGATATCGTGACTCGCGGTGCGATGATGTTCGATACCTTAATTCTGGCGATTGCTAACAGCCCGCATAAAAAAACCCTGTTCACACTGGAAGAGAGAGTGCAGCTCGCACAAGCCGTTACAGCACATTTGCCGAATGTTGAAGTTGTCGGGTTTAGCGATTTAATGGCAAATTTTGCGAAGACCCAGCAGGCGAATGTCCTGGTCCGTGGACTACGCACAGCGGCTGATTTTGAATATGAGATGCAGCTGGCTCATATGAACCGCCACTTAATGCCAGAGCTTGAAAGCGTATTTCTGATGCCGTCGAAAGAGTGGTCTTTTGTCTCTTCATCGCTGGTAAAAGAAGTCGCCCGCCATCATGGTGATGTCGCTCATTTCCTGCCTGAACCAGTCTGCAAAGCGCTCCTGGAAAAGCTCAAACAGCCTTTATAGCATTCGAGTTGCATGATGACGGGTGATAATTAATGCTGGCAATGGCGGCAATAAAAAGTACTGCGTTGCCCATGTTTGCTGATAATAATTGGCGCGCCGCAAACCCGGCACGGTTCACCTGTCCGTCCGTAAACCTGTAACTCCTGAGCGAAATAGCCCGGTTTACCATCAGATTGAAGAAAATCTTTTAGCGTCGTGCCGCCCTGCTCAATGGAGCGAAGCAGCACCGCTTTTATCGTTTTAACCAGTAAATCACATTCTGTTTGAGACAATGACTGCGCAGCTCTGTCCGGATGGATTCCCGCAGCAAACAGCGATTCACTGGCATAAATGTTACCCACACCCACCACCAGTTTGTTATCCATCAACCACGGCTTAATAGCGATTTTCTTTTTCGCGGATTTTTCACGCAGATAATCAGCTGAAAACTCGTCGCTCAGCGGCTCTGGGCCAAGATGCGCCAGCACATTGCTACCTTCCAGCTCTTTCGCCCACAGCCACGCACCGAAACGGCGTGGATCGGTATAACGCAGGACTTTGCCGTTGCTCATAACCAAATCGACATGGTCGTGTTTTTCAGCGGGATAATCTTCAGGAAGAATGCGCAGGCTACCCGACATGCCAAGATGGATAATAATCCAGCCATCGGGAAGTTCGAGCAGCAGGTACTTAGCGCGACGCTGCACACTTAAAACGGGTTTATCACTCAGAGCATGGATTTCATCGGAGACAGGCCAACGCAGTCGACCATTACGCACGACAGCATGCAAGATGGTTTCACCAACCAGATGTGGCTCTATACCACGTCGGCTGGTTTCTACTTCAGGTAACTCAGGCATCAA
This sequence comes from Buttiauxella noackiae ATCC 51607, assembly GCF_001654865.1. Classification (GTDB taxonomy): domain Bacteria; phylum Pseudomonadota; class Gammaproteobacteria; order Enterobacterales; family Enterobacteriaceae; genus Buttiauxella; species Buttiauxella noackiae. The sequence goes on along the minus strand of NZ_LXEO01000054.1, from coordinate 37,060 downwards.
TCCTCCACACTCAAAGTCCTAAAACAAAAAAACCCCGCCGAAGCGAGGTTTTCATCAAAGATACTAAAATTATTTAATTTTAGCTTCTTTGTACAGTACGTGTTGACGGACAACTGGATCGAATTTTTTCAATTCCAATTTTTCCGGCTTAGTACGCTTGTTCTTCGTGGTGGTATAGAAGTGACCAGTACCAGCAGAAGAAACCAGCTTGATCTTCTCGCGAACACCTTTAGCCATGACTTAGTTCCTCTTAGTACTTCTCGCCACGGGTACGCATATCGGCCAAGACCGTTTCGATACCCTTCTTATCAATTACACGCATACCTTTAGCAGATACACGCAGTGTGACAAAACGCTTCTCGCTCTCAACCCAAAAACGGTGAGAGTGCAGGTTCGGCAGGAAACGGCGTTTGGTCGCGTTCATTGCGTGGGAACGGTTATTACCGGTCACCGGACGCTTGCCAGTAACTTGGCAGACTCGGGACATGTCTATTCTCCAAAAATCAAATTAGCTCGAGCTTCGTATAGGGTTATGGCGCCTCGTCAGGCCGCAAGCCTGGTCCCTGGCGGTTCAATGTGAACCACAGTGCCAGGCGCATAATGCCAAAACCCGAGATTCTCAAAGGTGGCGTAGTATACGCTGCATAACGCATGTGCTCAAGTCCCGAACAGACAAAGATCCCCAAGGATCGCGCAATTCGTCTTAAATCCACCCGCGTTCGGCAAAAGAAACGTACTCTCCACGGCCAATAACAAGGTGATCGAGCACTCGAATTTCCATAAACAGGCAAGCTTTTACGATACGTTCAGTAATAACACGATCAGCTTTACTCGGTTCTGCTCGACCAGACGGGTGATTATGCGCGAGTATTAGCGCCGCTGCATTGGATTTCATCGCTTCACGCACAATTTCTCTCGGATGAACCTCAACATGGTTCAATGTTCCCGAAAACATAGGGCAATGTTTAATCACCCGATGCTGATTATCCAAAAAAATAACCATAAAGATCTCACGTTCTGCTGTGGTCAGTTGGCTTTGGATGAAATCCCTTACGGAATCTGGCCCCTTGAGAGTTAATTCCTCAACACCACGAGAATAGTAATAACGCCTCGCAAGCTCAGCAATGGCATTCAACTGGGTGTATTTAGCGCTTCCGATACCTTTCACATCTTTGAATTGTGAATAATCAGCCGACAACAGCCGGCTTATTGAGCCAAACTGATGCAGTAAGTTTTGCGCAAATGCCATTACATTCGTGTTTCTGCAGCCAGTGCGTAAAAAAAGTGCCAGTAATTCCACATCAGATAATGAGCTAGCCCCAAATTTCAAAAGCTTTTCCCGCGGCATATCCGCTTTGTCTTGCCTCAATGAATCGTCCATCAGAACCTCCCTGCCCTTCGTTACCACTATTTTGCACAACTCAAGCAATACACACGATACGCAGATATTCTCCATGCGGGATGTCTCGCAAACTGCAAAAAGTCGATACCGAATGAGTGTGGTAAAATATTCAGATGACTGTGACTTCTGGTGGAAAAATCATGATTGGGCTTGCTGGCAAAAAAATTGTTCTGGGTGTGAGCGGCGGTATCGCTGCTTACAAAACACCAGAACTGGTACGCCGTCTGCGCGAACGCGGCGCTGAGGTTCGGGTAGTAATGACTGAGGCTGCCAAAGCCTTTATTACGCCACTGAGTTTACAAGCCGTGTCAGGTTATCCCGTTTCAGATAGCTTGTTAGACCCCGCAGCAGAAGCGGCTATGGGGCATATCGAATTAGGAAAATGGGCTGATTTAGTTATTCTTGCGCCGGCGACAGCTGATTTAATTGCCCGCATTACCGCAGGGATGGCAAATGACCTGGTGAGTACAATTTGCCTTGCGACACCCGCACCCGTTGCCGTTTTGCCAGCCATGAACCAACAAATGTATCGGGCAACAGCAACTCAGCACAATCTTGAGGTTTTATCTACGCGCGGCCTACTGATTTGGGGGCCTGATAGCGGCAGCCAAGCCTGTGGCGATGTCGGCCCTGGCCGTATGCTTGACCCGTTGACGATTGTCGAGATGGCAGCGCAACATTTTACTGTCATCAAAGATCTGCAACATCTTAATGTCATGATTACCGCAGGCCCGACTCGTGAACGCCTGGACCCGGTGCGTTACATCACCAACGATAGTTCGGGAAAAATGGGCTTCGCAATTGCGGCTGCAGCGGCAGCTCGTGGTGCAAATGTGACATTAATTTCCGGCCCTGTTTCTTTGCCTACCCCAGCATGGGTAAAACGCATTGATGTCACCACGGCCCTCGAAATGGAAGCCACGGTTCAACAACATGTCCAGGGGCAGCAAATTTTTGTTGGCTGTGCGGCTGTTGCAGACTATCGTGCCGCCGCAGTTGCTGAAGAAAAAATCAAAAAGCAAGGCGATGAAATCACAATAAAAATGATAAAAAACCCAGATATTGTCGCCGGCGTCGCAGCACTGTTAACTCATCGTCCTTATGTTGTTGGGTTTGCCGCCGAAACAAATAATGTGGAAGAATACGCCAGGCAAAAACGCGTGAGTAAAAACCTCGATCTGATTTGTGCGAACGATGTTTCACAAGAAGGTCAGGGATTTAACAGCGAAAACAATGCATTGCACCTTTTCTGGCAGGATGGAGATAAAGTCTTACCTCTTGAGCGTAAGGAACTCCTTGGCCATCTTTTACTGAACGAGATAGTTACCCGTTATGATGAAAAAAATCGACGTTAAGATTCTGGACCCACGCGTTGGCCAACAGTTCCCACTGCCGACTTATGCAACTTCCGGCTCTGCGGGTCTTGACCTCCGCGCATGTCTGGATGAGGCCGTAGAGCTTGCTCCGGGTGTCACCAAGCTGATACCAACCGGATTGGCTATTCATATCGCGGATGCATCTCTCGCGGCGGTGATTCTGCCTCGTTCAGGACTTGGTCATAAGCATGGCGTAGTGTTAGGCAACCTTGTTGGGCTGATAGACTCCGATTACCAGGGCCAGTTAATGGTTTCTGTCTGGAACCGTGGACAAGACCACTTCACCATTGAACCCGGCGAGCGCATTGCACAAATGGTGTTTGTGCCTGTCGTTCAAGCTGAATTCAATCTGGTTGAAGATTTCGACTCCAGTGACCGAGGTGAAGGCGGTTTCGGGCATTCTGGCCGCCAGTAACTTCATTTATACTCGTCACACTTCAAGTTGTGGGGGTGTTGGCTGCACTCACTTACCCCAGTCACTTACTAAAGTAAGCTCCTGAGGATAAGCTCTTTTGCCGCCTACCCACTACCTACAACTCGAATTATTTAGAGTATATAAACGTAACTCCACAGCGTAAAAAATGTGAAAAAACCGCAAATTTTAAGTTTGCGAGCGCTGTGTGGCTACTTGCCTGACAAGTGCGTTATTTCAGGGGTATTTTAGAACATGGCAGAAAAACAAACCGCGAAACGGAATCGTCGCGAAGAAATACTTCAGTCTCTGGCCCAAATGCTTGAATCCAGTGATGGAAGCCAACGAATTACCACCGCTAAGCTCGCGGCGACTGTTGGCGTTTCCGAAGCTGCACTTTATCGACATTTTCCTAGTAAAACGAAGATGTTCGATAGTCTTATCGAGTTTATTGAAGACAGTCTAATTACCCGTATCAATCTCATTTTGAAAGATGAGAAAGACACCCACTCTCGGTTACGTTTGATTGTTTTACTGATTCTCGGGTTTGGCGAACGCAACCCTGGTCTTACACGTATTCTCACCGGTCATGCGCTGATGTTTGAACAAGACCGCCTGCAAGGCCGCATCAACCAGCTCTTTGAGCGAATTGAAGTGCAGTTACGTCAGGTGATGCGCGAAAAGAAAATGCGTGAAGGCGAAGGGTTTGTCACTGATGAATCGCTGCTAGCAAGCCAACTTCTGGCCTTCTGCGAAGGGACATTATCGCGTTTTGTACGTAGCGAATTCCGCTATTTACCTACCGATGATTTTGATACCCGATGGCCACTGGTTGCCTCCCAGCTTCAGTAATTGAAGAGGGCCTTTTAAAGGCCCTTTTTCTTACACACCGTACTGAGTACGGTATTCCTGCACAGCCGCTAAATGCACAGCCATCTCAGGTTTTTCTTCCAGATATTCAACCAAGTCTTTCAGTGTGATGATTGAAATAACTTTGCAATGGTAATCACGCTCAACTTCCTGAATCGCTGATATCTCGCCACGGCCACGTTCCTGACGGTCCAAAGAAATTAGCACGCCAGCCAGCGATGCATTATTAGCGGCAATAATTTCCATGGATTCACGAATTGCAGTACCTGCGGTGATTACATCATCCACCAGCATTACACGCCCTTCCAGGGCGCTACCAACCAGATTGCCACCTTCACCATGATCTTTTGCTTCTTTGCGGTTAAAGCAATATGGCAGATCAAGCTCGTGATGTTCGGCCAACGCAACAGCGGTGGTCGTCGCGATTGGAATTCCTTTGTAAGCCGGCCCAAACAACAAATCAAACTCAATCCCGGAATCCACTAACGCGGCAGCATAAAAACGTCCCAACAGTGCCAGGTCGCGCCCGGTATTGAACAGCCCGGCATTGAAGAAATAAGGGCTGGTACGCCCGGATTTCAGCGTGAATTCGCCAAACTTAAGTACCTGCTTGTTAAGCGCAAACTCAATAAACTGGCGCTGATACGGTTTCATGGATTTGCTCCTTTGCATTTAATTTAGGCATTTACCCAAAATAATTCGAGTGGCATCAAGGTGAGCAGATGCAGCTTGAAATATAACAGGTATAAAAAAGGCGACTCTCAGAGTCGCCTAAAATCAATTTTCTAACGCCGCCTTCTGCGCCGTTACGATAGATTCAATTCCCCCTCGCGCCAGCGCCAATAGCGCCAGTAACTCTTCATGGGTGAACGGCTCGCCTTCAGCGGTGCCCTGAACCTCAATCATTCGGCCATCTTCCATCATCACGACGTTCATGTCGGTTTCTGCAGCAGAATCTTCAACATATTCCAGATCGCAAACAGCAGCACCATTAACGATACCAACTGAGACTGCAGCCACCATCCCTTTCATCGGGTTGGTTTTCAGCTTACCTGCGGCCACCAGCTTGTTCAGTGCATCAGCCAGAGCAACACAAGCACCAGTGATTGACGCTGTACGAGTACCGCCGTCTGCCTGCAGAACATCACAGTCCAGCGTGATGGTGTATTCACCCAGAACTTTCAAATCGACTGCTGCGCGAAGCGAGCGAGCAATCAGACGCTGAATCTCAAGAGTACGACCACCCTGCTTACCTTTTGCTGCCTCACGGAAGTTACGAGTATGCGTTGCACGAGGCAACATACCGTATTCTGCGGTGATCCAGCCCTGGCCCTGGCCTTTCAGAAAACGCGGAACACCTTCTTCAACAGTGGCGGTGCAAAGTACTTTTGTGTCACCGAACTCGACCAGCACGGAGCCTTCTGCGTGTTTGGTGTAATTACGGGTCAGGGTGACTGGACGCACTTGTTCGGCGCTACGACCTGATGGACGCATGGGGTTATCTCCGGGCTAAAACGAATGTGGCTGCGCATTATACGGACTTCACTCGCTTATTCCTATCCTGCAAGTCCAGGCATGGCTATAATCCCCACATCTATTACGCAATACGGTTACGAAATATGATCCGCAGTATGACCGCCTATGCCCGACGTGAAGTAAAAGGCGAATGGGGCAGCGCCTCCTGGGAGTTACGTTCGGTAAACCAACGCTATCTCGAAACTTATATTCGTATGCCGGAACAGTTCCGCAGCCTCGAACCAGTGGCTCGTGAGCGTATCCGCACCCGCTTAACCCGTGGAAAAATCGAATGTAACCTGCGTTTCGAACCTGATGCTCGCTCTCAAAGCTCTTTGCTGCTCAATGAAAAACTGGCTAAACAGCTAGTTGAAGCAGCTAACTGGGTGAAAATGCAAAGTGATGAAGGCGAAATCAATCCAGTTGATATTCTGCGCTGGCCAGGCGTGATGTCCGCTCAGGAACAAGATCTTGATGCCATCACCGCTGAAATTCTTGCAGCTCTTGATGGCGCACTGGATGACTTCATTGTTGCTCGTGAAACCGAAGGCGAAGCTCTGAAGGCGATGATTGAGCAACGTCTGCAAGGCGTCAGTGCTGAGGTCATCAATGTTCGAGCACAGATGCCTGAAGTTTTGAAATGGCAGCGTGAACGCCTGCTGGCAAAACTAGAAGATGCGCAAGTTCAGCTTGAAAACAACCGCCTTGAGCAAGAGCTGGTGTTGATGGCACAGCGTGTTGATGTCGCTGAAGAGTTGGATCGTCTCGAAGCGCACGTTAAAGAGACGTACAACATTCTGAAGAAAAAAGAAGCTGTTGGCCGTCGCCTCGACTTTATGATGCAGGAATTCAACCGCGAGTCGAACACTCTGGCATCAAAATCTATCAATTCAGATGTCACCAATTCAGCTATTGAATTGAAAGTTCTGATTGAGCAGATGCGTGAGCAGATTCAGAACATCGAGTGATGTTCACATTGCCTTTCTAAGCCCGCGTTATGCGGGCTTTTGTCATTTAAGTGACATTAAGCATCAATTTAAATAATCTACTTTAAATAGAAAAACCACAAAAACCCCCTACATTACTGCTAAAGAAAGCACTTAAGCATTAGTAAATGTAATCAAAATCGCTTCGCTTTAAAAAAACTCAATCGTGACATCGTTCACAAAACGTTACCCTCTCAGCGTTTTCACTGGGGGTATCAATGCTATTACATATTCTTTATTTAGTCGGGATTACTGCCGAAGCAATGACCGGCGCACTCGCAGCAGGCCGCCGCCGTATGGATACTTTCGGCGTCATCATTATTGCTACAGCAACTGCACTTGGCGGTGGGTCTGTGCGTGACATTCTGCTTGGGCACTACCCGTTAGGCTGGGTGAAACACCCTGAATACGTCGTGATTGTGGCCGTTGCCGCTGTACTCACCACCGTGTTTGCCCCTGTGATGCCCCATCTGCGCCGCCTTTTCCTGGTTCTCGACGCACTGGGATTGGTTGTCTTCTCTATCATCGGTGCACAAATCGCATTGGATATGGGTGAAGGCCCAATCATTGCCATTATTGCAGCCGTAGTGACCGGCGTATTTGGTGGTGTCCTGCGCGATATGTTCTGTAAACGTATCCCACTGGTTTTCCAGAAAGAGCTATATGCCGGCATCGCCTTTGCCTCAGCTGTTCTTTATATCGTTTTGCAGCACTATGTTTCGAACCAGGATGTGGTGATCATTTCCACACTTATCTTCGGATTCACTACACGTTTGCTGGCATTACGTCTGCGCCTTGGATTGCCAGTATTCCACTACAAACATGCAGATCACTGATCAATAAATCCCCGAATTCCTTGCTGTGTCAGAAAAGCCGCTAGTGCAGCTATTTGGGGATTATTGACAAACTCCACCAGCTTTTTTGCTCTTATAGAACCTACTCCCGGCAGCTTTTGCCAACTAAGCTCATCTCTGGCAACCAAATGTGACCATTGCGAATCGGGCATTATGGAGAGTACCGTCCTTGGTAGCGGCAAACCAAATGCCAGAAGCCATTGCCTGAAGGGTTGCTGCCGGGCTTGCAAGAATTGCTGCCACAGATGTGCAATTCTTGCCACAGACGTATCACTCATCTTAGACAAATCTTCCTGAGTGACTGCCAACCAGGAAAAGATATGTTCCAGGTTGAGGTTTTGTTGGAGCTGCTGCCACGAACGTACACTAACTCCGTTGATATTCAGTATTTCCGGGGAGCTTAACCACGTAAGACGAGCGATAAACTGCTCGCTGCACCAACTCTCAAAATAGAGGCAGCTCAGTGTTGTGGTCTTTTTTTCGGATGGAGGTTGTGGTTTATTCCGTGGATTAATGCGCCACACAACCTCGTCAAAACGAGGAATTCCCTGCCCGGCAAGGCTCACCATTACCTGATCACCTGCGGCAATATCCAACGCCTGCCATTTTCTAACTGAACCGATGTTTACTCGTTTAACCTGTTTATCATCAATCTGTAAAGGATGCAGATTAAGTACAACGGAGACTTTGCCCGTACGCCCCACAGTAAACTGAACGCTTTTAACTTCAGCAATTTGCTGTAACGGCGGATATTTCCATGCAACCACCCATCCAGCCTGTCCCGGAGCCCAGAGCTTTCCAGCAGGTTCACCCCCCTCTCGAACAACCACGCCATCTGTCACAAAGGGTAATGGGGTCGTAAACCATGACTCGCGTTGCTTCGATATCTCATCTATAGAATTAACGGACTTTGACCAGGTTTTAGTCAGCGGAAAACCGGCCTGAGCAAGCACGTTCATTTTCTGGTTCATTTGGATGGGACCGTCTGGCCAGGCCCATATAAAGATCCCCAACTCGTTGAGTAAAGCATTGTCCCCCTTGCGCATCATAGCGCCTGCGGCTTTTCCCCGGGCGTTAATGCTACCCATTGTTTTCTGTACATGATTATCCCTTTTCCAGAAGATCTCACCGTGAAGCACACTATTGGCAAGTGGGCCAGTCAGGGTTTTAGGGATGTCAGGAATCATTTTGGCTTTTGTTGTCCAATCCTGCCCTTTTTCACCATCACCCCGGCTCAGAAGTTGAACGAGCTGGCCTTGGTTATAAACCAATGTCACCGCCACACCATCAACTTTCGGTTGTACCCAAAGATCGGTTTTCCCCTTTACCCATGTTGCAACGGCTGCTCTGTCGGGGAGTTTTTTAACGCCAGTATGGGCAACGGGATGAAGCGCTTTACCCTGTGTGAATAGCCCAGGCTGTTGAGGTTCTTCTGCCGGGCTAAAACACCGCTGCCAATTATTGAACTGCCTGAGTAGGCCATCGTACGTAGCATCAGTGACGATACTGACGCCTTGCTGATAATAGGCTTGATCCCATTCCCCAAGCTTTTCTTTCAATGCCGCCATCTCCTGTTGAGCTTGCTCAGATGACCAGACCGGGCATGATGCTGACGCCATTGCGCTAAACAACCCCAGAACTCCGATAAACTTTGTTATCCACCTCATATGACCCTCCGTGTAGAAGCAAAGAGAGATATAACGCTAAGAAACACGCTGTGCGATTGGGTTTTAAAAAGGATGCGAGGAGCTTTCAGGGGTTTTTAATGTGTTGCAGTAATACGGCATGTTTTTTGGAAATCCTTGCGCAAAATGGCAGAAATATTGCCAAGGAACACGACAAATTCTCCGTGACACGTAGACGGCGTGTATAATAGGCCCGTATACGCATTTCTTTTTATGCTTACCGAATAAGTTAGAACTCATGGCTCAAGGCACGCTTTATATCGTTTCCGCCCCAAGTGGCGCGGGGAAATCCAGCCTCATCCAGGCTTTGTTAAAGACACAACCGCTGTATGACACGCAAGTTTCTATCTCCCATACCACCCGTGGTATTCGTCCGGGAGAGAAACATGGCGAGCACTATTTCTTTGTAGAAAAGGAAGAGTTTAAGCAGATGATTGCTGAAGACGCATTCCTTGAACACGCGGAAGTGTTTGGTAATTATTACGGCACTTCACGCCATGCCATTGAGCAAGTTTTGGCGACAGGTGTAGATGTTTTTCTGGATATCGACTGGCAAGGAGCTAAGCAGATTCGTGAGAAAATGCCGCAAGCTCGCAGTATTTTTATTCTGCCGCCGTCGAAAGACGAGTTAGACCGTCGCTTACGTGGCCGTGGGCAAGACAGTGAAGAAGTTATTACGAAGCGAATGGAGCAGGCTGTTGCAGAAATGAGCCATTACGCTGAATATGACTATTTAATCGTCAATGACGATTTTGACACCGCACTGTCAGATTTAAAAATTATCATTCGTGCCGAGCGTCTACGAATGGGTCGCCAAAAAGCGCGACATGACGCTTTAATCAGCAAACTATTGGCAGACTGAGCCTAGTTTCAGTATCATGCCCAGTCATTTCTTCATCTGTGGAGCATTTTAATTATGGCACGCGTAACTGTTCAGGACGCTGTTGAGAAAATTGGTAACCGTTTTGACCTGGTTCTGGTCGCCGCACGTCGCGCTCGTCAGATGCAAACTGGTGGTAAAGATCCACTAGTGCCTGAAGAAAACGATAAAACGACTGTAATCGCTCTGCGCGAAATCGAAGAAGGGTTGATCACCAACCAGATTCTCGATGTTCGTGATCGCCAGGAACAGCAAGAGCAGGAAGCCGCAGAACTGCAGGCTGTTACCGCTATTGCTGAAGGTCGTCGTTAATTAGCCTGCGGGTAGCCCTTGTATCTGTTTGAAAGCCTGAATCAACTGATTCAACCATACTTGCCCGAGGAGCAGATTAAGCGACTTCGGCAAGCATACCTTGTTGCGCGTGATGCTCACGAGGGACAAGCACGTTCAAGCGGTGAACCCTATATCACCCATCCTGTAGCTGTAGCCTGCATTCTGGCCGAGATGAAACTCGACTATGAAACACTGATGGCTGCACTACTGCATGATGTGATCGAAGACACCCCTGCCACCTACCAGGATATGGAACAACTGTTTGGCAAAAGCGTTGCCGAACTGGTGGAAGGGGTATCTAAGCTCGACAAACTGAAATTCCGCGATAAGAAAGAAGCTCAGGCTGAAAACTTCCGCAAAATGATCATGGCGATGGTGCAAGACATCCGTGTCATTCTGATCAAACTCGCCGACCGTACGCATAACATGCGCACTCTCGGGGCTTTGCGCCCTGACAAGCGTCGCCGCATTGCTCGCGAAACCCTCGAAATTTATAGCCCTCTGGCACACCGTCTTGGTATTCATCATCTGAAAACCGAGCTGGAAGAGCTGGGCTTTGAAGCGCTTTACCCAAACCGTTACCGCGTCATTAAAGAAGTGGTTAAAGCGGCGCGTGGTAACCGCAAAGAGATGATTCAAAAAATCCTCTCTGAAATCGATGGTCGTTTGCAAGAAGCAGGCATTCCTTGCCGCGTCAGTGGTCGCGAAAAACACCTTTATTCCATTTACTGCAAAATGACGCTCAAAGAGCAGCGTTTCCACTCGATTATGGATATTTACGCCTTCCGCGTAATTGTTCACGACATGGATACCTGTTACCGCGTTCTTGGGCAGATGCATAGCCTCTACAAGCCACGTCCCGGCCGGGTTAAGGACTATATCGCCATTCCAAAAGCGAACGGATATCAGTCCCTGCATACTTCAATGATTGGCCCACACGGTGTGCCGGTTGAAGTGCAAATCCGTACCGAAGATATGGACCAGATGGCAGAAATGGGTGTTGCCGCTCACTGGGCTTATAAAGAGCAAGGTGAAAGTAGCACGACCGCGCAAATCCGTGCCCAACGCTGGATGCAAAGCTTGCTGGAACTTCAGCAAAGCGCTGGTAGCTCATTTGAATTTATCGAGAGCGTGAAATCCGATCTGTTCCCGGATGAGATTTACGTTTTCACCCCTGAAGGGCGCATTGTCGAATTGCCTGCTGGTGCGACACCTGTCGATTTTGCCTATGCCGTACATACCGACATTGGCCATGCCTGCGTTGGTGCTCGTGTCGACAGACAACCCTATCCGCTGTCTCAGTCTCTTAGCAGCGGTCAGACAATCGAAATCATTACCGCACCGGGCGCTCGCCCGAACGCCGCATGGCTGAATTTCGTTGTGAGCTCAAAAGCCCGCGCCAAAATTCGCCAGATGCTGAAGAACCTTAAGCGTGATGACTCTGTTAGCCTCGGGCGCCGCCTGCTTAACCATGCGTTAGGTGGTAGCCGCAAGCTTGCCGAAGTTCCGCCAGAAAATATTCAGCGTGAGCTTGAGCGCATGAAGCTCGCCACGCTTGATGATTTGCTGGCTGAAATTGGCTTGGGTAACGCCATGAGCGTGGTTGTCGCGAAAAATCTGCAAGGCGAATCCCAGGCGTCTTTGCAGGCGAATGCTCTACCGCATAGCCATCTGCCTATCAAAGGTGCAGACGGCGTGCTGATTACTTTTGCTAAGTGTTGCCGCCCAATTCCTGGCGATCCGATTGTTGCCCACGTCAGCCCTGGTAAAGGATTGGTTATCCACCATGAGTCTTGCCGTAATATTCGTGGCTATCAGAAAGAAGCCGAGAAGTTTATGGCGGTTGAATGGGATAAGGAAACTGAGCAAGAGTTCCTCACTGAAATCAAAGTGGATATGTTCAACCATCAGGGTGCACTGGCAAATCTGACGGCTGCTATCAACACAGCAGGCTCAAATATCCACAGCCTGAATACCGAAGAAAAAGATGGTCGCGTCTATAGCGCGTTTATCCGTATGTCTGCCCGCGATCGTGTTCATCTGGCTAATATTATGCGCAAAATCCGCGTGATGCCGGATGTGATCAAAGTTACCCGCAACCGAAACTAGTGTTATGAATCCTCAACGTTATGCGCGTATTTGCGAGATGCTCGCCAGGCGTCAGCCTGACCTGACCGTCTGCATGGAGCAAGTCCATAAACCTCATAACGTCTCGGCGATTATTCGCACCGCAGATGCCGTGGGTGTACATGAAGTTCACGCAGTCTGGCCGGGTAACCGAATGCGCACCATGGCCTCTTCTGCTGCCGGAAGTAACTCCTGGGTTGAAGTTAAAACTCACCGCGATATTGGCGATGCAGTTGCCCATCTAAAAAGCAGCGGAATGCAAATTCTCGCCACCAACCTTTCTGATAAAGCCGTCGATTTCCGCGAAATTGATTACACCCGCCCAACCTGCATTTTGATGGGGCAGGAAAAAACAGGGATTACTCAGGAAGCGTTAGCGTTGGCAGACCAGGACATCATTATTCCGATGATCGGGATGGTGCAATCGCTCAATGTGTCCGTGGCTTCCGCACTCATTCTTTATGAGGCACAGCGCCAGCGCCAGAATGCCGGTATGTATCAGCGCGAAAACAGCACCCTGCCAGAGTCTGAACAACAGCGCCTGCTGTTTGAAGGCGGCTACCCTGTACTGGCGCGAGTCTCCCGCCGTAAAGGTTTGCCTTACCCACATGTGAATCAGCAAGGTGAAATAGAAGCTGATGCCGCATGGTGGGCCACCATGCAATCTGCGGAGTAGCCGAATGAAAGGCCGTTTGCTGGATGCCATACCGTTAAGCACGCTTGCCGGAGTGGGTGCCAGCCAGAGCGGCAAACTGGCTAAAATTGGCCTGTATACCATTCAGGATCTTCTGCTTCACCTGCCGCTTCGCTATGAAGACCGTACCCATCTCTACCCTATTAACGACCTGATACCCGGCGTATACGCCACGGTAGAAGGCGAAGTGCTGAACTGTAATATCAGTTTTGGCCGCCGCCGTATGATGACCTGCCAGATTACTGATGGTACAGGCATCCTGACGATGCGGTTTTTCAACTTCAACGCGGCAATGAAAAACAGTCTCGCAACCGGCAAACGCGTGCTTGCCTATGGCGAAGCAAAACGCGGGACGCACGGCGCGGAAATGATTCACCCGGAATACCGTATTCAGGGCGATCTCAGCACACCAGAACTACAAGAAACGCTGACGCCGGTTTACCCCACAACGGAAGGTATCCGCCAGGCTACATTGCGCAAGCTGACCGATCAGGCCCTTGAATTGCTCGATACCTGCGCCATTTCTGAATTGCTCCCGGCTGATTTGAGCAAGGGAATGATGAGCCTGCCAGAAGCATTGCGCACACTACATCGCCCGCCACCAACCATGCAGTTAGCCGATCTGGAGACGGGAAAACACCCTGCTCAACAGCGCTTAATTCTTGAAGAGTTGTTGGCACATAATCTGAGCATGCTTGCGCTACGCGCAGGTGCGCAGCGTTATCACGCGCTGCCTTTGCATAATCATGACGAATTAAAAAACCGCCTGTTGGCTGCCCTTCCGTTTAAGCCGACCGGTGCACAAGAGCGTGTCGTGGCGGAAATCGAACACGATATGGCGCTGGATGTGCCGATGATGCGCCTTGTGCAAGGTGATGTGGGCTCGGGTAAAACGCTGGTTGCGGCACTTGCAGCATTACGGGCAATCGCACACGGCAAGCAGGTGGGTCTGATGGCCCCAACGGAATTACTCGCAGAACAGCACGCTAATAACTTCCGCCAATGGTTTGCACCATTGGGTATTGAGGTTGGCTGGCTTGCAGGTAAGCAAAAAGGCAAAGCGCGAATTGCTCAACAGGATGCGATCGCCAGCGGTCAGGTATCAATGGTGGTGGGAACGCACGCGATCTTCCAGGAACAGGTGCAGTTTTCACAACTTGCACTGGTTATCATTGATGAGCAACACCGCTTTGGTGTTCATCAACGCCTGGCATTGTGGGAAAAGGGCCAGATTCAGGGCTTTCACCCACATCAGCTAATCATGACTGCTACACCTATTCCGCGCACGCTGGCGATGACGGCTTATGCCGATTTAGACACATCTACGATCGATGAACTCCCACCGGGCCGTACACCGGTAACAACCGTCGCGATTCCAGACTCACGCCGCAACGATATTATCGATCGGGTGCGCGGAGCTTGCAGTGATGAAGGACGCCAGGCGTACTGGGTTTGTACGTTAATTGAAGAATCAGAGCTACTCGAAGCCCAGGCCGCGGAAGTCACGTGGGATGAGCTAAAAATCGCCCTGCCGAATCTGAACGTCGGCCTGGTTCATGGCCGTATGAAGCCGCAGGAGAAGCAGGCGGTGATGCAGGCTTTCAAAGAAGGCTCAATTCATCTGCTGGTTGCGACAACTGTCATAGAGGTTGGTGTTGATGTACCGAATGCCAGCCTGATGATTATCGAAAACCCTGAGCGTCTGGGGCTTGCGCAGCTCCACCAGCTACGTGGGCGTGTGGGTCGTGGTGCGGTTGCATCTCACTGTGTGTTGCTTTACAAGTCGCCACTGTCGAAAACCGCACAGCTGCGTTTACAGGTACTGCGCGATAGCAATGATGGCTTCGTGATTGCTCAGAAAGATTTAGAAATTCGTGGTCCGGGGGAATTACTCGGCACACGCCAGACGGGCAATGCCGAGTTTAAAGTGGCTGATTTGCTACGCGACCAGGCGATGATCCCGGAAGTACAGCGCCTTGCACGCCATATCCATGAACGCTATCCGGAACAGGCAACCGCGCTCATTGAACGCTGGATGCCTGAAACGGAACGTTATTCAAACGCCTGATGACTTAGCCGAAGATTGGCAGCATCAGATACATTTTGATCACCAGCGCGTTAACGATATCAATAAAGAACGCACCGACCATTGGAACAACCAGGAACGCCATGTGCGATGGGCCAAAACGCTCGGTGATTGCCTGCATATTAGCGATTGCCGTAGGCGTAGCACCCAGCCCAAAACCACAATGCCCCGCAGCAAGCACTGCCGCATCATAGTTTTTCCCCATCAAGCGATAAGTTACAAAGATCGCATACAGTGCCATAAAGATGGTTTGCACCGTCAGAATCGCAAGCATAGGCAACGCCAGAGATGCCAATTCCCACAGTTTCAGGCTCATCAGTGCCATGGCCAGGAACAACGATAAGCTCACGTTGCCCAACACCGAAACCGCACGCTCAAAGACGCGATAAAAGCCCAGCAACGAGAGCGAATTACTAAGAATAACCCCGACAAAAAGCACACAAACGAAAGTCGGTAATTCAAAGCTAGTGCCCTGAATAAAATGCGCCACAAATTTACCTGCTGTCAGGCAGATGGCAATCATCGCGATGGTTTCAATCATTACCATAGAGGTAATCATGCGCCCTACCGCAGGTTTTTCGAAAGCGGTTGGGTCAATGCTATCTTCAGGTGTGCCGTTCGGTGTAGACGAGTGTTTGACCAGATAACGCGCCACCGGCCCGCCAATTAAACCACCCAGCACCAGGCCAAATGTTGCGCAAGCCATCGCCACTTCAGTGGCATTCTGGAAACCATAACGCTCGGTAAACAATTTACTCCAGGCGGCCCCTGTACCATGCCCACCAGATAACGTTATAGACCCCGCCAGTAAACCCATTAATGGATCAAGGCCTAACAGACTCGCCATACCAATACCAATGGCGTTTTGCATGACCAGCAAACCAACAACCACAATCAGGAAAATACCGACAACTTTGCCGCCCGCACGCAGGCTGGAAAGGTTGGCGTTAAGGCCGATGGTGGCAAAGAAGGCGAGCATCAAAGGGTCTTTGAGGCTCATATCAAATTCAAATTCCCAGCCGACGCTCTTTTTGAGTACCAGCAAGGCAAGGGCGATTAATAGCCCACCCGCTACCGGTTCAGGGATAGTGTATTTTTTTAATAGCGGTATGGTGTGGACCATTTTTCGGCCCAGTAACAACACGAGAGTCGCAGCAACAAGGGTAGAAAGGGTGTCGAGATAAAACATAGAAGTGCTCCTGTTTGCGCATATTTCTCACAGACGCTTTTAATTTATCCTTCACTGGAATTTCAGGTTCTAGAAAAGTCAGCAGCTGGATTTTAACCAAAAAACAGTCGAAAGTTATATAAAAAGCTCGGCATATACACTTTTTATCTTAGGAAACATCCTTGGCAAACGTTTGCTTTTAGCCTTCAGTCCGCTAAAATCACCGTTTTTTCGGCAGGGGATAATTTCTAATGTCTGTTAATGCTGTTGAGTCTGAAGATGCGCAACCGATTGCCCACGCTCGTTCCAGTGAATTGATTTACCGCCTCGAGGACCGCCCACCTCTCCCACAAACGCTGTTCGCTGCTGGTCAGCATTTATTAGCAATGTTTGTTGCGGTAATCACGCCTGCGATGTTGATTTGCCAGGCTCTGGGACTTCCAGCTGAAGATACCCAACACATTATCAGTATGTCCCTGTTTGCATCAGGTGTGGCATCAATTATCCAGATTAAAGCCTGGGGCCCGGTAGGCTCTGGGCTTCTGTCTATTCAAGGCACCAGTTTTAACTTTGTGGCACCGCTGATTATGGGTGGTATGGCATTGAAGAATGGTGGGGCTGATGTTCCGACAATGATGGCTGCACTTTTTGGCACGTTAATGCTCGCAAGTTGCACCGAGATGCTGATATCGCGCTTCCTGCACCTTGCTCGCCGCATTATCACGCCGCTGGTTTCCGGCGTAGTTGTGATGATTATTGGTCTTTCCTTAATTCAGGTTGGCCTGACATCTATTGGTGGTGGCTATGGTGCAATGAGTGACCATACATTTGGTGCACCAAAAAATCTGCTACTGGCCGGTGCGGTGCTGTTAGTCATCATTTTGCTAAACCGCCAACGTAACGCCTACTTGCGTGTAGCTTCTCTGGTTATCGCAATGGCAGTGGGTTATGCACTTGCCTGGGCGATGGGCATGCTGCCAGATGTTGCACCATCAACCAATACAGATTTAATTATGGTGCCAACGCCGCTTTACTACGGGTTGGGTATCGACTGGAATCTGCTTATCCCACTGATGCTGGTGTTTATGGTGACCTCACTGGAGACAATCGGTGATATCACAGCAACTTCCGACGTGTCCGAGCAGCCAGTTTCCGGACCACTCTATATGAAGCGCCTGAAAGGTGGCGTGTTGGCTAATGGCCTGAACTCTTGTGTTTCAGCCGTATTCAACACCTTCCCTAACTCTTGCTTTGGCCAGAACAATGGCGTTATTCAGCTTACGGGTGTTGCCAGCCGTTATGTTGGATTTGTCGTCGCACTGATGCTGATTGTATTGGGTCTGTTCCCGGCAGTCAGTGGGTTTGTACAACACATTCCTGAGCCAGTTTTAGGTGGCGCAACTATTGTGATGTTCGGCACAATCGCTGCATCCGGTGTGCGTATTGTCTCCCGCGAGCCGCTGAATCGCCGTGCGATTATGATTATTGCGCTGTCACTGGCGGTCGGTATGGGTGTTTCTCAACAGCCGCTGATTCTCCAGTTCGCTCCTGACTGGCTTAAAACCTTGCTCTCATCTGGCATTGCTGCCGGTGGTATCACCGCCATCGTGTTAAACCTGATTTTCCCGCCTGAGAAAAATTGATGTACTTCACGCGCTGGTGATTTGTTCGCGCCAGCGCGTGTTACCCCTCCTGACAATCCCATCCTTGAGCTATAACGGTAAATGGGGCATAACACCCTTACCGAAACTTCATGGGATGGAAGACAATGAAATTTCTAGGAAAGCTGATCATAGCTTTATTGGTTGTCATAATAGTGGCACTCATAGCCGCTTATTTATTACTTCAAACTCGTTGGGGAGCATCCCAGATCAGTAGTTGGGTCAACGAAAAGAGTGATTACAATTTCTCTTTTGAAGTGATCGACCACCAGTGGGCATCGC
The DNA here is from genome assembly GCF_001654865.1 of Buttiauxella noackiae ATCC 51607. Lineage (GTDB taxonomy): Bacteria > Pseudomonadota > Gammaproteobacteria > Enterobacterales > Enterobacteriaceae > Buttiauxella > Buttiauxella noackiae. Next base: position 18,729 of record NZ_LXEO01000054.1, on the reverse strand, counting down.
CCACTCATGTCTCGCTGAAAAACGTCACTTTCGGCCGCAAAGGCCAGCCAGCAACACTGGTGGCGCAAAATATCGATATTGGTCTGAGCTCACGTCAGTTTTCGCAGCCTTTGCACGTCGATGCGATTGTGCTGCAAAACGGAACGCTAAATATCAGCCCCAATGCTGCCCCGCTACCCTTCCAGTCCGATATGCTGCAATTGAGCGATATGGCAATCAATAGCCCCAATACTGGGTGGGACCTGCACGCTCAACGCGTCAACGGAGGCGTAAAACCCTGGCAGCCACAGCAAGGTAAGGTGCTGGGTAATACTGCTGATATTCAATTTAGCGCCGGTTCCATGACACTTAACGGAGTACCGGCTACCAACGTCTTGTTGCAAGGTGCGATTAATAACGAACAGGTGACGCTCTCAACTATCGGTGCAGACATTGCACGTGGCTCGCTCACCGGTAATGCAAACCGTCTTGCCGATGGCTCATGGCAGATTGGCAGCTTACGGCTCAACGATATCCGCCTACAAACTAATAAATCCATTACCGATTTCCTGGCCCCTCTTGGCTCTGTCCCTTCATTGAAAATCGATAGCCTCGAGGTGACAGATGCGCGTATGGAAGGCAAAGATTGGGCGATAACCGATTTAGATCTAAGTTTGCGCAACCTGACGCTGGCAAAAGGTGGCTGGCAAAGCGATGACGGGCGTTTATCGATGAATGCCAGTGATTTTATTATTGGTGCGTTGCAGCTAAATGACCCGATCGTAAATATCGATTTTAACCCGCAAACCGCAGTGATACGTCAGTTCACTTCCCGCTGGGAAAGAGGCATGGTTCGCACCTCTGGCATATGGCTGCGCAATGAAAAAAAACTGGCACTCGATGAGTTGGTTTTTGCCGGACTTGAATACACACTGCCTGCTGACTGGAAAACCCGTTGGATAGAGCCTTTACCGGAATGGCTGAATTCAGTCACGATTAAAAAGCTTTCGGCAAACCGTAATTTGATCATCGATATTGATCCCGCCTTCCCGTTCCAGCTCACCGCCTTAGATGGCACGGCGAACAATCTCGAAGTGGTGCGCAATAGCCAGTGGGGAATATGGAGTGGTAACGCCACGCTGAACGCCGCGGCCGCCACGTTTAACCGTGTGGATGTTCGCCGCCCATCCATTTCACTGAATGCTACCGACAGCCAGATATCTATTACCGAACTGAGTGCTTTTGCGGGTGAAGGGATGCTGGAAGCAACTGGCGCTATCTCACAAGCTCCGCAACGCAATGCAGCAATGAATCTTCGCGGGCGCTCGATACCAGTCAACGTGTTGCAACAATGGGGATGGCCTCCCTTGCCGCTGGAAGGCAACGGCAATTTGCAGCTTTCAGTAAGCGGTAACCTTGCAGCTCAAACACCACTGAAACCCACGGTGAATGGAACATTACAGGCGACAAGCGCCGATGGAAAACAAGTACAGCAAACCATGCAGAATGGGGAAGTACCCGGCGCATAAGCGCCGGGCTGTTACTCTTCAACTATTCTTCTTCATTGCCGCCTTCTTCAAGCGGCCCAAAAGGTTTAGCTGGCAACACCAGATACACACCTTCAAAAACAGCACCTTGCTTATCATCACCGTAGAGCTCAACTTGCAGTGCAACACGAGCTTTACGGCCACGCGCCAGACGGTCCAGATCACCGCTCAAAGAGCCTAAGTCAGCAATCGCTCCCGGTCTTCCGGTGATAGGGCTGCTATATCGAATATGCGCATCGGCAAGAATAATCGTGCCGCCCAGGTGACGCTCACGCAGCATCAACCAAATCAGCCCCCAGCCGGTGAGCGTTGCCAGTGAAAACAGGCTGCCTGCGAATAACGTCTGGTGAGGATTTTGATTGCCCGCCTCAGGCATCGTCGTGATGAATTTCTGCCCGGTATATTGCAGGATGCGCACGCCCATCTTCTCGCTAAGCGGAATGTGTTCGTACCACGCCTGTTGTAACTGCCCGCACCAGTCGGCGCGATGAAGAATATCATCCAGCGAGGCGACCGGTTTAATCATTAAAAAGTGACGAATAGGGGTAGTGGAAGGGGTGGTGATTTCACCCTGGTTCTCAAAACCGAGTTTGGCAAAAAACTCGACGGCATCTTCACGTGCGCTACATACCACACGTTTAACCCCTTCCTGGCGCGCAACAGATTCCAGCGTCATCGCCACCAGCGTACCCAAGCCTTTATCCTGCACTGATGGATGAACGGCCATAAAGCGGATCGCTGCTTCGTTATCAGCATTGATGTACAAACGGCCAATTGCAACCGGGTTACCCTCTTCATCCACCACCATTTGGTGATGAGCTAAGGCATCCCAGGCATCGCGTTCGGAGCCTTTGGGTTGATGCAACGGCTTACGTAGCATCTCCCAGCGAAACTGGTAATAGAGCTCAAGCTCTTCTTCGGTTTGCGGTACGCGAAGGTGATACATACATGTACTCTCTCTTGTTACGCGGGACCGTAAAGGCTGCGAATTCAGACCTGTAACCAAAACGTCACCGGGCCATCATTGGTCAGGCTGACTTTCATGTCGGCAGCAAAGCGCCCTGTTTCGGCAACAATGCCCTGCTGTCGACAACGTTGAACAAAGTATTCATATAACTCTTCAGCAAGCTGAGGTGCCGCGCCACAAGAAAAGCTCGGGCGCATACCGCGTTCGGTATCAGCGGCGAGGGTAAACTGCGACACCACCAGCACGCTGCCACCAGCTTGTTGAACGTTCAGATTCATTTTGTCGTTTTCATCGCCAAAAATGCGGTAACCCAAAACCCGTTCGCAAAGGCGATTCGCTTTCTGTTCGTTATCTTCTTTTTCGACACCCAATAACACTAAAAGTCCCGGGCCAATTTCACCCGTAACGACACCGTCCACGGTGACGCAAGCGTGGGTGACACGCTGTATTAATGCAATCATGGTTCTTCCAATTCTTCCTGCTGTGCTTCGACACGGAGTTTGCGGTAATCCCCGAGAGTGACAGTAATTTCGGCGCCGAGCAACACGATACACCAGGTCCAATAAACCCAGACAAATAAAATGGGGATCACAGCTAACACGCCGTAAATCAATTGGTAAGAAGGAAACATAGTGATGTAGAGGGCAAAACCTTTCTTCCCAAGCTCAAACAAAAGAGCGGCTACCAGCGAGCCAATCAGAGCATCTCGCACCGGAACTCGGGTGGTTGGAACGATGCTGTACAACATCCAGAATGACAGCCAGGAAAGCAGCAATGGAAAGATACGCAATACAATATCAATCGTGCTGTTTAAGCCCGTTACCCAGCGCAGTGAAAGTAGATACGAACTTATCGCCAGGCTAGCACCAGCCAGCAGCGGCCCTAGCGTCAAAATCATCCAGTAGACAGCAAATGAGTAAATTTTTGGCCTGGTTCGCGTGCTGCGCCAGATAGTATTTAGTGCGTTATCCACGGCATACATCAGCAGCAGTGCGGTAACGATAAGGCCACAGGCCCCTACAGCAGTCATCTTGTTGGAGTTAGCAACAAACTGTTCGATATAGCGCTGGATGATATCGCCCGTCGCGGGCAGAAAATTTGAGAAAACAAAATGCCGCAGTTGAATACTAACGTCGGCAAACATCGGAAACGCTGCAAATAGCGCAAACACTACCGCAACCAAAGGCACCAGTGAGAGCAATGACACGTAAGCAAGGTTACCTGCAAGCGTGGTCATATTATCCTGGTCAATCCGATGCCAGAGCAATTTACCCCAGGCGATACATGGCCTGAGGTGCTTGCTCGTTTTGCGGTGAACGTCTTTTATCATAGGTTTTTGGCGAAATATCCAGGTATCGTATCTTTTCCAGTCACCAAAATGCTGGTGATACCCAACTGTTGGGCTCCCTTAATATTATCGGCGTTGTCGTCAAAAAAGACCGCCTCACTCGCTGAAAAACCTTCTGTTTCGAGGAGTTTTTGATAGATCTCAGCGTCGGGCTTGCGCATCCCCATTTCCTGGGACAGATAGATTTTATCTGCCGCCAGGGCAATTTCAGGATATTCACCCGGCCAGAAATAAGTGTGTAAACGGTTGGTGTTAGAGAGCACAACGACACGATGTCCCTGCTCACGCAGCTTGTTCATGATGGCAATCACTTCTGGGCGTAAGGCAACAAAGATAGCCTGCCAGCCGGCGGAAAACTGATCAAAGCTCAACGCCATTCCCATTTCTTCGCATACCGCAGCAGCAAATTCTTCGTCGCTAATTTGTCCCCGCTCGTGGCGTTGAAACGCCTCGCCCATTACAAAGCTTTTCTGCAAATTCGCTAGTGGGACACGGCTGTAATCGCTCCAAACCCCCATTACTCGATTGAAGTCGATATCAACGATGACGTTGCCTAAATCAAAGATATACAGCATAAGCCTCTCCTTTGCGCATGGACAAATAACTGTAGCGGTAAAGGGTAGCTTTGACTATCGCTGATAAAAAACTGATCCGGGTTCTGCGAGTTATTAAGCAAAAAAAAGCCCCGCCTAAACAGGCAGGGCTTCAATGCTTTGCAGGAAAGAAACTTACGCTTCTTTGCTACCACGGCCCGCACGTTTGCGGTCGTTTTCAGTCAGGTGACGCTTACGAATACGTACGGAAGTTGGAGTCACTTCTACCAGTTCGTCATCATCGATGAATTCCAGAGCTTGCTCCAGAGACATCTTCAATGCAGGAACCAGAGTCGTTGCTTCGTCAGTACCGGACGCACGCATGTTGGTCAGTTTCTTACCGGTCAGGCAGTTTACAGTCAGGTCGTTAGAACGACTGTGAATACCGATGATCTGGCCTTCGTAAACTTCTGCACCGTGACCCAGGAACAACTTACCGCGGTCCTGCAGACCGAACAGAGCAAACGCAACCGCTTTACCCTGGCCGTTAGAGATCAGCACGCCGTTCTGACGCTGGCCGATTTCGCCTGGTTTCACGTCGTCGTAATGGCTGAATGTGGAGTACAGCAGACCAGTACCAGAAGTCATGGTCATGAACTCAGTACGGAAGCCGATCAGGCCACGTGCTGGGATCAGGTAATCCAGACGGATACGGCCTTTGCCGTCAGGGATCATGTCTTTGACATCGCCCTTACGCTCACCCATCGCCTGCATTACAGAACCCTGGTGCTGCTCTTCGATATCCAGAGTCACGTTCTCGAACGGCTCTTGCATACGACCATCGATCATACGGTTGATTACTTTCGGACGGGACACAGCCAGTTCGAAGCCTTCACGACGCATGTTTTCGATAAGCACGGACAGGTGCAGTTCGCCACGACCGGATACACGGAATGCATCCGCATCTTCGGTTTCTTCAACACGCAGTGCCACGTTGTGCACCAGCTCTTTGTTCAGGCGGTCAAGGATCTGACGAGAGGTAACGTATTTACCTTCTTTGCCACAGAACGGAGAGGTGTTGACGTTGAAGAACATGGTAACAGTTGGTTCATCAACAGACAGTGCTGGCAGCGCTTCAACATTTTGCGTATCGCAAAGGGTGTCGGAGATGTTCAGCTCGCCCAGACCGGTAATCGCGATGATGTCGCCGGCTTCAGCTTCGGTGGATTCAATACGCTCCAGACCGAGGTGAGTCAGTACTTTACCGACTTTACCGTTACGAGTTTTACCTTCGCTGTCGATGATAGTGATTTGCTGGTTAGGCTTCACTTTACCGCGTTTGATGCGACCGATGCCGATAACGCCAACATAGTTGTTGTAATCAAGCTGGGAGATTTGCATCTGGAACGGACCATCAGAGTCAACGTCTGGTGCTTTAACGTGGTCAACGATCGCCTGGTACAGCGGGGTCATGTCTTCCGCCATATCGCTGTGATCGTTACCTGCGATACCCATCAATGCTGATGCATAGATGATTGGGAAATCGAGCTGCTCGTCGGTTGCGTCGAGGTTTACGAACAGGTCGAAGACCTGATCAACAACCCAGTCAGGACGCGCGCCAGGACGGTCAACTTTGTTGATAACAACAATCGGCTTCAAACCATGGGCAAATGCCTTTTTGGTTACGAAGCGCGTCTGCGGCATTGGGCCATCCATTGCGTCAACGACCAGCAGAACGGAGTCTACCATGGACATTACACGTTCAACTTCACCACCGAAGTCGGCGTGCCCAGGGGTATCAACGATGTTGATACGGTAGTCATTCCATTTGATAGCGGTGTTTTTAGCGAGGATGGTAATCCCACGCTCTTTCTCCAAATCGTTGGAGTCCATCACGCGTTCAGTGGCTTCAGCACGCTCGTTACTGAAAGTACCAGATTGCTGCAGCAGCTTATCAACCAGGGTAGTTTTACCATGGTCAACGTGCGCGATGATGGCGATATTACGCAGATTTTCGATCACAACTTTGCCTCAGGCATTAGAAATAGCGCGTTATTGTACACGTATTAATCGAAGGACATAACAGGATCACAAAGAACTTTTACAAACAATGTAAAAAGTAATGGTTTGTGATCGCTTTCACGGAGCAAAAAAGGGAGCCACAACGAAAATTGCACCAATATGGTGCTCAAATCTCAGACTGAAGCACTACATTGGTGCAAACTATCCATCGTGGTGCAGCCCTTTTGCACTATAGTGCGCATGATAGCGCCTTTTTGGGGTAATTTAAAAGTTGGCACAGATTTCGCTTTAATCATTTCAGGGCAACAAGCCAATTCAATGACCAAATCCGGGAGAGTTAAGTATGTCCGCTGAACACGTTTTGACGATGCTGAATGAACACGAAGTGAAGTTTGTTGATCTGCGCTTCACTGACACCAAAGGTAAAGAACAGCACGTCACTATCCCTGCTCATCAGGTTACTGCTGACTTCTTCGAAGAAGGCAAAATGTTTGATGGCTCTTCAATTGGTGGCTGGAAAGGCATCAACGAGTCAGACATGGTTCTGATGCCAGATGCTTCTACTGCTGTCATTGACCCGTTCTTCGCTGATTCTACGCTGATCATTCGTTGCGACATTCTTGAGCCAGGCACCATGCAGGGTTATGACCGCGACCCGCGCTCCATTTCCAAGCGTGCTGAAGACTACCTGCGTTCTACTGGTATCGCCGATACCGTTCTGTTCGGGCCAGAGCCAGAGTTCTTCCTGTTCGACGACGTTCGTTTCGGTAGCTCTATTTCCGGTTCTCACGTTGCTATCGATGATATCGAAGGCGCATGGAACACCGGCACCAAATACGAAGGCGGCAACAAAGGCCACCGTCCTGCAGTTAAAGGTGGTTACTTCCCAGTTCCTCCGGTTGACTCCTCTCAGGACCTGCGTTCTGCAATGTGTCTGACTATGGAGCAAATGGGCCTGGTTGTTGAAGCTCACCACCATGAAGTTGCAACTGCTGGTCAGAACGAAGTGGCTACCCGCTTCAACACCATGACTAAAAAAGCAGATGAAATTCAGATCTACAAATATGTCGTTCACAACGTTGCCCATGCTTACGGCAAAACAGCGACCTTTATGCCTAAACCAATGTTTGGCGATAACGGTTCTGGTATGCACTGCCATATGTCCCTGGCTAAGAACGGTGTAAACCTGTTCGCTGGTGACAAATATGCGGGCCTGTCTGAGCAAGCGCTGTATTACATCGGCGGCGTTATCAAACACGCTAAAGCTATCAACGCCCTTGCTAACCCAACCACCAACTCCTACAAGCGTCTGGTCCCGGGTTACGAAGCTCCAGTAATGCTGGCTTACTCTGCAGCTAACCGTTCTGCTTCAATCCGTATCCCAGTAGTTGCGTCTCCGAAAGCACGTCGTATCGAAGTGCGTTTCCCGGACCCAGCGGCTAACCCGTACCTGTGCTTCGCAGCACTGCTGATGGCTGGTCTAGATGGTATCAAGAACAAAATCCATCCGGGCGAAGCAATGGACAAAAACCTGTACGACTTGCCGCCGGAAGAAGCGAAAGAGATCCCACAAGTTGCTGGCTCTCTGGAAGAAGCACTGAGCTGCCTGAACGAAGACCGCGAGTTCCTGACTGCGGGTGGCGTGTTCACTGATGAAGCTATCGATGCTTACATCGCACTGCGTATGGAAGAAAACGACCGTGTGCGTATGACTCCGCACCCAGTTGAGTTTGAGCTGTACTACAGCGTTTAATCGCTATAAAAACTCAGCGAATTTCGCGTTGCAGCAAGCCGGCAAGAGAATGAATCCCGAATCACTTACTCAAGTAAGTGATTCGGGTGAATGAGCGAAGCTAACGCAGCAGCAACGTGAAAGGCGCGGAGATTTAGTTGCCGTGGAAACTTTTGGCCCATCCTTTGATGGGCTTTTTTATCCACAAATAACCTGTTGCAGCAACGTTTTTTGCCGCCAGGAAACTATAATGCACCATCACAGTGCAAATTATCGGAGACTGCTGTATGGCAACCGGCACACTGCCCGATGCTGGGCAGATCCTGAATTCTTTAATCAACAGTATTTTACTGGTCGATGACGAGCTGGCGGTTCATTACGCCAACCCAGCGGCACAGCAACTTTTAGCACAAAGTTCGCGCAAGCTGTACGGCACACCGCTACCAGAACTGTTGAGTTACTTTTCGCTAAATGTTGGCTTGATGCAGGAAAGCCTGACCGCAGGCCAGGGTTTTACCGATAACGAAGTCACACTGGTTATTGATAGCCGCTCCCATATTCTTTCCCTGACTGCACAACGTTTACCAGAAGGTTTCATCCTGATGGAAATGGCGCCGATGGATAACCAACGTCGTTTAAGTCAGGAGCAGTTACAGCAAGCGCAGCAGATTGCCGCTCGTGATTTAGTCCGTGGGCTTGCTCACGAGATTAAAAACCCTCTCGGCGGGTTACGCGGTGCAGCACAGCTTCTGGCTAAAGCCTTACCGGACCCATCGCTCACTGAATACACCAAGGTGATTATTGAGCAAGCCGACCGCTTACGTAATCTGGTCGACAGGCTTTTAGGCCCGCAACAACCAGGCATGCACGTCACAGAAAGTATTCATAAAGTCACCGAGCGGGTGATGAAACTGGTGTCAATGGAGTTGCCAGCGAATGTCACTCTGATAAGAGATTACGACCCAAGCTTGCCGGAACTGGCGCACGACCCGGATCAAATTGAACAGATTTTACTGAATATTGTGCGGAACGCGCTTCAGGCGCTGGGCAGTGAGGGGGGCGAGATAGTGTTACGTACGCGAACCGCTTTTCAGCTTACTCTGCACGGCACTCGCTATCGCCTGGCTGCACGTATTGATATTGAAGACAACGGTCCGGGTATTCCGGCCCATCTGCAGGACACACTATTCTACCCAATGGTGAGCGGACGTGAGGGAGGGACAGGTTTAGGTCTTTCTATTGCACGCAACTTGATCGATCAGCATTCGGGAAAAATCGAATTTAACAGTTGGCCAGGTCATACCGAGTTTTCGGTTTACCTGCCTATTCGTAAGTAGAGGTCTTTATGCAACGAGGGATAGTTTGGATCGTTGATGACGATAGCTCCATCCGTTGGGTGCTGGAACGCGCACTGACAGGGGCGGGTTTAAGCTGCACCACATTTGAGAGCGGCAATGAAGTTCTGAACGCTCTTGCAACCAAGACCCCGGACGTATTGTTATCTGATATCCGCATGCCCGGCATGGATGGCCTGGCGCTGCTTAAGCAGATTAAACAGCGCCACCCGATGTTACCGGTCATCATAATGACGGCTCACTCAGATCTAGAAGCTGCCGTAAGTGCCTACCAACAGGGCGCATTTGATTACCTGCCAAAACCTTTTGATATTGATGAGGCAGTTGCACTCGTTGAGCGCGCTATCAGTCACTATCAGGAACAGCAGCAGCCGCGTAATGTGCAGGTTAACGGGCCAACCACCGATATTATCGGCGAAGCGCCAGCGATGCAGGATGTGTTTCGCATTATTGGCCGCCTCTCCCGTTCATCAATAAGTGTGTTGATTAACGGTGAGTCTGGTACCGGTAAAGAGTTGGTAGCCCACGCTCTACACCGCCATAGCCCGCGCGTGAAATCCCCTTTTATTGCGCTGAACATGGCCGCAATCCCAAAGGATTTGATTGAGTCTGAACTGTTCGGCCATGAGAAAGGCGCGTTTACCGGCGCTAATCAAATTCGCCAGGGCCGTTTTGAGCAGGCCGACGGCGGCACGCTGTTCCTCGATGAAATAGGTGATATGCCGCTGGATGTGCAAACTCGTTTGCTGCGCGTGTTAGCTGATGGGCAGTTTTACCGCGTTGGGGGCTATGCGCCGGTGAAAGTTGATGTGCGAATTATTGCCGCGACACACCAGAACCTTGAGTTACGCGTGCAGGAAGGGAAATTCCGTGAGGATTTATTCCATCGCCTGAACGTGATTCGTGTTCATCTGCCACCACTACGCGAACGCCGTGAAGATATTCCGCGCCTGGCTCGCCACTTCTTGCAAGATGCGGCCAAAGAATTGGGTGTGGAAGCAAAGTTGCTTCATCCTGAAACAGAAAACGCCTTAACGCGTCTGGCCTGGCCCGGAAACGTGCGCCAACTGGAAAACACCTGTCGCTGGTTAACCGTCATGGCTGCCGGCCAGGAAGTATTGATTCAGGATTTGCCTGCCGAGTTATTCGAGACAACCATTCCCGATAGCCCGGCGCATTCTCAATCCGACAGTTGGGCGACATTACTGGCGCAATGGGCAGACCGCGCATTACGTTCCGGTCATCAGAATCTACTCTCTGAAGCTCAGCCAGAAATGGAGCGCACACTGCTAACAACGGCGTTGCGTCATACGCAAGGCCACAAGCAGGAAGCGGCTCGTTTACTTGGCTGGGGGCGAAATACCCTGACGCGTAAGCTCAAAGAGTTGGGAATGGAATAGAAAAGCCAGGAGTGATAATCCAGCGCCATCCGGTATTTACTGGTGAACGACGCTGGATTACCACCCTATAACGTTAAAAAAATCATCTGTAGGTCGGATAAGCCTGCGCCATCCGACACCAATCAGATAACGCGGGAGAATTGTTGCAGTCGTGCTTTCTGGCGCAAGTAACTATCAAAACACATGCAGATATTACGAATTAGTAAACGACCTTTTGCTGTAACCTGAATGTGTTTTTGATTGATATCCACCAGCCCATCTTTCGCCAGTGGCGCCAACAATTTCAGATCTTCTGCGAAGTACTCGGCAAAATTCAGATCCCAAAGCTGCTCGATTTCCGCAAAGTTGAGTTGGAAGTTACAAATCAGCGCCTTAATAACATCACGGCGAATGCAGTCATCACGGGTTAGCGCCAGGCCACGCCACAACGCTTCGCCCTGGCTATCTACCTGTTGATAATAGGTTTTAAGCTCTTTCTGGTTCTGCGCATAACAGTCGCCAATCATGCTTATGGCAGAAACCCCCATCCCCAGTAAGTCTGTATCGCCCTGAGTGGTGTAGCCCTGGAAATTACGGTGCAACTTACCTTCACGCTGTGCAATCGCCAGTTCGTCATCTGGCCGTGCGAAATGGTCCATGCCAATAAATTGGTATCCGGCATCGGTCAGCGAGCTAATGGTTTCTTGCAAAATATCGAGTTTTTGCTGAGCGCTCGGTAAGTCTTCGTCTTTAATTTTGCGCTGCGCCGCAAACAGTGTCGGTAAGTGCGCGTAGTTAAAGACACTTAAACGGTGCGGGCTCAGTTCTGCAACACGCTTGAGCGTAAAGGCAAAGCTTTCCGGGGTCTGTTTTGGCAGGCCGTAAATGAGGTCGATATTCGTCGAGGTGAAACCAAGTTCACGAGCACGCTGAATCAGCGCGAAGATAAACTCTTCATCTTGTTCACGGTTAACCAGGCGCTGCACTTCTTTGTTGAAGTCCTGCACGCCCATGCTCAGGCGAGTAAACCCTTCCTGACGCAAATGGTCGAGCACATCGAGCTCAATTTCACGCGGATCGATTTCAATGGAAAGCTCGGCATCTTTATCGAAATGGAAATGACCCCGTAGAAGCCCCATCAGACGGCTTATCTGCGCTTTACTAAGATAAGTTGGAGTACCACCGCCCCAATGCAACTGACTGACGTGACGGCCTTTAAAGAGCGGCGCACGGTGGGCTATCTCTTGTTCCAGCGCATCAAGGTATTGATCGGCCTTATGCGTCTGGCGAGTGACGATTTTATTGCAGCCACAGAAGTAGCAAAGCTTGTGGCAGAAAGGGATATGGATATACAACGATAGCGGGCGCTCAGGATAACGAGCAACCGCTTCAAGAAATGCCGCCTCACCGAAGCCTTCAGAGAACTCCAGCGCGGTTGGATAAGAGGTATAACGCGGCCCTGAATAATTATATTTCTGGATCAGGGCCAGATCCCAATCGATTAACTGCTCAGACATTCTCACTTCCTCCGGTGATGCCGCATTCGTTGACGGCGCAACGATTTTTGCAATCGCGACAACCGCCGTAGTTTAACGAATAACCACAGCAGATAACACACCAGCGGAATAACCACGATAAGAACAGGTAATCCCATTGAGGTAGACCGTTAGTCAGTACCTTTGAGTAGACGCATCAAATCATCGCCTTTCTCTTTTTCTTCTTCATCTTCGTCATCTTCATAGGCGATGCCGAGTTCTGCCATCAGCGCATCAATGCGGTCAAGTTTAGCGTTAACCCAAGCCTGCTCTTCTGCGTTGAGTGTTTCACCTTCTTCAAGACGTTCCAGCAGCGCATCCAGGCGCTCATCGTTCTCCAGCAAATCCAGTTCAGCCTGTGGTGTTAGCATAGGTTTCTCGACTTTAGGTTTGTGCTGTTTAGGTTTTTTGACCTGGACTTCAGTTACGCCCAGGGCGATTGGTTTTTTACTGCCAATACGCGGATCTTTAGCCTGAGTACTGCCACTTCCACTTTTTGCCTGGGTGCCGCCTGTTGCGCGGCTACCCGCTGCATGCCCACTGTGTTTTTTATCGCGTTTACGGTCACGAGCTTCGCGATCGATCTCTTCACGTGTTTTGCGACGAGTTTTTGAAGGTTTAGAGCCAGGTGCTGCTGAGTTTTGTTGCTTCATAATAAATTATCTTGAGCCATTTTTATTCAGTATAGAATTGCGGCGGAATCTAGCAGAAAGCAAGCAAAGAAAAAAGGCGGCAGGTTAACCTGTCGCCTTTTTCTTGTCTTTGGACCCTTCATAGGTCACACAATCCCTGTTTGCACTCGACGCCCTGTCTTTCCCTTGCAAACAACTTCCGTGTAATTCCTTGTCCCTTTTAAACGTCTCCTGACGTTGCCTCCTGGCATTTTCCTGGTTCTTCGCCATCCTGGCGATCCTGAACCCTCATCCTGAGTTGCTATCCTTTGTGGCTATCCTTTGCCTGTGCCGCTTACTTTACTCTTAGCGCTTGATTCCACAAGATTAGTATTTGAGTTAAGTCAGTGATGCAATCAAACGATACAACCATAACTATATGTTATGTAAAAACTTTTAATTATGTCTGCATCCTACAACACTGCGTTATCTGTCAATACGAATGGTCAATGTCTTACAAACCTCGGGCGGATTTCTGTAATCCTGTAAGCCTTACCGAGAAACACGGCGTTTTCCCCATGTTCAGGTATAATCCCCCACAATGCTCATCCTGAGGGAGACAACCGTTTTGACAAACTGGAATTATCAACTGACCCACTTCGTGCTTAGCGCACCGGACATTCGCCATTTACCTTCTGATACCGGTATTGAGGTTGCTTTCGCAGGCCGCTCCAACGCAGGGAAATCCAGCGCATTAAATACGCTGACCAACCAGAAAGCACTGGCTCGTACCAGTAAAACACCTGGCCGTACTCAGCTCATCAACCTGTTTGAAGTTGCTGAAGGTAAACGTGTGGTGGATTTGCCGGGTTATGGCTACGCCGAAGTACCGGAAGAAGTAAAACTGAAATGGCAGCGCGCGCTTGGCGAGTATCTGCAAAAACGTAATAGCCTGAAGGGATTAGTTGTCCTGATGGATATCCGTCATCCACTGAAAGACCTTGATCAGCAAATGATTAACTGGGCTGTTGCGAGCAACATTCCAGTAATGCTGCTGTTAACCAAGGCTGACAAGCTGGCATCTGGTGCTCGTAAAGCACAGCTAAAGATGGTTCGCGAAGCGGTGGTAGATTTTGGCGGCGATATTCAGGTAGAAGCGTTTTCGTCACTGAAAAAGATCGGTGTCGATGTACTGCGTCATAAGCTTGATGGTTGGTATAACGATATTCCACCAGCAACCGAAGAAGATGATGTAGAAGAAGACGACGAAACATCCGGCGAATAAAAAGATGCATGGGTTCGCCCGTGCTTTTCCTTATTTTCCTGACTTGCGCGCAATAAAAAACGCCCCAGTCATTACTGACTGGGGCGGCTAAAATATTCAGCCAAATCCGATTACGTGAAGTAAAAGGTCTGAAAGATAGAACATCTTACCTCTGTACCCTACGCAAATAACTCTACTCCTTTTTATTCGGTTGAAAAAGCATTTTTTGTAGTTTTTTTTCACCCTTTACACTCCGATATTGAAGCGTCATCACAAAAAGCTATGAGTTATGTTGCTTAGTTACATAAATCGCCTTATTTAGTGAGCCTCATCCCAATTTGCGCCACTTCCAACTTCCACCAGCAATGGCACATCTAGCTTCATACTGCCTTCCATCAGTTCGTGGATTTTCTTCGAAACCACTTCCAGATCGTCCTGATGAACTTCAAACACCAGTTCATCGTGTACCTGCATGATCATTTTTACACGCGGCTTTTCTGTTTCCAGCCAGGCATCAACGGCAATCATTGCGCGTTTGATAATGTCTGCCGCCGTACCCTGCATTGGAGCATTGATTGCCGCACGTTCAGCACCAGCACGACGAGCAGCATTACTGGAATTGATATCCGGTAAATACAAGCGGCGGCCATCCAGCGTTTCGACATAGCCTTTATCTTTCGCCTGCATACGGGTGCGTTCCATATACTCGAGCACTCCCGGGTAACGTTCGAAATAGAGATCCATATACTTCTGTGACTCTTTACGCGGGATATTGAGCTGGCGTGACAGACCAAACGCGCTCATACCATAAATCAGGCCAAAGTTAATCGCCTTAGCGCTGCGGCGCTGTTCGCCTGAAACGCTATCCAACGGCAGTCCAAATACTTCTGCGGCTGTCGCGCGGTGAATATCTTTACCTTCCGAAAATGCAGTTAGCAGCCCTTTATCGCGGGATAAATGCGCCATGATGCGCAGTTCGATTTGCGAGTAGTCGGCAGAAACAATCAGATAATCTTTTGGCGCAATAAAGGCCTGACGAATACGGCGACCTTCTTCATTACGCACCGGAATGTTTTGCAGATTCGGCTCTGTAGAAGAAAGACGACCGGTCGCTGCTACAGCCTGATGATAAGAGGTATGTACGCGCCCGGTTTTCGGGTTAATCATCAGTGGCAGTTTATCGGTGTAAGTCGATTTCAGTTTTGCCAGGCCACGATGCTCAAGAATAACTTTAGGTAGCGGGTAATCCAGAGCGAGCTCTTCCAGCACTTCTTCAGAAGTCGACGGTGCACCACCAGGCGTTTTCTTCAGCGGCTTAATACCTTGCTTTTCAAACAGAATAGTTTGCAGCTGCTTTGGAGAAGAGAGGTTAAAGGCTTCGCCCGCGATTTCATGAGCGGTGATTTCCAGCTCCGCAAGGCGTTTGGTGAGCTGCTCAGAATGTGTATGCAGCACGGCTGGATCGATTTTCACGCCATTGCGTTCAATACGGGACAGCACTGGCACCAATGGCATCTCAATATTTTTAAAGACGCTAAGTGGCCCTTCGCGCTTTTCGAGTTGCGGCCACATCTTCAGGTGCAGCTGCAAAGTAACATCCGCATCTTCTGCGGCATAACGCCCAGCCTGTTCCAGATCTATTTGGTTAAAGGTCAGCTGCTTTTTACCCTTGCCAGCAATCTCTTCAAAAGTGATGGTTGTGTGCTTCAACCAGCGAGAAGACAAGCTATCCATATCATGGCGTCCCGCGACGCTATCAAGAATGTAAGACTCGAGCATGGTATCGAAGGCAATGCCACGCAGTTCGATATCATAGTTTTGCATGATGCCACGGTCATACTTGAGGTTCTGCCCGACTTTAAGAACGCTTTCGTCCTCAAGCAATGGTTTCAACAGCTCAAGCGCTCGCTCACGTGGAA
The DNA here is from genome assembly GCF_001654865.1 of Buttiauxella noackiae ATCC 51607. Classification (GTDB taxonomy): domain Bacteria; phylum Pseudomonadota; class Gammaproteobacteria; order Enterobacterales; family Enterobacteriaceae; genus Buttiauxella; species Buttiauxella noackiae. Next base: position 2,538 of record NZ_LXEO01000054.1, on the reverse strand, counting down.
TTTGTACTGGAGCATCTAAATAGTCATGTGCGACAGGGATATAGCAAGCAACGCCCGGCTCAGTGGCAAATGAAAGGCCGACCAAATTCGCACTGACGTTGTCCAAGCTGTCGGTTTCGGTATCAAAGGCAATAACTGGCGCTTTTTTCAGGCGGGCAATCCACTCTTCGAGCACGCTTTCTTCGAGAATGGTGACGTAGTTTTCATAAGAAAGCGCGTTTGCAGGCTCTTCCGGTTCAACTTCAGCTTCAATCTCTATCGGTTTCGTGGATTGTGTTGCAGGTTTTGCCCCCTTAACTTGCATCCACTTGCCTGCTTCAACGTCAGTAATCCAACGTTTAAATTCATATCGTTTGAACAAGTCGAGAAGCTCTTCATCTGCCGGTTGCTGCACTTCTAACTGTTCACAGCCCAACTCAAGTTCTACATCTGTTTTGATGGTGGCCAATTGATAGGAGAGGTAAGCAAGATCTTTGCTTTGCTCAAGCTTCGCTGCCATGGTTTTCGCGCCACGGAATGTCAATTCTGCGATTTTTTCTGGGTTGGCATATAGCGTATCCAGGCCACCTAAACCTTGCAGCAGTGCCTGAGCAGTTTTCTCACCAACACCCGGCACACCAGGGATGTTATCTGAGGAATCGCCCATCAATGCCAGGAAATCAATGATCAGTTCTGGGGGAACGCCATATTTGGTACGGACTTCATCCGGACCAAGAATGGTGTTGGTCATGGTGTTGATTAGCGTAACGCCCGGCGTAACCAGTTGCGCCATATCTTTGTCGCCGGTACTGATAAGCACAGGGCGACCAACGCGTTCGGCTTCCAGCGCCAGCGTACCGATAACATCGTCGGCTTCCACGCCTGAAACAGCAAGCAGCGGCAGGCCCATGGCTTTCACCATGGCGTGCAGGGGTTCTATTTGCGCACGAAGATCGTCTGGCATTGGCGGACGGTGAGATTTGTAATGCTCGAACAGCTCATCACGGAAGGTTTTGCCTTTAGCATCAAAAACCACTGCCGCGTGGGTCGGTTGATACTGCAACAACAGACTGCGCAGCATATTCAGCACACCGTACATTGCCCCGGTCGGTTCACCTTTGCTATTGGTCAGCGGTGGAAAGGCGTGATAGGCACGATAGAGATAAGATGAGCCATCAACGAGGATAAGTGGGTTTTGCGCGATCTGAACCATAATGTTCCGTTCCGTGACTGGTTTTTTAGTTTATGGCTAAAGGATGCCATAGCCTGGCTGAAAACATGAACTTTTGAGGAAGATAAGGTGAAAAGTTTTGTTGATCTTCGAGATCGCCCTCAAGATCAATATTGTGGATAAGTTTGTGCATAATTCTTTAAGCAATTGATTTCGTAGCTCAGAGCAAATCCAAACAACAGTAAATAATGTTAATTTTCAATCAATTAAATTTCAATCGTTCTCTCAGGTGGTATTTATTGCGTGATCGATAAATGTGGATATAAAAATTAATTATGTTATAGATCGATAATATTGAAAACCGATAGTACCGCGTTTATTAATCCACTTATTAGTTACCTCATTCGAGATAATTTTCTGATAAAATTCACCATCTATTATTCTTCCCCCAGCATCTGACTCTCTCTAACCACCTGAAAAATTTACTTATGTCGAGATTATTCGCCGCGATAACGTTGATTCTGAGTGTCGCTCTTACCATTCTGGTCACTATAGGCTGCTCAGTTCCGATTATTGTCGCTGGCATCATTAAGTTGCTACTACCTGTTCCCGCCATCTGGCGCTCAATCTCGGTATTTGCTGATTTTATGATGTACTGCTGGTGTGAGGGTTTGGCTTTCCTACTCAAGCTGAATCCGCATTTGAAATGGGATGTGGAAGGGCTGGACGATCTCAGTAAAAAAAACTGGTACTTACTGATTTGCAATCACCGGAGCTGGGCAGATATCGTCATTTTGTGCGTGCTGTTTCGTAAACATATCCCGATGAATAAGTACTTTTTAAAGCAGCAACTCGCATGGGTGCCGTTTATGGGTCTGGCTTGCTGGGCTTTGGATATGCCTTTTATGAAGCGTTATTCGCGCGGCTATCTACTACGCCACCCGGAACAGCGTGGTAAAGATGTTGAAACAACCCGCCGTTCTTGCGAAAAATTCCGTTCTCATCCAACAACGATTGTGAACTTTGTCGAAGGCTCAAGGTTTACTAAAGAGAAACGTTTACAGACCCGATCAGCCTTTCAAAACCTACTTCCACCTAAAGCTGCTGGTATCGCAATGGCGCTCAACGTATTGGGGAAACAGTTCGATAAGCTGCTCAATGTGACGCTCTGCTACCCTGAAAATTCGCAAAGCCCGTTCTACGATATGTTAACCGGCAAAATGACCCGGATCGTAGTGAGAGTTTCGCTTGTGCCGATTGCAGAGGATCTGCATGGAGACTATGTGAATGACAAAGGGTTTAAACGGCGCTTTCAACAATGGTTGAATGCGGTGTGGCATGAGAAAGACGCTTTACTTACGAGTATCAAATGACTAGTCCTGATATAA
>NZ_LXEO01000053.1 GCF_001654865.1 Buttiauxella noackiae ATCC 51607 | reverse complement strand
AAAACAATAGAAAAAGCCGGTCATTGACCGGCTTTTTCATTACTTTTTCTCGACCAGGAATTTGGCCACATCAGCATACTGCTGGACAAATACGTCCATATTGCTGGTGTCCATGCCTTGTGGATTCAGTTGGTATTTCCCGTTCACGAAAATAGCCGGAACACCCTGCAATTGCAGATCGGCCGCAGCTTTCTCTTGTTGAGCAACCAATGATTTCACTACAAAGCTGTTCCATGCCGCATCGTACTCTTCTGCTTTCACACCTGCATTAATGAAGACATTACGAATATCAGCAACGTTTTGAACTGTCTGAGTTTTCTGAACAGCTTCAAACATTGGGGCTGTGATTTTATCTTCAACGCCCAGTGCCAATGCAACAGCCCATGCCTGAGTTAAATCCTTGCCCAATGGGCCGAGGAACTCAACATGGTATTTGGTCATTTTGGTGCCTTCTGGCAGTTTTTTCTTCACAGTATCAGAAACATGAAGCACTTCTTCAAACTGGTAGCAGTGCGGGCAGTAGAAAGAGAAGAACTCTAAAACCTGTGGCTCACCAGCAACAGGTTTTTCCAGAGTCACGAACTCTTTGCCGTCAGTGAACTGCGCTGCAGACACGCTAAATGCCAGGACCATCCCCGCTAGCGCCAGCCAAATCTTTTTCATCATCAAATCTCTCCTGAATAAATACTGATTAATACATTGGCGTTAATGTTAGTGGTGGTTCACGTAGAACCCGAACCTGCTCTGTAAAAGTCGCAGTTTGTGTTCTCCAGTAATCTTCGTCGGTAAGCCACGGAAAATTTCTGGGGAAGGCAGGGTCATCCCAGCGTCGAATTATCCACGCGAGATAATAAACCATACGCATTGCTCGTAAAGGTTCTATGAGTGCAATTTCGTCTGATTCAAAGGGGGTAAACTCTTCATATGCTTCGACAATCATTTCCAGCTGCATTCTCTGCTCGGCTTTATCGCCATTCAGAAGCATCCAGATATCCTGAATTGCCGGGCCATTACGGGCGTCGTCCAAATCAACAAACAATGGTCCATCGCGCCAGAGAATATTCCCCGGATGGCAGTCGCCATGTAATCGTAATGCCTGGAAACCTTCATGCCAGTGGAGTTTCACTTCCGCGATTAGCGCATCAGTTGCTTTGAGAAAGTTTTTCTTGAGAGCTGCTGGAATCAGATTTGTATGCTCAAACAGTTCGCGTGGCTCAAATAAATACTCATTTAAGCCAATATCAGGACGAGCGGAAAATTGCTTACGACGCCCGGTTTGATGAATACGACCAAGATAACGGCCTACCCACTCCATCTGATCAAGGTTATCCGTTTCGTATTGTCTCCCGCCTAAACTAGGAAACACAGCGTACATAAAGCCTTGATGGCGTAGTAATGTTTGGCCGTTGAAATACAAAGGCGCCGCGACTGGAACCTCATCAGCTTGCAGCTCAAGGGAAAACTGATGTTCTTCTTCTATTTGCTCTGGGGACCAGCGATGGGGGCGATAAAACTTCACCACATAACGTTTACGATCCTCGTCCTGAAACTGATAGACGCGGTTCTCAAAACTGTTTAATGGCGTCAAGCCGGAATCCACCCGTATACCCTGTTCGAAAAGGGCATCCATGATGGTATCCGGATGTAGTGTTTGAAAATTGAAAGCGCTGTCTGTCATCCAGCCAACCAACTGTAAATGCGAATAGTTGAGGATAACATTTCGCAGCCATTTAGGTGGACTGGCTTACAAGCTTTTACTCTTTAATTACACCGCGAGCACGCAACAATGCTGTCTTAAAATCTTCTTCGTAGTCTTTCTGAATACCAGGAATAACAGCATCTTTCGAAGAATCACGCATTTTCAGATGATAGATAAGCACATCATCAGTGAGATCGGTTAATTCACCGGTATAGCCTGACTCTTTGCTGAGTTTCTGCAAAAATTGAATCAAGTTGAGATCCGGCTCTTTCTGCCATGCGGGCTGAAGTAGCTCGAGCAGTTCGTTAAGGCGTTTACATTTCATGATTGTGCTCCATTCACATGAGAGATGTCACACGTTAGCAGGCTCAAACCCACATTAAAAGAGGCGATATAAGTGAGATGTTTAACAGAAGTTACTGGTGTGGTGCTGGCCGGTGGGAGAGCAACAAGGATGGGGGGGCTGGATAAGGGGCTCATAAACCTTAATGGCCAACCTCTGTTTGAACATGTCATGAGTAAGCTAGCGCCTCAGGTAGGTAGTATGGTGATCAGTGCTAACAGGAATATTGAAATATATCAGTCTTTTGGGATTGATGTCCTGAGTGATACGCTACCTGATTATCCAGGACCACTGGCTGGAATGTTGTCTGCAATGCAGCATCTGAGTGGTGAATGGTTTCTGTTCTGCCCTTGCGATACGCCTAATATACCGGACGATCTGGCATATAAGCTGTGGATGCAAAAAGGTGAATCTTATGCGGTGTGGGTGAACGATGGCGAACGAGATCACCCAACTATTGCACTTATGCACCGTAAGTTAGTCACAGATCTTGAGCAATATTTAGCTGCTGGTGAACGCAGAGTGATGCTTTTTCTCCGTAAAGTAGGAGGGAAACCCATACTTTTTGCGAATCAGATGCAAAACTTTATCAATGTAAACACACCTAAAGACCTCATGCACCGGGAGAAAGAATAGATGCTGCCATTGTTAGCGTTTGCAGCGTGTAGTGGAACGGGAAAAACGACGCTGTTGAAGCGAGTAATCCCTTTACTGAACGAACGGGGCATCCGTCCTGGGCTTATTAAGCATACGCATCATGACATGGATGTAGATAAACCGGGGAAAGATAGTTACGAGCTACGCAAAGCAGGAGCGGCACAAACCATCGTCGCCAGCCAAAAACGCTGGGCTCTCATGACTGAAACACCTGACGAAAATGAGTTAGATCTTTACTACCTCGCCAGCCGGATGGATGGCTCATCACTGGACTTGATATTGGTGGAGGGTTTTAAGTACGAATCTGTGCCTAAGATTTTGCTCTATAGAGAGGACACCTCTCTAAATAATGACGATTTGGTTATCGATAGCCATGTAATTGCCATCGCCAGTGACGTAAACCTAAATACATCACTCCCTATTCTGGATATTAATCACCCAGAACAAGTTGCTAACTTTATTGTTAATTGGTTAAAAAAATAGAAATTTCAGCAATGAAGTGAGAAGGCTCAAGGGAAAATCTGTAAATC
>NZ_LXEO01000052.1 GCF_001654865.1 Buttiauxella noackiae ATCC 51607 | reverse complement strand
AAGCTGACAAGTGTTTATTGCAAAAAGATTACCAAGCGTCTTTTTTTTCGCCAAAAGCACTGCAAAATAGCTGTAACACGGGATATTTGCTGTTTTAAGCATCAGGAAAGGATACCTGGTGGCATACTACTAATAGAAACAACGCTAAAGGAATTGCATTTATGTCTTTATCTGCACAACAACTCGCGGCACAAAAGAACCTTTCCTATGTTCTTGCGGAAAAACTTGCGCAACGCATTCTTCGAGGTGAGTACGAAGCGGGCAGCATATTGCCTGGCGAAATCGAATTGGGTGAGATCTTCGGTGTTAGCCGCACAGCCGTACGAGAAGCAGTAAAGACATTAACAGCAAAAGGAATGGTTCTACCTCGCCCGCGTATTGGTACTCGAGTTATGCCTCGCAGTCACTGGAACTTCCTTGATAAGGAGTTGCTCACGTGGTGGATGACAGAAGAGAACTTTAATGATGTGGTGGATTACTTTCTTGTTATGCGTAATAGCCTGGAACCACAAGCCTGTGCCATGGCCGCCATTAATGGTACCCAGGAGCAGAAAGCATTTCTCAACAAGATGATGGCAGAAATGGTAACGCTGAAAGGCGCGTTTGACCGCCAGCGTTGGATAGAAGTCGATATGGCGTACCATGAACAAATCTATGCAATGAGTGGTAACCCTTTCCTTTGTTCTTTCGCTAACTTATTCCGTTCTATTTATTACAATTACTTTACCGCAATAACAGATAACGAAGTTATTAAGCTCGATTTGCACCAGGCAATTGTGGATGCCATTACCCAGAGCGACAGCCAGGCCGCGCTAATTGCAGGTCAGGCATTGTTAAAAGAACCCATAGCTCAAAGGTAAGGACACACATTTTCCTGGTTGCCTTAAAACATCAGGATAAAAATGACCAAAACAGCTCGCAGTATGGCCGGCTTACCGTGGATTGCGGCAATGGCCTTCTTTATGCAGGCGCTGGATGCCACAATTCTCAACACCGCATTACCCGCAATCGCCCATAGTCTTGGGCGATCGCCATTGGCAATGCAATCTGCGATTATTAGTTACACCCTCACCGTCGCAATGCTAATACCCGTCAGCGGTTGGCTTGCCGACCGCTTTGGCACGCGGCGTGTGTTTATGTTCGCCGTTTCCCTCTTCACTCTCGGCTCGTTTGCCTGCGCCATGTCAAACTCACTTGGTGAGTTGGTTATCTTCCGCGTAATACAGGGTATTGGCGGGGCGATGATGATGCCGGTCGCCCGCTTAGCATTACTACGAGCCTATCCGCGCAGCGAACTCTTACCTGTTTTAAACTTTGTAACCATGCCAGGGCTTGTTGGCCCAATTCTTGGCCCATTGCTCGGCGGTGTATTAGTTACCTGGGCAAGCTGGCACTGGATCTTCCTCATTAATATACCTATCGGTATTCTCGGGCTTATCTACGCGCGAAAATACATGCCGAATTTTACAACTCCACGCCGTGGCTTCGATATGACCGGCTTTCTTCTATTTGGTTTAAGTCTGGTACTGATCTCAAGTGGGATGGAGCTATTTGGTGAGCGTATCGTTGCCAGCTATATAGGCATTCTGACTATCCTGGGCGGGCTTGCTTTGCTGGCAGCTTATATATGGCACGCTCGCAGACATCCAACACCACTGATCGCCCTTCCGATGTTTCGCACCAGAACCTTCTCTATAGGTATTGTCGGGAATCTCGCCTCGCGCCTGGGAACCGGTTGTGTACCGTTCCTGATGCCTTTAATGCTACAGGTTGGTTTTGGCTATTCGGCGTTGATCGCAGGCTGCATGATGGCACCGACTGCGATTGGTTCACTGTTGGCAAAATCCACTGTGACACAGGTATTGCGTAAGCTTGGTTACAGGAAAACATTAGTGGGAGTGACGCTGGTTATCGGTTTGCTGATTGGGCAATTCTCAATGCAATCGCCGGGGATGGAAGTGTGGCTACTCATTTTGCCACTGTTTATTCTGGGGATGGCAATGTCCACGCAGTTCACCGCAATGAACACCATTACGCTTGCCGATCTTACTGATGAAAATGCCAGTAGTGGCAATAGTGTGCTGGCTGTAACGCAGCAACTGGCAATTAGCCTTGGCGTTGCGGTAAGTGCTGCAGTACTTCGTCTATATGAAGGTATCGAGAGTATTAATACTGTCGAACAGTTCCACTATACATTCCTGACGATGGGCGCGGTGACGCTCGTTTCAGCTCTGGTGTTCCTACTGTTACGCCCGAAAGATGGGCGCAACATGATTAAACGCTAGGCTGAACCACGCACCACCAGCTCAGGCGTCAGAAACAGGCGCTGTTTATCCAACGTGGGCTGAGCCATTCGATGTATCAGTACATCAACGGCCAGCTCACCTAGTTCATCTTTAGGCTGATGAATAGTGGTGAGTGGTGGCGTCATATAGCGCGCCAGTTCTATATCGTCATAACCTACAACGGCCATATCCTGCGGAACCTTCAGTCCAGCCTGATACAAAGCGTGATAAGCCCCAACAGCCATTGCATCGTTGCCGGTGAAAACGGCATGAGGTGGCTCGTCCAATGCAAGAAGCAAATTCATGGCTGTGAAGCCGCCCTGAAACTCAAAGTCACCGATAATTTCATAGCCTTCATGAATCTCAAGCCCTGCTCGGTTCATTGCATTGCGATAACCCTCAAGGCGTAAGCGCGCCGGGGTTTTATCTTGCGGGCCAGTGATACAAGCGATACGGGTGTAACTATTATCAATAAGGTGTTGCGTTGCCGTCTCGCCGCCAAGCAGAGAGTTATCCTGGATGACATCGCTTTCTCCATCAAAAGGAGACCAGTCCATCATCACTGTAGGAATAGAAGGATAGCGACTCATAATATCTGGAGAAGGAAGGTGTGTTTCGGTGCACAATAGCAAAAGTCCGTCGACACGCTTTTGCAGCAATGTCTCCAGGTTACGGTTCATGCGCTGCTCATCACCATCGGTATTGCAAAGCACCAGGCTGTATCCACGCTCAAAGCAACTTCGCTCAACGCCTCGCACCAGTTCAGAATAAAACGGGTTACTACTGGCGGTAATTAACATACCAATAGTGTGTGTTTGATTGAGTTTGAGGCTGCGAGCTAAAGCAGAAGGGGCGTAGTTAAGCGTTTTAATTGCCGCATCCACTCTTTCGCGAATAGCATTACTTACGAAACGATCTTTATTAATGACGTGCGAAACGGTAGAAGTTGAAACCCCCGCCATTTTCGCGACGTCTTTCATGGTGGCCATGAATTATCCTTGCTGTTGCAAAAACTCGTCAATTTCATGACGCCATGGCACGGAAGGTTGCGCACCTTTACGAGTCACGGCAATAGCGGCGGCCGCATGTGCAAAACGAATCGCTTCATTCATCGGCTTACTTTCCAGTAATGCGGTAACCAACGCCCCGTTAAAGGTATCGCCCGCAGCGATAGTATCTACTGCTTTTACCTTAAAACCAGGAACTCGCTGCCCTTTGCCGTTTTCACTCAGCCAAACACCACGGCTACCGAGTGTAATAATGACGGTTTCAATACCTTTCGCATGAAGCACCTGAGAAGCCTTTGCTGCATCGTCATCATTTTCGACGCGCACGCCTGTCAGTTTTTCCGCTTCGGTTTCATTTGGCGTGATCATATCCACCAGCCCAAGCAGCTCGTCAGAAAGCTCACAGGCAGGTGCGGGATTGAGAATAACTTTGGTTTGATGCTGATGAGCAACTTTTGCCGCGGCCAGCACACTTTCCAGCGGTGACTCAAGCTGCATTAACAGTGCCGAAGCGTCTGCGATTTTCTGCTGATGTTCTGCCACAAGCGCTGGCGTTAATGCCGCGTTCGCTCCGGCGTGAATACCAATAACATTTTCCCCGGCGCTATTAACGAAGATCAGCGCAACGCCCGTTGAGGCATCTTTAATTGTGCTGATTGGGGATGTGTCGATTTTGTCGCTGACTAACTGTTTGCAGACGCGGCTTCCGGTATCGTCGTCGCCCACGCAGGCAATAAAGGCAATGTCTGCACCGCTGCGTCCTGCAGCAACGGCCTGGTTCGCGCCCTTCCCGCCAAACGCCACCTGATACTCTTGCCCGGTAACCGTTTCGCCCGGCGTCGGGAAATGTTCGAGGTTAAGGATATGGTCAGCGTTAATGCTGCCCAGGACGACGAGATTGCCTTTAGTTTTCATTTTTTGTGTCCAGTTAAGTGCGCCACTCCGGGAGACGGAGTGGCGCGGTGCCCTGCTTTTCTATTATTGTCTTATTTAGTAACCAGCTTCAGGTCAACCGGGATCTTGGAGTCGACTTTTTCGCCTTTCAATACTTTGTCTGCCGTTTCTACACCAATAACGCCAATCTGGTCAGCCATCTGCGCAACAGTAGCGCCTAGCTTGCCACTTTCTACGGCTTTCACGCCGTCAGCGGTGCCGTCGAAGCCAACGACCAGAACGTCAGATTTACCAGCAGTTTGCAGTGCACGCAGAGCGCCCAGTGCCATTTCATCGTTCTGAGCAAATACTGCCTGCACGTCAGGATGTGCGGTCAGCAGGTTCTGCATAACGTTCAAACCCTTAGTACGGTCAAAGTCCGCAGGCTGGCTCGCCAGAACGGTAAATTTGTGTGCAGCAGTCGCTTGTTTGAAGCCTTCACCGCGTTCACGGGCAGCTGATGCCCCCGCAATACCCTGCAATTCAATAACTTTCGCGCCTTCACCTAATTTCTTAGCGATGAAGTCACCCGCCATTTTCCCACCAGCAACGTTATCGGAAGCGATGTGGCTGACCACGGTACCCTGATTCGCCATACGGTCGAGGGTAATCACAGGGATTTTAGCCTGGTTCGCCATTTTCACCGCATTGCCCACGGCGTCGGAATCGGTTGGGTTGATAAGCATCAGCTTGGTGCCGCGAACCGTTAAGTCCTGCACGTTTGCCAGCTCTTTAGCCGGGTTGTTTTGCGAATCCAGCACAATCAGGTTGTAGCCCAGTTTATCTGCTTCTTTTTGTGCTCCGTCTTTCAGTGAAACGAAGAACGGGTTATTCAACGTGGAAACGACCAGCGCGATAGTGTCTTTAGCCATCGCGTTGGCGCTGACCGTGGCGCTCAGTGCAACAGCGGAAACCAGAGTAGCCAGCTTTTTCATATTCATAGTCAGATGTCCTGTAGGGTTATGATTGTTACTGTTTTTTGTTGTCCACCAGCACCGCCAGTAAAATAACCACTGCTTTGACGATCATCTGGTAATAAGAAGAAACACCTAATAAATTCAGCCCGTTATTCAGGAAGCCTAAGATCAGCGCACCGATCAGCGTCCCAACGATTCGCCCTTTCCCGCCAGCAAGGCTTGTGCCGCCCAGAACCACCGCCGCGATAGCATCTAGCTCATAGCCAGTACCCGCTGTCGGTTGCGCTGAAGAAAGACGCGCCACTTCGATGATCCCGGCCAATGACGCCAGCAAACCGCAAAGTGAGTAAACAATAATTTTGACTTTGTTAACGCTGATACCGGACAAACAAGTCGCAGCTTCGTTACCGCCCAGCGCATAGATATAACGACCCAGGCGAGTGTGATGCAGCATGTACCATGCAGCCAGGAAAACGATACCCATGATCCATACAGGCGTTGGGATCCCCAGCGGGCGGCCAATACCAAACCAGCCAAACAGATCTGCGTTATCAGAGAACCCGGTGTTTACTGGACTCCCGTTGGTGTACACCATCGTCACACCACGCAACAAAAGCATCATCACCAGCGTGGCAATAAACGCCTGCACCCGCCCTTTAGCAACAATCACCCCTGTTACAGCCCCGATTGCGGCACCCAATGCCAGTGCCCCGGCAATAGCCACCAGGGCATTCACTTCTAAACCAACAATCGAGGCCGCCACAGCTCCGGTCAGCGCCAGTAAAGAACCAACGGACAGGTCGATCCCGGAAGTCAAAATGACCAGCGTCATCCCGACCGCCATAATGGCGTTTACGGAGGTTTGTTGCAGGATATTGAACAGGTTATTTACAGTGAAGAAGTTAGGGCTAAGGCTCGAGACAACAGCAATCAACACAAGTAGTGCGATAAGTGATTTTTGCTCCAATAGCCACGCTTTAGTGAACCAGCGACGTGTCGAAATAGACTGGGTACTCATTTTACAGACTCCTGATTCACGCGATTTAACTTGCCGACGGCCGCCGCCATAAGTATTTCTTGGGTGGCCTCTTCACGGGTAAATTCCCCGCCGAGATGCCCTTCGTGCATCACCATAATTCGGTCGCTCATACCGAGGACTTCCGGCATTTCCGACGAAACAAGGATGATGCTTAACCCATCGGCTTTGAACTGATTGATTAACTGATAAATTTCTTTTTTGGCCCCAACGTCAACGCCGCGCGTTGGCTCATCAAGAATCAACACTTTCGGGCGAGTCATCAGGCCACGGGCAATCGCCACTTTTTGTTGATTACCACCTGAAAGCAGGCCAATCGGCTGTTCCATTGATGGGGTTTTCACGTTGAACAAACGGATAAAGTCCTGCACCGCTTGCTGTTCATCTTTATGTTTCAGGCGACCCGCGTTATGGCTGAAGTAGCGCAGTGCGGTCAGCGACATGTTCTCTTTCACTGACATGCCGAGCACCAGCCCATCACGCTTACGGTCTTCCGAAATATAAACAATACCGTTTGCCAGACCATCTTGCGGTGAACGCGTCACCACTTCACGGCCATCAAGCGCCACATAACCACCGGTACGCGGCAGTGCGCCATACAGCACTTTCATTAATTCAGTGCGACCCGCGCCCATTAAACCGGCAACACCAAGAATCTCACCTTTGCGCAAAGTGAAACTGACGTCATGCACGCCTGGTCCAGAAAGGTTATCTACGCGCAGGCGCGTTTCGCCCGGTTGTTTATCCAGCCGTGGGTATTGATCTTCGAGTTTGCGGCCGACCATCATTTCAATCAGCGTATCTTCGCTCAGCGTCACCACTTCGCGCTCGGCAATAAACTGGCCGTCGCGGAAAACAGTGACGTCATCGCAAATCTCAAAGATCTCTTTCATGCGATGGGAGATATAGACGATGCCGCGTCCCTGGGCTTTCAGCTCGCGGATCACGCGGAATAAAGAGTCTGTTTCGGTATCGGTCAAAGCATCGGTTGGCTCATCCATCACAATGACTTTCGACTCAAAGCTCAGAACCTTGGCAATTTCGACCATCTGCTGATCGCCGATCGACAAATCACCCACCAGCTTCTGGCTGTTGAAGCGCAGGTTGAGCTTAGCGAGTAATTTATCTGCCTCGGCATACATCGTTTTCCAATCAATTTTGCCGAAACGGTTTACGAATTCACGGCCAAGGAAGATGTTTTCCGCAATGCTTAGCTGCGGAATCAGGTTGAGTTCCTGATGAATAATACCGATGCCCGCTTCCTGTGAGGATTTCGGGCCATTAAAGGTGGTTTCTTTGCCAAGCCATAATAGCGAACCCGCATCGCGTTGATAAATGCCGGTCAGCACTTTCATCATGGTGGACTTGCCCGCGCCGTTTTCACCCACCAGCGCCATTACGCGCCCTGCGTACACATTCAGCGCAGCACCAGAAAGAGCTTTCACTCCCGGGAACGCTTTATCGATCCCTTTTAATTGCAGTAACGGTTCCATACCGGCCTCAGAAAGTTACGCCAGCACAAAGAATGATATTCGCATACGGGGAACACTCCCCGCTGCGAATAACCGCCTGGCTATCAGCGGTGTGAAGCTTGAACTGCTCATGACTAATGTAACGAATAGAAATGGTGTTTCCCTGGTGTTGTTGCAGTTGCTCGATGTGCTTGAGCAACGTTTCATGGAGTTGGGGATTATGTTGTTTAATTTCCGAAGCTAAGATCGCAGTTTCAACCTGCATCTCTTGCGTTACGACTTCAACGACCTGCATAAAACCCGGTACGCCGTGAGTCAGTGCCAAATCTATACGCGGTGTATTGCGCGGAATGGGCAATCCGGCATCGCCAATCACCAGCGTGTCGGTGTGGCCAAGACGGGAAATAACGGACGAGATATCAGCGTTGAGAACGGTGCCTTTCTTCATTTTCTTACTCCACTAGCGAAACGTTTCGCTGAGGTAAAGTGTAGGAAATCTAGTGATGGGAAAACAACCAGCTCGTAACGAAAATGTGATCGCTATCGAAACGTTTCGCTGAATTGTTTCATTGCGAAGGAAATGAGAGCGAGCACAGTCAAGCTAACAAAAAAAACGCCCCTTCGATTGAAGAGGCGTTAACGTTAAATCTCGACCTGAGTTCCTAACTCGATAACCCGGTTTGGTGGGATTTCAAATTGGTCAGGTGCACGCAAGGCGTTGCGTTGCAGAGCGAGGAACAGTTTGCCGCGCAGTCTCAGATACCATGGGCGTTTACCGATGATCAGTGATTCATGCGACATAAAGAACGATGTCTCCATCATTCGACAACTTAACCCTTCAAGGCCACAGCGATGGAACACCTCTTCCACATTTGGCGTTTCGCGCCAGCCGTAACTTGCAACCACGCGCCAGAACGTCGGTGAAAGTTGTTCGATAGAAACACGACGTACATTATGAACGTACGGTGCATCTTCAGTTCGCAACGTCAGCAGTACCACACGCTCATGCAGCACTTTGTTGTGCTTGAGGTTGTGAAGCATCGCAAAAGGAATCACGTTCAGCGCACGGGACATATAAACCGCTGTACCCGGCACGCGCACCGGTGGCGATTTTTCCAGAGAGGCAATCATTGCTTCAAGTGAATTTCCGTGCTCATGCATACGACGCAGCAGGCGGAAACGCTCGCTTTTCCAGGTGGTCATGATGATAAACATCACCAGCGCCAGGCACAGCGGCAGCCAACCACCGGAGAAGATTTTGACCACGTTTGCTGAGAACAGTGGGATGTCGATGCACAGGAAAGCAAAGCCCATCAGCAGTACGGCAATTTTGTTCCAGTGCCAGTTTTTGGTGGCGACAGTACAACAAAGGATGGACGTCAGCACCATCGTACCCGTTACCGCGATGCCGTAAGCCGCCGCCAGGTTACTGGAGTGCTCAAAGCTCACAATCACAATCACCACAGAGATATAGAGGAGCCAGTTAATTGCTGGCACATAAATCTGCCCGGACTCCATTTCCGAGGTGTGGATAATGCGCATTGGTGACAGATAACCCAGGCGGACAGCCTGACGAGTCAGCGAGAACACGCCCGAGATAACCGCCTGAGAGGCGATAACCGTTGCCAGTGTTGCCAGAATCATCAGCGGTATCAGCGCCCAGTCTGGAGCCAGCAAGAAGAATGGGTTCTTTATAGCTTCCGGAGTTTTGAGCAGCAGTGCGCCCTGGCCGAAATAGTTCAGCACCAGTGACGGCAAAACCACCGAGAACCACGCAATACGAATCGGCAACTTACCGAAATGGCCCATATCCGCATACAGCGCTTCAACCCCGGTAATTGAAAGCACTACTGCACCGAGTGCAAAGAATGAAACCGTTTTGTATTCGATAAAGAAGTGCACCGCCCAAGCCGGATTCAATGCATGAAGCACTTCCGGGTTGGCAATAATACTGCGTGCACCTAACACCGCCAGCACCAGGAACCACAGCATCATGACAGGAGCAAAGAGTTTGCCCACCATGCCGGTACCATGTTTCTGAATCATAAACAGCAGTGTCAGCACGACTATCGATAACGGAACGATATAGGCGTCAAGCTGCGGCGCGGCTATCTCAAGCCCTTCGATGGCCGACATAACCGATATTGCCGGGGTGATGACTACCTCGCCATAGAAGAAGCTACCGCCGATCAATCCCATGATCACCAGCACCGACGTCATTCTCGCCGAAGTATTACGCCCAGCCAAAGACATTAGCGTCAAAATCCCGCCTTCGCCGGCGTTATCAGCACGCATGACAAAAGTGAGATATTTAACAGAGACGACTAAGATCAATAACCAGAAAATTAAAGATAAAAAGCCAAATACGGCATCACGTTCTACGCCAAACCCAAATTGACCAGACAGACATTCACGAAGGGTATAAAGCGGGCTAGTACCGATATCACCGTATACCACCCCAATTGCAGCCAGCGTTATCGCAGGCAATGATTGTTTATTATCAGCGCTCATAGACTAATCTTTTGTTGGAATCCTGAAAGCGTGTGCTTAGTCCCTTGGCCCACAAAAAGGCGCACAGTATGCACGATAATGAAGTAAATCGTACCCCTAAATACAACAGGCTTAACTTATGTCAGGGAAAAAAGAGCCGTTCATCAATCCATTAACGATAATATAGATGAACGATATACTCGCTGTACTCAATGAGTTTTATACCGCGTAAGGATGCAATGCTAATTATGGCTCAATCACATTTATTGGCTGAAAGAATTTCACGGCTTAGCCAGGCACTGGAAAAAGGATTGTTTGAACGCCAACATGCAGTACGACTTTGCCTGCTGGCAGCGCTAAGCGGTGAAAGTGTTTTCTTACTTGGCCCTCCAGGTATAGCCAAGAGTTTGATTGCCCGCCGACTGAAGTTTGCATTCCAGCATGCGCGCGCTTTTGAATACCTGATGACGCGTTTCTCCACCCCTGAAGAGGTATTTGGTCCGCTTTCCATTCAGGCTTTAAAAGATGAAGGCCGCTATGAACGCCTCACTGCCGGGTATTTGCCAGAAGCTGAAATCGTCTTCCTCGATGAAATTTGGAAGGCAGGCCCAGCCATTCTTAATACTCTGCTGACTGCAATAAATGAACGCCGTTTCCGTAATGGGGCAAGTGAAGAAAAAATCCCAATGCGTTTGCTGGTGGCGGCCTCCAACGAACTCCCGGAAGCAGATAGCAGCCTGGAAGCGTTATATGATCGTATGTTGATTCGCCTGTGGCTCGACAAAGTGCAGGATAAAGGCAATTTCCGCTCAATGCTCGTCAGCCAACATGATGAGAACGACAACCCGGTTCCCGAAAGCCTGCAAGTCACTGACGATGAGTATTTCAAATGGCAGCAGGAAATTGGCACCGTGGTACTTCCTGATAATGTATTTGAACTGATCTTCACCTTACGCCAGCAACTCGATAATGCTTCAGGGGCACCTTATGTTTCTGACCGCCGCTGGAAGAAAGCCATTCGCCTCCTACAAGCCAGTGCCTTCTTTAGTGGCCGCAATGCTGTCGCCCCGATTGATTTGATCCTGCTAAAAGATTGCCTGTGGCACGACCATGCAGCGATGAATTTGATGCAGCAACAGTTGGAAATATTGATGACCGGGCACGCCTGGCAGCAAAATGCGATGCTCAGTAAATTGGGTGCCATTATTCAGCACCGTATTCAATTACAGCAGCAACACAGTGACCGGGAAGCAATCACCGTAACCAAACAAGGTGGCATGTTTAGCCGTCGTCCACAGTATCAGTTGCCTGATTCACTAACAGGGGAAACGCTGACGTTATTACTCCAGCAGCCGCTGAAACTGCACGATATCGAAGTTATCCACGTCTCTATTTCCCGCGAAGCTTGTGCCCAGTGGCTAATAAAAGGAGGGGAGTTGCGTGGCAAACTCAACGGTATTGGTTTTGCCCAGGTCTTGAATATGGAAATAGACGCAAGCCAGCATCTGGTTCTGCGCGATATAAGTCTGCAAGGTACGCGTCTGCTGCTTCCGGGCAAACAGCAAGAAGGGATGCCGGATGAGATCAAACAACAATTCGACTCTCTCGAAGCCACACTCCACCAGCAACATGAACGTTTTAACGATCAGCAAAAATGTTTGTTCATCCACAACGAATGGCTTGGGAAAATTGAAGCCAGCCTGCAAGACGTTGCGGAGCAGATTAAACAGGCACGCCACTAATGTTAAGCGTTGAAGCTCTTGATGTGATCCTCGCGATTAGCGAGGGTGAGCTAATAGAAGGAATTATTGTCGCACTGTTGGCAGCGCCTCAGTTGGCGGTGTTTTTTGAAAAATTCCCACGCATGAAAAACGCGGTAACCAAAGATATTCCTCGTTGGCGCGAATTGCTCAAAGCGCGACTGCACGACACCAACGTGCCGCAAGAGCTAACCCTGGAAGTCATGTGTTATCAGGAGAGCCAACTGCTCACCACAAACCAACTATCCGCAAAGCTTCCAGATATCTTACGCCTGCTGGAAAGGGTTGATTCTCCATTCTTCGGGCAGGCCCAGAAGCTGGTGGCTGAAACACCCAGACTGACACCTGCCCAACAAACGTTGTTTCTGCAACGCTGGCGTCTGAGCCTGGTGGTTCAGACCACATCACTTAACCAACAATTACTGGAAGACGAGCGTGACCAGTTGCTCGCTGAAGTGCAGCAGCGTCTGGCACTGAGTGGCCAGCTAGAACCGGTTTTAGTCGACAGTGATAACGCCGCAGGGCGTCTGTGGGATATGAGTGCCGGGTCGCTTAAACGTGGGGATTATCAGCTTATCGTTCAGTATGGCGATTTTCTTGCCAGCCAGCCTGAATTGCTCAAACTGGCCGAGCAGCTTGGTCGCTCTAAAGAAGCAAAAGCGGTACCTAAAAAAGATGCACCCACCGAAACCTGGCGCATGCTGGTGCGTGAACCTGCAACGGTGCCAGAGCAGGTTGACGGGCTTCAGCGTAGCGATGACATTTTGCGGTTATTACCGCCAGAGTTGGCAACACTTGGCATTAGTGAGCTGGAATTTGAGTTCTATCGTCGGCTGGTGGAAAAACAGCTGCTGACGTATCGGTTACACGGTGATTCCTGGCGCGAGAAAGTTGTCGAGCGCCCTGTTGTTCACCAGGATTTTGACGAGCAGCCACGCGGGCCGTTTATTGTTTGCGTTGATACTTCCGGTTCAATGGGCGGTTTTAACGAACAATGCGCCAAAGCGTTTTGCCTCGCACTGATGCGCGTGGCCCTGGCGGATAACCGCCGCTGCTTCATTATGCTGTTTTCCAGCGAAGTGGTGCGCTATGAAGTTTGTGGTGCAGATGGTATCGAGCAAGCGATCCGTTTTCTGAGCCAGCGTTTTCGTGGTGGTACCGATCTCGCCAGTTGCTTTAGGGCAATCGCAGAAAAAATGCAGGGAAGTGAATGGTTTGATGCCGATGCGGTAGTGATTTCTGACTTTATTGCTCAACGCCTGCCAGATGAGGTCGTCACGCAAGTGAAGGATCTGCAGCGTAAACACTTGCATCGTTTTCATGCCGTCGCCATGTCGGGGCATGGCAAGCCCGGCATCATGCGCATATTCGATCATATCTGGCGCTTCGATACCGGGATGCGTAGCCGCCTGCTGCGTCGCTGGCGGCGTTAATTCTTACAACAGTGACGCAACTTTAGCGTGGACTTCAGAAGGCCACACGCCGCACTGCACCTGACCAATGTGCGGCTGTTGCAGCATCAGCATCACCAGGCGAGACTGACCAATACCACCACCAATAGTTTGCGGCATTTCACCTTTAAGCAATGACTGGTGCCACTCAAGTTGCAGACGATCATCATCACCTGTTACTGCCAACTGGCGTTTTAAAGCTTCAGCATCAACACGGATCCCCATTGAAGAGAGCTCAAATGCATCTTCAAGGATCGGGTTCCACACCATAATGTCACCATTCAACCCTTTGAAATCACCCTGGCTGGCGGTTGACCAGTCATCGTAATCCGGTGCACGAACATCATGACGTTTCCCGTCAGCCAACTTACCGCCGATACCAATCAGGAACACTGCGCCCAGCTCTTTGGCAATCGCACGCTCACGCCCTTTTGCATCAAGCTCAGGGAAACGCTGTTGTAACTCTTCGCTATGAACAAAGTGGATTTGTTCTGGCAGGATAGGTGTCAAACCGTACTGCTCGCTCACTGCGGCTTCTGTGGCTTTCATTGCCGCCCAGATGCTTTCTACAGTTTGTTTAAGCGTACCGAGATGACGTTCTCCTTCACCCATAACGCGTTCCCAATCCCACTGATCGACATATACAGAGTGGATCGGAGTCAAACGGTCTTCATCGGGGCGAAGAGCTTTCATGTGCGTGTAAAGCCCTTCGCCCGCGCTGAAGTCATGCTGGCCGAGTGTTTTTCTTTTCCATTTAGCCAGCGAATGCACCACTTCAAACTGCGCATCAGGCAAGGTTTTCACCTTCACCTGCACCGCCTTTTCGCAACCAGACAGATTGTCTTGAGTACCATCACCCACGCGACTGAGAATTGGAGCCTGGACTTCCATCAAACCAAGCTTTTCTTCCAGTTGACGTGAGAAGTGGGACTTAACAAAACTAATCTGGCGTTGTTTAGCGATGTAGGCAGTTTTCATGGTTTTCTCTTTATTGTGTTGTTTTACTGACGATGATTAAGCAACAAACCCGGCATAACATTCAATAATCAACAATAAAAAAGCCTTACTGGTTTTCAATCGACTAATTTAAGGCTATAAAATCTGAACTATCGTTACTAATCATAGGAAAAAGTGATGGATAATTATCAGATCGACAATCTCGATCGCGGCATCCTCGACGCTTTAATGGCAAATGCTCGTACTGCTTATGCAGAACTGGCTAAACAATTCAGTGTTAGCCCTGGCACAATCCATGTGCGGGTAGAGAAAATGAAACAGGCTGGGATTATTACCGGCGCACGCATTGATATCAGCCCTAAACAACTGGGTTACGACGTTTGCTGTTTTATCGGCATCATTTTAAAGAGTGCGAAAGACTACCCTTCTGCACTGGCAAAACTGGAAAGTCTCGAAGAAGTCACGGAGGCGTATTACACCACCGGGCACTACAGCATCTTTATTAAGGTGATGTGCCGATCTATCGATGCGCTTCAACAGGTACTTATCAACAAGATCCAAACAATTGATGAAATTCAGTCCACCGAAACACTGATCTCCCTCCAGAACCCGATCATGCGGACCATCAAGCCCTGACAGCTATTTTTAATACCCATATTATCCACAGGTAGATCGCAGGCCTTACACAGCGTACAATGCCCATCGTTTCGAAAAGGTGGGATCGCAATGACAGAAGTTACTCTGATTAGCGGCAGTACCCTGGGCAGTGCTGAATATGTGGCTGAACATTTAGCGCAGAAGCTAGATGAGGCGGGTTTTACGACCCAAACGCTGCACGGGCCACTGTTTGAAGATCTACAAACCAGTGGGATATGGCTGATTGTCTCTTCTACTCATGGAGCAGGTGATCTTCCTGACAATCTGCAACCGTTGTTCGATGCTATAAATGAAGAACGTCCGGATCTGAGTTCTCTTCATTATGGTGCAATCGGAATTGGTAGTCGTGAATACGACACTTTTTGCGGTGCAATTGAAAAACTGGACACCCTTCTGACGGAGTGCGGAGCTAAAAGAGTGGGCTCTTTACTCAAAGTGAACATCCTTGATCACGATATTCCTGAGGATCCGGCTGAGATTTGGGTCGGATCATGGAAGAATTTACTCCTGGATTTGTAAAGATCTCACTTTTATCTGTGTATAAGTATGCTTAAAAGCTTGGGTTAAGCAGTAGTTATCCCAATAACAACTCCTGTTCACTTTTTGAGTTGTGCATAAGTAGCTATTTTGATCCCAGCTTATACGTTCTGGGATCACCGATCATTCACAGCTAATGATCCTTCTTAATTACTTGATCTCTTTGCCATAAAAACGGTTATCCACAGAACATGCCGATCCTAATAAGAGATCATAATAAAGAGATCTTTAAATAAAAAAGATCTTCTTTTAATTACCTACGATCCCAAGACTTTCTCGAAAGGCTAAAGTTAAGTAGAATCGCCAACCTCGGGAATCAGTCATCCCCCCATTTGCAAAACCGTGAGGCAGTACCATGTTTTATCCAGATCCTTTTGACGTCATCATCATTGGTGGGGGTCATGCAGGCACTGAGGCTGCTATGGCCGCTGCACGGATGGGCCAACAAACCCTTCTTTTGACTCACAATATCGACACTCTGGGACAGATGTCTTGTAACCCAGCGATTGGCGGTATTGGCAAGGGACATCTGGTTAAAGAAGTGGATGCTTTAGGCGGTTTGATGGCAAAAGCTATCGACCATGCAGGCATCCAGTTTAGGATACTAAACGCAAGCAAAGGCCCCGCAGTACGGGCTACTCGTGCTCAGGCAGACCGAGTGCTGTATCGTCAGGCGGTACGCACTGCGCTGGAAAACCAACCAAACCTGATGATCTTCCAACAGGCGGTTGAAGATCTGATTGTTGAGAACGATCGCGTTGTCGGTGCTGTTACGCAAATGGGTCTGAAGTTCCGTGCTAAATCCGTGGTACTGACTGTCGGTACGTTCCTGGATGGCAAAATTCATATCGGACTGGATAACTACAGCGGTGGCCGTGCAGGCGATCCGCCATCCATTTCGCTTTCACGTCGTTTGCGTGAACTGCCACTTCGTGTCAGTCGCCTGAAAACAGGCACACCTCCACGTATCGACGCTCGCACAATCGATTTCAGCGTACTTGCCCAACAGCATGGCGATACCCCAATACCGGTGTTCTCGTTCATGGGAAATGTGAACCAGCATCCTGCGCAAGTACCGTGTTACATCACGCATACCAACGAAAAAACGCATGACGTTATTCGTAATAACCTCGATCGCAGCCCGATGTATGCTGGCGTTATCGAAGGGATTGGCCCGCGTTACTGCCCGTCTATTGAAGACAAAGTGATGCGTTTTGCTGATCGCAACCAGCACCAAATCTTCCTTGAACCTGAAGGGCTAACCAGCAACGAAATCTACCCGAACGGTATCTCCACCAGCCTGCCGTTTGATGTTCAGATGCAGATCGTCCGTTCGATGGAAGGCATGGAAAATGCGAAGATCGTCCGTCCTGGCTATGCCATCGAATACGACTTCTTCGATCCTCGCGATCTGAAACCAACACTGGAAAGCAAATATATCCAGGGTCTGTTCTTTGCTGGCCAAATCAACGGCACTACCGGTTACGAAGAAGCTGCGGCGCAAGGTTTATTGGCTGGTTTGAACGCAGCACGCTTCTCTGCTGAGAAAGAGGGATGGGCTCCTGCTCGCTCACAAGCCTACCTCGGCGTACTGGTTGACGATCTTTGTACTCTCGGTACCAAAGAGCCGTACCGCATGTTTACCTCACGAGCCGAATACCGCCTGATGCTGCGTGAAGACAACGCCGATCTGCGTTTAACCGCCGTTGGCCGTGAAATGGGTCTGGTGGATGACGAACGTTGGGCACGCTTTAACGAAAAACTGGAAAGCATTGAGCTTGAGCGCCAGCGTCTGAAAGATATCTGGCTGCACCCTCACTCTGAAAGCGTTGAAGAAGTGAACGCAAAATTAAGCGCCCCTCTTTCTCGTGAAGCAAATGGCGAAGATTTACTGCGTCGCCCAGAAATGACCTATGCTGAGATGATGCAATTGTCAGTGTTCGCACCGGGCCTTCAAGATCCACAGTCTGCTGAACAGGTAGAAATTCAGGTTAAATACGAAGGCTACATTGCTCGTCAGCAAGAAGAGATTGAAAAACAACAACGTAACGAAAATACATTGTTGCCTGCAACACTTGATTACCGGCAGGTGAGTGGTCTTTCTAACGAAGTGATCGCTAAGCTTAACGATCACAAACCAGTCTCCATTGGGCAGGCCTCACGCATTTCAGGGGTAACCCCGGCTGCGATCTCTATTTTGCTTGTCTGGCTAAAAAAACAAGGCTTGCTACGCCGTAGCGCCTGATGAATACATTTCAGGGCCAGGATTTCCTGGCCTTTTTTTGATGGGTATAAACCACAGTGCTTAACAAACTCAATCGCCTGCTGGATAGTGCAGGCATTACGTTGCCAGAAAACCAGAAACAACAGCTGGTGGGTTATGTTGAACTGCTCCACAAGTGGAACAAAGCGTATAACCTAACCTCCGTTCGTCTTCCTGATGAAATGTTGGTGCGCCATATTCTCGATAGTATCGTTGTAGAGCCGTACTTGCAGGGCTCACGTTTTATCGATGTGGGAACAGGCCCGGGTTTACCGGGGATACCGCTGGCGATAGTGCGCCCGGACTCGCATTTTACGCTGCTGGACAGCCTCGGTAAGCGTGTTCGCTTCCTGCGTCAGGTTCAACATGAGCTTCACCTTGATAACATCACGCCAGTACAAAGCCGTGTAGAAGAGTTTCCGGCTGAGCCACCATTTGATGGGGTTATCAGCCGTGCTTTTGCCTCAATGACTGACATGGTGACCTGGTGTAAACATCTGCCTTCTGAGAATGGTCGCTTTTACGCTCTCAAAGGATTGCGCCCGGATGACGAAATTGCAGCCTTACCCGCAAGCTTCACGGTTGAAGAAGTTATTCGTTTGCAGGTGCCAGAGCTTGATGGTGAACGCCATCTGGTGATGATTAAGCCAAACAAAAATTAATATTTATCAAAAAAAGGCGAAAAAGGATTGTTTCGAGAACGTTAAAAATACGAGGGGAAATGCCTGAAATCTCTGGTTACATTTAACGCAATCCTAACTTTCCTGCTTGTAGTTTTTAACGTGGCGAGCATTGGCGATTTCAAAAATAGTAAACTATGAAAATATAACCCTGCTAAATATTTTGTAGGGTTGCAACTCGCGTGAATGTTAAAGTTTTAATAAAAATGTCAATGGATTGTTTTAAGTGTGTTTCAGGCTATTTTAAATAGAGTAGACAGTAATCAGCTTATTTATCAGTCATCTGTGTTTCGCACTTTATGAGGCAGACAAATGCATAATGCCTATGAGATGTTTGATTTGTGATCGGGTGCACGCTTTATAATGCGGTTATTTCGGTTGTTTGCAGTTTTTAAGAAAATAACCGCTATTCAGCAAAAGTTGAAAAATAACGCCGCAGGAAAATATTTAAACATTTGTTCACCTTTTTGCTACTTAATGTTTGAAATCACGGGGCCGCACCGTATAATTTGCTCGCTTTTTGAGGCTTGACTCAAAGTCGTAAAGGCAGTTTTATACCAGCGCGATATACCCCGAAGGGAGCAGGAGTTTGGATAAGCCATGTCTGTGTCTCTGTTGAGTAGAAACGTTGCTCGTAAGCTTTTATTCCTTCAGCTTCTTGCAGTGATAGCAATTGGATTGCTGTTTTGTCTCAAAGACCCCTGGTGGGGTGCTTCTGCTTTTGGCGGAGGCCTGGCAGCCTGGTTGCCAAATGTTGTATTTATGAATTTTGCCTGGCGTCACCAGGTGCATACACCGTCAAAGGGCCGTTTGGCCTGGACCTTCGCTATTGGCGAAGTATTAAAGGTGATAGCGAGCTTTACCATACTGGTGGTGGCGTTAGCTGGTTTTAAGGCGGTATTGTTGCCGCTTATTGTGACGTGGGTTTCGGTGCTGGTTGTGCAGATACTCGCACCAGCTGTAATTAACAACAAAGGGTAAGAGGCATCATGTCTGCAGGAGAAATCTCTACACCGCAGGAGTATATAGGCCACCATCTGAATAACCTTCAGTTGGACCTGCGTACTTTCTCGCTGGTTGATCCGTATCACCCCCCAGCTACCTTCTGGACACTCAATATTGACTCCATGTTCTTCTCCGTGGTTCTGGGTTTCTTGTTCCTGGTGTTATTCCGCAAAGTAGCAAAAAACGCTACCAGTGGTGTACCAGGGAAATTCCAGACGGCAGTTGAGTTGGTCATAGGCTTTGTTAATAGCAGTGTCAAAGACATGTACCATGGCAAAAGCAAGGTCATCGCACCTCTTGCTCTGACGGTCTTTGTCTGGGTATTCCTGATGAACCTGATGGACCTGCTGCCAATCGATTTCCTGCCGTTTATCGGCGAGCATATCTTTGGCCTGCCAGCCCTGCGTGTGGTGCCGTCTGCGGACGTGAATATCACCCTGTCTATGGCGCTTGGTGTGTTTATCCTGATTCTTTTCTACAGCATCAAAATGAAAGGCATTGGCGGCTTCACGAAAGAGCTGACGCTGCAGCCGTTCAATCACTGGGCATTTATACCGTTCAACTTAATCCTTGAAGGTGTGAGCCTGCTGTCCAAACCTATTTCTCTTGGTCTGCGACTGTTCGGCAACATGTATGCCGGTGAATTGATTTTCATTCTGATTGCTGGTCTGTTGCCGTGGTGGTCACAGTGGATTCTGAGTGTGCCTTGGGCCATTTTCCACATCCTGATCATTACGCTGCAAGCCTTCATTTTCATGGTTCTGACGATCGTCTATCTGTCGATGGCATCTGAAGAGCATTGATTTTACTTACCACTACTGCGTTTTAACTGAAACAAACTGGAGACTGTCATGGAAAACCTGAATATGGATCTGCTGTACATGGCTGCCGCTGTGATGATGGGTCTGGCGGCAATCGGTGCTGCGATCGGTATCGGCATCCTCGGGGGAAAATTCCTGGAAGGCGCAGCGCGTCAACCTGATCTGATTCCTTTGCTGCGTACTCAGTTCTTTATCGTTATGGGTCTGGTGGATGCTATCCCGATGATCGCTGTTGGTCTGGGTCTGTACGTGATGTTCGCCGTCGCGTAGTAAGCATTGCTTAATACACCAAGCAATATCAGAACGTTAACTAACAAAGAGGCATTGTGCTGTGAATCTTAACGCAACAATCCTCGGCCAGGCCATCGCGTTTGTCCTGTTTGTTCTGTTCTGCATGAAGTATGTATGGCCGCCAATCATGGCTGCCATCGAGAAGCGTCAACAAGAAATTGCTGACGGTCTCTCTTCTGCAGAACGTGCCAAAAAGGACCTTGACCTTGCACAGGCCAACGCGACCGACCAGCTGAAAAAAGCCAAAGGTGAAGCTCAGGTGATCATTGAGCAGGCGAACAAACGCCGTGCTCAGATCCTTGAAGAAGCTAAAACCGAGGCAGAGCAGGAACGTGACAAAATCGTTGCACAGGCTCAGGCAGAAATCGACGCAGAGCGTAAACGCGCTCGTGAAGAACTGCGTAAGCAAGTGGCTCTGCTGGCTATCGCCGGTGCCGAGAAGATCATTGAACGTTCCGTGGATGAAGCTGCTAACAGCGACATCGTTGATAAACTGGTCGCTGAACTGTAAGGAGGGAGGGGCTGATGTCTGAATTTGTAACTGTAGCTCGCCCCTACGCCAAAGCAGCTTTTGACTTTGCCGTCGAGCACCAAAGCGTTGATAACTGGCAGCATATGCTGGCATTCGCCGCTGAGGTGTCTAAAAACGAACAAATAGCAGAGCTTCTTTCCGGCGCATTAGCTCCGGATACTCTCTCTGCGTCGTTTATCTCCATCTGTGGTGACCAGCTAGACGCCAATGGCCAGAACCTGATTAAGGTGATGGCTGAAAATGGGCGTCTGAAAGTTCTTCCTGATGTTCTTGAGCAATTCGTTCAATTGCGCGCAGCCCGAGAGGCTACCGTTGAAGTCGAAGTGACTTCTGCCAGCGCATTAAACGAAGACCAGCTTTCGAAAATTAGCGCCGCGATGGAAAAACGTCTGTCACGCAAAGTTAAGCTGAATTGCAAAATTGACAAGTCTGTAATGGCGGGTGTCATTATCCGCGCAGGTGATATGGTTATTGATGGTAGCGTACGCGGCCGTCTTGATCGCCTGACAGACGTCTTGCAGTCTTAAGGGGACTGGAGCATGCAACTGAATTCCACCGAAATCAGCGAACTGATCAAGCAGCGCATTGCTCAGTTCAGTGTTGTGAGCGAGGCTCACAACGAAGGTACAATCGTTTCTGTAAGTGACGGTATCATCCGCGTACACGGCCTGGCCGATGTTATGCAGGGTGAGATGATTTCCCTTCCGGGAAACCGTTACGCCATTGCACTGAACCTCGAGCGCGACTCTGTAGGTGCAGTAGTAATGGGTCCGTACGCTGACCTTGCCGAAGGCATGAAAGTTAAGTGTACTGGCCGTATTCTTGAAGTTCCCGTTGGCCGTGGCCTGTTAGGCCGCGTGGTGAACACCCTGGGTGCACCTGTCGACGGTAAAGGTCCTTTAGAGCATGACGGCTTCTCCGCTGTTGAAGCGATTGCACCTGGCGTTATCGAACGCCAATCCGTAGACCAACCTGTGCAGACAGGCTATAAGTCCGTTGATGCCATGATCCCAATCGGTCGTGGCCAGCGTGAACTGGTCATCGGTGACCGTCAGACAGGTAAAACTGCTCTGGCGATCGATGCCATCATCAACCAGCGTGATTCCGGCATCAAATGTATCTATGTGGCTATCGGCCAGAAAGCGTCCACCATTTCTAACGTGGTTCGTAAACTGGAAGAGCACGGCGCACTGGCAAACACCATCGTTGTTGTTGCAACTGCATCCGAATCTGCTGCACTGCAATACCTGGCACCGTACTCCGGCTGCGCAATGGGTGAATACTTCCGTGACCGCGGTGAAGATGCACTGATCGTTTATGATGACCTGTCTAAACAGGCTGTTGCTTACCGTCAGATTTCTCTGCTGCTTCGTCGTCCACCTGGTCGTGAAGCTTACCCAGGCGACGTTTTCTATCTCCACTCCCGTTTGCTGGAACGTGCTGCGCGTGTTAACGCCGAGTACGTTGAAGCATTCACTAACGGTGAAGTGAAAGGTAAAACAGGTTCCCTGACCGCACTGCCGATTATCGAAACGCAAGCTGGTGACGTTTCCGCGTTCGTTCCGACTAACGTAATTTCTATTACCGATGGTCAGATCTTCCTGGAATCCAACCTGTTTAACGCCGGTATTCGTCCTGCGGTTAACCCGGGTATCTCCGTATCCCGTGTTGGTGGTGCTGCTCAGACCAAGATCATGAAAAAACTGTCCGGTGGTATCCGTACCGCTCTGGCACAGTATCGTGAACTGGCTGCGTTCTCTCAGTTTGCATCAGACCTTGACGATGCGACCCGTAAGCAGTTGAGCCACGGTCAGAAAGTGACCGAGCTCCTGAAACAGAAACAGTATGCGCCAATGTCTGTTGCGCAGCAGTCTCTGGTTCTGTTCGCTGCTGAACGTGGTTACCTCGAAGATGTGGAACTGGCTAAAATCGGTAGCTTCGAAGCCGCTCTGCTGGCTTACGTTGACCGTGACCATGCTCCACTGATGCAAGAAATCAACCAATCTGGTGGCTATAACGACGAAATCGAAGGCAAGCTGAAAGGCATCCTCGATTCCTTCAAAGCAACTCAGTCCTGGTAAAGTCTGGCGGCTTGTCTTAGGGCAAGCCGCAAGGCATTGAGGAGAAGCTCATGGCCGGCGCAAAAGAGATACGTAGTAAGATCGCAAGCGTCCAGAACACGCAGAAGATCACCAAAGCAATGGAAATGGTCGCCGCGTCCAAAATGCGTAAATCGCAGGAACGCATGGCTGCCAGCCGTCCTTACGCAGACACCATGCGTAAAGTGATTGGTCACCTTGCTCTGGGGAATCTTGAATACAAACACCCTTACCTGGATGAACGCGAAGTCAAACGCGTGGGCTACCTGGTGGTGTCCACTGACCGTGGTCTGTGTGGTGGCTTGAACATTAACCTGTTCAAAAAGCTGCTGGCTGACATGAAAGAGTGGTCCGATAAAGGCGTTCAAAGCGAAATCGCAATGATCGGCTCTAAAGGCGTCTCTTTCTTCAACTCTGTAGGCGGCAATATTGTTGCTCAGGTGACTGGTATGGGTGATAACCCTTCCCTGTCCGAGTTGATTGGCCCGGTGAAAGTGATGTTGCAGGCCTACGATGAAGGCCGTCTGGACAAGCTGTATGTTGTCAGCAACAAATTTATAAACACAATGTCTCAGGTTCCTACCCTGACCCAACTGCTGCCGTTACCGCCAGCAGAAGACGGTGAGTTGAAGAAGAAATCCTGGGATTATCTGTATGAACCTGATCCTAAAGCGCTGCTGGACACCTTGTTGCGCCGTTATGTGGAATCTCAGGTTTATCAGGGCGTCGTAGAAAACCTGGCCAGCGAGCAGGCCGCACGTATGGTGGCGATGAAAGCCGCTACCGACAATGGCGGCAGCCTGATTAAAGAGCTGCAGTTGGTTTACAACAAAGCTCGTCAGGCCAGCATTACTCAGGAACTCACCGAAATCGTCGGTGGCGCTTCCGCGGTATAACCAGGTTTACGTATTTAGAGGATTCGAGATGGCTACTGGAAAGATTATCCAGGTAATCGGCGCCGTGGTGGACGTCGAGTTCCCTCAGGATGCCGTACCAAAAGTGTACGACGCTCTTGAGGTTACAAATGGTAAAGACCGTCTGGTGCTGGAAGTTCAGCAGCAGTTAGGTGGTGGCGTAGTGCGTACTATCGCCATGGGTACTTCTGATGGTTTGCGTCGTGGTCTGGAAGTTTCTAACCTCGATCACCCAATCGAAGTGCCGGTAGGTAAAGCAACTCTGGGTCGTATCATGAACGTCCTGGGTGAGCCTATCGACATGAAAGGCGATATCGGCGAAGAAGAGCGTTGGGCTATTCACCGTCCTGCTCCAAGCTACGAAGAGCTGTCCAGCTCTCAAGACCTGCTGGAAACTGGCATCAAAGTAATGGACCTGATTTGCCCGTTCGCTAAGGGCGGTAAAGTTGGTCTGTTCGGTGGTGCGGGTGTTGGTAAAACTGTAAACATGATGGAGCTGATCCGTAACATCGCGATCGAGCACTCCGGTTACTCTGTGTTTGCAGGCGTGGGTGAGCGTACTCGTGAGGGTAACGACTTCTACCACGAAATGACCGATTCCAACGTTCTGGACAAAGTATCACTGGTTTATGGCCAGATGAACGAGCCACCAGGTAACCGTCTGCGCGTTGCGTTGACCGGTCTGACCATGGCTGAGAAGTTCCGTGACGAAGGTCGTGACGTTCTGCTGTTCGTTGATAACATTTACCGTTATACCCTGGCCGGTACAGAAGTATCTGCACTGCTGGGTCGTATGCCATCTGCGGTAGGTTACCAGCCAACTCTGGCAGAAGAGATGGGTGTTTTGCAGGAGCGTATTACCTCCACCAAAACTGGCTCTATCACTTCTGTTCAAGCGGTATACGTACCTGCGGATGACTTGACTGACCCATCTCCAGCAACCACCTTTGCTCACTTGGATGCAACCGTGGTACTGAGCCGTAACATCGCGTCTCTGGGTATCTACCCTGCGGTAGATCCACTGGATTCCACCAGCCGTCAGTTAGATCCACTGGTTGTTGGCCAGGAACACTACGACACCGCGCGTGGCGTGCAGTCTATTCTGCAACGTTACCAGGAACTGAAAGACATCATCGCCATTCTTGGTATGGATGAACTTTCTGAAGAAGATAAATTGGTTGTAGCACGTGCGCGTAAGATTCAGCGCTTCCTGTCTCAGCCATTCTTCGTAGCAGAAGTCTTTACCGGTTCTCCGGGCAAGTTCGTATCGCTGAAAGATACTATCCGTGGCTTTAAAGGCATCATGGACGGCGAATATGACCATCTGCCAGAGCAGGCGTTCTACATGGTTGGTACTATCGACGAAGCCGTTGAGAAAGCTAAAAAACTTTAACGCCTTAATCGGAGGGTGACATGGCAATGACTTATCACCTGGACGTCGTCAGCGCGGAGAGCCAAATGTTCTCCGGTCTGGTTGAGAAGATCCAGGTAACGGGTAGCGAAGGTGAGCTGGGGATTTATCCTGGCCACGCCCCGCTGCTCACCGCCATTAAGCCTGGTATGATCCGCATCGTTAAACAGCACGGACAGGAAGAGTATATCTACTTGTCTGGTGGTGTGATGGAAGTGCAGCCTGGCACGGTAACCGTGCTGGCCGATACCGCAATTCGTGGTCAGGACCTCGACGAAGCTCGAGCCCTGGAAGCGAAGCGTAAAGCGGAAGAGCGCATCCATAGCTCCCACGGTGATGTGGACTACGCTCAGGCTTCTGCTGAACTGGCTAAGGCGATCGCGAAACTTCGCGTTATCGAGTTGACCAGAAAAGCGATGTAACTACCTGCTTGAAAAGACAAATGCCAGCCAGGTTTCCCTGACTGGCATTTTTTTCGTCTGAACTATTCTACTGCTTTGTCAGAAACTCACCCGTTTTGAACGAACCATCAGCATTGCGTTGTAAAGGCACTGGCAGCGTCAAAGACTGATAATCTTTTATGCTCAGTTGCTTACCTTCGCTGTTTTCCGTTTTACCATCCCGAATGAAATAGTTGCTGTTATCTACGTTGCCGGAGATAGCGTCATCATATTTCCCCTCAACGCTACGCAATGAAATGTTATCGGTGAACTTACCCTGAGTTTCCGCGCTGCCATAAGGGCTTGGGCGGAAGATATAGTTAAAGCGTTGGTTATCCACCGCGACGTTGTTCGCCACCACCAGTGCACCAGGGTTGAAGTTATCGGTAAAGCCATCGAGGTGGTTACCAATCGCGATGCTGTTGTGGATTTGATGTGCGACAGGCTGCCCTTCCCCGCCCAGTTTGAAACCATTGCTGGTGTTGTTGCGGGCAATAGAGTTCTCGATCACCACAACACCATTTGCACCGTCTTCAATTTTGTTGAACAGGTCATAGCCATCATCAATATTGTCATGCGCATAGCATCCTTCAAGACGGTTACCATCACCCACACGCATCTTCACCGCAAAGCCATCGGCATTAATTTTGCCAGGATCTTCATTACTGAACGATTCCGCGTTAACAACTCTGTTGAAGCTTGCCCAAAGTGGACGGCCTACATCAGCAGGAGATGAAATCTGGATACCTGTGTCGTCATTTTTATAGGCGATTACACTTTCGATAAGGTTATGGCTGCCCTGAACCCGCAAGCTCTTATCGGTGACTTCAATACCTTTGACATGCCAGTAGTTACCATCCAAAGCCAGGCCGCGAATCACGACTTTACCATCGGCCTCAAGTGTTTTCAGTTTGCCTTTTAAGCCACTGTCAGCCGTCGGAATGGTAGTAAGTGGGTACTCACCGCTGCTTAAGATGATTTTTCCACCAGGAGATACGAGGGATATGGCGCTTGCCAAATCTAATGGTGCGGATTGAGAGCCCTTGTTACTTGATGCACCATCTGGCGCTACGTAAAGCGTATTACCCTCCATGTTTTTGACTTGCTCAACCACGAAGTTTTGGGTGACAGGGGTTTTGTCTTTACCGCTGGTTGGGGTAAACGTCACGGTGAAACGTGCTTGCTCTTTAAGTTTGGTTGGCAGAGTGAACATCTCCCCGGCCTTGGCAACTTTTTCCTGACCAATCACAACTTCATCCTGGCGTACAGTGAAGTTGCCGTCATAGTTAGCGCGTGCCTGTACCACGTATTCGCTGGTGGTGCTTTTTGCTGGAGAGGCAATTTGCATCACAACAGGCCATGCTTTCGGCACGAAAGGTGCGGAAGCAATTGTATTTGCCGCACTTGTTTCTAATGACGCATCGCTAACAGTGATTTTGGCATTGCGGGAGGCAAAGAAACCGACGTAATACTTGTCATTATCCTGGCTTGTGATGATATCGGCGCGTTTAACTTTTTCAGAAACCCATGCGTCGCTACCGGTTGGAGCCCATGAAGTGATAAAACCCTCATTGGTTCGCTCGAGCTTCATGCGGAAAGTCGGTGTTTTACTTAGATCAATGGCTTCCTGATAGCTTTTACGAGAAATAGTTGAGCCGGTATTTCCCCATGGCTGAGTAATACCATCACGAGTTATAGCCTGCATTTTTACTCGTGATGCGTCTTTTTTGTCCTGCGTCATTATGGCATTCATCACCATATTGGAAGCCGCAGGGAACTCTTCGTAACCCTCTTTCAGTGGCTCCTGGCGCGGGTTGCCTAATACATCTCTGACCAGCATCCCTGCACCTTCCTGAGCAGCCGGTTTAGCGCCATTTTCAGGGCCAAACTGATCGACACTGACCGTTGCCTGTAATACAAAATTCTCACTGGCAGGTAGTGCGGTATAGAAGAACGTTAATCCATCGTGAGAGTTAGCGATTTTACCGCCACGGCTTTCTATGGTAATGGGCCTGGACAGATCGGCAGAATCTGCAGTTGCCAGCTTTTTGCCGTCGATCGTGACGTTGTTCACACCCACTTTTTCAGGTAAGACGTTAGATGAAAAGTTAACATCTGTTGATTGCCCGAAAGCAATCGCGTGCCAGATGGGTTGTTGCTGTGCGGTTGCCGGCAGGGATAAAGCCGCGCCGCAAAGCGTAAGAGCCAGAGGTATTTTTGACGCCATTATTATTCTCCTTATAAATGTCCGCGCCATTATCTGTAAAAATGAAACATTGTTTCTTTTATGTTTGTCACAAAGGCTGATTTTTAAAACACTAACATTTCAAATATGTGGAGTGGCTTTGTTTCCGGCTGAAAAGAAGTCTTAATCCACAGAGATCTATGGCTTTTGTTATTTCAGAAGTACTTTTTCCGAGCTTATCCACCTACAATTGAGCACATGAGCAACTGAAAAGAGCATCAGAAGCCTGTTTTTTAGGCATCGCGTTTTTTGTTGCAAAATATGTAGAATTTTCAACGTTAAATCGTTTTACTTCCTTCTCAAATTAAAGTCAGGACGCGTATGTCAAACAATGCGATGAGCGTGGTTATCCTAGCCGCAGGCAAAGGAACCCGCATGTATTCAGACCTCCCGAAGGTATTACATACCCTTGCCGGGAAACCGATGGTTCAACATGTTATTGATGCGGCTAATAACTTAGGTGCCCAGCGTGTACATCTGGTTTACGGCCATGGCGGCGATCTGCTCAAAAATACACTCAGCGATAGCTCACTTAATTGGGTATTGCAGGCTGAGCAGTTGGGGACAGGTCATGCAATGCAGCAAGCTGCGCCGTTCTTTGCTGACGACGAAGACATTCTGATGCTTTACGGTGATGTGCCGCTGATTTCCGTCGAATCTCTACAGCGACTGCGTGATGCCAAACCACAAGGCGGCATTGGTTTGCTGACTGTAAAACTCGACGATCCAACCGGCTATGGTCGTATTGCTCGTGAGAATGGCAAGGTTGTTGGCATTGTTGAGCATAAAGACGCGACTGAAGAACAACGCAAAATTGACGAAATCAACACAGGTATTCTGGTGGCGAATGGTGCGGATCTGAAACGCTGGTTGGCGAAGCTCGATAACAACAATGCGCAGGGTGAGTTCTATATCACTGACATTATCGCGCTGGCGCACCACGAAGGCCGTGAAATCACCGCCGTTCACCCGGACCGTTTAAGTGAAGTAGAAGGCGTGAACAACCGCCTGCAACTGTCACGTCTTGAGCGCGTCTACCAATGTGAACAAGCAGATAAACTGCTGCTGGCAGGTGTGATGCTGCGCGATCCGGCGCGTTTCGACCTGCGTGGTGAACTGACGCACGGGCGTGATGTAGAAATTGATACTAATGTCATTATTGAAGGTTCGGTGACCTTAGGTCATCGCGTCAAAATTGGCACTGGCTGCGTTATCAAAAATAGCGTGATTGGTGATGACTGCGAAATTAGTCCATACACCGTTGTAGATGATTCTACCCTTGCGGCAGCCTGTACCATTGGCCCGTTCACTCGTTTGCGCCCTGGTGCGGAACTGGCGGAAGGCGCACACGTAGGCAACTTCGTGGAAATGAAAAAAGCGCGTCTGGGCAAAGGCTCAAAAGCCGGGCACTTAAGCTACCTGGGTGATGCTGAAATTGGCGATAACGTGAATATCGGCGCTGGCACCATTACCTGTAACTACGATGGCGCGAACAAATTTAAAACTATCATCGGCGATGACGTTTTTGTCGGTTCAGACAGCCAATTAGTGGCACCGGTCACTGTGGCACGCGGTGCGACGATTGGCGCAGGCACAACGGTCACGCGTAACGTTGGTGAAGACGAACTGGTTATCAGCCGTGTGAAGCAGACTCATATTCAGGGTTGGCAGCGCCCGGTTAAGAAAAAATAATTTTTTAACCCTCTCCCATGGGAGAGGGTTGGAGTGAAGGTCATTCTCGAAAATGACCCGCTCCGCGGCAGTACTAAAAAATAACCCCACTCTCTACAAGGCTCGGGGCCCCGGAAAACGGGATATTTACCTAAAGAATTTCGTGCGACAGAAAGGCGGTAAACTTGAGAATTCCTGGGAGCTTACACAAGTAAGTGGTCTGGATGAGCAAGTGCAGCCAACGCATCTGTAGTGCGAAAGACGACAGGTAAAACAGGTCAGCGACAACACATGGCGTAAAGCCATTATCAGGAATCTAATCTTATGTGTGGAATTGTTGGCGCGGTTGCGCAACGTGATATCGCTGAAATCCTTCTCGAAGGATTACGTCGTCTGGAATACCGTGGTTATGACTCTGCGGGCCTGGCTGTAGTAGATGAAAAAGGTCATATGACCCGTCTGCGTCGTCTGGGTAAAGTGAACAAGCTGGCTGAAGCTGCCGCAGAAACTGCGCTGCATGGCGGTACTGGTATTGCACACACTCGCTGGGCGACACACGGCGAACCATCAGAAGTTAACGCTCACCCGCATGTTTCCGAACATATTGTGGTGGTTCATAACGGCATTATCGAAAACTATGAACCGCTGCGCGAAGCACTACAGGGTCGTGGTTACACCTTCGTTTCACAAACGGATACCGAAGTTATTGCTCACCTGGTTCACTGGGAACTGGAGCAAGGCGGTACTTTGCGTGAAGCTGTGCTGCGAACCATCCCGCAACTGCGTGGCGCTTACGGCACTGTCATCATGGACACCCGTAATCCAGACGTGCTGCTGGCAGCCCGTTCAGGCAGCCCAATGGTTATCGGCCTGGGGATGGGAGAAAACTTTATCGCCTCCGACCAACTGGCATTGCTGCCGGTAACGCGTCGCTTCATCTTCCTGGAAGAAGGCGATATCGCAGAAGTGACTCGTCGCTCTGTAACCGTATTCGATACCAAAGGTGAGCAGGTTAAACGTCCTGATATCGAATCCAGTCTGCAATATGACGCAGGCGATAAAGGTATTTATCGCCACTACATGCAAAAAGAGATCTACGAGCAGCCGAACGCGATTAAAAATACCCTGACGGGCCGCATTAGCCATGGTGCTATCGATCTCTCTGAGCTTGGCCCACAAGCCAACGAAATGTTGTCTCAGGTTGAGCACATTCAAATTGTGGCGTGTGGCACTTCCTACAACTCAGGGATGGTTTCGCGCTACTGGTTTGAATCACTGGCAGGCGTGCCTTGCGATGTCGAAATCGCGTCTGAATTCCGCTACCGTAAATCAGCGGTGCGTCGTAACAGCCTGATGATTACCCTTTCTCAGTCCGGTGAAACGGCAGATACCCTTGCGGCGCTGCGTTTGTCTAAAGAGCTGGGCTATCTGGGCTCTCTGGCTATCTGTAACGTGCCGGGTTCTTCTCTGGTGCGTGAATCCGATCTGGCGCTGATGACCAACGCGGGTACTGAAATCGGTGTGGCTTCGACCAAAGCGTTTACCACTCAGTTGACCGTTCTGCTGATGCTGGTGGCGAAACTGAGCCGCCTGAAAGGTGCTGATGCTTCGATTGAGCAAGACATTGTTCATGGTTTGCAGGCGCTGCCGAGCCGTATCGAGCAAATGTTGTCCCAGGACAAACGTATTGAAGCGCTGGCTGAAGATTTCTCTGACAAGCATCATGCGCTGTTCTTAGGTCGTGGCGATCAGTACCCAATCGCAATGGAAGGCGCGCTGAAGCTCAAAGAGATCTCTTACATTCACGCTGAAGCGTATGCGGCAGGCGAGCTGAAACACGGCCCGCTGGCGCTGATTGATGCGGATATGCCGGTTATCGTTGTGGCTCCAAACAACGAACTGCTTGAAAAGCTGAAATCGAATATCGAAGAAGTGCGCGCGCGTGGCGGCCATCTGTATGTATTTGCAGATAAAGATGCAGGCTTTGCTAGCAGCGACAATATGCACATCATTGAAATGCCTCACGTTGAAGAAGTGATCGCACCTATCTTCTACACCGTCCCGTTGCAGTTGCTGTCTTATCACGTTGCGCTGATTAAAGGCACCGACGTTGACCAGCCACGTAACCTGGCAAAATCAGTTACGGTTGAGTAAGCCGTTTTAAGCTGTCATACAAAATGAAAAAGCCCGGTTGCGCTTAGCACAACCGGGCTTTTTATTGCTAAATCAACTCTCTTTCTGTGTCACCAGTTTTGGTTCCTCAGGTGATTTCAGCAACACCCACAAGACAATCGCTCCGATAACATCAAACACCGAAAGCACCGCGAACAACGGGCTGAAACCAACAGTGTCAGCCAGCGCACCCACAACCAGTGCAAACATGGTGCTGGCCGTCCACGCAGCCATGCCGGTAAATCCGTTAGCGGTAGCAACTTCGTTGGAGTCGAACATATCAGAAGACAGCGTAATCAACGCGCCAGACAGTGACTGGTGAGCGAAGCCACCGACGCATAACAGTGCAATTGCCACCATTGGGCTGCCGAACAAACCGACCATGCCCGGCAGGATCATCAGCACGGCACCCATTGTGACGACCAGTTTGCGCGATACAACAATATTCACCCCGAAAATTTTCTGGAACATACCAGGCAGATAACCGCCAATAATGCAGCCAAAATCGGCGAACAGCATCGGGATCCAGGCAAACATAGCGATATCTTTAAGGTTAAATCCGTAGGTGTGCACCATAAACAGTGGGATCCACGCGTTAAACGTACCCCACGCAGGTTCTGCCAGGAAACGCGGCAATGCGATACCCCAAAACTTACGTTGTTTCAGCAGGCGACCAATACGAACTTTCTCAACCTTTGGTTTCTCTGGCTGACCATCGGTTATATAGAGATACTCTTCCCGGGACAGTGATTTGCTTTTCGATGGACGGTTATAAGTGAAGTACCAACCCGTAGCCCACAGCACACTGAAAATACCGACGAGAATAAACGCCAGTCTCCAGTCTCTGATATAAATAGCCCAGGCCACCAGCGGAGGTGCGATCACTGCGCCTATAGAAGAACCAACGTTGAAATAGCCTACGGCGACTGAACGTTCGGTATCCGGGAACCATTCAGTCACTGATTTTAATCCGGCAGGAATCATCGCACTTTCGGCGAAACCACCAAGGCCACGGAACATTGCCAAACCTTTCCAGCCTGTCGCAAATGATGCACCAATGCAGAACACACCCCACATCAGGCCGAAAATGGTGTAACCCACTTTGGTGCCTAAAGTATCAAGCAGATAACCTGCGATAGGTTGTGCAATGGTGTAACACGCCGAGAATGTCGCAATAATGTAAGAATATTGCTGGGTGGTAATGTGCAAATCGCTCTGTAATGTTGGCGCTGCGGCAGAAATAGTATTTCGGGTTAAATAGCAAAGAATGGTGCCTAATGTCACCAGTGACAGCATAAACCAGCGCTTGTGGCCTGTTTTGCGCATAATGAATCCCCGTTTTCAAGCAATAAGTGGCCTGCCCGCTGCAAGGCAGCAGGCAAATAAATAATTCAGAGGAGATAAAAATCAGCGGCGCTTCAGAAGACGTCGAGGATTCTGGTTTGGCCCATCCTGGACTTGTTTTTGTTATGTAGATCACATCTTCTTTTGATAATGAACCTGTGTTTCACTTTTATTTGTGATTAATCTCAATTTTTTATGTGTAATCTACCCCTAAAGGATAATGTATGTGATGTGTGTCACATTTCTTTAAGTGATGAATTACTAGTAATGATGAAAAATATGAATGATATGCACCGCATAATCCCCACCGATTCACCGATACGAATTAATAAGTACATTAGCGATTGCGGTATCTGTTCCCGCCGTCAGGCCGATCGTTACGTTGAAGAAGGCGATGTGTTTATTAACGGCAGGCAGGCTAGTTTTGGCGCTCAGGTGTTTTCCGGGGATGTGGTGAAGCTAAACAACCAGCTTATTGAGCCCCGTGATGAAAACGATCTCGTGCTGATGGTTCTAAATAAGCCTGTGGGCATCATCACCACGATGGAAAAGAGTGTGTGCGATAACATCAGTGGTCTCATTCATAGCGACAAACGCGTTTCTCCTGTCGGGCGTCTGGATAAACATTCGCAGGGGCTGATTTTACTGACCAACCACGGTGATGTAGTTAATAAAATTCTACGCGCCGGTAATAATCACGAAAAAGAGTATGTCGTCACCGTGAACAAACCGATGTCTGACGAGTTTATTATTGGGTTGAGCGCGGGTGTTCCGATACTGGGTACGGTAACCAAACCCTGTAAAGTGACGAAAGAATCTTCTCAAATATTTCGCATTATATTAGTTCAAGGATTGAACCGTCAGATCCGCCGGATGTGTAAGTATTTTGGCTATGAAGTCACCCGGCTTGAACGAATCCGCATCATGAATATCTATCTGGAAGGGTTGCCGTTAGGGGAATCACGCTATTTAACTGGCGAGGAACAAAGTGAATTATTGAAGCGGATTAAGCATTCAGAATCTGCCGTATGACAGGGGAAAATAAGCAGCAAAGCGGCCTGTCATAAAACTGTCATATTTCGTACATTTAACTGTCACCAAACTGTCCTATTTTCTATCCTGCATCCACTAAACAACGATTTACGTTCACCTCTGCAGGAGACATTATGAAAGTTATGCGTACCACTGTCGCAACTGTTGTCGCCGCGACCTTATCCCTGACTGCTTTCGGCGCAAACGCCGCTGCAAGCCTGACTGGTGCTGGTGCAACATTCCCTGCGCCGGTGTATGCCAAATGGGCAGATACCTACAATAAATCAACTGGTAATAAAGTGAACTACCAGGGTATTGGCTCCTCAGGTGGCGTTAAACAAATCATTGCTAACACTGTAGATTTCGGCGCATCTGATGCCCCGCTGTCTGACGATAAACTGCAACAAGAGGGGCTGTTCCAGTTCCCGACTGTTATCGGTGGTGTCGTTCTGGCAGTAAACCTGCCGGGCGTGAAATCCGGTGAGCTGGTGCTCGACGGTAAAACTCTGGGTGACATCTACCTGGGCAAAATCAAAAAATGGGATGACGAAGCAATTGCTAAACTCAACCCAGGGATGAAACTGCCACAGCAGAATATCGCGGTTGTGCGTCGTGCTGACGGTTCCGGTACTTCCTTCGTCTTCACCAGCTACCTGGCGAAAGTGAACGAAGAGTGGAAATCTAAAATCGGTGCAGGCTCAACGGTAAACTGGCCGACCGGCCTGGGCGGTAAGGGTAACGACGGTATTGCAGCCTTCGTGCAGCGCCTGCCTGGTTCAATCGGTTATGTTGAATACGCTTACGCTAAACAAAACAATCTTGCTTATACCAAACTGGTATCTGCTGATGGTAAACCAGTAGCGCCTTCAGAAGAGAACTTCGCCAATGCGGCGAAGGGTGCTGACTGGAGCAAATCATTCGCTCAGGATCTGACAAACCAGAAAGGTGACAGCGCGTGGCCAATCACGTCTACAACCTTTATCCTGGTTCACAAAGAGCAGAAAAACCCAGAGCAAGGTGCTGAAGTTCTGAAGTTCTTCGACTGGGCTTATAAAGACGGTGCTAAACAGGCAAGTGACCTGGATTACGCCGCTCTGCCAGATGCGGTGGTTGAGCAGGTTCGTGCTGCATGGAAGACCAACGTGAAAGACAGCTCTGGTAAGGCGCTTTATTAATTAACGAGAATGGCGGATGGCGCGAATGCTTATCCGCCTTACAATTGCTTTTCGTAGGTCGGATTAGCGTAAGCGACATCCGACATGTTGTAAGAAATGTATTTAAACTTAAAGAGTAAGCTATGGCGGTAAGTAAGCCGACGTTCAAGTCCCCTGGTAAACAAGGTGATGTCATTTTCAGTGCGCTGGTAAAACTGGCTGCGCTGATTGTGCTATTTCTGCTGGGCGGCATCATCATCTCCCTGATCATCTCCTCCTGGCCGAGTATTCAGAAGTTTGGTTTCTCGTTTTTGTGGACCAAAGAGTGGGATGCTCCTAACGATATTTACGGTGCACTGGTTCCGATTTACGGCACGCTGGTGACTTCGTTTATTGCCCTGCTGATTGCTGTGCCTGTGAGTTTTGGTATCGCCCTTTTCCTGACGGAACTGGCACCAAACTGGCTGCGTCGCCCGCTGGGTATTGCCATTGAACTGTTGGCCGCTATCCCAAGTATCGTATACGGCATGTGGGGCCTGTTTATCTTTGCTCCGCTGTTTGCGAAATACTTCCAGGAACCTGTCGGCAACGTGCTCTCTTCTGTGCCGATTGTTGGTGAACTGTTTTCAGGCCCAGCGTTTGGTATCGGTATTCTCGCCGCAGGCGTAATACTGGCAATCATGATCATCCCTTACATTGCGGCTGTAATGCGCGATGTATTCGAACAAACCCCTGTGATGATGAAAGAGTCGGCCTACGGTATTGGCTGCACCACATGGGAAGTTATCTGGCGCATTGTTTTACCGTTCACCAAAAATGGTGTGATTGGTGGTGTGATGCTGGGTCTGGGTCGTGCTCTGGGTGAAACCATGGCAGTGACCTTTATCATCGGGAACACCTATCAACTCGATAATGCATCGCTGTATATGCCGGGCAACAGTATTACGTCTGCCCTGGCGAACGAATTTGCTGAAGCGGAATCTGGCCTGCACACCGCAGCGCTGATGGAACTTGGCCTGATTTTGTTTGTTATCACCTTTATCGTACTGGCTATCTCTAAGTTCATGGTTATGCGTCTGGCGAAGAATGAAGGAGCGCGCTCATGACAACAATGGAAATGCAAAGCCGCGCCGCTTTAGCTGAATCTCGCCGCAAAATGCAGGCGAAGCGCCGCTTCAAAAACCGCATAGCGCTGACACTCTCAATGGGAACGATGGCGTTTGGTCTGTTCTGGCTGGTGTGGATCCTGTTCTCAACGGTGACGCGCGGTATCGACGGCATGTCGATTGCGCTGTTTACCGAAATGACGCCTCCACCAAATACGGAAGGCGGTGGTTTAGCCAACGCCCTTGCGGGCAGTGGCCTGTTAATCCTGTGGGCGACCGTATTCGGAACGCCGCTGGGCATCATGGCGGGTATCTACCTGGCGGAATACGGACGCAAATCCGCACTGGCTGAAATCATTCGTTTTATAAACGACATCCTGCTTTCTGCACCATCAATCGTCGTTGGTCTGTTTGTCTACACCATTGTTGTCGCGAAAATGCAGCACTTTTCCGGCTGGGCTGGGGTGATTGCGCTGGCGTTGTTGCAGGTGCCAATTGTTATTCGTACTACCGAAAACATGCTTAAACTGGTGCCGGATAGCCTGCGCGAAGCGGCTTACGCACTTGGCACGCCAAAGTGGAAAATGATTTCCGCGATTACGCTCAAAGCGTCTGTTTCCGGGATTATTACCGGGGTATTGCTGGCGATTGCACGTATCGCGGGTGAAACGGCCCCTCTGCTGTTCACGTCTCTCTCCAACCAGTTCTGGAGCACCGACATGATGCAGCCACTGGCTAACTTGCCGGTCACGATATTCAAATTTGCAATGAGCCCGTTTGCCGAATGGCAACAGTTAGCCTGGGCTGGCGTTCTGATTATTACCCTTTGTGTGCTGCTGCTGAACATTCTGGCGCGCGTGATTTTCTCAAAGAGTAAACACGGTTAAATTTTGCGACGCGGCAAAGGCGGCGTCGGATGGAGATTAAGAAACAGATGAGTATGGTCGATACTACCCCAGACAAAATTCAGGTTCGTGATTTGAACTTCTATTACGGTAAGTTCCATGCCCTGAAAAACATCAATCTGGATATCGCTAAGAACCAGGTTACCGCATTCATTGGCCCGTCAGGCTGTGGCAAATCCACCCTGCTGCGTACATTCAACAAAATGTACTCGCTCTACCCAGAGCAGCGTGCCGAAGGTGAGATTCTGTTGGATGGGGAAAATATCCTCACCCAGAGCCAGGATATCGCCTTATTGCGCGCCAAAGTTGGCATGGTATTCCAGAAGCCGACGCCATTCCCGATGTCGATTTACGACAACATCGCGTTCGGCGTGCGCCTGTTTGAAAAGCTGTCACGCAGCGACATGGACGAGCGTGTGCAGTGGGCTTTGACCAAAGCCGCATTGTGGAATGAAACCAAAGATAAATTACACCAGAGCGGATACAGTCTCTCCGGTGGCCAGCAGCAACGTCTGTGCATTGCGCGTGGTATTGCGATTCGCCCGGAAGTGTTGCTGCTTGATGAGCCATGTTCAGCGCTCGACCCAATCTCTACCGGTCGTATTGAAGAGCTGATCACCGAGCTGAAACAGGATTACACCGTGGTTATCGTTACCCACAACATGCAGCAGGCGGCACGTTGTTCAGATCACACCGCGTTTATGTACCTGGGTGAGCTGATTGAATTTAGCGAAACCGATACGCTGTTTACCACCCCTGCGAAAAAACAAACCGAAGATTACATTACTGGCCGTTACGGTTGATTTGCCCTTTATCTTTCAGCCTGTAACTGTGTTGGCTGCCTTTGCTCACCCCAGTCACGTAGTTTTCTACGCTCCTGGGGATTCGCTCAGTTGCCGCCTTGTTACTGTCTAAAATCTATCGGGCAACGGGAGAATACAATGGATAGCCTCAATCTCAACAAACACATTTCCGGCCAGTTTAATGCCGAGCTGGAATATATCCGCACTCAGGTGATGACCATGGGTGGGCTGGTGGAGCAACAGCTTTCTGATGCCATCACCGCCATGCACAATCAAGATGGCGAGCTGGCGAAGCGCGTTATCGAAGGCGACCAGAAAGTCAATATGATGGAAGTCGCGATCGATGAAGCCTGTGTACGCATCATTGCGAAACGCCAGCCAACCGCCAGTGACTTGCGCCTGGTAATGGCCATCATCAAAACAATTTCTGAGCTGGAACGTATCGGTGACGTTGCCGATAAAATTTGCCGCACGGCGCTGGAGAAATTCTCCCAGCAGCACCAACCGTTGCTGGTTAGCCTGG
Organism: Buttiauxella noackiae ATCC 51607; assembly: GCF_001654865.1. Classification (GTDB taxonomy): domain Bacteria; phylum Pseudomonadota; class Gammaproteobacteria; order Enterobacterales; family Enterobacteriaceae; genus Buttiauxella; species Buttiauxella noackiae. The sequence continues at coordinate 23,909 of NZ_LXEO01000052.1, read as the reverse complement.
AATCCTTAGGCCGCCATACCGTGCAAATGCTGCATGATGTGCTGGATGCTTTTGCGCGAATGGATCTCGATGAAGCAGTGCGTATCTATCGTGAAGATAAGAAAGTTGACCAGGAATATGAAGGCATCGTGCGCCAATTGATGACTTATATGATGGAAGACTCACGCACCATTCCAAGCGTGCTGACTGCGCTGTTCTGTGCGCGTTCAATCGAGCGTATTGGTGACCGCTGCCAGAATATCTGCGAGTTTATTTTCTACTTCGTTAAAGGCCAGGACTTCCGTCATGTCGGCGGTGACGAGTTGGATAAGTTGCTGGCGGGTAAAGATCCGAAAGAGTGATTTATTGCCTCATCTGACTTAATCAGTTCCCTCTCCATTAGGAGAGGGGTTTTATCCACTCTTCTAACTTAATGAATTGCTGAAACCTTCTCCCCGCTCATCATCGCCAACCCCTCACCAGTATCAATAAAACGTGGTGCTTTTAAGTCGTCGACCAGCAGATTCACCATTTCAAATAATATTCCCGTGATGTGTGCCTTCTGTTCCGCTGACTCCTTATGATTTAACAGCACTATCGTTAGCGCCACATAATATTCACGCAACGTTTCTGAATCCGACTAAATTGAGCAACAAAGGCTCTGTTTTAAGGTGGATCTTTTTCCTTGAATACACCGGAAACGCCATCCGTGGTGATGCGGTGGGGCAGGTATCGGATGTTATGGTAAATCCGCAATCCTGTAATTATCCTTACGGGATATAATCCGTTATTTGCTCAGGTAAAAGATCAGGCATCGCAATAGTTCGCCCTTCATCATCAACAAATTCAACCATGTAAGCCAGATTTTGTTTTTCATGAATAAATACGATGGCACCCACCATGCCTTTAGTTAAACCTTCATCCGGCAAATCTTCGGCTAACACAACTACTTCAAACTCTTCTCTTCTCATGGCCTGTATCTCACTTAACAAAAATCGTTGTCATGCGTGGAACGGTAATGGGTTCATTGCGGAAAAATGCCATAGAAACCACCATCCAGATAACCCTATCACCGGGCAGACGACGACGGCGAACCGTGGCGTGCTAAAGCGTCAGGCAATGTTGTATCCACTCAGCCGGAAGGTGCTCTGCGAAAAGCTGTGCAGAAGGTGGCGGCATGAGCGGGTGGTCGTGGAAATAGAGCAGGTCGTTGAGAAGTGGCATAGGAAAACGGCTCCCTGTAGTGGAAGCCGTTATAGTGCCGCAGTTTAGGGAGCGGCATTGCGCTATCGTGGGCTATTTGTCTGAGGTGGGCAACGTAACTAAGATTGAAGCTCCCTATGCTTTGATTTACTTTAGATATTTTTTGGATGTTTACTCTCAAATGAGTTAATCATTGATATGATTTGTTCACGAAGTTTATTCTCATCAATTTCATGATCATCTCTATCATCTTCTGGGTTGTATGAGTCAGCCAAGCAAAACACACTGGATAAGTACTCGCTCAAATCTTGATTATCTTGTGATAATTGTTTGTTATCTCGCTCTATCCGCCATAGCTCCATATAGGCATTGACGAACTCATCAGCAGAAAGTCTTTCGTTAGCAAATGACTTTGTAAATGTATAAATTGAAATGCTCATCGTAATATCCCGTTTTTTATGTAGTTATCATATTGAGCTGATGTTGAATCAAGTTTAAATCCTGTAATGAAATTACCAGACTCCCCCAGAACAACGGCACTATTACTATTTGGGTTAAAGAACACATTTGAGTCTTTTACAAATCCATAAGTTCCGAGTTTAAAGGTGTCGGTATCTTTCATATGAGATTTTATAGCATCGTGAAAATAACCTAAAGTTTCAGGGTTCTTCTTGGTTGAAGTGACACCAAAATCAATGGCGTGTTTAAATTTTTTATCAAGTTGTTTTTGAGTTACATCCTTTAGTTCTGATATCAAATTCCCATTTTTGTTTGCTGTGGCTCCATTTGGGATGGTTTTCCCAAGTTCTTCCAGTTCCGAAACTGGTATTCTCCCCATCATCGCGCCAGCAGCAACAGATGCACCCGCAATAATCAGGCCTTTGTTATCCATGACCTGATCGTAACCCGCTGGTGCATCGCCACCAAGCTGCTGCGCAGTGTCATGAAATCCTTCTATATTACCGTTATAAATACCACCAGCCGCCAGAAGCCGTCCCGCAGCTTTGCTGTTGATGGTTTTCGCTGCCTGTGCGTGTTGCACTGGTGCATCGCCGTAATACGCCTGCTTCACAGTCGGTGCGGGTTTACGTCCGTTGTGGTTGTTAAGGCACTTTTCATAAGCCTTTCTCACTTCACTTTCGAACCACTCGTGATAGTGATCCATAAAACAGTCGTAGACCAGATTGCTGTCTTCATCGAAATAGAATGGATTGCGGCGATTATCCCACTGGGCGTGAGTGTCGATGCCGATGATCCAGCCCTCGTCGATATTTCGCTGCGTATCGTCGTAAACGTTATCGGCATAACCCCTCTGACGGCGCTTATCAGGCGCGGAAAACAGGCTCAGATTTCCGCTTTTGCGTCGGGGGACGTCATGGCAGGAAATGTTGTCGGGGTAATGATAATGATCGCTACTGATTTCGTAGAATATTCGCGCCTGGCTTAAAGCATCCCGCGGAGACAAAATGTACTGAAAATCAGCCGGAGAAAGCTCTCTTTCTGCATCCCATGCTCTTAGTAACCTGAACATCCATGTTCCCTGTTCCCATTTTTAAATTAAGGTTATTAAACTTTCAAATAAAGCACCAGGCAAGACATGTCTTATGTCCGTGGTAAAAACACTAAAAGATGGTGTGCCTAAAAGAGTTTGAAGCCCAATCGTACGAGATCGTACGCCAGGTACATCTTTGGGTATGCCAGGCGAGTAAATAAAACGAGGGTTTTATAAACTCCGCCAGAGAATGTTTCTGTCTTAGTCCATTCAAAGTACATGGTATTTCTGACTGGAGTCGTGAGAAATCAATCGTTCATGCACGGAAAGAGCTAATAGAGGCTAATTCTGTAGTTAGGGTAAAATGTGGGAGGATTGCCGTGCCTGCGCGGTAGTTGTAGGGCGGATAAGCTTGCGCCATCCGCCATCTTCTTTAACCCGTAATATTCCAGCCTCGCGCACGCCATAACTCCGGCAACTGCGCTAAATCGGTAAAGGTTGTCACTTTCGGATGGTCAATCGGCTTGTTATGCGGGTCGGCGCAGAAATAAAAAACTTCCATGCCTGCGGCAATACCTGATTGCGCACCGGCCATAGAGTCATCCACCAGAACGCAGTTCTTCACATCCACGCGCATGGCATCTGCAGCATGAAACATTAATGCCGGATCGGGTTTCCACGCCTGAATATCGTAGCCACTAAACAGTTTGTCCGGGAAATGGTGAAGCATGTCGGTTTTGCCCAACGAATGCTGCATCTTGCTGACAGGGCCGTTGGAGACGATACACATCGGCACTTTGATTTGCGCGACTAACGCGGCGGCTCCTTCAATCTCCACCAGCTCGCTGTCAAACAGTCGCGAAACCTCAGCGCGATAAATAGGCTCCAGCACCTCTTTTGACAGATTCACGCCATATTGGGCGTTGATAGTATCGATAATCTCGTAGAGCTTTATACCCTTAAAGGTTTTGTGAACCTCCTCAAGCGCAAGTTCAATGCCGTATTGCGCAAACATATGTACGTAGGCTTTGGAGCAAATAACCTCACTATCAACCAGCGTGCCATCGCAGTCGAAGAACACCGCATCTATCCGGGACATACCGCTTCCTTATTAAAGAGTGAACGGCCATCTTACCCAATTTGCGCAATTTTTGTGGCACGCAATCGTTGCCGTATAAGAAAATTCAATGAAAAAAAATCTGTGTTGGTCATCATGTTTTGTAATTTTTGGTATAGGATAGCGACGGATTTTCCCTCTCAATGTTCGGAATTAAGACTAATGAGCCAACCACAATCTACTCCGGCCGCAAATCCGGGGCTGCTCGAGCGCGTGTTTAAACTGCGCGAACACGGCACCACGGCCCGCACTGAAGTGATCGCCGGTCTTACGACCTTCCTGACGATGGTGTATATCGTTTTCGTCAACCCGCAGATCCTTGGCGCCGCTGGTATGGATACCCAGGCCGTTTTTGTCACCACCTGTTTGATTGCCGCATTAGGTAGCATCCTGATGGGTATTTTCGCCAACCTGCCAGTAGCACTGGCACCGGCCATGGGTCTGAACGCGTTCTTCGCCTTTGTGGTGGTTGGCGCGATGGGGATCTCCTGGCAAGTCGGCATGGGCGCCATTTTCTGGGGTGCCGTAGGTTTGCTGCTGCTGACCATTTTCCGCGTTCGCTACTGGATGATTGCCAATATTCCGGTGAGTCTGCGTGTCGGTATTACCAGTGGTATCGGTCTGTTCATCGGTATGATGGGGCTGAAAAACGCCGGTATTATCGTAGCGAACAAAGATACCCTGGTGACCATTGGTAACCTGACTTCGCACAGCGTTCTGCTGGGCGCGCTGGGCTTCTTTATCATTGCAATCCTGGCTTCGCGTAACATTCACGCAGCTGTGTTGGTCTCAATCGTTGTGACTACTCTGCTGGGCTGGATGATGGGTGATGTTCAATATCACGGTATTGTCTCCGCGCCACCAAGTGTGCTGTCTGTTGTGGGCCAGGTTGATTTAGCCGGTTCACTGAACATTGGTCTGGCAGGCGTTATCTTCTCCTTTATGCTGGTTAACCTGTTTGACTCATCTGGTACGCTGATTGGCGTGACAGATAAAGCAGGGCTTGCCGACGAAAAAGGGAAATTCCCACGCATGAAGCAAGCGCTGTACGTTGATAGCGTTTCTTCTGTTGCGGGTGCATTTATCGGGACATCTTCCGTTACCGCGTATATCGAAAGCTCTTCTGGCGTGTCTGTTGGCGGGCGCACTGGCCTGACTGCGGTTATCGTTGGCCTGTTATTCTTGCTGGTTATCTTCCTGTCACCGCTGGCGGGTATGGTTCCGGCATATGCAGCAGCAGGCGCACTGATTTACGTTGGCGTGTTGATGACATCCAGCCTGTCGCGCGTGAAGTGGGATGACCTGACTGAAGCCGTTCCAGCGTTTATTACTGCGGTAATGATGCCATTTAGCTTCTCAATCACAGAAGGTATCGCACTGGGCTTCATCTCTTACTGTGTGATGAAACTTGGCACAGGCCGCTGGCGTGAAATTAGCCCATGCGTGATTGTTGTGGCGCTGCTGTTTGTTCTTAAAATCGTCTTTATCGATTCACATTAATTGGTTTTGCCGGAGACGCTTTGCTTATCCGGCCTACTTATTAACCGTGCTTCTTAGAGTAAGCGTAGCGTCATCCTCCGATACATTTGGCGGATGGCGCTAATACTTACCCGTTCAATGTATGATTATCCCTGCGATACCTGCCCGGCGGCTGATGGAATGTGCGGGTAAATATCCGCGTAAACGTCTGCTGTGAATCAAAGCCATACTTCAAACTAATGTCGTAAACCTTGTTATCGGTATCGCGTAAATCACGTGCAGCCAGCAAAAGTTTGCGCTCACGAATATATCTCCCCAAACTCTCGCCTTTGTACTGCATAAACAACCGCTGCAAGTGCCACTTTGAATAACCTGCGTGATCGGCAATATCATCAATACGTAATGGTTGATGCAGATTGTCGTCAATCCACTGAACAATGGTGTCGATAACCTGGGCTGAAATTGTCATTTATCCCCCTGCGCGGTTCGCTTACATGGCACTGGTCGATTCCCACCAGGCGCTAAATTGTTGTGCGTTGTCGTTCACCAATACAGGCTCACCCTGCTTTGGTGTTAACAGGCGAAAATCTTTATCAGCACTGGCTGCTGCGAGGCTTTTGTAGGGTGCATCCCAGGTGTGCTTAGCCAGCACAAAACGACCCGCATGGCCCGGCAACACGGCGCGTGCGTTCAAATCAACGGCTGCCTGCGCAGTTTCGTTCGGCATCATATGAATATTGCTCCAGTCCTCGTCGTACTGGCCGTTTTCCATGATGGCAAGATCAACAGAACCAAACTGTTCGCCAATCGTTTTGAAATGAGGCCCGTAGCCGGTATCACCGCTGTAATAGACTTTGTGGTCATCAGTTACAAACATAAAACTCGCCCATAAAGTCTGGTTGCTCTTCAGGCTACGACCGGAGAAGTGACGGGCGGGCAGAACATGGACCGTCAGCCCATTTGAAACTTTTACCGACTGATTCCAGTCTTTTTCGTGAATGATCTCGCTATTTATGCCCCAATAGCGCAGATGTGAACCGACGCCCAGTGGCGTAATCACCTGGCGGATTTTCGGTTTCAGCGCTTTAATCGTCGCGTAATCCAGATGATCGTAATGGTCGTGGGAAATAATCAGCAGATCGATTTCAGGCATTGACTCCGCACTCCATGGGTAATCCCCTGGAAAGGCTTTATTCAGGAATGAAAAAGGGGCGGCGTAATTACTGAATACCGGGTCGATCAGAATACGTTTGCCGGCGAGCTGGATGTACCACGAGGAGTGGCCGAGCCAGACCATGGTGTCCTGCTCCAGCGGCAGGCTCGCCAGATCGGTTTTCACCAAAGGCAGCGAATGCTGTGGGCGTGCATTTTCAGTTCGTGTGGTTAAAAACCCCCACCATGCCGCCAGCTTACTTTTCTGCCCGGTATATCCGAGAGTTGGAACCTGGTTGCGGAACTGCCCGTCCACGTAATTTGCAGAACGTTCAACTAAGCTTAAACCTTCACCTTGCGGAGCCTGACCAAAACCGGCATTCAGGACAAAAGGCAAACTGGCTGCTGTTGCAATCAACATAATAATAACCGCGCATAGGGAGAGACGTTTCATTTCCTGGCCTGCATGTTCGTCCCATCCGCTGGCACGATGCTAATAAATTTGATAATGAGTGAGTAAGCACTCATTATAGATGGGGCGTGATAACCGTCAAGATCATTTTCAATCGCTGACATTGCGCGTTGCAGTGCCGTAGCTTGCGTGATTCAATTTGTGTTTTGGTGTGAATGAGGAAAAATGTTGTGGCTCGTCCGAAGAGTGAAGATAAGAAACTAGCGATACTGGAAGCGGCGACTATCGCTATTGGCCAGGCGGGGATTGTTGCGTCTACTGCTCAGATTGCTCGTGCTGCTGGTGTGGCAGAAGGCACACTGTTTCGCTATTTTGCCACGAAGGACGATTTGCTCAACGAGCTGTACCTGCATTTGAAACAGGGCTTACTTTTTTCAATGCAGGAGAATCTCGACCGTACACTGAAAGACCCGAAAGAATATACTCGTTATATCTGGAACAGTTATATCGACTGGGCAATCCGCAATTCGCAAGCCCACAGGGCGATCCGTCAATTAGCGGTGAGCGATAAAATAGGCGAAGAAACCAAGCAGAAAGTGGCGGAGATGTTCCCGGAAATGCATGAAATTTGTTCGCAATCGATACTGAAGGCTTTTAGTAGCGGCCCGTATCGCGCGTTTAGTGATGCCATTTTTTCTTCACTGGCAGAGACGACCATGGAGTTCGCCAGCCGAGAACCGGAACGGGCTGGCGATTTTAAAGCGTTAGGCTTTGAAACTATGTGGCGCGCATTAGCGAATTAACTTTTAACTCGCTGAATATAATCACCAAATGCAGCCAGTTGCCCAGCCAGATGATCGAGTGTGCTTTGATCAACTACTTCACCTGTTTGCGTATCGACTTTATTCTGAATCACACCACCCATAAATTCTGGCTTGTTCATCACCATCGCGTCGAGGAACACCAGAATCTGGCGTAGATGGTACTGACAACGTGCGCCGCCGATTGCACCCATTGAACTGGTTTGAATCAGCACAGGCTTTCCTGCCAGAGGCTGTTCAGGTAAACGAGATAGCCAGTCGATGGCATTCTTCAGCCCGCCCGGTACCGAGTAGTTATATTCCGGCGTGACAATCACCACACCGTCTGCGGCGCGAATTTGTTCAGCAATGGCTTCAACGCTTGATGGGAAACCCTCTTCTTGCTGCACATCAGCGTCATACAAAGGAATGTCTTTAATCGACGGCAACGCATCGATGTTCATTCCCGCAGGAGCGATTCCTGGCAAAGTACGAGCAACCATAGCGTTGAATGAACCATGACGCAGGCTGCCTAATAACGTGACTATCTTTAACGTGTCGGACATAAATACTCCTTGGTGTCAGTACGTTCGGGAACGATCAGTTTTGATATAACACTTTTTCTGACGACATGCTGGTTAAACGAATAATGCTGCCATTGGGATCCTGATAGCGAGATTTGACATCTCCCAGGCTATGCCAGTTCTGAGGAGCTTCAAATTCCCACAAACTGAGCTTTTCAATGGCTGGTGACACCACGCATCCCCAGATCAATAGCCCTTCCACATCGCTGATCGCTTCAATTTCTGATTGGTCGCTAGCACGTATTCGCCCGGCCCCAGGCAGAAGTTGCAAACTTTCTTCGCGGCCTGTCAGTTTAAAAGTGCTTTGATGCAATGTGCGTAGTTGTGCGCGAGCTTCACCTGGGTTTTTTTGATTGTTTATCCAGATGGATTCATTACTGCGAAAAGTAGAGCCTGAGGCGACAGATGGGAGATGGCCAAAAGACTGGTTAATCTCAATATCTAATCCACAGCGGCCTTCGGTTGTTATCAGAACGGCGACGTTGTTTCCGGCATAGGCAATGCTGAAGTCCATTAATGAAGGATCGGCAAAGTGTGGGCGCCCGGTTGCAGTGGCAACTATTCTCGGTAGCTGTTGAATGCCATAAAGCATATGCAGTAATTCAGCTAGTAGGCTACGAGAGGCTAAATACCGTGTGCGGCGATGCTCTGGCATCTGCAGAGCTTCAGTCTGGCACTCTTTATTCAGTCGGCTAGAAAAGGGGTATTTCTGGTTGAGCGTACATCTTGCGAAGTGCGTTGCCATTTGTCTCTCCTTGATAATGGACACAGTACTTAGCGATCGATTGTAGGTTTTTTAAAGCACAAACGCACGGACAGGTGTGTGTAAAAAAGCGTCAATAGATCAACCCTATGAATATTTAGCTTTTAAAGCACCAGACAAAATGGCAAAAAATCCCGCAATACTGGATATATTGCGGGATGAGCAAAAAGTGAGCACACGCTTACTTTTTAGATTACTTACCGATACAGAAGCTGGAGAAGATGCGTCCGAGCAAATCATCAGAGGTAAATTCGCCAGTGATTTCGCTCAAGCTTTGCTGAGAAAGGCGTAGCTCTTCAGCCAGTAACTCCCCGGCCCATGCGCCCAGCAGCTGTGCTTTCCCTTGCTGCAGGTGGGTTGCCGCCTGTTCCAGCGCCTGTAAGTGGCGACGACGCGCCAGGAAGCCACCTTCCATATTGGTTTCAAAGCCCATGCTCTGTTTTAGATGATCGCGCAGCACATCAACGCCTTCACCGGTACGTGCAGAAAGGCGTACTAGTGAGTGACCGTTCACATCGCTCAGGCCCAGCGTTTCGCCAGTCACGTCTGCTTTGTTACGCACAACTGTAATGGGCAAACGTGTTGGCAAGCGCGCAATAAAGTCTGGCCAGATTTCTGCAGGGTCTGTGGCATCGGTGGTGGTGCCATCAACCATAAACAGTACGCGGTCAGCTTGTTCGATCTCATTCCACGCACGTTCGATACCAATACGCTCAACTTCGTCGCTTGCTTCACGAAGACCTGCGGTATCAATGATGTGTAGCGGCATGCCATCAATGTGGATATGTTCTCGCAAGACATCGCGGGTTGTTCCGGCAATATCCGTCACAATCGCTGCTTCGCGGCCTGCAAGGGCGTTCAGCAGGCTCGATTTCCCGGCGTTTGGACGGCCAGCAATCACTACCTTCATCCCTTCGCGCAGCAAACTTCCCTGGCGTGCTTCGGCACGAACAGCGTCCAGATCGTTAATCACCTGGTTTAGTTGCGCTTCAATTTTGCCGTCAGAGAGGAAGTCTATTTCTTCATCCGGGAAATCAATCGCTGCTTCTACGTAAATGCGTAGATGAGTCAGCGCTTCGACCAGATGGTTTACGCGGGCGGAGAAAGCCCCCTGCAAAGAATTTAATGCTGAACGAGCGGCTTGCTCGGAACTGGCATCAATCAGGTCAGCTATCGCCTCTGCCTGCGCCAAATCCAACTTGTCATTCAGGAATGCCCGCTCAGAGAACTCACCAGGCCTTGCGATACGCAGCCCTGGGAGCGCCAGAATGCGTTTTAACAGCAAGTCGAGGATAACCGGGCCACCGTGCCCCTGAAATTCCAACACGTCTTCACCTGTGAAGGAATTTGGCCCAGGGAACCACAGCGCGATGCCTTGATCGAGCACGCTGCCGTCTGCATCACGGAATGGCAGGTAATCGGCATAGCGTGGATTAGGGAGTTTACCCAGAATCGCTTGCGCGACTTCACGAGCTTGCAGGCCTGATACGCGCAGGATACCGACTCCACCACGTCCCGGCGGTGTCGCCTGGGCAACGATTGTCTCGTTATGGCTCATAATTTTCCCTTTCGAGATGGCTAGTGGATAACGCTTCGCTTATCCATCCGACAAAATAAAAAAGGCGGTCTATTGACCGCCTTTCGTAAGCTTCTAGCTAATTGTTATCAGGTCTTTTTCTTATCGCGACTGTGTAAGCCACGTTTCTCAAGACCGCGATAAATCAGCTGCTGCTGGATGATGGTCACTGTGTTACTGACGATATAGTACAGTACCAGGCCTGACGGGAACCACAGGAAGAACACCGTGAAGATGACCGGCATAAAGGTCATGATCTTCTGCTGCATCGGGTCGGTCACGGTGGTCGGCGACATCTTCTGAATGAAGAACATCGTCAAGCCCATCAGGATCGGCAGGATGTAGTACGGGTCTTGTGCAGACAAGTCATGAATCCACAGTGCGAACGGCGCATGGCGCAATTCCACAGAACCCATCAGCATGTAGTACAACGCCAGGAAGATTGGCATCTGGATAACCAGCGGGAGACAGCCACCCAACGGGTTAACTTTCTCAGCTTTATACAACGCCATCATTTCCTGACTCTGGCGCTGCTTATCGTCACCAATACGTTCACGCATGGCCGCCAGTTTCGGCTGCAACATACGCATTTTCGCCATGGATGTGTACTGCGCTTTAGTCAGCGGGTACATGATGCCACGAACGATAAAGGTGATAACGATAATGGAGAAGCCCCAGTTACCGATGAAGCTGTGGATAAATTTCAACAGCTTGAACAGCGGCTGAGAAATAAACCACAACCAACCATAATCCACTGTCAGGTCAAGGTGCGGCGCAACGGCTGCCATTTTGTCCTGAATTTCCGGGCCGACCCACAGGGTGCTACCCAGTTTAGCGGTCTGACCTGGCTGAACCAGTTGCGGCGAAGATTTATAACCAATCGCTGCCACATCGTTGTTCAGTTTGGTGGTATAGAAGTTGTTGGTACCCTGATTATTTGGAACCCACGCTGTTGCGAAATACTGCTGCAACATCGCAACCCAACCATTGCTGGCGTTGACGTTCAGGTTCTCACCGTCTGCGATTTTATCGAATTTATATTTTTCGTATTTCGCATCTGGAGTCGAGTACGCAGCACCACGGAAGGTATGCAATGCAAAGTTGTTGCTTCCTGTATCGCGGTGAGTCGGCAAATTGATGGACTGCTTCAACTGACCAAAAGTAGCCAGTTCCAGCGGTTTCTCACCGGCGTTCTTCACATCGTAATTCACGCTTACCGCGAACTCGCCGCGTTTCAGGGTGAAGGATTTAGTGAAGGTATTGCCCGCCGCATCGGTATAGGTCATTGGGATAACGATTTCGTTCTGGCCTTCTGGCAGCACGAAAGTATCGCTAGCAACGTTATACAGAGGACGCTCACCGTTAGCCGGGTTATCCGGGCCATCGCGACCGGTCAGGCCACTTTGCGCCTGGTAGACAAACTCTGGCGTAGTTTCCAGTAACTGGAACGGCTCATTAGATTTGAGCTCTTTCGGGTAGGTCAACAACAGCGCCTGCTCAACATCACCACCACGGGTGTTGATGGAAAGCTCAAGAACGTCAGTTTTAACTGTGATGAGTTTACCCTGGCCACTGGTCGGTACACCCTGGTTTGCGGCGTTACCTGCTGCGGTGGTCGTAGTCTGCGTGGTCTGCTGTACCTGAGGTTGTGGAGCGTGGTCCTGCTCCCAGGCTTGCCAGATCATGAAAGACACGAACAACAAAGCGATGAGAAAGAGATTGCGTTGCGAATCCATCGTTAGTGTTCTCTGGTATCAAAAGGTCCAGGTGGGACGGGATCGTCTCCACCGGGGTTCAAAGGGTGGCATTTTAATACGCGTTTCACTGTCAACCAACTGCCTTTTAACACCCCAAACCTGCGCAATGCCTCAATTCCGTAGTGAGAACAGGTTGGAGTAAAACGACAATGCGGCCCGAGAAGCGGACTTATCAGGCGCTGATAGACCCTAATCAGGCCTATCAAGAGCCGGGAGAAAGGCGACAATGACGGCGCCATAACTTTTCCAATGCTTCCGATAAAGCCCGGTTATCCAGGTCTGCAACCCCTTTCTTAGCCACTACCACGAAATCCATTGCAGGAAGTTCGTGCTGACGCAAACGGAAACTCTCACGCGTCAGACGTTTAATCCGATTGCGTTCGTGTGCACGTTTAACATTTTTCTTAGCGACTGTAAGACCGATGCGGGGATGCCCCAGCGAATTTAGGCGGCCGAGGATGGTGATTTGCGGCGTGCCAGCCCGTTGAGGCTGCTGGAAGACGAAAGTGAAATGAGTGGGAGTTAACAAGCGTAACTCCCTGGGAAATGCGAGCTTAACCACTCAGGGGTTAGCTTTTATTACTTAGAAACGGTCAGACGAGAACGGCCTTTAGCACGACGACGTGCCAGTACCTGACGACCATTTTTTGTAGCCATACGAGCACGGAAGCCGTGTGAACGGTTGCGCTTCAGTACAGACGGTTGAAAAGTGCGTTTCATGGCGATTTCTACCTAAACTTGGATAAATTTCACTGGGTTAGCGAAGAGCCCTGCAGAAACTGCAAACGACTTACGCCTCAGTGTGGCTGATTAAAGAGGCCGGATTGTAATAATTGTACACTCCGGAGTCAATTCTCTTTCCTTATTTCCCGTGCCTTAATTCGCTTTTTGACCCTTAAAACGACCAGGATCTGACCAAAATAAAGCCGTGGTGACACGCGACGGGTGGGGAATTATACGGCGTCCCCATTAAAGCGCAAGGATCGTTGGGGATCTTCCTTAGATCAGATAAGTCGATTTTGTGCGCGAGTCAGTAAATTTTCCAATATAGGAATGTAACGCACTGCGCGTCTGGCAGGATCGTTTACACTTAGACTCCACAAAACAGCCCTGTGGATAAATCGGGAAGAAACTGTGAGAAACAGAAGATCTCTGGCGCACTTTAGGCTATGATCCGCGGTCCCGATCGTGATCCTTTAGCGTTCACCCTGGGGTAAACCGCAGATAGCGGTTCGCACGCTTCCCGTACCGGGATCCCTGTGGGAAAGTCGGCGTGTGTCAACAATCATGAATATAAACTTTCAGTCTTCGTCATTTTATCGACTTTGTTCGAGTGGAGTCCGCCGTGTCACTTTCGCTTTGGCAGCAGTGTCTTGCCCGATTGCAGGATGAGTTACCAGCCACAGAATTCAGTATGTGGATACGCCCCCTACAGGCGGAACTGAGCGATAACACGCTGGCCCTGTATGCGCCAAACCGTTTTGTGCTCGACTGGGTGAGAGATAAGTACCTCAATAATATCAATGGCTTGCTCAATGATTTTTGTGGCACTGATGCACCCGTATTGCGTTTTGAAGTTGGCAGCAAACCGGTCAGCCAAACAATGAACCAGCAGGCTGTAACCAGCGCTCCTGCGCATGTACATATTGCACGTCCAACGAATCAAATTCGTCCAAGTTGGGATAACCTCCCGGCTCCGGCTGAACACTCCTATCGCTCTAACGTTAACGTAAAACATACTTTCGATAACTTCGTTGAAGGTAAGTCGAACCAACTGGCTCGCGCGGCAGCACGTCAGGTGGCAGACAACCCTGGTGGCGCTTATAACCCTTTATTCCTTTATGGCGGCACCGGTCTGGGTAAAACGCACCTTTTGCATGCTGTTGGCAACGGTATTATTGCGCGCAAACCGAATGCAAAAGTGGTGTACATGCACTCTGAACGTTTCGTTCAGGACATGGTAAAAGCACTGCAAAATAACGCTATTGAAGAGTTCAAACGTTACTACCGTTCTGTTGACGCACTGCTGATTGATGACATTCAATTCTTTGCTAATAAAGAACGCTCACAAGAAGAATTCTTCCACACCTTCAACGCCCTGCTTGAAGGTAACCAACAGATCATTCTGACTTCGGATCGTTATCCAAAAGAGATCAACGGTGTTGAAGATCGTCTGAAATCTCGCTTCGGTTGGGGGCTCACGGTTGCGATTGAGCCACCAGAACTGGAAACGCGTGTTGCGATCCTGATGAAAAAAGCAGACGAGAACGATATCCGTCTGCCGGGTGAAGTGGCCTTCTTTATTGCCAAGCGTTTACGTTCAAACGTGCGTGAGCTTGAAGGGGCATTGAACCGTGTTATTGCCAACGCCAACTTTACTGGCCGGGCGATTACCATCGACTTCGTGCGCGAAGCGCTGCGCGATCTGCTGGCGCTGCAAGAGAAGCTTGTCACCATCGACAATATTCAGAAGACGGTGGCAGAGTACTATAAAATAAAGATTGCTGACCTGTTGTCCAAGCGTCGTTCCCGCTCTGTTGCCCGTCCACGTCAAATGGCAATGGCTCTGGCGAAGGAACTGACTAACCATAGCTTGCCAGAAATCGGCGATGCCTTTGGTGGCCGCGACCATACTACGGTTCTCCATGCCTGCCGTAAGATTGAGCAGTTGCGTGAAGAAAGCCACGACATCAAAGAAGATTTCTCTAACCTAATCAGAACATTATCTTCGTGACGCTATGAAATTTACCGTTGAACGTGAAACTTTATTAAAACCGCTGCAACAGGTGAGTGGCCCGTTAGGTGGCCGTCCGACGTTACCGATTCTCGGCAACCTGCTGTTGCAAGTCGCGGAAGGAACTCTTTCATTAACAGGTACTGACCTGGAAATGGAGATGGTGGCGCGTGTCGCGTTGGTGCAACCGCATGAGCCGGGTGCCACGACGGTTCCAGCACGTAAATTTTTTGATATCTGCCGTGGTTTGCCGGAAGGTGCAGAAATAGCTGTTACGCTTGAGGGCGACCGTATGTTGGTGCGCTCCGGGCGTAGCCGATTCTCGCTCTCGACGCTGCCTGCTGCTGATTTCCCTAACCTGGACGACTGGCAGAGCGAAGTAGAATTCACGCTCCCGCAAGCGACCATGAAACGCCTGATTGAAGCCACGCAGTTTTCTATGGCGCATCAGGACGTTCGCTACTATTTGAACGGCATGTTGTTTGAAACCGAAGGCGAAGAGTTACGCACCGTGGCGACCGATGGTCACCGCTTGGCTGTGTGTTCTATGCCGGTAGGTCAGTCTCTGCCAAACCATTCGGTGATCGTGCCGCGTAAAGGCGTGATTGAACTAATGCGTATGTTGGACGGCGGCGACTCGCCGTTGCGTATCCAGATTGGTAGCAACAACATTCGCGCTCATGTTGGCGACTTTATCTTCACGTCTAAGTTAGTTGATGGTCGTTTCCCTGATTATCGCCGCGTGTTGCCGAAGAATCCTGATAAGCATCTGGATGCCAGCTGCGATTTGCTGAAACAAGCGTTTTCGCGCGCAGCCATTCTTTCGAACGAGAAATTCCGTGGTGTTCGCCTGCAGGTTATTCAAAACCAGCTGAAAATCACGGCTAACAACCCGGAACAGGAAGAAGCCGAAGAGATTCTTGACGTCACTTACGACGGCACAGATATGGAAATTGGTTTCAACGTCAGTTACGTGCTTGATGTCCTGAATGCACTTAAATGCGAGAACGTACGCATTTTGCTGACCGACTCTGTTTCCAGCGTGCAGATTGAAGATGCAGCCTCACAAGCGGCGGCGTATGTTGTGATGCCAATGAGACTGTAGATGTCGCTCAACAGGCTGTTAATTAAAGATTTTCGAAATATCGAAGATGCGGATCTGGCTCTGTCTCCAGGGTTTAATTTCCTGGTCGGAGCCAACGGAAGTGGCAAAACCAGCGTGCTGGAGGCGATTTATACCCTCGGGCACGGTCGCGCTTTTCGCAGTCTGAAAATTGAACGTGTGATCCGCCATGAAACAGAATCCTTTGTACTGCATGGGCGTATACAGAACGGCGAGCGGGAAACCTCAGTTGGCCTGACCAAAGACCGTGCAGGCGACAGCAAAGTGCGCATCGACGGCAGCGACGGTCACAAAGTGGCTGAACTTGCGCTGTTGATGCCCATGCAACTCATCACCCCAGAAGGGTTTACCTTGCTTAACGGTGGCCCGAAATACCGTCGAGCTTTCCTCGATTGGGGATGTTTCCACAATGAACCAGGTTTTTTTGTCGCCTGGAGCAATCTCAAGCGCCTACTTAAGCAACGCAATGCTGCGTTGCGCCAGGTAACGCGTTATGCGCAGTTGCGGCCATGGGATCAAGAGCTTATCCCACTAGCGGAGCAAATTAGCCGCTGGCGTGCCGACTACAGTGCAGCCATTGCTGATGACATGGCTGATACCTGTGCACAATTTCTCCCGGAGTTCTCTCTAAACTTCTCCTTCCAGCGCGGTTGGGAAAAAGAGAGTGACTATGGCGAGTTACTGGAACGCAACTTCGAACGCGATCGAATGCTGACCTACACCGCCCACGGCCCCCACAAAGCGGATTTTCGGATACGTGCAGACGGTGCGCCGGTAGAAGATACGTTGTCGCGCGGGCAGCTTAAATTACTGATGTGCGCTTTAAGACTGGCACAGGGTGAGTTTCTCACCCGACAGAACGGGCGACGTTGCCTGTATCTGATAGATGATTTTGCCTCTGAACTAGATGATGCACGCCGTGGTCTATTAGCCAGCCGGTTAAAGGCAACGGAATCACAAGTTTTTGTTAGCGCGATTAGCGCAGAACATGTGATGGATATGGCGGACAAAAATTCGAAGATGTTCGCCGTGGATCAGGGTAAAATAACGGATTAACCCAAGAATAAATGAGCGAGAAACGTTGATGTCGAATTCTTATGACTCCTCCAGTATCAAAGTCCTTAAAGGGCTGGATGCGGTACGTAAGCGCCCGGGAATGTATATCGGTGATACGGATGACGGCACCGGTCTGCACCACATGGTATTTGAGGTCGTAGATAACGCTATCGACGAAGCACTTGCCGGTCACTGTAAAGACATCGTTGTCACCATTCATGCTGATAACTCTGTCTCTGTAACCGATGATGGTCGTGGTATTCCTACTGGTATTCACCCGGAAGAAGGTGTGTCTGCTGCCGAAGTTATTATGACCGTGCTTCACGCCGGCGGTAAGTTCGATGACAACTCTTATAAAGTTTCTGGTGGTCTGCACGGTGTGGGTGTTTCTGTAGTTAACGCCCTGTCCCAGAAGCTGGAATTGCTGATTCGCCGCGAAGGCAAAGTGCACCAGCAAACTTACATCCACGGTGTGCCACAGGCGCCGCTGGCCGTTACGGGCGAATCTGACGTAACCGGTACGCAAGTCCGTTTCTGGCCAAGCCACGAAACCTTCACCAACGTCATTGAGTTTGAGTACGACATCCTGGCTAAACGCCTGCGTGAACTGTCGTTCCTGAACTCTGGTGTTTCTATCCGCCTGATTGATAAGCGTGATGGCCGCCAGGACCACTTCCACTACGAAGGCGGTATCCGCGCGTTTGTTGAATACCTCAACAAAAACAAAACCCCAATTCACCCTACCGTGTTCTATTTCAGCACTGAAAAAGACGGTATTGGTGTAGAAGTGGCGTTGCAGTGGAACGACGGTTTCCAGGAAAACATCTACTGCTTTACCAACAACATCCCGCAGCGCGATGGTGGTACTCACCTTGCTGGTTTCCGTGCGGCGATGACGCGTACTTTGAACGCGTATATGGATAAAGAAGGCTACAGCAAAAAAGCGAAAGTGAGCGCCACCGGTGACGATGCCCGTGAAGGCCTGATTGCTGTTGTCTCCGTGAAAGTTCCAGACCCTAAATTCTCTTCTCAGACCAAAGACAAACTGGTTTCTTCTGAAGTGAAAACCGCAGTTGAACAGCAGATGAACGAACTGTTGTCTGAATACCTGCTGGAAAACCCGTCTGACGCGAAAATCGTGGTCGGTAAAATTATTGATGCAGCTCGTGCTCGTGAAGCAGCACGCCGCGCACGTGAAATGACCCGTCGTAAAGGCGCGCTCGATTTGGCTGGTCTGCCAGGCAAACTTGCTGACTGCCAGGAACGCGACCCGGCTCACTCCGAACTGTACCTTGTGGAAGGGGACTCTGCGGGCGGCTCTGCAAAACAGGGGCGTAACCGTAAGAACCAGGCCATTTTGCCGCTCAAAGGTAAAATTCTGAACGTTGAGAAAGCGCGCTTTGACAAAATGCTCGCCTCTCAGGAAGTGGCCACGCTGATTACCGCGCTGGGCTGCGGCATTGGCCGTGACGAATACAACCCGGATAAGTTGCGTTACCACAGCATCATCATCATGACGGATGCGGACGTCGATGGTTCGCACATCCGTACCCTGCTGTTGACCTTCTTCTATCGTCAAATGCCTGAAATCGTTGAGCGCGGCCATGTGTATATCGCACAGCCACCGCTGTACAAAGTGAAGAAAGGCAAGCAAGAGCAGTACATCAAAGACGATGAAGCAATGGATCAATATCAAATTGCCATTGCCCTGGACGGCGCAACACTGCATACCAATGCCCACGCACCAGCAATCGCTGGCGAAGCGCTGGAAAAACTGGTGTCTGAGTTTAAAGCTTGCCAGAAAATGATTGGCCGCATGGAGCGCCGATATCCGCGCAACTTGTTGAACAACCTCGTTTATCACACAACGCTTGAAGACACCGATTTGGTTGACGAAAGCAAAGTGACTGCCTGGGTTTCAGCACTGGTTAACGCGCTTAACGAAAACGAACAGCACGGCAGCACCTGGAACTCCCTGGTTCGTCATAACCGTGAACTGAACCTGTTCGAGCCAGTGATCCGTGTGCGTACCCACGGCGTTGATACTGACTATCCGCTGGAGCAAGAGTTTATCGTTGGTGGTGAATATCGTCGTATTTGCACACTGGGCGAAAAACTGCGCGGTCTGATCGAAGAAGATGCGTTCATCGAACGTGGCGAGCGCCAACAACCTGTTGCCAGCTTCGAGCAGGCGCTGGAGTGGTTGGGTAAAGAGTCACGTCGTGGCCTGTCGATTCAGCGTTACAAAGGTTTGGGCGAAATGAACCCGGATCAGCTGTGGGAAACCACAATGGATCCACAAAGCCGTCGTATGCTGCGCGTAACTGTTAAAGACGCGATTGCAGCCGATCAGCTGTTCACTACCCTGATGGGCGATGCGGTTGAACCACGTCGTGCCTTTATCGAAGAAAACGCCCTGAAAGCGGCGAACATCGATATCTAAGTTAGTTCATGCTGGTGGGCAATCTGCTCACCAGCATATCCACAGCCAGCCTCACTTTTAGCGGTAGATGAAGTGTTTGTACCCACACCGCATGCGTTTCATAAACACTATCCAGATCCTTGCTCAGTATCCTGACCAACTTCCCATTCTGTAACTCTTCCTCAATCAGCCAGCACGGCAACAGCGCAATACCAAACCCGGCAATCGACGCATCTGCTATCGCTTCTAAATCGTCCATCAGCATTCGTGATTTCGGGACAAACTCGCTTTTCTTATCGCCTTCACCATTAATAATCCAACGATGCGGTACGCCTGAATTGATGTAATTAAACACTTCATGGTGCGATAAATCGTCGATGGTTTGTGGTTCACCATGTTGCCGTAAATAGTGAGGTGATGCGCAAATCATCATGCGATGCTCGCCTAGCTTTCGTGCGACCAGACCGCTGCTGTCCGGCAATTTTCCGTTGCGAATCACCAAATCCAGCCCGTCTTCAAGCAGGTCTGAAACTCTGTCGCTAAATAGTAATTCCAGCTTTAAATCGGGATGTTGGATGGCAAATTCTGTCAGCAACGGCGCAATACACATGCGGCCATACAGTGCCGGCATTGAAACTCTCAACCGCCCCCGTACGGATTTTTTCCCGCTTTCTAGAAGCGTTTCGGCGGCCTGAATTTCTTCCAGTGCGCGCAGACAATGCTCATAAAAAATTGCGCCTTCATCGGTTAGCGCCAGGCTGCGCGTAGTTCGTTGAAAAAGCCGCACGCTTAATCGATGCTCGAGCTGGGAAATGGTTTTGCCCACGGCTGAACGTGAAAGGTGTAGGCGTTCAGCAGCAAGAGAGAAGCTGCCTGCTTCAACAGCAGTAACAAAAACAGAAATGCCCTTCAGCTGCTCGGTCATTATTTGTATCCATTCAGGAACCAATATATGGAAAATCTATCGCCACTGGTGATTAAAGGTCAACGATATACTTTCGGTGGAGATGAATTAACCTGAGCCCCTGGAGATAATGATGAGCCAAACGATCAGCCAAACAATGCAACGCTGGACGATGAATGCCGTTGGGCGTGAAAACCTGGCACTTTCTACAGAAACGATCCCAACACCAGGACCTGGAGATGTACTGGTGCGCGTGAATGCGGTTGCGCTTAACTATCGCGATAAAATGGTGATTGATGGGTCCATGCCATTGCCGCTTCCCTTCCCTTTTACTCCCGCGTCAGACATGGCGGGCGTGGTGGAAAGTATCGGGGAAGGCGTCACTCGTTTTCAGAAAGGTGCGCGTGTTATCTCGACATTTTCACCTGACTGGATAGACGGTAAACCAAATGGTAATGCCCGAACTCCACCATATCGCACGCTCGGCGGTGTGCATCAGGGGATGCTCGCGGAGTATGTAGTTATGAGTGAAAACTGGCTGGTGGATTCACCTGCCAGCCTCGACGATATTCAGGCCAGCACGCTACCATGCGCGGGGCTTACCGCCTGGTTTGCATTGGTTGAACGTGGCGGCTTACGCGCAGGGAAATCAGTGCTGGTGCAGGGAACGGGCGGAGTTTCTATGTTTGCGTTGCAAATCGCCAAAGCTCACGGCGCGAAAGTGTTTATCACTTCGGGTAGCGATGAAAAACTCGCGCAGGCGAAAGCCCTGGGTGCCGACCACGGCATTAACCGACTGAAAAATGACTGGGTTGATGCCGTTTACGAACTCACACAGGAGAACGGAATCGACCATATTATTGAAACCGTTGGCGGCGCAAACCTGGCAAATTCCCTGCGTGCGGTTGCGGTGCATGGGCGTATATCCGTGATTGGTGTGCTGGACGGTTTTGAGTTCTCAGGCCCTGCGGGTGAGTTGCTGCTGAAATCCCCAACTATTCAAGGTATTGGTGTCGGTCACCGCCGCGCACTGGAAGATTTCGTCCGCGCTATTGACGCAAACAACATCAAACCGGTCATCGAAATGACCTACCGCTTTGATGAACTACCGCAGGCGCTGGCGCATCTTGACCGTGGCGCCTTCGGCAAAATTGTCGTAACAGGCCCGTGATTGACTACACTTCTAAGGCACACTTCGTGATTGCAAGAGGACACGGTCATGGGTTTATTCGATCAAGTTACTGGCATGATGGGGGGTGGCGATGCAGGTAAATTCAAAGTCATCCTTACATGGATTAATGAACAAGGCGGCATTCAGGCAATTCTTGAGCGTTTTCGGGAAAAGGGTTTCTCTGATGTAGTCACCTCCTGGCTGAGCGGTGCGCATAATCAAAGCGTTAACCCTGAGCAGGTGCAGGAGGTGCTGGGCACCCCAGCAATCAGCGGTTTAGCTGAGAAACTCGGGATTGATGTGGGAAGTGCATCTCAGCTGCTGGCAGAGCAGCTCCCGAAAATCGTCGACACGCTTTCACCTGCGGGTGAAGTCGCTCACGATGAAGATTTGCTGACCAAAGGCTTCCATATGCTGAAGGATAAATTCTTCCGCTAGCTTGAATACCCGTCATACTTCAAGCCGCAGATGCCTTAGCAATACTCGGCCTCACCTCTTTAGGGGGCGCAAGCACAGAACAAAAGGCTTTAGCCTTTTGTTCTGCAACTCGAATTATTTTGGGTATCGACCCATCAATGATTATTTAGGTTTAAAAAACTCTGCTCAAAGCGAGGGAAAAAGACTCCCTCGCTTCTCTCCCAGTTGTCCGTGATGCGCAAGCCCATTCTCTCAATGGTTTTATTTTTTAAGATAACCACCAGGGATGCTTTCCTAAATAAAACTGCTTAGATATTAAACAATACGTCGGTTAGTTATGATGAGTCAGTTAAAGGGGTGTCGCAATCACGGCAATCAAATGATTAATCGGAAGTGTAACTTGTTAAAATATCTTTTGTTATTTGTTTTTTTATTTAGCGGATTTACAGCATCAGCCTCAGTGGTCACCTGCACGAATAGGGCTGGGGCAAACCCCATATACACCCAGGTTCTGCCCTACAATGGCTCACAGGATTCCATGACTGCCCCCGGCAATCCGTCACAATATAAGGCTCTCTATACCTGGAGTGGTTTCGTATGGGGCTGGGCATCGACGATTATTGACTGCTCACCCAATCCCAGTGGGATCTCGGTTAATTATCTGCAGTATATTGTTCCCCCTACGGGTTCTGTGCCTGTTAAAGATAGCGCTAGTGGCAACTGGATATTCCCGATACCGGGCACCGGGTTTGGTCTGTCATTCTATAACTTAGATCAGAGAAACGGCCCGCTTGGAGACTATCAAAACCCCAATAAAAGCTATACGGCAGGAATAAACGCGGGTGGGCAATTCTATATTAAAGTTGCGCTCTGGAAGCTCCCAGGGGCAGAAAACCCCGGCAACGTGATCAATTTTTCTAACTTCCAGGTGGTGCAGGCTCTACAGCTGACTAATTCAGCAGATAGCTGGGGTAGCCTACCTACGAATGGCCCCAATCTAATCAGTAATACTTTTACCTCAAACTCAGCGATTATTTCCGGGAACATCACGCTATCAACCGGCACCTGTACTTTTAATAATTCAACCGTTGAGATGGGCACTTATGATGCCACTTGGTCAGGAGCAGAGAGAGCCCCTGCGCCATGGAAGGATGCCAGTTTCACGTTGCAGTGCCC
This sequence comes from Buttiauxella noackiae ATCC 51607, assembly GCF_001654865.1. Lineage (GTDB taxonomy): Bacteria > Pseudomonadota > Gammaproteobacteria > Enterobacterales > Enterobacteriaceae > Buttiauxella > Buttiauxella noackiae. The sequence goes on along the minus strand of NZ_LXEO01000052.1, from coordinate 592 downwards.
GCAGGCCATGGGTTATGACCGAACAGCATCGATAAACACCGGCAACAATACCGTGACATCACGAACGGGGGTATCGACCAAAAACCAGAACGTCAATATAACGGTCGTGCCGCGTACGGAAGTGCTTGATAGCGCACGCGGGATTATGGCGCTCAATAGCGGTGGCGCTCAGGGTTACGGTATACAGCTTGCCTGGGGAACGGTGGCTTCCCAGTCAGCGGCACTCACCCCGGCTCGACCCGTGATTTTTAATGTCCCAACTCAGCAGGCCACGTCAGCTTTCGGAGTAGGTTCAACGAACAGTATGACGGTGAATATGGCTGCCCGCTATATACGCATTCCTGATGATGAAGTACAGGCTGGCCCAGCTGTAGCGACCGTGGAGGTTATCGCTAATTATAATTAGTGATGATGGAAGCATACGGCCGCTTTCGGGGAAATCGTTTATACCCGTCATACTTCAAGTTGTTGATGCGTTGGCTGCTCACCCTTTGAGCCTGTGCAAACGCTGTTCAAAAGGCTCAAGCATTTTGAACAGTGACTCGAATTATTTTAGTTATCAATGCCACTCACACTTTTTATTTACGGTGCT
>NZ_LXEO01000051.1 GCF_001654865.1 Buttiauxella noackiae ATCC 51607 | reverse complement strand
TTTTTTTGGCCAAAAAACGGGCTGTTTTCACACGTAACGTAGCGCTATTTTTGCGGGCTTAATCGCGCTAGCATGGGATAAACTCATTACCTCAGAAAATCCTATGACTATAAAACTCATTGCTATTGATATGGACGGCACATTGTTGCTGCCCGATCACACCATCTCTCCAGCCGTAAAAGCTGCTATCGCCAGCGCGCGTGAACGCGGTGTAAATGTTGTTTTGTGTACCGGACGCCCTTTTGCAGGAGTTGAGAGCTATCTCAGAGAACTGCACATGGATAAGCCAAATGATTACTGCATCACCTATAACGGAGCTCTGGTGCAGAAAGCGAGCGACGGCAGTTCCGTGGCGCAAACCGCACTGAGCTATGATGATTACCGTTATCTGGAGCAGCTTTCTCGCGATGTTGGTTCTCACTTCCACGCGTTGGACAGACACACGCTATACACCGCGAACCGCGATATCAGCTATTACACCGTTCACGAATCCTTCGTCGCCAATATCCCGCTGGTGTTCAGCGAGCCAGAAAATATGGATAAAAACGGCGCATACCTGAAAGTGATGATGATCGATGAGCCGGCGATTCTGGATAAAGCGATAGCCAAAATTCCAGAAGAGGTTTATGAGCGCTATACGTTGCTAAAAAGCTCCCCATACTTCCTGGAAATTCTCGATAAGCGCGTGAACAAAGGTACGGGCGTGAAAGCGCTGGCAGAAACCCTTGGCATCAAGCAAGAAGAAGTGATGACGCTGGGTGACCAGGAAAACGACATTGCGATGCTGGAATATGCAGGAATCGGTGTTGCGATGGATAACGCCATCGATAAAGTTAAAGAAGTCAGCAACTTTGTCACTAAATCAAACCTTGAAGATGGCGTTGCTTACGCGATTGAGAAGTTTGTTTTGAACTGATGCAAATCACGCAGGGTGGTTAGCGCCACCCTGGGGGATCTGGCAGTACTGACGACGGATGTTATGGTAAAACCTGGCTTGCTTAAGCTGAGGCTGACGTTTCCCATAATTTTTTTAGATTGATGATGCTATCCAGTAACCCTTGTTCATCTAAATCATCTTCGTCGCGTAAGTCTGGATCATCGCAATAGGAATCCACTGCTGAGAAAACGGCATCAAAATAACGCTGAGCATCTTTGTCTTTGGACTTGGGAGCATCAGAGTCTCTGTGTTCACGCCATGAAGCAGAGTACTTTTTTTCAAAGTCCGATGCATTCAGATCGCCTGAAACAAACGAATCAATCATGGCTAAAATCGCTAATTCATTATGATTAAAAGACATTTCCGTCACCTATTAAGTCGGACATTTGTGTTTCAGACAGCTTCCATCCTGAAATGAAATTACCATCCATTTTGGTCATTACATCTATTTTAGTTTCAGGGTTGTAGTAGTGGTAAACGTCTTGATTCCATCGATACTTCCCGGTTATTTGTTGTGTCAAAGGGTCATCTATGTGAGTTTTTAGAGCTTGCTCAAATGACTTCAGCCCTTCACTGTTTGGGTTTCCTGTAATGTTGAAATCTACAGCGTGTTTGAATTTTTTCTGTAGCTGCCGGGTTTCGAAATTAACCAAATCAGATGGTGGTGGCTTAGGCGCTTTTGATAAAGCAGACAACTCTTCTAATTCACTAACTGCACCAAACCTGCCAAGGGTTGCTCCGGCTATAACTGAAGCACCTACTATGAGCAATCCTTTGTTATCCATGACCTGATCATAACCTGCCGGTGCATCGCCGCCTAGCTGCTGCGCGGTTTGCTGGAATCCCTCGATGTTGCCGTTATAAATACCGCCAGCCGCCAGAAGTCGTCCCGCAGCCTTGCTGTTGATGGTTTTTGCGGCCTGTGTGTGCTGCACCGGGGCATCGCCGTAATACGCCTGCTTCACAGTCGGTGCGGGTTTACGTCCGTTGTGGTTGTTGAGACACTTTTCATAAGCCTTTCTCACTTCACTTTCGAACCACTCGTGATAGTGATCCATAAAACAGTCATAGACTAAATTGCTGTCTTCATCGAAAGAGAACGGATTGCGGCGATTATCCCACTGGGCGTGAGTGTCGATGCCGATGATCCAGCCCTCGTCGATATTTCGCTGCGTATCGTCGTAAACGTTATCGGCATAACCCCTCTGACGGCGCTTATCAGGCGCAGAAAACAGGCTCAGATTTCCGCTTTTGCGTCGGGGGACGTCATGGCAGGAAATGTTGTCGGGGTAATGATAATGATCGCTACTGATTTCGTAGAATATTCGCGCCTGGCTGAAAGCATCCCGCGGAGACAAAATATACTGAAAATCAGCTGGAGAAAGCTCTCTTTCTGCATCCCATGCTCTTAGTAACCTGAACATCCATGCTCCCTGTTCCCATTTTTAAATTAAGGTTATTAAACTTTCAAATAAAGTACCAGGCAAGACATGTCTTTTGTGCCTGTTGAGAAAAAAGCCCGCACGCCGCTGACGCGTGCTGACTGGAAACTGGTATTCAATCGCAAGCTAGTGGGTGTTTATCTTGGGCAGTTTGCTGTGGCTTCCACGTTATGGTTCTTCCTCACCTGGTTCCCGAACTACCTGACGCAGGAAAAAGGAATTACTGCATTGAAAGCCGGATTTATGACCACGGTACCGTTCCTGGCGGCATTTGTCGGTGTGTTGCTCTCTGGTTGGGTGGCGGATCGCCTGGTGCGTAAAGGCTACTCATTGGGCGTGGCGCGTAAAACGCCAATCATCTGTGGCCTGCTGCTTTCCACCTGCATTATGGGCGCGAATTACACCAATGATCCGGTCTGGATTATGACGTTGATGGCTATCGCCTTCTTCGGAAACGGTTTCGCATCAATCACCTGGTCGCTGGTTTCTTCTCTGGCTCCGATGCGCTTGATTGGCCTGACTGGCGGGGTCTTCAATTTTGCGGGTGGTCTGGGCGGAATTACGGTTCCGTTGGTGATTGGTTACCTGGCTCAGAGTTATGGCTTTGCTCCGGCTCTGGTGTACATCGCCGTCATCGCCTTGCTTGGCGCACTCTCCTACATACTGCTGGTGGGTAAAGTAGAAAGGGTGGGATAAAAATCAGCAATGATTTACCCTGAGGCATCCATCGTCTCAGGGTAAAACCATGACCAAACAACTCACCTTTGCATCACGTAACCATCAACTCACTAACATCAACACCTGGACGCCAGATAGCCAGTGGCTGGTGTTTGATGTTCGCCCTTCTGGCGCGTCGTTTACCAGTGAAACGATTGAAAGGGTTAACGTGATGACTGGCGAAGTAGAACTGATCTATCAGGCATCGCATGGCGCGCATGTCGGCGTGGTGACCGTGAACCCGCAGCAACCCGAGCGCTATGTCTTCATCCACGGCCCGGAAAACCCGGATGCTAACTGGCAGTACGATTTCCATCACCGCCGTGGCGTGGTGGTCGAAAACGGCATTGCCACCAATCTCGACGCAATGGATATTACCCCACCGTTTACCCCCGGTGCTTTGCGTGGCGGCAGTCATGTCCACGTCTGGAGCCCGGATGGTTCACGCGTCAGCTTCACTTATAACGATCATGTGATGCATGAATACGATGTGGCGAAAGATCTGCGGAATGTCGGGATTGCTCTGCCTTTTGGCCCCGTCACTCCGGTAAAACAACATCCTCGTGAATATGATGGTAGCCATTATTGTGTGCTGGTGAGCCGTACTAAGCCTTCACCACAGCCCGGAAGCGATGAAATTAACCGTGCCTATGAAGAAGGTTGGGTGGGCAACCATGGCTATTTAAAACCTGATGGCAGCCACCAACGTTGGGCGCTGGCGTTTATTGGCGATACCTTTTCAGCCAAAGGCGAGAAAGTGCCCGAGCTGTTTATCGTTGATTTGCCTGAACACAAAGAAGCTTACTTAGAAGCAGGTTCTGAGCCAATTGAAGGTACGCCAACCACTTTGCCAGCACCACCTGCAGGCATTGAGCAAACACGCCTGACTTTCACTCACCAGCGGCGTTACCCAGGATTAGCCACGCTGCCACGGCATTGGGTGCGAAGCAGTCCGGACGGCAGCTTACTGGCGTTCTTGATGCGCGATGATGCCGGTATTGTGCAAATGTATCTGATTTCACCAAACGGTGGGGAACCACGCCAACTTACACATGGGCAAGACGATATCCAGTCGGCGTTTAACTGGCATCCCGCAGGGCAAGCCGTGGGCTTTGTGAGCAAGGGGCAAATTGTCTTATGCGATGTGAGCAATGGGGAAATCACGCCGCTTACAGCACCAGATAGTGGTGCGCCTTCAGCGGATGCGGTGGTGTTTTCACCTGATGGCAAATACATCGCCTGGATGCAGGATGTTGATGGATTCCGTCAGTTATTTATGACGCAAACAGACTGTTAATTACTGAACAGGCGGGATCACAGAATTGGTTGCCAGATTCTTGCTCTCGCTTGCTTCAACTTGTGATTTCAGCGATTTGTCGTTGCGGAACATATCCCACGGTAACAGCACAGTATCCATTACTGCCGTGAACGGCATATCCAGCGCGACAAAAGGTTTATATCCCCAGCTTGTCTCGCCGTCGGCCAGCATTTCGTAGCTGGCTCGCGTGCCTGGATAGTATCCTTCTTGCCCACCAGTGTGAGTCATCACACTTGAACATCCGCTGACTGTTAGCAATCCGCTGCCGAGAATTAATGTTGGAAGATAGCTTTTCATCATTAGTGTTGTTTATCGTTTATGGGGGGCCATTTCCGGCCAGGCTGCTCTGGTTTATATCACCCATGCAGATAATTAATTTATTGCTTTTGCCACTCTGTGGCGGCTATCGCAGATAAATCCTGTTTACTACCAAAACAGTCTATGTATGGACAGCAGAAGCCGCAAAAAATTTCCTTTTGTGGCCTTGAAAAGCGTGAATAAGGACCGATTTTAGAGATGTAGTCAGAAAAAGTACGCCGTAAGGGTACTTGGTTTTAGAAGCCTGTCCATGATGGAAGGTAATGTTTGAGTCTCGCTGATTTCAGGAGTTTTTATATATGCGTAATTTCGACCTATCCCCGCTTTATCGTTCAGCTATTGGTTTTGACCGTCTGTTTAACCTGCTGGAAAACAACCAAAGCCAGAGCAATGGCGGTTATCCTCCATACAATGTTGAATTAGTTGACGAAAATAACTATCGCATTGCGATTGCTGTTGCCGGTTTCGCCGAAAGCGAACTGGAAATTACAGCCCAGGATAACCTGCTCGTTGTGAAAGGTGCGCATGCAGATCCGCAACCAGAGCGAACTTATCTCTATCAGGGGATTGCTGAGCGCAACTTCGAACGCAAATTCCAGTTAGCGGAAAACATCCACATTCGTGGTGCTAACCTGGTTAACGGCTTGCTGTATATCGACCTGGAACGCGTGATTCCGGAAGCGATGAAACCGCGCCGTATCGAAATCAATTAATTCTGCGGGTCGCTTTGTGCGGCCCAGACAATGAAGGCTGGCTTGCCGTCAGGGAGCCAATACCAGTTCGCATACTGGTAAGACTTAACTCGCTTCAAAGAAGGAGAAAACTTATGCGTAACCACGATTTATCACCTCTGCTGCGTCAATGGATCGGTTTTGACAAACTGGCTAATGCTTTACAAACAAGCACTGAAGGCCAGTCATTCCCGCCTTACAACATTGAAAAAGGCGATGACAATCATTACCGCATTACGCTTGCGCTGGCAGGTTTCCGCCAGGAAGATCTCGAAATTGAACTCGAAGGTACGCGTCTGCATGTTAAAGGGACGCCGGTTAAACCCGAGAAAGAGCCAACCTGGCTGCATCAGGGGTTAGTGACTCAGCCATTTAACCTGAGCTTTACCCTTGCTGAATATATGAAAGTATCTGGCGCGACCTTTACCAACGGTCTGCTGCATATAGATCTGGTGCGTGAAATCCCTGAAGCCGTTGCGCCAAAACGCATTGCTATCAGCGAACGCCCGGCACTCAACAGCTAAACTGAGTATCCCCTTTTAGGCCCCGTTTTATGGGGCCTTTTTTTGTGCTCTGTACCCCATTAACTCCTTCTCCTCTCTGCCAGAATCCCTTGTAACGATGATGTTATTCACAGGGAAATCTTCGATGAGTGGAATAGCGTTAACTGTCAGTATGTTGGCTCTGGTCGCAGTCGTCGGCTTATGGATTGGCAATATCAAAATACGCGGTGTCGGATTTGGTATCGGTGGCGTGCTGTTCGGCGGGATTATTGTTGGCCATTTCGTCAGTGAGGCAGGGATAAGCCTGAATGGAGATATGCTTCATTTCATTCAGGAATTCGGCTTGATCCTCTTCGTCTACACCATTGGTATTCAGGTTGGGCCTGGTTTCTTCTCCTCACTACGCGTTTCCGGTTTACGACTTAATCTATTTGCCCTTCTGATTGTCGTGATTGGTGCGTTGGTCACGGCACTCGTCCATAAAATTTTCGATGTTCCACTTCCTGTGGTGCTGGGTGTTTTCTCTGGAGCGGTAACTAACACACCAGCGTTAGGTGCAGGCCAGCAAATTTTGGCCGACCTCGGTACGCCTTCAGAGTTGGTCGATAAAATGGGGATGAGCTACGCGATGGCTTATCCGTTCGGTATTTGCGGGATTCTTCTGACCATGTGGTTAATTCGCATGGCATTTCGGATTAATGTCGATCAAGAAGCGCAGCGCTTTGATAGCAGTAATGGGCAAAATCACGCGCAACTTCAGACGATGAATATCTGTGTCGCCAACCCAAACCTTAACGGATTACCTATTCAGGAAGTGCCGGTCCTTAATAGCGATACGATTATATGTTCGCGTTTGAAACGTGGGGAGTTGCTGATGGTGCCAGCGCCTGGCACTGTTATTCAAACCGGAGATTTACTACACCTCGTCGGCCAGGAAAAAGATCTGCACTCTGCATTGCTGGTGATTGGCCAGCAGGTGGATACCTCGCTTTCGACTCGTGGTACAGACCTGCGCGTTGAGCGTGTGGTGGTGACTAACGAGAAAGTTCTCGGCAAGAAAATTCGCGATCTGCATTTAAAACAAAAGTATGACGTGGTGATTTCTCGTCTGAATCGTGCAGGTATTGAGCTGGTCGCAAGCAGCAATGCCAGCCTGCAATTTGGCGACATCCTGAACCTGGTAGGCCGCCCGGAATCAATAGAAGCGGTAGCCGCTGAAGTCGGTAACGCGCAACAGAAACTCCAGCAGGTGCAAATGCTGCCAGTGTTTATTGGCATTGGACTTGGGGTATTGCTCGGTTCTATTCCGCTATTTATTCCTGGCTTCCCTGTGGCTCTACGCCTTGGGCTGGCAGGTGGGCCGCTTATTATGGCTATCATTCTTGGGCGAATTGGTAGCATCGGCAAGCTCTATTGGTTTATGCCGCCAAGTGCCAACCTTGCGCTGCGCGAGTTAGGAATTGTGCTGTTCCTGGCGGTGGTTGGATTGAAATCGGGCGGTGATTTTATCAGTACTTTGCTCCACGGAGATGGAGTCAGCTGGATTGGCTACGGGATTCTGATTACAGGAATTCCATTGCTGGTGACTGCATTGCTGGCAAGGTTACTCGCCAAAATGAATTATCTGACACTGTGCGGAATGTTGGCAGGCTCAATGACTGATCCCCCTGCACTGGCTTTTGCCAACGGCCTGCACGCAACCAGTGGAGCTGCGGCACTCTCTTATGCCACCGTTTATCCACTGGTGATGTTCCTGCGCATTATCACGCCGCAACTACTGGCGGTTATCTTCTGGGGGGGAATGTAGAAATTAAGGTGCCCGCTTAGACGGGCATCTCTTTTTAATGTACCCGTCGTAAATGGTAATCCACCTGGTATTCGCTGGCATTTCGGAACATCACTGAATAATTCACATAGTCGCCGCTGTCGCTGTATGACAGTGATGTGATGCGCAAAATAGGCGTTAGCTCATTGATGTTAAGCAATTTTGCCATCTTCTTGTCTGCCAATACGGGTGTCAGGCTTTCATAGTTACCGCACACGATAATGTGACACTCATCCTCGATATAACTGAATTTTGAACCTTCCAGATGTGCGACGGACAAATTACGGAATAATTTCACCGGCATATAGCTGTCTTCTACCATTAACGGCTTGCCATCTACCGAGCGCACCCGACGCGAGTAATAGATCCGTTCATCAATATTAATGCGTAATTGGCTGGCGATTGCTGGTGGGGCGGGCATCACATTAAATTCCAATACCTCGCTCACCACCTCCTTACCCTGGTTACGCATCACCTCAATAAAACCGGTCAAATTTGTCGTTTCGTGGTGAACATCTTTCTTCGCGACATAAGTACCACTGCCGTGGCGACGCACAACCAAACCCCAACTCACCAGTAAATCGATGGCTTTACGGATCGTCATACGTGAAACACCAAACTCACCTGCCAGACGAACTTCAGAAGGTAGCGGGCTGCCAATGTTGTAATCAGCAGAATTTAGCCGGATGCGTAACCGATCGGCGATAGATTTGTAGATCACCTGTAGACCTCTTAGCAGCTTTGAATGGGGTTTATAAAGCCGTTACTTCATTGGTTAACTACATAATTTAAATAATTTTTATTTCATATTTTCATGGTGAATAAGAAATTAAAAATCGCTGTGTCTATTTATTCATTCAAAAGTAGACAACTTACCCTAAACAAAAACTATGAAAGCGATCACGAATCGGTGCGGCAGGCAAAGATAAGTCGCCTACACCTCCCTACTCTCAGTCTCAGACCAGCGTTTAAAAAATAAGGTCACTTATACCCGTCATCCTTCGAGCTGCAGTGGGGTTGGCTGCAGCTTGAATGCAAAAGGGTATTTACCCTACAGGTTGTTACGTGAGGATTTAAAAATGCTCAGTCAAATACAACGTTTTGGTGGCGCAATGTTTACCCCGGTTTTGTTATTTCCATTTGCCGGGATTGTTGTAGGCATCGCCATTATGTTGCGCAACCCGATGTTCGTCGGCGAAGCGCTAACTGCACCCGATAATTTATTCGCGCAAATTGTTCACATTATTGAAGAGGGCGGCTGGACGGTATTCCGTAATATGCCGCTGATTTTTGCCGTCGGCTTACCGATTGGCCTTGCTAAGCAAGCGCAGGGCCGTGCTTGCTTAGCGGTGCTGGTGAGCTTTATGACCTGGAACTACTTCATCAATGCCATGGGAATGACCTGGGGCCATTACTTCGGCGTCGATTTCAGCGCCGATCCGGTGGCTGGAACTGGGTTAACCATGATTGCCGGGATCAAAACACTCGATACCAGCATTATCGGCGCGATTGTTATCTCCGGGTTCGTCACCGCTATCCACAACCGCTATTTCGACAAACAACTCCCCGTCTTTCTCGGCATCTTCCAGGGCAGTTCATTTGTCGTGATTGTCGCCTTCTTTGCCATGATTCCTTGCGCCTGGCTTACCCTTTTTGGCTGGCCAAAAGTGCAGATGGGCATTGAATCCCTACAGGAATTCTTGCGCAGTGCCGGTTCGCTTGGTGTCTGGGTTTATACCTTCCTGGAACGCATTCTGATTCCAACTGGCTTGCATCACTTCATCTACGGTCCGTTTATCTTTGGCCCGGCGGTAGTTGAAGGGGGCATTCAGGTTTACTGGGCGCAGCATTTGCAGGAATTCAGCCAGAGCACGTTGCCGCTGAAAACGCTGTTCCCGGAAGGAGGGTTTGCACTGCACGGTAACTCGAAGATATTTGGCTGCCTGGGGATTGCGCTTGCTCTGTATGCCACCTCAGCTCCTGAAAACCGCGTGAAAGTCGCAGGATTACTGATACCCGCAACACTCACCGCGATGCTGGTGGGTATTACCGAACCGCTGGAATTTACCTTCCTGTTTATCTCGCCAGTTTTATTTGCCGTCCATGCATTCCTCGCCGCAACGATGGCGACCGTGATGTACATGTGTGGCGTGGTGGGCAACATGGGGGGTGGGCTTCTTGACCAGTTCCTACCACAAAACTGGATACCGATGTTCCACAACCACGCATCGATGATGTTTATCCAGATTGGTATTGGCCTTGTCTTCACAGGCATCTACTTCGTGGTGTTCCGTACCCTCATCTTGCGCTTCAACCTGAAAACGCCGGGTCGTGAAGAGAGTGAGATCAAGCTTTACAGCAAGGCGGATTACCAGGCATCACGCAAGCAAACCACCGCTGCTGCGACCAAAGAGACCAAACAAGGTCAGGCCGCAGGCTTCCTCGAAGCGCTGGGTGGTAGCGACAACATTCTTAGCGTCAATAACTGTGCGACTCGCTTACGTATCACCCTCGCAGATATGGCTCTGACGCACAGTGACGACATTTTCAAAGCGCTGGGCGCCCACGGTGTGGTGCGACGCGGCAACGGTATTCAGGTGATTGTGGGCCTGCATGTCCCACAAGTCCGGGACCAACTTGAAACCCTGATGAAAGACACTTCTTCGACCGAACTTAAATCCATGACGGAGGCAGTATCATGAAAAAATTCTCTGTAGTAGTAGCCGGTGGCGGCAGCACATTCACTCCTGGTATCGTACTGATGTTACTGGCAAACCAGCACCGCTTCCCGCTGCGTGCCCTGAAGTTTTATGACAATGACGGTGCACGCCAGGAAACTATTGCAGAAGCTTGCAAAGTTATCCTCAAAGAGCAGGCGCCTGAAATAGAGTTCAGCTATACCACCGACCCGAAAGAAGCCTTTACCGATGTGGACTTCGTGATGGCCCACATCCGCGTGGGTAAATACCCGATGCGTGAAAAAGACGAGAAAATCCCACTACGCCATGGCGTCCTGGGCCAGGAAACCTGTGGACCTGGCGGGATTGCCTACGGTATGCGCTCCATCGGTGGGGTATTAGAGCTGGTTGATTTTATGGAAAAATATTCGCCAAACGCCTGGATGCTTAACTATTCAAACCCGGCAGCGATTGTGGCTGAAGCCACACGTAAACTGCGCCCGAACGCGAAGATTCTCAACATTTGCGATATGCCCATTGGCATTGAAAGCCGCATGGCGCAAATCGCTGGTCTGAAAGATCGCAAAGAGATGCGCGTACGTTATTACGGCCTTAACCACTTTGGCTGGTGGACATCAATTGAGGATCAGAATGGCAACGACTTGATGCCTAAGATCCGCGAACATGTGGCTAAATTTGGTTATGTTCCGCCATCAGATGAGCACGGAACTGAAGCCAGCTGGAACGATACGTTTTCTAAAGCAAAAGATGTATGGGCTCTGGACCCGAGCACCTTCCCTAATACTTACCTGAAATATTACCTGTTCCCGGATTATGTGGTTAAGCACTCCAATCCGGAACACACCCGCGCCAACGAAGTGATGGAACACCGCGAAAAACATGTATTTGGTTCCTGTAATGCCATCATTCAGGCAGGGAAATCATCGGCAGGGGAGCTGGAGATTGACGAACATGCGTCATACATCGTCGATCTGGCGGCAGCAATTGCCTTTAACACTCAAGAACGCATGCTTTTAATTGTGCCAAACAACGGTGCGATTAATAACTTCGACCCGGAAGCGATGGTTGAAATTCCATGCCTGGTTGGGAAAAGCGGGCCGGAGCCGCTGGTTGTCGGCAATATTCCACAGTTCCAGAAAGGGTTGATGAGCCAGCAGGTTGCGGTGGAAAAATTGGTGGTAGAAGCCTGGGAAGAGGGTTCATATGTGAAATTGTGGCAGGCGATTACGCTGTCGAAAACCGTGCCAAGTGCGTCGGTTGCCAAAGCGATTCTTGATGATTTGATTGAGGCAAACAAAGAATACTGGCCTGAGCTGAAATAGCGGCAAACAGGGTAAGGGGGAGCGTATCCCCCTTACAAAATCTATTAAGGGTTACTTCGCTTTCGCCAGATATTGCGCCATCTCTGCTTCTGGCACCATGCCACCGCCTGTCGCCCAGACGATATGAGTGGCATTTTGCAGTTGATGCGCGGTGAAGCCATGCATCTGCTGGTAAGCCTTATCAGCACTTACGTGCAATGGGCCAGGCATTCCCGCCAGCGCAGAAGGCTCGAGGCGAATATTCTCTTCTTGCGCCAGCCAGCCGAGCAACTGGTACATCGTCTGGTCTTCAAGAGTATAGAAACCGTCGAGTAACCGTTGCATTGCGCGCCCAACAAACCCGGATGCACGCCCTACTGCCAGGCCATCCGCGGCAGTAACGTTATCAATACCCAAATCCTGCACTGATATTTCATCATGCAGACCGGTATAAACCCCCAGCAGCATACAAGGCGAATGCGTCGGTTCTGCAAAGAAGCAGTGAACGTTATCACCAAACGCCATTTTCAGACCAAATGCCACGCCACCAGGTCCACCGCCCACGCCGCATGGCAGGTAAACAAACAGCGGGTGATCTTTATCCACAACGCGACCTTGCTGGGCAAACTGCTCTTTTAAGCGCTGGCCGGCAACTGAATAGCCGAGGAAAAGCGTGCGGGAATTTTCGTCGTCGATAAAGAAACAGTTCGGGTCGGATTCAGCTGCTTTACGGCCCTGTTCAACGGCAACGCCGTAATCTTGTTCGTATTCCACAACCGTCACACCATGGCTGCGCAGTTTAGCTTTTTTCCATGCGCGAGCATCGGCAGACATATGCACGGTGACATTAAAGCCGATGCGTGCGCTCATGATGCCGATGGATAACCCCAGGTTGCCGGTTGAACCCACCGCGATGCTGTACTGGCTAAAGAAAGCTTTAAATTCAGGTGATAGCAGTCTGGTGTAGTCATCGTCGGTGGTCAGTAAACCGGCTTCGATTGCCAGTTTTTCGGCATGTGTCAGGACTTCATAAATCCCACCACGTGCTTTGATGGAGCCTGAAATCGGCAGATGGCTGTCTTTTTTCAGCAGCAATTGGCCACAAATTTGCTGATCAAACTCTTTTTCCAGGCGTTTTTGCATTGCCGGAATGGCTACCAGTTCGGACTCGATAATGCCGTTAGTCGCAGCGGTTTCCGGGAATGCCTGCGCCAGATAAGGTGCAAAACGCGTCAGGCGTGCATGGGCATCCTGTACATCTTCGGCCGTCAGACCCACGTATGGTAAGCCTTCGGCGAGGGTTGTGGTTTCCGGGTTAAACCAACGGGTTTCTTGCAAATCAATCAGATCGCGAACCAGCGGAAATTGTTGAATCAATGTGTTTATTTTAGCGTTTTTCATAAGACAATCTCTTTGCGCTTAGATGATAAAGGAAAGCAGGAACGTCGCGCCCAGTGCCAGCAGAGAGGCGATAAATGTCGCCGTTGTATAGTATTTGAATGTTTCGTTAAGCGTGGCGCCGCAATATTGCTTCACCAGCCAGAACAGTGAATCTGTGACGATAGTGCAGCCAATTGCGCCGGAGCCAATAGCAATGGTGATAATTTCCGGGCTGACGTTGGGGTATAGCGGCAGCATCGGCGCGACAATCGCGGTTGCTCCCATCATTGCCACCGTTGCTGAGCCTACCGCCGCATGCAAAATCAGGGCGACCAGCCATGCCAGCAAAATCGGGTGCATATGCAAATTGGATAACAACACTGCCAGCGAATCTGCCAGACCACTGGTTTTCAGGATGGCGTTAAATGCGCCGCCGGCACCGATAATCAGCAAAATATTGGCGATAGAACCAAAACCATTCTCGGTATGGGTTAACAGCTGGCTCATGCCGATATGCTGGCGTAATCCAAGCACGTAATAGGCGACAAACACCGCAATAAACATGGCTGTTATTGGGTTGCCGATAAACTCCAGCAGGGTATAGAGCGCCCCGCCTTTCGCCATATTCAGCTCGGCGAGGGTTTTGACCAGCATCAGGCCAATTGGCAGCAAGATAGTGAACAGTGTCGCGCCCAATGAAGGCAGAGTTTCTTCGTTACGAACTTTCAGGTCGGAAAATTCAGCTGGCACCGCTTTAAATGGCAGGCGATTGCCGACGATTTTCAGGAACAGCGGCCCGCCGACTAACGATGCAGTTAAGCCCACCAGTAAACCATACACAATCACCGTGCCGACATCCGCGCCCAGTTTGTTGGTCACAAACATCGCTGCTGGGTGCGGCGGAACCACGCAGTGCACAGCCATTAACGCAGTACACAATGGGATAGCCAGTTTCAGCAAAGAGGTGTTGGTCTTTTTGGCGATAGAAAATGCCAGTGGAATCAGTAGCACAACGCCTACTTCCACAAACAGCGTGATGCCGCAAATTAAGCCGACTAACACCATAATCACGTCAGCTGATAACCACCGGCAGCGCTGTAATGCCAGGCCAATTCGTTCCGCGCCGCCTGAAACTTCCATCATCTTGCCCAAAATTGTGCCAAGGCCGATGACTGCCGCGAGAAAGCCCAACGTGCTACCGATGCCGTTTTCTATGGCGTTCACCATATCCAGCGGGCTCATACTCATCATGGTGCCGACAAAAAAACTGGCCAGCAACAAAGCGAGGAAAGGGTGAAACTTAAATTTTACGATGGTAAAGACGATTAAAATTATGCTGCTTAGCAGCGTTCCCACAACCCAAATCTGAGATTCCATACCCACCTCACTCTGCGATTTATCTGCCGCTATTGGATAAAAATTGCTCCTGGCTGACAAACGATATAAATGGCATCTAAGATGAGCCAGATTGATGCAAAAGAGTGATTCAAGTCGAAATCAGGGGTGTTAATTTGATTTTGGTTCGATTTTTCACATCTTAAAACGACGTTTTCGAGGGCGTATTTTACAATACCGCCATGATTTATCTCTCAGGAACGCGCTATGGACCCGATTCGCGAAGTCAGAAACCGCCTGCTTAACGGTTGGCAGTTATCAAAACTCTACACATTTGAAGTTGCGGCACGTCATCAATCCTTCGCGCTGGCGGCGGCAGAGCTTTCGCTAAGTTCGAGTGCGGTTAGCCACCGGATTAATCAACTTGAGCAAGAGTTGGGGATTCAGCTGTTTGTGCGTTCACACCGTAAAGTTGAGTTAACGCATGAAGGAAAACGGGTTTTTTGGGCGCTGAAATCATCGCTGGATACGTTGAATCAGGAGATCCTGGATATCAAAAACCAGGAGCTGTCTGGCCTGCTGACTATTTATTCGCGCCCTTCGATTGCGCAATGCTGGCTGGTGCCGATTTTAGGCGATTTTACGCGGCGCTACCCTTCCATTTCACTGACCATTCTCACTGGCAACGACAATGTGAACTTGCAACGCGCTGGAGTAGACCTGGCGCTTTATTTTGATGATGCGCCTTCATCGCAGCTAACCCATCATTTTCTGATGGATGAAGACATCTTGCCGGTTTGTAGCCCGGAATACGCGCAACGATTCGAATTGCATAATAAACCCGAGTTCCTACGAAACTGCACGCTGCTGCATGACCGTCAGGCGTGGAGTAACGATTCGGGTACGGACGAATGGCATAGCTGGGCGCAACATTTTTCCATTGATTTGCCTTTATCTTCAGGCATTGGATTTGATCGTTCAGACCTGGCTGTTATTGCCGCCGTAAACCAGATAGGTGTGGCAATGGGGCGCAAAAGGCTGGTGCAAAAGCGCCTGGATCGCGGCGAGTTAGTTGCCCCATTTGGTGATATGACATTGAAATGCCACCAACATTATTACGCAACAACGCTCCCTGGGCGGCAGTGGCCAAAAATTGAAGCGTTTATACACTGGCTGCAATCACAAGTTTGATATCAAACGAGCTAACTCGCTGGGTGACGTAAAGGTGAGCGGAAGTTACACCGCTTCACCATGTCGCTGAAACTTATGCGACAAAGTAAGCCAGCAGAACAAAATCATCACACCCATTGCTGTCATCAGCATTCCAAGGCTGAATTGCCCGGTTTGTGGCAGCAACGCAGAAAACCACGCCATCGCTCCTGAACCAATATTTTGCAGCCCACCAACCAGCGCGCCCGCGGTGCCTGCGAGAAATGGGAATGGCTCCATTGCGCCGCTGGTCGCCAATGGGAATAACATCCCTGCACCGAAGAAGAACAGCGCGGCTGGTACCAGTAATGTCCAGATATTCATTATTCCAAGCCAGCCTGGAATCCACATCAAAATGCCGGCAAACAGGCAGCTCAATACGGCTTGCCACATTAATGAAGAGAAGCGCGCATTCTCCCGGCCAGCATACCAGGAGCCAAAGAAGGCTGCCGGGATAGGGAGAATAAACAGGATACTCACCACTACACCATTGAGCCCAAGAACACCGCCCATCAATACACCGGAACAGGCTTCAAATACGGCTACGCCAGCCAATCCACCGACCAGCATCAGCAGATAACAATTAAATGAACCACTACCCAGCAAGGCTTTATAGCTTGCAACCAGTCGTTGAGGTTTAGCCTGAACAGGGCGAGTTTCAGGTAACCAGCGCAACATGCAGAAGGCGACAATGGTGCAAAGCACTAGCAAGAAGCCATAGCAAGCACGCCAGCCCCATACGGAATCAAGCATCCCGCCGATGACCGGAGCCAATAGTGGGCTGACCAGAATCCCCATATTCAGCAGACTGTTGGCAGAACGAAGCGATGCACCTTCGTAAAGGTCACGCGGCATGGTTCGTGCCATCACACCCGCAACGCCTGTCCCCATTCCCTGCAACGCACTGGCAATCACCAGAGCCGTTAAATTAGTTGTGAACAGAGCCCAAATTGTGGCGAGGATGAAAATACTCATACCGGTGAGAATGACCGGGCGGCGGCCGATGCGGTCTGAGATCGGCCCGTAGACAAGTTGTGACACGCCATAGGTCAGCAAATAGGCCGCCATTACTTGCTGAATTGCACCGCTGCGCACGCCGAAGTCGTGAGCCATATCGGGAATTGAGGGGATATAAATGGTTTGCGTCATTTGCCCGACAGCAACCAGCAGAATCAACATCATCAGCAGGTGAATATTGGCTAACTTTTTCATTTTCTCAGGTGTAATTTGGGGTTCAGATGCCAATCATCAGTTTATAAAACTGATTACGCCAAAAAATCGAGAGGAATCTACCACACATAGACGATGAAACCCTATGGCCTGACACCTTTTGAATGAGAGATAAATTGTCAGCATGTAAAGCCTTAACGGCAATTTATGTTGCCAGCGAAACGGCAACAGAGGTTTATAAAAAGGAGGCGGTTTCCCGCCTCCTTTTGGTGCGACTTGAAGACGATGAATTACTTGAAGTATTTCATGGCGACTTCAAGTAGTTGCAGCAACGCAACCATGAGTTTCAGAAACAAAATAGCCAGTTCCATCAAGCCCATACGCTTTCTCCTGTCGCCAGGAGCACTGTCAGCCGACGAGCCTTTCCGCTGCCTGTAGTCTGCTGAATTTGTTGACGTTGTACGATGTGCCCCTCTGAGGTTAAGGCACTGACGGCACCACCCGTTTCAGCCAGGACTTCATTTGCGCGGCGGTTTGCGGCCTCAGAGCACAACGCTTTCAACACACACAGTATATCCATTTTACTGTATAAATAAACAGTAAAAAGATGAAAGTGCGAACAGTATCGCAAGCCACTGATTTATGCGTTGCTCACAATATCAGCAAGGATTTGCGCCACTGTGGCTTTCGTCGTATATTTGGGGAGTTGATGTTGTGCGATGTGCAAAGCAGTAAAAGCACTAAGCAGCAAAAACAAAAAACCTCGCCTCACCAGCGGGGTTTTTTGTTTTTGACTTCACTAGCGTCTACTCTGGTTGTTCATGCATAAATCCACTCTGGAATATCAAATCGAAACGCTAACGCCCTGGATTAAAAAATGGAATTTGTCTTCTGACGGTGAGCAAATCATCACGCATACCAGCCATTTGCAGCCTGTGCGCGATTGCCACGGCAAAGCATTAATGCTGAAAGTTGCACTCAATGAAGATGAACGGCGAGGCGCTAAACTGATGAACTGCTGGAATGGTAAAGGTGCAGCTCCAGTGCTGGCTTGCGAATCTAACGCGTTGTTAATGCAGAGAGCTTGCGGAAATCGCTCTTTGCTTGAGATGGCAAATAACAACGAAGATGAACAGGTGAGCCAGATAATCTGCCAGGTTGTAGAAACACTTCATTCATCCTCAGTAGTATTGCCTGGCGAGTTAGTGCCATTGAGCCGCTGGTTTGCTTCTCTTCTTAATTCGACGCAGAGCAATCCTATTTACGGCCTGTGCCGCGAAGTCGCAATCAATCTGTTGTCATCTGCGCAAAACGAAGTCGCGCTGCACGGCGATATTCATCACAACAACATTCTGGATTTTGGTGAGCAAGGCTGGTTGGCAATCGATCCGAAAGGGCTCGTCGGTGAGCGAGGCTACGATTATGCGAACCTGTTTTGTAACCCTGATCTACCCACAGCGGGCCGTCGAGCACGTTTTCAACGACAGCTTAAAGTTGTTACGCAGGCTACGGGTATGGGCAAAACGCGGTTGCTACAGTGGATAATGGCCTATGCGGGTTTGTCCGCATCATGGTTTATTGAAGATGGCGACACAACGAGTGCCGAAAAAGTCATCGCTTTTGCCTGGTTTGCAGCAGAGAAGTTGGATATGGCAGTGCGTGATTAACTCGCGCTGCCCTCAACTTTCTTAGTTAAAGAAGCCGCTGGGAACCGACTGTCCGAAACCATCGCCACTATCAGTGCTGTTATCCTGCCGTCCTCGTGCTTCCAGCCGGTCTGCACGCATTTTCTCGCTTATTTCTCTGCGCTGTTCAGTGGTTAAATTTTCACGTCCATAATACTGATCCGGATATTGCGAGCGCATTATTAATGCCTCGTTAGTCTCTGCCGGGCTAATGGTTTTATGCCCGTCATAGCCTGAAGTGTCAGTCGATGAACAGCCAATAACCGCGAGTGGGATGAGCACTATCAGAGCAAATTTGTAAGCCATATTTCTTCCTGAACCAGCACGATGGATAGCGTATTCACGCAGCGTATCATGGATAGTTTAGCTGCGACTGCCTGCCGCCACACGATTTAGAGAAATGTTTAAACACACTCTTTCAAACGACTTTCCTCACCGGTTTTCATTTGCGAATTACCCTTAATAAGCGTGCTAATGATCCATAAACTGAATACTGGAGAGAAAATGACTAAGCACTGTTTTTCCGCTTTTCTGCTCAGCGCATTGTTGCTGAGTGCTGGTTCTATGGCGACGGCAGCTGAAAATGTTATTAGGCCAGTGCGTGGCATTATCGATGCTGTGAATGGTAATACGCTCAAAATCACCACGCGGCAGGGGGAGAAGCTTGATGTCGCACTCACCGATCAAACTAAAGTGAATAGCATAAGCCAGGCAAAAGTGAGTGATATCAAACCTGATAGTTTTATTGGTACAGCGGCGGTGCAACAGGCTGATGGCACGCTGAAAGCGTTAGAAGTACATGTATTCGCACCGAGCTTACGGGGATCGGGTGAAGGGTTTAACCCTTTTGAATCTGCCGACGGAAATGTAAATACCATGACCAACGGTACGGTCGGAAAACTGGTTAATAGTCATGGTCGCACGATGACGGTGAAGGTTAAGGATCAGGAAAAAACAGTCATTGTTCCGGATGACGTTCCGGTCGTGCTGATTACCCCTGGGGATAAATCACTGTTGAAACCCGGTACTAAAGTCGTTTTACACGGCACGAAAGACGATAAAGGTCAGTTGGTGGCCCGCGGGATATCCGCCGGTAAAGATGGGCTGACGCCACCGATGTAAATGCAGCGCTTTTTATCAAACTTCGCCCTGGCAAATTACCCAGGGCGAGAGATAGCCAAATCCAATGATTAAGACAGCGGGCTCAGCGTAATTTCTACGCGGCGGTTCTGCGCCTTACCTTCAGCAGTGCTGTTGCTGGCGATTGGATTCGCCGGACCTGCACCTGTGGTACGCACACGGTTTGCTGCCACGCCTTGCGTGATCAGCGCGCTACCTACGCCATCTGCACGCTGCTGGGAAAGCTTCATATTCAGTTCCTGGCTGCCGGTGCTGTCAGTGTAACCCACGATATTAACCGCAGTTTTTGGGTATTCTTTCAATACCATTGCCACGCCGGTCAGGGTATTCGCACCAGCCGGTTTCAGTGTTGCGCTGCTGCTGTCGAAGGTGACATTGTTTGGCATATTAAGCACGATGTTATCGCCACTACGCGTCACACTCACGCCTGTTCCCTGCATTTTCTCGCGCAGTTTCGCTTCCTGCACATCCATGTAATAACCGACACCACCGCCTAATGCGGCACCCGCAGCGGCACCAATCAGAGCACCTTTGCCGCGATCTTTTTTCGATGAGGAGAGTGCACCCACGCCTGCGCCTACCAGCGAGCCAATACCGGCTCCAATGCCTGATTTCCCTGCTTCACGTTCGCCGGTATAAGGGTTGGTCGTACAACCAGAAACTGCTAACGTGCCGCAAACAATGGCGGCAATCATCATGACGCGTTTTTTCATCTCATTTCCTTTGTGAATTTAATAACTCAACCGCGACTTCAGCGGCGGTTGATTATGCCGTGTGAATGTGTAGAAATTTCTATAGAGTCGTCTGAATTTGTAAACAAAATATTGAGTGGCCATCAGGCCGCCACCTGCACAACACCTGCAAATAGGGGAGCCCGAATTGGCTAATGCATTCTCACCAAACAAGAAAATTCTAACTGCCGCACATTGGGGCCCGATGATCGTTGAAACTGACGGAGAGCGAGTCTTCGCTTCCAGAGGGGCATTGGATACCGGGCATGAGAATTCATTGCAAAGCGCAGTTCCGGACCAGGTACACAGTAAAGCCCGTGTGCAGTATCCCATGGCCAGGAAAGGTTTTCTTGCCTCACCCGAGGCACCACAAGGTGTGCGAGGTGCAGATGAGTATGTGCGCATCAGCTGGGATGAAGCGTTCTTGTTGATTCACCAGCAGCACCAACGCATTCGCACGACTTATGGTGCAGCGTCTATTTTCGCGGGTTCCTACGGCTGGCGTTCCAATGGCGTACTCCATAAAGCGTCTACGTTATTGCAGCGTTATATGAATCTGGCGGGCGGCTATACCGGGCATTTGGGGGATTATTCCACCGGCGCGGCACAAGTCATTATGCCGTATGTGGTTGGCTCAAATGAGGTTTATCAGCAGCAAACCAGCTGGCCACTGGTGCTGGAGCACAGTGATGTGGTGGTGTTGTGGAGCGCCAACCCATTGAACACACTAAAGATTGCCTGGAATGCCAGCGACGAACAGGGTGTGAAGTTTTTTGAGCAACTGAAAAACAGTGGCAAAACCGTGATCGCCATTGATCCGATGCGATCGGAAACGGTGGATTTCTTTGGTGAAAATGCCCAGTGGATTGCTCCAAATATGGGAACTGATGTCGCGCTGATGTTGGGTATTGCGCATACGCTGGTTAAACACGGCTGGCACGACACAGAATTCCTGGCGCGCTGTACTTATGGGTACGAAAAGTTTGCTGCTTATTTGACGGGTGAGACCGACGGCCAGCCGAAAAATGCCGAATGGGCGGCGAAAATTTGTGGTGTGCCGGTGCAAACCATTGAGTATCTGGCGCAGGTGTTTAGCCGCAATCGCACGATGCTGATGTCAGGCTGGGGGATGCAGCGCCAGCAGTATGGCGAGCAAAAGCACTGGATGTTGATCACGCTTGCAGCGATGCTGGGGCAAATTGGTACGCCGGGCGGTGGTTTTGGTTTGTCTTATCACTTTGCGAACGGTGGCAACCCGACGCGGCGCGCAGCGGTGCTCGGTTCAATGCAGGGAACGGTGGCAAACGGTACTGATGCTGTCGAAAAAATCCCAGTGGCGCGCATTGTTGAGGCGCTGGAAAACCCAGGTGGAGAGTATCAGCACAATGGGCAGCAAAAAATATTCCCGGATATTCGCATGCTCTGGTGGGCAGGTGGCGGTAATTTTACCCACCATCAAGATACCAATCGTCTGATCAAAGCCTGGCAGAAACCGGAACTGGTGGTTATTTCCGAGTGCTTCTGGACGGCGGCCGCAAAACACGCAGATATTGTGTTGCCGATCACCACATCGTTTGAGCGCAATGATTTAACGATGACCGGTGATTACAGCAACCAGCATTTAGTGCCGATGAAGCAGGTTGTTTCCCCACAGGGGGAGGCGCGCAATGATTTCGACGTTTTTGCACAACTCAGTGCCTTGTGGGAAGAGGGCGGCGAAGCCCGTTTCACGGAAGGGAAAAACGAGCTGCAATGGCTGGAGGCGTTCTATGAAATCGCCCGTAAGCGCGGGGAAGCACAGCAAATAGAATTGCCTGATTTTCATCAGTTCTGGGAAGCTAACCAACTAATTGAAATGCCAGAAAGTGAGAAGAGTGCCGCTTTTATTCGTTTTGCTGATTTCCGCCATGACCCGCAGGCTAACCCATTAAAAACTCCAAGCGGAAAAATTGAAATATATTCCGAACGTATTGCTAGTTTTGGTTACGCTGATTGCCCGCCGCATCCGACCTGGATTGCGCCAGACGAATGGCAAGGCAATGCGCAGTCCGGCCAGCTTCAACTGCTCTCATCTCATCCGGCACACCGCCTGCATAGTCAACTCAACTACGCGGCATTGCGTGACAAATACGCCATTGCCGGACGTGAGCCGTTAACTCTGCATCCAAAAGATGCGGCTGAACGCGGCATTGCGGATGGTGATTTAGTGCGTGTCTGGAATGCGCGTGGGCAGGTGCTGGTGGGGGCACTGGTAACAGAAGGCATTAAGCCCGGGGTGGTCTGTATTCACCAGGGGGCATGGCCGGATTTAGACGATGAAAAGCTGTGTAAAAACGGTGCGGTGAATGTGCTAACGCTCGATATTCCGACTTCGCGACTGGCAAATGGCTGTGCTGCAAACTCATCGCTGGTGTGGGCCGAAAAGTATCTCGGCCCGGTACCGGAAGTTACAGCATTTGCTCCGCCTGCCAGCTCATAATCCAGGTCGGGTGGTGCGTTTCGTTTTGCCAGGCACTTTCTTCAATGCGAAAGCCCTGGTGATGGTAGAAATGTACTGCCCGATGATTCTTCTGGTAAACCTCAAGGCTCAGTGAGGGATAAAGCGCTTTGACATGCTCCATCAACGCTTGCCCAATTCCTTTGCCAATAAAAGGTTCGCTAACAAACAGTGCGCCAATAAATAGCGAATCCAGCACGCTAATAAATCCCACCATTTTGTCCTGGTGCAGATAAACCCAGGTCGCAGATTGCGGAATATAAACATTCCGTACGATGGACTCACTTTCGTGCCAGTAATTTTCGCTAATAAATGGATGAGCCTGAATAGTGCTGGCAAGCCAGATTTTAATCAGTTCATCCATTTCAGCAGGCTGTAGGCGGCGAATCATTTGAGGTTATCTGGATGGCAGAAGCAAGTGGTGACGTGGTCATTGACCAGCCCACAGGCCTGCATAAATGAGTAGCAAATGGTTGACCCCACAAACTTAAAGCCGCGTTTTTTCAGCGCTTTTGATAGCGCGTCGGAAGCGGGGGTCGTTGTGGGAATTTCTGCAAGCGTTGCCGCCTGTGTAATCTGCGCCTGATTATTGACAAACGACCAGACAAACTCCGGGAATTTCTCGCCGTTGGCTTCCATCGCCAGGTATGCTTTCGCATTATTAATAATGGCTTCTATCTTCCCGCGGTGGCGGATTATACCGGCATCCTGCACCAGTTCGTCGACATCTTCCGGTTGCAGTAAAGCCACGGCCTGAGGATCGAAGTTTTTAAAGCAGCGACGATAGTTTTCGCGTTTTTTCAGCACGGTTATCCACGACAAACCAGCCTGTTGTCCTTCAAGGCAAATCATCTCGAAAAGGTGCTGTCCATCAGTTACCGGCACGCCCCATTCTTTATCGTGATACTCCATGTAAAGCGGATCCTGGGATACCCATCCACAACGCAGCATACGTTTCTCCTTTGATGAAATTTCTCATGCCAACTTGACGTGCCAGATAAAGAGACAATAGTTAATTCAGGGCTATCCCCCATCATATTTCAAGTTGTCTCTTTGCTGGCTGCGTTTACTCACCCGAAGTGCTTACTTTTGTAAGCCCATCGGGACTCGCTCTCTTGCCGCCTCGACGCACCTTGAATTATTTAGGGGGTATCCGCAACGCAGGCCCGCCAAAAAGACAAAAAAATATCGCCGGATTTGGCTCTTTTCTGGAGTCGTTTTGATGATTATAAATATACGCAGTGGTCACCGTGTCACTCTCACCACGGTGCTGGCTTTGTGTTGTCTGCCCTATGCTACGAATGTATTTGCCTGGCAAGAAGAATATGTCGCCGAAGAAACTTCGGGCGAAGCGCAGGATCGTTACACTTGGGACAGTAATCGCCAACCAAGCTACAACGATATTCTCGCAGAAAGGATCAAATCTTCTTTTACCTCCCAAAACCAGGAGGGGCTGATGCTCGTTTCTGGTAACGATAATATTAGCGCTGATACCTCACGTTTGGGCATCGGCTGGAATATCTCTTTGCCCGGCAATATCACAACCGGCCCGACAGCAAAGTACAGTTGGGATGGCACTACACCCGGAATTTATAACGAGTATGGCGACACGGCTGTTGCAGCACGGTTTACCGATCAGCTCTGGCATGCCAGCGTCTCTACTGTGGGCTGGCGTCTGGATTCGTCGGTCGGTTATCTGCGCCCGTGGGCACAGGTTAGCTACAACCATCAATATGGTGAGAATCTCTGGAAAGCGCAGTCAGGATTGCGAACAAATGCCGTGACGGGTCAGGACTCGAGCTGGATGGATGTAACAGTGGGTGCTGATATGCCAATTGGTAAAAATATGGCCGCGTTTGCTTCAATGTCGCAAGCTGAAGGATTAACGACGGGCGAGGCATATATTTATAATGTTGGTGTTAGTGCGCGTTTTTGATCATTAAAGTAACTTTGAATTTATATATTTAACATTTAATTATCAGTGTTTACGCGCCTTATATTGATAGTGATTACTAACTTTATTAATTTTTGAATCAACGTCCAGGTCATTCATTCCCTCTCAGGTGCATTTCATTCCGGCCTGAATGCACTTCATGCCTTTTTCTCCTGGAATAAAATGCACTTCGTTACTCTTGGCAGCAGAAGATTTCTCTTAAATTTTGCGGACATCTGCCATGAATAATTCTACCTACAACCGTACTCGCTGGTTAACTCTGATCGGCACCATCATTACCCAGTTTGCTCTGGGTTCTGTTTATACCTGGAGTTTGTTCAATAGCGCATTGTCGCAAAAACTGGATGAGCCAATCAGCCAGGTGGCATTCTCCTTCGGTTTACTCAGCCTTGGCCTTGCGATTTCTTCCTCTGTTGCGGGTAAATTGCAGGAACGTTTTGGTGTACGCAAAGTAACGATGGCGGCAGGTGTACTGCTGGGCGTTGGTTTCTTCCTTACCGCTCATTCCAACAATCTGCTGATGCTATGGTTGAGCGCAGGCGTGCTGGTGGGGCTGGCCGATGGTGCAGGTTACCTGTTAACGCTCTCCAACTGCGTGAAATGGTTCCCGGAGCGTAAAGGTCTGATTTCCGCATTTGCCATTGGCTCTTACGGCCTTGGCAGCCTGGGTTTCAAATATATCGATACCCATTTACTGGCAACTTATGGCCTTGAAAGTACCTTTATGATTTGGGGTGCTCTGGCGATGGCAATGATTCTGTTCGGTTCAATGCTGATGAAAGATGCGCCATTGCAGGAAGTTAAAACAGTAAATGGTGTGGCTGAAAAAGATTACACCCTTGCTGAATCTATGCGTAAGCCTCAGTACTGGATGCTGGCTGTTATGTTCCTTACTGCCTGCATGAGTGGTTTGTATGTTATCGGCGTAGCAAAAGATATCGCACAGGGCATGGTGCATTTAACTGCTGAGACTGCGGCAAATGCGGTAACCGTTATTGCAATTGCTAACCTGAGTGGCCGCCTGGTGCTGGGTATTCTGTCCGATAAGATTGCACGTATCCGCGTTATCACTATCGGCCAGGTTATTTCTTTAGTTGGCATGGCTGCCCTGCTGTTCGCTCCACTTAATGAAGTGACTTTCTTTGCAGCGATTGCCTGTGTAGCGTTTAACTTCGGCGGCACTATCACTGTTTACCCATCACTGGTGAGCGAGTTCTTTGGTCTGAATAACCTGACTAAAAACTACGGTGTGATTTACCTGGGCTTCGGTATTGGCAGCATTTGTGGTTCGATTATCGCTTCCATCTTTGGCGGCTTCTACGTGACCTTCTGCGTCATCTTTGCCCTGCTGATTTTGTCTCTGGCGATTTCCACCACCATCCGCACTCCAGCGCGCGAAGTTTATCAAGAGTCTCACGCCTGATAGCGAGCCATTAGTGCCGCAAACCATGCCGCCGGGACGTTATACGGCGGCATCATTAATTGTGAAATCCCCTGTTCTATAATGCCTTCCGCTTGCGCTTTTAAGATCTCATTTCCTCGTTGTAACCCAGCTAACTGAATGCGTTTTTCTATCAAATAGACCCGAGCAAAGTGTGGGTCGTAGCGCAAAATTTCACGCGTGTTATCGATGATGTCTGCCAGTTTGATGGTTTGCGCCTCATGGCTTGCGTTGGCGGTATGCAAGAAATGAGCACGTTTACGATGAATGCGGTTGGTGCCGGGGAGTTGTTCAGGGTTAGTGACCATTGCCACCAACGTCGCCACATCCGGGCCAAAGTGCTCCTGAATGTCGATAAGCGTGGTATCGGTGTCCTCAACAGTGTCGTGCAACCAGGCCGCCGCGAGCACTTCCTCAATGGGGGACACGCTCCTGACTATCTCCACCACGGCTGCTGGATGGACAATATATGGCTCAAGCGTATATTTGCGCCGCTGATCGCAAGCCGCATGAGCCTTCGTTGCATATCGGCGCGCACGTTCTTCTAAAGACAGCATAACTACCTCTCTGCATCACCAATATTGCCTGATATGTTTTATCACCGACCTGCACTGAGCCAGCATGAGATATGTAAACAACCGTGTGGATCACCAATTTTGCCGATACTTTTTACTCTCCCTATGTTCTACTAATCCGCGCCAAAAATTGGCTAAGAATCATCCTGATTCGGACTCTATTTTTTATTGCTCAGAATTTTCCTCGCTACGGGAAGTCTGAGTGATGTTTATAACATCTCTTTTTTGCATTATTTTTTCGGACAACCTGCATGAATTACATTAAATCGATGACCCAGCAGAAACTCTGTTTTCTGTTAGCGGTATACATCGGCATATTTTTGAACCTCTCGGTTTTTTATAATCGTTTCATGGGTTTTGCTCAGGACTTTAGCCGCCTGAAAGCTTTCTCCATGGTTGCTGAGGTTGTGGCTTGCGTACTGGTCACTTTCTTTTTATTCCGCGTGTTATCCCTGTTTGGTCGTACCGTATGGCGAATCCTCGCGACATTAATCGTGTTGTGTTCCGTTGGTGCCAGCTATTACATGACGTTGCTTAACGTCGTGATTGGCTACGGTATTATCGCCTCGGTGATGACCACCGATATCGACCTCTCGAAAGAAATTGTCGGCTATCAATTTGTATTATGGATGGTTTTGGTCAGTGCTATTCCATTGGTGCTTATCTGGGGAAGCCAAACACGCGATACCTTGCTCAATCAATTAAAAACCCCAGGTCAGCGCATCAAAAATGTGGCCATTGTGTTGTTGGCTGGACTCATGGTCTGGGCACCACTGCGTTTACTCGATAAACAACAAAATCGTACAGAGAAGCGCTCCACGGTAGATATGCCAAGCTACGGCGGCGTGGTGGCTAACTCTTATCTGCCATCAAACTGGGTCTCAGCGTTGGGTCTTTTTGCCTGGGCTCAGGCTGATGAGTCTAACGACAATAGTTCGTTGCTCAACCCAGCGAAGAAATTTACTTATGTCGCGCCAAAAGAGCTCGATGATACTTATGTTGTGTTTGTGATTGGCGAAACCACTCGCTGGGATCACATGGGTATTCTGGGTTATGACCGCGACACCACGCCAAAACTTGCCCAGGAGAAAAACCTGGTCGCATTCAGAGGCGAATCTTGCGATACCGCAACTAAGCTTTCGCTACGTTGTATGTTCGTGCGTGAAGGCGGTGCGGAAGAGAATCCGCAGCGTACTTTGAAAGAGCAAAACGTTTTTGCGGTACTTAAGCAGCTTGGTTTCAGCTCAAACCTTTTTGCCATGCAAAGTGAAGTCTGGTTCTACGGCAACACCATGGCAGATAACTTCTCTTACCGTGAGCAGATAGCAGCTGAGCCGCGTAACCGCGGTAAGCAAGTCGATGATATGTTGCTGGTCGAAGAGATGAAACGTTCTGTGGATGAGCATCCTAACGGCAAGCATTTGATTGTGCTGCACACCAAAGGCTCGCACTTCTCTTACGTGCAACGCTACCCACGCAGCTACGCGAAATGGACTCCAGAGTGCGTCAGCATTGATAAAGAGTGCAGCAAAGAGCAGCTGATTAACGCTTTTGATAACTCCGTGCTGTATACCGACAGTGTGCTTGAACAAGTGATTTCTGAGCTACGTGATAAGCGTGCGATTATTTTCTATGCCTCTGACCACGGTGAGTCGATTGACGAACACAAACACCTGCACGGCACGCCACGTAAAATGGCTCCACCTGAGCAGTTCCGTGTGCCGTTGCTGGTTTGGGCATCAGATAAATATCTGGAAAACCCCGATCGCGCACGTGAGTTTGCACATATGCAGGAACAGGCAAAAATGAAGGTGCCACATCGCCATGTTGAGCTGTATGACACCATCATGGGTTGCCTGGGTTACACGTCTCCAGACGGTGGTATCAACCAGAACAACAACTGGTGCCATGTGCCGGAAAAGAAAGCCGTACAGTAACTTTTTAGCCACATGTGCTGGAATTTAAAGCAAACAGATAGGATTTTCAGTTTCAGGGATTGACGGGTAAAACGGTGCGCAGTAAGATGCGCTCCGCATTCGGCGAGTAGCGCAGCTTGGTAGCGCAACTGGTTTGGGACCAGTGGGTCGGAGGTTCGAATCCTCTCTCGCCGACCAAATTTAGAAAAGACCAACCTTCGGGTTGGTCTTTTTGCATCTGTAGTTTACAGAGGATGAGAACCTCCGAAGGAGGTTTGAGCCGAGCGCAGCGAGACAACGTTGCTTTAGCAACGGCCCGCAGGGGAATAATCCTCTCTCGCCGACCAAATTCAAGAAAACCCAACCGCAAGGTTGGGTTTTTTTACGTCTGTACTTTGAATACGTAGGTCGGATAAGCGCAGCGCCATCCGACATAACGGGTGCAAGAATGGATGACGCTATCGCTTTTCGACCTTACAACTCTCGTAATCTTGCAAAAACATCCGCTTCATCGTCCAACAACTGCCTTTATATGATTTTGTGACATATTCCATCGTATTTTGTTATGGAAAATCGTGGATTAATGACCCGTTGCTTATGTTTCATACCAGCATGATTCACTCCAGGAGATATAGATCACAAAACTTATCGTTCAGATAATCAGCATCTGGCAAGAAATTTTACAGAATTAGTACAACTGATTACGACTCCCGCTCGTCTTTTAATCAGTGGAATATTCTAGGTACATGGCAGTAGCATAAATTTCCCTGCTGGAAACAGAGCTTCAGGCTTTTTTTAAACTTTGTTCGCTGATTCTCACCTCGGTTGTAAATCCCCGTTACCTATATTGACGTTTAACTCATCTGTTGACAGATTGTAGGGCGTGAGGGGCAAATTATGGACAGTCCGCACTACCACACAGCTAGCCTGACGAAAGGAACACCTGGCCTCACCACCGCCTCCGGGCACACCGAACAGACCGCACTCAAATAACAAAGGTCTACGGATAAAAACAACACGACACATGTCCCGATAGATTTCTTATTAAGCCTATAAAGCCGTTATAAGAATCAATAAGGGAACATCACAACGGAGCAGAAGAATGAGTCTTTCCTTGAAGAAGTCAGGGATGCTGAAGTTTGGTCTGAGCCTGGTGGCATTGACCGTAGCAGCTAGCGTTCAGGCAAAAACCCTGGTTTATTGCTCAGAAGGTTCCCCAGAAGGTTTTAACCCGCAGTTGTTCACCTCTGGTACAACTTACGATGCCAGTTCAGTGCCAATCTATAACCGCCTTGTTGAGTTCAAAACAGGCACAACTGAAATCATCCCAGGCCTTGCTGAGAAATGGGACGTCAGTGCAGACGGTAAAACCTATACTTTCCACCTTCGTTCAGGTGTGAAGTGGCAGGACAACAAAGATTTCAAACCAACACGCGATCTGAATGCCGATGACGTCGTGTTCTCTTTTGATCGTCAGAAAAATGCTAACAACCCGTACCACAAAGTTTCTGGCGGCAGCTACGAATACTTCGAAGGCATGGGTTTATCTGACCTGATCAGCGAAATTAAGAAAGTGGACGACAATACCGTTCAGTTCGTGCTGACTCGTCCAGAATCACCATTCCTGGCTGACCTTGCGATGGACTTCGCCTCTATTCTGTCCAAAGAATATGCTGACAACATGATGAAAGCCGGTACGCCGGAAAAAACTGACCTGAACCCAATCGGTACTGGTCCGTTCCAGCTGCTGCAATACCAGAAAGATTCTCGCATTCTGTACAAAGCCTTCCCGGGCTACTGGGGCACCAAGCCACAGATCGATCGTCTGGTCTTCTCCATCACACCTGATGCGTCTGTTCGTTACGCGAAACTTCAGAAAAATGAGTGCCAGGTTATGCCGTATCCAAACCCGGCTGACATCGCTCGTATGAAACAAGACAAGAGCATCAACCTGATGGAACAGGCTGGCCTGAACGTGGGTTACCTGTCCTTCAACACCGAGAAGAAACCGTTTGATGACGTGAAAGTGCGTCAGGCGCTGACTTATGCGGTGAACAAAGAAGCGATCATCAAAGCGGTTTATCAAGGCGCAGGCACTGCGGCTAAAAACCTGATCCCACCAACTATGTGGGGCTACAACGATGACGTGAAGGATTACACCTACGATCCTGAAAAAGCGAAAGCGCTGCTGAAAGAGTCTGGCCACGCTGATGGCTTCACCGTTGACCTGTGGGCAATGCCAGTACAGCGTCCGTACAACCCGAACGCTCGCCGTATGGCTGAGATGATTCAGGCTGACTGGGCGAAAGTCGGTGTGACCGCCAAAATCGTAACCTACGAGTGGGGCGAGTACCTCAAACGCGCCAAAGCTGGTGAACACCAGGCTGTGATGATGGGCTGGACCGGCGACAATGGGGATCCGGATAACTTCTTCGCCACTCTGTTCAGCTGTGCTGCGGCAAAAGACGGTTCTAACTACTCTCGCTGGTGCTACAAGCCGTTTGAAGACCTGATCCAACCTGCGCGTGCCACAGACGATCACAACAAGCGTATCGAACTGTACAAACAAGCTCAGGTAGTGATGCATGACCAGGCTCCGGCGCTGATCGTTGCTCACTCCACGGTATACGAGCCAGTGCGCAAAGAAGTGAAAGGTTATGTGGTTGACCCATTGGGCAAACACCACTTTGAGAACGTGTCTGTCGAATAATAAATAACAGTAGCGTGCTTTATTCCCTCTCCCAATCGGGAGAGGGTGAAAGATTTGTGAGCAATACAGACTGAAGGCTGCAAGGCTTTCAGTCACTACAGAGAATCCGGGTTATGTTGCAGTTCATCCTCCGACGTCTGGGGCTAGTTATCCCCACTTTTATCGGTATTACCCTTC
This sequence comes from Buttiauxella noackiae ATCC 51607, assembly GCF_001654865.1. GTDB lineage: Bacteria > Pseudomonadota > Gammaproteobacteria > Enterobacterales > Enterobacteriaceae > Buttiauxella > Buttiauxella noackiae. The sequence continues at coordinate 38,308 of NZ_LXEO01000051.1, read as the reverse complement.
TTACCTTCGCTTTCGTGCACATGATTCCCGGTGACCCGGTGATGATTATGGCCGGTGAGCGCGGTATCTCTCCTGAACGTCATGCTCAGTTGTTGGCTGAACTTGGCCTCGACAAGCCTATGTGGCAGCAATACGTCCATTATATTTGGGGCGTAATGCATGGCGATCTGGGCATTTCGTTAAAAAGCCGTCTTCCTGTGTGGGACGAGTTCGTACCGCGTTTTAAAGCGACCATGGAACTCGGTGTCTGCGCAATGCTGTTTGCCGTTGCTGTGGGTATTCCGGTTGGCGTGCTTGCTGCGGTTAAACGTGGTTCCGTCTTTGACCACACCTCTGTGGGCCTTGCGCTGACAGGCTACTCAATGCCTATTTTCTGGTGGGGTATGATGTTAATCATGCTGGTTTCCGTTTACTGGAACCTCACTCCGGTATCCGGGCGCGTCAGCGATACGGTATTCCTCGACGACACCTTGCCCCTCACCGGTTTTATGCTGATAGACACCGCCATATGGGGTGAGCCGGGCGACTTCATCGATGCAGTGATGCATATGATATTGCCAGCGGTGGTGCTCGGTACTATCCCGCTGGCGGTTATCGTGCGTATGACTCGCTCGTCAATGCTGGAAGTGCTCGGTGAAGACTACATCCGTACCGCTCGCGCTAAAGGCCTGACGCGCATGCGCGTTATCGTGGTTCATGCGCTGCGCAACGCCATGCTGCCAGTTGTGACCGTTATCGGCCTGCAGGTCGGTACGTTGCTGGCGGGTGCAATCCTGACGGAAACCATCTTCTCCTGGCCAGGCCTTGGCCGCTGGCTGATTGATGCATTGCAACGTCGTGACTACCCGGTAGTGCAGGGCGGCGTATTGTTGGTCGCGACGATGATTATCCTCGTGAACCTGATCGTCGACTTACTGTACGGCGTGGTGAACCCGCGTATACGCCATAAGAAATAAGGGGCCATCATGACGCAATTAACTGAAAACAAAGTGGTAGCGGCGCCAGTTCCAATGACGCCATTCCAGGAGTTCTGGCACTACTTTAAACGTAACAAAGGGGCGGTCATCGGTCTGGTGTATGTCACCGTGATGATTCTGATCGCCATCTTCGCTAACGTGCTCGCGCCACACGGCCCGGCAGAACAGTTCCGTGATTCACTGCTACACCCGCCGGTCTGGCAGGATGGTGGCAGCTGGCAGTTCCTGCTTGGGACTGACGACGTAGGCCGCGACATCATGGCTCGCCTGATGTACGGCGCGCGTCTGTCGCTGCTGGTAGGTTGCCTGGTGGTGGTGCTGTCGCTGATTATGGGCGTGGTGCTCGGTCTGGTGGCAGGTTACTTCGGCGGTATTATCGACAATATCATTATGCGTATTGTCGACATCATGCTGGCACTGCCAAGCCTGCTGTTGGCGCTGGTGTTGGTGGCAATTTTCGGCCCATCGATAGTTAACGCTTCGCTTGCCTTAACCTTTGTTGCACTGCCGCACTATGTGCGATTGACGCGCGGTGCGGTGCTGGTGGAAGTGAACCGCGATTACGTAACCGCTTCGCGCGTTGCGGGTGCAGGTTCCATGCGCCAGATGTTCATCAACATTCTGCCAAACTGTCTTGCACCGCTTATCGTGCAGGCCTCACTTGGCTTCTCTAACGCCATTCTCGATATGGCCGCTCTTGGCTTCCTCGGTATGGGTGCGCAGCCGCCAACACCAGAGTGGGGCACCATGCTCTCCGACGTGTTGCAGTTCGCACAAAGTGCCTGGTGGGTGGTCACCTTCCCTGGTCTGGCAATCCTGCTGACGGTGCTGGCATTTAACCTGATGGGTGACGGGCTGCGTGATGCGCTCGATCCTAAACTCAAGCAGTAAAGGGCTACGTAATGGCGTTATTGAATGTAAATAAATTATCGGTGCATTTCGGCGACGAAAAGACACCGTTCCGTGCCGTAGACCGCGTGAGTTACAGCGTAAATCAGGGCGAAGTTGTCGGTATCGTTGGGGAATCAGGTTCCGGTAAATCGGTCAGCTCGCTGGCGATTATGGGGCTGATTGATTACCCAGGCCGCGTCATGGCGGAAAAACTGGAATTTAACGGCCAGGATCTGCAAAAGATTTCTGAGAAAGAACGTCGTAACCTGGTCGGTGCCGAAGTGGCGATGATCTTCCAGGACCCGATGACCAGCCTCAACCCTTGCTACACAGTCGGTTTCCAGATTATGGAGGCGATTAAGGTGCACCAGGGTGGCAACAAAAGTACGCGTCGTCAGCGTGCTATCGATCTGTTGAACCTGGTCGGTATTCCCGATGCGGCTTCGCGTCTGGACGTCTACCCGCACCAACTTTCCGGCGGTATGAGCCAGCGCGTCATGATTGCGATGGCTATTGCCTGCCGTCCTAAGCTATTGATTGCCGACGAACCGACCACCGCACTGGACGTGACTATCCAGGCGCAAATCATCGAACTGCTACTGGAACTGCAGCAAAAAGAGAACATGGCGTTGATTCTTATCACCCATGACCTCGCGTTGGTGGCTGAAGCGGCACACAAAATCATCGTGATGTATGCAGGGCAAGTGGTGGAAACGGGCAACTCGCACGATATTTTCCGTGCACCGCGCCACCCGTACACTCAGGCGTTGCTGCGTGCACTGCCTGAATTTGCACAGGACAAAGCGCGCCTGGCCTCGCTGCCGGGCGTGGTTCCGGGTAAGTATGACCGCCCGAACGGCTGCCTGCTCAACCCACGCTGCCCGTATGCGACCGACAAATGTCGCAGCGAAGAACCAGAACTGAATATGGTGGATAACGGGCGTCAGTCCAAATGCCACTTCCCACTCGATGATGCCGGGAGGCCAACGCTATGAGTACCGATAAGGCCACTGCGCAACCTCTGTTGCAGGCCATCGACCTGAAAAAACACTATCCGGTCAAGAAAGGCATTTTCGGCCAGGAACGCCTGGTGAAAGCGCTGGACGGTGTATCGTTTGAGCTGGAGCGCGGAAAAACGCTGGCGGTAGTGGGCGAATCTGGCTGTGGTAAATCCACGCTGGGCCGCCTGCTGACGATGATTGAAATCCCGACCGGTGGCGAGCTTTACTACCAGGGCCAGGATCTGCTCAAGCCTGACGAAACAGCCGAAAAGCTGCGTCGCCAGAAAATCCAGATCGTCTTTCAGAACCCGTATGGCTCTCTGAACCCGCGTAAGAAAGTGGGGCAAATTCTTGAAGAGCCACTGCAAATCAACACCAATCTGAGCAAAGCCGAACGCCGTGAAAAAGCGCTGGCGATGATGGCGAAAGTTGGCCTGAAAACCGAACATTACGACCGCTATCCGCACATGTTTTCCGGCGGCCAGCGTCAGCGTATTGCTATTGCCCGTGGCTTGATGCTTGACCCGGACGTAGTGATTGCGGATGAACCCGTTTCGGCACTCGACGTTTCCGTGCGTGCACAGGTGCTGAACCTGATGATGGATTTGCAGCAGGAAATGGGGCTGTCATATGTGTTTATCTCCCACGACCTGTCCGTGGTAGAGCACATTGCCGACGAAGTGATGGTGATGTACTTGGGCCGCTGCGTAGAGAAGGGCACCAAAGACCAGATCTTCTCGAACCCGCGCCACCCGTACACCCAGGCTCTACTTTCAGCGACACCTCGCCTGAATCCGGACGACCGTCGCGAGCGTATTAAACTCACCGGCGAGCTACCAAGCCCGCTGAACCCACCTCCGGGCTGCGCCTTCAACGCCCGCTGTCGCCGTCGTTTCGGGCCATGCACGCAGTTGCAGCCGCAATTAAAAGAGTACGGCGGCCAGCTGGTGGCGTGTTTCGCTGTTGATCAGGATGAGAACGGGGAAATTCGTTAAAAGATAAAGCCGGGAAGTTTCCCGGCTTTTTAATTGTAGGGCGGGTAAGCGAAGCGTCACCCGCCGAAAATGTTTGATGGCGCTGGCGCTTATCAAACCTACGTGCTGGACATCTCACCCTGGCCTCGTCCAGTCTTCAACCCGAATCCCCGCAACGCGCTCAAACTCACGTAAATTATTTGTCACAACGGTTAAACCAAGTGAACGAGCATGCCCGGCGATCATAATGTCATAGGGGCCAATAGGTGTTCCCTTTCTGGCCAGTTCAGCCCTGACCTGGCCACTGTGTGCTGCTGCCTCAGATCCAAAATGCAGCACTTCAAGACGTGCTGCAAAACTCTCGATGATCGCCAGGTTCTTTTCTGGGTTAGATGATTTCTCTGCACCATAAATCAGCTCCATCAGCGTTATTGAACTGATGCACATCTGCCCGTAAAAACGATTGAACGCTTCACGCACCTCTTGCGGTTTGTTCTTAATAGTGAAGATACAAATATTGGTATCTAGCATATATTTGAGCATTAAAAATCTTCCCTGATTTGTTCGCTCGGCTGGTCTCTTTCTGACATAAAGTCAGCAGTGACGCTCTCACCATTAAACCAATCGTCCCAACTTTCTCCGGCAGGAGAGATGATGCGTGTTCTACCGATTGCGACAATTTCTACATGCTTAACATCTTCTGGTAAGGCGACAGCCTTGGGTAAGCGGACGGCCTGGCTGCGGTTGCTTTTGAAAACGGTTGTTTTTTCCATCCTGACCTCCTGAATGCTCATATTATATTCACATAAGCATAGCGAAGATGTGGGATATGTCAATGGTATATCCCATTGGGTGGGCGCTGTTAAAAGGCTGGGTTGTGGTATTTGTGTAAGCAGCATAACCGCCACCTGTCATGAATGTTTGATGGTGCTAGCGCTAACCAAACCTGGAAAATTCAAGCCCAGCTTTATCCCTTTGGCTCAATCCCTTTTTGCTTTAAAGCTTTTCGCGCCAGATTCTTAAACCAGTTCGCCGGGCTTATTCCTTGTTCTGCGGACTCTATGTCCAACTACTCTCGTAATTCGGGATCGATACGCATTTTGAAATGTGGAGAATTTCCGCTGCCCGCTCTCAACCGATTCCGAACCCCTGCGGGAATACTGCATAGCATTACCAATGCTGTTTTTACAGAGTCAGTAGCCAGCGGAGCAAGAAGAACACATCACCGGATTATTATTCGAATTGATCAACGTCCCGGCCGAGGATTTAAAAGCGCCCACCTTTGTATTATGCTTGTGTTATCTATTAACACAGGAGGCTTTATGCCCAGGACAACCAGTATTACGATCGGCGATCAGCTTGATGCATTTGTGAATCGCATGATTGATGATGGTCGTTACGGCTCGACCAGTGAAGTCGTACGCTCAGCACTCCGTCTGCTTGAGCAAAAAGAATCACAGCTGGCGGCTCTCAGGCAGGCGATTACAGATGGTGAGGAAAGTGGCGAGAGTGCGTTGACATTGCGGGATATCGCGGCGAAAAAAAAGCGGGAGCGCAATGTATAAACTTTCGAATCTGGCCGCAGAGGATTTTGCCGGTATTTACGAATACACCTTGGTCAAATTTGGTGAGGTTCAGGCAGACAATTACACGGAAGCAATGGAAAATGTGCTGGAATCGGTAGTTCGTTCACCTTTTATTGGTCGTGAGTACCCGGAAATTGATGAGGGTGTTCGCCGAATAGACTATTGCTTACATGCCATCTTCTATCGCATCCGCGATGACGATATTTTCATCCTCCGAATATTGCATCATAAAATGGAGCCGTTAGTAAATTTTAGTGAACTGTAGATAGGTAAAATCACCTGCTCCTATCGACCAAATGCAGGGGTTATGATTCCCATGAAGCGGAAGATTGAGGTGACTCCTTAACTCCCCTAAATTAACCATACAAAAAGTGGATAAATATCAAGAATAATCCCGGCACTTTCCTTGTTGTCATATTCCCCCTACAAATCATGTCGTATTTGTCCTACAAAACTCCCTAAAAACATTTATTTTTCTTATAAAGTTAATTTCCATTATGAAATATTCACGAGCTATAAATATTCCTTTATGTGTGTTGAATCACAAAAAAAGTCTGCTACCTTTATCGATCAGTATTAAATGGCGTTTAATCACAAATTTATGCATCTTCATGCTTAGATAGATATTAATAAGAAAAAAAGGTGGAGAAATGACCTCCTGAGCCTATATATTGGCTTGAAATGCCGTCGATTTATCAAAAAAAGAATAATAAAATAAGTAATGATAACGTATGGCAATTAATAACGATTTATGAAGTCAATAAGCCATAATCATTAACTAAAAAACCTTTTTAATAGTATTGGTATAAGCTTTGAATAACTATCTCATCGAAACGTCTTATAAATCATGAGTGTCGCAATGAAAAACTATGATGACTTGCAGCGATTCAAGGATAAGACCCGCACAGGCGCTATCGAATTCAAGGATATGTCGGCGCAAAACCAACAGTCAGAAGCCAGTAACTGGACAATAATCAAACAGCTAATGAATACTGGCGATGATGATTCTGTACTTGCTCAAGCCGGGAGTATTTCTGTTCCTGCACCGCAAGCGGTGAAGGCTGATGAGTTTGATGTGAGCCACTTCAGGCCGCTTACGGCACAACCTATCAGCAACACTGCATCACAAGGCTCGATTCTCAATAGCCTGAATAGTGCATTGCCTGAAGCAAAGTCTGCGATTTCACAGTCCGAGCCTGGTAAACCGACCACTACCACATTATTTGAACAGCTGGCACCCGTGGTTGCAGCACCTGAACCGGTTATAGAACCCATCAAAGAAATCGTGAAACCTGCCGCTGTTTCAGCGCCGCAGGCCCCTGCACCGGTAAAAACAGAGCCCGTGCGTTTTGACAAACTGTTCGCAGCCAAAGGGAATACGGCGCGGAATCATCCCGCCAAAGACTTACCGCTGCAACCGTTGCTGGAGATGATTGCGTCATGCCGTTAGTGTGTGTTTGCTCGCCAAAAGGCGGAGTAGGGAAAACCACGGTTACCGCCAATCTGGCGTATGCGTTGGCTCGTGCGGGTAGCAAAGTATTAGCCATTGATTTTGATGTGCAGAACGCGCTGCGCCTGCATTTTGGCGTGCCTTTGTCTGATGGTCGGGGTTATGTCGCTAAAGCTATTGAATCTGCAGACTGGAGCCAGTCGGTTCTGACGGCAGGCAGCAATATGTTTGTGCTGCCATATGGTGATGTCACTGAAGATCAGAGACTTGAGTTTGAACAGCGTCTGACTAACGATAGCCACTTCCTGTTACGCGGGTTAAGTACTTTGCTTAACTATCCAGGCCTTGTGATTATTGCTGACTTCCCTCCAGGGCCGAATCCTGCGCTGAAAGCCGTATCGCATCTTGCCGACTTGCATCTGGTCACGATGCTTGCGGATACCGCTTCACTTTCTTTATTGCCACATATTGAAAATCACCGCTTGATTGGCGAGCCGCTCAATAATAAAGCAGGATATTATTTTGTCCTTAACCAAAGTGATAACCGCCGCCATATAAGCCGCGACGTAACAGCATTTATGCAGCAACGTCTTGGCGATCGCCTGCTTGGTGTTATTAACCGCGATGAAAGTGTGGCTGAAGCTAACGCTTCCCAGCAATCAATATTCGATTTCAGCCCGGCTTCCGCTGCAGCTTTTGATATTGAGCTTATTAGTAAACGCGTTGCCGCTCTTCTCGGTATAAAAATTGGTGATGGCGCGGTTCACACCGCTTTAAGAACGTCAAATTTCTGACAATCATTCAGGATGTCCTATGAAAAAGGTCCTGTTCTATTTACTGCTATTGGTGTTAGCACCTATAGCTGTGCTTATCATCATTACGCCTATGGACAGCCAGAAGCAGTTTATCTTTGGCTTTATCAGTCTCGCGATAATGTTTGTATTAGGCTTCAGCAAAAAGCACAGCGTGTCGATAATCATGATGCTGGTCTCGGTCTTGATGTCCACGCGTTATATTTATTTTCGTGCCACTCAAACGCTGCACTTTAATTCTGAAATAGAAGCCATCCTCGGAATAGGGCTATTTTTAGCTGAACTGTTTATTTGGGTCATTTTATTACTGAGCTATCTGCAAACTTCTTTCCCGTTAAAAAGGGGAATTGTGCCGTTGCCGGATGATACGTCGACCTGGCCGACTGTGGATGTTTATATTCCCAGCTACAACGAAAGCCTCGATGTGGTGCGTGATACCGTACTGGCCGCGCAATGTATCGACTACCCACGCGATAAGATCAAAATCTATCTGCTCGATGACGGTAAGCGGCGTGAATTTGCAGTTTTTGCCGCTGATGTTGGCGTGGGTTACATCACGCGAAACGACAACTCGCATGCCAAAGCCGGTAACCTCAACCACGCAATGAAGCTGACCAAAGGTGAGCTGATTTGCGTCTTTGACTGCGACCACGTAGCTACGCGTATTTTCCTGCAAGCGACGGTTGGAGCATTCCTGAAAGATCCAAAACTGGCATTGCTACAGACGCCACACTACTTCTATTCACCCGATCCGTTTGAACGCAACTTATCAGGTGGACGTAATATCCCTAACGAAGGTTCGCTGTTCTACGGCCCAATTCAGCAAGGTAACGATAACTGGAACGCGACATTCTTCTGCGGCTCTTGCGCCGTTATTCGTCGCACCGCGCTTGAAGAGATTGGTGGGTTTGCGGTTGAAACCGTAACTGAAGATGCCCACACCGCGCTGAAGATGCAGCGCCTTGGCTGGAAATCTGCATTCCTCGATATTCCGCTGGCGGCAGGGCTTGCGACTGAGCGCCTGGTACTACATGTGATTCAGCGAACCCGCTGGGCGCGCGGTATGACGCAAATATTCCGTATGGATAATCCGCTGTTTGGCCGTGGCCTGACGTGGCAACAGCGCTGCTGTTACCTCAGTGCGATGCTCTACTTCCAGTTCGCTTTACCGCGCGTGGCGTTCCTGACCGCACCACTGGCGTATTTGCTGTTTAACCTGAACATCATTCACTCCTCCGCAAGCCTGATTTTTGCTTATGCGTTGCCGCATTTGCTACTAACCATCTACCTGAACTCGAGAATGAATGGGCGCTACCGCTACAGCTTCTGGGGTGAGATTTACGACCTGGTGCTGGCGTTCCACCTGATTTTGCCAACGGTTATCACCATGATTTTCCCGAAACGCGGCAAGTTCAACGTGACGGACAAAGGTGCGCTGCTGAACGTGGGTTACTTTGATTTCAGCGTGGTGCGGCTTCACATGATTATCGCAGTGCTGCTGACGGTGGCGGTGATCGCCGGGATAGTGCGTGCCTGCGCCCATGACTACTTTGGTGTCGATCCGAACGTTATTGCGCTCAACGTCGGTTGGGGCTTGTACAGTCTGGTGTTCCTGCTGGCGGCAATTGCCGTAGCTCGCGAAACGCGCCAGACGCGTAAAACTATCCGTATTGATGTCGAAGTTCCAGTCGTTATTCACTATGCCAGCGGTATTTCTTCGCGCAGCAATACGCTCGATTTATCAATGGGCGGCTGCCGAATTGCGGTGCCAGATGACCGACATCTTACTGATGAAATCGAAGAGATCGAACTGCAACTGAAATCCGGCTCCATCAGTATTCCTGTTCAAATGATTGCCCACGACGAACAGGCAATTCGCTTGCAGTTTGAAGAGATCCCACTGGACCGCCGTCGTGAGCTGGTGCGTGTTGTGTTGGCCCGTGCTGATGCGTGGATTAACCCGCCAAAGCCGCAGGACAACCCGTTCCGTTCCCTGCTAATCATTATTCGTTGTGTATTTGACCTGTTCTGGCTGACGTGGAAATCACGCCGCGAAAATCGCCGTTTACGTCAGGAAGAAGCAAGACGTATGGAAGCTGCCGGCGAGGACAACGTTGCATGAAACGGATGACCTATACAGTTTGTCAGTTGTTGCTCGCATTTAGCGTATTGACTTCGCCTGTTATGGCCGAAGAGCCAACGACGGTGGAGTCGTTGCTGCCGGTAGATTTACCGGCTCCGGGGCAAGAAGCCGTGGAGCCACAAGATTCTATGCCAGCACCAGAAACGGTGCCTGTCCCCGATCCTGTGCAAGCTCCAACTCCGGCTCCTGCGGCGGCACCATCGGTCTTTGTTCCGGGGAGTGTCAGCAGCATTACCATGGCGCAAATGGGCCAACCGCGAGGTATTACGCTGAGCGGCGGCCAGTTGCAGGCGGGTATTGATTTCACGTTGCCATCGGATCAGGTCATTACCAACGCGCAATTGGCGCTGAACCTGAAAGTGTCTCCGGCAATGGCGGCAAGAAATACTACATTGCAGTTGATGATGAATGGTCAGCCGCTAGGGACTGTTCCGCTGGGTTCTGCCGATAGCGATGTCTCCAGCTACCAGTTGGAAATCCCGGCGGCGATGGTGGTGTCGAGCAACAACATCAGCTTCAAAATTAATGATGGCGATGCCTTACTGTGCCTGCGCGACCTGTCTGAAAAATACCAGGTCACCATCATGCCGAACACGCGCCTGGATCTGGAAGGGCAGCAGCTCAATATTGGCGCAGACCTCAGCCATTTCCCGCGCCCGTTCTTTGACGCGATGCAAATGACCCCGGCTTCTGTGACGTTCGCTTTCCCGGCAAAAACATTACCGGAGCAAGTCAGTGCTGCGGCATTAGTCGCTTCCTGGTTGGGGATTGAGGCGGATTATCGTGGCATCTCCTTTAACGCATTGCGCGACACATTGCCGGAGAAGAACGGCATTCTGTTTGGCAAATCGGGTGAGCAAATTGGCGGCCTGACGCTGCCAGAAACGCAAAAACCGATGCTGCAAATTATCGATAACCCTGGCAACCCGGTTTATAAACTGCTGCTGGTAGTGGGTAATTCAGACCAACAATTACGTGCAGCGGCATGGCGTTTAACTCAGGGTAAATTCCCTGGGCAAACTGCAAGCACCCTGGTTGAAAACCAGACAATCCCGGTTAGTAAAGCGTATGACGCACCGCGCTGGATACCGACCGATCGCCCGGTGCGCTTGACCGAACTGATGCGCAAAGACCAAAGCCTGACGGCAACGGGTATCTGGCATGAGCCGTTAAGTGTTGCCTTCCGTGCCGCGCCGGATCTGTTCTTGTGGGATGGTGAAACTATTCCCGTGAAGATTGGCTACCGCTTCCCGACGGAATCCTGGATTGATGAAGATCGCTCTTATCTTTCACTGACCTTTAACGGCACCTTCCTGCATAACCTGCCGGTAAACAAACAAGGTGCGCTGGAAACGCTGTGGCGCAAAGTAGGCGGCGATGCGCGCCAGGAAGATTACAACCTGGCGCTGGAGCCTTACCTGATTTACGGCGACAACCAGTTGTCGTTGTACTTCAACATCCAGACCAAAGAAACGGCACCGTGTAGCGTACTGCTCAACAACAACATCAAGAGCCGTATCGATGAAAATTCATCGATTGATTTGAGCAAAACTCGCCACTTCTCGCTGTTGCCAAATCTCTCTTACTTCGTGGGTGCATCATTCCCGTTCTCACGCTTTGCTGACTTCGCGCATACCGTGTTGCTGCTGCCAGAAAACCCAGGTGAGGCTGAAATCAGCACACTCCTGAATATGGCGGCACGTTCAGGCAATGCGACCGGAACGTCGCTTAACAATAACGTCGTGATGTTCGGGGTACCGACAGCCGGTGGCAACCTGCAACGCCTCGAAGAAAGCCATGTGCTTGCGGTTTCTACCATCAACAAAAATACCTTTAACCGGACGCTGCTGGCTCAGTCACCGTTTACCAGCAACGAACACTCATTCGGTGTGCGGGAACGTTCAATCTGGCAAAAAGTACAGAGCTGGCTTGAAGGCGACTGGGGTTCGACCGGTATTGCCGCCGACCGTTACTTCTCTTCTAACGAGGCATGGCGCGGGTTTGTCAGCTTCCGCTCGCAATGGAACCCAAACCGCGTGGTGGTGATGGCGATTGGCAGCACAGACGAGCAGCTTTCACGTCTTCAGACCGACTTAGCCTCGGCACGCATTAACGCCGGAATTCGTGGTGATGCCTCAATCATTACCGATGAAAACGGGGTGCGGAGCTTCCGCGTTGGCCAGCAGTTCCCAAGCGGCCAAATGCCCTGGTACATGATGGTGGTCTGGTATGCCAACCAGCATTCTGCACTGCTGGCCATTTTAGGTTTGTTGTTCGCCACAGTGATTGGCTTGAGCTTGTATGCCTTACTGAAAAAACGCGCGCATAAACGTCTTAATCCTCAGGATGATGGTAAGTAAAGGTGGTGCTCATGAATCATAAAAACAAAACCGCCCGTCGCTTGTTAACTCTGTGCTTCTTTGGCGGCCTGGCGTTCGGCGCCCAGGCTGCGGAAAACAACCCGGCGTTAAAAGCGCTGTTTGACCAGGCTAATTACTGGCATGAAAAGTCGCATGACGAGCTGGCAAAAGAAGCGCTGCAAAAAGTGCTGATGGTTGATGCCAATAACACGCAGGCGATGTACCTGATGGCATTGTGGGCGCAGCAGGCCGGGGATATCAAAGGTGCTGCCCAGTGGCGCGAACGCCTCGCGGCGGTGTCACCGCAAGATAACAATTTGCAGGCACTCGATAACGCGAAACAAATTCAGCAAATCCCTCGTGGGCAGCTGGATTTAGCGCGTCAGCAGGCGCGAAGCGGCAACATTCCCGCCGCTCTGGCCACCTGGCAAAGTTTGTTTAATGGCGATCAGCCGCCGCCAAGCCTCGCACCAGAATATTATCTGACGATGGCGGGTGATAAATCACTCTATCCGCAAGCTCTGGCGGGGTTGCGCCAGTTTGTCGCGCAAAACCCGCAGGATAACGGCGGGAAAATTGCGCTGGGTAAAGTGCTGACCTATCAGGAAGGCACGCGCCGTGAAGGGATCGATCTGCTGCAAAATATGGCGAGCGGCAGCTCAGACGCTGATAAATCGCTGCGCCAGGCATTGTTGTGGCTTGGCCCAACGGCGAGTGATGAAACCTATTATCAAACCTTCCTGCAACGCCATCCAAAAGATATGGCGGTACAAGACCACTACCGTAAAAGCATTGGTGGTACAGCGAAAGGTGAAGGCTTTACCGCACTCAATAGCGGCAATACTGATGCGGCAAAAAACCAGTTTGAACAAGTGCTGCAAACTAACCCGCAAGATGCCGATGCGCTTGCCGGGATGGGTTACGTCGCACAACGCAAAGGTGATTACATTGCTGCATCAGAATACTTAAACCGTGCAGCAAGCCTCGGTGGCGACCAGTCGGATGAGCGCAAACAGCAGGCTGAGGACGCGGCGTTTTACGGGCAGTTGGCGAGCGCTCAGGCGGCATTCAAACAGGGTAATGTCAGCCAGGCGCTGGCACTCAGCGCACCTCTGGCGCAGCAAAGCGGTGAACGTGGCACAGCGGCAAAATTATTCCGCGCCGATGTGCAGCGCCACAATAAAGATTACGCCGCCGCAGAGCAGACATTGCGCGGTATTTTGAGCGAGCAGCCAAATAATGGCTCAGCCCGTGAAAACCTTTACTACGTGCTGCGTGAGCAGAATAAAACCGCTGAAGCGCAGGCCATGTTGCAAACCTTGCCTGCAAGTTTACAAGCGAAGTTGCAGCCGCGAGTTTCCGGTGGCAACCCTACTGACCCGGTGCGACGCCAGGCACAGCAGGCGGCGGCAAATGGCGATCCACAACGTGCCATCGCCATTTTGCAGCAGGGTGTTGCACGCTACCCATCTGACCCATGGTTGCGCCTTGATTTAGCACGCCAGCTACAAAAACAGGGCAACAGCGCGGAAGCCAGCAACGTGATGGCGCCCTCTTTCCGGCCGAATGCTTCCAATACTGAACTCTATGCAGGCGCTTTGTTTGCCAGCGAAAACAACGCCTGGCAGCAATCCCAGACTTTGTTGTCGCGCATTCCGGCTTCTAGCCAGACAAGCGAGATGCGCGCACTTGCGTCGCGTGTGAACTACAACCTGCAAATGACTGTGGCGGAACGTTATCTGGCCCAGGGTGATAACGTCGCTGCGGCTAATACCTTAAAAGCACTGGCTACGCGTCCACCGCAAAGCCCGGCTGATGCTGGCAAGTTGGCAAAAATGCTGGCGCAAACGGGTGATGTCAGTACCGCCGTGGCGATTGTGCGCGGCAACATGAGCCGGGGTGTGCAGGGCAATGCGGGCGATTATGGCGACCAGATTGCCGTGCTGAATCAGGCGGGGCTTGGGCGTGAAGCGCAGGCGTTTCTTGCCAGCCCGGAATTGCAGTCGCGTAGCACGCCGACTCAGCTTGCCAGCGTTCGCAATGGCTACGTGATCAATGAAGCTGACCAGCTTCGGACTCAAGGCAATTACGCGGCAGCGTACGACAAATTGATCCGCGCCATGCAGAGTGACCCGCAAAATACGGACCTGATGTTTGCGATGGCGCGTTTGTATCAATCCGGCAAAATGAATAAAGAAGCCGGGGTGGTTTACGACTACCTGATGACCCGTGACACGCCTGATCAAGATGCGCGAGCGGGTGCTATTGATGTCGCGCTTGCCAGCAAAGATGTGGATAAAGCGAAGCAGCTAGCAGCTGGTTTGCGTAACGATGAAACACCGGATCGCTTGCTGTTGCTGGCGCGTGTGGCGGAAGCTGATGGTAACCACCAACAGGCGATGAGCTATTTACGTACTGCGCGTGGGAAGTTGCTTGGTCTGCAAGGGGTCGGTGATGGCACGGCTCCGACATTAGGTGGCCTGGCGTTGGCGGATAACCCGTTTACCCCGAAAACTTCTGTCGCCCCGCAAACGGCTTCAAATTCACTGTATGGCGAAGCGATGCCGTGGCAAGTCGCTCAACTGGCACGTAATCCGCAAACTGCATATCCAGGCACTACGCGTACCGATCTGCCTGTAGAAACAGCTCAGGCAGGCACGTTGCGTCAGGTGGATAACATGATGGAGCAGTTAACCGACAAAACAGCCACATGGGCACGAGGTGCGGTATCTGTACGTGGTCGTGATGGCGAAAGTGGCCTGAGCAAACTCACCGAGATAAAGGCTCCGCTACAGTGGTCAACGGTGCCATTTGGCGATTCGCGTTTAGATCTTAACGTTACGCCAATTAGTCTGAATGCCGGTAGCTCGTCAGATGAATCCAGCCGTCGTTTTGGTACGGGAGCATTAATTCAAGGGGAAGTTGCCCAGGATTTGTATAACTCCTCAACCACCACGCCGCCGGAACTGCCAAATATCGACAAGATCAAGGTGCCTTCACAAGGCTCGCAAAGCACTGCGGGTGTAGAAGTCGCCATGGCGTTAACGGGTGAGCAGTACAAACTTGATGTCGGTTCAACACCGTTAGGTCAGGATTTGAATACCGTTGTTGGTGGCGTGCAGTGGTCACCACAACTGACTGATTACCTGAAATTGATTTTGACCGGCGAACGCCGTGCGGTAGTCGACAGCTTGCTTTCTTATGTCGGTGTAGAAGATAAATACAGCGGCAAAAAATGGGGCCAGGTCACCAAAAACGGCGGTAGCGCGCAGTTGAGCTACGACGATGGTGATGCCGGTTTCTACGCAGGTGTCGGGTTGTATAACTACATCGGCGAAAACGTACCGAGCAATGACAACTTCACCGGAAATGCGGGAGTTTATATTCGTCCATATCGTGCTGATGACCGCGAGCTGAAAACCGGTATCAGTATGACTTACATGGACTTCTCTAAAAACCTTAGCTACTTCAGTTATGGGCAAGGTGGCTACTTTAGCCCGCAGGATTATATTAGCGTCTCCTTCCCGGTGGATTACACTCAGAAATTTGATAACTGGAATATGTCTGTTGGTGCGTCGCTGGGTTATCAGTCTTACAGCCAGGACGAAAGCCCGTACTTCCCGACTGACTCAGCCATGCAATCACAGCTGGAAGATTACGTCTCCAGAGGTTTTGCCAAAGAGGCGTGGTACAGCGGTAGTAGTGAAAACGGTATGGGTTATAACTTGCGTGCCGCAGCCGACTACAAAGTTAATAAAGATATGACGATTGGTGGCCAGGTCGGCTATGACACCTTTGGTGATTACAACGAAAGTACCGCGCAACTCTACTTCCGTTACCTGCTGGGGAATAATTAATCATGAAT
The DNA here is from genome assembly GCF_001654865.1 of Buttiauxella noackiae ATCC 51607. GTDB lineage: Bacteria > Pseudomonadota > Gammaproteobacteria > Enterobacterales > Enterobacteriaceae > Buttiauxella > Buttiauxella noackiae. Next base: position 22,249 of record NZ_LXEO01000051.1, on the reverse strand, counting down.
GACGCGCAGCTTTTGCAGTATTTTCAAAATCAGCAGACCGAATCGGGCTGGTTTTCTCTGCTCCACATCATGATAGACAGTATGGTGGCGAATGCAGGTGAAGCAGAAAGTCGCCCATTTCTGATACAAATGGGTGATGCGTTGGCTGGACGCCACCCGTTAGCATTAGCGCGAACTGTGGGTGAGCTCGAAACGCAGATAAATGTTCAGCTCGCTCGTTTCAACTGGGGCTATATTGATATCGAAGCCAGCGAAACGGCGATGTTGATTCGCCACATGGCTTTACCTGTTCCTGCGGATGAAGCGCAACAGGCCTCCTGGAATAGCGCGTTTAGCGCGGTTCTGGAAGGCGTATACGCCCGTTGGTTACGTGATCAGGGTGGAAAACCGCATGTGTCGCTGTGGCGTGAATCTTCTGGGTCGGCAACAGTGGTACACTTTCGATATCAAAATAGTCGATGAGGTGCTTCGATGTGGCAGCGATGCAAGACACTGATAGTGGCAGTGTTTGCCTTGATCTTTAGTCAGCAAGCTCTGGCTGATAATGCATGGGATAGCTACAAATCACGGTTTTTAATGCCTGATGGTCGCATCATCGACACTGGCAATAAAAGCGTTAGCCATACCGAAGGGCAGGGCTTTGCCATGATGATGGCGGTGGTCAACGATGATCAAGTCAGTTTCGATAAGATGTGGAACTGGACACGAAAAACCCTGAAAAACCCTGAAAATGGTCTGTTCTACTGGAGATATAACCCGGTCGAGGCACAGCCGATCACCGATAAAAATAACGCCACCGATGGCGATACTTTTATCGCATGGGCGTTGCTTAAGGCGGGGACAAAATGGCAAAACCAGGATTATCTCAACCAATCAGATGCGATTACCAAGGCACTGATTGCACATAACGTTGTCCGTTTTGCGGGTTACCAGGTGATGCTGCCCGGAGCCAAAGGCTTTAATCTCAACAGCTACGTGAACCTTAACCCTTCCTATTTTATTTTTCCGGCCTGGCAGGACTTTGCTAACCGCAGCCATTTAATGGTGTGGAAAGATTTGATTAGCGACGGGCAGAAGTTGTTGGGGAAAATGCACTTTGGTAATCCACAACTCCCTTCTGACTGGGTTTCACTCTATTCTGATGGTCGCACCGTTCCGGCAAAACAGTGGCCTGCGCGCTTTAGCTATGATGCGATTCGTGTTCCACTTTACGTATCATGGTTTAACCGTAGCAGCCCGGAGCTTCAGGTTTACAAAAACTGGTGGGGGCGCTTTGCGCGCGATAAAACGCCTGCCTGGGTGAATGTGACAACTGGCGATCCGGCGCCATATATGATGAACGGTGGGTTATTGGCGGTGCGCGATTTAATGCTCCAGTCGGCAAGTGTTGAGCAACCGCAAATTATGGCTCAGGACGACTATTATTCCGCGAGCTTGAAGATGCTGGTGTCACTGTCGGTGAGGTGATTTTTGATAGTGCGTAGTACCCTCACCCGAACCCTCTCCATCAGGAGAGGGTACATCCTGAAGATTTCCCTGATTAGCCAGCCTCAACACCTAAACATCACTACAATGCAGTATACTCAGCCTGCTTAAGAATATGCCTATACGGCACGGTAATTGCGGAGAGTAAGTTTGCGAGTCAGTCGTTCATTAACGATTAAACAAATGGCAATGGTGTCAGCCGTTTCCATACTGTTTATTTTTATTTTTATCGTGGTACAGCTTTTCCACTTTGTGCAGCAAAGCCGCTACGACACAGCAAGCCAGATGGAGAAAATCGCCCATTCGGTGCGTATTCCGCTGTCTGCAGCAATCCTTAAAGCAGATATTCCTCAAGCTGAATTCATTCTTAATCAAATACAACCCTCCGGGATTATCAGCCGGGCAGATGTTGTTTTACCGAATCAGTTCCAGGCGTTACGCCAGAGCTTTGCACCGGAACGCCCGATTCCGATGTGGATAGCTCGCCTGTTTGAGCTCCCGGTGCAAATTTCGTTACCACTGTATTCACTCGAACGCCCGGCAAATCCGCAGCCGTTGGCTTATCTGGTGTTGCAGGCGGATTCCTGGCGGATGTACAAATTCATCATCAGTACGATTTCCACGTTGCTGACCACATATTTGCTACTGGCGCTGATTCTCTCGGTTGCCATCAGCTGGTCGATTAACCGTTTAATTGTGCACCCGATCCGCAAAATCGCTCGTGAGCTCGACAGCTTAAGTCCGCAAGAAGCGGCGAGTCATCAGCTCAAACTGCCGCATCTTCATCATGATGATGAGATTGGGATGCTGGTGCGCAGTTATAACCGCAATCAACAAATGTCGCTGCGCTTGCATGAAGAAATGAGCGCTGTGAGCACCCGAAATACGCTCACAGAACTGCCAAATAAAGCCCTGTTCCTGGCGTTGCTGGAACAACTCACGGCGAGTGGCAAGAACAGCACACTGATCGTGATTGCCAGTGAAACCTTGCAGGATGCAGCTGGCGTGTTAAATGAAGAGCAGCGCGAAATGCTGTTGCTGACGCTGGTCGAAAAAATTAAAAGTGTTCTCTCACCGAATATGGTTCTGGCACAGCTTAGTGGCAATGACTTCGGCATTATTGCGCATGGTGTTCAGGACGCCTGGCAGGCGATGGCGCTGGCAAAGCAAATCCTCACGGTGCTCAACGAAAAATTACCGATTCAATCGATATCTCTTAAGCCTACGGCCAGCATCGGTATTGCGATGTATCACAGCGGCCTGGCAGCAGAGCAGTTGTATCGTCGCGCGGTATCGGCGGCATTTTCTGCCCGTCGCCACGGCAAAAACCAGATTCAATTCTTTGACCCTGAACAGATGGAACTGGCTCAACGCCATCTGACTCAGGAGCACGATTTAATGAATGCTTTAGAGAACCAGCAGTTTGCTATCTGGCTGCAACCACAGGTCAATATGCATACCCGCGAAGTTGTGAGCGCGGAGGTTTTGCTGCGTATGCAACAGCCAGATGGGAGCTGGGCGTTACCTGACGATTTGATTGCGCGTATTGAAGATTGTGGCCTGATGTTCACTATCGGCAACTGGGTTCTTGAAGAAGCTTGCCGCGTCCTGGCCGGTTGGCAGAGCCAGGGCATCACGATGTCGTTGTGTGTGAATGTTTCTGCACATCAGTTGCTGCACGAAGAAATGGGCTCGTCGCTGTTAGAGTTATTGACGCGTTACCGCATTCAGCCGGGCATGCTGATTCTGGAAGTAACGGAAAGTCACCATATCGACGACCCGAAAAAAGCGATTAGCATTTTGCGACCTCTGCGTAAAGCCGGAGTGCGTATCGCACTGGATGACTTTGGGATGGGCTATGCCAGCCTACGCCATTTGCACTATTTGAAAGCGCTACCGGTAGATATCCTGAAACTCGACAAGAGCTTTATCGATGGCTTGCCGGAAGACAGTGCGATGGCTGGCGTGATTATCGGTATGGCGAAAACCCTTGGGCTGAAACTGGTAGCCGAAGGGATTGAGAACCAGGCTCAGTGTGACTGGCTATTAAACGAAGGTGTGACGCTTACACAGGGGTATCTCTTCTCCAGGGCCATGACACTTAAAGAGTTTGATGCGCAGTATCTATCTACCGCTCACTAGTAAACTATTTGTAGTAAATGTTACCAGGCTGGCGCGAGTCAGTTCAATTATTTAACAATTATGTTTACAAATTAGCGCTATATCACTTCTGGGTGTTTTTGAGGGTGTTATTTTTGGTGCCGCAAACCGAAAGGTTTTGTGGAATCTCTACCTCTCAAGGACACCCTATGAAACTCTCTCTCTTCAAAAGCCTCTACTTTCAGGTGCTCACAGCAATAGCCATCGGTATTTTGCTCGGGCACTTTTACCCGGAATTAGGCGCACAGATGAAACCGCTCGGCGATGCGTTTGTTAAATTGATTAAAATGATTATCGCCCCGGTTATCTTCTGTACGGTTGTGACGGGTATTGCCGGTATGGAAAGCATGAAAGCTGTGGGCCGTACTGGTGCGGTAGCGCTGCTTTACTTCGAAGTGGTCAGTACCATCGCGCTGATTATCGGCCTGATCGTGGTAAACGTGTTACAGCCAGGTGCTGGCATGAACGTTGACCCGGCAACTCTCGATGCTAAAGCGGTAGCAATCTATGCCGAGCAGGCGCAACAACAGGGTGTCGTGGCGTTCTTGCTGGATGTCATTCCAGGTAGCGTTATCGGTGCTTTTGCGAGCGGCAATATCCTGCAAGTGCTGCTGTTTGCCGTGTTGTTTGGTTTTGCGCTGCATCGTCTGGGCCACAAAGGCCAACTGATTTTCAACGTCATTGAAAGCTTCTCGCAGGTCATCTTCGGCATCATCAATATGATCATGCGTCTTGCGCCAATCGGTGCTTTCGGGGCCATGGCGTTTACCATCGGTAAATATGGCGTGGGCTCGTTGGTGCAGCTAGGTCAACTGATTATCTGCTTCTACATCACCTGTATTCTGTTCGTTGTGCTGGTGTTAGGGTCGATTGCCCGCGTGACAGGTTTCAGCATCTTCAAATTTATCCGTTACATCAAAGAAGAGCTGCTGATTGTTCTGGGTACATCTTCGTCTGAATCTGCGTTGCCAAGAATGCTCGATAAAATGGAGAAACTCGGCTGTCGCAAATCGGTAGTGGGGCTGGTGATTCCAACCGGTTACTCGTTTAACCTTGATGGCACCTCTATTTATCTGACGATGGCGGCGGTGTTTATCGCGCAGGCAACCAACAGTCACATGGATATCTTCCATCAAATCACGCTGCTGGTAGTACTGCTGCTCTCCTCCAAAGGCGCGGCGGGTGTAACCGGAAGCGGCTTCATTGTGTTGGCTGCGACGATTTCTGCTGTCGGGCATCTGCCGATAGCAGGACTTGCGCTGATTCTGGGGATTGACCGCTTTATGTCGGAAGCCCGCGCGCTGACAAACCTTGTCGGTAACGGTGTTGCGACGGTCGTAGTGGCGAAGTGGGTGAAGCAACTGGATGAGAAACAGTTGAAAGAAACTCTTGATAATCCACAATCTGCAAAAAAAGTGAGCGAAGTCTCGTCTTAACCCCTTCAATTGCCCACAGCGACTTGCCCTCGCTGTGGGCTGCTGCGCATAATTGACCCCTGAGCCATTTTCTTTGGCGTTTTTTTTAATTTTAAAGTGACGTTTCCGTGAAGATGCGGTCAAACGGAGTGGTGAAATGCCATTTGTGGTGGCTTTGTTGCGTAATACTATGTCGCCATTACACTTTTTAATCAGGATTGTTTTCCAGGGGTTCACATGCAGGGCACCAAAATTCGACTCTTAGCTGGCGGATTGCTGTTGGTCGCCGCCGGCAGTAATGTGCAGGCAGAAGCTCTACAGCCCGACCCAGCCTGGCAGCAAGGGACGCTGGCCAACGGTTTTCAATGGCAAGTCCTGGCCACACCTCAGCGTCCTAGCGATCGTATTGAAATTCGTCTGTTGGTTAATACTGGTTCATTGACTGAAACCACCCAACAGAGCGGCTATAGCCACTTTTTACCTCGTCTGGCGCTGACACAAAGCGGCAGCTTGCAGCCGTTACAGGCTCGTTCTCTATGGCAGCAAAGTGTGGACCCAACGCGTCCTCTGCCCCCGGTTATCGTCTCTTATGACTTCACGCTGTTTAATCTCAGCCTGCCAAATAACCGCAATGATTTACTCAAAGAAGCCTTAACCTATCTTTCAGACAGCAGTGGCAGAATGGCAATTACCCCTGAAACGGTAAATGTTGCGCTCCAAACTCAAGATATGGTTTCCACCTGGCCGATGAACACTAAAGACAACTGGTGGCGCTATCGTTTGCAAGGTTCCTCGCTGTTGGGCCATGACCCGGCAGAAGATCTCAAGCAGCCAGTTGATAACGAACAACTGAAGGCGTTCTACCAGAAATGGTATACCCCGGATGCGATGACACTGATTGTGGTAGGTAATGTCGATAGCCGCAGCGTTGCCGATCAAATCAACAAAACCTTTGGCACCCTGACTGGTAAGCGTGCAACACCTGCACCGGTTGCTACCCTTTCTCCGCTTAAACGCACGCCAGTAAGTCTGATGACCGATAGCGTGCGCCAGGACAGGCTCTCACTGATGTGGGACAACTCCTGGCAGCCTATCCGTGAGTCTTCTGCGCTATTGCATTATTGGCGTGCAGACCTCGCACGTGAGGCGCTGTTCTGGCATGTTCAGCAGAATCTCAGCAAGCAGAATATCCAGGAACTGAATTTGAGTTTCGATTGCCGCGTACTTTATCAGCGTGCGCAGTGCGGCATTAATCTGGAATCGCCAAATTCAAAACTGAACGCTAACTTGATGGCTGTCGGCAAAGAGTTGGTTAACGTGCGTGATAAAGGGCTATCTCAGGAAGAATTTGATGCGTTAATTGCGCAGAAAAAAGCTGAGCTTGCCAAGCTGTTTGCCACTTACGCGCGGACAGATACCGATGTATTAATTAGCCAGCGTATGCGTTCACTGCAAAACCAGGTTGTGGATATTGCCCCGGAGCAGTATCAGAAACTTCGTCAGGACTTCCTGAGCAATCTGACACTGAGCATGCTGAACCAGGATTTGCGCCAGCAGTTGTCTCAGGACATGGCTCTGGTGTTGTTGCAACCCCAGGGTGAGCCTGAATACAACATGAAGGATCTGCAAGCGACGTGGGATAAAGTGATGGTTCCAGCTAAGGCGTTTCCGTTAACGGATGAACCAAAGCAAGATACGACTTCAGATATTCCTCCAGCTCAGTGACCGTAAAAAAGGCCTTAAGAACAATGTTCTTAAGGCCTAAATCATTCGAGATACAGCCAATCTGCAACTCGAGTTATGACGGTATTGTTACTTCGGCATCGCTTTTTTAGGAATGATCGCGCCGCGATACTGAATCACGGTGCTTGCGGTCAAATGCCCGCGTTTTGCCGCTTCTTCTGCACTGCCACCAGTCAAACGTACTGCCAGATAGCCCGCGCTGAAAGAGTCACCAGCTGCCGTCGTATCGATCACTTTTTCTTTCGGTAGTTTCACCGCAGGAACTTCTAACGTTGATTCGCCCTGAATCGCCACCAGGCAAGAGTCAGCGCCACGCTTGATAACCACTTCACGCACGCCAGCTGCCTGAGTACGTTGAATCACTTCTTCAACGGGTTTCTCGCCCCACAACAAATCTTCGTCATCCAGCGTCAGGAACGCGATGTCAGTACAGGCCAGCATTTGCTGATAGACCTGTTGTGTCTCTTCACGGCTTGCCCACAGGCGCGGACGGTAGTTGTTATCGAAGATAACCTTGCAACCGTTAGCACGGCACTCAGTCAGCAGAGCCATCAGTTTTTCACGGCTCGCCGCGTTCAGAATCGCCAGGCTAATGCCGCTCAGATACAGGTAGTCGAACTGTGCCAGTTCAGCGCAAATAGCCTGAGCCTGATCGCTCTCCAGCCAGAAACGGGCTGCGGCTTCGTTGCGCCAGTAGTAGAAGGTACGCTCGCCAGTGGAGTCGGTTTCGATGTAATACAGACCTGGCAAGCGGTGTTCCAGGCGCTGTGTCAGTTCGGTGTGAACATTTTCTTGCTGCCATGCGTCGAGCATTTGTTGGCTGAAGTTATCTTCACCCAGAGCTGTAACGTAATGGACTTCAAGATCGGCTGCGTCAACCTGACGTGCGATATAAACGGAGGTGTTTAGGGTGTCGCCACCAAAGCCGCGGCTAACTTCCGCACCTTTTTGCGACAGTTCAATCATACATTCACCGATAACGGCGATTTTGCGCGTTGGCATAGCAGTAAACCTGAATTAATGAAATTACCACTAGTTTGATGGTCGGTTAAAAACGAGTCAAACAATTTAAAACGATGTTTCGGAAAACTTTGAGCTAAGGCAGTTTATTGACGATGTTAGATAACTCCCACTGAATGAGGTTGTACTGAAAGCGAACATAAAGTTCTCATGCGCCACGCCGATAACTTCTCGATGAGCCATCTGAGTTATCAAGGTAAACAGGACGTACATGATGAAGTTTAAGCAGATCACTCACCGGCTTAATACGCTTGAGGCGAGTGTCGAAAGTTTGCAGGAGCGGCGGTTCTGGTTGCAGTGCCAGCGGCAGTACACCTTCCAGCCGATTTATAAAATCGACGGCAACTTAATGGCAATCGAGTTGCTAACGGTGGTGACACACCCGGATGAACCGGAAATTCGCATTCCACCCGATCGTTACTTCACATCTGTCTCTTTCCGTACGCGACTGATGGTTATCGAAGAGCAACTTAGCCTGCTAGCTGAATGGGAGTCCGTCTTCCTCGGCTATAAAATATTAGCCTCGGTAAATGTCGATGGCCCGACATTGATGGCGATGAAACAGCACCAACCGATTCTTGCTCGCATCAATAAAATGCCGTGGGTACGCTTTGAACTGGTTGAACATATCACCCAACCACAGGCTATTACGCTTGCTGGAATGCACGAATTTGGGCCGCTATGGCTTGATGATTTCGGGACTGGAGTCGCTAATTTTTCGGCGTTAAGTGAGATGCGCTACGACTACATCAAAGTCGCGCGTGACTTATTCATCATGCTGCGCACCAGCGATGAAGGTCGCAATTTATTCACCATGTTACTGCAATTGATGAACCGTTATTGCGAGGGTGTCATCGTCGAAGGCGTCGAAACGGAAGATGAATGGCGCGATGTTCAAAACTCACCTGCGTTTGCGGCACAAGGCTATTTTCTCTCACGTCCCATTCCTTTTGAACAGTTAGAAAATGTGCTAACTCGCCTCTCCTGATGCCGTTTTGGCGCCACTAAACTATCTTTAGTGAAAGTGAGCCACATCAGGAAAGGGTGAAAGGCATGACAAAAACTGGAAAAATCGTTAGTGGAGTCGTCGGGGTTTTATTGTTGTTGGTTGTGGTGGCAATCATTGTGATTGCGACGTTTGACTGGAATCGGCTCAAACCGACCATCAACCAAAAAGTCTCGACAGAATTGAACAGGCCATTCGCCATTCGTGGCGATTTAGGTGTGGTTTGGGAACGCAACAAAGAAGAGACAGGCTGGCGCAGTTGGGTGCCCTGGCCGCATGTTCATGCCGAAGATATTATTCTCGGTAACCCGCCTGACATTCCTGAAATCACGATGGTGCATCTACCGCGTGTTGACGCCACCCTGGCACCACTCGCACTGCTGACGAAAACGGTCTACATCCCATGGATTAAGCTGGTGCAACCGGATGCGCGGCTGATTCGCCTGTCAGAAAAAAACAATAACTGGACCTTTAAACTTGCCAGCGATGGGACAAAAGATCCCAATCAAACGCCGTCTGCCTGGTCATTCAGAATGGACAATATTCTGTTCGATAAAGGCCGCATCGCCGTTAACGATAAACTCACCAAAGCCGAGATAGAGATCCTCGTCGACCCACTCGGCAAACCATTGCCGTTTAGTGAAGTAGAAGGGAAGAAACCCACGGGCAAAGATGCCGCAAAAGCCGGAGATTATGTGTTTGGCCTGAAAGTGAGTGGTCGTTATAACGGCGCGCCGCTCGAAGGTAACGGCAAAATCGGCGGCATGTTAGCGCTACGCAGCGAAGGTGAAACCGCCTTCCCGGTGCAGGCGGATGTCCATTCCGGTAATTCCCGTGTGGCGTTTATCGGTACCATTAACGACCCAATGAAAATGGGTGGCGTCGATTTACAGCTTAAATTCTCCGGTGATTCGCTGGGCAATCTTTATGATTTAACCGGCGTATTGTTGCCAGATACGCCACCGTTTGAAACTGATGGGCACCTGCTGGCAAAAATCGATACTGAAAAAGGCTCGGTATTCCGCTACCAGAACTTTAACGGGCGTATCGGCGACAGCGACATTCACGGCTCGCTCACCTACTCGCAAGGCAAACCGCGCCCGAAACTGGAGGGGGATCTCGAATCTAAACAGCTCCGTCTGGCCGACTTAGGCCCGCTGATTGGCGTGGACTCTGGCAAAGGTGCACAAAAGAGCAAACAGTCTGAGCAAGCCAAAGGCGAGAAAACCGTTCAGCCGAGCGACAAAGTTTTGCCGTATGACCGTTTTGAAACCGACAAGTGGGATGTGATGGATGCCGATGTGCGCTTTAAAGGCGGCCGTATCGAACACAGCGGCACGCTGCCACTGAGTAACTTATCCACGCACGTGATTTTGAAAAACGCTGACCTGCGGCTCCAGCCGCTGAAATTTGGCATGGCGAACGGCACCATCAGCGCCAATATCCACCTGGAAGGCGACAAAAAGCCGATGCAGGGAAGAGCAGATATTCGGGCGCGGCGTTTACAACTCAAACAGTTGATGCCGAAAGTGGAGTCGATGCAAAAAACGCTCGGTGAGCTAAACGGTGATGCGGAATTACGGGGCCGTGGTAACTCTATTGCTGAGTTGTTGGGTAGCAGCGACGGTAACCTGAAGTTGTTGATGAATGATGGGTTAATCAGCCGCAACCTGATGGAAATCGTCGGCCTGAATGTGGGGAACTATATTGTTGGGCAAATCTTTGGTGATGACGAAGTGCGGATTAACTGTGCGGCGGCAAACCTTGATTTACGCGGCGGTGTGGCGACTCCACGAATATTCGCCTTCGATACTGAAAACGCGCTGATAAACGTCACAGGTACCACCAACTTTGCCAGTGAACGGCTCGATTTAACCATCGATCCTGAAAGCAAAGGGATTCGCATCATCACACTGCGTTCACCGCTGTATGTGCGCGGTACCTTTAAGAACCCGGATGCCGGTGTGAAAGCGGGGCCACTTATTGCTCGCGGTGCGGTAGCCGCAGCACTGGCAACGCTGGTGACGCCAGCCGCAGCGCTGTTGGCACTGATTTCACCGTCCGAAGGTGGGCAGAACCAGTGCCAGAATATTTTGGGACAGATGAAGAAGTGATATTGCTTAAATAACAACCCACTTATATATTGCATAAAGCACGTGTTGAAAACACGTGCTTTATGCAAGAGGAAACACAATGAGTGTCGCAATGAAAGGTCCGAAGCGTACCGTGAGTGTGACTATAGACGACGAGCTTTATGTTCGCGCTCGTGCTCATGGTCTTAATTTGTCACAACGCCTGAGCGTGGTTATTGCCCAGGACCTTGAGGAAATCGAACGTCAGCAGTGGAAGCAGCGCAACCGTGAGGGGCTTATTGAACTTAATCGCATCATGGAGCAGTGTGGAAACTTCGCGGATGAACATCGGAAGTTCTGACTATGCAATATTACTTTTACCGCAATGGTAGTAATAATAAAAAGTATCCTTATCTAATTGATGTGCAAAGTGATCTTATCGACCTGCTGACTACTCGTATCGTTATTCCTTTAGTGCATGCCTCGCAGGCACAAACCCGGTTACCAGAAAGAATTTGTCCCATCGTTGAGGTTGAAGGGGAAGAATTCATCGTGATGACGCATGAAATGGCAAGTGTGGATGCCAGCGTTCTACGAGAAGAAGTGGGTAACGCGATGGCCTGGAGGACGGAGATTAAAGGGGCGATAGATTTTGTTTTTGATGGATTTTAAATAACAGCGCGGTTTCCACCGCGCTGTTTTACGTTAAAGAGACAAATGACGCGTCTCTTTCGATACCAGCAACGCAACCAGCGTAATCGCTGACATCGCTGCCAGATACAGCCCGACGTAGAACAAACCGTAATTCGCCTGCAGCCAGGTCGCGATATACGGTGCCACGGATGCGCCCAGAATCGATGCCACGTTATAAGAGAACGATGCCCCGGTATAACGCACTTCGGTCGGGAACAGCTCTGGCAATAGCGCGCCCATTGGGCCGAAGGTTAAACCCATCAGACTCAGACCAATCAGCAGGAATGCCATAACCAGTGTCGGGTTACCTGAACCTAAAAGCGGTTGGAACACGGCCAGGGCAAAGATAATCATCAGGCTGGTGATAACAATCATGCACTTACGGCGGCCAAATTTATCAGCCAGATAACCGGCAATCGGCACCATCACACCAAAACCAATTACCGCCATCATCAGCATCCACAGCACATCGTTGCGTGAGAAGCCAAGGCCAACAGGCACAGCGGCGGTGCTGAACGTCATGGAGTAGACCGTCATGATGTAGAACAGCGTGTAAGTTGCCAGCATGATAAACGTGCCGATAATCGTCGCTTTCAGGTGCTTGCTCAGCAAAGTGCCGAGCGGCACTTTTACCTGTTTGCCCGCTTTGGCGATTTTGGCGAATACCGGGGTTTCATGCAAAGACACACGCACATACAGGCCGATAATCACCAGCACTGCAGAAAGAATAAAGGGTACGCGCCAGCCCCAGCTCATGAACTGTTCGTCAGTCAATAACCAGGAAAGCAGCAGGAAGGTGCCGTTGGCAAAAAAGAAGCCAATTGGCGCGCCTAACTGTGGGAACGAACCGTACAGCGCACGTTTGCGCGGTGGTGCGTTCTCGGTCGCCAGCAATGCCGCGCCGCCCCATTCGCCGCCCAGACCCAAACCTTGCCCGAAGCGCGCCAGCGCTAACAGCATGGGAGCCAGCACGCCGATAGTTTCGTAGCTCGGTAGCAGGCCAATCACCACGGTGGAAACACCCATCGTCAGAAGTGATGCTACCAGCGTGACTTTGCGGCCTACGCGGTCGCCAAAGTGTCCAAAGAGTGCAGAACCAATTGGGCGTGCAACAAAGGCGATGGCGAACGTGGCCAGCGACTGTAGCGTTGCAGCGGTTGGGTCACCCTGCGGGAAGAAGATGTGCGGGAAAACAATGACCGCCGCAGTGGCGTAAATATAGAAATCAAAGAATTCGATGGCGGTGCCGACAAGCGAGGCAACGACAACTTTTCCGCGTGAGTTGACGGGTGTTGCGTCAGTTTCGGTATTGATTGAATCAGCGATGGTGGCTTGCATAGATTTTTCTTATTTATAGCGAACGAAAGCCATATTACGCATAGCAAAAGGCGCATTTCAACGCACGGTTGCCTGCGGCGCTGTGCGATTAACGAGCAATAAGAGGATAATTTTTAGTCCAGAAAATAAATATCTATGTCGTGCTTCTCATATTTGAAAAATCAGATAATAAAACTGCTTTTAGGTTAAATAAAAGTTACAGGCTGGATTTATGTGCTGTGATTGTGGATTGAGAATACGGTAGGGCGGATAAGCGCAGCGCCATCTGCCGCTGTCAGGTGAGATGGCGGATGGCGCTAAAGCTTATCCGCCCTACACTTTTGAGAAGATTATTTATCTGTTTTACCCGGCATTCTCGGGTCATCTTTGTATTGTGCGGTGGCAATCCACGCGGCACAAAACAGCGTCAGGCGGGCGAAGAAATAGAAAAATGCCATAAGTCCTAAAACGGAGCCAAATGCCGCGCCAGATGGCGAACTGACAAGTTTTGGCAGGCTGTAGGTCATGATGATTTTGATAACTTCAAAGCCAATCGCCGCAATGAACGTCCCACGGATCAGCGCTTTTTTGCGCGGGCGGTGGCGCGGCAGACGCCAGAAAATCCAGAAGAATAGCAGGTAGTTAGCAAAAATAGAGATCGCCAACCCGACCAAATGCCAGGCGGGTTTTAACCATTCGATACCGTCGAGATGTAAAAGAGTTATCAGGAATGCCTGGGCTGAACCGGCAACCGACGTGATAGACAGCGTTACAATCAGTGCTACCAACAAACCTATTAGCGACACTAAATCACGCAGATACTTTACCCAGAACTTCTCCTGATCCTGCGGGTTGCGCTCCCATTTATCTCGTGACTGAACACGTACCGCCTCACGCAAGTTCCCCATCCAGTTAATACCGGAATAGAGTGCAATCAGCAGACCTACCAGGCCAACGGTTGTACGCTGTTGCACCGCCGTATTGATGGTGTTCTTCAGCGTGGCGGCAAGTGTTGGTTCGCTAACGTTGGTGAGGATTTTTTCGAAAATCTCCTCGAGCAGTGTGGGGTGTGAGGCAAGGATATAACCGGCGGCGGCAAACGCCACCATCAAAATCGGGATCAGTGACAAGAACGAAAAATAGGTGATGGCTGCGCCAAACTGATTTCCCATGCGGTCGTTAAACCGTTCAGCCGCCCGTATCAGGTGCGCAATAATGGGATTACGTTCGACGCGCTCGACGGTGTTATTCACACTATCGATGGTTTTATTGACCTTCTCGTTACTGGTTTTGATTTTGACTATCGGTTCATAGTCGAGCGTTTCTGTTGGGCGTTTTTCGGTGTTATCCGGCACTGTCATCAGGTTCTTTTCCCTATAGGTGTGGCAGGAGCTTAAAAAAATTATAGCCTGGTGCTAGTCCACGTACCCTTTAACTAGCCCCGTCAGCCACTCCATAAACAGATGAACCCGTCGCGAAAGGTTGCGGCGATGTGGATACAGCAGGGAAACCGGCATCGGTTCGGCGCGATATTGCGGCAGGATCTCAACCAGTTTTTTACTCTTCAGTAACTCTTTTACGCCGATACGAGGCACCTGGATAATACCAAGCCCCGCAAGGCATGCCGCCTGATACGTTTCGGTGCTATTCACTGTTATCACGCCACCCGTTTTTATCCAGCGCGTGTTTTTATCTTCCAGGATTTCAAACCCTTGTGGGCGGTTGCCGAGATTGAGTGCGTAATGCACTACAGCATGAGAGGCGAGATCGTCAAGATTCTCCGGATAACCGAAGCGCGCCAGATAATCGGGGCTGGCACAGTTAATTAAAGTCAGTTTCCCTAGCGGTCGCGCCACCAGTCCCGAATCTTTAAGCTGCCCAACACGAATAACGCAATCGAACCCTTCGCGTACTACATCGACCATGCGATCGCTGCTACTTAATTCCAGCTCAATACCTGGATATTGCTGCAAGAAAGCGGGCAGTTTGGGAATAACTAAATTTCTAGCCACGCCGACCGGCATATCCACGCGCAAACGCCCGCTGACAGTTTTGGGGTCGTGTAAAAAAAGCCCGTCTAATTCGTCCAGGTTTGCGAGTAAATCCCGGCAGCGTTCGTAATAGACCATTCCATCCTGGGTGAGTTGTACCCGACGCGTGGTGCGATGCAATAGCCTTGTTCCTAGCACCCCTTCCAGCGCCTGAATCTGACGCGATACGCTACCTTTAGGTAGGCCCAGAGCATCGGCTGCGCGAGTAAAACTCTCCAGTTCAGCCACTCTAATGAATAGCTGCATTGCTTGTATTTTATCCACTATTTTTCCTTATTGTTGTTGTGGGTGAAACAGTGATCCGCAATTGGCACTCTTTATTGATTTTGTAGCAGGTAATAAGCTCTATCTCAACAACCGAACCGTCATCGAAGGGGCAAATCATGAGTCAAACAATCGCATTAGTGACCGGCGGTAGCCGTGGATTAGGTAAAAACGCAGCATTGAAGCTGGCAGCGCGTGGCGTGAATATTATTCTGACCTACAACAGCAAGCAGCAAGAGGCACTAAATGTTGTTCGTGAAATTGAGCTAATTGGCGTAAAAGCTGTGGCAATTCAATTGAATGTCGCAGAAAGTGCAGGGTTCTCCACCTTTGCGAAAGAAGTAAAGCAACAACTACATGACGTATGGCAGCGTGATTCGTTTGATTATTTATTAAACAACGCTGGAACAGGTCTGGATGCGCTGTTCGAAAAAACAACAGAGCAACAGTTTGATGATTTAGTGAACATCCATTTGAAGGGGCCATTCTTCCTGACTCAGCACTTGCTGCCATTGATTAAAAACGGTGGGCGTATCCTGAACGTTTCGACTGGCCTGACACGTTTTGCGCTACCAGGCAAAGCGGCTTATGCCGCTATGAAAGGGGCGATGGAAGTGCTGACGAAGTACCAGGCCAAAGAGTTGGGCGCGCGAGGGATCTCGGTGAACATTATCGCGCCGGGCGCGATTGCGACTGATTTCGGTGGTGGCGTAGTGCGTGATAACGAACAGGTGGCGAAAGCCATTGCTGCACAAACCGCTTTAGGGCGTGTCGGGCAGCCAGATGACATTGGTGATGCAATTGCTGTGCTGCTCAGTGATGAAAGCCGCTGGATGAATGCGCAGCGCATTGAAGTTTCCGGTGGGATGTTCTTATAAGAAAGGGTATATGCGAGGGTGAAATTTACTTCACCCTCCGTCGTTAAATGTTTGTCAAAAATATTGAATGATATGAGCGAATCATTCCACTATCACCACTTATGCTACGGCACTATTCTTATCACATCGAAAGCGAACAAGCTTTCTCACTTAAACAAGCTCAAGGATATACATCATGAAAAGCATCAAATATTTTGCCGTAGTTATGACCCTGGCTGCTTCATTCTCAAGTTTCGCTGCAACCACTCAATCGGTTGAAAGCCAAAAAATCGGTACAGTTTCAGTGAGCGGTGCTGCGAATATCGATAGCCTACAGGCACAACTGCAAGCAAAAGCTGAGCAGGCTGGTGCCAAATCAATCCGCATCATTTCTGCTGGTGGCGATAACAAAGTGTTTGGTGTTGCCGAGATGTATAACTAAGAATTCACGCTGTATGGGCCGCCGTTGTGCGGCCCGTGTTTTATCTGAACTCGCTGCGTAATAAACCAAATATCCAGTCATCCTGCCAGGTTCCAGCAAGAAAATAGTTTTCTCGCAGTACCCCTTCCGACTGAAAACCGGCTTTCTCCAGGACTTTTTTCGAACCGATATTCCCGACAGTTACTGTTGCTGTCAGTTTGCGGATCGCGCATTTCTCAAAGGCAAATTTGCACACGGCATGAAGCGATTCATAACCGTAGCCTTGCGCATGAAATACCGGATCGAGAATAAAGCCCACTTCTGCCATGTCCTCATCTCCACGCACAAACCCAGTAAAACCAATAGGTGTGCCGTTATGTTTGTCGCGCATAACCAGGCAAAGCCAGTGTCGACTTTGTGTTTCCCAGCGAACAAGGCGTGAATTAAAAATCTGGCGAACCTCAGCTTCTCGTCGTTCATCGGAAACATAACGCATCACGTCTGGATCTTGCTGTAAGCGCAAAAAGAACGGCCATTCTTGTTCGGTAATTTGGGTTAAGTGCAGCCTTGAAGTCACAAGTGGGAACATGGTTTTTAATCCACGATAAAGAGAGTTGCGCCAATAGCGGTGGAGGAACGATGTGGTTCAGCATTATCGGCGACCTGATAACTCATTCCCGGCTTTAACGTAAATATGCGCCCATCTTCCAGCTTAGTTTGTAATTCTCCAGCCAGGCAAAACAGGATGTGCCCTTTCTGGCACCAGTGGTCTGCAAGATATCCGGCGCTGTATTCCACCATCCGAACACGGATTTCCCCGAATTGTTGAGTGCGCCAGAACGCTTTGCCGGTGATGCCCGGATGTTCTGTGGCGCTGAGTGTCGCCCAGTCGGTGGTATTAAACGGCAGGTCGTTAATACGCATTCTTATCCCTTATTATTTTTTTGCAGGTCCTTTAATAGATATCAGCAAAAAAATAACGGCGCCATAGTTATGCGCCGTTATGAAGGGTTACTTCCAGCGGGATAAATCATCACATGTCAGCCCAATATCTCGTAATTGTTCCTTGTTCAATCCTTGCAACGTGCGTGCTGTCTGGTGATTTAGCCATCTCTGGCGCAAATAACGGTAAATCATCACAAAGCCATAAAACGGTTTGTGCGGACGGTTCTCTTCATAGCCCATGATCTTGCTCCTCATCGTGTTGACGAGGTCTATCATGCGCCGTCATACAGATTGCAGGCAGACTCAAAAATAACTTTTATTTAACATACAGACGCGCTAAAACAAGATCTGAATGGTGGTTTTGCCATAATTCTGTACTGCTTTTTCTGTCTGTATGGTGAATTAAGAGGATACAGCATGACGCGTTACCAACACCTTGCCACTTTGCTGGCAGAACGCATTGAACAAGGCTTGTATCGCAGTGGTGAACGCCTGCCTTCGGTGCGTAACCTGAGTAGTGAACACGGCGTCAGTATCAGCACCGTACAGCAGGCCTATCATATTCTTGAAGACCGCCAGCTTATCTCCCCGCAGCCGCGCTCTGGCTACTTTGTGACACCGCAAAAATCTCAGCCGCCAGTGCCCGCCCTGACACGCCCGGCGCAGCGCCCGGTAGAAATTACCCAATGGGATGCGGTGCTTGAACAGTTAACCGGAAGGGAAGATAGCGGAAGCATCGCTTTTGGCAGTGGTTTTCCGGATGTCACCCAGGCAACGATTAAACCGCTGTGGCGTGAAATGAGCCGTATTGTGCAGCATCAGGAGCCTGAAATTTTGGGTTATGACTGCATTAACGGTAAGCAGGTACTGCGCGAACAAATTGCCCGTTTGATGCTCGACAGCGGCTGTGTTGTTACACCAGACGATATTGTGGTGACCACCGGTTGCCATGAAGCGTTGTCGATTGCGATTCGTGCCGTGTGTGAGGCAGGAGACATTGTGGCGGTTGAATCGCCATGCTTCCACGGCACCATGCAAATGCTGCGCGCATTCGGGATTAAAGTGGTTGAAATACCAACGGATTCCGAAACGGGCATCAGTGTGGAAGCGTTAGAACTGGCGCTCGAACAGTGGCCGATTAAAGCGGTCATTCTGGTTCCTACCTGTAATAACCCGCTTGGTTTTATCATGCCAGATGCACGTAAAAAAGCGGTGCTGAACCTCGCTCAACGCTTTGATATCGCCATTATTGAAGACGATGTGTACGGTGAGCTGGCGTATGAATATCCGCGCCCGATGACGATTAAATCGCTGGATGTTGATGGGCGAGTGCTGTTGTGCAGCTCATTTTCAAAAACGCTGGCACCGGGACTGCGCGTGGGTTGGATTGTGCCGGGGCGCTATTTCGACCGCGCCATGCATATGAAGTACATCGTGACCGGCAGCAGTACCACTTTTACGCAAATGGCGGTCGCGGAGTTTGTGCGTAACGGCCATTACCATCGCCACCTGCGGCGCATGCGTCAGCACTATCAGCGCAACCTGGATGTATTCACTTGTTGGGTGCGCCATTATTTCCCATGTGGAATCTGTGTTTCTCGGCCACAGGGCGGTTTTCTGATGTGGATTGAGTTGCCTGAGCATATTGATATCGTGCCGATCAGCGATACGCTGCGTCAGCACAATATCCGCATTGCGGTGGGGTCTTTGCTTTCTGCTTCCGGAAAATATCGCAACTGTATGCGCCTGAATTATGCGCTGCCGTTCAATGCCGAGACTGAAACCGCACTGCGTAATATGGGCGAGGTCATCGGCCATATTTTTGAAAATGGTTAATTTTCCTACTCTTTTACAGCCATAGACTGTTACCCACCTGAGATAAAATTGTGCGTCATGGTGTTGTGTACCCACGCCAGGCGTACATGCTTTTTTTAATTGAAAGGAAGATCATGACCAGCGCTGCACAGTTGCTGATGCGGGAAAAGTTCGAGACTTGCCTGAGTGTGATTCGCCAGGCGTCATTGCAAATCCTGCCACTTCTCACCATCAAAGCCAGTGAAGGCAAGGATCCGCAATGGTTTTTTCAACAGCTTGAGCAAGCCCGCCTGGCGCTGGGAAGTTGGATGGCGGTGGCAAAACGATTAAATCTTAATGATGCTGAGATTTCACATTTCACGCTGTTGCTAAGGCATTTACAGCAACTGGTGCCGCAGTATGAAAGCGGCCAGGAAGTCAGCCACAACCAGCTCATTGCGGCATTGCGCTTTGTGAGTTATCTCGAGCTTGTGCGAGCAAAGCAGCCTTTGCTTGGCTACTCCACAGAAATCGAAAATAATGATAATTCTCAGCAACATAAAGCGACACGCCAGATGCGCGCTTTGGAGCTGATGCTTAAAGGTCTGGTTGATCAAAGCTATGCCAGCCAATCACAATTGGTACATAAGCTGAAAAAGCAGTTTGGTGCTGATTGTGTCCGTCGTTGGTTAAAAAATGGCGAACGTGGCGATGTGCTAAGTGGGATGCGCTTTAGCGAGTTGGCTTTGATGGTGGTCGATAAAAAAGAGTACGCGAACCATTACGCCGGGCTATTTCAGCACTCTTCGCACCTGAGCTTACTGATTGATCAGCGCAAGACACTGCAAACGTTTCTCAATGATGTGCGTGAAATTCGCAATGATCTGGTTCAACAGCAACCCCTCACTTCCGTACAACTCACGTTGCTCGACAGTTACTATCAGGAAAGTAGCGACACCATTCAGCGCGCATTCGATGAGGGACGAACGAAGGTGAACCCGGCGATGCTTCTGGCAGCCGATGATTCACAATTACAAGCCTGGCTCATGCAGGCACAGAAAAAATACCAGGCAACCGGACGCGATACCGAAGAGGTGCGCGACGCTATCGAACGGCCTGAGTTGCGTAATACCAAAAGAAAGCAGGACTCCGGCGAAACGTTATTGATGCTGATGTGGTGCGTGGCGGGAGTGGCAGTGATTAGCGCCGCCATCTTTGGTATGTACTTTCTGAGTGATGTCACCAATAAACCTGCCGCTGCGAAAAATACGCCATTCAAAGTCACCATGATCGATTCTCTCCCGGAAACCGAAAGCGCGCGCGAAAAGCTGGCGGATATCGGAATCACATGGGATGAAGGCAACTTACGCTCGGCAATCGAACGCGGCGATACCACGGTGGTAAGGCTGTTTATGCAAGGGGGGATGAACTGGAAAATCTATTTCACCGAAACTGCATTAGCGGGCGATTACCGCGACGCGCTCAATACTTTGCTGCAGTACCGTTCGCAGATGGATGAAGACCGACCATGCCGACGCATGATCAGAACCATGAGCCAGGCGATGCATGACGGGCAAAGTCTGACCTCACTACGCAAACAGTTTTTGAAAACCTTTTGCAGCGCGCCGGATGCTATCAAGCGGCAAAAAGAGGAGTTGGAAAGAGCGCTGCTTCGCAAGGCTGCCGGGCAAAAGCGTCAGGATGGAGCCAAAGATCAGGGCATACAGGCTGAAGTAGTAAGCCCGGATGAGGCTCGAATTCAACAGGCAATATACAGCGCGATGCGCAGCTAAACTTTTCGAAAATGGGTGTATTGGCTGCGTCTATTCATCCTCTGGCCTCGTCCCTTCGGGGTCAGCGCAAGCGCCGTTCAAATGCCAAAGATTTTTCCGGCAGCTTGAAGTATGAAGGGTATATAAGTAAATAAATGTACGGAAAAATATATTTGGTATCAGGAGTGAGATTTTAATACTAAAAAGAGTAAGTTTCTCAAATACAATCGAGATGGTTCTATAATAAGCTGTGAGCCTGAAAATATTATAATGATACACATTTTCTATTAGCGGTTTCACTAATTATCTCTCCCGGTATTGTCTATGCATAAATACGTAATATTCCTTCTGGCTATTATTTGCTGTGGAACACAAGTCTACGCTGCTGAGATTACTTGTTGGAAAGGAAAAGCTCCCATCTCTATAGCGCTGCCTTACTCTGAAACAAGCGACAGGACGATTGTTGGTGAAAAACTATTTACTAAGCTTTATACCTATAGCTCGATAAATGTCGGGAGTGTTACGCTCGGGTGTGATAAAGGGCCATGGAGTGTGGTTTATTATGCGATACCTGTTAATGGCAAAGAGCCGATTAGACATTCGGATGATGGCATTGATTATTTAATTTTCCCAACATCAGTGAGTGGGATTGGTATGTCATTTAATGACATATTATGGGGTCGAGACCCAACCCCAACCCCCTCGCTCAATGCCATTTCACCTGATATTCGCCGTACTTACCCAGGGTCGGCAACGACCACGGAATGGTCAACACCAATGGTTACAATATGGCGAATTCCTGGCCCGTTAGGGGATGTCAACAGCAATGGGGTTCTGGCATTTACGGGGCCAAGTTATGTGCAGGCTAATATGGTTTATCCACCGAACACAATAAGTCCCAAATCTCAGGCAGGCACTGGCCCCGCACCACTTCCTAACAGTTGGACGGCAAGCTTTACTTCAATCACGGGTGGGCTAAATCTTTTTCCTGCTACCTGTACTTTCGCCAATGTAAACGTGTACTTGGGTAACTATAATCACGGAGCAATCCCTGATCCGGCTTCTTCATGGGTAGATGCAAGCTTCACATTAAGATGTCCGCAAGCATGGGGGAGCGGGATCATAGGCAAAGCTGGCAATAATGGGATTGGTATGAGATCGGTCGCGATAAAAAACAGTGGGCTAAATATTAAAGTTGTTCCCAGAACTGAAATTAAAGACAGTAGCAAAGGGC
>NZ_LXEO01000050.1 GCF_001654865.1 Buttiauxella noackiae ATCC 51607 | reverse complement strand
CGGCATTGGTAGCAAAGGGGTTATTGCATTAGATGGAACAGGGGCAAAGGGTTATGGCGTACAACTGGCTTGGGGAGATGCGTCAACTCAGCCGCGAGGTGAGGGTATACCTGCTAAGCCGGTAGTATTTAATACCACTCTGGCTGCCGAAACAATTTCGAGCTATGAATCCCGAAGTTATAATTTAGGCGAGAATGTGACTCAACACATAAAAATGGCTGCACGTTTTTTCCGCCTTAATAATGAAGCAGTCGAGTTTGGACCTGCAAATGCAGCTGTAGAGATAATTGCCAACTATGATTAATAAGCCTGGTACTCACAGAGGTCAGGCTTATTTATATCTGAAAATACTCGCCATACTTCCAGTTGTTGATGCGTTGACTGCTCGTCTTCGCCCAAGTCACCGAATTATTTTGGGTATAAACACCACCTGCAATACAGGTGGTGTTTTACTCCTGTCAGATATGGTGTAGGTCAGATCACCACCAGGCTTCCCACATAGCGCCCACGTTAAACGAATCAAGCTGTGTATTATCCTCGCCTGCCACGCGCGTGGTGTGGTTGTTTTCCACCTGCCCACCCGTTACGTAGAAGCGCAGCATTGGGCGGAACTCTGGCCCCATGGCAATTGAAATGTTCTGGGAGAGCGTCAGCTTCCAGCCTTTGTTATCGCCATCATTCTCGTAATCTACGCGCTGATAACCTGCTTCAAGCCACGTTGAATGTATGTCGTTCCAGAAGTACATCGGGCGAACGATAGCACCATAGTTGCGGCGGTTATCCTGTGTTTGCTCGTCATTATCGTAATCATGGAAGGCCAACAGATATTCCACCTGTGCTTGCGGGGTGAACTTATAGTTCCCTTCGAAGCTGGTATAAACTGTGTGCAAGCCATTGGTTTTGTTGTAAACGCTGTTATCAGAGTGGTCAGAATAACGCGCGATAATTTTGTTCAGACTATTTTCACCGGTATGGCTCAAAACGACCGCAGCCTGCCAGGCTTTGGAGCGCTCGTCACTGTCGATTGCTTTAGAGTCGAAGCCATAGTTGGCGTACAGCTCGAAATCGATTGGGCCGAATTTAATGCCGTGCAGTTTTGACGTTGCTGCGTAATTACCTTTATCTCCAGTACCGGAGCCGCCAGTACAAGAGATGCGCGACGGGTTACCGCCGTCTTCGATCATTTCCGGGTTACATTGCTCAACCGAAGCGACCGTTGCCAGGTCTAACTGCGCGAAGCCGAGATCGAAGTTTTTCACCCCTGCGCCTTGCCCGTCGTGGTTCATCCAGAAGTAATCGTTGATGCCTTGTTGTGGGCGCTGATGGAAGTCACGACCGGCCCAGAAATAGGCGTTCGGCTGTGACTCAAACAGGTTGGTGACACCTGCATACGCTTTTTTCAGGTTAACTTCATCGCCCCAGTGGTCAATCATCACGCCCACATCCCAAATGGCGCCAGCTTCACTTTTAAAGGCTTTGGTAAGCTGGAATTCGCCACCGTTTCCTTCGTTACCTAAACGGCCAATTGCGGAAGAACCGTTATATGAGCCGTCAACGCCAATGTATTTTTGATCGCCGGCCTGGAAATGAGCCCCGTAGCGCGCATAACCGGTAAATTTAAGCCCTAATGGAATAGAAAGGTCCGGCGTGGTTGGCACTTGTGGTGTTACCAGAGGATCATTTTTTTTAGCACGTGCGGCATCAAATTTGGCTTCACGGTCCGCCAGTGCTTTATCAACGGCCTTTGCCACTATTTGATCGATCTGTTCTTGAGTCATTGGTTCTTGTGCGAGTACAGAAATCGGGCAAAGCGCGGCGATGACCGCCATTGTTAATGGAAGCTGTTTAATTAATTTCATTATAATCTCAATTTAGTAATTTATTTTTCAGACAATAAATATCCTGCTCGTAATTAATAGAGGTGACTCTATAGCCAGAGCATATTTATATTTTTATACTTTCATCGGATTGGATTTAATTAAAATTATTTACGTAATTATTTCTCCGTGCCAGAGGTTAAATATTTTAGTTTTTACGTAATGCTTAACGTTGATAAAGATGAATGATTTCGCTTGATAATTCACGAGCTAACATTGACGTCATTAAATGGTCCTGAGCGTGCACCATAATTAGCGTCATCGGTTGTTTGGCTTCACCTGCATCTTGCTCAATCAATTTGGTCTGCATTTTATGCGCTTCACGCGCATAACCATCCGCTTCCTGTAATAGAAGTTTGGCCTCTTCAATATTTCCCTGACGTGCACAATGCAGTGCTTCAAAACAAAGGCTACGTGACTGCCCCGCATTCATAATAATTTCCATTACTGCTTCTTCTAATTCGATCATCATTTTTCCCAGATTTATTAGTCGGCGATTCTTAATTGCTGATAGCCGTTTCTGTCAGAGGAGAACGCGTTTCATTTTCTACGGCTGTTTTCTGCAATGAACGCTCATAAGCGCGCAGAAATGGCAGATAAATCACGGTGGCAACCACCATACAAATCAGGCACATCACCACCGGGCTAAAGGCCCAGTTTGTTGCCCATGAAGCGCCTATGGGAGCAGGTGTAGTCCATGGAGTTAATGAAACCACTTGTGCGAGCCAACCCAGTTTAGTGGCGGTATAAGCCAGAACGGCGTTAACCATTGGTACGCAGATAAATGGAATGAATAACAACGGGTTCATGATAATTGGTGCGCCGAACAGGATAGGTTCGTTGATATTAAAGAAGCTTGGCACGATGCCCATTTTACCGATGGTGCGTAAGTGGGTGACTTTGCTGCGCAGTAATAAGAAAGCTAACGGCAAAGTGGAACCTACGCCGCCAATCAATAAATAGTGGTCCCAGAAACCTTGCAGATAAATGTGTGGTAACGCAGCGCCAGCGGCAAGAGCAGTCTGGTTTGCAGCAAGGTTTGTCATCCAGAATGGACTCATGATGCCGGTAACAATTAGCGAGCCATGGATGCCAGAGAACCAGAAAATCTGGCACAGCAGAACAGACAACAAAATAGCAGGCAAGGAATCTGATGCAGAAACCAGCGGTTCCAGCAGGTGCATAATCGCTTGCGGCATAATCATGCCCGTTTGTGCTTCGATGAATAAATTCAGCGGGTGCAGCGTGCCGATAATGACAACGACAGGAATCAGAATTTCAAATGAACGCGCAACGCCTGTCGGCACCTCTTTTGGCAGACGAATCGTGACTTTGTGCTCTTTGAGCCATGCGTAAATACGTGTGGAGTAAATGGACGTAATCAACGCGGTGAAAATGCCCTGGCCTGAAAGGTACTGGGTAGAGATTTTTCCATCGGCATAGGGTGCGGCAACCAGCAAAAACGCCATAAAGGCCAGCAAACCGGACATCACAGGGTCGAGATTAAACTGTCGCCCAAGACTTGCGCCAATCCCAACTGAGATGAAGAACGTCATCACCCCCATACTGAGGTTAAAAGGCAGCATCAACTGTTCACGGTAAGTCTGTGAAAAATCCAGCCACGCGCGGGCAAAGCCAATGGTGGTATCGGCCGAGAACGGTGGGAAAATAAATACCAGCATAAAGGAGCCGATAATCATAAACGGCAGGGCTGCGGTGAACCCATCACGAATTGCGATTACGTACTTTTGTTGCCCTAGACGGCCTGCCAGCGGGGTGATGGATTGCTCAATCACCGTCACCATTGATTGATATAGCGAACTCATATGAACACCTTTTTAGTGAGCCGCTTCGATAAGCGACAGAGCATAATCCAGCACCTTATCGCCACGCTGCATTCCGTAATCCATCATGTCGATGGCCTGAACGGGAATACCGTGAGAGGCGGTCTTTTCTGAAAGCGTGCTTAACATATATTTTACTTGCGGTCCGAGCAGCACGACCTGGTAGCGTGAAAACTGCACATCAAACTCAGCAACGCCGTAAGCCTCTATTTCCACAGGCATTCCTCGTTCTTGTGCAGCGGTCAGCATCTTTCTGACTAGCAGGCTGGTGGACATTCCGGCAGAACAACACAACATAATCTTGACCATTAACAATCATCCTCAAAATGTAAATAAAGTATTGCGGAAATGATTTGATACTTTATGGAAACCGTTTTCCATCCGCAGCCAACAGATCTGTGATACTCATCAATATCCAGCGTTTATAGGCTCTTCTTATTGGATCATCATCACAAAATTATCTGGTGAATACTTGGTTTGGACACGAAACGGAAAATCGGTTTCCATAGAAAAGTGAAACGACTATACTTAAAACTGGTTAGAATATGAGCCAGGACTGTATTTGGGATGACAGGCATGAGTCAGAGCCTGATAAAGGAAAATGATGTCTACAATCAATGATGTATCGCGTTTAGCTGGGGTGTCTAAAGCCACAGTATCACGGGTATTGAGTGGATCTCGTGGGGTGAAAGAAGCGAGCCGTCTGGCTGTGCTTAAGGCAGTAGAAGAGCTGCATTACCGGCCAAATGTTATCGCGCAATCCTTACTTAGCCAGTCAACAGGCTGTATTGGTGTGATTTGTGCGCAGGACAATATAAACCAAACCACGGGTTACCTGTATGCACTGGAGAAACACCTTAGCCAGCATCAAAAGCATCTGTTGTTGCGTTTTGCCAACAGCAAAATAGAGGTTATGCACGCGCTTGAGGAACTGACCTGTGGCCTGTGCGATGACGTTCTGATTATCGGTGCGCGTTTCCCGCTGAATATCAGCCAGGAAAACGTCGTTCTGGTTGACTGTGTGGATGTCGATTCCAGCAACAGCATTCAGTTTGATCATGCATTCGCTGCGGAAACTGCGTGTAATTATCTGATAAAACAGGGAAGAAGGCAGATTGCCGTTATTAATCCCGACTCATGCGGTTCTGTTGACCAGGTTTTGTTAGGTTACAAACGCGCCCTGGAAAACAATTTCCTGCCGTTTAACCGCAACCTGATTTTTATGGACTCAACCTCTTCGTCGGTTGCGCTGCAAGTGCTGCTAAACAACAGCACTACACTAAATTTCAACGCGTTACTCGTGGCCGATGAGCAGGAAGCGCAGCGCATCATTCCGCAATTGCAGGCGTTTAATAAATCCGTTCCGCAAGACATTATGGTGTTTAGCCTCGCCGGGTCGCTGCATTTACCGGGTATTCCAACTATTCCGGCCATTGAGTATTCCATGGATGCAATGGCAGCAAGAATCGTGGCGTGGCTGACGGAGAAAACCAAAAGTGCGTTGGGTTCAAACGTGTTGCGTGGGGATCTGATCATTCCTGATATGGCGGGTAGGAAGTAACTTTCTGGAAAGACCTGAAACTAAAAAACCCGGCATCTCACGACGCCGGGTTTTTTGAATATTCTCAGACAAACAGTGGATTAATGCGTCGCTTCGCCAATAAGAGCACCACCGCCTGCACCCACAGCTGCTCCTTTCAAAACGCTTTTGCCCGTGGCCGCCGCCGCAACGCCGCCAACAGCGGCACCAATCGCACCGCCTTTGCGAGCAGCTTTACCGGTGTCACCGTGTTTAAACATGGCTCCCGTACCGCCACCGATGACTGCACCACCCACCGTACTTTTCACGTCTTTGCCTGTTGCCGCACCAATTGCAGCACCGGCTAATGCACCGCCAGAAGTTTTATCAATAGCAAATACATTGCCTGAAAACGCGAGAGTTAAAAGTAACAAACCTGGGATATATTTTTCCAAAAAAGAGTCCTCCTGGACATAAAGATACGCAATGTTTTGCGTCTGACAATTATTCTATTCTGAATGGCTAACGATCTGCTTAATATTTAATATCACGCGCTTCTTCACGGCCATTCTGTTTATTCTGACGTTTGTCCTGGCGGCAATCGTGATTGCTTTTATCATTACTGGTAACGCATTCACGCTTCTCGTGGCGTGAATCCTCACGAGTATCCTGGCGAGTGTCGCGCGCTTCGCGGCGTTGCTGGCCTTGTTGAGTGGCATTGGCATTGCTGATAGAAAAAGTCGACAGCAGAATTACACCTGTCAGAACACCTAATAGTGTCGATGATTTATTATTCATGAGATAAACCTTAGAGGATGAACAATGCGTGAGATGAATAACTCAATCCAAATGGTCATAAGATTTGTAGTATAGTTCTGCCAGTTACGTATAAATGTAAGCAAATAAATTAAATTATTTTTTTCTTTGCACTCCCTTTAATATTGTCTTGCATATATATGAAAACTAATCAGTTAGCATTTTTGATTATTAGAGCTTTATTGCTTTTTTTCCTGCAAGTTCTGTTTATCTGTCATTATTTTAGAATGTTCATGCAAAGAAAAAGCCCCCGCATAACGGAGGCTTCAACTGAAATACTGGCGGGACTATCTACCCGTTTTTATGCTTCTGGCATTGCAGAAGAGTGGTGGGTGGAGATTTTCCACTCTTTACCATCCCACGCGTAAGTGAAGGTATAACGCGCTGAGACTTTGGACTTATCAGCAAAGGTGAAGGTGTAAGTACCCGCATCTACCGCTTTATTACAGCCCAGTCGCACGGTACGGCTGTCAATTTTTCCAAACGGCTTCTTCTCTAAGAAGTGCTCGAAATAATCAACGCGCTCGGCGTCAGTCAGGCGGACTTTATTCGATACCGTTGGCAGTAATACAGCATCACTCAAATAATTATTTGCTACTTTTTTAGCATCGCCGGTTTGCAGGGAATCGTTCCATTTATCAAACAACCCTTCGATCTGCGCTTTGTCCACTTTGACACAATCAGGCGCTGTGGTAGCCATTGCAGAGCCTGAAACAAGAAGCAGTGAACCGACGATGCCGAGTACCTTTTTCATTATTATCCCTTTGTTTCTGTTGTGTTTTTCCTGTTAACTAAACTAACAATAATAATATGGGTATACAATATGATTTATGTATAGTTACATTTCATTACTATAACCTACGTAAATCATTCGAGGGATGGCAAAACCATGGCTGTCGATTACTCCAAATCACAATAAATAAACTTTCCAGGTGGATAATGTTCCTGGAAAAAGCACATAAAAAAACTGACCTGTTACAGTCAGTTTTTTAAGATTTGATTACTTCGGGATTAGCTATCTCATAGTAACAAATTCTTCCGAACCCGTCGGGTGAATCGCCACTGTGTTATCGAAGTCTTTCTTGGTTGCGCCCATCTTCAGTGCAACCGCAAACCCTTGCAGCATTTCATCCATGCCGTAACCAATGCCGTGAATACCGACGATCTTCTCATCCGGGCCTGCGCAAACTAGCTTCATGCGGCATGGCTGGCGGTGTGAAGTTACTGCGGTATACATCGCGGTGAAGGACGATTTGTACACCTTCACGTTGTCGTCGCCGTACTGCTCACGCGCCTGTGGTTCGGTTAAACCAACCGTGCCGATTGGTGGGTGGCTGAACACTACGGTTGGCACGTTGCTGTAATCCAGATGCTCGTCCGGCTTGTTGTTAAACAGACGCTCAGACAGGCGGCGACCTGCCGCTACGGCGACCGGAGTCAGTTCCACCGCTCCGGTGTTGTCGCCCACGGCATAAATACCTGGCACGCTGGTGTTCTGGAATTTATCAACTTCGATATAGCCTTTGGCGTTGGTTTTCACACCCGTGACCGCCAGATTGAAGCTGTCCGTTGCTGGTTCGCGGCCAATCGCCCAAATCAGGCAGTCAACGGTTTCAGAACGGCCATCTTCCAGTTGCAGAGTCAGGCTGCCATCAGCATTTTTAACTACAGCTTTTGGAACAGCATTGGTGTGCAGCGTTGGGCCTTCGGTGTTAATCACTTCCAGCAGGGTTTCGACAATCAGCGGGTCAAAAGTACGCAGCGGTGCGTGTTTGCGCACGAAAAGATGGGTTTCGGAACCCAGCGCGTTTACCACACCTGCGATTTCAACCGCGATATAGCCTGCGCCCACGACCGCAATACGTTTTGGCAGAGCAGGGAGTGCGAAGAAACCGTCGGAATCAATACCGTATTCCGCACCGGGAATGGACGGGCGGCTTGGACGGCCACCTGTCGCAATCAGAATGTGGTCAGCCGTGATGGTTTCGCCATTGACTTCAACGGTGTGCGCGTCGACAAATTTGGCAAAGCCACGGATCACATCAACGTTGTTTTTACCCAGCACGTTGTCATAAGAGGTGTGGATACGGTCGATATACGCGGTACGGCTGGCAATCAGTTTGTCCCAGTCGAATTTATTTACGGTGGTATCAAAACCATAATCCGGGCCGTAGTTGTGAATAGCTTCTGCGATTTGTGCCGCATGCCACATGACCTTTTTCGGTACGCAACCCACGTTGACACAGGTGCCGCCCAGCTCTTTTGCCTCAATCAGTGCGCATTTCTTCCCATACATCGCCGCACGGTTAATGGAGGCGATACCGCCGCTGCCGCCGCCAATGGCGAGGTAGTCATAATGTTTGGTCATATACAGGATTCCATGAGTGAGTAAATAATTTGCAGGATTGTAACCCTTTGCTTATCAAACCCGCAAAGGCTGCTTCTATGATTGTGATAGGGCACGACTATAACGCGAACCAGCCAGAATCAGAATATTGCTGCTTCCCGTAGAATGCATAAATATGTATAAAACTTACTCTGAATTGTTGCTGGTACGTCAAGGATGACGATGTTTTATTTTTGCCCTTCACTCATTTCACCCCTTCGATCATGAAGTCTGATCGAACAAAGCAAAATATACCGCTCTGGTTTGTCTGGTTTGCCTGGATAAGCGCTCTGGCCTGCTATGCCTTTGGCTGGAAATATGAGTTTCCTTTTATTGCCGCCGGGCTTCTTTTGGCTTTCGTCATCTATTTAATTATCAATAAAAAAGGATTTGTTATGTTTGGGAAAAAGACGCAAAAAATGGCTGATGATATTGAAGCCTCCCCTCAGAGTACGACGGTGGACTCCCCAACCGGTGAAAATGAGAGCTCTGTAGGGAGACAAACTTCACGTCGCTGCACTGTTATTGCGCAGAACACTTTGTTTACCGGGAATATTGATATCGAAGGTGATATCCATGTTTACGGTAAAGTGCAGGGAAATATTACTCTTAAGGATGGCGTCCTCTACGTGATGCGTGAGGGTTTTATTGAGGGAGAGTTTACGTCACCGGGAATTGTCATTAATGGTCATGTATCAGGAACCTGTGTCGGCGAATCTATAGAAATTCATGAACACGGTGAAATGGAAGGGATAGTTCGCGGCGTGGCGTTTTCGATTCGTCCTGGCGGTTGTTTTGTTGGAAAGTCTGAACGCCTGACGGCGAAGCAAGAGACGCAGTCTCAACGCGTTGTTGAGATGAAAAAGAACTCATCAGAAAAAACAGAAGAGAAAACCGCAGAAGAAGCCGCGGTTCTCTCTATCGTTTAATCAGCAATTTACTCAGGCACAACCCAGCTTAATGTGGTTGAACCGGTGCCAGCCGGAACCAGAGTTTTATGCAGCCAAGGCAGTACATTAGCCATTTGCTGCTCCAGCTTCCACGGTGGGTTGATAACAATCATGCCAGAAGCAGTCATACCACGGCGGTCACTATCCGGAAGTACCGCCAGCTCAATTTGCAAAATACGGCGAATGCCGGTCTCTTCCAGCTCACGCAGCATACGTTTGATCTGCTGGCGCATAACGACCGGATACCACAGGGCGTAAGTGCCTGTCGCAAAACGTTTGTAGCCTTCGCTGATACCCGTGACGACCGCCTGGTAGTCGGTTTTAATTTCATATGGCGGGTCGATAAGTATCAGACCGCGACGCGAAACAGGTGGCAGTTTTGATTTTAACTGGGTGTAACCGTCAGCGCGTTCAACGCGCGCGCGGTTGTCTTTCTGGAATTCAGAGCGCAGCAGCGGGAAATCGGACGGATGCAGTTCGGTCAGTTGCAGGCTGTCTTGCTCGCGCAGAAGCTGGCGCGCAATCAGCGGGGAGCCTGGGTAGTAACGCAGTTGGCCGCTGTGGTTGTAGGCTTTAACCGCATTAATATACGGCTCAAGTTCCGCTGGCAAATCATCGTGTTGCCAGATGCGGCCGATCCCTTCGAGATATTCACCCGTGCGCTCAGCATGTTCGCTGCTCAGTTTGTATCGGCCAGCGCCTGCATGAGTATCCAGATACAGAAAAGGCTTATCCTTCTCTTTTAAGGATTCAATAATCAGACTTTGAACGGTATGTTTCAGTACGTCGGCATGGTTGCCGGCGTGAAAGCTGTGACGATAACTGAGCATGGCTTGAGGGGTTTCCAAAGGCAAAAGAAGAACAACTATTCTGCACAGTATACAGCCTTATGCTCCCCGCCTGGCATTGAAATTAACTACACTAAGCCTCATGTTAAAGGGTATAGCTTTTGTAGCGCGGCCAGCCGCGCTCCACTTCTCAGATATCAGGAACCGCGCTTATGACTAATCCATTGTTAACGCCTTTCGACCTGCCGCCGTTTTCCTCTCTCAAACCTGAACATATTGTCCCAGCCGTGCAGCAAGCGCTGGATGATTGCCGTGCGAAAGTCGAAAGCGTGGTGGCACAGGGCGCGCCTTATAACTGGGAAAATCTTTGCCAGCCGCTGGCTGAAGTTGATGACCGTCT
The DNA here is from genome assembly GCF_001654865.1 of Buttiauxella noackiae ATCC 51607. Lineage (GTDB taxonomy): Bacteria > Pseudomonadota > Gammaproteobacteria > Enterobacterales > Enterobacteriaceae > Buttiauxella > Buttiauxella noackiae. Next base: position 17,180 of record NZ_LXEO01000050.1, on the reverse strand, counting down.
GGGCCGCATTTTCTCACCTGTCAGCCATCTGAATTCGGTACAAAACAGCCCGGAGCTGCGTGAAGCCTATGAGCAGACGCTGCCGCTGCTGTCTGAATACAGCACCTGGGTTGGGCAGAACGAAGGGCTCTATCAGGCGTATCGCGACCTGCGCGATGGCGCGTTTTATGCCGATCTCAGCGTTGCTGAGAAAAAGGCCGTTGATAACGCGCTGCGTGATTTTGAGCTCTCTGGTATTGGCTTGCCGGAAGAAAAACAGAAGCGTTATGGCGAAATCGCCGCGCGCTTGTCTGAATTGGGTTCGACCTATAGCAACAACGTGCTGGATGCGACTCAGGGCTGGACGAAACTGATTACCGATGAAGCACAACTTTCCGGGATGCCGGAAAGCGCGCTGGCGGCGGCTCGCGCTCAGGCAGAAGCCAAAGAACAAGATGGCTGGCTGCTGACGCTGGATATTCCAAGCTATTTGCCAGTACTTACTTACTGTGACAACCGCGAACTGCGTGAAGAGATGTATCGTGCTTATGCCACTCGCGCGTCTGATCAAGGCCCAAATGCTGGTAAGTGGGACAACACCCCGGTAATGGAAGAGATTCTGGCACTGCGTCATGAACTGGCGGAACTGCTGGGCTTTGGCAACTATGCGGAAAAATCACTGGCCACCAAAATGGCTGAAAACCCGCAGCAGGTCCTGGAGTTCTTAACCGATCTTGCGAAACGTGCGCGTCCACAGGGCGAAGCTGAACTGGCGCAATTGCGTGCGTTTACCAAAAAAGAGTTCAATGTTGATGAGCTGGAGCCGTGGGATATCACGTATTACAGCGAAAAACAGAAACAGCATCTGTACAGCATCAGCGACGAGCAACTACGCCCATACTTCCCGGAAGATCGCGCGGTCAACGGCCTGTTTGAAGTGGTGAAACGCATTTACGGCATCACCGCAAAAGAGCGCAAAGACATCGACGTCTGGCATTCTGATGTGCGTTTCTTCGAACTGTATGACGAAAAAGGCGAATTGCGCGGTAGCTTCTACCTCGACCTGTATGCCCGTGAAAACAAGCGTGGTGGGGCGTGGATGGACGACTGTGTAGGCCAGATGCGTAAAGCGGACGGTTCGCTGCAAAAACCAGTCGCCTACCTGACCTGTAACTTTAACCGCCCTGTAAATGGCAAACCTGCGCTGTTTACTCATGACGAAGTGATCACCCTGTTCCATGAGTTTGGCCACGGTTTGCACCACATGCTGACTAAAGTTGAAACTGCGGGCGTTTCCGGTATCAACGGCGTGCCGTGGGATGCGGTCGAACTGCCAAGCCAGTTTATGGAAAACTGGTGCTGGGAGCCGGATGCACTGGCGTTTATCTCTGGCCATTTTGAAACGGGCGAGCCGTTGCCAAAAGAGTTGCTGGATAAAATGCTGGCGGCGAAAAACTACCAGGCAGCACTGTTTATTCTGCGCCAGCTCGAGTTCGGCCTGTTCGACTTCCGTTTACATGCTGAATTCAACCCGGAGCAAGGCGCGAAAGTGCTGGATACTCTGTATGAGATCAAGAAGCTGGTTGCGGTTGTGCCATCGCCAAAATGGGGCCGTTTCCCACACGCCTTCAGCCACATCTTTGCAGGTGGGTATGCCGCGGGTTACTACAGCTACTTATGGGCCGATGTGCTGGCAGCCGATGCGTTCTCGCGTTTTGAAGAAGAGGGTATTTTCAACCGCGAAACCGGACAGTCATTCCTGGATAATATTCTGACCCGTGGCGGTTCTGAAGAACCAATGGAGCTGTTCAAACGCTTCCGTGGCCGTGAGCCTCAGCTCGACGCGATGCTTGCTCATTACGGCATCAAGGGCTAATTCATTCCGTGAAAATCTGTTTATTGACTGAATCAGGCGCCGAACCCGGCGCCTTATCACTTTTGAGTGAACGTTGGGGTTTGACGCACGACGAAGATTCCCTGATGGCATTGGTTTTGACGCCGGAACACCTGGAATTGCGTAAGCGTGACGAGCCAAAACTCGGCGGCATTTTTGTCGATTTTGTCTCGGGCGCGATGGCGCATCGCCGTAAGTTTGGCGGCGGGCGTGGCGAAGCGGTGGCAAAAGCAGTTGGCATCAAAAGTGGTTATCTGCCGGATGTGGTCGACGCGACGGCAGGGCTTGGGCGCGATGCGTTTGTGCTGGCGTCTGTAGGCTGCCGAGTGCGAATGCTGGAGCGTAACCCGGTGGTTGCGGCACTGCTTGACGACGGCTTGCGCCGTGGTTACCAGGATGCGGAAATTGGCGGGTGGTTGCAGGAACGTTTGCAACTGATTCATGCATCTAGCCTGACGGCGTTAAGCGATATTACACCGCGCCCAGAAGTGGTCTATCTCGACCCGATGTTCCCGCATAAGCAGAAAAGCGCGCTGGTGAAGAAGGAAATGCGTGTGTTTCAGTCGCTGGTGGGGCCGGATGAAGATGCAGATGGTCTGCTGTTGCCTGCGCAAAAACTGGCAACCAAACGCGTGGTGGTAAAACGCCCTGACTACGCGCCACCGCTTGGCGGCGTGGAAACGCATAACGCTGTAGTCACCAAAGGCCACCGTTTTGATATTTATTCGGGTACGGCTGAGTAACTAAACTCATGCATTGTGGGGGCTCTCGCAAAAAAAATTATCACGGTTGTTTTGTGCATAACTTTTTCACGAGAGCCCTCGAAGAACATGGACTTCATTCTTTTAATTTCCACACAGAAAGTACAATCTCTTCCCAATTCAGCATCTAAGTAAAACCACTCAGTATTGCAATGTTCTAAAATTGAGTTATGACTGTTAATTTTAGGGAGAACACTATGACTGGTAAAAGGGAAGTAGAAATCCAAATATCTGCGCGACCAACTGATGTTTTGTTAGAAAAGCATCATGAAAATAAAGCTGTTGGCTGGTATGAAGAAAACCGAGAGGGAATTGATGCTCTCAACAAATTTGCGGAAGAAAATGGATCGTTTAGCGATTTTCACAGGTCGTTCTGATGGAACAATTTATTGCTTATGAGAACAACGGTGGGGATCGGTTAACTTACCCTTATCTGATCAATATGCAGCATCCAGTTGCGAATGTGCTGAACCATGCTCTGGTGATCCCTGTTACGGGTTTGAGAGAAAATGGTGTGACTCCGCCCAAAAAAGTTTGCCCTGTGGTCATGATTGCGGGGCAAAGCTGTGTGGCATTGACCCATATGATGGCAGGTATCCCTGCCAAAGAGCTGGGCTATCCCATTCAGGATTTAAGCCCTGAAAGGCACAAGCTTCGGGATGCTGTTGATTTTTTAATAAATGGCTACTGATAAATACGAAAAAGCCCCGTAATTTGCGGGGCCTCATCATGTTCGTTAAACCTTAATCTTCGTCTTCGTCACGCAATGGAACAATCAACATATCCACGTGGACGGTGTTGATCAGCTGACGTGCGGAAGACATCAGTTTGCTCCAGAAATCCTGGTGATGACCGCAAACTACCAAATCCATGTCGTATTTCTTAATGGCATCTACCAGAACCTGGCCCAGATCGCCGCTACCGCTCAGCGTTTCAGTAATCGGATAACCTGCGCCAGTAGACAGTTCGCTTAACGCGTGGTGGGTTTCTTCAGAAATACGCTTCTGCATATCGCCCAGATTTACATCAATCAGTCCGGTATAGAGATCGGAGTAATTTACATCAACATGAATCAGGGAAACCTTCGCGTTGTATGGGCGAGCCATAGAAACTGCTTTTTCCACCAGTACTTTGCTCTCCGGGGAGAGGTCTACCGCGATCAAAATGTGTTTGTAAGCCATAATTTTACTCCTTCCATAAGTTGTCGATGACCAGCCTGGTCGGGAAACACTATACACTTCAGCGGTGCTACCCGAGTGTAACGACCTAAATTGTAGATGATATTTCTACCCTATAGCGAATGATAGAAATCGTCAATGTGCCACCGTTGTATACATTGAAGCCCCAAATAGCCGTTATCGTTTTGATAAAGATTAATGATGTGGCAAAAAAATTAGCGGATCTCCTACACTATTAAATAAGCCGTTCCGGAATATATCCGCCGTCTTTCAAGTTGCATGTGCGTTGGCAACGTTCAATCGCCCGAATCGCTTACCAGTGTAAGCTTATCGGGACTCATTCTCCTGCCGCCTGCCTGCAACTCGAAATCCATTGGGTATAGTTATGTGAGCCGGATCGGCTTTTTGGGCTCGCTAAACGGTCTTTCTGGTTTTCGGGGTGAGCGGTTGCCCTGGAGTGATGTTCTGGGGCTTCACCGGGAGGGGAATTATGATGATCAGCACCGTCGCGCTTTTCTGGGCGCTTTGTGTAGTTTGTGTTGTGAATATGGCGCGCTATTACTCATCTTTGCGTGCGCTGCTGGTGGTATTACGCGGATGCGATCCGTTGTTGTATCAATACGTCGATGGAGGTGGTTTTTTTACCGCTCATGGCCAGCCCAGCAAACAGATTCGCTTAGTGAGTTATATCTATGCCCAGCGATATCTTGACCATCATGATGATGAGTTTATTCGCCGCTGTGAACGTCTACGCCGCCAGTTTATTTTGACCAGCGCGCTATGTGGACTTGTGGTGATTAGTCTTATCGGTTTGATGATTTGGCACTAACAGTTTGAGCACATAAAAAAAGCGGGCCAGTAAACTGACCCGCTTTTTGTCGTTTTGGTGGATGACGCTAAAGCTTATCCACCCTACGAATTTATTGGTTTGTCGGTCGGATAAGCGAAGCTACATCCGACACAACCCTTAGATGAAGTGCAGTGAAATCCAGTACAAGCTACCGGAAAGCAGAATCGACACCGGCAAAGTGAACACCCAGGCCATCAGGATGTTGGTTACCGTTTTACGCTGCAAACCGCCACCATCAACAACCATCGTCCCCGCTACGGAAGAAGAAAGCACGTGAGTGGTAGAAACCGGCATACCGGTGTAGCTCGCAATACCGATGGAGACGGCGGCTGTCATCTGCGCGGACATACCCTGCGCATACGTCATGCCTTTCTTACCAATCTTCTCACCGATAGTTGTCGCCACACGACGCCAGCCAATCATAGTACCGAGGCCGAGTGCCAGAGCAACCGCCATGATAATCCAGATTGGTGCGTACTCGATGGTGTACAGCAGGTCAGTTTTCAGCTCTTTCAGGAAGCGCTTATCGTCCGGTTTGGTTTCCGGCAGATTTGCTACTTTCTCTGAAGTATCTGAGATGCAAAGCAGCAGGCGGCGCATATGGCTACGCTGCTCGATGCTCAGCTTGTCGTAGCTGTCGATATTACCCAGCAGCTCTTTTGCACGCTGTACCGCAATCATGGCGCGGCTTGCATCGCAATGGAACTCAGCAGGTTTATCCTGGCCCTGTATTTCTTCAGGAGTCGGGATAGCAGGGTTGAGATCAACTACATGCTTAATCACATCGCCGTGCTGCGCGTAGTACTGCTCAAGGTGGGTGATGGCATCACGGGTACGAGCAATATCGTATCCAGAAGCATTCATGTTCACCACAAAGCCTGCAGGCGCTACACCAATCAGCACCAGCATGATCAAGCCGATACCTTTCTGACCATCGTTCGCACCATGAGAGAAGCTCACGCCAATAGCGGAGATAATCAGAGCGATACGAGTCCAGAATGGAGGCTTTTTCTTGCCGTCTTGTTTTTCACGTTCGGCAGGTGTCAGGTGGATACGGCGGCGCTTTTTGGTGCCGCTCCAGTAGCGACGTAGCAAAAAGATTAACCCGCCCGCAATCACCAGACCGACCAGTGGAGAGAGGATTAACGACATGAAAATCCCAATAACTTTCGGGATGTTCAGCGCATCAACTACCGAGGTTCCGGTCATCAGTGCGTTCGTCAAACCAATACCAATGATGGCACCGATAAGCGTATGGGAGCTGGATGCCGGCAGACCAAAATACCAGGTGCCGAGGTTCCAGATGATAGCGGCCAGTAACATAGAGAACACCATGGCTAAGCCATGTGCGGACCCTACGTTCAACAGCAGATCGGTTGGCAACATATGCACAATCGCATACGCAACACTCAATCCACCGAGCAGAACGCCGAGGAAGTTAAATAATGCCGCCATTGCCACCGCAAGTTGCGATCGCATTGCACGTGTATAGATAACGGTTGCCACTGCGTTAGCAGTGTCATGAAAGCCATTGATCGCTTCGTAGAAGAGAACAAACGCCAGAGCAAGTAATAACAAAAGCCCGGTATGCATATCCAGGCCATTAAACAGAAATTCCATAGACGTTACGCCATTTTGAGGACATGAACGCGGCGCATTATGTAAGACAACTCCGTAATGCGCCAACAGAAATATGGACTTTTCTTGATGTTTGTCCTTCTTCGGTCAAACAGTGAAAAGATTTACATATTTATTTTCAATCACCTGCAATTGTTAAGAAGCATTTAGCTGGTGCGACCAGGCCGCTATCTTTACAATTCCTTGCATTAAGCATAGTCGGGAGTAGGTCGTGGGAAAGTTTGATGCCGTTATTATTGGTGCAGGTGCCGCAGGAATGTTCTGTGCAGCGATGGCTGGGCAGGCAGGTAGCAAAGTGCTGCTTATTGATAACGGTAAAAAACCAGGCCGTAAAATCCTGATGTCAGGTGGAGGTCGCTGCAACTTTACTAATCTTTATATCGAACCTGCAGCATATCTCAGCCAAAACCCTCATTTTTGCAAATCTGCCCTGGCGCGTTATACCCAGTGGGATTTTATCGACATGGTCGGTAAACATGGCATCGCATGGCATGAGAAGACCCTTGGCCAACTTTTCTGCGATGACTCAGCACAGCAAATCGTCGACATGTTAATTGCGGAATGTGAAAAAGGGCATGTCACCACACGCCTGCGTAGCGAAGTATTATCTATAGAACATGATGAAAATGGCTACACCATTGAATTAAATGGCGACAGCGTGCAAGCGGCAAAATTAGTCATCGCAACGGGTGGTCTTTCTATGCCAGGTCTTGGGGCAACACCGTTTGGCTATAAAATTGCAGAGCAGTTTGGGCTAAAAGTTCTCCCTACTCGTGCGGGCCTGGTACCGTTTACTTTGCATAAACCACTTCTCGAACAGCTCCAGGTGCTTTCGGGTGTATCCGTTCCGTCAGTGATTACTGCCGAAAATGGTGTCAGCTTCCGTGAGAGTTTGCTGTTTACCCATCGTGGATTATCTGGCCCGGCGGTTTTGCAGCTTTCTAGCTATTGGCAGCCTGGTGAGTTTGTGAGCGTTAACTTACTTCCTAATACCGATTTGGATGAGCTTCTCAATGAGCAGCGTAACGCCCATCCAAATCAAAGCCTGAAAAACACACTGGCGATGGTGTTACCAAAACGCCTGGTTGAGTGTTTGCAGCTTCTTGAGCAAATTCCTGACGTGACGCTTAAACAACTTAATGTGCGTCAACAAAGCGATTTAATCGAAACGTTGCAAAACTGGCGCGTTCAACCCAACGGTACCGAAGGTTATCGTACTGCAGAAGTGACGTTAGGGGGTGTTGATACCAATGAACTTAGCTCACGCACAATGGAAGCACGCAAAATGCCGGGTTTGTACTTTATCGGTGAAGTGATGGACGTAAGCGGCTGGTTAGGTGGATATAACTTCCAGTGGGCATGGAGTTCAGCCTGGGCTTGCGCGCAGGATTTAGTGAGTGTGGATTGATAAAAAAGTTGTGCCGCTATTTTTAGTTCTTGTTTTTATCGATTTCGAGCTGTCATTGCTATGGTTGCAGCGGTGTAAAGCTGAGCAAGGATTAACTGAGCGGCTACAATTTTGAGCTCTGGCCTAAATTGTAGGCTATTATTTCTGGTCATTAAGTTTTATTTGTTGCATTCAAAAAATGGACAACCAATTGTTGTTAGTGCGCAAAATATTAAAATTGCGCACTAACAATGTCTTAATTATAAGTTGCTATTACTTCAACGCTGGAATTGGCAACCCCTGGTTTCATATCTTGTGAGTTACGAATGTAGCGGGCGGACATTTTAATTTTCTCATCGGCACCAGTGGGGATAGCATTTGCACCAATTGCATAAGCACTATTGCTATAATTTCTGTTAACGGTGTTTGCATTAATCCATGAGCCAAGTTGTACAGGTTTTGCAGGTATATTTCCCTGACTTGCAGGATCTCCCCAGGCAAGCTGTAAATCATACCCTTCAGCACCCCCGCTGTTCAGTTGAAAGATACCTTGCAGAGGGTCCACACTAGGGTTTAAAGGTGTGACTTTAATTTTAATGGGTTGGTTTCCATTGTTATTAACTCTGGAGCCATTGCTTGCATCATACGGAGTAGTCGAATTAGTTGTCGAGCCACCGTATCCCCAGGCTTGCGGGCACTTCAGTTGAAAGCCTGCATCAACCCAAGGGCCTGCTTTTTCAGCGGGGCTGTAGTGATAAGTACCCATTTCTACCGTCTGGTTGGGGTTTCAAAGTTCACATGTGCCTAGCTCGAATAATGCTGTAAAGGTTATTCTACGGGAAATAACTTTACAAAAATCACTATTCGGCATTTTGACGCCCCCTGGTGGGCAAGTTCCCATCACATTCGAGGGATCGTTAGCCTAGAGTAGCAACTGCTGTTACAGAGGTGATTTGTGTCGAACCGATAGGTGGAATTACCCTTGGGGTTCTCCAGAGCTTGTAAGTAACACGTATTCCTGTTGGCATATTATTGTATCGTGTTACGGTATCAATATACTCCAGACAAACAGGAACGGGTTTGTTACTGCCCGAAATACTTTCATTAATGGATACCCCAAGCCCTTTGATATTGGTGGGATAAGCGGTATATCCGTTAATGTAGTTGCTGTGTTTACAAAAACCTCCTGTTCTGCAATCGGTGTAAGCATTCTGGATGGATGCATTATTTACCGTATATAATAATTGATTAGATTCACCATTATTGGGTGCAGTAATATTTACAGATGGAATAGTAAAGTCCCCACCTACACTGGTATATGCTCCAGTACAATTTATCGCCTATGCAAATGAATTACTCATAAATATCACTGGTAACATTGCTGTTACAATGATAATAATATGGTGTGTAAATTTATTTATATTCTTTATTATGTTATCCAGGCACATGTAAAACACCTTCATAAATACCTCTTACCTGATGATTTGAGAAAGCATTTCATATATATTGCCTTCAAAAAATGGAAAATTAATTACTTTTGGTTTCAAAAGCGTTAAAATTGAAAAAATGATGATTTAATCATATGCCGCTGTTACTCCATGGAATGAACAATTATTGATCTATGCTCCGGCTTATAATTTTCTTTTAAAATACTTGAAAGATTTTTTATTAACTCATTGCGCCTCCAGGCAGACCCCTTAATTTCATATCTTGAGGGATGTCCTGGTTTTTGGAAAAATCACGGTTTGACAAAATGAAGGATAATTTTAACAGCCACTTAAAACAAAAGTGTACTCACATGCAAGGCGTATCAAAGCGCTGTGGTATTTTTTTCTGTGCTTTATCTGTCGATAACGGTGCCAAAATATAATTCACTTTACAGCTCGATTCAGCACCATTACCCCATGTTACCCTCAGCGTACCTTTCATATCGGCAACCTTGGCATAAATCACCCCACCCTGTGTTACTGCACCCACATAGTTATTCAGCTTATCGAAGACCTCTGCACCAAATGGCAGCGGGTTACCGTTAAATAAAGAGGTGATCAGCACTGGAATACCCGTACGTGTATTAAATTTAACCTTAACTACAGCACCGGCACGAGGCACTGCTTTCTGGGAGGTATTTTCAAATTCCACATCCTGTGAAGAACCTTCAGGATCTATCGACACTTCATTCAACTGATAAGGCCGCATTGAAGGGAATACGGCATAGCCAAATGAATCGACTTTTGTCCCGGCATAAGTACCAATTTTAGCACCTTCTGCCCCTTTAGCTTCTACCAGGGCAAAGGTATCGCCGGTATAAGGAGAAAGAGTGACACCTCCCGAGTGGGCAATCATCGAACCAGTCATACCAACAGTGGTAGTTTGGTATTCAGGCCCTTTGCTGTAGGTACCGCTCATCTGAGCAACGCTGCCAAGCCAAGTACCGCCCACGCTGCCAGAAGTACCCGAACGGCTATCATGCGATCCGTTCAAGTTATAGGTATATTTGTTGTTCTCACCTAATGCGCCGCCAATTGAAGCCTGTTCATTTTGCCCGCCATTATTATCATGGTTGTAGCGCAGGCTTACCGTTGGAGAACGCACATCACGGTTTTCCCACAGAGGGAAAGAGAAGTTCAGGTTAAAACTCGTTTGGTCTGCGCCATAGGCATTTTGGCTACGGCTTACGTTAATGCTGTAGTTCACCCTTTTAAAAACATTCGAATAGCCTAACTGATACTGTTTATTATATTTATCGTTATTCCAGTAGTTCTCTACTGATGCACTGGCGTAAAAGTTTCCCCAACCTTCAGCTAATCCCTGGCTTGCGGAGACCGCAAAACGGTTTTTGGAACGCATAATACCCGTGCCTGACTGGCCACTTTTGACGTTGTCACGAGCCAGCATTGTGGTCATATAGTCCATGTATCCGCTACTGGAGAAGCGGTATGCGGCCAATGTAATGTTACTGTTAGTCTCGGTAACGAGTTTACTGTAACTCGCCCGATAACTTTGCCCTGAGAGAGAAGAAGGTTGGTCTTGATATTCACCAATTTTGCTAAAAGATTGCGTGATGTCGACACCAAATGCGCCCAGCAGCGTACTTAATGCGGTACCAATCTGTGCGGCCTGATAGTTTTCACTCGCCTGTACACCCGCATAACCCGTAACTGAGTTAGATAGCCCGCGCTGATAAGTTGCCTCATATAACATCGGCTTATCAGAAATATTGGAATCGCGTAGCTTGCCCACTGTTAAGCTAAAATGGTGTGAACCAGGACGCAATAGCTGTGCAACTGAAGCATAAGGCATCGAATAGTTTTGTACCGTGCCATCAGCTTCCTGAATAGTGATATCCAGATCGCCACCGTAACCGGTTGGGTAGAGATCGTTAATCAGGAAGGCGCCAGGTGTGACAGTGGTTTCATAAATGATTTGACCCATCTGTTTCACAATGACTTTGGCATTGGTTTTCGCAATACCGCGAATTTCAGGCGCATAGCCACGTTGTGAATCTGGCAGCATGCTGTCATCACTTTCAACGCGTGCACCGGTAAATGGTAAAGAGTCGAAAAGCTGGCCGCTGGTATTGGATTGCCCAAGTACGACACGCCCACGCAAAGCTTCAACATCGCGCTGCAGGTAGGTATTTATGGTGTTGTATTGACTGCCCTGATCTTGCTGCCAGTTATAAGACCCATTATGACGCAGGTACCAGGCGCCAATATTCAGGCCGCCGTTCAGGCCCGCATAAAAAGTACGGCTGCTGTTAGTACCAAATTTAGAATCATAGCCGTTGAGATAATAGCTTAATAGGCCGGCTGGGATTCCACTATCCCACAGAGCAGGGTCAACCGTGCCGCTGGAGATGCGGTTAACGTAAATTTGTGGGATAGAGATATTGAGCTGTTGCTCATTGCTATCAAACTGAACTTTAGCGTCTGGAATAACGCTCTGGAGGTTCGCGCAGGCGACTTTTCCAGAAACCATTGCCACTGCTTCTGGTGAAAGCTGTGATTGGTTAAAGTTGATTAACTGGAGTATTTTGGCCGTCAAACATGGGTAGACGGATTTATCTGCTGCTTCCTTTAGCTCAACGTTATCGACCCCAACTTCGGTATTATTAACGATGATACTTAAACGGTAAACACCAGGTGTACCGCTTGAGCCTTTTGAAAAACGGGAAAGATCGATCTTAGCGTTACTGTCCATACGCATTAGATCAGACTCAAATTCAACGCTGTCAGTTACAGGTTGGGTATCTTCTGTGACTGGTTCATTTGCACGCACGGGAAATGTTGCCAAACAGAGAATAATAATCGGGGTTAAGCTATTATGACGCGTTAGCTCTTTATTTTTAATTTTTATTATTTTCATGTTGGCGACCTTCTCTCTCACTCGTAAATCAAGCTTTAATCCATTAAAGCTAATAAGGAAAATTAATGGCCATTCGCATTGTATTTTACAAAGGCACCATAGTCATTAATAGCGGTATAACTCAACTGAGAGAGATTACTCACTCCAGCAAGGTCTTTAAATTTGTATGTCTGTGTGCCACCTGGGGATAACATATCTCCTTCCATTTCATGATTTTTACCGTTATTTTTGTAATAAATCATTCCTAGTGTCACATTATATGGCGTTGGGTTAATCACCAACAAAGCACCATCACGAATTTTCCAGACTAGATCTTTTGGTGCGCTGTTTGCATTACCTGCTAATCCATCTGGACGGTAGAAAATTTTTATTCGCGTACGAAATGCTATATTAAGCCGACTTTTATCCTGAACACTTTTTTGTTTGGCAGGAACCTCAAGTACATTTAACCAATATACAGATTCTTTATCTGTTGGCAGTGCAGGCGTCCCAATATAAGTAATACGTAAGGTTTGTCCTTTCCCAGAATCCATTCTGTTAATAGGTGGTGTTAAAATAAATGGCACGGAAAGTTTTTCAGGCGAAATATGTTCATCACCTTTATCAATCCAGCTCTGTACTAATACAGGAGATGGGTTGTTATTGGTCAATTTTACCGTAACTTCATCTTTACTTTCACGGTAAATAACTCGGGTTGAGCCAATAACAACTCCTGCGGATACATAATTGGCCCATCCTAAAATCGCCCCAATAAAACACATTATGGCGGTTTTTCTCGCGTAATGACGCATAAGCATATTGATTCCAAATGAGTGAAGCAGGGGCAATGGCTTACCCCTATGGATAAAGATTTATTTATACATCAGGTCGTAAATTACTTTGCCTTCAACAGTACCGGCTCCAACGGTCGTAGCTGCTTTCACGTATTCCACGAAATAGTTCAGACGCGCTGTACCGTTCGGTGAACCCACAACAGTCTGGAAGCCTGTACCACTATCAGTGCTCTGAGATGCGTAACCCACTTTAATTGGTGCCAGTGAAGTACCATCCACCAATTGCAGCATTACACCTTCTGCACCGCCAGTTGCACCTTCGGAAAGGTTCGTCAGGTAACCAGTCGTACTGTCTACGTTGGCTGAACCATTGGAGCTGGCATTGAAGTAGGCAGCTACTTTGGTTTTGCCTGCAACCAATGTGCAGCCAGTGACATCAATAACGAACTGCGTACGGCCAGCTGTAGCACCTACCGCACCGTCCAGAGAGGTAGAAGAAACAGTCGGCAGTGTCACGTCACTCCCACCAGCGATAGAGGATTCACAGGTACTTTCTGTGATTTCACCGTGGAACAGGATTTCTTGACCAGCCTGTGCAACATTGATTAAAGAGAGAGCAGAAATAATACTGGTAACGATAGCGAGCTTTTTCATGTTAATTCCCCGTTCTTGGGTTTGAATAAATACAAATTTCCGTTTGCTTAACGATTATTAATTTCAGGTTGGTCTGATATTAATTACAGCCAGATCTGATATTAACTAAAGCATTGATGCATAATATTATATAAACCCACTCTAAATAGATCGCGCGTGGATTTTGAGTAAGATGTTGATTAATTAATTTATTGTCTTTGAAGATGCCCTCCATTCGTTATGACACAACCAAAAGAAACAGTTTTATTAGCAGAAATATTACCTTATTGAATATAGGCCTGTATTTAAGAATTCAACTCTTTTGTTGGGTTAAAGTCTTAAGAATATTACTGGTTTATTCCGATGAGCTATATTCGCATTTAGGATTCCTACTAACAACGACAATGAATAAGAAAGCCAATTCGGATAAGTAGAAAATGGACTATAATTTATGATAACAAGTCAACAAAAAGTTAACATGATGAATAGAAAACTAGATCTAAATTTGTTAAGAGTCCTATGTGCATTGGTTGAAAACAAAAATGTCACAGAGACTGGTATTCGCTTAGGAATGGGCGTTTCATCGGTCAGCTATGCATTGAATAAACTTCGTGACCATTATTCAGATCCAATAATGATGCGTACTAAAAATGGGATGCAACCGACAAGTTTGGCATTAGATCTTTACAAGCACTTTTCCCCAGCCCTCAATTTGATAGAGCCAGCTTCAACGGATAGAAAATTATCTTCTCCGGATAAAAATTTCTTCCGGATCAGAACTAACTCGGTGCTTGAAAATTGGTTGGCATGGAAATTCATGAACGATGAGGGAGCTGAAGTTCAAAATGCTATTTTTGAATTTAATAACTTCAGCAATGACACTGAGACTAGAATTGAGGCGTTGCGCAGAAAACAAATTGATATAGATATTGGTACTTCTTTAGCCGTTGATAGTTCTATTATAGAGTACCAGATCATCCTAAAAAATATGTATGCAGTGTGTCAGGTGAATCATCCTCGCTTGCAGGGCAAAGTCACACTGGAAATGCTTAAAAAAGAAAAACTTGTTGCATATGTACTTCCGAAGGATTCGCCAGAGATAGATTTAGAAAAATATGTCTTTTATTTTGATGGGATTAGCAGCTTATCAAGGAGGATTCGTGTCTCCTCCTACGATACAATGCTGATGTTAGTCTCACACTCGAATGCTGTGTGCTTTATGCCCGCGCCGCTAATTGATTACTATTCACAAATGTATAATATAAAAGTATTAGAGACCGATGTTGTAAATGGTCATGCTATTACTATTTATGCAAATATTCTGAAATCTGCAAAAGATAACCCTGTATTAAAAAACATTATCAGCCATCTTATGACATTAGCTGATTGATTTTCTAGCAGTCGTATAAAAATGCCATTACTTTAATTTTATTGTAATGGCACGTTTCTTCTTAAATTGCACTATGGCTTTTCTGATTACAAAAATAACAAATATTAAAAGAGCTAAAGAGGTAATCAAAAAAATGGCAAGATCAATATTCATCATCACCTCATTAAAAAAGATGTTTGACTCAGGCGAATATGCTTTTCTGTTTTACCCTTAGAACCAATAAATCAATGTGTCTCTGAATTTTAAACAGGATTGGATGGTGATTTTTTGTGAAACATTCACAAAAGCCTCTTCCGCTTGTAAATCCTTCTGTGCGTAGGGTGTTAGAAACTGAATTTCATATTGCTCACTGGTAAAAGGAATAGCAATGACTGCCTTAACACTTTTTTTAGCATTCCATTTTTGTGCATTGCGTAATGCTTCATTTTTTTGTGTTAGCTTACGATATTGTTTATCAGATATTGAATGAAGTTTGCTACTACCGTCCGGGAACGCTTTTTCGCAGTTGACAGGCTCAACGATATCGGCAAGTTTCGGGTAAACAATCTCATTATCATTGTCGAAATAAAATGATTTTTTCTTTTCAATCGCGCTATTTTTTCCTGATTCTTTCAGTAACCAATCTGCTGCTCCTCTTGATGCAATGACTTGCGCACTGACCAATATAGAAGTAAACAAAATTAAAACTAATTTTATAGCTTTCCCATTTTCAGTCTCCAATAATAATGCTATAAGTTTTTGATATGCGTACTGTTCCTGATGAAAAAATACAGTTCACTTAAAGAGTGTACGCTAAATTTTGAATAGATTCTTGAACGATGTGCAAGCACGGTTTTCTCACTAATATACAAGTTATTAGCTATTTCCCTGGTATTCTTTCCCTTGAATATATTTTTCAATACGTTAGCTTCACGTGTTGTTAACCTTAAAAAAGGTGTACAAATTTCTGGCAAAACATCTTGTCTGAGCTCAAAATCCCTGGTGCCGACCATTTTAAGAATTACACCCTCAATATCCATGATGGTATGTCGCAATGGAATGGATTTATTTAATACTGTTTTAAAGAGTAAATTATAAAAATGGCTCATTTTATTATATTCAGAGCCATCGCATAGAAACACGGACTCAAACTGCAAATTGGTATCGTTGATTTTATTGACCATTTCAAGACGGTCATGGAAAAAGAAACCATCTGAATCAAAGAACACGATTGATTTCCCTCCTACCCGCAACATCTTTATTGTAAGATCATTAAGATTAATGATTTCATATATATTATAAGAAACGTTATCTCTATCACATTTTGAAAAGACTTCTTTAATGATTGACTCTAATCCCAGTTTAAGAAATTGATTTTGAGTGAGTATAAAAATACTCACGAGTCCATTGCTATTTTTTAACATTTTGCATCCTGCATAGTTAAAGAGTAAGAATTCAACCTGATCATGTTGTAAGTTATCTCATTGTCTAAGAAGCCGTCTTTAGGATTTCAACTCTTTTATAGGATATTTATTAGGAGGTTTCCTAGGTGTCTATAGTCCTATTGCTTAGGGATGGGTGCAAACATAAAGAAAGAGAAACCATTTTCTAAAAATCAGAATCTTACCCCAACAGATTTTGGCACGGACAAATATTAGTTTTTGAAAATAATGGACTTTAATTTTCGTATAGGCCTGGTATATACTCGCCAAAATTACAGAGCTACAAAATGTAGGCAGGCTCGTAGTGGTGCTTTGCTTGTGTTGATTTTCGCGTGAAAACTTCTACGCTTAGAACTAGCTGTAATGTAAAAAGTTGATGTTAATGGATGATGTAAAGCACGTTTCTTTGCTTTTAAAATCTTAATTTCTACTAGATTACCTCAACCCTTTAGGTTTCGGTAATAAAGCTCATCTGCTTTTTCATTCACATGGAAGCGAAGCATTCTCTATGCCGAGTCGCTCCTTACTTTTTTGTGTTAGTCGTTGATGTAATAAAAAGGGCAAACCAGCAATTTTTAGAAAGTACAGGTCACCAGGTGACGTTATTCGTGGTTAAACGTGAGTTAGGCTAAGAAAATGAATCTAAAAAAAACCAGTGTACTACCCGTTTTTCTTCTTATGGCTTCCTTCTCGGTTTTTGCGAAAGAAGTGAAATTAGGCAATGACCTTGCCACGTACACTTTGACCTGCGGTAAATCCATTACGGTCAACTTTACCGATCTGACCGATGCCAATTCTGGACATACGTTAATCGGTCTGAAGAACAAGCAAACTGGTGCAGTCGACCTCTTTTTATCACGCACCCCAACTTCCGATCGCCGACAGTATGAACAATACAACAGGGTAATCTA